>NZ_JBEZXF010000001.1:0-1764083 GCF_040637855.1 Microbacterium sp. NPDC028030 | reverse complement strand
GAGTTTGATGCTGACCAAAGAGACAAATTCATTGCTGACTTCATCCAATGCCAACCCCCCGAAAGGGATTGGTCTTTGATCCAAAGGAATTCTCAACTAGCCGAAGCTAGACGAGGATAATTTGGCATTTGACAAGTGCACGCTGTTGAGTTCTCAAGGATCGGATGCTCCCACGACCCAGCCATCACAACCAGGCCCGCAGGGCAACTTCTCTATCTTACTGATCTCATTTCCTTTGTCAAATCGCCTTCCGGCGACCTGCTCGTGGAAACGAGCCAGTTCCTTCGTCCTCTTCGCTCCGAGGAGCGGTTCTGGATTCGGGAGGTGTTCGATGCTTGACGGGAGCCGGTCCGAGGACCTCCGCTCAACCGTTTGGGGCGAACAGGTAATAACTTACGTGGGTTCCAGGGTTCGGGCAAATCCGCGCGATCCGCCGGGCGTGTCGCGGACAGTCGCCTCAGGGCCGCGGCGGTTCGAGGCCTACTCCGACTCGACGCTGCTGACGTGATGTGGCGTTCCGACCGGCTTCGATTCGCTCGATCCGCGTTGACGCAGGTAGATCGAGAAGGCGACCATCGCCCCTACCGCGAGGAACTCGGATTGCCAGTTCTGCAGTGTCCGGTTCCAGAACTCCGGGGACAGGACGTACTCCCCCCAGGACTCCGGCGGAAGGGCGTGCATGGCGTTCTCCTCGTTCGCGACGATGTGCCCGGCGAGCGACTGCGCGAGCCAGGACAGCAGGAAGATCGTCCCCATCGTGAGCAGCAGCGAGTTCGAGTAGATCCACCGGCGGAACCCCGCGACCTTCGCCCATCGGGGAGAGTCCGTCTGCGCGTGTTCGCCGACCAGCTGATCCGCGTCCGAGCCCACCCCTTCGTCGCCGGGCTTCTTGGACTCCGGCGAGCCTCGCTGGATGAACCAGATCGTCGCGAGGATGAACAGGAAGAACTGCAGGAACTCCGACTGCCAGTTCTCGGCGACATCCACGAGGAAGTCGGAGGACGTGATGAACTCGGCGTAGCCCAGCGGTGGTCGACCGTGCTGGGCGAGCTCCTCGTTGGTGTATGCCAGGCCTGCGATCGACTGGCCGATCAGGGTGATGACGAAGATGGCGAGGAACGCCAGGCTGAGACCGCTGTCCCTCATCGACCTGCGCATCGTGCTCACCTTCCCAGCAGCGGCAGGACGATCATCACCGCGAGCCCGACGACGATGATGGACATCCAGGTCCAGAAGGGCACGGCCATCGCGCGCGTGTGCGGTCGTTCGTTCGACATCTCAGATCCTCTCTGTGCTCTCCGATGGTGCGGCCGGGATCGGCCGTGCGTCCTCGCAGCCGAAGGCGACCACCGCGGGCCGCGGTGCACGTCCATACGGTGGCTCCGGTCTCGCGGCCGCGGGTCGAGTCGGCGGTATCGGCACCTCGACAGGTACGCCGCAGCTCAACGAGATCTCGTCGTCGAAGTGGCGGATGCGCAGTGACGGTCCACCACCCAGGAGGTAGGTCGCGGCGTGCGGGGTGATGCTCACGTACAGCGGGTGGCCGTGGATCCGCACACCGAAGGACAGACGCTGTATCTGTTCAGGGAGGCTCGGGCGGAAGCTCAGCCCTCCCTCGGTGTCGCGCATTCCCCCGAGCCCCGCGGTGATGGCCGTCCAGACGCCGGCGAGCGCCGCGATGTGGAGCCCCTGATCGGTGTTCCCGTGCAGGTCGTCGAGATCCAGTGTCGCGACCTCTGCCAGGTAGTCTAGCGCGAGGTCGAGGTGTCCGACCTCGGCGGCGAGCACGGACTGCACCGCCGCCGACAGCGAGGAATCCCGCACCGTGAGCTCCTCGTAGTACGAGAACGCGCGCTCCTTCTCCTCGGGAGAGAAGGCTTCGTGGGCGAAGTACAGCGCCAGCACGAGATCCGCCTGCTTGAGCACCTGTTTGCGGTACAGGTCGAAGTACGGGAAGTGGCTGTGCAGCGGGTACTGCTCGGCGCCGGTGCTCCGGAAGTCCCAGCGTTCCCGATCCGTGTATCCCGCAGACTGCGGATGCACGCCTCTCTCCTGGTCGAAGGGGATGGACATCGACCGCGCTGTCGTATCCCAGGTGTCGGCGTCGGTCGCGGCGACGCCGAGCGCCGTCGCCACATCGGGGTGCTCGCGTACGGCGACGGCCGCGGCGCGGAGGTTCCGTCGGGCCATCACGTTCGTGTAGACGTTGTCGTCGACGATCGCCGAGTACTCGTCGGGGCCGGTCACTCCGTCGATGTGGAAAGCCCCGTCGTCGCCCCAGCGCCCGAGGGAGCACCACAGCCGTGCGGTCTCGACCAGCATCTCGACGCCGCATTCGCGTTCGAAGGCGATGTCGCCGGTCGCCCTCACGTAGTGCTGGACCGCGCCGGCGACCGCCGCATTGATGTGGAACGCCGCGGTGCTCGCCGGCCAATACCCCGAACTCTCCCGTCCGTCGATCGTGCGCCACGCGAAGGCGGCGCCGTCCAGACGCAGGGTTCTGGCACGCTCTCGTGCGTGCGGGAGCGTCGCGTGTCGCCAGCGCAGCGCCTGTTCCGCGGCGTCCGGCGAGGTCGATGTCAGCACGGGCAGCACGAACGCCTCGAAGTCCCAGAACGTGTGCCCCTCGTACCCTGACCCGGTGAGCCCCTTTCCCGGGATCGAACGCAGCTCGGCGCGTGCCGACGCCTGGAACACCTGGAAGAGGGCGAACCGGACAGCCTGCTGCAGCCGCGGTATCCCGTCGACCTCCACATCGGCGCACTCCCAGTACGACTCCAGCCTGGCGCGCTGACCCGCGGCGATGCCGTCCCAGCCTTCCCGCAGCGCAGCACCGACCGCTGCCTCCGCCCGATCGCGGAGTGTCGCGGCGGACGCCGACGGCGTCCATTCATGTCCGACGACCTTGACCACCTCGAGCGTCTCCCCCGGCTCGAGGTGGACGCTGATGCGCGTCCGTGCGAGGTCGTCCTTCGCCTCCGTCGCGACGCTCGGCTCGACGGAGGCGGACGAGGTCACGACGTGGTCCATGGAGACGGCGACGGTCAGGGCGCTCTCCCTCGTGCGGTGGACGAGCGTCGCCGCAGTGCCCAGCACGTCGGACTCGACGGTTCGCAGCGGAGACCGGAGGAGATCCGCGACGCGCGGATCGTCATGATCGGACGGCAGAGGTTCGTTCGCGAGCACCTCGGACAGGACGGTGATGCGGGCCGGGCCGTCCACAGCGCGCACGGTGTACCTGACCGCGGCGATGGATCGGTGATCGAGCGAGACGATCCTCGTGGACTCGACGCGCACCGTCCGCCTGGCCGGGCTCGTCCATTCGACGACGCGGTGCACCTGCCCGTCGCGCATGTCCAACCGGCGGCGGTGCGTCGAGACCGTTCCACGGCGCACGTCGAAGGGCTCGTCGTCCACGAGCAGGCGGATCACCTGTCCGTTCGGCACGTTGATGACGCTCTGCCCGTTCTCCGGGTAGCCGTAGCCGTCCTCCGCATACGGCATCGGGTGCTCTTCGAAGACACCGTTGAGGTAGCTGCCTGCGACGCCTCTCGGGTCACCCTCGTCCAGATTCCCCCGCCATCCGACGTGCCCGTTCGCGAGGCCGAAGATCGACTCCTCCTGGGCGAGATGCAGCACGTCGACTCCGTCGATGCTGACGCTCCAGTCGTCGACCTCGTACCGAGGGGTCATCGCGGCGCCTTTCGAATGCGGACGGGGCGGCTGTGCTCGCCGATGCCGACGACGATAGTCGCGATGCGCGTCCCCGCCATGGCCGTTGCCTTCGGCGCCGCTCTTCCGGTAGGGCATCGGCGCCGTTCAACGAAAACCGCCGCGCGCGGAGATGCGGGCGGCGGTGGACGGCGGTCCCCTGGACGGTCGACGCTGTCGATGCGGGGGAAGACTTACACGGTGGACCTAAGGGGATTCGAACCCCTGACCTCCTCGATGCGAACGAGGCGCGCTACCAACTGCGCCATAGGCCCGTGAACGAGTTCTACGCTATCACGATCGGCGGGCTGCTCGTGTCGCGAAGGATCAGCCCGCGGCGCGACGGGAGAGGAGCTCGCGGACGTGCGCTTCGATCTCGGCGTCGTCGACGAATCCCATCCGCGCGTACGGCGACGACGCGGCGGGGAGCTGTGCGGGAGCGGGCGGCGCCATCTGCTCTGCGCGCTCGCGGAGAGCAGCGACACGTGCCGCCTTGCGGCGCTCCTCCTGTGCGTCGATCTGAGCCTGTGCGGTCTGGGCCCGGGAACCGGCCACCGACACCAGAGGCTCCGGAAGCCGACGCGGAGTCCACGTCGCAGGGCCCTGGTCGTGCAACTCGGGGGCGACGCGCGGCGCTGCGGGTGCTGTCACGGCGTGCGTGGCCCGCGCGACCCGCTGCGCGACAGCGGCCATGCGCTGCAGAGCGACCCCCGCCAGCACGACGAGCGTCCCACCGATCCACAGCAACACGGACGAGGACGCGGCAAGGAGCTGCCAGACGCCGATGCCCGCGAGCGCGAGCCCGGCCACGAGCGTCGTGGTGGCCGTGATACGGACGCGTCGACGGGCGCGAGCACGACGGATCACCGGATCGGCCCTGGTCGCCGCGAGCTCTTCACGCAGGGCCTCGAGTTCCGCGGCCTCCCGCTCCGACTGCACGCGCTTCGCCAGCTTCTGCTGCGCCAGGGCGCTGCGCGCGTTGAGCTCGATGCGCACCTCATCGGGAGTCTCGCTCGTCTCCGCGAGGACGCGGAGGGCCTGATTCAGCCGCACAGCGTTGCGCTCGGCGGCGTTGTACTGGAATCGCCCACGCCACGACGGCAGCAGGTAGAGCATCCACAGGAGCACGGCGACGAGCACGATCACTCCTCCGCTCAGCACCGGCCCGTCCATATCGACAACGCTAAGGGCAGTGGACCGAGTGGGCCGTGCAGAAGGGCGCGTGTCGCGGCGAGTCCACCCCGATCGGTGGGAGAAAGCTGCGTCAGAGGGCGATACGGTCGGCCGGAGGGACAGTCGCGGCGTCGGGAGGCACCTGACCGCTGAGCCACCGCGAGAGCACTCCCTGCGGCACATCCTCTCGGGTCAGCGCGAACGCATAGTGGTCGCGCCAGTCCCCGTCGATGTGGATGTACCGGCGACGCAGCCCCTCGTAGCGGAACCCCAGCTTCTGCACGATGCGCAGACTCGCGGCGTTCTCGGGGCGTATGCAGATCTCCATCCGGTGCAGCCCGTACTCCGTGAAGCACGCGTCCGTGGCGAGGGCGACCGCCGTCGGGGTGATCCCCCGCCCGGCGAACCGCTCGCTCACCCAGTACCCGATGGTCGCAGAGCACAGGGAACCGCGCGCGACGCCCCAGACGTTGAGCTGTCCGGCAATCTCGCCGTCGTACTCCATCACGAACGGATACCCGGAACCGTCCCGGTACTGCTGCAGGAGGCGACGGATGCTGAGCCTCATGTCGAACGACACGGACCCGTACGGGACCGTCGCCTCCCACGGCTGGAGCCAGGACCGGTTGGCGAGCAGCTCGTGCTGGAGCGGCCGCGCGTCCTTGGGGCGGACGAGGCGCAGTTCAACCGGTCCGTGTCGCATTCCCGCCGCCAGATCCATGCCGCACCGACGTTCGACGTTCGCAGGGTCGCCTAGAGGCGTTCCGCGAATTCCTTCAGCCAGGGCCGCAGTTCGGGGCCGAGGTCGTCACGGTCCGACGCGAGCTGCACGATCGCCTTGATGTAGTCGACGCGGTCGCCCGTGTCGTAACGGCGTCCACCGAAGATGACACCGACGACGCCGGGGCCATCGGGGTCGGTCGCGAGCTCCTGCAGCGCATCGGTGAGCTGGATCTCTCCGCCCTTGCCCGGCTCGGTGCGCTCGAGGATCTCGAACACCGAGGCCGGGAGCACGTAGCGGCCGATGATCGCGAGGTTGGAGGGCGCGTCCTCCTTCGCGGGCTTCTCGACCAGACCCGTCACCTTGACCGCGTCCGATCCCTCGAGGGGTTCGACAGCAGCGGCGCCGTACATGTGGATACTGTCGGGGTCGACCTCCATGAGCGCGATCACCGCGGCGCCGGTGCGCTCGTGCTCGGCGATCATGTCGGTCAGCAGCGGGTCGCGCTCGTCGATGAGGTCGTCGCCGAGGAGGACGGCGAAGGAGCTGTCGCCGACGTGGGTGCGCGCACGCAGCACCGCATGCCCGAGTCCCTTCGGCTCGCCCTGTCGCACGAAGTGGATGTCGGCGAGGTCGCTGGACTTCATGACGCGCTCGAGGCGACCGGTGTCGCCCTTCTCCATCAGCTTCACCTCGAGCTCCGGCACGGAGTCGAAGTGGTTGGAGATGGCGTTCTTGTTGCGGCCGATGATGACGAGGATGTCCTCGATACCCGCATCGGCCGCCTCTTCGACGACGTACTGGATCGCCGGCTTGTCGACGACGGGAAGCATCTCTTTCGGCATCGCCTTCGTCGCGGGGAGGAATCGCGTCCCCAGTCCTGCCGCGGGAATGACGGCTTTGATCTTGTGGTCAGCCATCCTCCCAGCCTAGTGGTGAGCGTCGCCCTAGACTCGGAGCCATGTCGAACGACGTCGAACACGCCAAGCGTGCGCTCCGCGCCGAGCTGCGCGAACGACGCCAGCTGCTCTCCGATCCCCAGCGCGAAGCCGCGGCCGCAGCGATCGGCGAACGCCTCGACGCGCTGATCGACGAACTCGGAGCACGGTCGATCTCGTGCTTCCTCTCCACGACGACGGAACCCGGCACCCGCGACTTCGTGACGAGGACCGTGCGCCGGGGCATCCGCGTGCTCCTGCCCGTCACCCGTGCGGACGGACTGCTCGACTGGGCCGTCGCCACCGACGACGACGAGGTGTCGGAGGGCCTGTTCGGGCTGCCGGAGCCCACGGGCGAGGTGCTCGGCCCGATCGCGGTCAACGACGTGGATCTGATGATCGTCCCCGCCGCAGCCGTCGACCGCACGGGCATGCGCATGGGCTGGGGACGCGGCTACTTCGACAAGACCATCGGGTCGATGGAGAAATGCCCCCCGGTGTACGCGGTCATCTATGATTCCGAGGTACTCGACGAACTTCCGCGAGAGGTGCACGACCAGCCGGTGAACGGCGTCGTGACCCCGTCGCAGACCCTCACCCTGTCGCCTCGGCGACGCTGAACCGCAAGGACGCCCATGCCCACCTACGCCTATGCCTGCACGTCGTGCGGGCACCAGTTCGACGCCGTGCAGAGCTTCGCCGAGGACGCGCTGACCGTGTGCCCCGAGTGCGGCGGCGTCCTGCGGAAGCAGTACGGATCGATCGGCGTGACCTTCAACGGATCCGGCTTCTATCGCACGGACTCGCGCGCCAAATCCGGTGGTTCCTCCGATGCTTCGGCATCATCGAAGGCGGAATCGACGACGAGCGCCAAGCCGGCTGCTGCGTCGACTCCGGCCTCTTCCTGAGGCCCAGATCCGTTGGGGGTTCCCATGCTCAAAGGTTTCAAGGACTTCCTGCTGCGCGGCAATGTCATCGACCTGGCTGTCGCCGTCGTCATCGGCACGGCGTTCACCGCGATCGTCACGGCCGTCGTCAACAGCATCATCAACCCGCTCATCTCGTTGTTCCTCAAGGCGGATGCCGCAGGCGAGTTCGGCATCCAGGTTCCGAACATCTACGGCGAGACCGTCACGTTCCCGATCGGCGACCTGATCACGGCGATCATCAGCTTCCTCGCCGTCGCCGCCGTCGTGTACTTCGTCTTCGTCCTGCCGATGAACACGTTCAAGGCGCACGTCGAAGCCCGCAAGGGCACGCCGGCCGAAGAGCCGGAAGAAGAGCCGGCCGCCGCAACCGAAGCCGAGCTGCTCGTCGAGATCCGCGACCTGCTCAAGACGCAGCGCGGAGTCTGACGCTCTTCACTCCGCCGCACCGGAAGACGCACGGTTCCTCTCTCGAGGGTCCGTGCGTCTTCCGCTGTGCGGCGCGGTGTTCGACACCTCAATAATGCGGCGGGACGTCTTGGAGCAGCTGGTCGTCGTTCGGCCCCTTCGGGCCCTTCGGCCGGCGCGGTCCACCCGTCACTCCGGGCTCGTCACCGCTGCTCGTCTCCGGCTCCGGATCGCTGCCGGGAACCGGGGTCAGGCGGGCGCGACGCGAGCCCGGAACCCGCACCACGCGCTGACGCGGCGGGAGCGACTCGGAGTCGTCAGTCATTCTGCGAGTCGACGATGTCGATCGGCTGGGTGTCGTTCTCCGCGCGCGGAGCGGTGTCGGATATCCCGAGAACGGCGGCGATGCGGGTGGCCACGGTGGCCGGGTCGCTGTAGAGGTCGAAGGCGTGCACGCGCACATAGTGCCAGCCGAGGCGGCGCAGCACATGCGGACGCAGCCGCAGCGTCTCCCGCAGCGACTCGCCGCGAGACTCCGGGTCCGACTCGATCACGACGGCCTTGCCCGCATGCTGGGCGACCAGCGGCAGCAATCCGCGATAGTCGACATCCACGGAGGCGCCGAGACGTCGCAGCTCTCGCGCCAAGGCCAGCGTGAGAGGATCCGCGAGGTCTTCCAGTCGGGCGTCCCTGCTGCGCGCCGCCAGGCCACCGAGGATCGACATGAGGGTGGCTGCCCCGTGCTCGAGGCGCCCGTCGTCGAAGGAGGACGGGCGGATGGACGACACCAGGACCATCGAACGTCGCGCGCGCGTCATGCCGACCGTGAGCAGACGCTCGCCGTCGGGGGTCGAGAGATCGCCGAAGTCGCTCAGGACGCGGCCGTGCTTGGTGAGCCCGAAGCCGAGCGAGAAGATCACGCGGTCGCGACTCTCGGCCACCGACTCCTCGAGGGTGAGCACCGCGAAGGGCTCCGCAGTGTCGCGGCCGACGAAGTCCGCCACATCGGACCGACCGGCGAACGCCGAGGTGACGGCGGCACGCACCCGCTCCGCATGACGGGCGCTGGCCGTGACGACCATGAGCGACTCGGCGGGGCGGTGCACGGCGTGCTCGACCACGAGGGTGACCACGCGCGCGACCTCCGCGTCCGGGCTCTCGACGGCGCCGGACACCGGGTCGGGCGTACCGGTTCCACCCTCCACATAGTCGACGGTGAGGCTGCCGCGGCCCAGGTACGAGCCCGCCCAGGGCAGGGAGACGATCTCGCCTCCGTAGAAGGCGTCGTTGATGAGCTCGGCGAGGTCTTCGCCACCCGCCCGGTAACTGCGGGTCAACGTCATGACGGGCAGGAGCTCGGACAGCCGTTCGAAGACGGACACGTCGTCGAACGGCACCTCGGGCTCCCACGACTCCTCCGGGTCCACGGCGATGTGGAACGGCGTCGGCCGCTGCGTCACCGGGTCGCCGAACGCCACGACCTGACGCGCGCGACGGATGGCCGGCGCGGCCTCTGCGAGGTTGATCGCCGCGGCATCCACCAGGAGCACGGTGTCGAACTCCACGGATTCCGGGATCTCCGGGACGAGATATGGCGAAGAGATCCACACGGGGGCGAGCACGTCGACGAGTGTCGGGGCGGCGCTGACGATCTGCGCCGTGGTCGCACCCGGCTGCGTCAGCGCACGACGGAGATGCTGCGACTGCTGCGGCTCGTCGACGATGGCGATGCGCCATTGATTCGCGAGCTGCCAGGCGAGGAGCGGTCCCGCCATCGCCGCGTGTGCTTCGTCGACCAGCCGGAAGTCGCGCTCGAGTCGGTCGACGACCGCGGTGTTGGCGCCGAGAAGGGCGCGGTTGTCCTGGAGCGCCCGCTCGAGGAGCGACTGCCACCAGGCGAACTCGAGCTCTTCTCCGACCTGCGACTCCGCGACGTGACGCACCGACAGCTCGGCGAGAAGCGGCTCGAGACCGAGGAGGGCCAGGCGGTCGCGCAGCTGAGCGCGCTCCACGAGGTTCTCGAACACGTCGGACTTGGCGGCGAGCCCTGCCAGGGTGCGCACGAGTCGCGCGACCGGGAGAGACGCGAGAGGCTCGCGGCGTCCGAGGGCGACATCGAGTTCGGCGAGCTCGGCCTGGACGCGCTGCCAGGCCACGTACACGTCGGCGAGTCCGAGCGGGATCTCCGGTGCGACGCCCGCCTCGACACAGCGCTGCCACTGAGTGCGCTGCGCCTGGATCCGGAGCAGGGACTCGTGCATCTCGGTCACATGGACGCCGGGACGGACGTACTCCTTCGCGAGACGACGCAGTCTCCGCCGGTTGGCTCCCGAGAGTCCTGGGGCATCGCGGCGAGAACCGTGCGCCTGGATGAGTTCGCCGAGGGGACGCTCGAACACGGTGGGGCTGAACCGATCGAGCGAGTCGCGGATTCCCTGCAGCAGGCGCAGATACTCCCCCAGCTCGTCGATCGTCGCGAACGGACGCATGTGTGTCTGCGCGATCAGCTCGTAGCCTCGTTCGAGGAGGGCCGGCACGCTGGTGGCATGCAGTCGACCGGCGAGCTCGTGCGCGGCCCGGGCCGCCTCGGTGCTGGAGAAGGTGACGCCGTACCACGGCGAGTCATCGGGGCCGAAGCGGAACTCTCCGAGCCGGGCGGCGTGGGCGAGCGCCTGCGCGGCCTCAGTGCGATCCGCCGCGAGGCGACGCAGCGCGTCGGCGCCCAACCGCGCGGTGGTCGACGGCGGCACCGGAAGCGAGGCGAGCCTCGTAAGGTGGCGGGTCGCATCGAGGACCGACGCCTCCAAGCCCGCGACAGGAGCCGTGAGCGCCTGCCGATAGTCGCGGAGCACGGTGCGCAGACGCACGAGGGCGTCGTCGACATCGCTGACCTTCGGCGCCGCTGCCTTCTCGTTCCGACCGATCGCCCTCACCAGATCGCGCCGCACGCTTGCGGGAGAGATGGCGAGGCTGTCGAGTCCGATGCCGGCGAGACGGTGACGGACGCCGTCGAGGGTGGACCTGCGGGCCGAGACCACGAGAACCCGTTTGCCGCCTCGCACCAACTCGCCGAGCGCATTGATGACGGTCTGCGTCCCCCCGGTGCCGGGGAGCGTCGCGACCGTGAGGGAGTGCCCTGCGGCGATGCGCGCGAGCACGGCTTCCTGCTCGGCGTCGGCATCGAGGAGAAGATTGTCCGATGCCGGGGAGCGATCGTCCGGTCCGATGTGGTGCGGGGTCGCGCGGGGTGCGGTCACGCGTTCCCGATCTCCCACGTGCCCGCCGAGTGCGTTCAGGAGGACGTGATCCAGGCTCCCGCCGTCGCGGGACATCGCGCCCGACACGTCGGCGAAGGTCGAGACCACGAGACGCGGCTCGACCGAGAACGTGTCGATCGAGCGCGTCATCGCGCGCAGGCTGTCGATGACCGGCTGCGGTTTGAAGATGCCGCCGTCATAGGCGAGAGCGGCGAGCGCGGTGGCGTCGATCGAGAGGCCGAAGTGCTCACGGGCGATGCGGACGAGTTCGGGGTTCACCTCGAAGGCGCCCTGGAGCTTGAGTTCGAAGTCCGAGTGGTGGCGGCGGATCGCCAGGGGGCGCAGCAGCACCGGCGCGGCGAAGCTCGCTCCGCCGATGCGCCAGCGCGCGACGCCGACGGCGAGGTGTACGGCCTCGATCCCCCGCACGGTGCGCAACTCGGTGTTCTTCGCGGTGATCCGCTCCGCCGCGAGTCGCGCCGTGCGCAGGCCGACCTCGTCGCGGAAGAGGTTCGACAGCAGAGTCGACTTCCCGGTGATGAACTGCGGCAGGCTGCCCGGATGCGCCTTCGAGATGTCGATGCCCGACTCGGGCCCGTCGCGGAAGCTGACCAGGGGCGACGGGCCGCCGAAGTCCGCGGCCTCCGCCCTCAGCCTGGTGCGTTCGGCCTCTGCGGCATGCGCGATCTCGACACCGGTCGCGGTCTCGTGCAGATCGCTGATCGACACAGCAGCGTCGGCCGCTGTGCCATCCGCAGACTTCTCTTCACGTCGCCACACATTGACACCCTAGGCGCGCGACCCGGCGAGGGAGGGTATCCCGGGCGGGTTTCCGCCGAATTTCCGCTCTGGACGGGCTGTCGCCACTCCTCCTACCCGGGCGCCGGTCCGCTCACGTTCTCCACCCGGCCCGGGATCCGTATGCCGGGCCGTCGGCGCCTCCGGTCAGGATGGTGACATGACCTTCCGCTACGACTTCGCTCCGACTCCTTTCGGCGACGCCCTCGCGGTGTTCTCCGACGAGGGCATCGTGCGCTTCGATCTCTCCGAATCTGAAGACCCGCAGGTGCCGTGGCTCCTCGAGGGAGTCTCTCGACAGCTCCACGCCGTTCCCGAGCCCGACCCCGGCGCCGCCGACGACCTCGCGCGTCTTCTGGCCGAATACTTCGACGGCGAACCCGTCCGCTTCGAAGAGCATGTCCGCCTGGACTGGCGCCTGGCCGAGGGCTTCGCCCTGACCGCCCTGCAGACGATCTGCGGCATCCCGTGGGGCGAGACGATGAGCTACGGCGAGGTCGCCGTGCTCGCGGGCCACCCGGGGGCGGCACGCGCCGTCGGCACCGCATGCCGACTGACGCCGTTCTCGATCATCGTCCCCGTGCACCGGGTGGTGCGCTCGGATGGCTCGGTCGGACACTACGGCGCACATCCGGAACGCAAGCGGTTCCTCCTCGACCTCGAGGCCGCTTGATCCGCACCGATGGGACACGTGGACCCGGCGAGTAGGCCGCCGGGTCCACGTTCCGGCCCACGTAAGGGCCGATCGCCGATATCAGTGATCGACGGCTTTCTCGGCACCGAAGCCGGTCAGCGAGCGCACCTCCATCTCGGCAGCCAGCTCCGGCGACTCCTTGCGCGTGCTCGTGATGGTTCCGAGCCACCCGAGGAGGAAGCCGAGCGGGATCGAGACGATTCCCGGATTGTTCAACGGCCAGACGGCGATGTCGATGCCGGGGATCATCGAAGTCGGGGTGCCGGAGAACACCGGCGACAGGATGATCAACAGGATGGCGGACCCCAGCCCGCCGTACATGCTCCACACGGCACCACGGGTCGTGAACCGTCGCCAGAACAGCGAGTACAGGATCGTCGGCAGGTTCGCGGAAGCGGCCACGGCGAACGCGAGCGCGACCAGGAACGCGATGTTCTGCCCCTGCGCACCGATCCCGCCGAGGATCGCGAGGATTCCGATCACGATGACGGTGCGCCGCGCCACACGGACCTCGCCGTTCGGGTCCGCCTCGACCGGCTTGCCTGCCGCGTCCTTCTTGCCCTTCTGGATCACGTTCGCGTAGATGTCGTGCGCGAACGAGGCCGCGGCCGTGATGGTCAGGCCGGCGACCACGGCCAGGATCGTCGCGAAGGCGACGGCCGAGATGAAGCCGAGGAGGACCGGACCGCCCAGCTCGAGCGCCAGCAGCGGCGCCGCGGAGTTGACCCCGCCGGGAGCGGCAGCGATGACGTCGGCGCCCACGAGCGCACCCGCGCCGTAGCCGAGCACGAGCGTCAGGAGGTAGAACCCGCCGATGAGCCAGATGGCCCACACCACAGAGCGCCGGGCCTCCTTCGCCGTCGGCACGGTGTAGAAGCGCATCAAGACATGCGGCAGTCCGGCGGTGCCGAGCACGAGCGCCATGCCCAGGGACAGGAAGTCCCACGGGTTCGCGCCGTACTGCAGACCGGGCTTCAGCACCGCGTCGCCTTTGTCGGAGTTCGCGACCGCCGCTTCGAGAAGGGTGTTCAGGCTGAAGCCGTTGATCGCGAGGACCCAGATCGTCATCGCGAGCGCGCCGCCGATGAGGAGGAACGCCTTGACGATCTGCACCCATGTCGTGCCCTTCATACCGCCGATCAGCACGTAGACGATCATCAGCACGCCGACCACCGCGATCACGATCGACTGACCGAGTCGGCCGTCGATGCCGAGCAGCAGCGACACGAGTCCGCCGGCGCCCGCCATCTGCGCGAGCAGGTAGAAGAAGCACACCGCGAGGGTCGTGATCGCCGCCGCCATCCGCACGGGCCGCTGCTTGAGCCGGAAGGACAGCACGTCGGCCATCGTGAACTTCCCGGTGTTCCGCATGAGTTCGGCCACCAGCAGCAGCGCCACCAGCCAGGCGACGAGGAATCCGATGGAGTAGAGGAATCCGTCGTATCCGTTGATCGCGATGGCGCCGCAGATGCCCAGGAACGAGGCTGCGGACAGGTAGTCTCCGGCGATCGCGAAACCGTTCTGCGGTCCCGTGAAGGAACGTCCCGCCGCGTAGTAGTCGGCGGCGGTCTTGTTGTTGCGGCTCGCGCGGATCACGATGAACAGGGTCACCGCGACGAACGCCAGGAAGATCGAGATGTTGAGGACCGGGTTGATCTCGAGTTCGACCGCCTCGGTCGCGGTGCGGATGTCGTTCATGCGTGCGCCTGTGCTTTCTCGAGCTCTTCACGGATCTCTGCCGAGAGCGGATCGAGTTTCCGATTCGCGAAAGACACATACGCCATGGTGATCGCGAATGTGGTGACGAACTGTCCGAGTCCGAACAGCAGTCCGACGGTGATATCGCCCCAGACGCGTTGTCCCATGAATTCCGTCGCGAATGCCGCGAGCAGCACATAGACGAAATACCAGATGAGGAAGAACGCGGCGAGAGGGAAGATGAAGGATCTCTGAGTGCGTTTCAATGCGAGGAATCGCGGGGACTGCTCGACGGCGATGTAGTCGATCGCGCCGTCCGATTCTGCGTGCGTCTGGTCGCTCATGGGGCCTCCTTGCCACATGTCAGGGTCCTCGCACGAGCCCGTCGCGCGAGTGGTAGGGTCGACGCTACGAAACGGGGAACGGCGTCGTCACCCCCGGAAGTAGGTAGTCGTCTTGAGTGCAACGGTCACCCTCGAATCCGAGGCCGAGCTCGTCGCCAACGCGGTGCGCGAGCTCGCCAGGCGTACACGTTTCCCCGTCGCCTTCGGCGGCCTCATCGAAGAGGGCGTCGTGAGCGTGACGAGCATCGTGGGCGCACGGACCCGGTCGCTCGACGGCCTGCGCGTCCGCCCGGAGCGGGGCCTCGGCGGTCGCGCGATGATCGAACTGCGTCCGCGTATGACCAGCGACTACGGGTCATCACAGCAGATCACCCACGATTACGACGTGTTCGTCCTCGGCGAGGGCCTTCGCACTCTGCTGGCGCTGCCGATCGTGGTGCAGGGTCGCTCCCGCGGCGTCCTCTACGCGGGAGCATGGGACGAGGAGCAGATCGGCGGCGTCACGACCGCGCCGGCGATGCAGGTGGCGCAGTCCGTCGCCGACGAGCTCCGCATCCGCGACGAGGTGCAGCGCCGCCTGCAGGCGACACTCCTGGCGGGCGACACCGTCGCGCCGCCGCAGCGCGAGGAGCTTCGCGAGAGCTTCGCCGAACTCCGCAGCATCGCGGCATCCGTCGACGACGCCGACATCCGCGCGCGGATCTCCCAGGTGGAGCGCCGCCTGTTGACGCTGGCCGGCGACGCGGTGCCTGCGACGACGGGCGCGGTACCGACCGTCCACCTCTCCCCCCGCGAGACCGACGTACTCGCCTGCGCCGCGCTGGGCTCCACCAACGCGGAGATCGCCTCCCAACTGGGTCTTCGCGAGGGCACCGTGAAGGCGTATCTGGGCACCGCGATGTCGAAGCTCGACGCCTCCACACGCCATGCCGCGGTCACACGCGCGCGCCGTGCCGGTCTCCTCCCCTGAGAGGTCGCCTGTGTCGAATTGCGACCGTTCGGACATTGCGCGGTTGTCGCAATTCCTATCGGGGGAGTAAAGTCCCTTTCATGGCGAGACGAATTGTGCACCAGCTGGTCGACGATATCGATGGCAGCGTCCTGGAGGTCGGCGAAGGCGAGACCGTGCATTTCTCGCTCAACGGGGCGGCTTACGAGATCGACCTCAATGCCGAGCACGCGGAAGAATTGCGAAACGCGCTCGAGCCCTATATCTCCGCCGGTCGACGCGCCGGCTCCGCCGGAACTGCGCGTTCGTCGAACAGCGCACGCTCAGCGTCGCCTCGGAAGCGACCGGCGCGCAATCCCGAAGTCGCCGCGATCCGTGCGTGGGCGAACGAGAACGGTTACAGCCTCTCCGAACGCGGCCGCATTCCCGCACCGGTTCTCGAGGCGTACCGCGCCGCTCACTGAGAGAGACGTCGGAGCGGAGGAGGGTCGCTACCCTTTGTCCTTCGGCAGCCATGCCTCGTCGCGCAGGGTGATCTCCTCGGTCATGTCGGCGAGGAATCGGATCACGACGTCACGCTCGTCCGGCGTCAGTCTCGCTGCGGCGTAGAACCGCTTCGCCTGCTGCCGCCCCACCGTCTCCATGGCCGCATGCCGGGTCTCGGGCGTGATCGTGATCGCGAGCGCTCGTCGGTCCGTGGGGTGCGGTGCACGCTGGATGTGTCCGCCGCGCTCCAATCGGTCGAGGAGCTTCGTCGTGGCCGCCGTCGAGACACCGAGGTGGCCGGCGATGCCGCTCGGCGTGGCGACCAGCTCGCGGTTCGCGCACACGATCAGGTAGTGCAAGGCGCGCATGTCGGTCTCGTTCAGCTGCATATAGCGACGCGAAGCCTGGGACAGGCGCTGCTCGGCGTCCCTGAGATTGCCGAGCGCCTCCATGAGCCGCGCGATCTGCCGCAGGTCTTCCGGAGGCACCCCTGTGCGATCGATGAGCATGCTGCGCGGGTCGCTGGACTCGACGTCATAGATGGCGGCGTGGCTCAGCCCGTCCGCCGTCGCATGCGCGCCCGTGGCCGGGGTGGTGCCGCGCGCGCTGTCCATGCGATCATGTTACACACGAACAGTTTCATGCTAAGTTGATTACTCACTTGGTTAGCTAAACGACGAGAGGACGCCATGGACGACGTGACGCTCCTCGCCGAAGACGGGACCGCCGTCGGCGTCCTGCCGAAGAGCGAGGTCCACACCACTGACACTCCCCTCCACCTGGCGTTCTCCTGCTACGTTCTCGATCGGAGCGGAAGGCTGCTCGTCACCCGTCGCGCCCTGTCCAAGCTCACCTGGCCTGGCGTCTGGACCAACAGCTTCTGCGGACACCCGCGCCCCGGCGAGGAGATGCTGGACGCGGTTCGACGACGCGCTGTCGACGAACTGGGCCTGCGGCTGGACACCGTGCGCCTCGCGCTGCCCGACTACCGATACCGGGCCGTCGACGCGAGCGGCATCGTGGAGAACGAGATCTGTCCGGTGCACGTCGCGTTCGTCGACGCGGAACCGACCGCCGACCCGGACGAGGTGTCCGAGTGGGCGTGGGTCGAGATCGCGCCGTTCATCGACGCCGTCGCCGCCGCACCCTTCGCTTTCAGCCCGTGGCTGGTGGAGCAGCTTCCCCTGCTGCGCCGGCTCGGTCAGGTCTGACCCATGTCCGGCACGGTGACGGTCGAAGACCTCGGAACACGGATCGAGGAGGTTCTGCGCCACCGGTTCACCGAGCGCGCCACGGCGGCAGAGCGCTACGGAGCGGAGTTCGTGGCCTTGTGGAAGACGGCCGCAGAGCATGCGACCGGCGGCAAGCTCCTTCGCCCGAGGCTGTTCATGGACCTCCTCCGCGCCCTGACGCCGGCGGGACTCACGGAGGCCGAGACGCACCGTGCGATCGGCATCGCGGTCGACGTCGAACTCCTTCACTTCGCCTTCCTGCTCCATGACGACGTCATCGACGGCGACCTCTTCCGCCGGCGCCGCCCGAACCTCATCGGAGCACTCGCGCAACGGCACGCCCCCGATCCCGCCGAGTCGGTCCTGCACTGGGCCCGCTCCAGCGCCATCCTGCTCGGAGATCTGCTGCTGGCGTCCGCCACCCTCGGATTCGCGCGCGCCGACGCGAGCCCCGACACCCGTCGGCGGCTGCTGGCACTGCTGGAGCAGACCATCTTCGAGACCGTCGCCGGCGAGCACACCGATGTCGCCCTGAGCGACGGCGTGGTCACTCCCGACCTGCGGACCATCCTCGCCACGAGCGCCTACAAGACGGCGACGTACTCTTTCGTGCTCCCCCTGCGCGCGGCCGCCGTGCTCGCAGAAGCCGCACCTGCCGCGGAAGAGCGCCTCACCGAGATCGGGCGCCATCTCGGACTCGCGTACCAGTTGCAGGACGACCTGCTCTCGGTGTTCGGCGACGCGGAGGCACACGGCAAGGACCCCTTCTCGGATCTCCGCGAGGGCAAGGAGACAGCGATCATCGCCTACGCCAGGATGACGGGGCACTGGCCCAGCATCGAACTCCGCTTCGGCACACCGGAGCTCAGTGAGCCGGACGCCGCCGATATGCGCGATCGGCTGCGTGAGTGCGGTGCCGAGGACTTCGTCCGCGGCCTCGTGCAGGAACAACTGACCGCCGCATCGACCGTGCTCGCCGAGGCCGAGACCGAAGGAACTCTGTCGACCACCGCCGCACGGACCATCCTCCGGCTCGCCTCTCGCATCGAGGGCCGCAGCGAATGACCGCCACCCCTTCCGGCGGCCCCGACAGGGCTGCCCTGCAGCGCTTCAGCAGGACGGCGGAGATCGCCACGACCGACGTCATCCGCACGTACTCGACGTCGTTCGGCCTGGCCACGCGCCTTCTCGGCCGCCGCCACCGCCAGCACGTCCGCAACATCTACGCGATGGTGCGCATCGCCGACGAGATCGTCGACGGTGTGGCGGCAGAAGCCGGTCTCGATGCCTCAGCCCAATCGGCGGCGCTCGACTCGTACGTCGCCGAGACGCACCGCTCGATGCACACCGGCTACAGCAGCGACCTCATCCTCCACGCGTTCGCCCTGACGGCTCGCGAGTGTGGCATCGGAGAGGATCTGACCGGTCCGTTCTTCGCGTCGATGCGTGCCGACATCGCCGCGGACTCCGGCTTCGCCGCATACGATGCCGATGCGCACGCGTCGTACGTGCACGGCTCGGCGGAGGTGGTCGGCCTCATGTGTCTCCAGGTGTTCCTGCGCGACGCCGAGCGCACGCCGGAGCAGCTCGCGACGCTCCGGCACGGCGCCCGACAGCTCGGGGCGGCGTTCCAGAACGTGAACTTCCTCCGCGATCTCGCCGACGACACCGACCGCCTGCGCCGGGGGTACCTGGGCGGAGCGGAGCGGCTGACGGACGCCTCGCGCGACGCCTGGGTCGAGACGATCACGAAGCAGCTGGCCGACGCGCGCGCCGCCATCCCGCTGCTGCCGAAGGACGCCCGTGCGGCGGTGCGCAGCGCACTGGCCCTGTTCGCGGCTCTGACCCGTCGCGTCGCGCGCACGCCTGTCGAGGTGCTGTACCGCCGGCGCGTCCGCGTTCCCGACCCGCTCAAGGCCGCGCTCGCCTCCCGCGCACTCATCATCACCGCCGCGGAGCGCGACCGATGAGCCGCGTCGTGGTGATCGGAGCGGGCGTCGCCGGCCTCGCGACGGCCGGACTCCTCGCCAAGGACGGCCACGAGGTGGTCGTCCTGGAGAAGAACGATCGGGTCGGCGGACGGGCCGGCACGATCGAGCGCGATGGATTCCGGTTCGACTCCGGCCCGTCGTGGTACCTGATGCCCGAGGTCTTCGATCACTTCTTCGCGATGATGGGTACCTCGACCGCCGCACAGCTCGACCTCGTGCAGCTCGATCCGGGGTATCGGGTGTTCCGCTCCCCCGAGTCCGGCGACGACGCGGTGACCGTGCCCGCAGGTCGCGAGGCGGTCACCAGGCTGTTCGAGGCCCTCGAGCCGGGTTCCACCGGCGCACTCGACGCGTATCTCGACTCCGCGCAGGATGCAGGCACGATGGCGCAGAGGTACTTCCTCTACAACCCTTTCACCCGTATGCGCTCTCTCGCCGTTGCGGATGTGCTGCGCGCATTGCCGCGCCTGTCGGCACTGCTGGGCACGCGGCTTCAGGAGTTCGCGGCTCGCCGCTTCCGGCACCCGGTCATCCGTCAGATCCTCGGCTACCCCGCCGTCTTCCTCGGCACCGACCCGCGCACCGCACCGGCGATGTACCACTTGATGAGCGCGCTCGATCTCGATCAGGGCGTCAGCTACCCGCAGGGCGGCTTCTGGCACGTGGTGGAGCGGATCGAGGCACTCGCGCGCGACGCGGGCGCACGGATCGTGACCGGGGCCGACGTCACCGCGATCCGCACCGGAGATGTCGACGGCACCCCTGCGGCGACCGGTGTGGAGTGGCGCGACCGATCGGGCGGCCGGCATCTCGAAAGCGCCGACATCGTCGTCTCGGCCGCCGACCTGCATCACACCGAGACCGCTCTTCTGCCCCCCGCCCTGCAGTCGTACCCCGAATCATGGTGGGCACGGCGGACCAGCGGACCCGGTGGAGTGCTGGTGATGCTGGGGGTTCGCGGCCGCCTGCCGCAGCTCCCGCACCATTCGCTGTTCTTCACCGACGACTGGGATGCGAACTTCGACGCCATCTTCGGCGCGTCCCCATCCGTCCCCTCCCCTGCGTCGATCTACGTCTGCCGGCCGAGCGCCACCGATCCTGAGGTGGCCCCGGTCGGCCACGAGAACCTGTTCGTCCTGATCCCTGTGCCCGCGGACGTCGAGCTCGGCGGAGGAGGTGCCGAGGGCTGCGGCTCTGCCGCGATCGAGAAGACCGCCGATGCCGCGATCGCGCAGATCGCGGAGTGGGCGGGCATCCCCGACCTCGGCGAACGGATCGTGGTGCGGGAGACGAGGGGACCCGCGGACTTCCGCGACGACTACCGCTCCTGGCGCGGCGGGATGCTCGGCCCCGCGCACATCCTGTCGCAGAGCGCGATGTTCCGCGCGCAGAACGCCTCTCGCCGGGTGCACGGCCTGTACTACGCCGGGAGCACGACCGCGCCGGGTGTGGGTGTGCCGATGTGCCTGATCAGCGCCGAGATCGTGCTGAAGAGGGTGCGCGGCGATCACTCCCCCGGTCCCCTCGAAGAACCCGCGAAGGTCGACGCGGCGGCGGAGCGCTGATGGGTGCGATCTACCTCACGGCCCTGCTGCTCTCGCTCGGCTGCATGCTGTTGCTCGACTGGCGGTTCCGTCTGTTCTTCTGGCGCGACGCCGTGACGGCCGGAGTCGTGACAGCCGTGGGGGTCGTCTTCTTCCTGCTGTGGGACGTCGCGGGCATCACGAGCGGGATCTTCTTCCGCGGCGAGGGCGTGATCGCCTCCGGCATCCTGCTCGCGCCCGAACTCCCCATCGAGGAACCGGTGTTCCTTGCGTTCCTCGTGGTGTGCACGATGGTCCTCTACACGGGCGCCGCCCGCCTCCTCGAGCGCCGTCGCGCTCGATCGGTCGAGACAGGAGGGGGACGATGACGTATCTCGCCCTGTCGGCCGCGTTCCTGGCCGTCGCCGCGCTCGGCGGCGCCCTCGCAGCGATCGGCACTCGGCGGCGCCCGGATGCCGCGGCGCTGGGCCTCACCGCCCTCGCTCTGCTGCTGCTCACGGCCGTCTTCGACACCGCGATGATCGCGTCGGGGCTGTTCCACTACTCGCCGGACCACCTCGCCGGTGTGCACATCGGGCTGGCCCCGATCGAGGACTTCGCCTATCCGGTCGCCGCCGTGCTTCTGCTCCCGGCGCTGTGGACGGCTCTGCGTTCCCGCCGCACGCGCCGCGACGAAACGCTCCGCACCGAGGAGGGTTCCGCATGAGCGGGCCGACGTCCGGGCGCCAGGGACTCGGCGGCGACCTCGCGCAGATCCTGCTCTCCTCGCGCCCGATCAGTTGGATCAACACGGCCTTCCCGTTCGCGGCCGCCTACCTCCTCAGCACGCGCGAGGTCGACCTCACGCTCGTGATCGGCGCCGTGTACTTCCTCATCCCCTACAACCTCGCGATGTACGGGATCAACGACGTGTTCGACTACGCCTCCGATCTGGCCAACCCGCGCAAGGGCGGCATCGAGGGCGCGCTCCTGTCGCCGCGCATCCATCGTGCGACGCTCTGGGCGGCAGCGCTGACGAACATCCCCTTCCTCGTCTACCTCGTGGTCGTGGGGAACCCGGCATCATGGATATGGCTCGCCGTGAGCGTCTTCGCCGTGATCGCGTACTCCGCACCGGTGCTGCGGTTCAAGGAGCGACCGTTCCTGGACTCGCTCACCTCGAGCACGCACTTCGTGAGCCCCGCGGTCGTCGGTCTCGCGCTGGCCGGAGCCCCCGTCACGGCCGCGACGGCGCTGACGCTCGGCGCCTTCTTCCTCTGGGGCATGGCCGCGCACGCGTTCGGGGCTGTGCAGGACATCGGGCCGGACCGCGAGGCGGGGATCTCCTCGATCGCGACGGTCATCGGTGCCCGCGCGACCGTGCGCCTCTCGCTGGGCCTGTGGACCGTCGCCGGAGTGGCCATGCTGCTGACGCCCTGGCCCGGTCCGCTCGCCGCGGTCCTGGCCGTGCCCTACCTGGTCAACGCCGCCCCGTGGTGGAACGTCACGGATGAGACGTCCGCGTCGACCAACCGCGCGTGGCGGCGCTTCATCGCCCTGAACTACGTCGCCGGCTTCCTCGCGACGATGATCCTCATCCTCGCGTGGGTCTCCTGACCGCGCACACCCGACCCCTGGAAGGAACCCCGATGTCCCGCCCCGATCTGCCGCCGACCCCGCCGACCAGGGAACGCTCGCGACGCCACTCCTGGGTGCGCGTGCTGATCCCCGTGGCGCTGATCCTCGTGTGGCTGGTCGGAGCGTCGCTCGGCGGGCCGCTGTTCGGCAAGGTCGACGAGGTCTCCTCGAACGATCAGACCACCTATCTGCCCGAGTCCGCGGATGCGACCAAGGTGCAGGCGCTGCTCGGCGAGTTCAACGACAGCGACGCGATCCCCGCGATCGCCGTGTTCACGTCCGACGAGGAGCTCACGTCGTCCGAGCTCGACGCGATCTCGGACGCCGTCGCCGGCGCCCCCGAGGTCGAGGGTGTGGCAGACGACGTCTCGCCGGCCCTGCCTTCGGAGGACGGACGCGCCGTCCAGGCCTTCATCCCGATCGACGGCGATGCCGAGCTCGCGGATGCGATCGCGACCCTCGGTGACGAGCTGCGCAGCGCCGTTCCCGACGGCGTGACCGTGTACATCACCGGACCGGCGGGATTCAGCGCCGATCTGGTCGCGGGCTTCGCCGGCATCGACGGACTCCTCCTCGGCGTCGCGCTTCTGGCGGTCCTCGTCATCCTCGTGCTCGTGTACCGCTCCTTCCTCCTTCCCCTCGTGGTGCTCTCCACGAGCCTGTTCGCCCTCTGCGTCGCTCTCCTCGTGGTGTGGTGGCTCGCGAAGTTCGAGGTGCTGCTGCTCAGCGGCCAGACCCAGGGCATCCTGTTCATCCTCGTGATCGGCGCCGCGACGGACTACGCGCTGCTCCTCGTCGCCCGGTTCCGAGAGGAGCTGCGCATCGCACAGGACAAGGGCACGGCGCTCATGGCGGCATGGAAGGGCTCGGTCGAACCCATCGTCGCCTCCGGGGGGACGGTGATCGCCGGGCTGCTGTGCCTGCTTCTCAGCGACCTCAAGTCGAACAGCACCCTGGGACCGGTCGCGGCCATCGGGATCGTGTTCGCGATGCTCTCCGCCCTCACCCTGCTGCCCTCGCTGCTGCTGCTCTTCGGTCGCGCGGTGTTCTGGCCGCGCCGCCCGCACTTCGAGCCCGAGGTCGTCGCCGCCGAGCACGGCATGCGTTCGACGGGGCTCTGGGCGCGACTGGCCGGGCTCATCAAGCGTCGCCCCCGGGTGATCTGGATCCTCACGACCATCGTCCTGCTGGTGGGCGCTGCCGGCATCACCCAGCTCCGCGCCGACGGCGTGCCGCAGTCCGACCTGGTGCTGGGAGCTTCCGAAGCCCGTGACGGCCAGGTGGCGCTCGGCGAGCACTTCCCCGGCGGCTCCGGCAGCCCCGTCTACGTGATCGTCGACGAGGATCGGCTGCAGGATGCCGCCGACGTGCTGCTCGCGAACGACGGCGTCGATGGCGTCGCGGTCACGGCCGCCGACTCCCCCAGCGGAACGGCACCGGTGACCGAGGACGGGATCGGTGCGGTCGGCGCACCGGGCACGCCGGCACCCGAGCCGACCACGGTCGACGGCGACGTGCTCTTGCAGGGAACGCTGACCGACGCCGCGGATTCGGAGGAGGCGGCATCGACCGTCCGTGAACTCCGTGGCGAACTCGACGGCATCGACGCGCTCGTCGGCGGGGTGACCGCGACCTCGGTGGACACGAACGACGCCTCGATCCACGACCGCAACCTCATCATCCCCGTGATCCTCCTGGTCATCATGCTGATCCTGATGCTGCTGCTGCGCTCGATCCTGGCGCCGGTGCTGCTCATCCTGACGACGGTGCTCTCGTTCGGGACAGCGATGGGTGTCGCTGCCCTCGTCTTCAACGGCGTCTTCGCGTTCACCGGCGCCGATCCCGCCGTGCCTCTCTTCGGGTTCGTGTTCCTCGTCGCGCTCGGCATCGACTACAACATCTTCCTGATGACGCGGGTGCGGGAGGAGTCGAAGGCACACGGCACGCGCGAGGGGATCCTCCGCGGACTGTCGATCACGGGGGGCGTGATCACGTCGGCCGGTCTCGTCCTCGCGGCGACGTTCGCCGCCCTGTCGGTGATCCCGATCCTGTTCCTCGTGCAGCTCGCGTTCATCGTCGCGTTCGGCGTGCTGCTGGACACGTTCGTCGTCCGCTCGCTGCTGGTGCCCGCCCTGACGTACGACATCGGCAAGGCGATCTGGTGGCCGTCGAAGCTGTGGTGGCGCGGCGAGGAATGACGTCGGCGATCGGCGTCACGCGGAACTGACCGCACGGGAGTGCCCTCGACAGGATTCGAACCTGCGACCTGCCCTTTAGGAGAGGGCTGCTCTATCCTGCTGAGCTACGAGGGCGCGCGCCCCAGTCTACGGGACCGGAACGCGCGCCCTCGGCACCACCGACTATGCCGCCAGCGCCAGGTACGGCTCCCACCGCGGGTCGCTGCGCTCGGTGCCGCGCACGGTCCACGCGGTGCCGTGCGGCGGCCGCGGGGTGAACCGCAGCTGCCAGCGCATCTCCTGCGGAGTGCGGTTGCTCTTGACGTTGTTGCAGCGGAGGCAGCACGCGACGAGGTTCTCCCATGAGTCCGCTCCGCCCCGTGAGCGCGGCAGGACGTGATCGATCGTGGATGCCGCCTTGCCGCAATATCCGCAGCGGTGATTGTCACGACGAAGCACTCCCCGCCTCGTCACGGGGACCCGTCTGCTGCTCGGCACTCGGACATATCGGGCGAGGATGATGACGGCCGGACGATCGTAGACGCCATGGGTGCCCCAGACGGGGTCTTCCTCCACGCGTTCGATCACGGTCGCCTTGTCGTTCATCACGAGCACCAGGGCTCTCTTGAACGACACGATCGCGAGCGGCTCGTATCCGGCATTCAGGACCAGTGTGCGCATTCGTCATCCTCTCGATCCGCCGGGACGGCTTCCCGGCACTCTCGACTCACACGAGGCCGTGCACGAGGGAGAACGATCGCGAGGGACGAAAAAAGGCGCCGTCTAGAGACAGCGCCTTTCGCGCACGGCAACGCCGTGGCTTCCCTGCGGGCAATGCAGAAGGACGTGACGACCGAGGGCATCCATGGTTCGGATGGTCGGTATTCGCTCCATCAGCCTCTCCCACCTGTACGACAACGGGATCAGGCTAACCCATCCAGCTGCATGCGGGACGAAACGGCGGGTGAATGGAGGAAGGCGTGTCCGGTGCTCAGCCCGCGTTGACCGACAGCCAGGACATCGGTTCGACGAGTCCGCCGTTGATCCAGACCTCGAAGTGGAGGTGGTTCGCGGTCGAACGACCGGTGCTGCCGACATAGCCGATGAGCTGTCCTGCCGCGACGGTCTGGCCGACCTGCACCTGGCGGGAGCCGTAGAGCATGTGTCCGTAGGTCGTCTGGACGCGCTGTCCGCCGATGACGCTGTCGAGCATCACGCAGACGCCGTAGCCGCCGATGCTCTCCGCGGAGGCACGGACGACGCCGGCTGCGGCGGCGTAGATCGGGGTACCGGCCGGAGCGAGCATGTCGGCACCGTTGTGGCCCCCGCCGATGGTGCGGCTGACATTCCAGGAGCCCATGGGCAGCGGATAGCGCACCTCTCCGGAACCGGGAGAGGTGAGTGCGTAGCCGGCGGAGTTGAACTGCGCCGATGCCGTGGACGCGGCGGCCGCACGAGCAGCCGCGGCTTCCTCCGCCTTCTTCTTCGCGATCTCCTCCGGCGTCGTGGCGCTGAAGGTTCCGCGGCTCAGCGGCGCCGCCGTGGCCTGCGAAGCGACGACGAGCGACTGCGCGTCGACCGCGGCCAGCTGCTGCAGTGTCGTGGTCGCGGCCTCGGTCGGCTTGGGCGAAGCGAACGCAGGGAGGGCGATTCCGGCGACGAGTGCACCGACGGCCCCGAAGATGGCGATGGAGCGGAGCGGCTTGACGGCCTTGCGAGCATTCACCCGCGCGCCGGTGCGACGGGCTGGTACTCGGTCTTCAGATGTCTTCTTCGCGGGCGGTTCGATGTCTGCGGCCAAAACGTGGTCCTCCTGGGCCTTCGCGCGTTCGGGTTGCGCTGGCTCGTCGGCACTCTGCTCTCGTGGCACGAATGTATCTCGGGTACTTTGTGCATTCCTGCCGTGAAGACGACGAGCCTGGAAGGCGGATCTTCGCGGTGTGTCGCCCGCGGGCTTCTTCGCTGACGACTCGACCGAGGTTACCGGAAGATAACGATCATGTCACCCCAGGAACCTGACAATCCTCGGAGAGGCGTCTCGGGAGCGGGTGCGACGCATCGCCCTGCTCCGGAAACGAGGGTGTGATCAGGCCGGTTCGCCCACCAGGAAGATGTGCGACGCGAGCTCGACCGGGAGCTCGAGGCCGTCTTCCTTGCCGTCCATCTGGATCAGGACGTACCCCTCGCTGAAGCGGAAATCGCCGTGCGCGCCGGGCACCACTCCTGCATCGCGCAGCTGTTCGAGCAGCTCGGGGTCGACCTGAGCCGGCTCGGCGAGACGACGCACCGTCCCCTCGACCGGTTCACCCGCCGCGTTCAATCGCTGCACGAGACCGATGACGCCCTCGTCGAACGTGCGCGCCGGCAGATCGCCGAGCTGGTCGAGGCCGGGGATCGGGTTGCCGTAGGGCGACTCCGTCGGGTGCCCGAGCAGTTCGACGAGGCGACGCTCGACCTGCTCGCTCATCACGTGCTCCCAGCGGCAGGCCTCTTCGTGCACGAAGGCCCAGTCGAGGCCGATCACGTCGGAGAGCAGACGCTCGGCGAGTCGGTGCTTGCGCATCACGTCGACGGCCTTGCGGCGACCGGCATCGGTGAGCTCGAGGGTTCGGTCCTCCGACACCACGACGAGACCGTCGCGCTCCATCCGCCCCACGGTCTGCGAGACCGTCGGGCCGGAGTGTCCGAGGCGCTCGGAGATGCGCGCGCGCAGCGGCACGATGTTCTCCTCCTCGAGTTCGAGGATGGTGCGGAGGTACATCTCCGTGGTGTCGATCAGATCGGTCATGTGCAGGCCCTCCGAGGTTCTTAGGCAAGCCTACATTCCCGGGCGGACATCGGCCCCGCCGCGCGTCGGGCGACATGACGGGAGCACCCTAGAATCAACCCATGGCGATCGAGATTCCCCGAGACCTCCTGCCCGTTGACGGCCGCTTCGGCTGCGGTCCCTCGAAGGTGCGCCCCGCGCAGCTCGACGCGCTGCTCGCCTCGGGGGCGTCCATCCTCGGCACCTCCCACCGGCAGGCACCGGTGAAGAACCTCGTCGGAAGCGTGCGCGAGCAGCTCGCGACGCTGTTCCGGATCCCCGAGGGCTATGAGGTCATCGTGGGCAACGGCGGTTCGACCGCGTTCTGGGACGCGGCCGCATTCGGACTCATCGAGCGTCGCAGCCAGAACCTCGTGTTCGGAGAGTTCGGCGGGAAGTTCGCCGCCGCGGCCGCCGCGCCGTGGCTCGAGTCCCCCGACGTGCGCAAGGCGGAGCCGGGTTCGCTGACCTCCGCAGAGGTCGGCGCCGACATCGACGTGTACGCGTGGCCCCACAACGAGACCTCGACGGGTGTCGCCGCCCCCGTCCAGCGCATCGCCGCGGACGGCGCGCTCACCGTCATCGACGCGACCAGCGCGGCAGGCGGGATCGACTTCGACGCCGCCCAGGCCGACGTCTACTACTTCGCCCCGCAGAAGAACCTCGGTTCGGACGGCGGGCTCTGGTTCGCCGTCGTCTCTCCCGCCGCACTCGACCGCATCGAGCGGATCGCCGCGTCCGGCCGCTACATCCCCGAGTTCCTCAGCCTGAAGAACGCGGTCGACAACTCGCGCCTCAACCAGACGCTCAACACCCCCGCACTCACGACGCTGCACCTCCTCGACAGCCAGCTCCGCTGGATCCTCGACAACGGCGGCCTCGCCTGGGCGGCTGCACGGACGTCGGAGTCCTCCTCCGTGCTGTACGACTGGGCTGCCGCCTCGTCGGTCGCGACTCCGTTCGTCTCAGATCCCGCGCACCGCTCGCCTGTCGTCGCGACGATCGACTTCGACGACAGCGTCGATGCGGCGGCGATCGCGAAGACCCTCCGCGCGAACGGGATCGTCGACACGGAGCCGTACCGCAAGCTCGGCCGCAATCAGCTGCGCGTCGCGACGTTCGTCTCGATCGAGCCCGACGACGTGCGTCAGCTGACCCGGGCGATCGATTACGTGCTGGAGAGCCTGGGCGCCTGAGCGCCCGGGGTCACTCACTCCTCGTCGTCGGACTCGTCCTCGTCGGACTCGTCGTCCTCGTCGGGATCGTCCTCGTCGGACTCATCCTCGGCATCGTCGTCATCCGGCTCCGAGTCGTCGAGCTCGTCGATGTCGACGCCGTCGAGATCGCCCGCATGCAGGATGTCGGGCTCGCCGTCATCGTCCAGGTCGTCGTCGTCGAGGTCGTCGTCGACCTCGTCACCCACGACTCCGTCGACCGCGTCATCATCGGTGGCCGTGTCGTCGTCGGCGGCCGCGGCTGCCTCGGCGAGTTCCGCCTGATGCGCCCTGTACTCGGCAAGACGCTCGGCCCACGGGACCCACTCCGGTGCGAGAAGCGCACCGTCGCCCGGCAGCAGTTCGACTTCGAGCACCGTGGGGTCCTCGTCATCCACCCGCGCGACCGTGACCGTCCAGTACCACCCCGGGTACCCGGCGAGACGATTCTCGAACCGCAGAGAGACCGAGCCGTCCTCCTCGGGGAGGTACCCGGCGGCGGGCCCGATGGTGGAGGCAGGGGTGATCTCCCGCAGTGCTGCCAGCGCGAGGTCGTGGGCGCCGATGAGACGGGCGTCGGCGTCAGGCTTCGAGGTCATCGGCGACCTTGCGCAGGACGGCAGCGATCTTGCGGCCGTGTCCGGATGAGGGGTAGCGCCCGCGGCGAAGGTCTCCGCCGATGCCGTCGAGGAGCTTCACCAGATCCTCGACGATGATGGCCATGTCGTCGGCAGGCTTGCGCTTCGCCTTGGACAGGCTGGGCGGCGCCTCGAGCACACGCACCGACAGCGCCTGCAGACCACGCTTCCCGTCGGCCACGCCGAACTCCACGCGCGCACCCGCCTTGACCGCAGTGCCCGCAGGCATCGCAGAGGCGTGCAGGAAGACGTCCTGGCCGTCATCGCTGGCGATGAAGCCGAAACCCTTGTCTTCGTCGTAGAACCTGACCTTGCCGGTGGGCATGGGAGAACCTCGCTGAGATCGTCGTGTGCAGAACAATGCCGCGCTCGTGCGCGTTCCTCCAGCCTACCGGTCGCGCGGCCCGCCGAGCCGAAGCCCCCGGTGCGAGTAGGCTGAGACGGATGAGCACGCAGAATTCCGAACCGGAGGTTCCCGTCCGCCGGCTGGATCGTATCCTGGCGTTCACCGCGCTCGGAATCGCCGCGGCATCCGTCGTGTGCTTCTTCGCCATCATCATCGGCACGGCGGTCGGCATGGACCAGGCCGCTTTCGGCGAGGGAGCGTGGCCGTTCATCGCGGCCATCCCCTACTGGGGCCTCCCTCTCGCCTTCCTGATGATCATCGCGCTCCTCACGATGAGCTTCATCCGAAAGGGACGAGCGTCTTCGCGTTCGTGAGGCACCGCGCATGAGCACGCACGCACGACCGCTGGCCGATTGGCTGGCCGCCGCGAGCGATGACGAGCTCCGCCGCCTGTTCCGCGCGCGCCGCGTACGACCGGATGCCGCATGGCAGGACTTCTTCGACGCCGCGGAGTCGCTGCTCGACCCTGCGTCGCTGGCGAAGACGCTTCCCACTCTCACCGCTGCGGAGGCCGCGTCTCTGCTCCACGCCGCGCAGGGCGGCGGAGCGGGCGCTCAACGCGAGCAGCTCACGGCGCTCGCCCTGCTCCGCCCCGACGGCACTCCATACCCGCCCGTCATCACCGCCGTCGCCGGTCGCTCGGCGGAGGCCCTCACCTCGACGCCGTCGGTCGCGTCGCGCTCCTCCGAGAGCGCGGCGGCCCACGCGGCGGAGCGTGCGTTCACCACGGTGTCGGTCCTCGCGGATCTGCTCCTCATCGCGCGCGAGAGCCCGTTCGCGCTGCTGACCGGCGGCACGGTGAACGCCGGGGAGAAACGGCAGCTCGCCGAGGCGGGCATTCCGACGGAGATCGTCGACGCCCTCATGTCGGTTGCAGTGGAGGCCGGGCTCGCCGTCGTGACGGACCGCCAACTGCGGACGAGTCAGTCCGCCGAGGAGTGGCTGCGTTCCCCCGCGGTGGCCCGCTGGAGCGTGCTGGCGACCGCGTATCGCGACGCCCTGCCACGCGGCGTCCGGTCGCCGAGCGGCGGCTGGATCCCGCCGGAGGCGTGGATCGGCGCGCATCCCTGGGATCCGGCGTGGCCGGAGCGCTCCCGCATGCTGCACGATGCCGCCCGCCTGCTCGGGCTCATCGCCGAGGACGGCACCGAGCCCGAATGGGCGATCGGTCTGCGCGACGGCGGCGCGACGGACGCGAGCGCCCTGGCGCGCCTTCTTCCGGCCGAGGTCGACCGGATCTTCCTGCAGAACGATCTCACCGCGATCGCGCCGGGTCCCCTCGAGCCTGCGCTCGACGTCCGGCTGCGCACGATCGCCGCACGGGAGTCCGCAGCCCAGGCCTCCTCGTATCGCTTCACGGCGGAATCGGTCGCGCACGCCTTCGCCGCCGGCGAGACCGAGGCGTCGATCCTGGAGTTCCTCGGTGGCCTGTCACTGACCGGCATCCCGCAACCGCTCGCCTACCTGATCTCGCAGACGGCGCAGCGGCACGGTCTCGTCCGCGTGTCGACGGATGAGGAGACGGGGCGAACCCGGATCGAGAGCGTCGACTCGCACCTGATCGACGCGATGGCCGTCGATCAGTCCCTCCGCCCGCTCGCTCTCACCGCGCATGTGGGCTCGCTCACCACCCGCGTCAGCCGCGAGACTGTGTACTGGGCCCTCACCGACGCCCGGTACCCCGCGACGCTGGTCGGCGCCGACGGAGCCTTGCTCGTGCGGGAGCGTCACCCCGCGCCACCGGCGGCTCCGTCCCAGGACGACGCCTCGGAGCTGACCCCCCTGATCGAGCGCCTGAGGTCTCACCAGGGGCCGGATGCCGATGCCGCATGGCTCGACCGCGAACTCGAGGCTGCCGTGCGTGCGAAGTCCGTGCTCCAGGTCACGGTCGGGATGCCCGACGGCTCGACACGCGAACTCCTCCTCGAGGCCACGGGGATGGGAGGCGGCCGTCTCCGCGGACGCGACCGTGCGGCCGATGTGGAACGCACTCTCCCCGTCTCGAGCATCCTCGCGGCGACGATCGTCGCACCGTAGGCCCGGGGCCTCGCACGACCGGTAAACTGATCAGCTATGTCTGATGGCCCCCTGATCGTCCAGAGCGATCGCACCGTGCTGCTCGAAGTCGCCCATGCCGACGCGGAGAGCGCCCGCCACGAGTTGGCGATCTTCGCCGAGCTGGAACGCGCCCCCGAGCACATCCACACCTACCGGATCACCCGGCTCGGGCTCTGGAACGCACGCGCCGCCGGGCATACCGCGGAAGACATGCTCGAGACGCTCGACCGCTGGTCACGATTCCCCGTTCCTCCCTCGGTCGCCGTCGATCTGCGCGAGACCGTGAACCGCTACGGCCGCCTCGTGATCGAACGGGACGACGAGGGGACGCTGCTCCTGCGCTCCTCCGACCCCGCCGTGCTCGCGCAGGTCGCGAACAACAAGCGCATCCGACCGCTGCTGATCGGGCATCCGACGCCGGAGACGTTCGTCGTCGACGCCTGGGCACGAGGACAGATCAAGCAGGAGCTGCTGAAGATCGGCTGGCCAGCCGAAGACCTCGCGGGGTACACCCCGGGGACGCCGCACGAGATCGAACTCGCCGAAGACGGCTGGCAGATCCGTCCGTACCAGCAGGACGCGGTCGACGCCTTCTCGAAGGACGGCTCCGGCGTCGTGGTGCTCCCGTGCGGCGCGGGCAAGACGATCGTGGGCGCCGGGGCGATGGCGGCGACCAAGACCACCACGCTGATCCTCGTGACGAACACCGTCTCGGCTCGGCAGTGGCGTGACGAGCTGCTCAAGCGCACGAGCCTGACGCCCGAGGAGATCGGCGAGTACTCCGGCCAGTCCAAGGAGGTCAAGCCGGTCACGATCGCGACGTACCAGATCCTCACTGCGAAGAGGAAGGGCGAGTACGCGCACCTGGCGCTGCTGGACGCCCTCGACTGGGGCCTGATCGTGTACGACGAGGTCCACTTGCTGCCGGCACCGGTCTTCAAACTCACCGCCGACCTGCAGGCCCGCCGTCGTATCGGGCTCACCGCGACCCTCGTGCGCGAAGACGGCCGCGAGGGCGATGTGTTCAGCCTGATCGGGCCGAAGCGCTTCGACGCACCGTGGAAGCAGATCGAGGCGCAGGGATTCATCTCGCCCGCCGCCTGTTATGAGGTGCGCGTCGACCTGCCGCCGAGCGACCGGCTCGAGTACGCCGCCGCGACCGACGACGAACGGTACCGCCTCGCAGCCTCGGCTCCGGCCAAGGTGCAGGCGGTGCGTGAGCTCATCGCGAAGCACGAGGGCGAGCGCATCCTCGTCATCGGCCAGTACCTCGACCAGCTCGAGTCGCTGTCGGCCGCGCTCGACGCGCCGCAGATCACCGGCGCGACCCCGGTCGACGAGCGCGAAGAGCTCTATCGCGCTTTCCGCGAAGGCGACATCTCCCTCCTCGTGGTGTCGAAGGTCGCGAACTTCTCGATCGACCTGCCCGAGGCGTCGGTCGCGATCCAGGTCTCCGGCTCCTTCGGCTCGCGTCAGGAGGAGGCGCAGCGTCTCGGGCGCCTCCTGCGCCCGAAGCAGTCGGGTCACACCGCGAGCTTCTACACCCTCGTCGCCCGCGACACGATCGATCAGGATTACGCCCAGAATCGTCAGCGCTTCCTCGCCGAGCAGGGCTACAGCTACACGATCATGGACTCGGACGCGATCGCCGCCTGACCGACGTGGGAAGCGCCACGCGACTCAGCCGTGCAGCGTCCGTGCCAGAGCGTGGGACCCGCCAGGCGTCGGACCGACGGCGACGGGCGCGCGCACCGGAATAGCGGTGCGTGCGATCCCGAGCCTCCGTGCCCAGCGGTCGGCGAGAAGCGCATAGACGATCATCGCGAGCGTCGAGGCCAGCAGGTCGACCGGGGTGCCCGAAGTCGCGTTCGCGTCGACGAGCTGGACGGACCCCAGCACGAAGATGAGCACGTTGTTCACGATGTGCAACGAGATCGCGGCTTCCAATCCCCCGGTGCGCCACGACAGCCAGGCCGCGACGATCGCGAAGACGCCGACGCTCGCTGCGCCCCAGACGTCGTATCCGTGGCCCAGTACGAAGATCGGCACGGGAAGCAGGATGGCGAAGGCCGGATGCCGCAGCCAACTGCCCACCAGCTGCATCAGGTAACCGCGGAACACGTACTCCTCGGCGGCGGCCTGGAGCGGGATCAACAGCAGCACCAGCGCCAGCATGACCCACAGACCCCGGTGGGAGAAGTCGACCACGAGCCCGTCCCCGGTCGCGGCCGACCACCCGAGGACGACAGCGAAATACACGACGAACACCCCGAGTGCCAGCAGCAGGCTCTTGCCGAGCCACCCCATCCGCAGACGTCCCGTGACCGACGACAACAGTCCGATGCCGCGTCCCTCCACGATCCGCGATGCCAGCAGCAGGGCGGGGATCATCAGGATCAGCGGCAGCACCATGGCGACCAGGAGCCATGGCCGGTCGAGGTCGAAGTACTGCGTCGTGGTGAGGAGCACCTGCATCTCGGTGCCCCACGACGGCACGATCACCGAGACCACGACGAGCGGCACGACGAGAAGCAGCAGGATCGCCACGTACAGGGCGATGCCGACCACTCCGGTGACGAGGGGCTTCCACCACCGGTGCCGCGGTCGCACGTGGGCCAGCCGGTGGAAGGCGTACCGCTCGCCCTGCGCGGAAGGGGACGCGACGGAGACGGGTGCGGGGGCGGCGGAGTCGTCCTCGATGGTGCTCATACCTCGATCCTTCCCGGTCTGCCTGTGCGTCGCATCCGCCCGCGGGTGGATCCCCGACTCGACGCCGTTCCGCACAATAGTCAGCATCCGCATGGCCGGAGTCACCATAATGGGGACATGACTGCTCCGCGCATCCTGGTCGTCGACGACGAACCCAACATCCGCGACCTGCTCTCCACGGGTCTCAGCTTCGCCGGATTCCAGGTGAAGACGGTGGCCAACGGCGCCGCCACGATCTCGGCCGTCCTCGAGGAGGAGCCGGATCTGATCATCCTCGACGTCATGCTTCCCGACATGAACGGATTCAGCGTGACCAAGCGCCTCCGCGGCGCCGGTTTCACCGCACCCATCCTGTTCCTGACCGCGAAGGACGGGACAGAGGACAAGATCGAGGGCCTCAACGCGGGCGGCGACGACTACGTGACCAAGCCGTTCAGCCTCGACGAGATCGTGGCCAGGGCCCAGGCGATCCTGCGCCGTACCATGCAGGCCGATGAGGAGTCGATCATCCGTGCCGGGGAACTGTCGATGGATCAGGACACCCACGACGTGCATGTCGGCAAGGAGCCGATCGACCTCAGCCCGACCGAGTTCAAGCTGCTGCGCTACCTCATGCTCAACCCGAACCGCGTGCTGTCGAAGGCGCAGATCCTCGACCACGTGTGGGAGTACGACTTCAACGGCGACGCCGGGATCGTCGAGAGCTACATCTCGTACCTGCGACGCAAGATCGATCCGCACACCGAGGAGTCGCTGATCCAGACCAAGCGCGGGTTCGGGTACATGCTCAAGGTGGGCAAGTCGGGCTGACCCCCGGCATACCCCCGCAGACGCCGCCCGTGCGGCGCCGTTCGACGCACCGAGAAGAGGACCGCATGGCGCACAAGCCCGATGCGGTCACCAGCTGGTGGCGACGCATCAGCCTCCGGGCGAAGGTCACCGGCGTCACGGTGGCGGTGCTCGCACTCGGACTTCTCGTCGCGGGCATCGGCACGGTCCCGATCCTCCGCACCGCCCTGGTCGCGAACATCGACGCGCAGCTTCCCGCGCTCGTCTCGAGCGACCTCGCGGAACGCTACTTCGACATCACGACCGTGGACGGCGTCGCGACGTACACACCCCGCGACGAGCAGCCGCGGGACTTCTCGTTCGCCATCTACGACGCCTCAGGCGTGCTGCAAGCCACGGCGCGCGGGACCTCCGGCCAGGCGCCGCTGTTCCCCGCGGAGTACTCGCTCGCGAAGGCGACGGCTGACACCGACCGGATCCCCCTCGAGATACCGGGGGCGGACGGCGAGATCTTCCACGGCGCGGTCGCGGTCGTCGGCTCCGAGGGCGGCGCCCTGCGGATCCAGTTGGTCGCCCTGCCTCTCGCGCCCGCCGACCGCATCATCAGTCAGTACTTCGGCATCTACATCTCCATCGCGCTGATCACGATCCTCGTCGCCGCGCTCCTGACCCGCGGTCTCGTCACACTCACATTCCGGCGACTGGGCCAGGTCGAGGCGACAGCCATGTCGATCGCCGCCGGCGACTTCCGGCAGCGCCTGACCGACCTCGAGCCCACGACCGAGGTCGGACGCCTCAATGCGGCGATCAACACGATGCTCGACCGCGTCGACAGGTCACTCGCACAGCGCGACCGCACCGTGCAACACATGCGGCGGTTCATCGGTGATGCGAGCCACGAGTTGCGGACGCCGCTCGTGAGTGTGCGCGGCTATGCGGAGTTGTACCGGATGGGCGCGATCAAGGGCGAGGAGGACACGGCGAGAGCCATGGAGCGGATCGAGAAGGAGGCCATCCGGATGGGTGTCCTCGTCGAGGACCTGCTCGCGCTCGCGCGCCTCGACGAGGAGCGCGAGCCGGAGATCGAGCCGCTCGACCTGCGTCCGATCGCGCGCGACGCGGCACTCGACCTCCGGGCCGCAGCCCCCGGCCGGACGGTCACGGTGATCGATCGCACGATCGAGGCCATGACTCCCCTCCCTCTCCGCGAGTCGCCTCCCCCACGCCCGGAGCAGACGAGCACGCCTCCGCGCGGACTCTCCCGCACCGCCCTCTCCCGCTTGCGTCGGCGCCCGCGGCACCAGGAACCGTCGCCCACGATCGACTTCAGCGAGGTCCCGGACATCCCTGTGCGCACTCCTCCGATCGTCCTCGGCGAGGAGAACAAGGTCCGGCAGGTCGTGACCAACCTCCTGGGGAACGCCCGCAGATTCTCCCCCGAGGACGGCCCGATCGAGATCGTGGTCGACTCCGACCGGGTTCGGGGCACCGGCAGCATCGCCATCGTCGATCACGGCGAGGGCATCCCGCCGCAGATCCGCGAGCAGATCTTCGAGCGGTTCTGGCGGGCCGACACCTCGCGGGCGCGGGAGACGGGGGGCTCCGGCCTCGGACTCGCCATCGTGGCGTCGATCATGAAGGCCCTGCACGGCGGCGTCCACGTGTCGGAGACACCCGGCGGCGGTGCCACCTTCACCGTCACCCTCCCCCTCGCCCCGGCCCGCGCCACCCCCGAACACCTCCTGGAAGACACGCAACCGCTGGACCGACTCGACCTGCCCTGAGGGCGCCGTGACGTCGGTTGTGCACAGCCTCTGGCTCCGCCGACCCCGGGCGCGGCCGCGAGCCTCGGCCCCGTCCTAACCTCGGTACTCCACAGGAAAAGGAGTTCCCATGTCTGTCTTCACCGTCGACACCGAGGCCGTCCACGCGGCACACGGCGCCACCCGAGCGACCATCGAGCGTTTGCAGAGCGAGTCCGCCACGCTCATGGCCCAGCTTCGCCAGTTGCAGACCTCCTGGGTCGGTACCGCATCGAATGCGTTCCAGGGCTGCGCCGAGCAGTGGCAGGGGGCACAGCTGCACGTGGAGCATGTGCTCGACGCCATCGGCACATCTCTCGGATCCGCCGCTTCGCAGTACTCCGACGCCGACCAGTATTCGGCCAGTCTGTTCCGTTGAACCCGCGCACCCGGTGAACGCAGAACGCCCCCGGCCGCAGCCGGGGGCGTTCTGTCATGTGTGCTGGATCAGAAGTCCATGCCACCCGTGGGGTCGCCAGCCGGAGCTGCGGCCTTCTCGGGCTTGTCGGCGACGACGGCCTCGGTGGTGAGGAACAGAGCCGCGATCGACGCGGCGTTCTGCAGCGCCGAGCGGGTCACCTTGGCCGGGTCGATGATGCCAGCGCCGAACATGTCGACGTACTCGCCCGTTGCAGCGTTGAGGCCCTGGCCTGCGGGGAGCTCGGAGACCTTGTTCGCCACGACGCCCGGCTCGAGACCGGCGTTCAGCGCGATCTGCTTGAGCGGAGCCTCGATCGCCACGCGGACGATGTTCGCACCGGTCGCCTCGTCGCCCGTGAGCGACAGTCCGTCAAGCGCCTTCGTGCCCGACTGGATCAGCGCGACGCCACCACCGGGGACGATGCCCTCCTCGACGGCTGCCTTCGCGTTGCGGACGGCGTCCTCGATGCGGTGCTTGCGCTCCTTGAGCTCGACCTCGGTCGCGGCACCCGCCTTGATGACGGCGACGCCACCGGCGAGCTTGGCCAGACGCTCCTGGAGCTTCTCGCGGTCGTAGTCGCTGTCGGTGTTCTCGATCTCGCGACGGATCTGCGTGACGCGACCCTCGATCTGCTCGGCCTCGCCGGCGCCCTCGACGATCGTGGTCTCGTCCTTGGTGACGATGACCTTGCGCGCGCGGCCCAGGAGGTCGAGCGTGGCGTTCTCCAGCTTGAGGCCGACCTCTTCGGTGATGACCTGACCACCGGTGAGGATCGCGATGTCCTGCAGCTGCGCCTTGCGACGGTCGCCGAAGCCCGGAGCCTTCACGGCGACGGACTTGAAGATGCCCTTGAGCTTGTTCAGCACGAGCGTCGCGAGAGCCTCGCCCTCGACGTCCTCGGCGATGATGACGAGCTCCTTGCCGTCCTGGATCACCTTGTCGACGATCGGCAGGAGGTCCTTGATGTTGGAGACCTTCTGGTTCGCGATGAGGATGTACGGGTCTTCGAAGACAGCCTCCTGGCGCTCCGGGTCCGTGACGAAGTATGGGTTCAGGTAGCCCTTGTCGAAGCGCATGCCCTCGGTGAGCTCGAGCTCGGTGCCGAACGTCTGCGACTCCTCGACGGTGACGACGCCTTCCTTGCCGACCTTGTCGATCGCCTCGGCGATGAGCTCGCCGATCGCGGTGTCTGCTGCCGAGATGGAAGCGGTCGCGGCGATCTGCTCCTTCGAGTCGATCTCCTTGGCGCTCGAGAGGAGCTCCTCGGTGATCGAGGCGACGGCCTTCTCGATTCCGCGCTTGAGGGAGATGGGGTCGGCGCCGGCTGCGACGTTGCGCAGGCCTTCGCGGACCAGCGCCTGAGCGAGGACCGTGGCGGTCGTGGTGCCGTCACCGGCGACGTCGTCGGTCTTCTTGGCGACCTCCTTGACGAGCTCCGCGCCGATCTTCTCGTACGGGTCGTCCAGCTCGATCTCCTTGGCGATGGAGACACCGTCGTTCGTGATCGTGGGAGCGCCCCACTTCTTCTCGAGGACGACGTTGCGACCGCGCGGGCCGAGGGTCACCTTGACCGCGTCGGCGAGGATGTTGAGGCCGCGCTCGAGGCCGCGGCGGGCCTCCTCATCGAAAGCAATGATCTTTGCCATGAGTTTTTTCGTCCCTCCTGGACGTAGACGTTGGGTTTAGCACTCAGAGTGAGAGAGTGCTAACGCCATTCTGGCACTCGACACCTTCGAGTGCAAGCCGCCGGACGCGTGCGGCATCCGGAGGTCAGGACGCGGGTTCGTCGGTGGGCGTCTCGGGTGCCGACGTGGATCGATCGAGCCCGATCACGACCGTGAACTGCTTCTCCCCGTCCTCCGTCTGACCCGAGTAGTAATCGCTCTGCTGCACGGCGGCGCCACCGAGGAGGTTCGCGAGTCCGATCGCTGCGAGCTCGTCCGCCTCGTCGACGAAGAACACCGTCGTGGCCGCGAAGTCCTGGCTGGAGCTGTCGCCGGCGAAGACGTCGTCCGCGGCCCAGCCGTTGTTGATGAGGGTGTCGCGCATCCGGGTGTCGAGGCCTTCGTCCGGCGTCCCGTTCAGGATCATCACGGAGATGCTCGGGTCGACGATCCCGGTCTCGACGGGCGTCGGGGCCGAGGTCGGGGCAGCCTCGGGGAAGAGCGAGATGCGGCCCATCACCACGAGCGAGCCGAAGATGCCGGCGATGATGAGCACGAGCGCGGCGACGAAGGACCACAGCAGCACCACCCAGCCGTTCATCCCCGGAGCTTCTGCTCGGTGCGCTCCTACTCGTCCGGAGGAACGGGGAACGTCATCGAAGCGATCTCGGGTGGGCTTTGACACCCCTCGATGCTAGCGGCACGTTCCTGTCAACCCGTTCCACGGCGCCGGGGGCGGCGCATCTCCCAGCCGCCGGGGGGCTCAGCCGACGAAGCCGGGCATGCGGGCGGCGCGTCTGGACGCCCTGGAGTCGCGGAGCCGACGGAGCCTGCGCACCAGCATCGGGTCGAATTCCAGGGCGACGTCGGACTCGATGAGCCGTCCGAGCAGTTGGTAGTAGCGGGCAGGGCTCATACCCAGCTGCGTGCGGATGACCTCTTCCTTGGCTCCGCCGTGACGCGGCCAGGCCGCCTCCAGGGCGAGGATCGCGCGATCGCGCGCCGTGAGGTCTCCGAGCATGGCTCCAGATTAGGACGCGACCGTCGGGATGGCGGTTCGCCACTCCCACCATCGTCCGAGCGGGTCAGCGGCGGCGCGGACCTGTCCGTCGATCGCGACGACGAACCCCGACCACTTCTCCGTCTCCACCGGAGGGGACCAGACGTCCGTCACGCCCGGCGGGTCGATCGTGATCCACCGCGCGTCCAGGCGTGAGATGTCGGCGACGAGCGCGCTGCGCTCCGATCTCGGGATGTGCACGAGCACCCCGGGAGTGGTGACGACGAGTGTCGCACCCTGAGGGGCCGCGTCGACGAGGGCGCCGAGGCGGTCGCGCGCATCCCCGCGCACGAGAAGCGGAGGGTCCGATGCCGCGATGTCGAGCGCGGCGTCGACGCGCTCGGCACGTCCCGACTCCCCCGGCCAGACGAGGCCGCGGAGCCAGCGGCGATCGCGGTCGTCCGTGGCGTCGAGAGGCTGCAGATCGATGCCCGCCCTCCAGACGATCTCCGGCATCCGGATCGGCGGCAGCGGGCCGGTGACCCGAGACTCCAGCACGACGCTCGACGGCCCGTCCACGGGATCCACGCCGAGGCGCAACCGCCCGTCGGCGTCGGTGAACCGATACGAGTAGCGGTCGGGGTAGAGGCACAGCCCGGCCGACGCTCCGAGCTCGAGCAGCGCGATCGGTCCGTCGATCTCCGACAGCACCGGCAGCAGCGGGGCCAGGCGGAGGGGCTCGTTCGTCTGCAGCGAGCGCCGCGTGCACTCCGCGACGACCTCGGCGGCGTTCTGCAACAGGAAGCCGCGCCAGTCGTCGTACTCCTGCAGCGTCGCGCCGAGCAGGCGCGTCACCGCGAACACGAGCGGCGGCTGCCGTCTCGTCTCCGGGATCCGGGCGAGCACGCGCTGCACCTCCTCGTCCGCGGCGACACCCGCAGCCCATCGCGCATACACCGCGCTCCGGCCCGGTGCCTCGTCCCGCGCGAATCGCGCGTAGCGCTCACGCACGGCTTCCGTCATGCCTCCATTCTGACGCGAAGGACCCGAGACCTCGTCGGACAAGGGAGAATGGAGGCGACTGAGGAGGATACATGTCGTACAGCGTGGACAAGACCGAGGACGAATGGCGCAACGAGCTCGGTGACGAGCAGTACGCCGTGCTGCGGCAGGCCGCGACGGAGCGCGCCTGGACGGGCGAGCTGCTCGACGAGGAGCGGGCGGGTCTCTACACCTGCGGAGCGTGCAACGCCGAACTCTTCAAGAGCGGCACGAAGTTCGACTCCGGGTGCGGCTGGCCGAGCTTCTACGAGTCGATCCGCCCCGACGCGGTCGAACTCATCGAGGACGACAGCCTCGGAATGGTGCGCACCGAGGTGCGTTGCGCCAATTGCGGGTCGCACCTCGGCCATGTCTTCCCCGACGGGTTCGGCACCCCGACGGGCGATCGCTACTGCATGAACTCGATCGCACTGAACTTCACGCCTGACGCCTCGTGAGCGCCCTCGACGCCGTCCGCGCGCGTCAGTCCTGGTCGAAGGTCGACCAGACGGCGCCGGGCCGTGAAGAGCTGCTGACGCTGGTCACCGCCGCCGGGCGCGTCGCCGATCACTCGTCTCTGCGTCCGTGGCGTCTCATCGAGCTGCGGGGTGCTGACCGCGAGGTGCTCGGCGCGGCGATCGCCACAGCGCAGGGCGACGCCTCGCCGTCGTCGAAGCCGTTGCGCGCGCCCCTGCTGATCGCGGTCGTCGCGAGCTATCGCAAGAGCGAGAAGGTGCCCCGCTGGGAGCAGGAGGCCGTGGCCTCCGGCGTCGCGCACACCCTGAGCCTGCTGCTCGACGAGGCCGGCTGGGGCGTCATCTGGCGCACGGGTCACTACACCCGCGCAAAGGCCGTGGCCAAGGCCCACGGTCTGGCGAAGAACGAGGAACTCCTCGGGTGGCTCTACGTCGGAGGAAAGCCCGCCGGGAAGCGACCGGGCCGCCGCAAAGCCGTCGACGCCCGGAAACTGGTCACACGGATGCCGAAGCCCGGATCCGTGAAGGCGGGCAAGGAATCCAAGAAATCGGGCAAGAAGGCCGCGAAGAAGCCGTAGCCGTCAGCGCCGCCGCGTCCGAGGGACGGCGACGATCACGGACGCGACGGCCACCGCGACCATCGCGATGACCTGCCAGAGCGCTGGCCCCGAGGCCGGAGGCCAGATCAGGTCGATCACGACCGAGGTCACGAGCTGTCCGAGCACGGAGCCCAGACCCATCAACAACACCCCGGTGTGGGCGACGATGAACGCGCCGAGCAGGATGTACCCCGCGCCGAGGAACCCGCCGAGGTACAACCATGGCTCGGCGGGGAGGGACTCGGGCATTCCGCGGAGGGCCACGCTCGTCCCCGCCGCCAGCACGAGCACGACGGTGCCGGCGACGAAGCTCATCAGCGTGGCTGCGAGCGGCGACCGGACGCGCTGCGCGAGTCGACCGTTGGTGGCTGCCTGCCACGCGATGCCCACTCCTGCGGCGAACGGCAGCAGGAGCATCCACAGCGGAGCGGAGGCGAGCACGTCGCCGGACAGGGAGATGCCGACGGCGGCGAGCGCGAGCACGCCACCGGCCACCCGCCCCGGCGTCACGGCCACGACTCCGGCCGGACCGAATCCGATGCGATCGAGGACGAGGCCGTGCAGGGTCTGTCCCGCGACGACACCGACGCTGAACAGGGAGACGCCGAGGACCCCCGCCGTGAGCCCTTGCGTGGAGACGGTGAGGGCGCCGCATGCACCGCCGAGCAGCATCCAGAACGGGATCGAGCCCTGCCGGATCCCGCTCCACAGGCGGCCGACTCCGCGACGCGCCGAAGGGATGCACGCGATCACGGCGACGAGCGCGAGGAGCCCGACGGAGAAGGAGAGGAGCCCCGCCACGATGCCGTCGTCGACGCGGACTCCGAGCACGCCGTTGATGCGCGCCTGGACGGCCGTCATGACCCCGATCGCGACCGCCCCGCCGAGTGCGACCGGAGCGGGGAGTCGGCGGGATTCGGGCACCAGTCGACCCTACCCGAGTGGCCCTCGCCTCCCGGACAGGCGGATGTCGGTGCGCACGGCTACGCTGGCGGCATGTGCGCGAGCTACGGTCTTGATCCTCGGTTCACCGATGCGGAAGTCCTCGCCGCCGCCGACGATGCGGTGCTCGAGGGGTTGCGCACGTGGGCCCAGGAGAACGCCGGCGAGACCATCCGTCCGACCGGCAGGAACCTCCGCAACCTCAACCCGCTGATCGTCCAGCCCGATGCCGCGCCCACGCTCGAACCCGCGTGGTGGGGCTTCCTGGTGAACGGCGAGCCTGCGAAGTTCCCGTCGATCAACACGCGGTCGGAACGTCTGCAGGAACGGCCGGGGGGCGCGAAGTCGCGCGCCATCGTCCCGGCGACGAGCTGGTACGAGATGCAGAAGCCCTCGCGCCGCTGGAACGAGTTCATCATCGACGACGGCACGCTCTTCGGCATGGCGGCCGTGACCCAGCGCGGTCGCACGGCAGACGGCGAGTGGTACACCTGCTACTCGATCGTGATGCGGCCGGCCCCCGAGCACCTCGCCGAGCTGCACGATCGGATGCCGTTGCTGGTCCCCGCGTCGTTGAGCCACGACTGGCTCACCGCCCCGCCGACCAGAGAGATCATCGACGAGGCCGTGCTCGCCTCCGAGGAGATGGCCGCACGGGTCACCGCCCGCCCTCGCGACTGACCGCGACCTCCGTCGCCGGGAGGATGTCCGGCCAGCGAGACGGTACCTCGGGCGGATGCGCTGCACCCACGCGGTCCGTAGCGTGGAAGACATGATCACAGCAGAAGGCCTCACGAAGAGGTTCGGAGACAAGACGGCCGTCGACGACGTGTCCTTCACCGTCCACCCGGGCACCGTCACGGGTTTCCTCGGCCCGAACGGGGCCGGCAAGTCGACCACGATGCGGATGATCGTCGGCCTGGATCGGCCCACATCGGGACGAGCCGCGGTCGCCGGTCGGGAGTACCGCAAGCTCCGCGCACCCCTGACCGAGGTCGGAGTGCTCCTCGACGCGAAGGCCGTCCACACCGGACGGACCGCGCGCAATCACCTGCGGGCGATGGCGGCGACCCACGGGATCCCTGCCTCTCGCGTCGACGAGGTCATCGACATCGCCGGGATCGGGTCGGTCGCTCGCAAGCGCGCCGGCAAGTTCTCCCTGGGCATGGGACAGCGACTCGGGATCGCGTCGGCACTCCTCGGAGACCCTCACACGCTGATCCTCGACGAGCCGGTCAACGGCCTCGACCCCGAAGGTGTCCGCTGGGTGCGCCAGTTCGCGCGGCACGCGGCTTCCGAAGGACGCACGGTGCTCCTCTCCAGCCACTTGATGAGCGAGATGGCGCAGACCGCGGATCACGTCATCGTGATGGGACGCGGCAGGGTGCTCGCGGACGCCCCGTTGTCAGAGCTCGTGCGCTCCTGGACACGGAACACCGTCCGGGTGCGCACCCCGCGTCCGGCAGACCTCGCAGCGGCCGTCGGCGGTCCGGAAGTGGAGATCGTGAGCTCCGCGCCGGACCTCCTCGACATCGTGGGCCTGCCCGCCTCCCGCATCGGTGACCTCGCTGCCGACCGCGGCATCCCCTTGCACGAACTCACCCCGACCACCGGCTCTCTCGAAGACGCCTATCTCGCTCTCACCGGCGATTCCGTCGAGTACCGCACCAAGGAGATCTCATGACCGCGACGCAGGCAGTCGCTCCCTCACGGCCCCGCATCGACACCGGCCGACGACTGACGTTCGTGCGCGCACTCCGCGGGGAGTGGATCAAGCTGGCCACGCTGCGCTCGACGTGGTGGTCGATCGGGATCGCGGCGGCGCTCACCATCGGCATCGCCGTCCTCATCGCGCAGGCGATCGACATGCCGGGATTCGAGCCGATCCAGGCCGTCATCATGCCGATCCAGTTCACCATGCTCCTCGCCGGGATCATCGGCGCGATCTCGGTCACCGGCGAATACTCCACCGGGATGATCCGTTCGACCCTCACAGCCAACCCGGTTCGCGGATCGGTGCTCGCCGCGAAGTCCATCGTGCTCGCGGTGTTCCTGTTCCTGTCGTCGCTGGTGATCTTCGCCGTCGCTGCCGTCGCGGTCTCGCTCGTCGTCGCCCCACGTGACCAGACCATCGACTGGTCCGACCCGTCGGCGTCGATCCTGCCGATCGTCGTGGCGTCGCTCGCCATGGCCGTCTTCGCGCTGATCGGGGTGTCGTTCGGGTTCATCCTCCGCTCGGGTGCAGGCGCGATCGCCGCGACCGTCGGCGTCCTGTTCGTACTGCCGATCGTGGCGAACTTCTTCACGTTCGCGGGTGAGACCTGGGCGTGGATCGTCGATGCGGCGAACTACCTTCCCGTGGCGGCAGCGCAGAGCGCGATCCTGCCCGGCGACGATGCAGCGCTGGACGCTCCTGCCGCGTTCCTCACGCTGGCGTGCTGGGTGGTCGGCGGAGCCGTCGCGGCCTGGGCCGTGTTGCGCACACGTGACGCGTAAAGTCGGCGCGTGAGCAGAAAGCGAAGCCGCAGCGACTCGATCCGCGAGGACGAGGAGCTGCGGCTTCCGCGTGCCCCCGGACTCTTCCGCCGGTTCTGGGCGCGACATCCTGTCCTGGCCGACGTGCTGCTCGCGCTGCTGTGCTTTCTGCTCTCGCTCGCTCCGGCGGGACGCCTCACCGATTCGTCGATGCCGGAGGCGACGTACATCGCCATCAACATCGCCACCGTGTCGATGGTCGCGATCGCGTGCAGCACGCTGCTGTGGCGTCGGAGGGTGCCGCTCGCGCCCTTCATCGCCGCGGTGATCCTCGGTACGGTCGGGTTGTTCACCGGGCTCTCAGGGGGCATCATCCTTCTGGTCGTCGCCTGCTACGGACTCGCGGTCTACCGGTCTTCCCGCACGGCGTGGACGAGCTTCGGCGCCGGCGCCGTGTGGTTCCTCGGCCTCGCCGCGCTGCTCATGGTGACGGGCGCCATCACTCTGCAGGAGGGGCTCGACACCGCGATCGGATACATCGTGATGGGTCTGATCGGCACGCTCGTCGGCGTCAACGTCGGCGGGCGCAAACGTTATCTGTCGGCGGTGATCGACCGCTCACGCCAGCTGCTGGTCGAGCGCGATCAGCAGGCACAGCTCGCGGCCGCGTCCGAACGCGCGCGCATCGCCCGCGAGATGCACGACATCGTGTCGCACTCGCTCACCGTGATCGTCGCGCTTTCCGAGGGCGGGGCCGCGACCACAGACCGCGAGCAGGCGCGCAGAGCGGCGATCTCGGCAGCGGAGACGGCCAGGGCCGCGCTCACCGAGATGCGGTCCATGCTCGGTGTGCTGCGCGACGAAGGCTCCCCCCTGCCGATGGCACCCGTGCAACCCGTCCTCCCTCGCGACACCATCGAAGCCGCCCAGCGAGCCGGATACCCCGCCACGCTGGCGATCGTCGGCCAGGCGGAGGTCTCCCCCGCCGTCGAACACGCGATCGGACGGATCGTCCAGGAAGGCGTGACCAACGCGATGCGCCATGCTCCGACGGCGTCTGCTGCCACTGTTCGTCTGGAGTATGCCGCCGACGTCGTGACGATCGAGATCGTGAACGACGGGGTCTCCGGTGCGGTCGGCTCCGACGGGTTCGGTGTGCGCGGGCTGTCCGAGCGGGCTGCTCACGTGCGTGGGACTGTGCGCTCCGCGCCCGCAGATGGCGGACGATGGGTTCTCCGTGCCGAACTGCCCCTCACGGGGAATGCTCACCCGCCACGATCGATGGAGGACGAACGATGACCGAGACGATCAGGGTGCTCCTGGTGGACGACCAGGAGCTGATCCGTGTCGGCTTCCGCATGGTGCTCGAAGCCGAAGCCGACATCGTGGTCGTCGGTGAGGCCGGAGACGGGAAGGCCGCGATCGCTCGGAGCAGGGCGCTGGCCCCCGATCTGGTGCTCATGGACATCCGGATGCCGGAGCTCGACGGCATCGCCGCCACGGAGGCGATCGTGCGAGAGCACCCGCAGACCCGGGTGCTGGTGCTGACGACTTTCGATCTCGACGAGTATGCGTTCGGTGCGATCCGTGCCGGGGCGAGCGGGTTCCTCCTGAAGGATGCGCAGCGGCACGAGATGATCTCCGCCGTCCGCGCGGTGCACCGCGGGGACGCCGCGCTCTCGCCGCGGATCACCAGGATGCTGCTGGATCACGTGACCCCACAGCTCGACGCGTCCTCCGCGAGCGCCGACACGGTGGAGAGCGCTGCACTGGCATCGCTCACCGAGCGCGAGCGTGACGTCTTCCTCGCGATCGGACGCGGTCTGACGAACGCCGAGATCGCGCAGACGCTCTACGTTGGCGAGTCCACGGTGAAGACGCACGTCGGCCGTGTGCTGGCGAAGCTCGGGGCTCGCGACCGCATCCACGCGGTGATCCTGGCGCACCGGCTCGGGCTCGCGGGCTGACGACCCCTGCGCGTCAGGCGCGCGTGGGAGTCCACTCCGAGACGCGGTCGAGAAGCTGCACCTCGTCGGCGGAGAGTTCGAGGCGCGCTCCGGCGAGCAGGTCGGGCACCTGCTCGACCGTACGCGCGCTCGCGATGGGAGCGACGACGGTCGGCTGCGCGCGCAGCCATGCGAGCGACGTCGCTGCGATCGACGCGCCGTGCGCATCGCCGATCTCCTCGAGCGCGTCGATGATCCGCAATCCGGCGGGCGTCGCATACTTCGCGGCACCCTGGGCACGAGGGGAATCCTGACCCGCAGCGTCCGTCGAACGGTACTTTCCGGTCAGGAAACCGCTCGCCAGCGAGTAGTACGGGATGAGGCCGAGATCGAACTCCTCGGCGACGGGGATGATGGTGTCCTCGACCTCGTTGCGGTGCACGAGGTTGTAGTGCGGCTGCACGGCGACCGGCACGGCGACTCCCGTACGACGCGCGATCTCCACCCAGGCCCGGATGCGGTCAGCCGAGTAGTTCGACACGGCGATGTGGCGGACCAGGCCGTCGGCGACCAGCGCGCCGAACGCCGCCACCGTCTCCTCGAGGGGAACGGTCTCATCGTCGAAGTGGGCGTAGTACAGGTCGATCTCATCGACGCCCAGGCGGGCCAACGACGCTTCAGCCGCCCTCCGCACCGTGGCTGCGGAGAGCCCGCGGAACTCCGGGTGCTGACTGACCTTCGTCGCGACGACGACGCCGGACGGCTTGCGGGAGGCGAGCCAGGCGCCGATGATGCGCTCGCTTTCGCCGCCTTCGTTTCCCGGAACCCACGAACTGTACGAGTCGGCCGTGTCGATGAAGTCGCCACCCCCGTCGATGAAAGCGTCGAGCACCTCGAAGGAAGCGTCGCGGTCGGCGGTCCAGCCGAACACGTTGCCGCCGAGCGAGAGAGGGAGAACGTCGAGATCACTGGAGCCGATGCGGGTCATGTCGTGCACAACCGCCGACCCCGGTGTCCGCATTCCCGGATGACGCCCTGTTGCGACGGACACTGCTCGCGCTAGTTCGGCGTCTCCCCGTCGTCATACATCTGCGATGGACGGCCGACCAGGCGCGCGTCGGGAGCGTGCGCCACCATCGGGTCCCTCCCGGATAGTCGAAGCGGGAGAGGACGAACCTCATCGCCTCGAGCCGTGCGCGCTTCTTGTCGTTCGACTTGATGACGATCCACGGGTCGGCCGGGGTGTCGGTGTGGAAGAACATCTCCTCCTTCGCCTTCGTGTAGTCCGCCCATCGGTCGACGCTCGCGAGGTCGGTGGGGCTCAGCTTCCACTGCTTGACGGGGTCTTCACTTCGTCGCGCGAACCGCCGCCGATGTTCTGCCTCTCCGACCGAGAACCACAGTTTGATGAGCCGGATGCCCGACCCGACCAGCATCCGCTCGAACTCCGGAACGGTGTGCATGAACTCGTGATAATCGGCGGAAGAGCAGTACCCCATGACACGTTCGACACCGGCGCGGTTGTACCAGGAGCGGTCCATCAAAACCATCTCCCCGCCGGACGGCAGGTGTGCGACGTAGCGCTGGAAGTACCACTGCGTCCGCTCGGCGTCCGTCGGCTTGTCGAGCGCGACGACCCGCGCGCCACGCGGGTTCAGGTGCTCCATGAAGCGCTTGATCGCACCGCCCTTGCCCGCGGCGTCGCGCCCTTCGAACAGGATGAGCACGCGTTCGGACGACTGCTTGACGTGGGCCTGAAGCTTGAGGAGCTCGATCTGCAGCAGTCGCTTCTCACGTTCATATTCCGAGCGCGAGAGCTTCTTCGCATACGGGTAGCCCTGCTGCCATTCGGGTTTCATGGTCGCCGCGCTGCTCATGATGGACCCTCCCCAGGGTGCTCGGGAACCCCGCCCCGGGGTGGGCGCAGGTGACCGGGCGGGGTGGCGGTCACCTGCGCCGTCTCCGACCTGGCGAATCCATCGACCGCCAGGAAAACCGACACACGAGTAACATATCACCTGATAAGGCGATACACAAAACGCGCACAGGGTTCAGTGCGCTCGAGCGGGGACGACGTCCGCGATCATGGCGATCGAGGAGGCGACAGCAGCCGCCGACCCGTCTCCGATGGGAGCCGAGGAGCGGGCGACCGCGAAGGAAGCCGCAGTGCGGATCAGTGCCGTGGCGCCATGGGGAGCGAGACGCTGCGGCGAGACGACGCCATCAGCGTCCGCTGCCCACTCGTGCGAGGACTCAGAGAGCCGACTACGGGACTCGAACCCGTAACCCCCGTATTACAAGTACGGTGCGCTACCAATTGCGCCAAGTCGGCGGACGCCCCCAGCTTAGCTGGCGGCATCGACGGCGTTCGACCTACGGAGCAGGCGTGGAGGACGCGGAAGGTGTCGGGCTCGGCGTCTCGCGCGAGGCATCACTGGCGACGCTGAGCACGAACTGCGAGAACTCCGCCGGGTCGTCCAGCGCCCCCACGTATGCCTCGCCGTTCGCCACGATCATCGGCGCAGCCGAGAGCACCAGGTCGTCCGAACCGGCCAGCGGTCCTTCCAGCGCCCTGGTCGTCGCCTCCTTGGCCCAGCCGACGAAGTCGCCGTCCTCGATGCACGAACGGACCGCCTTGGAATTGTCGACGCCGACGGCGAGGGCGAGATTCGCGAGATCCTCGTCCGAGAATCCGTCGCTGCCCACTTCGGGCTGGTCGTCGAGCAGATCGTGGTTGAACGCGTAGAACTGCTCGGGCGAGTGCGTGGCCACGCACGCCGCAGCCGCTGCGGATCGGAGCGAGAACTTGGTGCCGTTGGAGCTGGCGGTGAGCAGCGCCACCGGGTGGTAGCTGACCGTGACCGCACCCTCGGTGATCCAGCCGGCGAGCTGGCGGGCGTTGGCGCGCTCGAATTTCCCCGCATCCGGCGACAGGTAGTCCACATAGACGTGGATGTCGACCTTCTCGGACGTCGTCGGACTCGGCGTCGGCGTTGCGGTCGCACCGGCATCCGTCGCGTCGGGATCAGGCGTCGAAGGAACCTCCTGCGACGAGGCGAAGGCCTCGATGTCGGTGACGACCACGCCATCGGACTGCATCCCCGTGGGGGTGAGACGCGGTTTGGAGACCTGCGACGACACCGCGAGCGTCACCGCAGTGCCGATCGCCCCCACCGCCGCGATCGCCACCGCACCGATGATGATCCGTCGCATGAGGCGCGCCCGCGACTGCTGGGCGTGCACTCTCTGGGCCTTCTCCCGCACGGCCTCGCGCGAATTGCGAGGTGTGGGGACGTTCGGCGTTTCGTCGCTCGACATCGTTCCTCTTGTGAGTCTCCAGGGGGGTCCGGGTTGGCCCCGACCGCCGCTCGACGACGATCGCCGCAGCGCGCGGCCGAGTTCGATGCTAGTCAGTGAGGCTGAGAAATACCCAGGTACCGCCGTTCATGCCATACTGATCCCGACCCAATGACGGGTCACGGCGGTTCACTCCGCCGCTTCATCACTACGGATCGTCCGGCACGTACCTGCCGGTGAAGGAGAAACCACAATGGCATCTGTGACTTTCGACGAGGCCACCCGCCTGTATCCCGGCGGCACCCGTCCGGCCGTCGACAAGCTGAACCTCGAGGTCGGAGACGGCGAGTTCCTCGTTCTCGTCGGCCCCTCCGGCTGCGGTAAGTCCACGTCCCTCCGCATGCTCGCCGGCCTCGAAGAGGTCAACGCGGGCCGCATCCTCATCGGCGACCGTGACGTGACCGACGTCCCGCCGAAGGACCGCGACATCGCGATGGTCTTCCAGAACTACGCGCTGTACCCGCACATGACCGTCGCCGAGAACATGGGCTTCGCGCTCAAGATCGCCGGCGTCGGCAAGGAGGAGCGTGCCGCACGCGTCCTCGAGGCCGCCAAGCTCCTCGACCTCGAGCCCTACCTGACCCGCAAGCCCAAGGCCCTCTCGGGAGGCCAGCGTCAGCGCGTCGCCATGGGCCGAGCCATCGTGCGTCAGCCCCAGGTGTTCCTCATGGACGAGCCGCTGTCGAACCTCGACGCCAAGCTCCGCGTGCAGACCCGTACGCAGATCGCTTCGCTGCAGCGTCGACTCGGCGTCACGACCGTCTACGTCACGCACGACCAGACCGAGGCGCTCACCATGGGTGACCGCATCGCGGTCCTCAAGGACGGTCTGCTCCAGCAGGTCGGCTCGCCGCGCGACCTGTACGAGAAGCCGAACAACGTCTTCGTGGCCGGCTTCATCGGCTCGCCCGCGATGAACCTGTTCGCGGCCGACCTCGCCGACGGCGGCATCCGCTTCGGCTCCGAGGTCGTCCCGCTCGACCGCGACACGGTCGGCCGCGCGAACGGCAGCCAGGTCACGGTCGGCGTGCGCCCCGAGGACATCACCGTCGGCCCGGCTGACGGCAAGGGTCTTCCGGTCACCGTCGACCTGGTCGAGGAGCTCGGCGCCGACGGGTACCTGTACGGCCACACCGAGATCAACGGCAAGCGCAGCGACATCGTCGCCCGCGTCGACGGCCGCAACCACCCGAACGCGGGCGAGACGGTCACGCTCGCTGCGAACCCGGGCCACGTGCACGCGTTCGACATCGAGTCGGGCGACCGCCTGAACGACAAGCCGGTCGTCTCCGCCTGATCGGACACCAGACGCGGCGCAGGCTGACTTCGGTCACCTGCGCCGCGTCTGTTTTCCTTCCCCCCACGACCCGGGAGCGTGATGCAGGATTCGCTGCGGATCACCGCCAGCAAGATCGATCCGGGGCTGCTGTCCCTGCCCTGGTCGACCTCGCTCGCCAAATGGCCGTCGGAGCACATCGTGTCGCTCCCGAAAGGCCTCTCGCGCCACCTCGTGCGCTTCGCCGATCTGTCCGGCCGCGTCATCGCGGTCAAGGAGACCACGGCGGAGATGGCTCAGCGTGAATACGAGATGCTCGGCAACCTCGCCCGCCTCGATGTGCCCTGCGTCGACCGCGTCGCAGTGATCGCCGGGCGCACGGACGCCGACGGCGAGCCCCTCCCCGCAGCCCTGGTCACCTCGCACCTGCGCTTCTCGATGCCGTACCGCGCTCTGTTCACCCGAGTGCTGCGTCCGGACACCGCCACCCGGCTCGTCGATGCCCTCGCACTGCTCCTGGTACGCCTGCACAACGTCGGCTTCTACTGGGGCGATGTCTCCCTCTCGAACACGCTGTTCCGCCGCGATGCGGGCGCGTTCGCCGCGTATCTGGTCGATGCCGAGACGGGTGAACTGCACGAGGAAGGTCTGACAGACGGCCAGCGGGCCTACGACCTCGACCTGGCACGCACGAACATCGCCGGAGAGATCATGGACCTCGCCGCGGGCGGCCGCCTCGAGAACGGCGTCGACGCCGTCGCGATCGCCGACGGCATCGTCTCCTCGTACCGGTCCCTGTGGGCCGAGCTCACCGCCCAGGAGTCGTTCTCGGCCGCCGAGACCTGGCGCATCACGGAACGGGTCGAGCGTCTCAACGCGCTCGGCTTCGACATCGACGAGATGTCGCTGTCGACGACGGCAGACGGTCGAGTGGTGGAGATCCAGCCGAAGGTGGTGGACGCGGGTCACCACCAACGCCGCCTCATCCGGTTGACCGGTCTCGACGTGGAGGAGAACCAGGCGCGGCGGCTGCTCAACGACCTCGACGAGTTCCGAGCCCGATCGACGAAGCAGTGGGCCGACGAGGAGATGTACGCCCACGAATGGCTCACCCGTGTGTTCGAGCCCGTCGTGCGCGCGATCCCGTACGAGCTGCGGGCCAAGCTCGAGCCCGCCGAGGTCTTCCACCAGGTGCTCGAGCACCGGTGGTACCTGTCGCAGGCCCAGGGCCGCTCCGTCCCCCTGGCCGAGGTGCTGACGAGCTACATCAACGAGGTGCTGCGCCATCGTCGCGACGAGGCGACCATCATGGGCCCGCCGACCGAGACCATGAGCCTGCCCGTCGTCACCGGTGCGACCCCGGTGACCGACGAGGACGAGGACGTCGACTGGCGCGACCTGGTCTGACTCCCGCGGCCCTGTCTCCGAGTACACGGCTTGTCCCCGAGTGCACGGCATCCGCGCGTCGAGACGCCGTGCGTTCGGCACGAAGCCGTGCGCTCGGCGTCAGTAGGTGCGCCCGATGGGTCAGTAGCCGACGGTGAATCGCTCGCGGTGGTGGTTGCCCTGCTCGATCTCGTCGACGACCGCGACCGCGAAGTCGGCGCCGGAGATGAAGGACTTCCCGTCGGCATCACGGACGAGCACGTCGCCGCCGTCCCGGTACTGTCCGGTGCGCTCGCCCTCCGCCCACGGGCCGAACACCTCGGCGGGGTGGATGAAGAACCAGTCGAGTCCGGCATCCGTCGCCTCCAGGAGGGCGAGGGAGTCGATGCCGACTTGCGCCTCGTGCTTGTACTCCTCGGGGAAGTCCTGGTCGAACAGTCGCGGCCCACCCGGGGCGACGAGGCTGCCGCCAGCGCCCCCGACCACGCCGAGGCGCGTCTCGGTCCCGGCGAGCCGGTCGACCACGTTCGACAGGGCTTCGAGCGCTCGATCCTCCATATCGCCACGCGGCGAGAGCGCGGAGACCACCGCATCCGCGCCCACGAACGCATCGGCCAACGGCGCAAGGTCCAGGGCGGACCCCTGGACGTAGGCCGCGCCTGCCACCGGATCGGTCGCCGTCGAGCGCGAGATCGCGATCACCGCATGGCCGCGACTCACCGCCTCTGCGACGATGTGACGTCCGGCGTAGCCGGTACCTCCGAGTACGACGATGCGAGCCATGGTCTGCCTTTCCTCCGGCTGTTACTTCTTGAGGGCGCGTACCGTCGCCACCTGGTACAGGGCGACGGAGGTGGCGATCCCCGCGTTCAGGGACTCGGTCGCAGCCGAGATCGGGATCGAGACGATCTGGTCACACGTCTCTGTGACGAGCCGCGACAGCCCCTTGCCCTCCGAGCCCACGACGATCACGACAGGGCGGTCGGCGAGCTGCAGGTCGGGGAGCTGCACGTCGCCGTCGCCGTCTAGCCCGAGCACGAAGACGCCCTGCTTCTTGAACTCCTTGAGCTGCGTGGTGAGGTTCGTCGCGAGCGCCACCGGGATCCGGGCCGCAGCTCCGGCACTCGTCTTCCACGCGGCGGAGTTCACACCGGCGGAGCGCCGCTGCGGCAGGATGATGCCGTGTCCGCCGAATGCCGCGGTCGACCGGATGATCGCGCCGAGGTTCCGCGGGTCGGTGACGCCGTCGAGTGCCACGAACAACGGCACCCCTCCGTCGTCGATGACCTGCTCCAGAAGGTCCTGCGGATGCGCGTACTCGTACGGCGGCACCTTGACGGCCACACCCTGGTGCACGCCGTCGAAGCCGGCCATCCGGTCGAGCTCCTGGCGCGTCACCTCGAGCACCGGGATGCCGCGGTGCGTGGCGATCGACAGCATCTCCTTGACACGGTCGTCCATCTCGACCCGCTGTGCGATGTAGAACGCCGTCGCAGGGATCTTCGCCCGCAGCGCCTCGAGCACCGAGTTGCGTCCGGTCACCGTCTCGGTGTCGGTGGTGTTGTCCTTCGCGCGGGCGGAACGGTTCGGGTTCCCGCCGGACGTCTGCCTCGCGCCCGGCTTGCCCTTGCCCCCGGACGCGGCGTAGCGCTCGGCGGCCGCCTTGCGCTTTCCCGCCGGGTGCCAGGCGCGGTCCTCGGCCTTCGGGGTCGGTCCGCGACCCTCGAGCGCCTTGCGCCCGAGTCCACCGGTGCCCTTGGTGGGGCCCTTCTTCTTGCCGTTGCTCGCGCCGGGGCGCTGTGGCTTAGCCATCGATACTCCAATGAGTTCCGGCCGGAGTGTCCTCCAGCGTGATTCCTGCGGCGGCGATCGCGTCTCGGATGCGATCCGCCGCCGCCCAGTCCTTGTCAGCGCGTGCCTGCGCGCGCTGGGTGATCATCGTCTGGACCAATGCGTCCAGAGTGCGGTGTTCAGCGAGGTCTCCCCCGCTGGACATGAGCTCGTCGAACCCGAGCAGCCGGACCATGGCGTCCACCTGGACGAAGGCGGCCCACGCCTCTTCGTCCGCACCGGCATCGATCGCCGTGTTGCCGCGTCGCACCGTCTCGTGCAACACGGCGAGCGCCTGAGGAACGCCGAGGTCGTCGTCCATCGCTGCGGCGAACTCCTCGGGTATCTCGCCGATCCGCGTCTCGTCCGGTGCACCGGGAAGCGCACGGCGGACACGGGAGATGAACGTCGCGATGCGCGCGAGAGCCGCCTCAGCCTCGGTCCACGACGATTCGCTGAGGTCGAGGCTCGAGCGATAGTGCGCGGCGGCGAGCGCGTAACGCACCACCAGCGCATCCTGCAGAGCGAGCACATCGGCGGCCAATGTGAAGTTGCCGAGCGATTTGGACATCTTCTGCCCGCCAACGGTCACGAGTCCGTTGTGCACCCAGTACCGGGCGAAGCCGTCGCCGGCCGCCGTCGACTGCGCGAGCTCGTTCTCATGATGAGGGAACCGCAGATCGAGGCCCCCTCCGTGGATGTCGAACTCCGCGCCGAGATACCGCCTCGACATGGCGGAGCACTCGATGTGCCAGCCAGGACGCCCGGCACCCCAGGGGGACTGCCACGTCGCATCCGCCGGCTCATCGACCTTGGCGCCCTTCCACAGTGCGAAGTCCTGCGGGTTCCGCTTCCCACGAGGGTCCGCGTCTTCTGCCGCTTCCATGTCGTCGAGCGACTGGTGCGTCAGCGCACCGTACTCGGACCAGGAGCGCACATCGAAGTACACGTCGCCGGAGCCGTCCGGTGCCGGGTACGCGTGACCGCGCTCGATCAGCACCGCGATCAACTCCTGCATCTGCGGGACGGATGCCGTGGCTCGGGGCTCGTACGTCGGCGGAAGAATACCCACACCCGCATAGGCCGCGGTGAACTCCTGCTCCATCCGATAGGCGAGCGCCCACCACGGCTCGGCGTCCGTCGCGTTGGCGAGCACCTTGTCGTCGATGTCGGTGACGTTGCGGACGAACGTGACGCGACCGTAGCGGTGCTCGAGCCAGCGCCGCAGCAGATCGAAGCTGAGTGCCGCTCTGACGTGGCCGATGTGAGGTCCGGACTGCACCGTGGGTCCGCACACGTACATCGTGATGTTCTCGGGATCGAGAGGCACGAAGTCACGCAACACCGCGGCGCGGGTGTCGTAGAGGCGGAGAGTCACCGCTCAAGCCTACCGGGCGCGGTCTCCGCGAGTCTGGGCGCGCCGCGCGGCCTCATGTCGGCGCGCGCCGGCTCAGTCGACCGGCAGCACCTCGCCGGTCTGCACCCCGAGGACACTCTTGGCGTAGGCCATCCCGACCCGGGAGGACGAGACCGGCACGAAGCCGGGGAAGGACGAGTGATACGAGGGTGCGTCCTCGAGCACCGAGGGGCTGACGGCGTTGATGCGGATGCCGCGGGGCAGCTCCGGTGCCGCGCCGAGCACGAAAGCTTCGAGAGCGCCGTTGGCGAGGGAAGCCGCCGCGCCGGTGGCGATCGGCTCGCGGGCGAGGATGCCGGAGGTCAGCGTGAAGGAGCCCCCGTCGCGGACGAAGCGCGTTCCGATGCGGACGATGTCGAGCTGCGAAAGCACCTTGCCCCGGAGCGCGGCCTCGTAGTCGTCGCGGTCGAGGTCGGCGAGCGGTGCGAACGGCACGCTCCCGACGGCGGCGACGACGGCGTCGACCTCCCCGACCTGGTCGAACAGGCGCTCGATGGAGCGGGGGTCGGTCACGTCCACCGAGGGCTGCCCGCTCCGCGAGGCGGCGACGATCTCGTGCCCGCCGAGCGCCGACACGGCCGCGCGACCCACGTGCCCGCTCGCACCGATGATGAGGATCTTCACTCCGGCTCCTTCCGTCCTGCCCGTGCGATCACGGAACCCGCTCTGGTCGTCTTCACGCTATCGCGTCAGACCGGGAAGACGATCGCGACCGCGGTGACGGCGATGCCCTCCGACCGGCCGGGAAAGCCGAGGCCGTCGGTGGTCGTGGCGGAGATCGACACCGGCGCCCCGAGGATCTCTGCGAGGCGGGACTGCGCCTCGGCCCGTCGCGGGCTGAACTTCGGCCGGTTGCCCTGGAACTGGACCGAGACGTTGCCGATCGCGAATCCCGCTTCGACGAGCAGTTCGCGCGTCCGCGCCAGGAACACGTCCGCGTGCGCTCCTGCGTACTCGGGGTGCGAGGTGCCGAAGTGCTCCCCGATGTCACCGAGTCCCGCGGCGCCCAGCAACGCATCCACGATCGCGTGAGCGACGGCATCGCCGTCGGAGTGACCCGAGAGCGGCTGCTCCCCCGGCCATTCGAGTCCGGCGAGCCAGAGGTTCGCCTCACCGCCGAAAGCATGGACGTCCGTACCGACGCCGATCCGTGGGGTGCCCGTGCGCACCGCCGCAACCGGCTGAGATGCAGAGGACACGGTGCCCGCTGCCGTGAGCAGGTGCCGTGCGCGGTCGAGATCATCGGGAGTGGTGATCTTGAAGGCGAGCGCGGAACCGGGGATGTGGCGCACGCGATACCCGGCTGCCGCGAACAGCGCGGCATCGTCGGTGTACTCCGCGCCATCCGCGAGCGCTTTCGCGTACGCCGCCTCGAGGCCGGCACGGGGGAAGCCCTGGGGCGTCTGCGCTGCGGCGAGTTCGGAGCGGTCGACGGCTTCGACCACGGCGCCGTCCGCCACCTTCTTGAGAGTGTCGACGACGGGCAGCACGGGGAGCACGCCATCGTCGGCCGTGACCGATCGGGCCACCTCGTCGATCTGCGACGGCGGCGTGAGGGCGCGAGCCGCGTCGTGCACGAGCACGGTCTTCACGTCACCCCAGAGCGTCGCGAGTCCCGCCGCGACGGACTGCTGGCGGGTGGCGCCCCCCGTGACGACACGACCGAGGTCTCGCCGGTCGCCCGCCGCGGCCTCGAGCTCTGCGAGCGCGTCCCCCTCATAGCCGGGCGGTGCCACGACGATCACCTGGGCAGGAGCGGCCGCGAAGACGCCGTCGAGCGCATGGCGCAGGATCGTGTGCGCATCGATCCCGACCAGTGCCTTCGGCGCACCCGCCTCCAGACGCGTGCCGGAACCGGCGGCGACGACGATGATCGCGATGTCGGGTACGGGAAGCAGAGTCACCGTCTCACGCTACCGCGTGGCGGGAACGACGAAGGGCGGATGCCGAAGCATCCGCCCTTCGCAGAGAAATCAGGAGGCGAGGACCTCGTCGAGCAGTGCGCCCGCCTTGTCCTCGTCGGTCTTCTCGGCCAGCGCGAGCTCGGAGATGAGGATCTGACGAGCCTTCGCCAGCATCCGCTTCTCGCCCGCGGACAGACCGCGGTCCTGGTCGCGGCGCCACAGGTCGCGGACGACCTCGCTCACCTTGATCACATCGCCCGAGGCGAGCTTCTCGAGGTTCGCCTTGTATCGGCGCGACCAGTTCGTCGGCTCTTCGGTGAAGGGCGCACGCAGCACCTCGAACACATGGTCGAGTCCCTCTTTGCCGATGACGTCACGGACGCCGACCAGGTCGACGTTCTCGGCCGGAACCTCGATGATCAGGTCGCCCTGCGTGACGTTGAGCTTCAGGTACTTCTTCGTCTCTCCCTTGATGATGCGCTCCTTGACCTCGATGATGGTCGCAGCGCCATGGTGGGGATAGACGACGGTTTCGCCAACCTCAAAAAGCATAAAAACGTGTCCTTTCGGCAACCTCAAGGATACCACAGGGCGGATGCGCTAAGGTTCGCGCTCCCCAGGCCCTGAGCCCGCCTCGACTTACCCATAGAATGGATGCGGATATCCCGCCGGACCTCAGGAGGACCCGTGAAATCGCGCCTTGTTGCGTCTGCAGCCCTCAGCGCCATCGTTCTGCTCGGCGCGACAGGGTGCACCTTCATCACCCCGCAGTCGACGAAGACGGAGTACGCGGCATCAGACGGCGTGAACATCTCCGATGCGGATGGTCCGATCGACGTGCGAAACGCCCTCATCATCGCGAACGAAGACGGCACGATCGGCAACTTCATCGCCGGGATCGTGAACCCCACCGACGAGAGCGCCACCCTCACGGTCGCGCTCGCGGGCAGCGAGCCGTTCAGCATCACCGTGCCGGGCAACGGCACCGTGAGCCTCGGCGCCGACGAGGAGCCGCTGCGGATCCTCGACCTCGACACGAAGCCCGGTGCGACCGTCGAGATGCACTTCCAGTCCGGCGACTCCACCGGCGTCAAGGCCGAGGTCCCGGTCCTCGACGGCTCGCTCCCCTACTACTCCGACCTCGTGCCTTCGGAATCAGTGCGCACGCCGTCCCCGACGCCGACTCCGACTGACACGGCAGCTCCCGCGCCCGCCGAGTGATCGCTCGCTGACGCAGGAAGGAGGCCGGCACCCCTCGGGGCGCCGGCCTCTTTCCTGTCAGCCCTCGAACCGGTATCCCAGGCCGCGGACGGTGACGAGCATGACCGGCTCGCCGGGGTTCTCCTCGATGCGCGACCGGATGCGCTTGATGTGCACGTCGAGCGTCTTGGTGTCGCCGAAGTAGTCGCTTCCCCACACCCGATCGATGAGCTGACCGCGGGTGAGCACTCGCCCCGAGTTGCGCATCAGGACCTCGAGCAGCTCGAACTCCTTGAGCGGCATGTTGATCTGGGCACCCGCGACCGAGACCGTGTGCCGGTCGATGTCGAGTGAGACCCGGCCGCCCTCGAGCACGCGCTCGTCGAGCTCGCTGTCGGCCTGCACCACCCTGCGGAGCACCGCGCGCATCCGGGCGAGCAGCTCCCGAGAGGAGTACGGCTTCGTGATGTAGTCATCGGCTCCGAGCTCGAGGCCCACGACGATGTCGACCTCGGAGTCCTTGGCCGTGAGCATGATGATGGGCACCGCGGATGTCGACCGGATCTGCCGGCACACCTCGGTGCCCGGCATCCCCGGCAGCATCAGGTCGAGCAGCACGATGTCGGCGCCGCGCTCCCGGAACGCTGTGAGCGCGCCGGGGCCGTCCTCTGCGATCTCCACCTCGTACCCCTCTCGGCGCAGCAGATACGCGAGCGGGTCGGCGAGGTCGGGCTCGTCTTCGACGAGAAGGATTCGGGTCATGCTCTCTCTCCGTTTCGAACGCGCGCTGAGGCCTTGGCCGCCTTGCGTGCGCGCTTCTTCTTGCTCTTCTTGCCCGCATCGCCGTACTCGGGCGCATCGATGCGAGGAAGCCGGACCGTGAAGGTGGACCCGCGCCCTGGCCGGGACCACAGTCGCACCTCGCCACCGTGACGCTGCGTGGCGTGCTTGACGATGGACAGTCCCAGTCCCGTGCCGCCCGTACGCCTCGAACGGGCTTCGTCCGCCCGGTAGAAGCGTTCGAAGATCCGCTCCCGATCGGCCTCCGCGATGCCGATGCCCTGGTCGGACACCGCGATCTCGACCACACCGTCCTCCGCGCGCACCCCCACGCCGACACGCGATCCGCGCGGCGAGTAGACGATGGCGTTGGCTATCAGGTTGCCGACCGCCTCGATCAGGATCTGCGCGTCGCCGCGCACCCAGACACCGCGATCTCCGCCCCTGGCGAGTTCGACGCCCGCGGAATCCGCCTGCACGACGTGCGCCTCGATGGAGGAGGCGATGACCTCGTCGATGGCGACGGGGCCGACCTTCGTCAGGCCGTCCTCCGCCTGGAGCCGCGAGAGGCTCATGATGCGGCCCGTCAGCTGGCCGAGGCGCCCCGCCTCCGCCGAGATCCGCGCCGCGAAGATCCGCACCTGGGCCGGATCATCCGCGGCGGACTCGATGGCCTCCGCGAGCAGGCTCACCGCGCCCACCGGCGTCTTCAACTCATGGCTCGTGTTGGCCACGAAGTCACGACGCATCTGGTCGAGCCGCTCCTGCTCGGTGACGTCGCGGATGATGAGCAGCACGAACCGGGCACCGATGGCGCTGGCGCGGGCGGAGACGAGCCGAGGGTCAAGGCTCAGACCGCCCCGGGTGATCCGCATCGACTCCGTGGCGGTGCCGCCGTCAGCCCTGACCCCGCGGACGAGCTGGCGGAGCTCCGGGTTGTCGAGCGTTGACCCGACCTCGATACCGAACCGGCTCGCGGCCTGCGACGCGGCGAGCACGAGCCCGGAGGAATCGACCACGCCCGCTGCATCGTCCATGCTGTGCAGGACGTCGGTGATACCCGCCGGAATCGCCAGCGATGTCTCCTCCTGCACTCGTGCCCGAGCGCGATAGGCCCACACCACGAGCAGCGAGAGGCCGACGCCGATGATCAGCCCGATGGCGAGCGAAGACAGCGCGAGCTGCGGCAAGGTCATGTCATAAGCGTAGAGTGCGTTCACCGTCCGTCCGGCGGGTTTCCGCGCCCTGGCGGGAACCGGAGAAGTACTATTCACGTGCTGGGCACCGTTCGTTAATCTTCGAAGCAGACAATCGCTTCGGGCCTGTGCGGGTGCACAGACCTGCTCTCGTGCGGACGACCCGCCGTCTCGCGCTGACGACACAGCCGAGTTCCGAATGAAAGGTTGCGCCCCAACATGCGCGAAGTCTTCCACCAGTCCCTCGAGGACCTCCAGTCCCGCCTCGTCGAGATCGCCGACCTCGTCACGGTCTCGATCGACAAGGCGACCAGAGCCTTCGCGACCAGCGACGTCGCCCTTGCCGAGGAGGTCATCGCCGACGACGCCAAGATCGACGAACTGGCCGTCGCCCTCGACGAGCAGGCCATCGAGATCCTCGCCCGCCAGCAGCCGGTCGCCCGCGATCTGCGCATCGTCGTGACGGCGCTGCGGGTGAGCGCCTCGCTCGAGCGCATGGGCGACATGTCGGAGCACATCGCTCAGCTCGCCCGCCTCCGCTTCCCCGAGCGCGCCATCCCGAAGGGCCTCAAGGGCACGTTCGTGAAGATGGGCGAACTCGACGTCGAGGTGGCTCGCACGCTCTCCGAGCTGCTGCGCACGCAGGACCTGCGTTTCGCGGATGCGATCCGCAATGCGGACGACGACGTCGACGAGCTGCACGCCACGGTGTTCGAGAAGGTGCTCAGCGACAACTGGAAGGGCGAGGCGACGGCGACCGTCGATGCCACGCTCGCCAGCCGCTACCACGAGCGCTTCGCCGACCACGCGGTCGCCGTCGCGAAGAAGGTCGTCTACCTCGCCACGGGCGACTGGGCGGTCGAGGAGGAGGACATCCCCCTCGCCGTGGAGCAGCAGGGACTGGAACAGCAGGAGTTCGGTCACGCCTGACGCGCGCGGCGCGAACCAGGAAGCCCCCGATGCCTTCGCATCGGGGGCTTCCTCGTTTCGGAGACGACCTACTTCTTGCCCTGCGCGGCCACGGCGGCGGCACCGGCGGCGGCGGCTTCAGGGTCGAGGTAGCGACCGGGACCGGTGGGGACGTTGTTCTCGTCCAGTTCGTAGACCAGCGGGATCCCCGTGGGGATGTTGAGCTCGGCGATGTCGTCGTCGCTGATCCCCTCGAGGTGCTTCACGAGACCGCGCAGCGAGTTGCCGTGCGCCGTGACGAGGACGGTCTTGCCCGCCTCGAGGTCGGGGACGATCGCGCTCTCCCAGTACGGAAGAAGGCGATCGATGACGAGCTTGAGCGACTCGGTGCGGGGAACCTCGCCATCGATGTCCGCATAACGGATGTCGTTCACCTGGCTGAACTCGCTGTCGTCGTCGAGCACGGGCGGCGGCACGTCGAACGAGCGGCGCCACAGCTGGAACTGCTCCGGTCCGAACTCCTCCAGCGTCTGCGCCTTGTCCTTGCCCTGCAGCGCACCGTAGTGCCGCTCGTTGAGCCGCCAGGAGCGGGTGACGGGGATCCACAGGCGGTCGGCGGCATCCAGGGCGATGTTCGCGGTCTGGATCGCACGGCTCAGCAGCGACGTGTGCAGCACATCGGGGAGGATGCCGGACTCGGCCAGCAGCTCTCCGCCGCGACGCGCCTCCTTCTCGCCCTGCTCGTTGAGGCGGACATCCACCCAGCCGGTGAAGAGGTTGAGCTCGTTCCACTCGCTTCGGCCGTGGCGGAGCAGGATGAGGGTACGCGTCGCAGTCATGCCGCCAGTTTATCCGCGCACGGACCGGTGACCGAGCCGGATGCTGGGAGGATGGAGACATGGCGTCATCTCCCCTCGGTCGGCCGACCCGCGGCACGACGGGGACGAACCGACTGCGGCGCAACGATCGCTGGATCGCGGCGAGCGACGCCCTGCGACGCGCGTCCGACCCGCTGGTCGTCGACCTCGGCTACGGCGCGAGCGGCGTCACCGTTTTCGAGCTCGCGACTCGACTCGTGCGAGTGCGGGATGACGTCGAGGTGCACGGCCTCGAGATCGACCCCGCACGGGTGGCCACCGCCGACGCGCAGTTGGCCGAGGTGCGGGCCGGACGCACGCCGTTCGCACCAGACCTCCCGGTGTCGTTCGCCCGCGGCGGGTTCGAGGTACCGCTTCCCGCCGGACGCGCTGCCGCGGTCATCCGCGCCATGAACGTGCTGCGGCAGTACGACGAGCAGGATGTGTCCGACGCCTGGTCCCGCATGGCAGGCAGACTCGCACCCGGCGGCCTCCTGTTCGAGGGGACGTGCGACGAGATCGGCCGCGTCTCGAGCTGGGTCGACGTCGACGCGCAGGCCGTCCCCCGGCGTTTCACGATCTCCCTGCGGCTCGCCGACCTCGAACGGCCCAGCATCGTCGCGGAGCGCCTGCCGAAGGCGCTGATCCATCGCAACGTGACCGGCGAGCGGATACACACCTTGCTCGTGGATCTCGATCGCGAATGGGACCGAGCGGCGCCGCTGTCGACGTTCGGGGCGACCCAGCGGTTTCTCGCAGCCGTGACCGCCCTGCGCGATCAGGGGTGGCCGGTGCGCGGCGGGCGGAGTCGCTGGCGTCTGGGCGAACTCACGCTGCCCTGGGAAGCGGTCGCTCCCCGCTCCGTCTGACCTCAGCCGACGCCGGAGCTGCGCGGATCGGGTGCGGAGGGGCGCCGCGAGAGCCTGGTCAGGCGCGGGATGTCCGCCGTGGCTCCCGCATCCGCGGGGACGATGACCTGCTGGGACGCCGCGATGTCGACGCCATCGGACCGCACCACCAGATCGCCGACCGGCGCGCGCCGCGACAGGATCGCCAGAGCGATGGGGCCGTCTTCGTGGTGACGGGCCACCGAGGTGAGGCGACCCACCTCTTCGTCACCCGCGAACACCGGGTCACCCGGCTGCGGGAGCACGGCATCGCTCCCGTCGAGATGGAGGGCGGCGAGGCGACGCGGCGGATGCCCGAGGTTGTGCACCTTGGCGACGGTCTCCTGCCCGCGGTAGCACCCCTTGTTCAGATGAACCGCGCTGCGGATCCAGTCCGACTCATGAGGGAGCGAGCGATCATCGACCTCGGCGGCCCAGCGCGGACGCCACGCGGCGATCCGCAGCGCCTCGGCGGCGAGGATCCCGGCGAGGGCATCGCGATCGAGTGCCGCCGCCAGGTCTTCGGCCCCCGCAGCGGTCAGCACCGCGACGCGCCAGGCGTAGTCGGCACCGGGGTGCTCGGCGACCTCGGAGTACTGGTGTCCTCCGGCGCTGATCCGCTGCCACGGATCCGCCCACACGAGGGGCACGCCGTTCGGGGCGAATGCGGCTGCGGACGCCGTCGCTGCGATCGAGCCGGCGTCCAGGAAGCCGACCAGCTCGAGGTCGGCGCGCACATCGACCGTCGCCTGCGCACGGAACTTCATGCGGGTCAGCCACGCGGCGAGCGCCTCGGCGTCTCCCGCATCGGCGATGAGCCAGGTCGATGCGCCATCGTCGAACACACCGGCGGCGTGCTCGACGCGTCCCTGCGGATCGAGCACCAGCAGCTCGGTGCTCTCCCCCGGTGCGAGGCGCCCGACGGCCTGCGAGGTGATCGAGTCGAGCCAGGTCAACCGCTCTGGGCCGGCGACCTCGATCACGGTGCGGTCGCCCAAGGGTGCGAGCGCCGCACCATCGGCGAGACGGCGCTGCTCGCGGAAGGCGTCGCCGAAATGCGCGATGACCTCGCCGTCGGAGATCGCGCCGCTCAGGCCGCCGAAACCGCGCACGTCACACCTTCGCGAGTCGGGCAGACGCGTGCGAGCGCAGCGGGGTGCCGAGCGCGGCGATGTCCCACGCCCACAGCAGATGCCCGTCGACGAGTCCGTACATCCGCGACGACGCGGTGTGCACCTTCGCCCCAGCACTGCGCACGACGGCATCGGAGCCGATGTCGATGCGGGGGCCGTTGATCTCGCCGATGTAGAGCTCGAGAGCGCCGTCGGCATGCGCGAGGGACACCTCGATCGGGAAGCCGCCGCTCGGCGCGCGCAGGGTCTCGACGTCGTCGACGGTGCGTCGGACGGGCGGCGCGGTCGGCGGGAGGAGTGCCGGTCCGGCATCCGCGGCCGTCGCCGGGCGGGCGAGTCGCCAGAAGCCCGTCTCGGCGAGCAGTGCAGTGGCCGGGGCGCCGTCCTCGGAGAGGAACGTGGCCGTGCCCGAATAGTTCAGGAAGGGCCCGCCGTCGTGGCTGAAGCTGACCCGGTGCGTGAACTCGCCCTGCAGACGTTCGTCACCGACGGGATAGTCGATGACTCCGGTCCCCTCCCACACGCCGATCAACCACGCGAAGGGCGCGAGGTCGGCGGGGAGGTCGGTGGGAAGTTCGATCACGATCGCGTCAGCGCTGGCCGCGGAAGAGGTTGCGGAGCACCACTGCCGAGACGAAAACGATAGCGAGGCTCGCGAGGCCCAGCAGGCCGATGAAGAAGATTTCGAGCGCCATGAGGTCCATGCGATCCACCTTACCGCGCCGCGCCGAGGTCAGGTCGGGATCAGTGCGGCGACGCCGAACCCGACGGAGATGACGCCCATCAGCAGCAGGGCGCCGACGACACTGCTCGCCACGCGGAAGATGAATCCCTGCGTACGTCCGTACCAGAGCTGCACGGCGAAGGACAGCAGCACGACGCCGCCGAATCCGACCAGCATCCACGGGACGCGCCACTCCTCAGGCACGAAGATCCCGATCGCCACGGTCGTGACGAACGCCGCCGCCCACACGACGATCACACCGACGAACGCGTTGCGCGGTGCGAGTGCTGGTTCCGTCATGACACCATTGTTGCGCATCCGCTCCCGGTATCATGGCGGCACGGCGTCGATCCCACGTCGGTGAGGAGTGCGCGTGGCCCTGGTCCTGGTTCTGACCAATGCTCCGCTCTCGGAGCAGGTCCTGCCCGCTCTGGAGCTGCTGAGCCATAAGGCGCGCCAGATTCCGGCTGAGCCTGCGCAACTGGTCAACGCCCCCGACTACGACGTCGTCATGGTCGACGGACGCCACGACCTGGTCGCGGCGAAGTCGCTGTGCCGTCTTCTGCGCGCGACCGGTCAGGATGCACCGCTGCTGCTCGTGGTCACCGAGGGCGGGATGAGCGCCCTCTCCGGCGACTGGGGGATCGACGACGTGCTGCTCGTGACCGCGGGGCCGGCCGAGATCGACGCACGCCTCCGGCTGGCGCTGGCTCGACGCGACGAGGTCGCCGAGCCCGCACGCGTGCAGGCATCCGGCGTCACGATCGACGAGCAGTCCTACTCCGCGAAGCTGCGTGGCAGGCCGTTGGACCTCACGTACAAGGAGTTCCAACTGCTGCACTTCCTCGCCACCCACCCTTCTCGCGTGTTCACGCGGGAACAGTTGCTGAGCGAGGTCTGGGGCTACGACTACTTCGGCGGCACGCGCACGGTCGATGTGCATGTACGACGGCTCAGGGCGAAGCTCGGCGACCAGGAGCAGATCATCGGCACCGTGCGCAATGTCGGCTACCGCTTCAACGTCAACGAGGACGACAGCGTCGTCGCGGCCCGGTGACAGGGAGCGCTCGTTCACACGGGCGTCACCTGGCGGTGCTTAGATGTACCCCATGATCGATCCCGCACTCGCCGACGCCGGCCTCGGTGACGCCGAAGACGACGACTTCGACGCCATCGAGTCGCCCGACTCCCAGCTTCCCGACCATCGCTACCTGGACCGCGAGCTGAGCTGGCTCGCGTTCAACCAGCGCGTGCTGGAGCTCGCCGAGGATCCGTCGCTGCCCGAGCTCGAGCGGGCGAACTTCCTGGCAATCTTCGCCAGCAACCTCGACGAGTTCTTCATGGTGCGCGTCGCCGGGCTCAAGCGGCGCATCATGACGGGTCTCGCCGTCCCGACGAACATCGGCCGCTCTCCGGTCGACGCGCTCGCCGACATCTCCCGCGAGGCGCACGCCCTCCAGCTGCGCCATGCCGATGCATGGAACTCGCTCGTGCGACCTGCGCTGGCGGAGTCCGGCATCGAGATCGCGGACTGGTCCGAGTTGACCGACGACGAGCGCACCGACCTCTCGGAGTACTTCGCCGCGCAGGTCTTCCCCGTGCTGATGCCGCTCGCGGTCGACCCGGCCCACCCCTTCCCGTACATCTCCGGCCTGTCGCTGAACCTCGCGATCCGCATCCGCAACGCCCGCACCGGCCGACAGGAGTTCGCGCGCCTCAAGGTGCCGCCCATGCTCCCCCGTTTCGTGGAGGTTCCCGGAGGCGGCGAGATCAAGCGCTTCCTCCGCCTCGAGGAACTCATCGCGAACCACCTCGGCGATCTGTTCCCCGGCATGGAGGTCCTCGACCACCACGCGTTCCGCCTCACCCGGAACGAAGACGTCGAGATCGAGGAGGACGAGAGCGAGAACCTGATCCAGGCGCTCGAGGCCGAACTGCTGCGTCGCCGCTTCGGTCCGCCGATCCGCCTCGAGATCACCGACGACATGGACGATGTCACGATGGATCTCCTGGTCCGCGAACTCGACATCACCGACCTCGAGGTCTACCGCCTCCCTGGGCCGCTCGACCTCCGCGGCCTGTTCGACCTGTCGCGCATCGACCGACCCGACCTGCGCTACCCGCCGCATCTGCCGACGACCGCCGTCGCGTTCCAGCCGGCGGGGTCGAGCAACCGCGCCGACATCTTCAAGGCCATCCGCAAGTCCGACGTGCTCGTGCACCACCCGTACGAGTCGTTCACGACCAGCGTGCAGGCGTTCCTCGAACAGGCTGCACGCGACCCGCACGTGCTCGCGATCAAGCAGACCCTGTACCGCACCTCGGGAGACAGCCCCGTCGTGCAGGCACTGATCGATGCCGCCGAGGCCGGAAAGCAGGTGCTCGCCCTCGTCGAGGTGAAGGCCCGGTTCGACGAGGCCAACAACATCGTCTGGGCACGCAAGCTCGAGAAGGCGGGCGTGCACGTGGTCTACGGCCTGGTCGGATTGAAGACGCACTGCAAGCTCGCCCTCGTCATCCGCGAGGAAGACGGGATGCTGCGCCACTACTCGCACGTCGGCACCGGCAACTACAACCCCAAGACCAGCCGGATCTACGAGGACTTCGGGCTGTTCACCGCCGACGCGCAGGTCGGCAAAGACCTGACGCGACTGTTCAACGAACTCAGCGGCTACGCGATCGAGAAGAAGTTCAAGCGGCTTCTCGTCGCCCCGCTCCACCTCCGCAAGGGACTCATCCGGCAGATCGACGCCGAACGCAAGAACGCGGAGGCCGGGACCCCCGCACACATCCGCATCAAGGTGAACTCGATGGTCGATGAGGAGATCATCGACGCGCTCTACCGCGCCAGTGCGGCCGGAGTGAAGGTCGACGTCTGGGTCCGCGGCATCTGCAGCCTGCGCACCGACCTGGAGGGCATCAGCGACAACATCACCGTGCGCAGCATCCTCGGCCGCTACCTCGAGCACTCGCGCATCTTCGCCTTCGACAACGGCGGCGACCCGCAGGTGTACATCGGCAGCGCCGACATGATGCACCGCAACCTCGACCGTCGCGTCGAGGCGCTTGTGCGCGTCACCGACCCCGCTCACCTCAAGGAGCTGCAGACGTTCTTCGACCTGGCCATGGATGCAGGAACCACCTCGTGGCACCTCGGCGCCGGTGGCGTGTGGGAACGCCACGCCGTCGATGCCGAGGGAAAGCCCCTGGTCGACCTGCAGGATAAGACCATGGGGTTGATCCAACGGCGCCGTCGCGCGCGGGCGGTGCGATGACCGGGCGGCAGCTGCAGCTCCCGCCTGACGCCGCGACGACGTCGAAGTGGGCGGAGAAGGCCGTGTACGCCGCGGGTGCCGTGGTCTGGCGCATCGTCGACGGCAAGCTCCGTATCCTCCTGATCCACCGCACGAAGTATCGCGACGTCACGCTGCCCAAGGGCAAGGTGGACCCCGGCGAGATGCTCGCCGAGACGGCCGTGCGCGAGGTGCACGAGGAGACCGGCATCCGGGTCTCGCTCGGCGTTCCGGTCGGCGTGAGCCGGTATCACCTGGCGTCGCAGAAGCAGAAGATCGTGCACTACTGGGCGGCCGAGGCGACGGAGGACGCGATCCGCGCCTCGACGTTCGTGCCCAATCGCGAGATCGCGGCGGTCGAATGGGTCAGTGTCAAGAAGGCCCGTTCGCGTCTGAGCTACCCGGTGGATCTCGAGATCCTGGACTTCTTCTCGAACCTCGTGGACGACGGTGTGCTGCGCACTTTCCCCGTGATCGCACTCCGCCATGCCAAAGCGCTCTCGCGGTCGAACTGGGACCGTGCGGATGCGGCGCGTCCGCTGACCGAGCGCGGACGCACGCAGGCGAAGTCCATCGTCGGACCGCTGCGTGCCTTCGGCGTGCGCAAGATCGTGACCAGCGACGCCGTCCGCTGCGTCGAGACCGTCACCCCGCTGGCCAAGGCGCTCGATCGCAAACCCGTCAAGACGGAGAAGATCAGTCAGGATGCGTGGGAGGACGGCACCGCCGATCTCCGCGCGGTCGTCGGTCGGCGCGTGCGCTCCGGGAAGCCGGCTGTGCTGTGCAGCCACGGTCCTGTGCTCCCCGGTCTGCTGTCGGAGATCGCTCTGGCCACCGGCACCCTCCACGGGTCATACCTCGGCAGCGCGGCGGACCTCGAACCCGCCGCCTTCTCGGTCGTGCACCTGTCGGCCACGAATCCCGGTTCGGGCATCATCGCGATCGAGACGCATATCCCCAAGGTCTGACGACCCCCGGATTCTCGCGGAAGCACCCCAGAGAGTCGCTCGTCGTTCACCTGCCGTTCACCTGCTCGGGAGAGTCTCGTTAACCGTCGCCCATAGCGTCACTGTGTGCCCTGCACCGGGCCCCACCCATCCAAGATCGAAGGATCCACAGTGAAGATCTCCCGAATCGCACGAATCGGCGCCATCGGCGCCGTCGCCGCTCTCGCACTCGCCGGCTGTGCCGCGAACGAAGGCGGCACCGGCGGCTCCACCGACGAGCCCACGGAGTCCACTCTCTCCGGCACCATCGACGCGACCGGCGCGTCGTCGCAGGCCGCCGCCCAGGAGGCCTGGGTCGCCGCATTCCAGACCGCCAACCCCGACGTGACCGTCAACTACGAGCCCACCGGCTCGGGCACGGGCCGCGAGAACTTCCTCGAGGGCGGCAGCAACTTCATCGGCTCCGACCGCGCGTTCAACGACGAGGAGATCGCCGCCGGAGGCTTCGGCGCCTGCACGACCGACGACATCGTCGAGGTTCCCCTCTACATCTCCCCCGTCGCCGTCGCGTTCAACCTCGAGGGCGTCGACTCGCTGAACCTCGACGCCGCCACGATCGCGGGCATCTTCGCCGGCACCATCACCAACTGGAACGCTCCCGAGATCGCTGCGCTGAACGACGGCGTCGAGCTGCCTGATCTGGCGATCTCGCCGGTGCACCGCTCCGACCCCTCGGGCACGCAGGAGACCTTCACCAAGTACCTCAACGCGACCGCAGGCGACATCTGGACGTACGAGCCCGCCGACGTCTGGCCGATCCAGGGTGGCGAAGCCGCGCAGGGAACGTCGGGCGTGAAGCAGGCCATCACGGCCGGCAACGGCGCCATCGGCTTCCTCGACGCGTCGCAGGCCGACGGCCTCGGCCAGGTCGCGGTCGGAGTCGGCGACGAGTTCGTCCCCTACTCCGCAGAAGCCGCGTCGAAGCTGGTCGAGAACTCGCCCCTGGCCGAGGGCCGCGGTGAAGCCGACCTCGTCTTCGACGTCGACCCGTCCGCCGCCGCCGACGGCGCCTACCCGATCGCCCTGGTCAGCTACCTCATCGGTTGCGAGCAGTACGAGGACAGCAACGTCGCAGAGCTCGTGAAGGAGTACTTCTCCTACATCGCGAGCGCCGAGGGCCAGGACGCCGCAGCGGAGAACGCCGGCAGCGCCCCGATCTCGGACGGCCTGCGCGAGCAGGTGCTGGCCGCGATCGACCTGATCCAGGTCGGCTGATCCAGCCGATCGACTGACACGGTGCCCCCGCGTCCCGACGGGGCGCGGGGGCACCTCCCGGTCAGCATCCGTTCCATCTCCATCCGGCCCGAAACAGGGAGATCATGAGCACGACCGCGCAGGCGCCCGCACCGGCACCCACCAAGGCGCCGCCCGCGCCGATAAAGGCCAAACAGCGACTAGGCGACCGCGTGTTCTCCGGTACCGCCCTCGCGGCGGGGATCATCATCCTCATCGTTCTCGCGCTGGTCGCCGCCTTCCTCTTCATCCAGAGCCTCCCGGCATTCGAGCTCGACACCAGCGACAACCACATCCTCAAGGGCGAGTCGTTCTGGGTGTACGTCTGGCCGCTCGTGTTCGGCACGCTCTGGGCGTCGTTCATCGCACTGCTCATCGCCGCACCGATCGCCATCGGCATCGCCCTGTTCATCTCGCACTACGCGCACCGGCGCCTGGCAGCCTTCCTCGGGTACATCATCGACCTGCTCGCGGCTGTCCCGTCCGTGGTCTTCGGCCTCTGGGGCGGTCTCGTGCTCGCCCCCCTCCTGCAGCCGATCTACGCGTGGCTGAACACGAACGCCTCCTGGGTGCCGTTCTTCGGCGGACAGGTCTCCTCCACCGGCAAGACGATCCTCACCGCAGCACTCGTGCTCGCCGTGATGTGCATCCCGATCATGACGGCGATCTGCCGCGAGGTCTTCCTGCAGACGCCGAAACTCCACGAGGAAGCGGCCCTCGCCCTCGGCTCCACCCGCTGGGAGATGGTCCGCATGGCCGTGCTCCCGTTCGCACGCGGCGGCATGGTCTCGGCGGCGATGCTGGCACTCGGCCGCGCTCTCGGCGAGACGATGGCCGTGACCATGGTGCTCTCCCCTTCCGCCGTCGTCAGCTTCCTTGTCCTCACCGCCACCAACCCCACGCCGATCCCCGCGAACATCGCCCTCGCCTTCCCCGAAGCGCACGGGACCGGAGTGAACACGCTGATCGCGACCGGCCTCATCCTCTTCGTCGTGACCTTCGCGGTCAATGCGGTGGCGCGCTGGATCGTCGCCCGCCGCGCCGAATTCTCGGGAGCGAACTGACATGACCACCCTCACCACCGCTCCCGCCGCGGCCGGCACCGTCTCGCTCACCTCCGGCAAGCTGCCGAAATGGGCGCCCTGGGCACTTCTCGCCGGATCGTTCGCCATCTCCGCCGCGATCTTCGCCGTCGCGGCCGCCGGTTCCAGCCTGGCCGACTTCAACATCGTCGGAACGGCGATCGTCGGCATCCTTCTCTACATGGTGATCATCACCGTCATCTCCTCGATCGCGGAGAGCCGGCGCAAGGCGGTCGACCGGCTGATGACGGCACTCGTCGCGACCGCGTTCCTTATCGCGCTGCTGCCCCTCGTGTCGCTGCTCTGGACGGTGGTGGCGAACGGCATCGAGCGTTTCGACCTCGAGTTCTTCAGCTATTCGATGCGCAACGTGGTCGGTGATGGCGGCGGCATCGTCCACGCCATCTGGGGCACGGTGCTGATCACCCTCACCGCCACGGTCATCTCCGTGCCGATCGGGCTGATGACATCGATCTACCTCGTGGAGTACGGTCGCGGGAAGATCGCGAAGGCGATCACCTTCTTCGTCGACGTGATGACCGGCATTCCGTCGATCGTCGCGGGTCTGTTCATCTACGCCGTCTTCGCGCTGCTCATCCGCCCCGGCATCTCCATGGGGTTCATGGGCGCCCTCGCTCTCGCCGTGCTGATGACGCCCGTCGTCGTGCGCGGCAGCGAGGAGCTGCTGCGCATCGTCCCCAACGAACTCCGGGAGGCCTCGTACGCGCTCGGCGTTCCGAAGTGGCTGACGATCCTGAAGGTGGTCCTGCCGACCTCGATCGCCGGCATCATGACCTCGATCATGCTGGCGATCTCCCGCGTGATCGGCGAGACCGCTCCGCTGCTGCTCACCGCCGGTTTCACTCAGAGCCTCAACACGAACATCTTCAACGGACAGATGATGACCCTGCCCGTGTTCGCCTACAACCAGTACATGAACCAGGGGACGAACCCGGATGCGTCCATCGCACGCGCCTGGGCTGCAGCCCTCACCCTCATCCTCATCGTCATGGTGCTGAACCTCCTCGCCCGTCTCATCGCGAAGCTGTTCGCCCCCAAGGTCTCCGGCCGCTGAGCGCCCGACCACTCAGAATAGGAATCACGTGTCCAAGAGCATCGAAGTCAACGACCTGAACGTCTACTACAGCGACTTCCTCGCTGTGGAGGGCGTCTCCCTCGACATCCAGCCGCGCAGCGTCACGGCCTTCATCGGCCCCTCCGGCTGCGGCAAGTCCACGTTCCTGCGCACCCTCAACCGCATGCACGAGGTCATCCCGGGAGCCCGCGTCGAGGGTGAGGTGCTCCTCGACGGCAAGGACCTCTACGGCCCTGGCGTGGACCCGGTGCTCGTGCGGCGCCAGGTGGGCATGGTCTTCCAGCGCCCGAACCCGTTCCCCACGATGTCCATCAAGGAGAACGTGCTCGCCGGAGTCAAGCTCAACAACAGCCGCATGTCGAAGAGTGACCAGGACGACCTCGTCGAGAAGTCGCTCACCGGGGCGAACCTGTGGAACGAGGTCAAGGACCGTCTCGACCGTCCAGGCTCCGGACTCTCCGGCGGCCAGCAGCAGCGTCTGTGCATCGCCCGCGCCATCGCCGTGTCGCCGGAGGTGCTGCTGATGGATGAGCCCTGCTCGGCCCTCGACCCCATCTCGACCTACGCCATCGAGGAGCTGATCGGGGAGCTCAAGAACGAGTTCACGATCGTGATCGTCACGCACAACATGCAGCAGGCGAGCCGCGTCTCCGACAAGACCGCGTTCTTCAACATCGCCGGCACCGGAAAGCCCGGCAAGCTCATCGAGTACGACGACACCACCAGCATCTTCACGACGCCCAGCGTCCAGGCCACGGAGGACTACGTCTCCGGACGCTTCGGGTGACCACGGCACTGTGAGCGGCGTCCCTTGCGGAAGGCCGCGCAGCCTCCGCCGCGCTGGCGCGGATCGTTAGGCTGGAAGGAACGCACGTGCCGGATCCCGATCCTTCGCAGGGAGGCGATGGCCCGGCACTCTGAGAAGGAGTCACCATGAAGGCTGTCCGGTTCACTGCTTGGAAGACGTTCCCCTCGATCGAGGAGGTCCCTCGCCCGGTCCCCGGGCCCGGTGAGGTGCTGCTCAAGATCGCCGGTGCGGGTGCGTGCCACTCCGATGTGGCCGTGTTCGAGCAGTTCGACGAGAGCATGGGCGAGCAGCTCGCTCCGGCTTACACGCTCGGCCACGAGAACTCGGGCTGGATCGAGGAAGTCGGCCCCGGAGTGACCGGTGTCAATGTGGGGGACGCCTTCCTCTCGTACGGTCCGATCGGCTGCCAGCACTGTCCGGCCTGCTCCCGCGGACAGGACACGTACTGCTACAACGCCGCGACCCAGCCCTACCTCGCCACCGGCCTCGGCCGCGACGGCGGGATGGCCGAGTACATGACGGTTCCGGCACGCAACCTCGTTCCGCTCGGAGACGCGGACCCCATCACGGCGGCACCGCTGTCGGATGCCGGCCTCACGCCGTACCACGCGATCAAGCTCGCCCTCCCGAAACTGGCCGGTGGCGGGAAGTCCGCCCTGGTGATCGGACTCGGCGGACTCGGGCAGATCGCCGTCCAGATCCTCGCAGCCCTGACCGGCGCCGACATCTACGCCACCGACATGAAGCGCGAAGCGATGGCCGAGGCACAGAAGTCGGGCGCCATCCCGATCGAGGGCGGCGAGGGACAGGCGGAGCGGATCCGGGAGGCGACCGGCGGTCAGGGCGTCGACGCGGTGTTCGACTTCGTCGGGGTGACGCCCACGATCAAACTCGCACAACAGGTCGTGGCTCGACGCGGTCGCATCACGGTCGTCGGCGTCGCCGGCGGCCCCACCGACTGGAGCTTCTACACCAACCCGTACGAAGCGGAGCTGACGAACACCTACTGGGGGACGATCGAGGAGCTCTACGAGGTCGTCGACCTGTACCGCAGCGGGAAGATCACGCCGCAGATCAAGACCTACCCGATGAGCCAGGCGCTGGACGCCTACCGCGATCTGCACGACGGGAAGCTCAGCGGACGCGCTGTCGTCACCCCGCACGCGTGAACGCCGCAGGCCGGAGCCGGAAGGCTCCGGCCTGTTCTGCGAGCTCGCAGAGGGTGCCGGGGATCAGTCGCGGGGCGAGAGCAGGTAGGCGTTGAGCTCGTCCGTCAGCGACACGTCCACGGAGAGCGACGCGCCGTCGATCGCCGTGATCGCCGCGGCGAGGCGCACGCTGGAGACCAGCCACGCGGCGTCGGCACGAGGCAGGTCGGATGCGGGGATGCGGTCGTACGCCGTCTCGAAGCCCCGGCCCTCGAGGTGCTCGTAGACGCTGAGCTGGGTGGTGCCGTGCAGGATGCCCCCGTTCGGCGCCGGGGTCACGAAACGATCGCCGTATCGGAGGATGAGCGACGCGGTCGGCGCCTCGAGCACGAAGCCGTCGCTCGACAGGAAGATCGCATCGTCGGCGCCGCGGCGGCGGGCCTCCCGCAGAGCGGCCATGTTCACCGCGTACGACAGCGTCTTGGCCCCCAACAGCAGCCAGGGCGCTCGCTCTGCCGCACCCAGGTCGTATCCGCGGTCGAGCGTGACCACGCGCACCCCGTTCGCGCGTACCGTCGAGAAGTCGGCGGCGGGCGCGGCGGTCACCCATGCGGTCGGGGTGGGACCGTGCTCGACACCGCGACTGAGGATCAGCTTGATCACGGACTCCCCCGACCCGAGCTGGGCGGCGGCACGCTCGACAGCTTGCCGCCACTGCGCGAGGTTCGGAACGGGAAGGTCGCACAGACGGGCGGAGTGGGCGAGGCGCTCCAGGTGCGGAACGACCTCCTGCGCGTGCCCGTCGATGACGCCGATCGACTCGAACACGCCGTCACCGCGTTGCGTGCTCAGCTCGCCCACGCTCAGCGCCGGCGCCGCCGCATCCACCTGCGTGAAGGTGTCGCCGTAGTCGGAGCGCTGCTCCTCTGCGGCGACGGGATCGATCATGAGTGCGAAGCGCCCGGTCATGATCCGAGCCTAGAGGGCGGGAATACCTCGGGCCTCATCGCGTTACAATGGAACGGCCGGGCCGCATAACCCCGGGCTCCATTTTTTGCCGCTTCGAGCGGCCTTCCGCCGAGAGGCGTTCTTGCGGCCCGGTCTTTCTCTGTCCTGCGCCTCCGCGCCGCAGTGCAACGCCTCAGGCGAGGGCCCCCATGCGCCACAGCACCGCGGCTGCCGTCAGGTCCTGGGCATAGCTGCTCAGGCGGAGGGCGCGGGTGGTCAGTTCGCTGGCACGGGCCGGTTCGGTCTGCTCGTAGTCGTCTGCCGTGTGCGTGGCACCGGAGGCCTGCACCCGGCAGAACGCACCCGCACGATCCAGCGCCACCGCGAAGTCGCCGCGGAACGCCCCGCGCAGAATCGTGTCGATGAGTGCGACGAGCTCGTCGGGACTCGCCGGCACCGGGGCACCCGCGATCACGACATCGGCCGAGGGTAGCTCGACCCGCCCTCGGTCGTAGAGCAGTGCCGCGGTGCGAGGGTCGGCGTGGATCGCCAGCTGCAGCACATACAGACGCCACAGCGCACCGGGCAGCGTGCGCGACGGCGCCTTCGACCACAACTCGGCGATCTCGTCGATGCCGTGCTCGGCGGTGAAGGCGACGAGACGTTCTGCGCTCGCTCCGCTCTCGTCCGCGCGCACGCGGGTCAGCAGAGCCGAGGCGGTGGCGTGCGCGACCCGTGTCTCCTCGGCGGGATCATGCGCGCCGACGATGTTCTCGAACGCGGCGGTCGGTCGACGCACAGGGCGATGGTGCTGCTCGGGCATCCCTCCAGGGTACGCGCGATCGGCGACCTTCAGGCCGTGGGGATCACGATCACCGGGTCTGTGGTGGGCTGCCCGGTCGGCGACCCTCCCGCCTGCTCGACGGTCACCGCGATGGCGTCGCCGGCCTGCATGTCGCCCGCGAGAAGCGCCGTGGCGTCGCCGCCGTCGACGTCGAATACTCCGGCCGAGACGGGAGCGTCACCGCGCACGAACCAGAGCTCGTAGGTCTCGCCCTCCGCCGGTGTCGGGATCCCGTCTGCAACCAGCACGGCCTTGCCGACCGAGGCCGACCAGTGCGCCGTCGCCGTTCCCCCGTCGTCGAGGGCGACCGTGGCCTGTTCGGCATCTCCCGCCGCCTCGATCTCCTGCAGCGCCACGACGCTCGCAGGGCGGTTGAGCTGATCGTTCAGGGCGACCGCGCCGACACCCACCCCGACGAGGACGGCTAGGCATGCGGCGAGCGCGAACACCGCGCGCACCCACCGCCGCGGTTTCGCCGGCGTCGGGTCGTGCGCGACCTCTGCGGGCCCCGCGGACGGCACGTCCTCGGCGGACGGCGCGTCCGGCGAAGTGCGCGCCGGGGTGGCGGCGGCGCTCCGTCCGGCATCATCCGATCCGGCGTCCTCGTTCTGCGGCGTCACGGCGATCTGCGCGAGCAGCGCTGACCGGATGCTCGTGGGAGGATCGACGGTCGCCGCGGTCTCGGCGAGCAGGCCTGCCGATGCGGCATCCGCGTCAACGATCGCCTGCCACTCCGGGTGTTCGATGAGGGCGGCGCGGAAACGTCGCTCGTCGTCTGCGGAGAGCGTGTGCAGGGCGGCACCTGCCGCGAGCTCCGCGAAGTCCTTCTCGTTCATGCCGTCACCCCCATCGCCGTGCGCAGTCGGGTGAGCCCGTCTCGCATCCGTGTCTTTATGGTCCCCAGCGGCGCACCCACGAGGGCCGCAATCTCGTTCTGACTGTAACCGCCGTAATACGCCAGGACGAGCGCTTCGCGCTGCACCTCAGGAAGCTCCGAGAGTGCGCCGACGACCTTCTCGCCTTCGATCCCCAATTCCACCTGCTCTGCGACGCTGTCATGAGCCACGCCGATGTCCTTGAACCCGGCCCGCACATCACGGTCGGCGCTCGACTGCGAAGCCCGCACCCGGTCGACGGCCCGACGATGCGCGATCGTCATGACCCATGCTCGTCCCTGACCTCTGTTCGGAGCGAAGCGGGAAGCGGATTGCCAGATCTCCAGAAAGACCTCCTGAAGCACCTCTTCGCTCTGTGCACGGTTCACCAGGACGCGGCGGATGAGGCCGAACGCGCGGGGAGAGAGGGCATCGTAGAGATCGGCGAAGGCAGCCTGGTCACCGCCGGCGACGCGCACGAGGAGGTCGCCGACAGCATCCTGCGTCGCGCCGTCCTCCGGGACGTCCATTCCGTCGATGACCATCTCCACAAGCATGCCGTATCTCCTCTCCGTTCCCGCGCAGACGTCACCCGAACGTGAAGGAATAGACCTCGACACCGGGAGGCACGTCGAGTGAGAGCGTGCCTTCGGCGATGTCGTCCTGCTTCACGAGCTCGTACGACCGCGGAGTCCCCTCGACCGTCACCGTCTCGGACGAGCCGTCGTCGCGGCGGACCACGATGTCACCCGAGCCGGCCACCACGATCCGGACTTCGGCGGCGTGATACTCGAGGCTGATCTCTCCCGCGTCCCCCTCCGGCGTCGCGTACTGCGTCTCGATGGTCCAGTCGCCGTCCAGCGCGAAGCTGTCCGCCGGCTGATCCTTCGGGAACTCGTACGTGTCCGTGCCCCGGCGGTACTCGCCGTCGCCGCCGTAGTTCACGTCCTTCGAGGAGCCGAGGAACGTCTCCCTGGTGGTCGAACCCACATCCGGGGTGTCATCCTCGACATCGGTGGCCGCCGGCAGCTGCACCCCGGGATCCGCGTCTTCCAGCAGCTCCCGGATCATGGACTCGGTCGCGGCGTAGTTGCCCTCACCGAAGGAGATGTGCCGGACGGTGCCCTCCGCGTCGATCAGGTAGTGCGCGGGCCAGTACCGGTTGCGGTAGTTGGTCCATGTCGACAGGTTGTTGTCGAGGGCGACGGGATACTCGATGCCGAAGTCACGGGTCCCGGCCGCCACGTTCCCCGGGTTCTTCTCGAACGCGTACTCCGGAGAATGGATGCCGATCACCTGGAGCCCCGCATCGCGATAGGTCTCATCCCAGGCGACGACGTGCGGGATCGACCGCTGGCAGTTGATGCACGAGTACGCCCAGAAGTCGATGAGCACCACCTGGCCGCGCAGGTCCTTCAGGTCGAGCGCCTCCCCGTCCGGGGTGTTGAGCCACTCCTGGATGCCCTTGATCGAGGGGGCGGTCCCGCACGACTCGAGTTCCTCGGCGCCGTTGGTGCACTTGTCGAGGTCCTTGTTCTCCTCGTTCACGAGTCCGCCGAGATCGAGGGCATCCTGCACCTGCTCGGAATCGGCGATCTGCTCCTGCAGCGGTGCCGTGTAGTCGGGCAGCAGCCGCTGCAGAGCCTGCGGCACGCTGAACACCAGACCGACGGCGAGCGCGATCATGGCGATGCCAGCCGCGATGCGCAGTCCGCGCTCCTTCGACCGGAACGAGCGGATGCGCTCCACCACGCTGCGACCGGCCAGCGCGAAGATCAGCAGCGGAACGGCGACCCCGATCGCGAACGACACCGTGAGCAGCACGGTTCCGATGCCGATCTGCCCGGTGGACCCTGCGACGATGATGGCTGCCAGCACCGGACCAGCACACGGCACGAAGACCGCGCCGAGGGCGAGTCCGACACCGAAGCCGCTCCCCCGGTTCTTCACCTCGCGCTGACCGAACCGCTGGAACGGCCGCTCGAGGATGTGCTGGAACCGCGGCACGATGAGCCCGACGCCGATGATGACGAGCACCGCGATGCCGACCCATCGGATGATGTCCTGCGGCAGATTCAGCAGCCCGAGGAGCAGGGATCCGCCCAGGGTCACGAGCGTGAAGCTCAGCACTAGGCCCGCGATCACGAAGTACGGTCTGCTTCGTCGCGCCGGCACCACTTCGTCGTCGTACTTCGCGGACTGCGCGCCGCCGGTGAGGAAGATCACGGGAAGCACGGGCAGGATGCACGGCGAGATGCCGGTGATGAGCCCGCCGAGCAGGCCGATGATGATCAGGTCCATGAGGTCCCCACTTCTGTCAGGGGCTGTTCGCTCCGGGGGCGTGAACGGATTGGATCCGGGGACTCCGCAACTTTTCTGAGATTTCTCCCATCCGATCCGGAGGGGGTTCCGAACAGCCCTCGACGCCACGGAGAGGCCGTGGCTCAGTTCTGAAGGAGCTCGACATGTTCAGCACCAAGAAGAAGGTCACCGCAGCAGTCACTCTCGGACTGGCGAGCGCGTTCCTGCTCTCCGCCTGTTCGATGGGCAGCGGCAGCACCACGGAGGAGTCCACCGAGCCCAAGGCACCGGAGACGTCGGAGTCGACGCCGATGGAGATGGACCCGGCGGCGAACCTCGTCGGTCCCGGCTGCGCCGCCTACGCCGACGCCGTGCCGGACGGCGCCGGATCGATCCAGGGCATGTCCCAGGACCCGGTCGCCGTCGCCGCATCGAACAACCCGCTGCTGACCACGCTGGTCGCCGCGGTGAGCGGCCAGCTCAACCCGGATGTCAACCTCGTCGACACGCTCAACGGCGACGAGTTCACGGTGTTCGCGCCGGTGGATGACGCCTTCGCGAAGATCGACCCTGCCACCATCGAGGCCCTCAAGACCGACAGCGCGACGCTGAGCTCGATCCTGACGTACCACGTGGTCCCCGGCCAGATCGAGCCGGCCGACATCGAAGGCATGCACACGACCGTTCAGGGTGCAGACCTCGAGGTCGCCGGCAGCGGTGACGAGTGGATGGTCAACGACGCCAACATCGTCTGCGGTGGAGTCCAGACCGCGAACGCGACCGTGTACCTGATCGACACGGTTCTCATGCCCCCGGCTGAGTAAGCGGGGATGGCCGGGAGGAGGACCCGGCAGGCACCCTTCGCGGGGAGCAGGGGGAGGATCCCTCGTGAAGGGATGGGGCCGTCAGCGGACGTGGATCGCTGACGGCCCCTCGTCGTGCGCACTAGACTGGACGCAGGGGCCTCTAGCTCAGTCGGCAGAGCATCGGACTTTTAATCCGCGGGTCGTGGGTTCGAGCCCCACGGGGCCCACCGCACAGGTCGCCTCGCGGCATCCGTCTCAGGATTCGCCGTCGTGCGTGCCCGCGAGGAGTTCGTCGCGGATCTCCGCCACACCGCTCGGCAGCGATTCGCCCTCGAGCTCGAACACCGGCGCATCCGGAGTCCCGCCGATCGCGCACACCGCGACCGTGTCCTGATCGCCCAGCGTCTTCGGGATCACGACGAACCAGAGCGACTTCTCACCCAGGTACTCCGTCGTCGCCATGTCGCTGAAGTACGTCGCATCCGGTGCGAGCGGCTTGGTCTTGTCCGTGCAGAGCGCGACCAGCTCGGCGCCGGTGAACTGCGCGCCCGTCTCGACCGGGTCGGGGGTCGCAGAAGACGAGGGCGAAGACGACGGAGACGGAGACGGAGAGTTCGAGGTCTCGGCCGGCGTGGGACTCGGCGCGGGCTCGGGAGCACACCCCGCGAGCAGGATGAGCGCCGGCAGAAGGACGAGGGCAGGACGAAGACGCATGTCTGGATGCTATCGACCCGGTCCCGGTTTCGCGGTCGAGCGCTCCGACGCATCGCGGTTCTCCTGTATCACCGCCTCGGCGCAGCGACCACCCCCTTTCGCGCCGTGTCCCCTCACGAGAGAGTCGACGCGTCCCCGAACAGGCGGACGACACTCGACGAAAGGACGATCCATGACTCTCACCGGCAGCCGCGTGGCATTCCTGGCGACGGACGGCTTCGAGGACAGCGAGCTCACCAGCCCGTGGGATGCGGTCACCGCCGAAGGCGCGAGTGCGACGCTGATCGCTCCCTCAGGGGCCGCGATCACCGGCAAGAACGGTCATGAGCAGGCCGTGGATCTGCTCTCCGCCGACACGACGGCCGACCAGTTCGACGCGCTCGTGCTCCCCGGCGGTGTCGTCAACGCCGACCACCTGCGCCTCGACGAACCGTCGATCGCGCTGGCCCGCTCGTTCTTCGAGCAGCACAAGCCCGTCGGCGTCATCTGCCACGGCGCCTGGATCCTGATCGAGGCAGGGGTCGTCGACGGCCGCACCCTCACGAGCTACCCCAGCCTGACCACCGATCTCCGCAATGCGGGCGCGACGTGGGTCGATGAAGAGGTGGTCGTCGATGAGCGCCTCGTCTCCAGCCGGACTCCCGACGACCTGCCCGCCTTCAACGCGAAGCTCGTGGAGGAGATCGGCGAGGGGAAGCACTCCGGGCAGACGGCCTGACGCGGTCGCCGTCTGGGGCGCTCAGGCGCGCGCACGGTGGCGGCGCACGGCCGCACGATTGGCGCAGCGCACGGAGCAGAAGCGCTGCCGGCCGTTCCGGGTCACGTCGGCGACGACGTTCGTACACGGAGCGGCCTGGCAGCGCCCGAGCCTGCTCATCCCTCGCGTGACCAGGTGCAGCGAGGTGCCGAGGCTGATGATCGCACGCAGCACGTACGGCAGCGACGGCACGTCGTCGCGGTAGTGCAGGTGCCACCCCTCTCCGTCGTGGTTGGTCAGTCGCGGGTACGCGGCGGCGGTCGCCAGTTGGGCGTTCAGCAGCGCAGCGCGCGCGTCGGGATCGGGTTCGTCGACGATCGCGAGCCAGTCGTCGATGGCCGCCCTGACCTTCGCATGATCGTCGGAGGCGGGCGGGAAGGTCTGCGTCATGCCCAGTTCGAGCGTGCGCTGCTCGATCCCGGCGCGGTCGGTCGGCCAGTCGTTCGCGAGTGAGGCCGCCAGCAGCACCGCGTATTCACCGTAAGGGTTGAGATGCATAAGACCATTACATCACGCTGGATGCATGACCTCCCTCGACACGCTTCCGATCCCCCGCGTCCCGCTGACGTCCGAGACCCACGAGCACGCGTGGCGCACCGAGTCACGGCATCCCACGAGCGACGGCACCGTGCTCTACGTGCGCTGCGGGGTGTGCGGGTCCCGCAGGGTCGACCTGCAGGAGCATCCGCACACGCCGCCGGTCGCCGTGAGCGCTGACCTCGGACGCCCGCGCAGCTGACCCTCTCAGACCTCCACGATCTCGCCGTTGCGCGGAATCCTCGATCGCCGCCGCACCGCGCCGGTTCACCCGGTCAGCTCGATGAGTCGGCGGGTCGTGCGGAGATTGCGGGCGGTCCCCGCGACGCCGAGAGCACGATCGAGCACGGTCTTCGTGAGTTTCGTGGAGTGCACGCCACCCTGCCCGTAGTCGATCCACAGGTCGTCGCCGATCAGAGCGAGGCGCTCCGCCGGTAGAAGGCGCTGCTCCAGAACCTCCACCGCGTCCGGCGTCGGAGGCCCCTCGAGGAACATCGCGTGCACGAACTTCACATCCCCTTCCGGGAACGGCTGCTCGCCCTCGGACGAGACCAGCTGCGCGTTGGTCCGATGGATGACCGGGGTGTCGACGCCGAACTCGCTGAGGATCGCGGCGCGCACGGCTGCGCACGCGGCATCCGGATGAGCAGGCGTCGCACAGATGATGTTGCCGCTCGCAATGTAGGTCGAGACGTCTTCGAGGTCGGTCTCCGCCTCCAGCACCTCTCGGAGGCGCGCCATGGGGACGCTGCTGCGTCCACCGACGTTCACGGCCCGCAGCAGCAGGACACTGCGGGTCACGCGTCGGTGCTCTCGATCAGCTCTGCGCCGGCGTGCACGAGTTCGGCGAGCGCCGCATCGCTGGGCTCCGGGGCGACGCCCGCGACCAGGTCGGTGAGCACCCGGACGCGCACGCCGTGCGCGATGGCATCGAGGGCCGATGCCCGGACGCAGTGGTCGGTCGCGAGGCCGGCCACGTCGGCGCTGAGCACCCCTGCCGCACTCAGGATCGCCCCGACGGTCTCCCCCTCCGGCGTCTCACCCTCGAACATCGAGTACGCCGGCTTGCCCTGCCCCTTGCGGACGTGGTGCGTCACGGCCGCGGTGACCAGCAGCGGATCGTACTCGGCGCCGTCCGTGCCTGCGACGCAGTGCACAGGCCAGGAGTCGACGAAGTCAGGTGCGTCCGCGAAGTGGCCTCCGTTGTCGCTCGCGGCGTCGTGCCAGTCGCGAGACGCGATGATCACCTGATACTCCCCGGAATGCGCAGCGAGAAAGGTCGTGATCGCGGCGGCCACGGCGTCACCTCCCGCGACGGCGAGTGCACCGCCCTCGGTGAAGTCGTTCTGCACGTCGACGACGAGAAGCGCTCTGCTCATGCTTCGAGGGTACGCCGCACGAGACGGGAAAGGCCCCGTGATGTTCTTCGCATCACGGGGCCTTCGGAGCCGCTTGTCAGAATCGAACTGACGACCTTTTCATTACGAGTGAAATGCTCTGCCGACTGAGCTAAAGCGGCGTGCGACGCGTGAGCGGCGCGATCACCGATATTACCTTGTCTCGCGCCCACTCGCGAATCGAGCCCCACTCACTCGCAGCGGAGGCCGTCCTCCGGCACCACGTCGTCGAGCAGGAAGGCCTCGACGGCGTCGTCCACGCAGGCGTTGCCCTTGTTGTAACCGGTGTGTCCTTCGCCGACGCGGGTGATGAGGACGCCTTCCTCCAATTGGTCGGCGAGTGACTCGGACCACTCGTACGGCGTGGCCGGGTCGTTCGTCGTGCCGATCACCAGGATGGGACCAGCGCCCTCGGCGGTGATCTCGCCGCGTGTTCCCGTCGGCGGGTACGGCCACACCTCGCACGAGTCCGGGCCGCTCCAGTAGGGGGCGATGGTCGGGGCTCCCTCGGCGATCTTCTCGTCGATCGCGGCTTGGGCTGCCGGGTCGTCCTCCACCGGGTAGTCCATGCAGTTGTACGCGCGGAACGCCTCGGTGGAGTTGTCGATGTAGACGCCGTCCTCCCGGCCGTTGTAGAAGTCGGCGAGGAAGAAGGCCGAGCCCGGGTCGCCCTGGAGCGCCTCGTCGAGTGCCTGCGTGAGGTATCCCCAGTTGTCCTGCGAGTACAGGGCGGCGATGATGCCCGTCATCAGGGAGTCGGCGCCCATCAGGCGGCCGTCGCCGTTCTTCAGCGGGGTGCGGTCGACACTCGCCAGCAACGCCCCGAGATCGGTCATCGCTTCGTCGACGCTGCCGTTGAACGGGCACTCCCCGGAATCGAGGCAGTCCTGCATGTACGCCCGCAGTGCGGATTCGAAGCCGAGGGCCTGCGTGGCACCCACTTCGAGTCCGGGGACGGCGGGATCGATCGCACCGTCGAGCACCAGACGACCGGCCTTCTCGGGGTAGAGCTTCGCGTAGGTCGCACCGAGGAACGTGCCGTAGGAGTACCCGAGGTAGTTCAGCTGCGTGTCGCCGAGGACGGCGCGGATCAGGTCCATGTCGCGAGCGGCGTTGACCGTCGTGATGTACGGCAGGATGCCGCCGCTGTTCGCATCGCACGCCTCGGCGAAGCCCTTGTGCGCCTCGAGGAGTTCGGCCTCCCACTCCGCCGTGCCACGGGCCGCGGCAGGGATTCCGTAGAGGTACTCGTCCATCTCGGGGGCGTCGTAGCAGGTCACCGCCGTGGAGGCGCCGACCCCGCGCGGATCGAACCCGATCACGTCGTAGTTCTCGATGAGGTCAGCGCCGACCGCGAACGTGAGGTTGTTCTGCACGAGGTCGACGCCGCTCGCACCAGGACCGCCCGGATTGGTCAGCAACGAACCGACCGGAGTCCCCTGCGCGCGATGGCGGACGACCGACAGCGTGATGTCGCCGGCGCTCGGGTTCTCCCAGTCGAGGGGCGCCGTGACATCCGTGCAGTCGAAGCCGGGGCCGCAGTCCGTCCATTCGAGTTCCTGCGAGTAGAAGGGCAGCAGGTCTTCGGACACACCCTCGGTGTCGGGCGCGCTCGTCGTCGACGGACGAGACGCCTGCTCGGGGATCATCGCGTACAGGCACCCGGAGAGCGCGACGGACGCAGCGGCGATGCCGGCGATCACCGCAGCGGCGCGACGGAAGCGGGAAGTCGATCGATTCGTCACGGTTTCCTCCCGCTCGTGATCGTCACGAGCAAGCTCTCCAGGGCGAGCAGCGGGGCGACATTGCGCTCCAACGCCTGCCGCGTCTCGGCAAGGTGGTCAAGTACGACCAGCGTACGGGTCTCCGACCAGGCGTCTGCGAGACCCTCGAGTTCGGAACGCAGCTCGCTGTTGATCAGATCGTCGCCGCGCCCGAACTGGAGCATGACGACATCGCGGAACAGGGACTGCAGGTCGGTGAGCACGCGGTCGATGCCGTCTCGCAGGCTGCGGGTGGCGCGCTTCTTCTGGTCGTCTTCGAGAGCGGACAGCTGCGTGCGCAATGCCGGAGGCACCGCCTGCCCCTCGGCGATCCCGATCGTGCGCAGGAGAGAGGCCCGCTCGTTCGCGTCGCGCTCGGCGGTGAGGGCCTTCGCATCCTCGGTCGCGGCCTGGATGATCCGCCCGGCGACCTCGACCGCGTCGCCGACCCCGCGCACGGCGATGACCGACCTCAGGGTCTCGTCGCGCCGCCGACGAGCGGAATCGTCGGTCGCGAGTCGCTGCGCCATGCCGATGTGTCGTTGCGCGTGGCGAGCTGCCTGCTCCGCGATGCTCTCGTCGACGCCGGTGCGCAGACTGATCAGTCGGGCGACATCGGTCACGTCGGGCTCGCGCAGACGCAGCGAACGCACCCGGGAGCGGATCGTGGGCAGCAGATCGGCCTCGCTGGGCGCGCACAGGATCCACACCGTCTGCTCCGGCGGCTCTTCCAGCGCCTTCAGCAGCACGTTCGAGGTGCGTTCGACCATGCGGTCGGCATCTTCGACCACGATGACCCGGTAGCGACCGGCCGACGGCGCGAAGTAGGAGCGCTCGACCAGACTGCGAGCCTCGGCGATCGTGATGATGACCTTGTCGGTGCGCAGAGCCGTGACATCGGGGTGGGTGCCCGCGAGCACCTGGCGCATCACGGCCTCATCGTCGGGGTGATCGGCGATGAGGGCTGCGGCGAAAGCGTATGCGAGGGTCGAACGGCCCGAGCCCGGAGGACCGGTGATCAACCATGCGTGCGAGAGCGCTGCAGGATCGGATGCCGCGGTCCGGAGCGTGTCGACGGCCGCGTCCTGGCCCCACACATCCGCCCACGGGAACGGGGCGGGAACGGTCTGGGGCATGCACTCAGCCTAATCGTGACCACCGATGCGCACGCACGAGCGCCACGGAGCGCAGTCCGTCGCCGTCCGTCAGCCGAGCAGCGCGGCCACTCGCCCGCGGATCTGGGCGGCGATCTCTTCCGCCGGGGCGGCGGCGTCGAGCACGAGGAACCGGTCGGGTTCCGCCGCGGCGAGCGCGAGGTAGGCGTCTCGGACGCGACCGTGGAACTCCGCCTGCTCGGCCTCCAGCCGGTCGAACGGCTTGTCCGCCGAGTCGAGCCGCGCACGAGCAGCACCGGGGTCCAGGTCGAGCAGGAGGGTCAGATCGGGGAGCGCGCCTTCGGCCGCCCACAGCGACAGCTCGCGGATCTCGGTCGCATCGAGGACGCGGCCTGCGCCCTGGTAGGCCACGGAGGAGTCGAGGTAGCGATCCTGCAGGACGATCTCGCCGCGGTCGAGCGCCGGCCGCACGACCGTCGCGACGTGGTGCGCCCGGTCCGCCGCGTACAGCAGCGCCTCCGCGCGCGGCGCGATGTCACCGCGGTGATGCAGCACGATGTCGCGGATCAGGTGTCCGACCTCGGAACCGCCGGGTTCGCGCGTGCGCACCACGGTGCGACCGGTGCCTTCGAGCCATTCGGCGAGCAGATTCGACTGCGTCGTCTTGCCCGACCCGTCTCCGCCCTCGAGCGTGATCCACACCCCGTGACCAGAGGTCACGAGTCCGCCTTCTCTGCGGCCTTCGCCGCAGCGTTCGCGGCCCGAGTCGCCGCCGCCTTCTTCGCCGCCGCCGACCGGGCAGCCGATGTCGCCGCGGTCGTCTTCTTGGCGGCGGGCTTCTTGGCCGCGGGCTTCTTCGCGGCTGCCGTGGTCGCAGCCTTCTTCGCCGGGGCCTTCTTCGCCGGGGCCTTCTTCGCTGCGCCGCGCTTCGGGGTCGGACCCTTCGCCCGCTTGTCCGCGAGCATCTGCACCGCGATCTCGAACGTGATGTCTTCGACCTTCTGCCCGCGCGGGATCGTCACGTTCGTCTCCCCGTCGGTGACGTACGCGCCGAAGCGCCCGTCGCGGATTCGGATCGGCTTGCCGCTGACCGGGTCGGCCTCGAACTCGACGAGTGCGCTGGACGCGCGCCGCCCTGCCCCGTACTTCGGCTGGGCGTAGATCTCCAGCGCCTGCTCGAGCGTGACGTCGAAGATCTGCGACTCGTTCTCGAGCGAGCGGGAATCGGTCCCCTTCCTGAGGTAGGGGCCGAACCGCCCGTTCTGCGCCGTGATCTCGTCGCCGGTCTCCGGGTCGACGCCCACCACGCGCGGCAGGCTGAGCAGCTTGAGTGCCGTGTCGAGCTCGATCGTGTCGACCGACATCGAGCGGAACAGTGAGGCCGTGCGCGGCTTGGGAGCGGCGTCCTTCTTCTTCGCCCCGCGCTTGGGCTTCGGCGCCTCGACCACCTCACCGGTCGCCTCGTCCACGGCGGCGTCTTCGGACACCGGGTCGTTCTCCTGGACGTACGGTCCGAACCGACCGTCCTTGACCACGACGATCTTCCCGTTCTCGGGGTTCTCGCCCAGCACCCGGTCGCCGGCCACCGGAGCGTCGATGAGCTCCTGCGCCTTCTCGGCGGTCAGCTCGTCGGGTGCCAGGTCTTCCGGCACGTTGACGATGCGCGGCTTGGCCTCGGGGTTCTCCGGGTCGGCGACCTCGAGGTAGGGACCGTACTTGCCGAAGCGAAGGGTGGCCGTCTCGGTGATCGGCGTGGAGTTCAGCGCACGGGCGTCGATCTCGCCGAGGTTGTCGACGACCTGGCGGAGTCCGACGTGGGAGTCCGAGCCGAAGTAGAACGACTTGAGCCATTCGACGCGGTTCTGCTCACCGCGCGCGATCGTGTCGAGGTCGTCTTCGAGCGCTGCCGTGAAGTCGTAGTCCACGAGCTCGGCGAAGTGCTCCTCGAGCAGTCGGACCACGCTGAATGCGAGCCAGGTCGGCACGAGGGCCTGACCGCGCTTGACCGCATATCCGCGGTCGAGGATGGTCTCGGGGATCGAGGCGAAGGTCGATGGACGGCCGATGCCCTTCTCCTCGAGCACCTTCACGAGTGACGCCTCGGTGTATCGCGGCTTCGGCGTGGTGCGGTGGCCCTTGGCCTCGGCATCCGACACCACGAGTTCGTCGCCGACGGCCACGGCCGGGAGCGACTGGTTCTCGGCAGCATCGGCGTCGCTGCGCTTCTCGTCTCGACCCTCTTCGTACGCCTCGAGGAAGCCCTTGAAGGTGTACACGGTTCCCGAGGCGGTGAACTCCGCCTTCTTCCCGGCGGCGTCGACGGCGATCGTCACCGTGGTGGTCTCGTACTTCGCGTCGGACATCTGGCTGGCGACCGTGCGCTTCCAGATGAGGTCGTAGAGGCGCTGCTCATCACGATCGAGCTCGGACGCCAGAGAGGCCGGTGTGCGGAAGGTGTCGCCGGAGGGGCGTATCGCCTCGTGTGCCTCCTGCGCGTTCTTGCTCTTCGACTTGTAGACGCGCGGCTTCAGCGGCACTGCTGCGTCGCCGTAGAGGGCCACCGCCTGGCTCCGCGCCGCCTGCACCGCCTGGGTGCTCAGCGACGTGGAGTCGGTACGCATATAAGTGATGTACCCCTTCTCATACAGCCGCTGGGCGACGCCCATCGCCTGCTTGGCCCCCATGGAGAGCTTGCGTCCGGCCTCCTGCTGCATCGTGGATGTCGTGAACGGCGCGTACGGGCTGCGGGTCCCCGGTTTGGCCTCGACCTTGGTGACGGTGCCTGCGCCGACGGCGTCGATGGCTTCGGCGAGCGCGGTGGCCGCTGCCTCGTCGAGGATGACGACGGCCTTCTTGAGCTTCCCGTCGTCGTCGAAGTCGGTTCCACGGGCGAGCTGACCACCGTCGACGCGGACGAGTCGGATCTTGAACGAGGTGCCCGTCGCCGCCGCTGCGGCGTCGACGTCCCAGTACTCCGCCGACGTGAACGCCATGCGCTCGCGCTCACGATCGACGATGAGCCGGGTCGCCGCGGACTGCACGCGTCCGGCGGAGATGCCGGTCTTGACCTTGTACCAGAGCACGGGCGACACGTCCCAGCCGTAGAGGCGGTCGAGGATGCGGCGGGTCTCCTGGGCATCGACCAGGTCGTGGTCGAGCTCGCGGGTGTTGCCCACGGCAGCCTGGATCGCGTCCTTGGTGATCTCGTGGAAGACCATGCGCTTGACGGGGACCTTGGGCTTGAGCGTCTCGAGCAGATGCCACGCGATCGCCTCCCCCTCGCGGTCCTCATCAGTGGCGAGCAGGAGTTCGTCCGCACTCTTGAGCGCGCGCTTGAGTTCAGCCACGGTCTTGGTCTTGCGGTCGGAGACGACGTAGTAGGGGTCGAAGCCGTTCTCGATGTCGATCGAGTACTTCCCGTACGCCTGCTTGTCGTCGGCGGGGATGTCCTTCTTGTCGGCGAGATCGCGGATGTGGCCGACGGAGCTGAGCACCTCGTAGCCGTCGCCGAGGTATCCCTGAATAGACCGCATCTTCGTCGGGGACTCGACGATGACGAGCTTCTTGCCTTCAGCCAAGGGGCGTCCTTTCTTCGAAGCACACCATACACACCACTGTGTGGGGTTGTTCACAGTGAGCGAGGTCGCACGGCCGTCATCATCCCTCGGGTGGCCCGGCACGGGCTCGGGAGACGGCTGCGAGACCAGCGTACGCCGCCTGGACCTCCACAGTCGCCACGAAGCCTTCGAGGGTGCAGCCGGTGAGGGCGGCACCCGCCGCCTCGGCCACCCGCCCCGCGACCGTGCACGGCGCGTCCGCAGCGGGCACGGCTCCGCTGGCCGTATCTGCTGCTGCGAGCGCTGCGGCGTCGGCGGCACCTGCCGCGCGCTGCGCAGTGACGCACGCTCCTCCGACGGCTGCCAACCCGAGGGACAGTGCGGCCGCGACCGCGAGGACGCCGGCGGCAAGGGCCGTGCCCGCCATCAGAGGCCGCCGTCGAGCGCACAGCTCGACGCCTGCTGCGGCACCCGGATGAGGGTGCCGACCGTCGCCTCGGCGGTGGCCGTGACGCAGACCAGATCGCCCGAACGGGAGGAGGAGACGTTCGCCGCGGGGACCGCCACGTGCACGACCCGTGCCGCCGCCGCGGCCCCTTCACCGCGCCCGAGGAGACGGGCGGCGTCGGCCGACGCGTCTTGCAGGGCGACCTGGCGCGCCGCCGCACCGAGCGCACCCGCTCCGAGCAGGAACGCGAGCACCACCGCGGGCAGCGCGAGCGCGAGCTCGGCGGCGACCGATCCGCGCTCGCCCTGGTCGCGCTCGATGCGCGACACGGTACGGCACCGGCGTCCACCGCCGGACCTTCCCCCCGCACGCATCACGACACCGTCAGCGCTCGCCGCACGAGGTCGGTCAGGATGCCGCGGACCTCGTCGGATCTCATGATCGCGACGAGGAGACCGGCGAAGGCCACAGCGGCCATCGTGGTGATCGCGTACTCGGCGGTCGCTGCGCCGGTGTCGTCGCCGAAAAGTCCTGCTGCACGGCGTCGATCCAACCGGGGGATGTTCTTCATGATGTTCTTCTTTCTCTGGGATGCGGCGCATCGGGTGATCTGGGGGTGGTCACGACGACGGCAAGGGGGTCGACGCCAGGACGCTGAGCAGAAGAGGAGCCACACCGAGCAGCAGGAATGCCGGCAACGTGCACACGCCCAGCGGGATCAAGAGTCGCGTCGAGAGCTTCGCCGCGCGCAGGCGCCCCTGCACTCTGGCGGAGTGGCGGTCCTGTGCCGCGGATGCCCTGAGGAGTTCGGCAGCGGGCACGCCAGCGGCACGCGACAGATCGAGCACGGCGTCGATCCGCTCATCGTCTCCGACGGATGCCGAGCTCTCGGCGACCAGTCGCCGCGCTCGGTCGATGGAGACGCCGCCCGCGAGCGCCACGGCCATCAGTTCTGCCTGCATGCCCGGGATTCCCGGTGCCGGTCGCGCGCGCCGCAGCAGTCGTCCCGTCCACACACGTGCGGCGAGCACGAGGAGGAGGCCGACGATCACGCAGAGGGCGCCGAGAGGGTTCCCGGTCACGACGCCGAGGGTGTCGAACCCGAGAGCGAAGCCGAGCACGAGTCCGGCGAAGGGCATCCAGAGCAGCAGTCGAGCGGTCCCTGCGGGCTCGGCGAGGGCGATGCGCACGTCGTCGGCGGCGGCCGAGGCGTCGCGGAGCGACTCGGCGATGATCCGGAGAACCTCCGCGAGCGGGGCGCCGACCGTCGTCGCGATCTCCCACGCCGCCGCCAGGTCGACCCACGCGCCTCCCTCGGCCTCGATCGCGGGCAGAAGGGGGACGCCGCGGTCGACCCGCTCGACCACGGCCGCAGCGTGCTGGTCTCCGGTTCCGGCGACGTGGCGCCACGCGATCAGCGGCACCGCTCCCGCCTGCAGAAGCACCGCCAGCGTCTGCACGGATGCAGCCACGTCCACACCGTCGCTCGATCCGCCTGCGCGTCCGCGCAGCCGGATCACCACGGACTCACCTCCTGGATGTCGAGGCGGTCGCCGGTGATCACGAGGCGTCCTGCATTGTGGATCCGTCGGACTCCGCCCGGAGCCCGGTCGAGGTGGAGCACCACGGTGAAGGCGCTGACGGACTGACGCGCAAGCGCGACGGCGTCCATGCCCGCCAGAGCACCGAGGGCTTCGAGCCGAGCGGGAACATCCCGGAGTCCACTGGCGTGCAGAGTGCCCGCACCCCCGTCGTGCCCGGTGTTCAGCGCTGTGAGCAGTTCTCGAACCTCTTCGCCGCGGCACTCGCCGACCACCAGCCGGTCCGGCCTCATCCGGAGGGATTCGCGCACGAGGCGGGCGAGGGTGATCCCTCCTGCGCCCTCCAGGTTGGCCTGACGCGCCTCGAGCGCGACGTGATGCGGATGGCGGGGGCGCAGCTCGGCCACGTCTTCGATGGTGACGATCCGCTCGGTCGGCGCCACCGCCGAGAGCAGTGCGGAGAGCAGCGTGGTCTTGCCGGTTCCGGTTCCGCCCGTGATGAGGATGTTCGCGCGCTTCGCGACGAGGTCGAGCAACCATGCCTGTTGGCGCGCTCCGAACGCGCCGAGGGCCGCGAGAGCGTCGAGATCTGCGGCGCGCACCCTGGGGATGCGGATCGACAGAGCGGTTCCCGTGGTCGAGACAGGTGCGAGGACGGCGTGCACGCGGATTCCGGAGTTCAGACGAACGTCGACGCACGGTGCCTGATCGTCGAGATGGCGTCCACCGAGACCGACGAGGGCGACGGCGAGCTCGCGGACCTCCCGCTCCGACGCCCGCCAGTCGGCCACGGCTTCGGGCTCGTGCCCTCGATCGACGAACAGACCGCATGCCCCGTTGACGAAGACGTCGGTGACGGTCTCGTCGATATGAGCGCGGAGGGGACCGAAGGCGTGATCCAGGTGCAGCGGCTCGGAGGCCGCGTCCGCCGAGCGCGCGACACGCGAGTCTCCCCTGGGCTGGATGACGAAGGAATCTGTCATACCGTGACGCTAGGCCGCGGTGCGCCACCCCGGTTCCCGGCGTTCCTCGATGACTCGAGGACTGTGCAGAAGCCGATCCCTCCCCCATCCGGTGCAGGAATTCGGCGCGAGCGGGCGGCCGCATCCGAGAGCGCTCCCAACGGAATGGGCGGCATCTCACGGGGGGAATGAGATGCCGCCCACGGCGGACCACGATTGGGGGAATCGGGCACGCCAAGGCCGGAATGAGATTTCGGCTGTCGTCGAGTGTACGCAAGGCGACCGTCCTGACAAAACCGACGCGACTACCGACTTTCGGCAGTATGCGCCCCCGGGTCACGAGGATAGATTCACCGTGACCTGGTCGACCACCCCCGCGACCACGCTCGAACGACCCGAATGCCGCAAAGGAGCGCCTGCCGATGAGCAGCCAGATCGATCACCTTCTCGACGAGACCCGGCGGTTCGCGCCGTCGGAGGAGTTCGTCGCCCAGACCATCTCGTCGCCTGCCCTGTACGAGCGCGCTGCCACCGATCGCGAGGCATTCTGGGGCGAGCAGTCCCGCGAGCTCGTGCACTGGCACAAGCCGTTCACACAGGTGCTCGACTGGACGAACCCGCCCTTCGCCAAGTGGTTCGACGACGGCGAGCTCAACGTCGCCTACAACTGCCTCGACCGCCATGTCGAAGCCGGCAACGGCGATCGCGTCGCCCTGCACTGGGAGGGCGAGCCCGGCGACTCCCGCCGCATCACCTACGCGGAGCTCACCGACGAGGTCAAGCGCGTCGCGAACGTGTTGTCCGGACTCGGCATCGGTCAGGGCGACCGCGTCGCGATCTATCTGCCGATGATCCCCGAGGCGATCGCCTCGATGCTCGCGGTCGCGCGCCTCGGCGCCATCCACTCGGTCGTCTTCGGCGGGTTCAGCGCCGACAGTCTGCGCTCGCGCATCGACGACGCGGGAGCGAAGCTCGTGATCACCGCCGACGGCGGCTACCGCAAGGGTCGCGTCTCGGCGCTCAAGCCCGCGGTCGACCAGGCGCTGGCCGACCGCGGTGAGGGCGAGCAGCAGACCGTCGAGCACGTCCTGGTCGTCAAGCGCGGCGGGAACGACGTCGACTGGATCGAAGGTCGCGACCTGTGGTGGCACGACGTGGTGCCCGAGGCTTCGACCGAGCACACCGCGCAGGCCTTCCCCGCTGAGAACCCGCTCTTCATCCTCTACACCTCGGGGACGACGGGGAAGCCCAAGGGCATCCTGCACACCTCCGGCGGCTACCTCACCCAGGCCGCGTACTCCCACAAGTACGTGTTCGACCTGCACCCGGAGACCGACGTGTTCTGGTGCACGGCCGACATCGGGTGGATCACCGGACACAGCTACGTCACCTACGGGCCTCTGGCGAACGGCGCGACCCAGGTCCTCTACGAAGGAACCCCGGATACGCCGCACCCCGGGCGCTGGTGGGAGATCATCGAGAAGTACAAGGTCTCGCTCTTCTACACCGCCCCGACCGCCATCCGCTCGTTCATGAAGATCGGCCGCAGCGTCCCGAAGAAGTTCGACCTGTCATCCTTGCGTCTGCTGGGATCGGTGGGCGAGCCTATCAACCCCGAGGCATGGATGTGGTACCGCGAGGTGATCGGCGCCGGCAAGACCCCGATCGTCGACACCTGGTGGCAGACCGAGACCGGCGCGATCATGGTGTCGGCACTCCCTGGTGTCACCGAGACCAAGCCCGGATCCGCACAGGTCCCGCTTCCCGGCATCTCGATCGATGTCGTCGACGAGCAGGGCGTCGAGGTGGGCAACGGCAACGGCGGACTGCTGGTGATCACCGAGCCGTGGCCGAGCATGCTGCGTGGCATCTGGGGCGATCCGGAGCGCTACCGCGAGACCTACTGGGAGAAGTTCGAGGACCAGGGCTACTACTTTGCCGGCGACGGCGCGCGCCTCGACGAGGACGGCGACCTGTGGCTGCTCGGCCGCGTCGACGACGTCATGAACGTCTCGGGGCACCGTCTCTCCACCGCCGAGATCGAGTCGTCGCTGGTGGCGCACGAGGCGACGGCCGAGGCCGCGGTGGTCGGCGCATCCGACGAGACGACCGGCCAGGCCGTGGTCGCCTTCGTCATCATCAAGGAGAGCTACCTCGCAGAACACGAGCCCGCCGGTCTCGCCCAGCAGTTGCGCCTGTGGGTCGGCGAGCAGATCGGCGCCATCGCTCGTCCCCGCGACGTGTACATCGTCGGCGAGCTGCCCAAGACCCGCTCGGGGAAGATCATGCGGCGCCTCCTGCGCGACGTGGCCGAGGGGCGCGAGGTCGGTGACACCACGACGCTCGCGGACACCGCGGTGATGAGCATCATCTCGGCTCAGGTGAAGTAGGTCCGTCACCCCATACGACGAACGCGCCTCCCCGAGACGGGGAGGCGCGTTCCTCGTTCTGCGATCGACACGGATGCCGACGGCGAGTCAGGCGAGGATGAAGGTCACCTCGACCTCCACGGGGCTCCCGAGCGGAAGCTCCGCGACCCCGACGGCCGCGCGGGCATGGCGCCCCGCATCGCCGAAGATCTCGCCGAGCACCTCGCTCGCACCGTTGACGACGCCGGGCTGACCGGTGAATGCGTCAGCGGAGGCGACGAATCCCCCCACGCGCAGCACTCCGGCGATGCGGTCGACGCCACCTGCCGCGTCGGCGGCCGCGGCGAGAGCGTTCAGCGCACAGGTGCGCGCATAGGCCTTGGCGTCTTCCGCCGAGACCTGCGCCCCCACCTTGCCCACAGCCGGCAGAGTGCCGTCGACGAAGGGCAGCTGACCCGAGGTGTACACGAGCCCGCCGTGGACGACGGCCGGGACGTAGGCCGCGACGGGAGCGGCGACGGCGGGAAGCTCGATACCGAGCTCGGAGAGACGGGCGGCGACGCTCACGCCTGTCCTCCCTCGAACTGGCGGGCAGCCTGCTCCGCGGCGGCGAGCCCCGCGTTTGCCGAGGCGTCGGTGGTCACGGGGCGCTTCAGGTAGGCGACGAGCCCTCCCTCGGGACCTTGCACGACCTGCACCAGCTCCCAGCCCTGCTTGCCCCAGTTGTTGAGGATCGCAGCGGTGTTGTGGATCAGCAGCGGCGTGGTGAGATACTCCCACGTGGTCATGGCACTCCTGTCGATCGGGGCGCGACACCCTGATCCGGGGCCGGGCTCGTCAAAGGTGGTATTCAGGGAACTCCCCTACGATCAAGCGTATGCCCCAAAAGAATCGCACGGTGAGAGGCGTCCTCGGCGGTCTCGTCGGGCTCGTCGGTCTGAGCGCCGTCGCCGGACTCCTGGTCGCTGCCAGCGTCACCCCCGTCTTGACGATGTCCGGACTCGCCGGCGCCCAGGCGCTCACGCTCTTCGACGAGCTCCCCGAGGTCCTGCAGGTGGACAACCCCATGGAGCAGTCCACGATCTACGCGACCGATCAGGACGGCAAGGACATCGCCCTCGCCTCGTTCTACGAGCAGAATCGCGTTCCCGTGAAGTACGACCAGGTCTCTCCGGTGTTGTACGACGCGATCCTCTCCAGTGAGGACAAGAGCTTCTACAGTCACGGCGGCGTCAATGTCGGCGCCACCGTGAAGGCGCTGATCGACAACGTCCGCGGAACCTCCAGCCGTGGCGCGTCGACGATCAGCCAGCAGTTCGTCAAGAACGTCCGCATCCAGGAGTGCGAGCAGAACGTCGACACCACCTCCGACACGTATTCCGAGGAGCTGCAGCAGTGCTGGCGGGATGCGACGGAGGCGACGGGCGCCGACGGCATCGAGCGCAAGCTGCAGGAGATGCGCTACGCCATCCAGATCGAGAAGGACTACTCGAAGAACGACATCCTTCTCGGGTACCTCAACATCGCGAACTTCGGCGGCACCGTCTACGGCATCGAGGCCGCGTCGCGCTACTACTTCTCGACGACGGCGGCGAACCTGACCGTGGCACAGGCCGCGACCCTCGCCGGCATCGTGCAGAATCCGAACACGTACCGGATCGACAAGAAGGAAGGCACCTGGACCAATAAGGAAGGCGTCGCCCAGAACAGCGAGGCCGACGGGTACGCGGGGACCAAGGACCGCCGCGACTACGTGCTCGGCCGCATGCTCGCCGACGGCAAGATCACGCAGGCGCAGTACGACGAGGCCAAGGCCGCTCCGATCACGCCCGCGATCAAGGTCCCGACCCAGGGCTGTGGAGGCGCGGGCCCGAACGCATACTTCTGCCAGTACGTGAAGTCCATCGTGGAGAACGACGAGGCCTTCGGGGCGACCGACCAGGATCGGCGCGACCTCCTGCGCCGCGGCGGGCTCAAGATCTACACGTCGCTCGACTTCCGCATCCAGAACGATGCCGCCCGCACGATGGGCGAGATCGTCCCCGCGAACTACGACAACAACTACTTCGGCGCCGCCGGGGTCTCGATCGAGGTCGGCACCGGTCGCATCCTCTCGATGACCCAGAACACGCAGTTCGTGGAGACCCCGACCGACGACCTCGCCAAGACCTCCCTCGTCTTCGCGGGTGACCAGCTGCACGGCAATTCCGGCGGCTTCCAGGTGGGATCGGTGTACAAGCTGTTCACGCTGATCGACTGGCTCGAGAAGGGCCATTCCGTCAACGAGGTGCTCAACGGCCGCGTGCAGACGAACCTGAAGATCCCCGTCTGCACCGTTCCGCAGCCGACGAACACCAAGGAGATCGGCAACTTCGGTGGGGGCGGCGGATCCACGGGGTCGGTCATGAACTTCACGCGCAACTCGCTCAACAGCGGGTACTTCGCCATGGCGTCGAAGCTCGACATCTGCGACATCAACGAGGTCGCCGACCGGATGGGCGTCACGCTCGCCAGCGGCAAGAAGGTCACCGACGAGAACGTGCCGTACGACGTGCTCGGCCCGAAGAACATCTCGCCGATCGCCATGGCCGGCGCCTACGCCACGGTGGCGAGCGGTGGCACGTACTGCACGCCGCGAGCGATCGACCGCGTCGTCGGCCCCGATGGCAAGGAGCGAGAGCTGCCTGCGGCATCATGCACCGAAGGTGTCATCTCCAAGGAAGTCGCTGCGACGGCAGCCTATGCCCTGCAGGGTGTGATGAACGGCGGCACCGGGCGGGATGCGAATCCCAACGACGGCACGCCCCTCATCGGCAAGACCGGAACGCACGACCGCTGGTCCACCATGATGATCGAGTCGAGCACGAAGGTCACCACCGCCGTGTGGGCCGGCCGTTGGAAGGGCCAGGCCGACATCTATCAGAAGTGGGCGGGCAACTACCGGCTCAATGAGATGCGGTACCCGCTGGCCAGGGCTGCGCAGGCGGCCGCGAACGCCGCGTACGGGGGCGACAGGTTCCCCGAAGAGTACGGCAACCTGACCCGCCGCGTGGTCACCGAGGTACCGAACGTCGTCGGCATGACGATGGATGAGGCGAGGTCGACGCTGGAGAGCCGGGGCTTCTCGGTCAACAACGGCGATCCCGTCGAGAGCGACAAGCCGACGAACATCGTCGCCGCTCAGGATCCGTCCGGACAGGCGGCCGGTGGCGCGACCATCACCATCTCGCCCAGCAACGGCCAGGGAACGACCGTGCCGGCGGATCTGGTCGGTAAATCGCCCACCGAGGCGACGGCGGCCCTCCGAAGTGCGGGGTTCACGTCGATCGACATCGACAACTCCTGCAACCCGCCGAGCGCGGTCGTGGCGTCCACGAATCCCCCGCCGGGCACGGCGACCAGCAAGACCACCGGCATCACCGTGACGTGTCAGTAGGTACCGGCCGGACGGCGCACCCGGCCCTCATCGCGCTCGGCGCGGTGGGGGCCGTCGGTGCGGCCGCGGCAGTTTGGGGCATCGGCATCGAGCGCTACCTGTTCACGGTGCGCGACGTCACCGCTCCCGGCCTCCCCGAGGGGTCGAAGCCCCTGCGGATCCTGCACCTCTCCGACGCGCACATGGCGCCGTGGCAGCACCGCAAGCAGGACTGGCTGGCCTCGCTCGCCGCACTGAAACCCGATCTCGTCGTCAACACCGGCGACAACCTCGGGCACGTGAACGGTCTCGACGGCATCCGACGCGCGTTCGACCCGCTCGCGGGCATTCCCGGCGTGTTCGTGCACGGATCGAACGATGTCACGGCTCCCTCCCCCAGGAACCCCCTGCGGTACTTCCTCGGACCGTCGAAGAAGCATCGCGAGCCCGCGCATCTCGACACTGAGGCGATGGACCGCTACTTCACGGACGAGCTCGGCTGGACCGACCTGAACAACGCTGCGGCACGGCTCACGGTCGCCGGAGCCGCGCTCGACGTCTTCGGGGTGAACGACGCCCACCGGGACTGGGACCGTCTCGACGTGCTTCCGGCCGCCATCGCAGACCTCGGACGCGAGGACGCCACGATTCCGATGCTGGGCGTCACGCACGCGCCGTACCAGCGGGTGCTCAACGGATTCACGGACCTCGGCGCGGACGCGATCCTCGGCGGGCACACCCACGGCGGGCAGGTCTGCCTCCCCGGCTACGGCGCCCTGGTAGCGAACTGCGACATCCCGTTGAAGCAGGCGAAGGGGCTCAGCACCTGGTCGCACGGTGGCCGCTCCGTGCCGCTCAACGTCAGCGCCGGGTGCGGGCACTCCATCTACGCGCCGGTCCGTTTCGCCTGTCGCCCCGAGGCGACGCTGCTCACCCTGACCGCACGGAGCTGATCGACCGCCTCGATTCGGTGCGCAGAGCATTTCCCTGTAGACTCGGAGGGTTGCAAACGGGGTGTGGCGCAGCTTGGTAGCGCGCTTCGTTCGGGACGAAGAGGTCGCAGGTTCAAATCCTGTCACCCCGACCAGTGACACCGGAAGGCCGCCCCCAGGGGCGGCCTTCTCTGTATCGGGTTCGCGCACGAAGGGAACGCATGGGCTCTCTGCTCCCGCCGCCGCGCCGTTTCACCAGGGCCTGGGCACTCGTGCTGGCCATCCCGTTCCTCGCCGGTCTCGCCGCCCTCACGCTCACCCCGTCGCGGATCGAACAGGCGATGCCGAACCTGCTCGACGTGGTCCTGGGCGTTGCGCACCGCCTCGGCTGGAATTCGCTCGACTTCACGCGTCTCGAGATCATCGCGAACATCCTGGTGTTCGTCCCCGTCGGCATCCTGGCGTTCGTGCTGCTCCCCCGTCGTGTCTGGCTGCTCGCCCTGCTGGCAGGCCCGGTGCTGTCCGTCGCGATCGAGACCGCGCAGCGCGTCGCTCTGCCGCACCGCGCGGCGACCGTGACCGACGTCCTGGCCAACTCCACCGGAGCGGCCGTCGGTGTCGCGCTGGCAGTGCTCTGCACGGTCCTGGTCGCCCGACGCTCCTCACAGGATTCACCTTCTAGGCTGGAGGCATCATGAACGCGCCCGCACTCGTCGCCTTCGACCTCGATGACACGCTCGCCCCGTCCAAGGGTGTGATCGACCCGCGGATCGCCGATCTTCTCCGCGCCCTCCTCCGCACGGTCGACGTCGCCATCATCTCCGGCGGCAACGAGGCACAGTTCCGTTCGCAGGTCGTCGCGCGTCTCGGTGATGCGGACGCCGCAGACCTCGCACGCCTTCACCTGCTGCCCACCTGCGGCACACGCTATCTCCGCCACGACGGCACCGACTTCACGTCGGTCTACGCGCACGACCTCAGCGATGAGGAGAAGCGTGCCGCACTGACGGCGCTGCGTGAAGAGGCCGAGCGTCTCGGGCTGTGGGAGGCGGAGCCCTGGGGCGAGATCCTCGAAGACCGCGGCTCGCAGATCACCTTCTCGGCGTTGGGGCAGCGCGCCCCTCGCGAGGCCAAGCACGAGTGGGACCCGACCGGGAGCAAGCGCGGTGCCCTGCGCGACGCCGTCGCCGCCCGTCTTCCTGGACTCGAGGTGCGCTCGGGAGGATCCACCTCGATCGACATCACCCAGGCCGGGATCGACAAAGCGTTCGGCATGCGGCAGCTCGCTGCGCACACGGGGATCGCCCTGACCGACATGCTGTTCTACGGCGACCGCCTCGACGAGGGCGGCAACGACTACCCCGTGCTGGCCATCGGCGTGCCTTCTGTGGCGGTGGACGGCTGGGAGGACACGGCCGACAAGCTCGAGGTGCTGCTGCGCGCACTCTGACCTCGCGGGTCGGCGCACCCCGCCCGCCGAGGGGCCCTAGCATGTCGTCATGGATGCGCTGCTGATCGTCATCATCGTCGCCGCGGCCGCGAGCGCCGTGTGCTGGATCCTGTCGCTGATCACGCGAGACACGTCGTGGGTCGACCGCGCCTGGTCGATCGTGCCCGTCGTGTACGTCTGGATCTTCGTGGCCGGCGCCTTCGCCGACGGCGACGGTTCCGCCCGCGTGGTGATCATGGGCGTGCTCGCCACCGCCTGGGGGGCACGCCTCACCTTCAACTTCGCGCGCAAGGGCGGCTACACGGGCATGGAGGACTACCGCTGGGCGATCCTGCGTGGCCGCATGCGTCCGTGGCAGTTCCAGGTCTTCAACGCGCTGTTCATCATCGTCTATCAGATGACTCTGCTCGTGCTGATCACCCTCCCCGCGCTGGTCGCGGCGGAGAACCCCTCCGCCCTCACGGTGTGGGACGCGGTGTTCGTCACCGCATTCCTGGGGTTCCTGGTCGGTGAGACCGTGGCCGACCAGCAGCAGTGGCGCTTCCATCAGCGCAAGAAGCAGGCCGGCGGCACCCTAGAACCCGGGTTCGCGACCACCGGGCTGTTCCGCTACAGCCGGCACCCGAACTTCTTCTTCGAGCAGGCGCAGTGGTGGGCCTTCTACGCGATCGGAGCCACGGCAGCGGTCACGGGCGGTGCAGGTGTGATCGGCGGCGCGGTGAATCCGACGATCGTCGGCCCTGTGCTGCTGACCCTGCTGTTCCTCGGATCGACGATCTTCACCGAGTCGATCACGGCCTCGAAGTACCCGGCGTATGCGGAGTACCGCCGGACGACGTCCATGCTGGTGCCGCTGCCACCCCGCACCCGCGCGGTGGCCCCGCAGTCCTGATCACGGGGCCACCGCTCGGTCGTCTCTCTCAGTGCACGCGAGCCTCGGAGGCCGCGCGCGAGACCGGGACCAGGCGCGTCAGCTGCGTGACGTGACCTGGCTCGAGCTCGGCGAGCGAAGACACGCCGAGCAGTCGCATCGTCCGCTCGATCTCGCTGCGCAGGATCGCGATCGTCCGGTCGACGCCCTGACGACCGCCGGCCATCAGACCGTAGAGGTAGGCGCGCCCGATCAGCGTGAAGTCCGCACCGAGCGCGACGGCGGCGACGACGTCGGCGCCGTTCATGATGCCGGTGTCGATCATGACCGTGAAGTCGTCGCCCACCGCCTTGCGGACTTCGGGCAGCAGGTGGAACGGAATGGGGGCACGGTCGAGCTGACGGCCGCCGTGGTTCGACAGCACGATGCCGTCGACCCCCTCGTCGCGCAGCCGCACGGAGTCCTCCACGTTCTGCACGCCCTTGATGATGATCTTGCCTGGCCAGATGTCACGGATGACCGCGAGGTCGTCATAGCTGATCGTCGGATCCATCGCCGCGTCCAGAAGCTCGCCGACCGTGCCGCCCGTGGTGCTCAGCGAGGCGAACTCCAGCTTCGGCGTCGTCAGGAAGTCGAACCACCACCAGGGGCGCGGGATCGCGTTGATGATCGTGCCCAGGGTGAGCTGCGGCGGGATGCTGAACCCGTTGCGCTTGTCGCGCAGTCGCGCACCGGCGACGGGAGTGTCGACGGTGAACTGCAGGGTGTCGAAGCCGGCGGCCGCCGCGCGACGGGTGAGTTCGTACGAGATCTCGCGGTCGCGCATGACGTAGAGCTGGAACCAGTTGCGCCCGTGCGGGTTGGCGGCCTTCACGCCCTCGATCGACGTGGTGCCGAGGGTGGAGAGGGTGAACGGGATGCCGGCGGCAGCCGCCGCGCCCGCTCCGGCGACCTCGCCCTCGGTCTGCATCAGGCGTGTGAAACCCGTCGGAGCGATGCCGAACGGCAGAGCCGACGGACCGCCGAGGATCTCCACGCTCGTGTCGACGTCGGGCGCAGGGCGCAGGATCCCCGGGTGGAACTCCACATCCTGGAAAGCCTGACGCGCCCGCGTGAGGGAGAGCTCACCCTCTGCGGCGCCGTCGGTGTAGTCGAACGCCGCCTTCGGGGTCCGGCGCTTGGCGATCGTCCGCAGATCGTTGATCGTCAGCGCGGCGTCGAGGCGGCGCTTCCTGCCGTCGAGCTCCGGCTTCTTGAACTTCATGAGCTCGAGGAGCTCAGCGGGGTTGGGGAGCTGGCGCTGCACCATGGTCTGCCTCTCGGTTCGGGGATGAGATGTCGCGGGTGAGGCCCGCAGACGTGTAATAGCCGGTGATGTGCGTGCGCACGAGGGCGCGAGCGGCGTCGACGTCGCCGGCATCGATCGCCGACACCAGGGCGCGATGCTCCGCACGGAGGCTCGCGGCCATCGCCTCCCAATCCGGGATCGCGGAGACGCCCGCCTGCACGTAAGACTCGATCGAGGAACGCAAGCCGGCCATCATCGCGGCGATGACCGTGTTCCCGCTCGCCTCAGCGAGGGAGAGGTGCAGCTGGGCGTCGAGCGCGAGGAACTCCTCCGGCGCGAGCTCCGGGGCATCCATCGCCTGGAGCAGCCGATGGGCGTGCGCTGTGTCGCGCTGCGGGGCCGCGGCCATCTCGGCGACGACGGCGTCTTCGAGCACGAGTCGCGTGCGCACGACGTGATCGAGGGGGAAGCCCTGAGCCGCGACCTGCAACCGGAGCAGGGCCGACATCCCCCCGGTCGGAGTGGCGATGACGATCGCACCGGACTGCGGGCCCGACCCGGTCGCGGTGCGGATGAGGCCCATGACCTCGAGGACGCGGAACGCCTCGCGCACGCTCGATCGACCGACGCCGAGAGCAGTGGCGAGGTCGCGCTCCGATGGCAGGCGGTCGCCCGGCCCGAGGCGGCCGTCGAGGAGGTCGCGCTCGATGTGCTCGAGCACGAGCTGCCATGCGCGCGTCGGCTGGTCGGCCATACGTCCTCCTGTGGTCTGACCACAGGCTACCCCGTGTGGTCAGACCACGCAAACGAGCGCACCCCGCAGACGGGATGCGCTCGGACGACGTCGGAGGGATCAGCCCAGGCGGCCGCCGGACTCCTCGAGGTAGCAGGTGCCGCACAGCGACTCATAGGTGGTGAGCTCCGGCGACGCGGTGCCGACCGCACCCTCATCGATCGCGACCTGGTCTCCGTCGAACACGAATCGTCCTCCGACGACGCGACCGTTGAACACGGCCTTCCGCCCGCAGCGGCAGATCGTCTTGAGCTCCTCCAGCGAGTGCGCGATCGCCAGCAGACGCGCGGATCCGGGGAACGCATGGGTGAGGAAGTCGTTGCGGATGCCGTAGGCCATGACCGGGATGCCGTCTTCCACTGCGATGCGGAAGAGGTCGTCGACCTGGCTCGGAGTGAGGAACTGCGCCTCGTCGATGAGCAGGCAGGCCACATCGCTCGGCCTGCCGGGAAGCAGCGCGTCGTCGGACGCATGCTGCAGCCGCTGCCGGTGCTCCGCGAACAGCACGCGCGCGTCGTCGTCGGGAGCGATCAGGAAGTCGACAGGGCGGGTGACACCGAGCCTGCTCTCGATCTCCGACGCCCCCTTGGTGTCGATCGCCGGCTTCGCCAGCAGCACGTGCTGCCCGCGCTCCTCATAGTTGTACGCCGCCTGGAGCAGAGCGGTCGACTTGCCCGAGTTCATCGCGCCGTAGCGGAAGTAGAGCTTCGCCACGGTGCGACCTCAGACGTTGATGCCGAGGGCGGCGGCGGTCGCTTCGGTCGACTCCTCCGCCAGCGCCGCATCATCGTTCAGCTTCTTGCCGAAGGTGGGGATGAGCGCACGAAGGTCGGGCTCCCACCCGGGATACTCCGCCGGGAAGCACTTCTTGAGCAGGTCGAGCATGATCGGCACGGCCGTCGACGCGCCGGGCGAGGCCCCGAGAAGACCGGCGATCGACCCGTCCGAGGCTGCGACGACCTCGGTGCCGAACTGGAGGATGCCGCCCTTCTTCGGGTCTTTCTTCATGACCTGGGCACGTTGTCCCGCGTCGATGAGCGTCCAATCCTCATCCTTCGCCGTGGGCATGAACGTGCGCAGGCTGTCGACCTTCTTGGCGTGGTTCTTCAGCAGCTCGCCGATCAGGTAGGTGATGAGGTCGGGGTTCTTGACGGCGACCTGCAGCATCGGGAGAAGGTTGTGCGCGCGCACCTGCGACACGATGTCGAGCATCGAGCCGTTCTTCAGGAACTTGGGGCTGAACGTCGCGAACGGACCGAACATGAGCGAGGACTCGCCGTCGACGACGCGCGTGTCGAGGTGCGGCACCGACATCGGCGGCGCGCCGACCGACGCCTGGGAGTAGACCTTGGCCTTGTGCTGCGCGACGATCTTCGGGTTGCTGGTCTTGAGGAACTGGCCGCCGATCGGGAAGACGCCGTAGCCCTTGATCTCGGGGATGCCGGAGTTCTGCAGCAGCTTGAGGGCCCAGCCGCCGGCGCCGACGAACACGAAGCGCGCTCTGACCTCGTTCGGGGTGTGCCCGATGCTGTTGCGGTACTTGACCAGCCAGGTGCCGTCCTTCTGCTTCTTCAGGCTGCGCACCTCGTGGTTCGTGCGCAGCGTGACGCCGGAGTCGGTGAGGTGGTCGAAGAGCTGATGCGTGAGCGCGCCGAAGTCGACGTCGGTTCCCGCCGGCACGCGGGTCGCGGCGAACGGCTCACCCTTGCGCCGATGCTGCATGAGCAGGGGCGCCCAGGTGTTGATGACGCGGGAGTCCTCGCTGTACTCGATTCCAGCGAACAGCGGCTGCTCCTTGAGGACCTCGTAGCGGGCCTTGAGGTAGGCCACGTCCTTCTCGCCGCGCACGAACGTCATGTGCGGGGTGGCGTTGATGAAGGTGGACGGCGCGTCGAGCACGCCCTTCTCCACCAGCGACGACCAGAACTGACGGCTCTGCTGGAACTGCTCGTTGATCGACACCGCCTTGGCGGGGTCGAGCGGGGCATCGCCCTGCTGCGGCATGTAGTTCAACTCGCACAGGGCGGCGTGACCCGTGCCGGCGTTGTTCCACGGGTTCGAACTCTCCTGGGCCACATCCGAGAGTCGCTCGAACGCGACGATCTTCCACTCCGGCTGCAGCTCGTGCAGCAGAGTACCCAGGGTGGCGCTCATGATGCCACCGCCGATCAGGACGACATCGACGTTTTCAGTCACCGAACCAGTCTAGTTCGCGGGCGCGCCGCCGCAGACCATGCGACGGCATCGGAGCGCGGGGACTCAGCTCACCGGCGCGAGACGCTCCGCGAGCACCTCGGCGATCTGGACGGCATTCAGCGCTGCGCCCTTGCGGAGGTTGTCGTTGCTGACGAAGAGCACGAGCCCCTTGCCCTCGGGCGCGGACTGGTCGGCGCGGATCCGGCCGACGAAGCTCGGGTCCTTGCCTGCGGCCTGGAGCGGCGTCGGCACCTCGTCGAGCACGACACCGGGCGCCGCGCTCAAGACCTCGCGAGCACGCTCCGGCGTGATGTCGCGCGCGAACTCGACGTGGATCGAGAGCGAGTGACCGGTGAAGACCGGGACCCGCACGCACGTACCGGCGACGCGGAGGTCGGGGAGCTCGAGGATCTTGCGGCTCTCGTTGCGGAGCTTCTTCTCCTCGTCGGTCTCGTTGTCGCCGTCGTCGACGAGGTTGCCGGCGAACGGGATCACGTCGAACGCGATCGGGGCGACGTACTTCTCGGGCTCGGGGAAGTCGATCGCGGAGCCGTCGTGCACGAGCCGCAGGGTGTCGCCCTGCGCGAGGACGCCCTCGACCTGGCCGAGCAGCTCCTGGGCGCCGGCGAGACCGGAGCCGGACACGGCCTGATAGGTGGACACGATCAGACGCTCGAGGCCCGCCTCCGCGTCGAGGACCTTGAGCACCGGCATCGCGGCCATCGTGGTGCAGTTCGGATTCGCGATGATGCCCTTGGGCCGGTCGTCGATCGCGTGCGGGTTGACCTCGCTGACGACGAGCGGCACCTCGGGGTCCATCCGCCACGCGCTGGAGTTGTCGACGACCACGGCGCCGGCGGCGGCGAAGCGCGGTGCGTAGGCCCGGCTCGCGGTGGCACCGGCGGAGAACAGGGCGATGTCGATGCCCGCGGCATCCGCCGTCTCGACGTCTTCGACGATCACGGTCGCGCCGCCGAACTCGATCGCGGTACCGGCGGAGCGCGCCGAGGAGAACAAGCGCAGATCGCGGATCGGGAAAGACCGCTCGGCGAGAATCTCGCGCATCACGGTGCCCACCTGGCCGGTGGCGCCGACGATGGCGACGGAGAGTCCTGATTCGGAGATGCGGGTCATGAGGTTCCTTGGCGTCGTGCGGTACTGCGTACGAGGCTTCGGGCGCGGCGTCGGGATGCTGAGGCTGCGCCTGGCGCCGGTGTCAGGTTTCGGTGAGTCTATCGCGGTCGGATGCGGCTGGGGGCCACCCGCATGTCGCCCCGGGCACCGATGAAGTTCCATCTCGAGAACAGGCCATCACGCGGGATCAGGCGGATGTCGGCCGCGCGCGCCTGATTCGGCGGGATCGCCTGATGCGACAGCCGTGTGAGAAGGAGGTGCCGGGTCGGATCAGCGGCCGGTGCCGGCGTGGACCGTGGCCTCGGCGTCGCCGTCGAGACCGTAGGCGGTGTGCACGGTGCGCGCCGCCTCGGTCAGGTCGGTGTCGCGGAGCACCACCGAGATGCGGATCTCCGACGTGGAGATCATCTCGATGTTGATGCCGCCGGCTGACAGCGCCTCGAACAGGGTCGCCGAGACACCGGAGTGCGTGCGCATCCCCGCGCCGACCACCGACAGCTTGCCGATCTGGTCGTCGTGGATGAGGTTCTGGAAGCCGACCTCGGTCTGGTCGCCGGCGAGGGCCTTGAGCGCCGCGGCGGCATCCGCCTTCGGGACGGTGAAGGAGATGTCGGTGCGTCCGGTGGCCGACACGTTCTGCACGATCATGTCGACGTTGGCGCCGGACTTGGCGACGATCTTGAAGATCTCGGCGGCCTTGCCCGGAACGTCCGGCACGCCCGCGACCGTGATCTTGGCCTGGCTGAAGTCGGTGGCTACGCCGGCGACGATCGGTTCTTCCATGACTGCTCCCTCGGCTTCGCGAGGGTTCTTCATGCCCTCGCCCAGAACGTATGTACCCTCGGCCGACGAGAACGTCGACCGAGCGTGAATCAGGACGCCGTGACGGCGTGCGTACTCGACAGCGCGGATGTAGAGCACCTTGGCGCCGTTGGCGGCGAGCTCGAGCATCTCCTCGCTGGAGACGTGATCGAGCTTCTGCGCCTTCGGGATGACGCGCGGATCGGCGGTGAAGATGCCGTCCACATCGCTGTAGATCTCGCACACGTCGGCGTCGAGCGCGGCGGCGAGGGCGACGGCGGTGGTGTCGGAGCCGCCGCGACCGAGCGTGGTGATGTCGCGGGTATCGCGGTTGAAACCCTGGAATCCGGCGACGATCACGATCGCACCCTCGTCGAGCGCTTCGCGCAGACGGATGGGGGTGACGTCGACGATGCGGGCCGCGCCGTGCTGCGAGTCGGTGATCATGCCCGCCTGGCTGCCCGTGAACGAGCGGGCCTCGAAGCCCATCGAGTGGATGGCCATGGCCAGCAGCGCCATCGAGATGCGCTCCCCGCTGGAGAGGAGCATGTCGAGCTCGCGCGGCGCGGGGATGGGCGCGACCTCATTGGCGAGGTCGAGCAGCTCGTCGGTCGTGTCGCCCATGGCACTGACGGCCACGACGACGTCGTGTCCGGCGCGACGGGTGTCGACGATGCGCTTCGCGACGCGCTTGATGCTCTCTGCGTCGGCGACGGACGAGCCGCCGTACTTCTGCACGATGAGGGCCACGTTCACTCCCTGGGATGTCGGGCGGATCCGCCCACGCTCATTCTACGGAGCAGGCGTATGCCCCGTCGCGCATGTGTCGCCCGCGCGCGGTGCCGAGCGGATGCGGGCGCGGGGGTCAGGGGGTGGGAGGGAGAGCCTCGGGGGTGACGGGGCGGAGACGCCCGCCGGTGGCCGCGAACCAGCATCCGATGATGATCAGCGGGAACCCGATGAGCAGCCCCGGCGTCAGAGGTTCGGCGAGCACGATCGCTCCGAGGACGATCGCGACCACCGGGTTGACGTAGGTGAACAGCGGGGCGCGGGCCGGTCCGACCTCGCGGATGAGAGCGAAGAACGCCAGGAACGCCACAGCCGTGCAGATCACCGCGAGAGCGAGGAGCGCGACGATGGACGGGAGCGTGGGGAGCTGATGTTGGGTCAACGCGCCGATCGGCAGGTAGAAGACGCCGATCATCAGCAGCGACAACGTGATGGTGCCCAGCGAAGGGACGTCGTTCAGCTTGCGCGCCACGATGAACGGGGCGATCGCGTAGAACACGGCGACCAGCAGGACCTCGCCCGCCGCGAGCAGACTGACCTCGCCTCCGAAGAGCCCGGGGCCCGCCACCACGATCGCGACGCCGACGAACCCGACGAGCAGGCCGATACCTCGAGCAGGCCGGAGCACCCCGCGGTCGCCTCCGCCGAGAGCGATCAGCGCAGCGAACAGCGGAACGGTCGCCACGAGCAGGCCCGTCATGCCGGATGGGAGCGTCATCTCGGCATGGCCGAGCAACAGGAAGGGGCCCGCCATCTCCACCGCGCCGAAGGCCAGCACCCACGGCCAGTGCCTCAGTGCCGCACGCAGCGCCCCGCTCCGGATCGCGAACGGCAGCAGCAGGAGTGCCGCGAGGAGTGTGCGCCCTGCAACGATCGCCGGCGGCGAGAACGACTCGACCGCGACGCTGATGAACAGGTAGGGGACGCCCCACAGCAGAGCCATGGCCCCGAACAGCAGCCAGCCGCGACGAGAGAAGCCGGCGCTCGGGGTCACAGGACGCGCCGGCCCTCGAACGCCCGCCCGAGTGTGACCTCATCGGCGTACTCGAGGTCGCCACCGACGGGCAGCCCCGACGCGAGCCGCGACACCGTGATCTGCATCGTGGTCAGCAGACGGCTCAGGTAGCTCGCGGTCGCCTCCCCCTCGAGGTTCGGGTTCGTGGCGAGGATCACCTCTTGCACGGTGCCGTCGGCGAGTCGCGTCATGAGCTGGGCGATGCGAAGGTCGTCGGGCCCGATGCCCGCGATCGGGCTGATGGCACCGCCGAGCACGTGATAGAGCCCGCGGAACTCGCGCGTCCGCTCGATGGCCGCGACGTCTTTCGCGTCTTCGACGACGCAGATCAGGGCCTGGCTGCGACGGGGGTCTCGGCAGATCGCGCAGCGCTCCTGTTCCGCGACGTTCCCGCAGATCTCGCAGAACCGCACCCTCGTGCGGATCTCGCTGAGCAGCTCGGCGAGACGCGCGACGTCGAACGTCGGCGTCTGGAGGATGTGGAACGCGATCCGCTGGGCGGACTTGGGGCCGATGCCGGGGAGTCGACCGAACTCGTCGATCAGCTCTTGAACGATGCCGTCGTACATCAGGAGAACCTCGTCGGGGGCTCGTAGGGCTCTTCGCGAAGGAACGTCGCGCCGAGCACCTGGCGGATCACGGCCTCCCCGTAGCGCTGGACTCCCCCGACCGAGGGAGCGCGCTCGACGACGACCGGAGCCGATACCGTCGAGCGCTGCGCCTGCGGAGCGGCGCGCTCGGGAGCGGCGCGCTCGGGAGCGGCGCGAGGGGTCAGCGGCGGCTCATACGAAGGGTCGTACGGCGGCTCGTCGTCGAACGCCGGCGCCTCGTCGTCTCCGGGGAGCGGGGGCTCGTCGCTGTCGACCGCGCCGTCGGAAGGCGGGATCGGAGCCGACGCCGCCGCCTCGACCTCTTCGGGCTCCTCATCGACCGGAAGCGGCGACGAAGGAACGGACGGACTGCTCGATGTTTCGGCCTGAGCGGTGGGGATGGGAGCGACCGCCCATTCCGTCACCGGGGATGCCGAGGCGCTGCGGACTCGCGGCAGGGAGGACCCCGCTGACGCAGGCTCCGATGCAGGAGCGGAATCGGCGGGCGCAGAGGGTCGGGACGCTGCTGACTGCCGCGGTGCACCACCGGCCGGCATCGGCGCGGGGAGGTATTTGACCCGCACACCGAGCTCGTGCTCGATCGCGGAACGGAGGTGGTCGGACGGCCCTGAGCCCGGAGTCGTGCCCTTGAACTTCGCGACGTCGTGCTGGCTCGTGAACCCGAGGGTCAGCACCTCGGTCTCGGTGACGTAGGCCAGCGGCTGCACAGCCGTCGCCAGCAACCACGACGTGCGGCTGATGCCCTCGAGGCGCGTGAGCACCGCAGGCCACGACGCGGTGATGCGCTCGAACGTCACCGGCCCCTGAGGGATGCTCGGCTCCGCGACGGGTTCCGGGGTCGGAGTCGCGGCACGATCAGGGGTCTGGCCCTGCTCCGCGGCAGTGTCGGCCGCCGGAGCTGCCGCAGGTGCCGGAGCTGCCGCAGGTGCCGGAGCGGCAGCAGGTGTCGCGTCCGTCGCAGCCGGTGCGGGAGCGGGAGCGGATGCCGGAGCAGCCGCGGTCGGCGCAGCGGCGGCCGCGCGCGTCGGTGCGGCACCACGATCGAGCGCGGGGGTCGCTGCAGCCGGGGCCGCAGCATCCGGCGCCCCGGCGAGCACTCGCGCCACCATGAGCTCGAGGTGCAGACGCGGCGATGTCGCACCCGACATGTCGTCGAGTGCGGTGCTGACCACATCGGCCGTACGCGAGAGTCGCGCCGAGCCGAAGGCCTGAGCCTGGCCGCGCATACGCTCCAGGTCGTCTTCGGCGATGCCGCGCAGGACGGCCGAGGCCCCCGCGCCGACGGCGGCGATGACGATGAGGTCGCGCAGACGCTCGAGCAGGTCGTCGACGAAGCGGCGAGGGTCCTGACCGGTCTGCACGACGCGGTCGATGGCAGGGAAGGCGGAGGCCGCATCCCCTGCGGCGAGCGCGTCGACGATCTCATCGAGCAGGGCGGCATGCGTGTACCCGAGGAGGGAGACGGCGCGGGCATAGCCGACAGTGACGGTCTCGGAACCGGCCGGCGCATCGGAACCGGCGATCAGCTGGTCGAGCAGCGAGAGCGTGTCTCGGGGGGATCCTCCGCCGGCGCGGACCACGAGCGGAAGCACGCCCTGCTCGACGATCACGCCCTCTTCGGCGCACAGCTTGGCGATGTACTCGAGCATCGCGGCAGGCGGCACGAGTCGGAACGGGTAGTGGTGCGTGCGGGAGCGGATCGTGCCGAGCACCTTCTCGGGCTCGGTCGTCGCGAAGATGAACTTGACGTGCTCCGGCGGCTCTTCGACGAGCTTGAGCAGCGCGTTGAACCCCTGCGGGGTGACCATGTGCGCCTCGTCGAGGATGAAGATCTTGAAGCGGTCGCGGCTGGGCGCGAAGGTCGCCCGTTCGCGCAGATCACGCGCGTCGTCGACGCCGTTGTGGCTCGCGGCATCGATCTCGACCACGTCGAGGGAGCCGCCTCCGGCACGGGACAGCTCGACGCAGCTCGGGCAGGTGCCGCACGGGACGTCGGTCGGGCCCTCGGCGCAGTTCAGGCAGCGCGCGAGGATGCGGGCCGATGTCGTCTTGCCGCAGCCACGGGGGCCGGAGAACAGATAGGCATGGCCGACCCGGTCTCCGCGCAGCGCCGTCATGAGGGGATCGGTCACCTGCGACTGCCCGATCATCTCGCCGAACGTCTCGGGTCGGTAGCGGCGGTAGAGGGCTGTGGTCACCACAACAGCCTAAGGCGTGCCACCGACCTTCGGCGGGCCGAGCGATCAGTCGATCGGCTCGATCACCGGGATCGCCGTCGTGATCACGGGGACGGATGCGGACATGCGCGTCCCGTCCTCGCGGCGGGCGTCGGCGAACTGCCGCAGCGTCGGTCGTCCGGGGATCCGCGGACCCTGATCGGCGAGCGGCACGACGGCCGCATCCTCCACGGTCGCGAAGTACGCGGTGTCTCGCACGCTGAACGGCACCGGGGGGCCGCTGCGCACCTGCACGCGCAGCTCGTCCCTGGTGACGGTGACGTGCAGCGTCGATCCCTGCCACTGCAGCGGGAACGACAGCGACGGCCAGTCCGCGGGCAGCCGAGGGTCGAAGCTCAGGTCGCCCGCGTAGTCGCGCATGCCGCCGAAGCCGCACACCAGCGCGGTCCACACCCCGCCGGCCGAGGCCACGTGCACGCCGTCAGCCGCGTTGTGGTGCAGGTCGTGCAGGTCGACGAAGAGCGACTGCTCGAAGTACTTCTGCGCGAGGTCCTGGTAGCCCACCTCGGCGGCGAGGATCGACTGGACGACCGCCGACAGCGTCGAGTCGCCCGTTGTCAGCGGATCGTAGTAGTCGAAGTCCGCCTTCTTCTCCTCCGGCGTGAAGTGGTTGCCCTGCAGGAACAGCGCGAGCACGACATCCGCCTGCTTGAGCACCTGGAAGCGGTAGATGACCAGCGGGTGGAAGTGCAGCAGCAGGGGCCGCTGCTCGGCAGGCGTGTTGGCGAGGTCCCACACCTCGCGCTCGAGGAACAGCGAGTCCTGGGGATGGATGCCGAGACCCTCGCTGTAGGGGATGTACATGGCCTCCGCCGCGCGCTCCCACGCCTCGGCCTCGCCGACACCGAGCCCGGTGCGGTCGACCAGCTTCACGTAGTCGTCGGGGTAGCTCTGCCGGATCTCGCGCACGACCTTGGCCGCGTAGCGGAGGTTGTAGCGTGCCATGACGTTCGTGTAGAGGTTGTCGTTCACGACGGTCGTGTACTCGTCGGGACCGGTGACGCCGTGGATGTGGAACGTCTCCAGGCCGTCGCCGGCGTCCGCCTCCTCCACCAGGCGTGTCGCGCGCCAGAAGCCGAGAGTCGCCCACAGCCGCGCTGTCTCGATCGCGATGTCGGCGCCCTCGCGGCGCAGGAACTCCTCGTCGCCCGTGGCGCGCACGTACTTGCCCAGTGCGAAGCTGATGTCGGCGTTGATGTGGTACTGCGCGGTGCCGGCTGCGTAGTACGCCGAGGCCTCCTCGCCGTTGATCGTGCGCCACGGGAAGAGCGCGCCGGCTTCGTTGAGCTGCGCGGCGCGACGACGAGCGGCCGGCAGCATCTTCACTCGCGCGCGGAGCGCGTTGTACGCCCACCGCGGCGAGGTGTAGGTGAGGAAGGGGAGCACGTAGATCTCGGTGTCCCAGAAGTAGTGGCCGCTGTAGCCAGAGCCCGACACGCCCTTGGCAGGCACGCCGGCACCATCGGCGCGGGCGGATGCCTGCGCGAGCTGGAACAGGCACCACCGCGTGGCCTGCTGCAGGTCGTCGCGTCCGCCGATCTGCACATCGCTGCGCTCCCAGAACGCGTCGAGCCACTCCCGCTGCCGCGTGAAGACCGTCTCGACGCCCTCGTCGGCAGCGCGGTCGAGCGAACGACGGCAGCGGTCGACGAGCTCCCGCGGAGGCACCCCTCGCGAGGTGTGGTAGCTCACGAGCTTGGTGACAGTGATCGGGACGCCCGCCTTCGCCTGCACGCGGAAGACGTTCTTCGCGATGTCGGGCTCCACGAGCGTCCGGGCGTTGTACTCGTTCTCGGTCTCGACGACGTGGTCGGCGACGACGGCGACCGTCATCCCGGAGTCCGCAACGCGGTAGGACAGCGCGGAGCGCAGCCCGTCCTGCCAGTGTTCGGCCGGCTCCAGCACGCGATCGGCGATCTTCTCGGCCTTGCGAGGGTCGAACGCGGCGCCCTTGGTGCCGATCGGCGTGCCCGCGTACACCCCGGCGCCGTCCTGCCGGTTCAGCAGCTGACAGCTGATCGTGACCGGCGCGTCGGAGTTCTCCACGACGACCTCGAGCCGGAGGACGGCGAGATGGCGCTCCTCGAAGCTCACGATGCGCTCATCGCGCATCCGCACCCGCTTGCCCGACGGCGTCTCCCACACCACGTGGCGCTCCAGCACCCCGGTGCGCATGTCGAGGGTGCGCCGGTACTCCCGCACGTCCGCGTCATCGAGCGAGATCGGCTCGTCGTCGACGTACACGCGCATGACCTTGGCATCCGGGGCGTTGACGATCGTCTGTCCGACCTCCGCGAAGCCGTAAGCCTGCTCCGCGTGCCGGATCGGCCAGGTCTCGTGCAACCCGTTGATGAACGTGCCGTGCTCCTGGGCGCCGCGACCCTCGATGTGGTTGCCCCGAAGACCGAGGTAGCCGTTGCCGACGGAGAACAGCGTCTCGCCGACGCCCTCCTCCGAGTAGTGCGTGTCGATCAGGCGCCACGGGTCGACGGGGAAGCGGTCGCGATCGATCATGCGGTCTCCGGGGTATCGGTGCGGGAAGCGGGGATGAGGACGGCGAGGTCGTCGACCACCACGGTGGCGCCTGCCGCGCGGAGCGCGTCGGCACCCGCGCCGCGGTCGACGCCGACGACGTCAGCGAAGCCGGCCGCCGCGGCCGAGGCGGCGCCGGAGGTGGCGTCTTCCACGGCGACGGAGCGCGAGGGGTCGACGCCGAGGGCGACGGCTCCGGCGGCGAACATGTCGGCGGCGGGCTTGGACGCGAGACCATCGCGTTCGGCGACGACGCCGTCCACGACGACCAGGAAGAAGGAGCGGATGCCGGCCGCCCCCAGGACCTCTTCGGCGTTCTTGGAGCTCGACACGACGCCCAGCGGGATGCCGGCCGCGTGCAGGCTCTCGACGAGCGCGAGCGAGCCGGGGTACGCCGCGATGCCCTGACCGCGCAGGGCTGCCGCGAACGCGGCGTTCTTGCGGTTGCCGATGCCGCACACCGTCTCCGCCGAGGGCTCGTCGTCGACCTGACCCCACGGCACTTCGACGTTGCGGCTGCGCAGCAGACTCGCGACGCCGTCGTAGCGCTTCTTGCCGTCGACGTAGTCGTAGTAGTCGGCATCCGTGTACGGCGGAGTGATGTCCCAGCGCGCGAACACGTCGTCGAACACGGCCTGCCACGCCCGCATGTGGACCTCGGCGGTCGGGGTGAGGACGCCGTCGAGATCGAAGAGCACGCCGTCGGCGTGGAACAGGTCGGGCAGTGCTTCTGGCACAGAGCCTCCAGGGAGAAGGGCGATCAGCGGGCCGGCACCTCTCCGTGCCACTGTGCCAGCGTAATGCGGTCGCGCGCCAGGGGGTAACCCCTGCGGGAGGGTCAGAGCAAAGCGGCGGTCTGACGCGCGATCTGCAGCTCCTCGTCGGTCGGCACGACGAGGACCGTCACGGCCGACGCGTCGGAGGAGATCCGGCGGATGCCGCGCTCACGGGCTTCGTTCCTGGTCCGGTCGATCTCGACGCCGGCGAACCCGAGCGTCGCCATCGCCGCGGCCCGCACGGGTGCCGCGTTCTCGCCGACGCCGGCCGTGAAGGAGATGACGTCCACTCCCCCGAGCTGCGCGATGTACGCGCCCGCATAGGCGCGCAGTCGATGAACGTACACGTCGAACGCGAGTGTCGCGGCGTCGTCCCCCGCCTCGACGCCCGCGAGGATGTCGCGCATGTCGCTGCGACCGGCGAGCCCCGCCAGACCGCTGCGGGTGTTGAGCAGCGCGTCGAGGTCGTCGATCGAGAGGCCGGCACGCCGCGAGAGGTGCACGAGCGCTGCGGGGTCGATGTCGCCCGACCTGGTCCCCATCACGAGGCCCTCCAGCGGGGTGAGCCCCATCGAGGTCTCCACCGACCGACCGCCGTCGACGGCGGTCACGGAGGCACCGTTGCCGAGGTGGAACACGATCTGCCGGAGCCCGGCGGGGTCGCGGCCCAGGAACCCTGCGGCCGCTTCGCTCACGTACTGGTGGCTGGTGCCGTGGAAGCCGTAGCGCCGCACCCGGTGCTCTGCGGCGAGCGCCGCGTCGATCGCGTACGTGTAGGCCGCGGGCGGGAGGGTCTGGTGGAACGCCGTGTCGAACACCGCGACATGCGGCACACGGTCGAACACGGCGCGCGCCGCGCGGATCCCGGCCAGGTTCGCGGGGTTGTGCAGCGGCGCGAGCACCGCGAGCTCGTCGATCTGCCGCTCCACATCGGCGTCGATCGGCGTCGGCGCATAGAAGCGGGCCCCACCGTGGACCACGCGATGACCGACTGCGACCGGAGGGTGCTCCTCGAGCGAGGGGCCGTGTTCGGCGAACTGCTCCCGCATGACCTCGAACGCCGTGGCGTGGTCGGGGATCGGACGCTCGCTGCGGTAGGTCGCGTCGAGCATGGTGGGCGCGGCCTCCGCCCCGCTCGCCGGCCGCACGGTGTGGGCGACCGGGCTCGCTTCCTGACCGATGCGCTCGATCAGCCCGTTCGCGAGCAGATCCTCCTGCTCGATGTCGATCAGGCTGTACTTCAACGAGGAGGACCCGCTGTTGATGACGAGGATCGCACTCACGCCGCAGCTCCCTGCGCCTGGATCGCCGTGATCGCGACCGTGTTGACGATGTCGTCGACGAGAGCGCCGCGGGACAGGTCGTTGATGGGCTTGTTGAGTCCCTGCAGCACGGGTCCGATCGCGACCGCTCCCGCGGAGCGCTGCACGGCCTTGTAGGTGTTGTTGCCGGTGTTCAGATCGGGGAACACGAAGACCGTCGCCCTCCCCGCCACGGCGGAGTCGGGGAGCTTGGCCTTGGCGACCGCCGCATCCGCCGCCGCGTCGTACTGGATCGGGCCCTCGACAGGCAGCTCGGGCGCGCGCTCGCGGACGAGGGCGGTCGCGGCGCGGACCTTGTCGACGTCGGCGCCCGACCCGGACTCCCCCGTCGAGTACGACAGCATCGCCACGCGCGGATCGATGCCGAACTGGCGGGCGGTCGTCGCGGACGAGATCGCGATGTCCGCGAGCTGCTCGCTCGTGGGGTCGGGGATCACCGCGCAGTCCCCGTACACGAGGACCCGGTCGGCGAGCGCCATCAGGAACACGCTGGAGACCACATTCACGCCCGGCTTGGTCTTGATGATCTCGAACGACGGCCGGATCGTATGCGCGGTCGTATGCGTCGCACCGGACACCATGCCGTCGGCGAGACCCGTGTGCACCATCATCGTGCCGAAGTACGACACGTCGGTCACGGTGTCCGCAGCCTGGGCGACCGTGATGCCCTTGTGGGCGCGCAGCCGCGCGTACTCGGCGGCGAACCGCTCGACCAGCTCGGGGTCGGTCGGGCTGAGCACCTGCGCCGCGGCGATGTCGACGCCGAGCTCGGCGGCGCGCGCACGGACGGACGCCTCGTCGCCGAGGATCGTCAGGTCGGCGATGTCACGCGCGAGCACCGTGGCCGCAGCGCGCAGGATGCGATCGTCTTCTCCTTCCGGCAGGACGATGCGGCGACGGTCGGCTCTGGCCCGCTCGATGAGGCCGTACTGGAACATCAGCGGCGTGACGACGTGCGCTTCGGCGAGCCCGAGCTGTTCCGTGAACTCGGCGATGTCGACGTGCGCCTGGAACAGTCCCAACGCCCGGTCGTAGCGACTGCGCGAGTCGGCAGAGATGCGCCCGCGGGTGCTCATCACGCGCACGGCCGTGTCGTAGGTGCCGAGGTCTGTCGTGATGATCGGCACTGACGACGCGAACCCGTCGAGCAGCTTCACGATCGGCTCCGGCAACGGGAAGGGGCCGTTGAGGATGATGCCAGCGATCCGCGGGAACGTCCCCGAGGAGTCGGCCAGCAGCGCGGCGAGCAGCACCTCGGTGCGATCCGCGGGAATCACGACGACGGCCTCTTCCGTGAGCCGCGGCAGCACGTTCACCATCGACATCCCCGCGACGACGATCGTCAGCGCCTCTCGCGTCAGCCGGTCGTCGTCGCCCTTGAGCAGGGTCCCGTCGACGGCGGCCAGGATGCCGCGGATCGAGGGGGCGACCAGCGCGCGGTCCTCCGGGATGGCCCAGACCGGGGTGCGCTCCTGCGGGAGGGCGGCTTCGACGGTCTCGACGATGGCGTCGAGGGCTTCGGGGTCGGCGCGGTTCACGGCAACGGCGAACAGCTCCGCACGTTCCTGCCTGAGCTCGGAGAGGGCGAGCGCGGCGATCTGGGCGACGGCAGCGGCGGTGCGGGCCGTCGTGGTGCCGAGCTGCTCGGCCTGGCGCTGCTGGTCGCGGCCGCTGAGCACGAGGAGCACGGGCGAGCCGAGATTCGCGGCGATCCTCGCATTGAACCCGTGCTCGGCGGGGCTGGCGACATCGGTGTAGTCGCTGCCGATGATCACGACCGAGTCGCACTGCGCTTCGACCGCCTTGTACCGCGCCACGATGGTCGCCAGTGCGGCCTCAGGGTCGCTCCGCAAGTCGTCGTAGGTCACGCCGATGCAGTCCTCGTAGTCGAGGTGAACACCGTCGTGGGCGAGCATGAGTTCGAGGATCTCGTCGCGATCGGTGACGGATCGCGCGATCGGACGGAAGACCCCGACCCGCGGCGATACGCGCATCAGGGCGTCGAGCGCCCCGAGGGCGATCGTGGACTTGCCGGTATGGCCTTCGGCCGAGGTGATGTAGATGCTCTGCGCCACGGCTTCAGCTTAGGCGCGGCAGCCTCCGCCCCTCCCGAACATCGCCGGGACTATTGCGCGATCGTCACCCGCACGGCCCGGAGAGCGCATCGACGACCGCCGTCGCATCCGCCTGGAATCGCGCGTAGTAGTCGCGGTCGGTGTTGACCTGCACCCGATGGATCGCGTGCGAGGGGGCCATCGACTGCCAGTCCGGCACGCGCCCCAGCCGCTCGAAGAACAGCGTCGTCGCCGTCGCGGGATCCATCCGCTGCTCGACGCTCCCCCACCAGTCCTGCTGCTGGAACAGCCCGATGCTCGACGTGCGGGATCCGTCGGGGTTCGTGAATCCGCGCGTCTCCCAGTCGCCGTAGTCGATGTTGCGGAGGCTGCTCTCGCCCATCGCGGTCATCACCCCGAGGACCTGCCCCTCCCTCGGGTACCCGAGGGAGGCCGCGGTGCGGACGATGGTCGCCGCGTTCTCGAGCTGCGCGCCGCTCCAGCCCTCGATGCCCGCCTCGGGGAGCGTCTGCGGCTGGTCGACGCACACGGGTGCCGGTTCGTGCGCGAGCCCCCGCGGGATGAGCACCAGCATGCCCCCGAGCACGGCGACGGCCCCGATCGCCAGGAGCACGCGCTGCAGGGTCTTCCGGCGACGCGCGCGGATCGCCGCCCGCTGCCGTGCGCTCGGACTCCTCCGTCTCGCGGTGCTGCGGCGGCGCGCCGCGGGCTTCTTCACTGCGCCCTTCCTCGCCCCGGTGGCGCGCTTCGCCCGTGGCGCCGCGCGTCCCCTCGTCATCGTGCCAGCGCTCCACGTTCGACGCGGGGGCGGCGTCCGATCAGCGCGGCGAGCCCCCCGCCGACCGCCCCGAACAGGTGCCCCTGCCAGGAGATCCCCTCCGCGACGCCGAACACCCCGGCGACCATCGAGCCGCCGTAGAGCGCCACGACGACCACGGCGATGATCGCGTACAGGATGCGGTGTGCCACACGCCCCGGCGCGAACACGCGCATCACGACGTAGCCGAAGTACCCGAACACCAGCCCCGACGCGCCGATCGTCAGCGTGCCCGGCGCGTTGACGATCCAGGTGCCGAGGCCGCCGACGACCGCGACGATCGCGGTGACCGCCCAGAACCGGCGGGCGCCCTCGACCGCGACCAGGCACCCCAGCACCAGGAACGGCACGGAGTTGGCGATCAGGTGCTGCCAGTTCGCGTGCAGGAGCGGACCGAGCACGATCCCCCCGAGACCCGAGATCTCCCACGACCGCAACCCGAATCCGGTGAAAGAGCCGGGCAGCACGGCATCGGCGAACTGCACGACCCACATCGCGACGAGCAGGAGCACCGGCGAGGCGAAGCGGCCGAGCGGATGCGTCGGTCTCGGCGTCGGGGTGGCGGTCACCGGACGATTGTCGCAGGTGCGCCCCGGAGGAAGCTGCGTGTCGAGCGTCATCGTCCGGGCGAAGAAAATGACTCTCCGCGCACCCAGCAGAGCCCGGTTACCCTTGCTGCGTTTCCGCCCTGGGGGAATTGGCCTGGATGCCGCCACGCGGAGAGCCGTCTCCTATCCTAACCCGATGCGTCCGGTGCTTTCGCACAGCGCCCGCTCCGAGCACGCATCCTCAAAGGAACCTGCCAGAGCGCCCGCCGCCGCACAGGGTTACGATCGAGTAACGCGCATCGCAGCGCCGACGCGAGAGGGAACGCATGTCAGAGAACGCCCCCCTGAACCCGGTGATGATCGACGCCGACACGTTCGCCGCCCAGACGTCTGCGATCCTCGGCTCCATCGGTCAGGTGATCGACGGGAAGCCCGATGCCGTGCGCAGCGCCCTCGTGTGCCTCCTCGCCGAGGGACACCTGCTGATCGAAGACGTCCCCGGCGTCGGCAAGACGATGCTCGCCAGGGCCCTCGCCGCCAGCGTGGACGCGACGGTGCGCCGCATCCAGTTCACTCCCGACCTGCTCCCCGGCGACGTGACCGGCGTCTCGGTGTACAACCCGGTCGACCGGGAGTTCGAGTTCAAGCGCGGCGCGGTGTTCGCCCACATCGTGATCGCCGACGAGATCAACCGCTCCTCGCCCAAGACGCAGTCCGCGCTGCTCGAGGCGATGGAGGAGGGACAGGTCACGGTCGACGGCGCGACCCATCTGCTCCCGACACCCTTCCTCGTGGTGGCGACCCAGAACCCGCTCGAGATGGAGGGCACGTACGCTCTTCCCGAAGCGCAGCGCGACAGGTTCATGATGCGCATCTCCATGGGGTACCCGGATGCCGCCGCCGAGGCGCTCATGCTCCGGCAGCGCGATGTCGTGAATCCGCTCGAGGCCGTGTCGCCCGTCGCCGACGCGGCGTCCGTCTCGCAGCTCATCGCCTGGGCGCGCTCGGTCCACGTCGCCCCCGCGCTCGAGGACTACACGGTCGCTCTCGCCCAGGCCACACGCTCCGACCCGAACCTCCACCTCGGTGCGAGCCCGCGGGCGACGCTGCAGCTGATCAGAGCAGCCAAGGTCTGGGCGGCCCTGGACGGGCGCGACTTCGTCATCCCCGACGACATCACCGCCCTGCTCATCCCCGTGCTCGCGCACCGCCTGCTGCCGGCGCGCGGAGCCCACCGTGCCGGGGCCCAGCCGGTCGAAGCGGCGCTGACCCAGATCGTCGAACGGGTGCGGGTGCCCGTCGCCACGCGCTCCTGACCGAGGCCCCGATGCGACGACGCCGATCCCTCACCCTCCGCGGAACCGGTGCGCTCATCGCCGCCCTCGGCTGCATGATCGCGGCCAACATCCTCGGCACCCGCATCCTCCTGTACATCGGCGTGCTGCTGGCCGCCCTGACGCTGTTCTCGCTCCTCGCCGTGCGTCTCCCCCGTCGCTCCGGAACAGTCACCCGTCAGATATCCACCGACCTGCTCACGGTGTCGGAGACCTCACGGGTGACCGTGCGGCTCTCGCTGCGGGCCCTGCGGGTGCCGCGGGGACTGTGGCACGACGTGCTGCCGGCGGCCGTCTCGGGAGACTCCGGCGGGGAGTACCCCTCCGAGACCGGGCAGCTCAGTTATCCGATCACCGGCATCCGCCGCGGGGTCTGGCCACTGGGGCCTCTGCTGCTGCGCACCGTCGATCCGTTCGGCCTCGCGCAGCGCGAGCAGGCGTTCGGCGACACGAGAAGCATCACGGTGGTGCCGGAGGTCTTCGCCCTGACGCCGCTGGCCGTGCGGGTCGGGGCAGCGGGCGGCACGGCGCACACCTCGTCGACACGGCTCGGGCAGGGCAGCGACAATCTCTCGCCGCGCGGCTACATCCCCGGCGACTCGATGCGTCGCATCCACTGGCGGGCCACCGCTCACCGCGGTCAGCTCATGGTGCGTCAGGAGGAAGAGGAGTCCAGCCCCGACGCCGTCGTCGTGCTCGACCGCAGCAGCCGCCACTGGGAGTCACCGGGCGCCGACGCCGACCCCGCGTTCGAAGCGGCCGTGTCGCTGTGCGCCTCCGCGGCCGTGCACCTCGCGGCGGAGGGCTACAGCGTCGATGTGATCGACAGCGCCGGGATGCTGCTGGGGGCGCTGCGCGGGCATGAGGACGACCGCGACGGTCTGCTCGTGGCCCTCGCGATGGTCGCCCCCCGCGGCGAGAGCCGTGACCTGGCGACACTCATCGGAGGATCACCGCCAGGTCCGCTCGTCTACGTCACGGGACGCCTCGACGAAGAGGATGCCGCTCTGCTGCGACCGGCAGGGGCCGCGGCTCCGATGCTGTTCAGCACCGAACTGCTCCCCGGAGCGATCGAGGCGGCCTCCCCGCACGGCTGGACGGTGGTGCCCCTCGGATCCGACGTCGCCGAGGCCTGGGAAGACGCCGTCTCGGCACGGATCGGGGTCGGCGATGTTCCGCGCTGAGCAGTCCGCACCGGCAGCGGCAGCGCCTGCGGTGGGATCGCCGCGATGGCACGGCGACCGCGAGGAACCGTACGGTGTCGTCGCCCCGGCCGCCCTGGCCGCCGTGGCCACCATGGTCGCGATGTGGCCCTACACCTCGGTGATCTCTCCCGGCGCATGGTCGTTCGACGTCCTGCTCGTCGTGATCGCCGTCGCCGGTACCGGGATGCTGCTGCGCCGCCTGCTGCGCCGACGCGCCCCCTGGCTCCGCGATGTCGGCACGTTCGCCGGACAGATCGCGGTCGCGGTCGCCGTCGTGACGCTGCTCATCGCCGGGGACACCGCCTTCCTGGGGATCATCCCGACCTCGACGACGATCGCGCTGTTCGGGGCGCTCGGCGCCGCGGCGGTCGAAGCGGTCGTCTTCGGTTCCGCTCCACTGGACGCCTCCCCCGCACTCGCGGCCGCCATGAGCGTCGGCTTCGCCGTCGTCGCGATCCTGATGGATCACCTCGTAGCGCATCGTTCCGCGGTGCTGGCCGCCCTCCTCACCGGCAGCATCGGCGCCGTGCCGATGATCGTCACGCTGGGCGAGACGAACGTCGTCTGGTTCGTGCTCTTCGGCGTGACCGTGCTCCTCCTCTTCCGCTTCACGGCACGCCGCCATCCGGAATCGCCGCGACGCTCATCCACTCCGGTCGCCGTCGCGGTCGGCGCCGCGGCGCTGGTCACAGCCGTCGCGATCGCTCCTGCCCTGCCCCTCTCGACCAGCGTGGCCGGCACGGGGGTCGGTGTGACGGTCGACGCCTCGCTGCGTCTGGGCGACGACCTGCGCCAGCCCAATCCGGTGGAGGTGCTGACCGTCGCGGCGGAGACCGACACCGCTCCGTACCTGCGGCTCACGACGCTCTCGCGTTTCGACGGGCGCGTGTGGCAGCCCGATCAGGGGGATCTCCAGTCGCAGGACGACGGGTTCGGCGCACCGGAATGGACCGGGGACGTCGCGACGGAGGAGCAGAACACCTCCATCCGGGTGCTGCGCATGTCGAGCTCCTGGCTCCCGGTGCCGTATCCCGCCACGGATGTGCAGGGGCTCAGCGGCTCCTGGCGGGTCTCGCCCGACAACCGCACCCTCTTCTCCCGCAGTGCGGATGCCGTCGGCAACGACTACACGGTCACCTCATCCCGGCTCGCCCCCACCCTGGAGCAGATCCGCGCTGTCGACGCCGCCGCTCCGGTGAACGACCCCGACACCGAGTCGGTCGAGCTGCCCGGCATCGTCGATGAACTCGCCGCCGAGGTGACCGCGGCGGCGAGCACCGACTACGACCGGCTCATCGCCCTGCAGAACTGGTTCCGCTCGGACTTCACCTACTCCCTGGAGACCCCGGTGGAGGAAGGGTTCGACGGCACGGGGGCCGAGGCCGTCGGCGCGTTCCTCGAGGAGCGTTCGGGGTACTGCGTGCACTTCGCGGGAGCGTTCGCGCTCATGGCGGAGAGCCTCGGCATGCAGGTGCGCATCGTCGTCGGCTACCTTCCCGGCTCGCTCACCGACGAGAAGCGCGGCACCGAGTCGGTCTTCTCGGTGACCAGCGACCAGCTGCACTCCTGGCCCGAGGTCCGCTTCCCCGGCATCGGCTGGATCCCGTTCGAACCCACCGCGTCGCTGGGTGTTCCGACCGCCTTCAGCCCTGGCACCACCGAGGGCAGCGACCCCGGGAGCCCCTCCACGCCCGCACCGACCACGGCGCCGCAGACGGAAGAGACCTCGGGTCCGGAGATCGATCGGAACGATGCGGGCGGCGACTCCGCCAGCGGCGACGAACTGCGCACGCTCGATCCTGCACCGGTGCTGCTCACGACGCTCGGCGCGGTGGCGCTGCTTCTCCTCCCCGCGGCGATCCGCATCGTCGAACGTCGGGGTCGGATGCTCAGGGCGCGCCGCGGAGACCCGGCGGCGGCCTGGGCCGAGCTCCGCGACACGCTGATCGACCTGCTGCTGCCCGTGTCCGATGCGGAGACCCCGCGCGTGCGGGCCGCCGGGCTGGTCGACGAGAGTCACGTGGATCCCGCGGCGATGCGCCGCCTGACCGACGCCGTCGAGCGGGCGAACTACGCCAGATCCGGTGACGTCCCGACCGACCTCTCTCCGGCGTTGCGCGAGGTGATCGTGCAGCTGCGTCGCAGCGTGGATCGTCCGACGCGTGTGCGGGCGACCCTGCTTCCCCGATCGCTGTACGCCCCTCGCGCCGCCGAACCCGGCGTCGCGGTGTGACCTCGGCCCGTCAGCGGGCCTCCACGGTCGCGGCGCTCAGGCCGCGTGGGTGGCGCACGCGACGGCGTCGCACGCCTCGCACACGACGAACTGCGAACGGCACGACGGGTCGGGGCAGTTCGCGGTGCGCTTCGTCGCCGCTCCGCACCCTGCGCACTCCCCGATGACCCGCGCGTGATCGGAGAAATCGACGGAACCGCGGCCGTCGAACACATACAAGGATCCGTCCCAGAGACCGTCGTCGCCGTACTTCTCCCCGTACCGGACGATGCCGCCCTCGAGCTGGTAGACCTCGCCGAAGCCGCGCGACGTCATCAGGCTCGACAGCACCTCGCAGCGGATCCCGCCGGTGCAGTAGGTGACGACGGGCTTGCCCTTGAGGTCGTCATAGGCACCGGAGTCGAGAAGCCGCACGAAGTCTCTGGTGGTGTCGGTGTCGGGAACCACCGCGCCGCGGAACCGACCGATCTGCGCCTCGAGGGCGTTGCGTCCGTCGAAGAAGACCACCTCGTCACCGCGTTCGGCGATCAGCCCGTGCAACTCTTCCGGGGTCAATCGCGCGCCGCCGCCGACCACTCCGTGCTCGTCGACGCGCAGTTCGCCCGGGGCGCCGAAGGAGACGATCTCCTCGCGCACCTTGACGCTGAGCTTGGGGAAGTCGACGCTGCGCCCCTCGGCGTCCACCCCCGTCCCTTCGCTCCACTTGATGTCGGCGTCGGCGAAGGGCGCGTACGAGCGGAAGGACCGGCGCCACTTCTTCAGGGCACCGATGTCACCGCCGAGCGTGCCGTTGATCCCGTCCTTCGAGATGAGCACGCGCCCACGCAGCCCGAGCGCCTCCCCGAGGTCGCGTTGCCAGACGCGCACCGCCTCGGGGTCGGCGAGAGGGGTGAACGCGTAGAAGAGGACGATCTTGGGTGTTGCCACCTAGGGATCCTACGTCGTGTCCCGTGACGATCGGCATACGCCCGTCGGCATGCGCACGGAGGTCGCTCGAGGCGACTAGGTGACATCGCGCCGCAGGAAGAGGATCGCCCCACCGAGCAGCGCCGAGGTCACCCATCCGCCGGCCACCAGCACAGCCAGGGAGCCGTCGAGGCGGAGCTCCGGCGTGATGCCCACGGCGGTGACATCGAACGGGAAGGCCTGGAGCATCGCGAGGAGAGGGAGATAGACGGCCCCCGCTCCCCAGACCATCGCCAGGAGCACCGCCACCCCCATCGACATCGCTGCGACGAAGAGTGCCGCCAGGTGTGACTGCACGACGAGGCCGACGCCCATCCCCCAGAGGCCCGCGACGGCGCCGACCACGAGAGCGGATCCGACGGATGACCAGTTCACCGGGACTCCGCCCATCGTGACCGCCAGAGCCACATGCCCGCCGAGGACGCCCGCCAGAGCCACGAGCGCGCCTCCGACGGCAGCGGTCGGCAGCCTGGCGAGCAGGAGCACCCACCGCGGCTGCACCGTGAGTCGTTGCACGATCACGCCGTCTCGCCGATCGACCGTGTAGCGGAACGACCCGTAGACCGCCGCGAGCACGGCGCCGTATGTCGCGAGCACGACGCCGAACGGGGCGGCGAGCGCTTCGCGGAGATCTGCCGGCGCACCAGCGAGCTCCGGCGGGACCCCGGCCGCCACCGACAGCGACACCACGAACGCCGCCGCGGCCGCTCCGAGGAGCACGACATCGCCGACGAAGCCGACGGCCTGCGCTCGAAGCGCCCGACCGATCACGCGACCCTCCTGCGCCCCAGAACCCAGGCGACGAGGACCAGCGCGATCGTCCACGCGAGTCCGACGCCGAGGGCAGGGACGAACTCGAGCAGGCGGCCCTGGTAGCCGGGGACGCTCAGTGCGGCGAGGGCGAGCCCCGGCGAGAACTTCGCCACGTCCGGCGCCGTGCGCATCAGGGCGAACTCCACCGCCATCGGAACGACCAGGACGATGCCGGCGGTCAGATAGTAGTTCCGGGTGATCCAGCCGATCGCTCCTCCGATGAGCGCGCCGAGCACCGCACCGCACACGGCGCCGACGTAGATGTGCCACGCGTGGGGAGTGAGCACGAGCGTCGACCCCTCGGGGATGAGAAGAGCCAGGACGAGGACCGTCCAGAGCGCGAAGATGCCGACCGACAGCGCGACGGCCACGAGGGTGCCGGCGATGAGCTTCGCGGAGAAGGCCCGCCGGTAGCCGACTCCCGTGAGCGTCCGGTCCATCGAGTCGTAGTAGTACTCCCGGGTCACGGCGTACGCACCGACGAACGCCGCGGAGATAACGGACCAGGCGAGGGGCTCCAGCAGTCGGGTGGTGGCCGCAGCGGAGTCGAGGCCGGCGAGGTCGAAGCGCGACCCGTCGGAGAAGAGCACGAAGACGGGCATGAGGAGCGCGACGAAGTAGACCGCGATGACCGAGGTCCCGCTCACGGCGCGCAGAACCTCGCTCCGGATCGCGCCCCTCATGCGGACGCTCCTTCGACCAGCTCGAAGTACCTGCTCTCGAGCGTGTCGCTGTCGCGCGTGACGAGGTCGTCGAGGCGTCCGGAGAAGAGCGCACGCCGTCGGATGATGACGACCTCGTCCACGACCTGCTCGAGCTCGGCGAGCTGATGGCTGGCGATCAGCACGGTGCCACCACGTTCGGCGAAGTCGCGGAGGAATCCGCGCAGCCAACGGATGCCGTCGGGGTCCAGCCCGTTCGCGGGCTCGTCCAGCACGAGCGTCCGCGGCGAACCGATGAGGGCCGTCGCCAGCCCGAGTCGCTGGGCCATGCCCGTCGAGAAGGTCTTCACCCGACGATGCGCGTCCGCTGTGAGTCCCACCTCCGCGAGCACCTCGTCGACGCGGCTGCGGGGTGCACCGCTCGCGAGCCGGCAGATCTCGAGGTGGCGCCGCGCCGAGATCCCGGCTTCGAAACCGAACCCGTCCATGTGCACGCCGACGTGCGATGCCGGGTCGGCGAGGGCCGAGAACGCCACGCCGTCGATGAGGGCTTCGCCGCTCGTCGGCGCGAGCAGACCGACGATCGTCCGCAGCGTCGTCGACTTGCCTGCGCCGTTCGGCCCCAGGAGCCCGACGATCGTGCCCCGTGGTACGGCGAACGTCAGCTCGTCCACGGCGATCCGGTGCCCGTACCTCTTGGTGAGCCCTCTGACTTCGATTGCGTGATCCTTCATCCTCATCCCTTTCCTACTTCCCACTCCCGGGGAGCGACAGCGGCATCGTGACGCCCGTCGTCCAGAGGGTCTGCCACAGATTGCGCACGCCGAGTTCGATCCGCGCCTGGCCGGCGGGCGGCAGGTTCCCGGCCTCCTCCGCGACCTCCAGCCGTGCGACGACCACCGCCGGTACGGACACCCCCGCAGCCGTCACCGGGAGCAGCGCATCGAGAGGGGCCTCCGTCGGCGTCGGGCGCCGGGGCCGAGCGACGGCGTCACCGACCCGATCGTTCGCGAGGATGCCGCTGCTCGTCAGGACGACGTGCGCGCCCGCCGGCACATCCACATCCACGTTCTGCGCGGCCTGGACGAGGACCACGCCGTCGTCGCGTGCGACGAAACCGAGAGTGGCCGTCACCGGGACCGGGATGAAGGCGCCCGCCGTCACGATGGTCGCGAGCAGCAGGGCACACACCGAGATCACGCGGAGCCGCGAGACGCCCGATCGGAAGATGCGGAGCAGCGCCTTGGCGAGGAGTGAGACCGCCACGAGGACGACCACGGCCTCCAGCGTGACCACCAGCAGTCCGAGGATCGGCCCGCCCCCGGCGAGCGCTCGAACCGCGCGGGCGATCGCGAACAGCACCAGCACCGCGGGTGCGACGAGGCTGGCGAGTCCGAACGGGACGCTCCACCACCTCTCCAGATGCATGCTCGACCGACGCCCGCCGAACAGGATGCGGGCCAGGAAGTCCGCGCCGTCGCGCATCGCACGGACGCGGAGGTTCGGTTCGTCCACGGCGCTCATGAGCGCGATGTACCCGTCGAAGCGCACGAACGGGATCAGGTTGAGGAGGACGACGCCGACGCAGGAGACGGCGACGAGCAGCAGCACCTCGTGGACCGCCGGTTGCGGGAGCAGGAGGGCGGCGAGGAGCGCGACGGCGGCGGCGAGGGCGTGCACCGCCGGGCCCGCGAGCGCGACCGCGATGCGCTGTCTGCGGTCGCGCAGACGCCAGCCGTCGGTGACATCGACGAAGAAGGCGGGCGTGAGGTAGAAGAGCATGAAGCCCGCTCTGCGTGCGCTGCCGCCGAACCTCGTGAGCGTGAGTCCGTGGGCGCACTCGTGGAGCAGCGTCAGGAGGGACAGCACGACGACGACGACCACGAGGCCGGGAAGCGCGATCGGCCTCGTGAGGGCGTTCCGCAGTTCGCCGGCCTGAGCGATCGCGGCGAGGATTCCCCCGCTCAAGAGCACGGCGACCACCCAGAGGAGTACGCGGGGTGGGACCGGGAGGAGCAGGCGGTTCATGCCGCCGAACAGCGCCGGGGCGCGAAGGGTCGCGACCTGGAGGGTGAAGGGTGGCCGGTAGCTCAGCCGACCGGGTGGGAGTCTCGCGTCGTCCCCGAGGAACCCCGCAGCGCTGAGGCGTCGGATCAGCTGCCCGAAGCTCTCCTCCGACTCGGACGCGGCGAAGCGGGCGCGCAGATCACGGAGCGCGGTGTGGCCGTCCATCGCCGTCAGCAGCTCGACGATCGTGCCGGACATCCTCGCCGATGGCACCCCGTGGAACGTCGCGATCCATCCCTCTCCGTGAGCCGCCTCCTCGAAGACCACGCCGGACGCCAGGCGCGGGCGCGCGTCGGCCGCGAGGGGTGGCGTCTCGGCGGACGCGCGTCGGCGAGCGGACCCGATCCGCGGCACGGTCATTGCTCCCGTTCCGCGGTTCCCGCCCACGATGTCGTGAGCAGGCGGATGTCCACGCCGTGCGGCGTCCGGACCGGTGACACCTCGGGGCGGACGAAGCCTGCATCCACGAGCTCGCGCGCGAGGAGTTCGTGATCGAGCAGTCGCAGACGACTCGTGAACACCGTCACCTCGCTGCCGGGCACCACCTCGCAGACGCGCACCCAGTTGACCAATCGCGCCGTGCCGCCCTCCTCGATCTGCTGTGAGAAGAGATAGGTGTCGTCTCCGTCGAGCCCTGGCACCACGACCTCCTGGTCTGTCGACGTCAGGAGGCTCTGTGCAGAGGCGCCTCCTGCGACGGTGAAGGCGAACACTCCTCCGGCCGCGAGATGTCGACGCACGTTCGCGTACAGCAGCGACCTCCCGGCACGGTCGAGCAGCGTGATGGATGTCGCCCCGATGACGATGAGCCCGAACCGCTGCGGCAGCGAGAAGTCGCGCATGTCCGCGACGACGCACTGCACCCTGTCGTGGTCCGGCAGTGCACGACGAAGGTGGGAGAGCATGTCGTCGGAGAGGTCGACGGCGGTCACGTCCTCGCCGGATCTCACCAGCGGAACGGTCAGCCTCCCGCTGCCGGCGGCGAGATCGAGGATCGGGCCCGCCGCGCCGCGTGCGAGCGCCAGGATCTCGCGGATCTCTGCCCGGTCGGGACCGACCAGTCGCTCATAGAATTCGGTGCCCGCACCCGCGTACAGGTCCTGAGCTCTCGGAGATGCCCCCTCCCTCTCCAGGCGCGCCGCCACGGTTCGGGTTATCGGATCTGGAACTGGCATTTCGCCTCTCTGTGCGGAACGGGGTGCGGGCGCGTGGGGCACCCGCACCCCTTCTCTCAGGTCGCGATCGCGGCCGCACCGCCGATGATGGCGATGATGTAACTGACGTGCTCCCACCATTCGAGGGGCGCGTCGATCTCTTCGAGCTCCTGGAACTCGAGCGTCATCGTCTGCACTGTTGACCTCCTCGGTCACTCTTTCCGGTCTCGCGCCTACGTCAGGGCGAGGATTCCGATGATCACGCCCACGGCAAAGCCCCGGATGTAGTCGTCGGTGTCGTTCAGCGCTTCCATGGCCTCGAGTTCGGTGAACTCGAGCGTCGACATCTCGGCGTGCATGTGTGCCTCCTTCCCTCTATCGGTTTCCGCCTGGCGACGGCATCACGTGGCGGCGGCTGCACCGATGCCGATGAGTACCAGCGCACCGATCACGCCCTGATAGAAGCTCTCCCAGCTCAGGGCTTCCATCTCGTCGAGTTCTTGGAAGCGGATCCGCTTCTCACTCTTCGTGTCCATTCGTTTCACCTCCTCGCAGACTCGTCGAAAGCCGGCGGTCGCCACCGACCGGTCGCGGGCTCCAGTCGGAGTCGCGAAGCAGATCGCAGAAGTCGTCGGCCACGAGACCACGGAGCATGGGGTGACGGTCTCCCCACGCCCTCTCCGTCGCCGTGGCGATGCGATCGATCTCGGCTGCGGTCGGTCGCGGCGCACGCGGGATCCCCCAGCTGTCGATGAGCGCCGCGATGCCGGATGCCGGATCGTGGGGCACCGCCGTCCCGCACGCGACGCCGCGCCAGAAGAGTTCGAGGCTGTCTCGGTCTCCCCACCGCGCGTCTCCCGCGCAGATCCGACGCCAGACCGCAGAGATGATCGTCGCCGTCGCGACCATCTTTCGCACCTGCAGGTGATACGCCACTTCGTTCGCCGCATACCAATGCCTGGCGCTGTACGGGTCGGGCCCTCGCAGCGCCGCCGTGCGCTGGGTGGCTGCACTCAGGCGCGCGAGGCGCAGTCTTCCCGCTGCGGAACTCGTGTCGCGGGTGGCCGACTCCAGCAGCGCTCTCCCCAGAGCGACGGCATCTCTGTGCTGCCTGACGCTCCTCCGCGAACTCGTCGACGCGCCGGCCAGACGGAGGAAGGCCTCCATGACTCCCTCGCCGACGGCACGGGGTGCGAGCGTGGCCAGGGCGTACGGATCGAGGATGGCGTGGCGCGGCGTGAGTGCGCGTCCGACCAGGAGCCGGTGACCGTGTTCGTTCGTGAGGATGCCGACGCTGTTCGTCTCCGACGAGGTGCCGAGCGTCGTGGGCACCGCGACGATGTCCACGGGCGGCGGAGCATCGGGCACGAAGGTCAACGCGGCGCTCGACGCGTGTCCGATGACGTAGTCGAGCACGTGTTCCCCGGCGGCCGCGAGGGCGGCGATCTTGCCGGCGTCGAGCACGCTGCCTCCTCCGATCACCACGATCACGGCGGGCGGCCGGTGGGCGATCTCCCGTGCGATCGCGACCACGGTCGTCGCATCGACCGACGACGCGTCCACCCTCACGGCTCGCGTTTCGCCTGCGACGAGAGAGGCGATCGGGAGGGCCACGTCTGCAATCACCAGCGTCTCGCGACCCGCGGTCAACCTCTTCGTCATGCGACGCGCGACACCGGTGCCGTGCCACAGCGTCGGCACTCGTCCCCCGAACGCGCCGCTCACATCGACACCTCGTGCACGCGCGAGAGCCCGGCGCGCACGGCTGCCTCGGTGTCGCGCAGCTCGCCCGCTGTGAAGCCGTAAGGCGGAATCAGCTCGATGGCGCTGGGCCCCGGCTGCACGAGGACGCCGTTGTCCGCGATGGCCGACACGACGCGAAGCACCTGGATTCCGGAGAGCGGGCTCCCATCCGCCTTGCACAGTCCGAGCCCCACGAAGCAACCGCTCCCCGTCACCTCTGTGACCAGGCCGTCCGCGGTCAACGACCGGGCCATGTCCCACAACTGGGCCGCGAGCGCACGAGTGGTCGCTGTCACGTCGATGCGGTGCAGTTCGTCGATCACCGCGAGGATGGCCGCCGCGCATGCGGGTGTCCCCGCCTGTGTCTCGCCGTGCACGAACGTCCATCCCCCGCGCACGAACGCCGACGCGATGCGTGGTCCCACGAGCACCACAGCCGCTCCCATCGCACCGTTCGTGAGCGCTTTCGAGAGGATCAGGACATCGGGTGCGGCCTCCCATCCGTCGGTGGCGAACATGGTCCCGGTGCGGCCGAAGCCCGTCGCCACCTCGTCGGCGACCACCAGGAATCCGTGCTGTTCCCGCAGCGCGAGGAGACGACGGATGAAGGTGTCGGACAACGCGTGCGCCCCACTTCCGAGGACCGGCTCGACGACGACCGCCGCGACTCTGGATCCTTCGCGCGTCAGCAGCGTCTCGAGTTCGTCTCCGTCATCGGCGTGAGACACGTGCCGCACGGCTCGACGGTCGACGGCGTACGCGGACTGGAGCAGGTCGTCGCCGCTCAACGCATGACTGCCGTACATGGTCCCGTGGTAGCTGCCGCGGAGTCCGACGACGATCGTGCGGAATCCCGCGCCCTGGTGCGCCCAGTACTGTCGTGCGAGCTTCATCGCGGCGTCGTTCGCGGCCCCGCCCGAGGTGGAGAAGACGACGCGGCTGTACCGCCGGGGGTTCGCGAGCTCGAGGAGAGCGTCAGCCGCGGACTCCGCGTACCGATGTGGTGCGCGGAACAGCGACAGGTAGGAAGCATCGTGCGTCGCCTTGCACACGGCTGCGGCGACCGCCGGGTTGCCGAAGCCGAGGGGGACGTTCCACAGCCCGCTCGTGGCGCACAGCCGCGTGGATCCATCGGCGAACTCGATGCGGTGTCCGGCGGCACCCACGGCGACCCGGTCGGGCGCGAAGGTCGAGTCCGCGGGGAGCATCGACGTCCACAGAGCGTGCGGAACGCTCACTGCTCGACCCCGTCCACCCGATTCGAGACGTCCGTTGGCCTACCGAGGTGGACGTCGAGCGCGGTGACGGCCTCACGGCACAGGGTGCCCGCCTCAGACGCCGACGTGCCGAGCTGTCGCGCCACCCGCCCTGCAGCGACCTCCAGAGTGCTCGAGGTCTGCGTGGCGGCGACCACCATCGCTGTCGACCGTGACAGCAACTGGCGGCGCAGGGTCGTCGTGTCTGCGAGCACGAACACGTCTGCGGTCTCGACGAGGAACGGATCCGCGGTGAGTGGTTCGGCGTCTGCGAGGTGATCGTCGAAGAACGCCCCGCCGAAGCCGGAGATCGTGGCGGCCCCGTTCGCCAGGCGGAGCATCTTCATGAGGTCCGTCGCGAGCAGATACCGTCCGATCCATCCGCGGGTCGCCAGATCGGCGTCGAGCACATGTGCGGGCACTGCACCCGCTAGTGCAGCGGAGCGGGGCACGGGGGTGGCGAGCAGGGTGGGCAGCTGATCGACCATGCCGATGACCTCGCCACCGATACCGAGGGCGACAGAGCCGTCCCGGTGCACCCTGATGGCGCTGGGAGTGACGAGCTCCGTCGGTTTCATGAGGGCGCTTCGGTCCGCGAGGAGCACCCGCGGGTCGAGCAACGCCGAGGGGAAGACTCCGGTGCGACGAGCGAGGTCGGCGTCGGCGAGGAACGCCTGCCAGCCGGTCCCGTCGACCATGCTCACCGCCGTGGGACCGACGATCTGGACGAAAGCCGCGGCGACGTAGTCCTGCAGTTCGACGACACGTTCGCCGAGGAACAGCTCGTCGCCGACGTCGCTCAGGGCTCCGCTGTAGCGGACCGTCATCCCCTGCCCGTCGTACGCCCCGCACTCCATCGGCAGGAGCACCGCGTCGTCGGGACCGGCCACGCCCCACACATCCTCCGTCGCTGCTCCGGGCTCGACGAGGAACACCCGCGCATACTCCCGTCTCTCGCCGGTGATCCACTCGCGGAGCGCCCGCGCACCCCGTTCGTCCGCCTCGACCGCACGCTCTCCTTGCCGCATCAGGCAGCGTCCCGCCCGCGCCGGACGAGGTCGAGTCCCGCCGCCGCGAATCCGTCCTGCACGTCCCGCACGATCTGGGCAGCATCCCCCACACGCACGCCGAGCTCGGTCGCGAGCAGAGCCGTGGCCGCTGACTCGTCGGCCGTCGCGATGAGGCATTCGGCCGCCCGAGCGGTGTCGGGATCGAGCGGGAACCGTCTGCCGCTGACGGGGTCGGCCAGCAGATACTCCCCCATGTCGACGGCGAGGAGGAAAGGGGCATCAGCCGACAGGACCGAGGGGTAGGCCGCGCCCTCGTCGAGGGCTCGCACCAGGTGCCCGCCGAACCCCGAGACGGTCGGTCGCCGCGGTACGTCATCCCACCGTCGCAGCAGTTCGAGGAGCGCGGCGTACCGCCCGATCCATGGCCGATCGTCGAGGTCCGCCGCGAGCATGGCAGGGTCGACGATCCGCGCGAATGCCCGGCCCGGTCCAGCACCGACGGCTGCGGACGCCTCGATGTCGGCCCGCTCATCACCGACGTGACCGAGCAGGAGCCCGTCGACCCCGTCCCGGTACTCGCCGGCGGCGGTGACATGGACCCGCACGAGTGCGTCCCGCGCACCGTCGGCGCCGGCGAACAGGGCCCGCACGTCCAGGAGCACGTGGCGGTCGAGCAGCTGGTCGACGAAGATCCCGCATTCCCTCGCCGTGTCGGCATCGCTGAGAAAGGCGGCGATGCCCTCCGCACTGCGCTGGCGGACCACGGTCGGCCCGCCGATCGACAGCAGCGGCGCCGCGACGTAGTCCTGCAGTTCGACCGCGAGGCGTCCGTCGACGGCGATCACGTCGCCAGGACGACGGAACCCTCCGAGGTATCCGACCATCCGCGGATCCTCCGGCTGTGCCGTGCTGGAGGGCGCGAAGATCACGTCGGCGGGTTCGGCGATCTGCAGCACCGCCCCCGCGTGCGCGACCGACTCGAGGAAGAACGCCGTTCCGTCCAGCAGCGCGCGTCGTCCGCTGACGTACTGCTCGAATGCCGTCGTCGTGCGATGGCCTGATCGCGACATCGTCGTCGAACTTCGCTGCATGCGTCCCCCCGAAGGTCCCGATGCTCGCGCATCGTCCTCGTGTGAGGTTAAAACGTCCGCATTCAAGATGCAATATGTTACATATGGCACGCCCAGAGCCGGTGAGTGAGTTCACCTCTCCGTCTGGGGGAGCTGTCACGTCCCGCCCGGGCGATCGGATAGGATGGACAGGTTGTTCCTTGGTGACGTGTCCGAGCGGCCGAAGGAGCACGCTTGGAAAGCGTGTGTTGTGCAAGCAACCGCGGGTTCGAATCCCGCCGTCACCGCCAGAAAGTCGAGAAGGGCCTCCGCTGATGCGGAGGCCCTTCTCGTTTGTCGCCCCGTGTCGTCAGTCGCCGAAGCGCACGCCGTAGATCTGCCCGCCCGGCTCGGCGGGGAGGCGCGTCATGCCGAGGCGCTCATAGAACGCGGCGGCTCCGGCGTTGTTCGGGTCGATGCCGAGGTGCAGCCCGCGCACACCCCGCCGGGTCAGCTCGGCGAACAGCGTGTCCATGAGAGCGCGGCCGAGCCCCTGACCCTGGGTCTCGGGGAGCAGGTCGATGTGCAGGTGGGCTGGGTAGTCCGCAGCGTTCGGCTCGATGCCGGGCGCGCGCCCGTAGCCGTAGTCCACCATGCGGTCCTCGCGCGTGACGATGTCTGCAGGCCGGGGGTGGCGCTGCTGTCGCGTGGGCCACCATTCGTCGCGGAACCACGTGTAGAACGCATCGGTGTCGTCGGTCGCGACGACGTAGCCGATCGTCCGGTCGTCGTCGCTCTCGACCACCCAGGCGAGGTCGGGATGCCGTTCGGCGTACGGCACGGCGAACAGGTCGCCCCACAGTTCGTCATCCGAGAGGATGCCGGTCGCGTCGCCCCCGGCGTCGGCCGTCTTCACGCAGATCTCGTACAACGCGGCGCGGTCGGCGGGGCGATACGGACGGATGCGCGACACGGAGAACTCCTCTGGGTGGACGGGTCCGATCAGCCTATCGGCGCTTCGACCTCGGACTTCGTATGCTGCACCCAGGGCAGCAGCCAGGCCGCCAGCACCAGGACGACGCCGGCGCCGACCAGCGCACCCCCGACGGTGTCGGTGGCCCAGTGCACCGAGAGGAACGTGCGCGAGAGGGCCATCGCCAGCACCCACACCGCTCCCGCGATCGCCACCCACACTCGGGGGAAGATCACCCACAGCACGAGCGCGATCGTGGCGGCGTTCGCCGTGTGCCCCGACGGGAACGAGCCGTAGTCGCTCACGACCAGCATGTCGTCCGGCCGGGCGCGGCCGAAGATCGTCTTGAGCAGCTGGACGGCTCCCGCACTCGCGGCGAAGCACACGGCGGCGAAAACCGCCCCCCGCCACCGCCGGGCGAGCACGAGCACGAGGATCGTGAGCAGCGGAACACCGAGGATCGCGACCCAGCCGCCGCCGACCCAGTTCAACGCGAGAGCGAAGTCGAGCATCCACTCGGCACGCGCGCCGGAGATGGTCTCGTTCCACCAGTGGTCGAACCCTGGCGTCTCCGGATAGACGAACACGACCACGGCGCCGAGAACCGTTGCGAGCGCGAGGAGACACACTCCCCACCACAGCAGCGTGCGCCTGTTCATCGTCCCATTCTGTCGGATGACCCCTGAACGATCAGGGAGTGAGCATGCCCACCGTGCGGGGACGCACGACCAGCCACAGTGAGAGGATGCCGATCGCCGCGCAGCCGACCATGACCGACGCCATGGTCGTGGCCGTGATCCCTGCGCCGTGGGAGAGCCAGCCGACGACGGGCGAGATGAGTCCCGCGACGCCGAAGTTCGTGGCGCCGATGATCGATGCCGCCGTACCAGCGGCCTTGCCGTGCCGGTCGAGCGCGAGCACCTGCACGTTCGGGAACGTGAAACCGCACGCCGTCATGAAGACGAACAGCGGCACGACCGTTCCCCAGAGCCCGAGTCCGAGCTGATCGGTGACGATGATCGCGACGGCGGCGAGCAGCAGCACGGCGGTCGAGTAGGCCATGACCCACTGCGGACCGAATCGGGCGGCGAGCCGCGACGCGGTCTGCACCCCGACCACGACGCCGAGCGAGTTCACGGCGAACAGCAGACCGTACTGCTGGGCATCGAGTCCGTGCGTCTCCTGGAACAGGAAGGGCGAGGCGGAGAGGTACGAGAACAGACCAGAGAAGGTCATCCCTCCGATCACGAGCACGCCGAGGAACACCCGGTCGGTGAGCACCGAGCGGTAGCGCTGGAGCATTGTCGCCCCACCGCGGTCCTGTCGGCGCGCGACGGGCAGCGTCTCCGGGACGAACAAGATCGTGCTGAGCAGCATCACGATGCCGTAGGCCGCGAGGACACCGAAGATGCCGCGCCACGGCATGAGCGTCAGCAGCCAGGATCCGATGAGCGGTGCGATCACCGGCGCGACGCCGGAGACCAGAGCGAGGCGGGAGAGCATGACGACCAGACGCCGACCTCCGAACAGGTCGCGCACGATGGCCATCGCCACGACGCCACCGGCGGCCGCGCCGACGCCCATCAGCACCCGCGCGGCACTGAGCAGACCGAGGTCAGGGGCGAACGCCGCTCCCACGCTCGCGAGGACGTGCAGGGCCGTCACCACGATCAGCGGCACCCGACGGCCGACCTTGTCGCTCAGCGGACCGACGACGAGCTGACCGAGGGCGAAGCCGATCATCGTGCCGGTCAGGGTCAGCTGGATGGCCGCCGCCGTGGTCTGGAAGTCCTCCTCGAGCACGGGGAAGGCGGGGAGGTACAGGTCGATCGTGAACGGACCGAGCGCCGTCAGCGCCCCGAGCAGGATGATGTAGAGCGTCCGGCGGCCCAGGGAGATCGCATCTCCGGGGTGCAGCATGATCGGCGCGGTGGCCGGGTTCGCGCCGAGGGTGCGGATCGCGCCGGTGGGCGTCGAGGTGCGGATGCTGCCGGTCGCGGTGCGCTCGACAGGCGGGATCGCGCTCGCGTCGACGGACGGCTCCGACGGTGCGGCAGGGGTGGAGTCAGTGCGGGGAGCGTCGGACACGACGTCCTTCCAGAGTTCGGGGATGCGCGGCTCGAATCGATTCGCCGCGGGGAAGACCCCATGCTACCGCCGTCTCACCCACTCCCCGGCGCGGGGAGGCGATCCTCAGCGGGCGATCCGGTCCAGCCCCTGCTCGAGGTCGGCGATCAGGTCGCCGATGTCCTCGATGCCGACGGAGAGCCGCACCACGTTCTCCGGCACCGCGAGTTCGGTGCCGCGCACCGAGGCATGGGTCATGTCCGGCGGGTAGCCGATGAGCGACTCGACGCCGCCCAGCGACTCGGCCAGCTGGAAGAGCGTCGTGCTCTCCGCGAAGGCACGTGCCGCATCGGCGCCGGCGGCCAGTCCGAGCGAGAGCATCCCACCGAATCCGCTCATCTGCTTCGCGGCGATCTCGTGGCCGGGGTGAGAGGCGAGACCGGGGAAGAACACCTGCGCGAACTCGGGACGAGCCGCCGCCCACTCGGCGATCGCCTGCGCATTCTCGGAGTGCTGGCGCATCCGCAGAGCCAGAGTCTTGATGCCGCGAGTGGTGAGCCAGGCGTCGAGGGGCGCCGACACGGCTCCCACGGCGAACTGCTGGAACTTCACCTGGTCGAAGAACCGGTCGTCGCGGAACACGACGGCGCCGCCGAGCACGTCGGAGTGCCCGCCGAGGTACTTCGTGGTGGAGTGCACGACCAGGTCGGCACCGAGCGCGAGCGGCTGCTGGAGTGCGGGCGACGCGAAGGTGTTGTCCACGACCACGAGCGCACCGGATTCGTGCGCGATCTCGACCGTCAGCGCGATGTCGACGACCTTCAGCAGCGGATTGCTCGGCGTCTCGAGCCACACGATCTTCGTCTCGGGCCGGATCGCCGCGCGCAGCACGTCGACGTCGGAGAGTTCGACCGTCGTGGTCTCGATGCCCCAGGGGGCCAGCACCTTGGTGAGCAGTCGATAGGTGCCGCCGTAGACGTCGTTGCCGAGCAGCACATGATCGCCGGGCTTCAGGATCCCGCGCAGCAGAGCATCCTCCGCGGCGAGGCCCGATGCGAACGACAGGGCGCTCGCGCCGCCCTCCAGTGCCGCGAGCTGGGTCTCCAGCGCGGATCTCGTGGGGTTGCCCGCACGGTTGTACTCGTAGCCCTCGCGGAAGCCGCCGATGCCGTCCTGCACATGCGTGGACGACTGGTAGATCGGCGGGATGATCGCGCCCGTGGTCGGGTCGGCGGCTTGTCCCGCATGGATGGCACGAGTGGCGAAGGCGTGGTCGGACATGAGTCTCAGCCTACGTCTGCGACCACCACGGCGACCGCCCCTGTTACGCCGGGCGTCGAGCGCGACGCCCGCACAGCAGCCGACGTCAGCGTGAAAGGTACGCCAGCAGATCCTGTCGGGTGAGCACGGTGTGCGGCTTGCCGTCTTCCGTGACCAGCAGCGCATCGGCATCGGCGAGCGCAGCTCTGGCCTGACCGACGGATGCGTGGATGCCGATGAGCGGAAGCCGCTCCCCCACGTGCGATCCGACCGCATCCGTGGCACTCGCCTCGCCGCGGAACAGCAGATCGAGCAGCCCCTTCTCGTCGACGGTTCCGACGACCTCGCCCATCATGACGGGCGGCTCCGCACTGAGCACGACCAGCTGCGAGACGTCGTACTCGGTCATCATGCCGATCGCCTCCAGCACGGTGTCGGTGGGATGGGCGTGCACGAGGTCCGGCATGCCGGCGTCCCGCCGAGGAGTGCGAGCGGCCAGCACGTCGGCGACGGTCTCCCCCTCTTCCACATCGCTGAAGCCGTACGAGCGCATCCATCCGTCGTTGAAGATCTTGCCGAGGTAGCCGCGCCCGCCGTCCGGCAGGAGGACCACCATCACGGCGTCGGCTGGCAGCTCGCGTGCCACGCGCAGCGCGCCGACGACGGCCATCCCGCTCGATCCGCCGACGAGGATGCCCTCCTCACGGGCCAACCGGCGCGTCATCGCGAACGACTCGGCGTCGCCCACCGCCACGATCTCGTGCGGCACGGTCGGATCGTAGGCGCCGGGCCAGATGTCCTCCCCCACGCCCTCGACGAGGTACGGGCGCCCTGTGCCGCCGCTGTAGACGCTGCCCTCGGGGTCGACGCCGACGATCCGAACCCGTCCGTCCGACACCTCGCGGAGGAACCGTCCCGTGCCGGTGATCGTCCCACCCGTGCCGACTCCGGCCACGAAATGGGTGATCCGTCCGTCGGTGTCGCGCCAGATCTCCGGGCCCGTGGTCTCGTAGTGGCTGCGCGGACCGTTCGGGTTCTCATATTGATTCGGCTTGAACGCACCGGGGATCTCACGGGCGAGGCGGTCGCTCACGCTGTAGTACGACTCCGGGCTGTCGGGGGCGACCGAGGTGGGGGTCACGACGACCTCGGCGCCGTAGGCCCGCAGCACGTCGATCTTGTCCTCGCCGACCTTGTCAGGCAGCACGAACACGCACTTGTAGCCACGCTGCTGGGCCACCAGGGCCAGTCCGACGCCCGTGTTGCCGCTGGTGGGTTCGACGATCGTGCCACCGGGCTTCAGATCGCCCACGGCCTCGGCGGCGTCGATGATCCGTGCCGCGATCCGATCCTTCGATGAGCCGCCGGGGTTCAGGTACTCGAGCTTCACGAGCACCGTGCACGCGATGCCCTCTGTGACGTGCCGGAGCTTCACGAGGGGCGTGTCGCCGACGAGATCGACGATGGAGTCTGCGTACTTCATGACTTCAGGGTAGACGCGCGGATGCCGCGACCGGGGCTGTGTTGCAGCCGACCGCGGCATCCGTTCTCACGAAAGGCCCCCTGCGCTTCCGAAGTGTCAGCCCTTCGTCGATCCGGCCAGCAGACCGCGGACGAAGTAGCGCTGGAGTGCGAAGAACACGATCAGCGGCACGATGATCGACACGAAGGCGCCTGCCGTGAGCAGGTACCAGCCTTCGCCGCGGCCGGTGATCTCGGCGAGCACCTTCGTGATCGGCGACGCTGCTCCGTCGGCGAACACCAGGGCCACGAGCAGGTCGTTCCACACCCAGAGGAACTGGAAGATCGCCACCGACGCGATCGCCGGCATCGTCAGCGGCAGCACCACGCGGAAGAAGATCTGTCCCCGCGATGCGCCGTCGACGCGCGCGGCCTCGATGATCTCGCCGGGGATCTCCGACATGAAGTTGTGCAGCAGGTAGATGGCGAGCGGCAGGGCGAACATCGTGTGCGCGATCCACACCTGCGCGTAGCCGCCGGCGACATCCAACCCCAGCGTCACCTGCACGCCGAACAGGTTGATGCCCCGGGAGAACGACGAGAGCAGCGGGACCAGGGCCATCTGGATCGGCACGATCTGCAACGCGAACACGAAGATGAACAGCGCGTTGCGCCCCTTGAATTCGATCCACGAGAACGCATAGGCGGCCATCGCGGCGATCATCAGGGGGATGAGCGTCGCGGGGATCGTGATGACGATCGAGTTGAAGAACGATTCCAGGATCGTCAGCTGCGTGGTCCCCGACTGCAGCACGGCCACGTAGTTGTCCAGCGTCAGCTGCGGGTTGGTGAAGACCGTCCACCAACCCGTCGTCTCGATCGCGTCCCTGTCGCGGAACGACGAGATGAAGAGGCCGAGCGTCGGGATGGTCCACACGACCGCGATCACGATCGAGGCGACCGACGCCCACGGCCGGCTGAGACGCTTGCGCGCGCGCCCTGCTGAGGCCTCGAACCGCCCGGCGGTGGTGATCGACCTGGTGCTGGCTGCGGTGTCTGAGTTCACGGTGTCGGTCATCGGATCTCCCGCTGCTTCTTGATCTGGCGTGCGTTGTAGATGACGATCGGCAGCACCAGGATGAACAGGATGACGGAGAGCGCGGCGCTGCGCCCCGCCTCGAACTTCGAGAACTGGGTGTACATCTCATTCGCCAGCACCGAGGTGCCGTAGTTTCCACCGGTCATCGTTCGGACGATGTCGAACACCTTCAGCGAGGCGATGGAGATGGTGGTGAGGACGACGATGAGCGCCGGGCGGATCGCCGGTATCGTCACCGACTTGAACCGCTGCCAGGCATTCGCACCGTCGAGTTCCGCCGCCTCCAGCAGCTCGGCCGGGACGCCCTTGATCGACGCGGAGAGCACGACCATCGCGAACCCGGTCTGCACCCAGATCAGCACCACGATCAGGGCGAGGGTGTTCCACGGGCTGTTCAGCAGGAACTGCTGCGGCTCGCCGCCGAACCAGACCAGGATCTGGTTGAGCAGACCGATCTGCTCGAACTCAGGGCCGCGGTATGCGTACAGGAATCGCCAGATGATGCTGGCGCCCACGAACGAGATCGCCATCGGCATGAAGACGAGGAGCTTGTAGACCTTCTCGCCCCGGGTGCGGTCGATGAAGACCGCGTAGGCGAGGCCGACGACGGTCGAGAGCGTCGGGACGAGCAGCACCCACACGATCGTGTTGATGACCGAGATCACGCCGTCGGACTGGGTGAAGATCCACAGGTAGTTGGAGAACCCGACGAAGGTGCTGCCGGTCGAGTTCCAGAATGAGGCGTACACGGTCTGGATCGACGGCAGGATGAGGCCGGCGAGCAGCAGCAGCATCGCCGGGGCCATGAAGGCCACGAGCTGGATCAGGTACCCCGCACCGTCGCGGGACCGGTAATCCAGGAAGAAGAACAGGGCGCCGACGGCGACCGCCACTCCCATCGCCCAGTAGTAGGAGTTGAAGAACCACATCACCGCGAGCGGGATGAGCAGGCACATCGCGAGGCGGATGCCGGTGTAGAGAGCACCTCTGCGCGGTGCGATATCGACGAGCAGCAGGATCACCACGACGACCACCGCGAACGCGATGACCACGGCGAGGGCCTGGAGGATCGGCGGGAGTGTCCCGATCCATTGGAAGAACACAGTCGCGTTCATGGATTCCCCTTCAGGAGACGGAGCTGATCAGCGGTCGACGCGGCGGAGCGCTGACCGGGTGTGAGAAGGAGGGCCGCCCCGCCGGGCGGCCCTCCTCATCCGATCAGCTCGACGGCCAGCCGGTCTCGATCTGGGTCAGCACCTCATCGGTGGAGGTGCCGTTGATCCAGGCGACCATGCCCTTCCAGAACGTGCCGGAGCCGACAGCACCGGGCATCTGGTCCGAGCCGTCGAAGCGGAACGTCACCGAGTCGTCCTGGAGGAGCTTGATCGACTCCTGCAGGATCGGGTCCTCGACGACGCTGAGGTCGACGCCCTTGTTCGCCGACGTCACGCCACCGAGGGCGAGACGGCTGTTCGCCCACTCGGGGCTGGACAGGTACTCGAGCACCTTCTGCGTCGCCTCGGAGTCGCTGAACGCGCCGACGATCTCGCCACCGCCGGTGATGAGCGTCTCGTCCGGGCTCGGGCTCGGCGTCAGGAACGCCCAGACGTCGCCGTCCTCGGCGAAGTTCGTGCCCTCGGGGTAGAAGCCCGACAGGAACGAGGCCTGGTGCGTCAGCGCGCATTCACCGCTGGCCACCTTCCCCGCCACATCTCCGAACGCCGTGGAGTTGATCGACCGCACGTCACCGAAGCCGGCGTTGACGTACTCCGGGTTCAGCAGCAGCTCGCCGGTGGCGTCGAACGCCTCCTTGATCTGCGGGTCGGTGAACGGGATCTCGTTCTTGACCCACTGGTCGTAGACATCGGGGCCCGAATTGCGGAGCACGAGGTCTTCGATCCAGTCGGTGCCCGGCCAGCCCGTCGCGACGCCGGACTCGAAACCGGCGCACCATGGCGCGGCGCCACTCTTGTCCTTGATGGTCTGCGTCAGCGTCAGCAGCTCGTCCCAGCTGGTCGGCTCTTCGACACCCCATTCGGCGAACTTCGTCGGCGAGTACCAGATCCATCCCTTGACGCTCGCCATCAGCGGTGCGCCGTAGAACGTGTCCTCGTAGGTGCCGAAGTCGACCCACCCCTGGGTCCAATACTCCTCGGCGTTCTTCTTGACCGCTTCCGGAGCCGGCTTCAGGAGGTCACGTGAGGCGTAGTCCGCGAACAGGCCGGGCTGCGGGAAGATCGCGATGTCGGGCGGGTTGCCGCCCTGTGCGCGCGTGCCGAGCTGCGTCTCGAAGTCCTGACTGCCCTCGTACTTGATGTCGATGTCGTTCTCCTCGGCCCAGTCCGCCCAGGACTCCTGGAGCAGTTCGGCCTCGGCGTCGACGATCGTGCCGTAGATCGTGACGGTGTTGTCTCCGCCGCCGCCTCCACCGCCACCTTCCGGCGCCCCTCCGGGAGCTCCGCATCCGGCGAGCGCGATGCCCGCGACCCCCAGCAGGGCAAGTGGCGCATAACGCCGGGAACGCTGTGACAGAGCCATGTGAATTCTCCTCTTCGAGTACAGGTTCCCTCGTGGTGCGACGCCACCCCGCGGCATCGTTCGGGAACCGATTCCAGGCCAACATACTGTTGTACCGTGGCCCCGCACAACACGCGAGGGTCACAAGCTCGCAACCATTCGAGGCCGCGCTCGAGCGCGGATGGGAGCGCTCCCTCGTGAACCATGTGGAACCGGTTCCTTTTTCGCACGTCACGGACTACGCTGTCACCCGGCGCGCTCAGCGCCGCCCCACGCAGGCGTGATCAGGTCGAGGAGGACCGGATGAGCACGATCGCGGATGTCGCGGCGCGTGCCGGGGTGTCGAAGGCCACGGCGAGCCGCGCCCTGAGCGGACGAGGTTACGTCTCGGAAGACACTCGCGCGCGGGTCGAGGGTGCGGCGCGCGACCTGTCCTACGTCGCCCATTCCTCTGCCACGAGCCTCGCGACCGGGCGGACCCAGACGGTGGGTGTGGTGATGCCGCCGGTGGACCGGTGGTTCTTCGCCGAGTTGCTCGCCGGCATCCAGGAGTCCCTGTTCGCGCTCGACTACGACCTCTCGCTCTACGGCGTCCCCGAGGGCTCGCAGACGAGGGAGCGCCTGTTCGAGAGCGTGCTGCCCGGTCGACGCTTCGACGGGATCATCGCCGTCGGAATCCAGCCGAGTGCGCGCGAACTCGAGCGCCTCCAGCGCACGGCCCGCCCCCTCGTGAGCGTCGGCCCGTACAGCGAGGGCTCGAGCGCCGTCTCCATCGACGACACGGCTGCCGCGCGCATCGCCACCGAGCACCTGATCGAACTCGGGCACAGCCACATCGCCTTCGTCGGCGGATCGACGGATGCCGGCGAGCTGAGCTTCGGAGATGCCAGGCGACTCGACGGCTATCGCGGCGCCATGCACGCGGCCGGCCTCTTCGACCGTGCCCGTGTCGCCGGGGCCGCGCCGACCATGCCCGGCGGATACACGGCGACGGCCGGACTCCTGGGGGACCGCCGGAATCGGCCCACCGCGATCGTGGGGGTGTGTGACGAGGCGGCGATCGGCGCGATCATCGCCGCCCGACGGCTCGGGATCGCGGTGCCGACCGAGCTCAGCGTCGTCGGCATCGACGACCACGAACACGCCGACATGTTCGCGCTGACCACGATCGGCCAGTCACCCAGGGAGCAGGGGCACCAAGCCGTCCGACTGCTCGTGCGGCGCATGGATCAGCCGGAGGCTCCGCTCGAGCAAGTCGCCGCAGCATCCGCTCTCGTGGTGCGCAATTCGACCGCTCCTCCGCGCTGACTTCGCTGGGGGAAACGCACGAAGGCCCCGGGCAGAACCCGGGGCCTTCGTGAAGAACGCTGAAGCGTGATTACTTGAGGGTAACCGTCGCGCCGGCCTCTTCGAGAGCAGCCTTGGCCTTCTCGGCGGTCTCCTTGTTCGCGCCCTCGAGCACGGCCTTGGGAGCACCGTCGACGACGGCCTTGGCCTCGCCGAGACCCAGCGAGGTGAGCTCGCGGACGGTCTTGATGACCTGGATCTTCTTATCGCCAGCAGCCTCGAGGATGACGTCGAAGGAGTCCTTCTCCTCTTCAGCCTCGGCAGCACCTGCGCCACCCGCAGCGCCGGCGACGGCGACGGGTGCAGCAGCGGTGACCTCGAACTTCTCCTCGAACGCCTTCACGAAGTCGTTGAGCTCGACGAGGGTCAGGCCAGCGAACTGCTCGAGCAGCTCCTCGGTGGAAAGCTTCGCCATGATGTATCTCCTAGATAGATGGGGTTGTTGTACGAGAACGTCGGACGCTTACGCGGCCTCGGCGGTCTCGAGCTTTTCGCGAAGCGCGTCGATGGTGGCCGCAGCCTTGCCCATCGTCGCCTTCATCATGCCCGCAGCCTTCGCCAGCAGAACCTCACGGCTCTCGAGCGAGGCGTACTTGTTGACCTCGTCGGCGGTGAGGGCGTTGCCCTCGAAGATGCCGGCCTTGATCACGAGAAGCGGGTTGGCCTTGGCGAAGTCACGCAGAGCCTTGGCGGTGGCGACGAAGTCGCCGTGCACGAACGCGACAGCCGACGGACCCTTGAGGTCGTCGTCCAGCGCGGAGATGCCAGCCTTGTTGGCGGCGATCTTGGTCAGCGTGTTCTTCACCACGGCGTACTCAGCGTCCTGACGGATGCTGTTGCGCAGCTCCTTGAGCTGGGCAACCGTCAGACCGCGGTACTCGGTCAGCAGAACGGCAGTCGAGTTCTCGAATGACTTCGTGAGCTCGGCGACCGATGCATCCTTCTGCGCCATGGTCACTCCTTGGTGTGTACGAGGCGCCGCACGGTGGTGTGGCGCCGACCTGGACCACCTGCACAACAGAAAAGCTCCGGCGCAAGCGCACGGAGCTTCGGGAAGTTCGTGTCCTGCGCGGGCCCCTGCTGAGCAGAGCTTCGATCCTGCGTACTCACGCACGCACGATGACCAGCGGTCTTCGGTTACCCACACTCTACCCCACGCCCTTCCTTCCCCCAAATCCCCGCCCCTTCCCTCCCCACCCCTGACGACAGGTCGCGCGCTCGGAGGGAAAGGGAAGGAGAGGGGGCGGCGTGTGCGGGAGGGAGGGTCGGCGGACGGGGTTAGGGTCGAAGAGTGAACCCGGAACTCGATGCACGCATCGTCGCGGATTCACGCGACCGCGTGGCGTGGCTGCGGGCGCGATCACGGGGCATCACCGCGACCGACGTCGCAGGTCTCACCTCCGAGAAGTCCATCGCCAGGGCGGCCGACTCGAAGCTCGGCGGCGGCCCCCGCTTCGGCGGCAACGCGTACACCGATCACGGTCGACGGCGCGAACCCGAGATCGCCGCCTGGGTCGCGGCGACACACGGCATCCTCCCCTCGTCCGCCCTCTTCCGCGCCGAGGTCGAGCACCGCCACCTCGCCACGCCCGACGGCATCGCGGTCGACGCCGACGGACGCGTGAAGCTCGCCGAGATCAAGACGACGAACAAGGCTTTCCGCGGCATACCCCGCACGTACCTCCGCCAGGTGTGGTGGCAGCAGCATGTGCTGGGAGCCGAACGGACCCTGTTCGTCTGGGAGGAGCACGTCGACTTCGCCCCGGTCCACGACGAGCCGCGCTGCGTGTGGATCGACCGCGACGACCGTGAGATCGCGAAGCTCGTGGCCCTCGCCACCGACCTGATCGACGAGCTCTACCGCCGCACCACCGGCCAGCAGGTTCCGAGCCGGATCGTGGACGCCGCCGCGAGCCGCCGCGAGCAGCTGCGCGAGCGCGACGCCTTCCGCGCGCTGGCCCTCGCCGACTGATCGGGCGCCCCACCGGCACGACACGCCGCTCAGGTACAGGTGTTGTTGCCGCCGAGACCCAGCAGACCACCGACCGACAGCGTGCGCGTCACAGCCGGCGATGCCCATGACGTCCCGGAGTAGATGCTGTCGACGCGCACGGTGTTGGTCGATCCGAGAAGGCTGCCCAGGAGTGTGTTGAGCAGCCCGGAGCTGATGGTGGCCGAATAGGTGTACGGCCCCGTCCCGCTCTGCGTGACGCTGGTGTTGTCGACCACCACATTGTTGATAGACAGCCGCTGCTGCACCTTCTGATAGGGCGACGTCCACGTGATCGTGAACCCGGTGAAGGTTCCGAGGAGGCTCGTGACCGTGCATGAGGTCACCGTGGGCGTCGAGAGTGTCGCCGCGGTGAAGGAGCCGGAGGCGTATTCGCGGTCGGTGAAGGCGGCATCGGTCAGCGGCACGGGGGGCGCGGACGCGATGCCGACGAGCACGGCGACTCCGACGAGGCCCGCAGCCAGACGTGCGCGTGTCGAGCGGCTCATGGTGCACGCTCCTCGTCGCGCGCCGCTTCTCGGCGATGCCGCAGCACCAGCGACGCGCCCCAGAGCACCAGCGCCGCACCCGCGGCCATGGCCCACGGGGCACCCGGTGGCGTTCCTGTCGTCGCGAGGCCTCCGTCCGACCCGATGCTGACCGTCTCCCCCGCACCCTGCGCGAGCACGCGGACGTCGGTGCTGCCGGACGCGTCAGCAGGATCGAGGACGATGTCGAGACGGACGTGCGCGGTCTCGGTGTCGGCGATCTCGGCGAGCGGCACTTCGACCCCGTCGCGCGGGATGCTCCACGCCGTGCGCAACTCGTTCGCGCCGCCCGGACACCCGGCGGGGGTCCACGCCTGCGAGCACAGGGAGATGTCCAAGAGGAGTCGGGCGTCTCCCGTGGCGCTGACGGCGATCCGCACCACTCCGGGATCCGGGGCGTTCGCACTCACCGCGACATCCCAGCGCACGGGCTGACTAGGGAGGAGATCGGCTGCCGCCTCCCAGTCGGCGACCGAGACGAGGCGCAGCACGGATCCCTGGATGACCTGCGTCGACGGCGCCGCCCATGCGGTCGTGGGGAGCGCCGCCAGGACGACGGCGAGCGATGCGGCGGCGAGCACGCGTCTCATGGCCCGTTCCCGTCGACATCGACACCGCTCCGACCGGATCGGCGCGGCCAGAACGCCCACACCACCAGGGTCGTTGCCGCCACCGTCAAGGAGCCCAGCACGACGGGGTTGCCCATGCCCGCGACGATCAGCGCGATGCCGGGAACCGCGAACAGCACCGTGCGCACGGACGTGACCGGGTACGGGAACGGGTCGTCGGCGGCGTTCGCGTCCCCCCGCATCGTGATGATGCGCTCATCGGCAGCCGCACCGGGCGCGATCGTCGTGACGCGGTGAGTCACCGGGAGCTCGCCGTCGCGATCCACGGTGACGACGTCTCCGACCTCGATCTCGCTCGCGGGTACACGCTGCACGACCGCTACGGCACCCGCGGGGATCGTCGGTGCCATCGAGCCGGTGCGGAACATGATGAGTGTGACTTGCGCGGTGAAGGCGAGCACGACGAGAAGGATGCACACAGCGCCGGCGATGGCAGCCAGCCAGAGCAGGATGTCGCCGAGGATCCGGCCGGGGCGCAGGCGCGCACGGACGGGAGTCGAACCCGTGCCAGGCCGCACGGCGGGCGATGGCGCAGCCTCCCGCAAACTCCGCCGTGTCGTCGGGGTGGTCATCTCCTCCTCCTCTCCTCGGCGTCCGCGCTCCTGTCGACGAAGCGCCCTGCTACGACGACGTCCCCTGGATCTGCCAGGTCTGAGCCATCGTGAGCCCCTGGGCCGCATTGGGCGCGGTGCTCGGGAGCGTGACCGCGAAGCAGTAGTTGACCTGGGCCGTTCCGTTCGCTGCCACGACCTGCGCCGTCGCTCCCGCTGCCGTCAGCGCCGAACCGTCGGCGACCACCGAGGTTCCCCCGGCGTAGCTGGTCGACGTGCAGCTCGTGCCGGAGATCGTGCGCACCCCGTAGGTCAGGTAGGACGCGAGGCCCGTGCCCGTCGGTGTTCCCGCCGTCAGCAGCAGCGTCCCCGCGACCGAGGGATTGGCCGTCTTGACGCTGAACAACGCGTATGTCGTGTTCCCCGGCGCCATCGCGGTCGGAGCCAGCTGGAAGTTCAGAGCGGCGGCCGTGCCTGTGGTGGCGTGGCTCGAGAACGTCGCCCCGTCGACCGCGCCGACGATGTCGAACCTCCCCGCGACGAAGTTGGCGGAACCGAACTCGGAGTCGTTCCATGCGGCGAGAGTCGCAGCCGCGCCGATCCCGAGCACGAGCCCGCCCGCGAGGACGGCTCGCAGCCGAAGGGAGTGCAGCCGACGTCGCTCCCGCGCCGCTCTGCGGGTGGACATCGCGGACTCAGTTCGTCGAGGTCGCCGTGAACTCCCAGGTGGCGTTGGTCACCAGGCTGGGCTCCAGCGCGGCATCCGCCGTCACGGCGATGCACAGCTGCACCGCCGTCCCCGGGTCCGTCGCGGTGGCGCCTGCGGTCAGCGGCACCGTGGTGGCTCCGGTCTGGGCGTCCAGCGTCGCACCGCTGGCGATCGGGGTGCCCGTCGCCGTCGTCGCATCGCAGGTCGCCCCCGGCGCGAGCTGGTAGATCGCATAGGAGAGGTGGTCGGAGTTCGAGGAGGCGGCGGCATCGGCCGTGGTGCCGTCCGCGACGAGATCCGCTCCGGACGTGGTGCCCGCAGCGAGCCGAACCCAGAACCCGGCGTAGACGGAGTCGGTGGGCGACATGTTGTCGACCACGTCCGCCGGGAGGCTGAAGTCGAGCGTCGCGGCCGTGTCGCCGTCCTCGGTGTTGTGATCGGCATAGGTGGTGCCGTCGGTCGAGCCCTGCAGGTTGAACGCGCCCGCCGTGAACGTGCCGTTCGCGAACTCGGAGTCGTTCCACACCGCGAGTGTGACAGCGGTGCCGACGCCGAGCACGAGCCCTCCGGCGAGCACCGCCAGGACCTTGCGCTGGGTTGCCTTGGTTGCCATGTCGCTTCCCCCTCAGGAATCCGTGAGCCACGTGAATGCCTGTGTCCGGGTCGCTCCTCGACGATGAGCATCCGCGTGTGTGCGCCATCCTCTCCCCGGCCCTCGCGCAGAACAAGGTGATTTCGCGCACGACCGTCGCCCATCGCGCGCAGTCCGAGGAGGTCGGCGGATTGTTGACGTAGATCAACGATCGTCGTATAGTTGACCCAGTTCAACCATCCTGAGTGCGCGCCAGAGCTGTCGCAGCATCCTCCCCGCGACTCACGAAAGGTCCCGCATGCCCACGGACTCTCCCGTAAAGATGACGCATCGCCAGGTGCTCGAGGCCCTCACAGGCCTCCTGCTCGGCATGTTCGTCTCGATGATCGCGACCACGGTCGTCTCCACCTCGATGCCCGTCATCGTGCACGACCTCGGCGGCGACCAGGCCGCGTACACCTGGGTCATCACGGCCACGCTCCTCACGACCGCGATCTCCACGCCGATCTGGGGCAAGCTCGCCGACCTGTTCAACCGCAAGCTGCTCATCCAGATCGCGATCGTCGTCTTCGTCGGCGCCACCGCCGCGGCCGGATTCGCGCAGGACACGAACACGCTCATCGCCTTCCGCGCCATCCAGGGCATCGGCGGTGGCGGACTCGCGGCATTGAGCCAGGTCATCATGGCCGACATCATCAGCCCCCGCGAACGGGGCAGGTACATGGGACTGTTCGGCGCCGTGATGGCGGTCGCCACCGTGGGAGGCCCGCTGCTCGGCGGATGGATCACGGATGTCGCGAACTGGCGCTGGAACTTCTTCGTCGCACTGCCCTTCGCCGTCACGGCCCTGATCATCCTGCAGAAGACTCTGCACATCAGCACCGAGCGCACCCGCAAGGTGTCCATCGACTATCTCGGCATCGTGCTGCTCTCGGCCGCGGTCTCGCTGATCCTGATCTGGATCACCAACGCCGGATCCACGTTCGACTGGTGGAGCACCGAGACCGCGCTCATGGTGGGCGGCGCGATCGTCGCGGCCATCGCCTTCGTGATCGTCGAGCTCAAGGTGCGCGAGCCGCTCATCCCGCTCACGCTCTTCCGTGGGCGCACGTTCACCCTCTCGGTGCTCGCGTCGATCTCGATCGGCGTCGCGATGTTCGGCACCTCGGTGTACCTCGCGCAGTACATGCAGCTCTCCCGCGGCGCTACGCCGACCGAGGCCGGCCTCATGACGTTGCCGATGATGGCCGGACTCCTGATCTCGTCCATGGTCATCGGTCAGCTCGTGACCCGCTTCGGCAAGTGGAAGGGCTACCTGGTCCTCGGCTCCGTGCTGTTGATCGCCGGCTCGGTCCTGCTCTCGACGCTGCACTACGACACGAACTTCGTGCTCGTCTCGATCTACATGTTCGTGATGGGCGCCGGCGTCGGCATGACGATGCAGAACCTCGTCCTGATCGTGCAGAACGTCGCGAAGCCGAGCGAGATGGGTGTCGCGAGCTCGGGCGTGACGTTCTTCCGGAGCCTGGGCGGCACGATCGGCGTGTCCGTCATGGGCGCCGTGCTGGCGAACAGCCTCACCGGCCTCTTCTCCGATGGGAAGGAGCGCCTGGGAGCGGCGATCGCGAAGCTCGGCGAGAAGGGCGCGGAGGTCGCCGCCCAGCTCTCCAGCGGAACGCTCCCCGAGGTCAGGCTCCTGCCGGAACCCGTGCGCTCGATCATCGAGGACTTCTACGCGCAGGCCATCTCGCACGCGTTCCTGATCGGCATCCCGCTCGCCGTGATCAGCCTGGTCGCGATCCTGTTCCTGCCGAACCGCCCCCTCACGACCATGACCACGACCGAGCGCGCGCAGGCCGACGCCGCGAAGAAGAGCACGGTGGAAGACGCTGCCGACGTCGCGATCGCCGATGCGGCGGCCGTCTCCGGTGCGACGACCGGGAGCGTGGCTGTGGTCGGTCGGTCCGGCGACGGCCGCACGGATGCGTCATCCGATGCCGGACGCTGAGCGCGCCTCCGACACCCCCGAGGCGCGGGCCGCTGCGGTCCGCGCCCTCGAGGCGGAGTTCGGCGAGCTGATCACGCACTTCCGCCGCGTGATCACCGAGAACGCGAACAGGGTGAGTCCAGGCATGCTGCCGGGCGCCTACAAGATCTTCACCACCATCGCGCGCTGCGAGAAGGCGACGGTCTCGACCCTGTCGGAGCGGATGCTCATGGACAAGGGGCAGGTCAGTCGCACCGTGCGCGAACTCGAGGAGCTCGGCCTGGTCGAGCGCTCCACCGACCCGGTCGACGGCCGCTCGTTCCCCCTTCAGCTCACCCCTCGGGGCGAGGAACGGCTCGCAGCTGCACGCCTGCCTCAGGAGGGCAGACTCCTCCGGACGCTCGAGGACTGGAGTCTCACCGACATCGGCAATCTCACCCGGCTGCTGCACGCCCTGGCGGCCGGCGTGACGCCCGGCTCTTCCGCGGCGGAGTGACCGACCGGCGACCGAGCACCCGATGAGCCTCGGCCGCGATCTCCTCCGCGATCGTGTCGAGCAGTTCCGAGCGCAGATTCCACTGCTGCCAGAAGAGCTCGACCCGAAGCGCCGGTCCCCCCAGAGGCACGAGCCCGGCGGAGTCCTGCAACACGGGCAGCATCCCCCAACCCAGTCCCAGCTCGACGGCGAGCGCGTAATCGTGAGAGGCCGGGACGTAGTGTCGCGGCACACCGTCCTCGCTGACCGACATCGCCCGCAACCACTCGTGCTGCAACGTGTCCCGCCGATCGAAGTCGACGAACGGCGCGGACGCCAGGGCCGTCGCCGTGACTCCCTTCGAGAACCATCGCTCCGCGAAGGCGGGCTCGGCCATCGCGCGATACTCGAGCACACCGAGGGGTGTCGCAGAGCACCCGGCGACCGGAGTCTCCTCGCTGGTGACGGCGGCCATCACTGTGCCCGATTCGAGCAGCCGAGCGGTGAAGTTCTGGTCGTCGCGGTGCAGATCGAAGTCGATGCCATGTCCGGCTGACAGCCGGGCGAGTGGGGCGAGGAACCACGTCGCCATCGAATCGGCGTTCACGGCGAGGGGGACGCTGATGCGAGGGGCGCCGCCGGCATCGTCGATCCCCACACCGACGAGCGCGTCGTGTTCGAGCAGGGCGACCTGCCGCGCCAGACGGACGACGGCCTCGCCTGCTTGCGTCAGGCGCGCTGGCTTGGTGCGGACGACCAGGATGCGACCGAGCTGCTGCTCGAGCGTCTTCAACCGTTGGCTCACTGCCGAGGGGGTGATCCGAAGTCGCCTCGACGCCGCGTCCAGGGTGCCTTCGTCGACGATCGCGGCGAGAGTGGCGGCCAGGTGCGGATCGATCCTCACATAAGAGATGCTAATGGTTCGGTAGGAATCTTCGCTTCTCCTGATGTCGTTCGGTTCCTAGGCTGGAGCCATGCTCACCGTCCTCGCCGGCCTCGGTCTCGGCCTCTCCCTGATCGTCGCCATCGGCGCGCAGAACGTGTTCGTGTTGCGACAGGGGATTCGTCGAGAGCACGTGATCGCCGTCGTCGTCATCTGCGCGCTGTCCGATGCCGCCCTGATCGTGGCGGGCGTCGCCGGACTCGGGTTCGTCCTGTCGGCGGCGCCCTGGCTCGTGGTCGTGGCCCGATGGGCGGGTGCGCTGTTCCTGGCGGTCTACGGCATCCTGGCCGCGCGTCGCGCCTGGCGTGGCGGCGAGGAGCTCCGCGTGGACGGAACCGACATCGCGGGCACCGACCCGTCGATGCTCCAGGGCCCGACGACGACACTCCCCCGCACGGGGCTGGCACCGGTCATCCTCACCACGCTGGCCCTCACCTGGCTCAATCCGCATGTCTACCTCGACACCGTGCTGATGCTCGGCTCGATCGCGGCCACCCACGGCGACGAGCGCTGGCTGTTCGCTGGAGGGGCGATCGCGGCCAGCATCCTCTGGTTCACGGCGCTGGGCTTCGGCGCCCGCTATCTGGGCCGGTGGCTGCGCACTCCCCGGTCGTGGCGGATCCTCGACGCCGTGATCGCGGTCGTCATGATCTCGATCGCGATCAGCCTCGTCGTCCCGGTACTCGGCGGCTGACGGGCGTCAGGCGCCGTCGATCTGGGAAAGACGGGCCCGGATGAGGCTCTCGAGCGCCTCGGTCGGGATCGGATGCTCGGGCTGGAAGCGGATCGTCCCCTTGTCGATCCCGATCCCCGGATGCTCCTCGAGGGCGCCGGTCACCGCGGCGACCGCATCCTGACTGAACGGATACACGCCGATGTGCTTCTTCGCCCGCATCACCGACAGAAGGGGCTTGCCCCGGTGCACGAGGGCCGGCATGCCGTAGCCCTTTCCCTGCTCCGCGTCCGGCGCCTCCCTGCGCGCGATCGCGTAGATCCGATCGATCGCGTCACGATCCGCCTGGTTCTGTTCTGCGAGGTAGTCGTCGATGGTTCCCACGATCGCATCCTGGCACTGTTCGTCGAGCAGGTCGAGGGTCCCGGCGGATCAGGCGCCGTCGAGCGGACGCATGATGCGGGCGAGGAACCGTCGGGTGCGCTCCTGCTGCGGCGCGCGGAAGAGCTCGTCCGGAGGGCCCTGTTCGACGACGACGCCGTCGTCCATGAACAGCACCTGATCAGCGGCCTCGCGCGCGAAGCTCAGCTCGTGGGTGACGACGGCCATCGTCCACCCTTCGTCGGCGAGTTCCTTGATGACCAGGAGCACCTCGCCGACGAGCTCAGGGTCGAGCGCGCTGGTCGGCTCGTCGAAGAGCAGCAGATCGGGTTTCAGGGCGAGCGCGCGCACGATGCCGACGCGCTGCTGCTGGCCGCCCGAGAGCTGATGCGGTCGGGCATCGGCCTTGTCGGCGAGTCCCACCCTGTCGAGCAGGGCGAGCGCCTCGTTCACGACCTCGGTCTCGGGTCGCCCCTGCACCCGCCACGGCCCCTCGATCACGTTCTCCAGGACCGTCAGATGGGGGAAGAGATTGTGGTGCTGGAACACCATCGCCGACCTGTCCCGCAGGGCGAGCCGCTTCTGCTTCTGCTCACGGGGTCGCGGCCTGGGGTCCGACGAGAAGTCGAGGTCGGGTCCGCCGGCGACCACGATCGTTCCGGCGTCAGGGGTCTCGAGGCCGTTGAGCGCGCGCAGCACGGTCGTCTTGCCGGAACCGCTCGGCCCGATGAGCACCACGACCTCGCCGCGGTGCAGGGTCAGATCGATGCCGCGCAGCACCTCGTTGCCGCCGAAGCTCTTGCGCAGGCCACGGGCGGTCAGAAGCGCGTCCGCGGTGTTCTCAGTGGGCGACACGGCTGTCGAGTCTCCTCTCGAGGGCGCTCTGGCCGAAGGAAAGCACGAGACAGAACACCCAGTAGACCAGCGCGGCGGCGAGGTACACGACCATGAACTCGAGCGTCGTCGCGGCGATCTGCTGCGCGACCTTGAACAGTTCCGTCACCAGGATCAGCGAGGTGAGAGACGTGTCCTTGACGAGCGAGATGAACGTGTTCGACAACGGCGGCACCGACACCCTCGCCGCCTGCGGGAGGATGATGCGGGTGAGCGTGCGCGTGCGGTTCATGCCGACCGTGTACGCGGCCTCCCACTGCCCCTTGGGGACCGAGAGGATGGCGGCGCGGACGACTTCGGCGCCGTAACCGCCGACGTTGAGCGACAGGGCGATGATCGCGCTCGGCCACGGATCGAGCGTGATCCCGATCGACGGCATGCCGTAGAAGATCACGAACAGCTGCACGAGCATCGGCGTTCCGCGGATCACCGAGATGTAGAACCGGGCGACGCCCGAGACGACCGGGTGCACCGAGATCCTCATCAGCGCGACGCCGACCGCGATGACGAGCCCCAGGGCGAACGACAGCAGCGCCAGCGGCACCGTGGCCGTCAGACCCGCCCAGGCGATGGGCCCGAGCGAGTCGAAGAACAGCTGCCAGGGGCTCTCCATCGACTACTGGGTGACGTCTTCGCCGAAGTACTTGTCGCTGATCTCGGCCAGCGTGCCGTCGGCGCGGAGCTCCTCGAGCGCGCCGTCGACGGCATCGACGAGCGCCTCCTTGTCCTTCGTGAACACGAAGGCCTGCTCACCCGCCTCGTCGGTCTCTGCCGCGATCTTCAGACCGGTCGGGCTGTTCGTCGTCTCGTAGTCGAGGAACGTCAGCTTGTCGTTCACAGTCGCATCGACGCGCCCCTGACGCAGCAGCTCGACGGCCTGCGCCCATCCCTCGACGGCTTCGACCTTGGCTCCGGAGTCCGTGGCGAGCTCATACCAGTTGCTCGTCAGCGACTGCGCGGTGGTCTTGCCGTCGAGGTCGTCGAACGAGGAGATCGAGTCGTCGTCCTCCGCCACCACGATCACACCGGGCGAGACGGTGTAGGGCGCACTGAAGAGGTACTTCTCCTCACGCTCGTCGTTGATCGAGACCTGGTTCGCGATGACGTCGAAGCGTCCGGCGTCGAGGCCGGCGAAGATCGCATCCCACTGCGTCTCCTGGAACTTCACCTCGAGGCCGAGCTTGTCGGCGACCGCCTGGATGATCTCGACGTCGAAGCCTGTGAGGTCACCGGAGCCGCCGTCGTCGTGGAAGCTGAACGGGCGGTAGGTGCCCTCGGTCGCGACCGTGAGGGTACCGTCCTGCACGAGCCCGAAATCGGAGTCTCCGTCGCTGCCGGAAGTGTTCCCGGGGGTGCTCGACCCGCTGCAGGCGGTGAGCGCGGCTGCGGCGACGACGAGTGCGGTGACGGCGATGAGACGACGGGACATGGACCCTCCTGGGGTGAGATGCGCGGGTGCGAGTTTACGCGACGGCCGCGGGAACTCCCTCACAGTACGCGTGGTCGCGGCCGTTCGACGCATCCGATGACGATTCGTTTCCGAGGGTCGCGCTGACGCAGAAACGCCCCCGGGTTGAACCCGGGGGCGCTTCAGCGAGTCAGACTCAGATGGAGTTGACGTCCAGCGGGATGCCGGGGCCGAAAGTGGTCGACACCGCACCCTTCTGGATGTAACGGCCCTTCGAGCTCGACGGCTTGAGGCGGACGATCTCCTCGAGGGCAGCGCCGATGTTCTCGTTCAGCTGCTCTGCGGTGAAGGACGCCTTGCCCACGACGAAGTGCACGTTGGCGTGCTTGTCGACGCGGAACTCGATCTTTCCGCCCTTGATCTCCTCGACGGCCTTGGCCGGGTTCGGAGTCACGGTGCCGGTCTTCGGGTTCGGCATCAGACCACGGGGTCCGAGCACCTTTCCGAGACGACCGACCTGGCCCATGAGCTCCGGAGTGGAGACAGCGGAGTCGAAGTTGGTCCAGCCGTCGGCGACCTTCTGGATGAGCTCAGCGCCGCCGACCTCATCTGCACCTGCGGCGATCGCGGCCTCGGCAGCGGGGCCGGTGGCGAACACGATGACGCGGGCGGTCTTACCGGTGCCGTGCGGCAGGATGACGGTGCCGCGCACCATCTGGTCTGCCTTGCGGGGGTCGACGGCGAGCTTCAGCGCGACCTCGACGGTCGAGTCGAACTTCGACGAGCCGGTCTCCTTCGCGAGGGCGACGGCCTCGGTCGGGGTGTAGAAACGGTCTGCCTCGATCTTCTCGGCGGCAGCCTTGTAAGCCTTGGACTTGGTAGCCATGATTATTCTCCTCAGCCCTCGACCGTGATGCCCATGGAACGGGCGGTGCCGGCGATGATCTTCGAGGCGGCCTCGACGTCGTTCGCGTTCAGATCGGCCTGCTTCTGCTCGGCGATCTGACGGACCTGCTCCTTGGTGATCTTCGCGACCTTGACGGTGTGCGGGGTCGACGAACCCTTCGGCACACCGGCGGCCTTCTTGATGAGCTCCGCAGCCGGCGGGGTCTTCAGGATGAACGTGAAGCTGCGGTCCTCGTAGACGGTGATCTCGACGGGGATGACGTTGCCGCGCTGCGACTCGGTCGCGGCGTTGTACGCCTTGCAGAACTCCATGATGTTGACGCCATGCTGACCGAGCGCGGGGCCGATCGGCGGCGCCGGGTTGGCTGCACCGGCGTTGATCTGAAGCTTGATCAGGCCGGTCACCTTCTTCTTCGGTGCCATTCTCTTTCCTTTCGTCGAATCGGATGCCGAAGCATCCGTTTCTCCCACGAGTCCGGCATCTCCGGACCGTGGTCGCGTGCGCGCGCCGAAGCGTCGCACAAACCACACAAGTATACCCGACCAGAGCGACGCGCTGGCGCGCCGCCTCCCGCCCTCGCTCACTCCCCCATGAGGGGCCAAGACACGCCGCGCCTGTCGCATGCAACACGGCGTTTCCTGACCCCTCGACAGGGCCGCAGACGCGAGAACGGCCACCCCCGGAGGGACGGCCGTTCTCGAGGGACCGGTGTCAGACCATCTTGGTGACCTGGTCGAACGACAGCTCGACCGGGGTCTCGCGCTCGAACAGGGAGACGAGAACCGTGAGCTTGCCGCTCTCGGGCTTGATCTCGCTGATCGAACCGGGAAGCCCCGCGAACGAGCCCTCCTTGATCGTGATGGTCTCGCCGACCTCGAAGTCGACCTCGGCCGGCAGCGGGCGGGCGACGGCGACGCCGCCCTTCGATGCGATGTTCTTGGCCGTGGGGACGTCCTTGACCTCGACGAGCGACTTCAGCATGTTGAAGGCCTCTTCGAAGCGCAGCGGCGTCGGGTTGTGCGCGTTGCCCACGAAGCCCGTGACACCGGGGGTGTGACGCACGACCGACCAGGTGTCTTCCGTGAGCTCCATGCGCACCAGCACGTAGCCGGGGATGCGCACGCGGGTGACCATCTTGCGCTGGCCGTTCTTGATCTCGACGACATCTTCCATCGGGACCTCGACCTGGTAGATCTCGTCCTCGACCTCGAGCGTCGACTTGCGCTGCTCGATGTTGGCCTTCACCTTGCGCTCGAAGCCCGCGTAGGAGTGGATGACGTACCACTTGCCCGGAAGCATGCGCAGGTCCAGGCGGAAGGCCTCGTACGGGTCTTCCTCGGCATCCTCGTCGGACTCGTCGCCGGCGGGGCGGTCGTCCTCGCCGTTCACGTCGGGGCCGTCGTACGGGGTGACCTCTTCGGCCTCCTCCGCCTCCTGCTCGGCGACCTCTTCGGCCGCAGATTCGTTGAGGACCTCAGCGGCAGCCTCAGACTCAGCCGCTTCGTCCAGGTTGAGAGCGTCGTTCACGATGGCGTCCGCCTCCGGGTCGTCGATGTCGATGTCGATGTCTTCCGTGTCATCCTCATCGCCGTCCTCGTCTTCGACGTGGACCGCGACGTGTTCGGCCGAGGTGACCGAGAGCTCTTCCTCGGCGAGGACGTTGCCCTCCTGGGCTTCGTCTTCCTCGCTGGACTGCTCTGCGGCGGTCGCCCAGTCGGCGTCGTCGGAATATCGTTCAGACACGTTGCTTCTTCTCCATAGCTGCGGCGCGAGCCGCGGGGGTCATCAGCCAGGGATTCCGAACACCCAGTGCGTCACGAATGCGAACAGAGTGTCCAAGCCGTAGACGATGCCCATGACGATGATCACGAAGACGAGCACCACCAGGGTGAACTTGAACAGCTCCTTGCGAGTCGGGGTGACGACCTTGCGGAGCTCGGCGATGACCTGGCGGATGAACAGGGCGATGCCCCCGAAGAACCGGGAGAAGGGGTTGCCCTTCTTCTCACGGGTGGCGCCGGCCGCGACGAGCTCGCCGCGCGGTTCGTCCTGATCCATCCTGAATGTACCTTTCGTGTGTCAGCGTTGCGCTGACGCGCAGGGCGGACAGGAATCGAACCTGCAACCTGCGGTTTTGGAGACCGCTGCTCTGCCAATTGAGCTACCGCCCTAGAGACCGGAAGGCCTCGTGGGTGTCTTCCACTCTGCCACCGCATCTGCGATCGGGAGACCCCAGGCACGGCGAAAGAATGCAGAAAACAACTGCTCCACAAGCATACGGCATCGATCCGATGCTGCCGAACCGGAACCGGAATACGCGTTGTTGCTAGGCTCGGCGAGCGGGAAACAGGGGGAAGGGGCGCGAGTGAGCGCGGATGTGCAGCAGTTCCAAGTGGATCTGCGCGGAGTCGTCGACCTGCTCAGCAGGCAATCTACTCCAGTCCTCGGGTGTACCTGCGAGAGCTCCTGCAGAACGCCCGCGACGCGATCGCCGCACGCCGCGAGGTCGACGGCGGAGGCGGACGCATCCGGATCACCCCGCTGACCGCCGAGAACGGCGAGTTCGTGCTGCGGGACGACGGCGTCGGCCTCACCTCCTCAGAGGTCGCCGACCTGCTGGCGACCGTCGGCCGCAGCTCCAAGCGCGACATCTTCGACCTCCCCCGCAGTGACTACCTCGGCCAGTTCGGCATCGGGCTGCTCAGCTGCTTCATGGTCGCCGACACCATCGTGATCCGCTCCCGCAGCGCCCGTGGCGGCGCCTCTGTGGAGTGGACCGGGAGCGCCGACGGCACCTTCCAAGTCGTGGAGATCGAGGAGGAGCTGCCGATCGGCACCAGTGTTCACCTCGTGCCGCGCTTCGACGCCGACGAGCTGCTGAGACCAGCCGCTGTGCACGAGCTGGCGACCACCTTCGGCGAGTTCCTACCGGTCCGCGTGACGGTCGACACCGCTGCGGGCGACATCGACATCACCAGGGATCCACCGTTCCTCGATGCCGCGAGCGATCCCGATGCGGCGGTGCAGTACGGACGCGATCTCCTCGGCGCGAGCCCGCTCGACGTGATCGAGCTGAGCGAACCTGCTACCGGCACTCGTGGCCTCGCCTACGTCCTCCCCTATGCCCCTCCCCCCGGCGCGCGCCAGGCATCGCGCATGTACCTGGGGCGGATGCTGCTGTCGGAACGCGTCGACGACGTGCTCCCCGACTGGGCGTTCTTCGTGCGCGCTGTCGTCGACTCCACGGGCCTCGCCCCCACGGCCAGCCGGGAATCCCTCGTCGAAGACGCGGCGCTCGAGCGCGTGCGCGAACAGCTCGGCGCCGGCATCCGCCGTTGGGTCCTCGAACTGGGACTGCGCGAGCCGCATCGCCTCGCGCAGTTCGTCGCGGTGCACGAGGTGGGACTCAAATCGCTCGTGCGACACGACGAGGAGCTCGCGCACTTCATCTCGCGCTGGCTGACCGTCGAGACGACGCACGGAACCGTGCGCATCGGCGACCTGGTGCAGCGCTATCCGCACGTCCGCTACGCGCAGAGCGTCGACGAGTTCCGGCAGGTCGCCGGCATCTCCCCCTCCGACGAGGTGCTCGTCAACGGCGGGTACCTGTACGACGCCGACCTGATCAGGATGCTGCCGGAGCTGTACCCGCATGTCACCGTGGAGCAGGTCGACGTCACCGGCGAACTCGACCGTCTCGATCCACCTCCCCTCGACGACCGCGAGGCCGCCCTCGCCCTGGAGACCCGCGCCGGTGCGGTGCTGGCGGCGTCCGAGTGCTCCGTCGTGGTGCGCTCGATCGACCGCCCCGACCTCTCCGGGCTCTACGTCGCCGATCCCGAGGTGCTCAGGGCCATCGACCGCAGTCGCACCAAGGGCATCACCGGCGCCCTCTGGGGTGGCGTACTCGACCGCATCGACCAGGCACGGTCGTCCGCGCGGGAGGAAGACCTGCGCGCGCGGCTGTGCCTGAACTGGTCGAACCGCGTGGTCCGGGCACTCGTGCGCGTGCAGGACGACGCCGTGTTCGCCCGCACCGTGCAGCTGCTCTACATCCAGGCCCTCCTGGCGGGGCACCATCCTCTCTCCGACGCCGATCGCGCGCTGATGACCACCGCGCTCGCCGACCTCGTCTCGCTCTCGGCCGGACTCGAAGGGGATCAGATCCCCTTCGGGGACGCCCGCTGACACTCTCCACCGAAGGGTTCCGTCCATGGCACGTCCGAAGAAGCGCTTCCAGCAGTTGATCGAGGAGATCGATCGCACGCCCTGGGGGCCGGCTGAGCAGGCCCTCGTCGCGGAGGCGGTGGCGCTCGCCGTCGAGATCGGCGATGAGCGCCTCGAGTACGAGGCGCGCATGCGGCAGACCGCCTCGGCGAACATGGGCGGCGCGACCGACGTGATGCTGAACTCGTTCGCGTGGTGCCTCGCGCATCACGACGCCGATCCGCAGCGTTTTCCCGCGGACCTCGACAACGGGGGCGCCGACCTGATGTGGCAGTTCAAGTGGATGGCGTCCTCGCTGCGCTCCTCCCCTGCGTTCTCGCAGGAGCAGATCGCCGCCGTGCTCGACGACATGGAGTCGCACTACCGTGCCGCAGGCCTCGGCGTGAGCGGTGTGCTCACAGCGCGGTTCGAAGACGCCTGGGATGCCGGGCGCATGGACGAGGCGGAAGCGCTGCGCGTGCAGCTGGAGACGACGCCTCGCGACGACCACAGCCACTGCGATGCGTGCGGGCGCAGTCAGATCGCCGGGTTCTACGCGGAAACGGACCGTGACGCCGAGGCGATCGTGCTCGTCGAGGAGATGATCGAGGGCGGGTTCTCCTGCGGGGAGGAACCCGAGCACGCGCTCTCCCGCGCGCTGCTCCCCTACCTCCGCGCCGGACGCTCCGACGAGGCGAAGACCGCCCATCTGCGCAGCTACCGTCTGGCCAAGGACAACCCCGACAACCTGCGCATCGTCGCGAACAACATCGTCTTCGCCGCGATCACGGGCAACGAGGCACGCGCCCTCGCGCTGGTGGAGAAGCACATCGCCTGGCTCGCGCACGACGGACTGAACGTCGACGCGCACTTCGCCGCCCTCGCAGCCCTCGCCGTGGCGCTGGACCGCGTCACCGCTGCCGGGCACGGCGACGCACCGGTGCGCGGCGCGGAGTCCCCGGCGCTGGTGCCGTTCTTCGGCGCGCACGACGGCGCCTGGAGCGCGTCCGAACTCGCGGCGACGGCGTGGACCGCTGCCGAGCGCATCGGCGCGGCGTTCGACGAGAGGGACGGCACCGACGGGCACGCGCGCAGCCTGGAGCGGATGCGGGCCCTCGCCGGCGAGCAGTACGACGTGCCGATCCGGTCCGACGTCTTCGTCGCCCCCACCACCTCCGCCGCCCCCACCGACGCGGACGCGTGGTTCGAGCGCGCGATGCAGCTCGCGCAGTTCGGCGCCGAGCACGAGACGCTCCAGGCTCTCCCGCACGCTCTCGAGGTCGAGGATCCGGCGAAGCGGGCTCAGCTGCTGTCGATGCGCCTCGGCATCCTGATCGCGCTGGAGCGGGCGGACGAGGCCCTCCAGCTGCTCCCCGAGCGCATCGCCGCGCTGCGGGCGGCCGGCCTCGACGCGCAGGCCGACCTCGAGCAGCGCCTGGGGCTGGCGACCTTCGGCCTCGACACACCGGAGACGACGGCAGCTCTGGAAGAGGCCATCGCCGCCGCCGACGATCTCCCCGCCTGGTCACGCGGCGACCTCGCGATCAGCCGCGCCGCCCTGCACCTGCGCTCGAACGAGCCGGATGCCGCGCTGGATCACGCCGAGGTCGCGGCCAGGTCGTTCACCGAGGCGGAAGACGCACGACTGGCCAACACCACGACCCTGCTGGCCATCTCGGCGGTGCTCAGCAAGGGCGACCTCGAAGCAGGATCCGCACTCCTCGATCGCCTTCTCGCGCAGGACGACCTCAGCACGGGGCACCGCGCGCAGGCTCTGCAGACGCGCGCCAGGGTCCGCGGCGGCACGGGTTCGTACGGCGAGGGCGCTGTCGACGCCGATGAGTCCTGCCGCCTGCTCGCCGACCTCGGCGCGACGCGGGCGCTCGGTGAGGCGCACCTCCTCGCCGGCGCCCTGTGGGAAGACGCGGACGACCCGGAGAAGGCCGTCTCCCGTTACCGCCTCGCGGCCAGGATCGCCGCCGAAGAGGGTGGCGACGCGACCGGCGTGGACTTCCGCCTCGCGCGCGCCATGCTGCGCGTCGGCGATGCGGAGGAGGCAGCCGAACTCTTCGGCGACGTGCTGCAGCGCGAGGAGGAGGCCGAGGCTCCTGCCGGCTCTCGCGCGATGACGGCCTCCATGCTCGCTCGTGCCCTGAGCGCTGCCGGCGAGTTCGGGCAGTCCGTCGGCGCGCACGGCTATGCCTCCGAACTGTTCGGTCAGGCCGAGGAGCATGCGGATCAGGCGATGTCGATGACCGAGCAGGCCAAGATCCTCGCGCGCTTCGAGGAGCACGACGACGCGATCGCCCTGCTCGAGTCGGCCGCCGAGATCGTGCGGCGCGCCCCGGACGCGGTCGGAGCACTCACCGAGGTCCTGCACAGCCTGGGGCAGGCGTACGGCGGACGCGGTGACGAGCGGGCGTTCGCGCTCTTCGACGAGGTCGCCGCCCTCGCACAGCAGCACGAGGCCGGGTGGCTGCTCGCCGATGTGACCGACTCTCGCGGACGTGCCCTGGCCGAACTCGGTCGCGTGGACGAGGCCGTCTCCGCCGCTCTCACGGCCGCAGACGGATTCGCGGCGCTCGGAGACCTGGGCTCCGCGGGAGGCTCCGAGCTGTTCGCCGCGCGCGTCCTCGCCGGCAACGAGCGCTCAGCCGACGCCGTACCCGTGTACCACAGCGCGATCGAACATGCGGTAGGCCACCCTCCGCTGCACCAGGTCGCTTCGCTCGAGCTCGGCAACGTGCTCGAAGCACTGGGGCGCCACGGCGAGGCGGCCGAAGTGCGTGCCGTCGTGGAGAGCTGAGCGCCCCCTCAGAACAGCTGTCGCCAGTTCGCCTTGGCGAGGTCGAGGAGCTCGTCGCCGCGGCCCGACATCACGGTGCGGATCGCATACAGCGCGAAGCCCTTGACCTGGGCGGCCTCGATCGCGGGCGGCATGGACAGCTCCTGCCGCTCGGTGACCACGTCCAGCAGAGCGGGGCCGTCGTGCGCGAGCACCTCTCGCACCGCATCGGGAAGATCCTCGCTGCGCTCCACACGCCGCGCGAAGATGCCCATCGCCTCGGCGATCGCCGCGAAGCTGGGGTTGTCGAGGCCGGTGCCATAGGTCACGAAGCCCGCGGCCTTCATCTCGAGCTCGACGAAGTTCAGCGAGGAGTTGTTCACGACGATCGTCTTCACCGGGAGCGCATTCTGGGTGAGCGTGAGCAGCTCGCCCAGCATCATCGCGAGCCCGCCGTCGCCGGCCAGGGCGACGACCTGCCGGTCGGGATACGCGACCTGAGCGCCGATGCCGTGCATCAGGGCGTTGGCCATGGATCCGTGCGTGAACGACCCGATCAGTCGGCGCTCCTCGGTCATCGACAGGTAGCGCGCGGCCCACACGGTCGGTGAGCCCACATCGGCGGTGAAGATCGCGTCGTCAGCGGCGTACTCGTCCAGCAGCCGCGCAAGATACTGCGGGTGGATCGGCCGCTTGGACTTGGCCGGGACCGCCAGCTCGTCGAGCTTCTTGCGCGTCTTGCGGTAGTGCGCGACGGCGTCGTCGAGATGCCCGCGGTCGTCGTTCCTCGCGATCCGCGGCAGCAGGGCCTCCGCCGTGGCACGCACGTCGCCGACCAGACCCAGGTCGAGGGGATGCCGTTTGCCCAGCTGTGATCCGCGGATGTCGACCTGGATCGTGGTCGCACCGTCCGGATAGAACTGCTCGTACGGGAAGTCGCTGCCCAGCACCAGGAGGGCATCGGCCGCCTCCATGGCTCTGAATCCGGATGCGAAGCCGAGCAGGCCCGTCATGCCCACGTCGAAGGGATTGTCGTACTCGATGAACTCCTTGCCACGAAGGGCATGCACGATCGGTGCTCCGAGCTTGTCGGCCAGGGCGATGACCTCGTCGTGCGCCCCCTCGACCCCGGCGCCGGCGAGGATCGTGACGCTCTTCGCCGCGTTCAGGAGCGTCGCCGCCTTCTCGAGCTCTGCGGCGCTGGGGACGATCACGGGACGGGCGCGTTCGATCACGACGGCACGGTCGTCGGCGATCTCGGCCAGCGCGACGTCACCGGGGATGACGAGCACGGCGACGCCGCGCTCCTCGATCGCCGCCCGCATGGCGATCTCCATCAGCCGGGGCATCTGCTTCGGGTCGGCGACGTACTCGACATAGACGCTGCACTCGCGGAAGAGCTCCTGCGGGTGCGTCTCCTGGAAGTACCCTGTACCGATCTCGGTCGTGGGGATGTGCGCCGCGATGGCCAGCACCGGGACGCGGGAGCGCTGCGCGTCGTACAGGCCGTTGATGAGGTGCAGGTTACCGGGACCGCAGGAGCCGGCGACGACCGCGAGCTCGCCCGTGGTGGCGGCATCCGCCGCGGCGGCGAACGCGGCGGACTCCTCGTGCCGGACGTGCACCCAGCGGATCGTGCCGTCCTTGCGCAGCGCATCCGTGAAGCCGTTCAGCGAGTCCCCGGGGATGCCGTAGACACGGTCGATCCCGTTGGCGTGCAGAGTCTTGACGATGTTCTCAGCGACGTTGGCCATGTTCCGACCCTACGCCCGCCGCGGTCGTGCGGGGCGGCGCTACGTCCAGGCTGAGAGGTCAAGATATGCCGCTCGCACCCCGTGGCATCCGGCTTTCTTTGACTCCTCACCTCAACGAGTCGCCGTGAGCAGACGACGAATCCGGCGCACGAGCGCGTCAGGATCGTCGAAGTCTCGGCGGGTGACCACGATCATGCGATAGCCGAGCGATTCGAGCTCGGCGCGGCGGATCTGATCCCGACTCCACTGATCAGGGTCTCGGTGGTGATCCCCGTCGTACTCGATGACGAGGCCTTCGTCGGCATAGAGCATGTCGACGCGCGCCACGAATCTGTGATCGTGCCAGATCTCGACATTGCACTCCGGACGCGGCAACCCGGCCTCGATCAGAATCAGCCGCACCATGGATTCGCGCGGGGACTCGGCACGACCATCCGCCAGTTCGAGCGCGCGCTGCCGCACTCTCGCCCCGCGCCCACCCGCGAATCGTTCATGGAGACGCACGAGTTCCTCCGCCGAGACGAGCGGATGCCGAGTACTGAGGAGCGCATCCGTGAGGGCGAGGAACCGCGGCAGACGCATGACGCGAGACACGTCCACCCACGTACGCGCAGGCGACAGCACGGCCAGACCTCGGCGTCGGACCACGTCGTCACTCTCCAGCACGAGCCGATGACCGAGAACACCCTTCCTGCGAATTCGGGTCTCCTCCGGGGGCACGCCGATCCGCGGCCGCGCCCATGCCTCTGCTTCCTGCTGCGCCGCCAATGGCAGACCCCACAGGCAGGCGGCCGTCGTGCCGCAGACGAACGCGTGCGGCGGAAGCGCAGCCAGCAGCAGGGACACGGTCTCCGCGCCGACGAGCCGTCTGCGAGCGCGCGTGCCGTGGAAGGGGCTCGAGAGATCCTTCGCTCGCAGACGGCGCGGGGTGATTCCCCGTGCGAGCGCATCGGGGACGGTGAAGCCGTTCGGAGTCCCGGGCGGCAACGGCGATGGATGCATCCGCCGATCTTCGCCCCTGCGCTTGCCTGCGGCGTGCGCCTGCCCCGCGTGCTGTGGACACCATTCCCACGCGAGCTGCCGTGCAGAGAGAGATATGCAGCAGGTGAGGAGTCGAAGAACGCCGCCTCCCGAGACCGGGAGGCGGCGTTCTTCGACTCTTCAGCGCGAGAGGTCAGCCGACGCGGATGAGCTTCTTGTTCACGAACTCGTCCGCGGCCAGGTGCCCGAGCTCACGAGAGGTCCCACTGCGCTTGATGCCGCCGAAGGGCAGCTCGGGGCTGTCCGCCAGGACGAGGTTCACGTAGACCATGCCGGCCTCGATCCGGTCGGCCACACGCTCGGCCTGTTCGGGGTCGGTCGTGAAGACGTACGACCCGAGGCCGAACGTGGTGTCGTTCGCGAGAGCCACCGCTGCGTCCTCGTCCGCGACGCGGTACACGACCGCCGCAGGTCCGAACAGCTCCTCGCGGTACACGTTCATCTCGGGGGTGACGTCGGCCAGCACGGTCGGCGCGAAGAAGGCACCCTCCCGCGTGCCGCCGGTGAGCAGCGTCGCGCCCTGCTCGACCGCCTGGTCGATCTGCTTCTGCAGGTTCTCGGCGGCCGCCTCGGACGAGACCGGACCGAGCACCGTGTCGTCGAGCATGGGGTCGGTCGCCTCGACCGCCGCCATCGCCGCCGTGAACTTCTCGGCGAAGGCGTCGTACAGCTCGTCGACGACGATGAAGCGCTTCGCCCCGTTGCACGCCTGACCGTTGTTGTCGAGGCGCGCGTCGACCCCCGCCTGCACCGTGGCGTCGAGGTCGTCCGTGGAGAGGACGATGAACGGGTCGGACCCGCCCAGCTCGAGCGCGACCTTCTTCAGGTTGCGGCCGGCGACCTCGGCGACGGCCGCTCCCGCCCGCTCGGAGCCCGTGAGCGAGACGCCCTGCACGCGGGGGTCGGCGATCATGTCGGCGATCTGCTCGTTCGTGGCGAGGACGTTCTGGTATGCGCCCTTCGGGAAGCCCGCATCGTGGTAGATCGCCTCGATCTCGCTCGACGACTCGGGGCACTGCGGCGCGGGCTTCAGCAGGATCGTGTTGCCGACGATCAGGTTCGGCGCCGCGAAACGCACGATCTGATAGGCCGGGAAGTTCCACGGCATGATGCCGACGAGCGGTCCGAGCGACGAGCGTCGGATGATCGCCGACCCGTCGCCGAGGATCTTGATGGGCTGGTCGGCCATGATGTCTTCGGCCTGGTCGGCGTAGTACTCGGCGATGTCCGCGGCGAAGTCCACCTCGCCCAGCGCGGCCTCGCGGGGCTTGCCCATCTCGCGCACGAAGATGTCGGCCAGCTCCTCCCGGCGCTCACGGTGCAGTTCGGCCGCGCGCCGCAGCAGCGCAGCCCGGTCGGCGACCGTGGTGGACCGCGACCACTCGCGGTGCGCCTCGTCGGCTGCCGCGACGGCCTCCTCGATCTGCGCGTCGGTGAACGTGTCGAAGGACGACAGCGTCTCTCCGGTGGCGGGGTTGATGACGGCGTAGTCGGTCATGACGTGTCCTCTCAGGAGATCGGGATCAGCGTGTACTTCGTGGACAGGTACTCGTGGATGCCCTCGAAGCCGCCCTCGCGACCGACGCCCGACTGCTTGACGCCGCCGAACGGAGCCGCCGCGTTGGAGACCACACCGACGTTGAGACCCATCATGCCCGTCTCGAGGCCGTCGATCATCCGCTGACCGCGCTGCAGGTTCTCGGTGAAGACGTACGAGACGAGACCGTACTCGGTGTCGTTCGCGAGGCGCACCGCCTCCTCCTCGGTCTCGAAGGTCGCGATCGCCAGCACCGGTCCGAAGATCTCCTCGCGGAGGATCGCACTGCCCGCAACGACGTCGGTCAGGACGGTGGGCTCGTAGAACGACCCCGTCCCCTCGACGGCCTTGCCGCCCGCGAGCAGCGTGGCTCCGCGCTCGACGGCGTCGTCGACGAGCTCGCCGGCCTTCGCCACGGCGTCCGCGTCGATGAGCGGACCGATCGCCACTCCCTCTTCCGTGCCGCGGCCGATCTTCATGCCGTTCACGCGCTCGGTCACGCGCTTGGCGAACTCGCCCGCCACGTCCTTGTGCACGATGAACCGATTGGCCGCCGTGCAGGCCTGTCCGATGTTGCGGAACTTCGCGGCCAGCGCACCCTCCACGGCCTTGTCGAGGTCGGCGTCGTCGAACACCACGAACGGGGCGTTGCCGCCGAGCTCCATCGACACGCGCAGCACGCCCTCCGCCGCCTGGGCGATGAGCTTGCGGCCGACCTCGGTCGATCCGGTGAAGGACAGCTTGCGCAGACGCGGGTCGGCGATGATCGGCGCCGAAAGCGCGCTCGACTTCGAGGTCTGCACCACGTTCACGACACCGGCGGGGAGCCCGGCCTCTTCGAGGAGCTTCGTGAAGTAGATCGTGGTCAGCGGGGTCAGTGCCGGGGGCTTGATCACGACGGTGCAGCCGGCAGCGAGCGCGGGCGCGATCTTGCGCGTCGCCATGGCGAACGGGAAGTTCCACGGCGTCACGAAGAACGAGGGCCCGACCGGACGCTGCGAGACGACCATGTGGCCCGTGCCCTCCGGGTTGATCCCGTACCGGCCGGAGATGCGCACGGCCTCCTCGCTGAACCAGCGCAGGAACTCGCCGCCGTAGACGACCTCGCCACGGGCCTCGGCGAGCGGCTTTCCCATCTCGAGCGTCATGAGCAGAGCCAGGTCCTCCTTGTGCGCCTGCACGAGGTCGAACGCCCGGCGGAGGATCTCGCTGCGCACGCGCGGCGCCGTCGCGGCCCATGCGTCCTGCGCGGCGACCGCGGCGTCGAGGGCGCGGATGCCGTCGGCGGGGGTCGCATCGGCGATGGTCCGGATCACGGCGCCGGTCGCCGGGTCCTGCACGTCGAACGTGCCGCCGGTCTCGCCGTCGATCCACTCGCCGCCGATGAAGAGGCCGGTGGGGATGCTGTCGAGCAGCGCCTGCTCGGTCTGAGTGCTCATGGGTTCTCTTTCCGTGAGGAGGATGGGGCTGGGGGTCGGGTCGGGTCAGCGACGGCGTCGGCTGGGCGGAGCATCGATGCTCAGCGTCTCGCCGCGGAAGAAGGCGGGACGGCGGACCGCGTTCCAGATCATCACGACGATGCCGACGACGATGATGAGCATCCCGAGGATGAACACGATGCCGACACCACCGATCTGCGACCCCGAACCGTAGGCGGGGTCCATGGAGTCGATCAGCGTGGTGAAGAAGAGCACCGCGAGGATCGCTCCACCGACGAGCGGGAACAGGAACGTGAAGAAGAAGTTCCGGGTGGAGTCGAACCACTGCTTGCGGAAGTACCAGACGCACGCGAAGGCGGTGATGCCGTAGTAGAAGCAGATCATCATGCCGAGCGTGAGGATCGTGTCCCACAGCGTGTCTTCGCTGACCACACGCATCACGGCGTAGAACGCCGACGCGACGATCGCCGAGACGATGGTGGCGTACCCAGGGGTGAAGAAGCGCGGGCTGACCTTCGCGAACGACTTCGGCAGCGCGCCGTAGTGGCCCATCGCCAGCAGCGTGCGTGCCGGTCCGACGAAGGTCGACTGCAACGACGAGGCCGAGCTGGTGAGCACGGCGAGCGAGACGAGGAAGGCGAGCGGTCCGAGGATCGGGCCCGAGAGGTGGAAGAACACGTTCTCCTGGATGTCCTCGTTGCCGAGGCCGAGCGCGCCCGTGCCGACGCCGGCGAACATGATCATCGCGACCGCGAGAAGCAGGTACAGGGAGACGATCGTGAGCACCGTGACGGTGGCCGCCCGGCCAGGGGTCTTCTCCGGGTCCTTCGTCTCCTCGTTCATGGTGAGGGTGACGTCCCAGCCCCAGAAGATGAAGATCGAGAGCGAGAGACCGGCCGCGATGGCGCTGAAGGACGAGATCGCGAACGGGTTGAACCAGTTCAGGTCGAACGGCTGGTAGTCGAACCCGTTCCCGCCCACCGCCTGCACGATCGCGGCGATGGCGAAGAAGACGAGCACGAGGATCTGGAAGCTGACGAGCCAGTACTGCAGCTTCTGCGTCGTCTGCATGTCGCGGTACGAGATCCAGGTCGCGCCGAGCATGAACAACAGGCAGACGCCGATGTTGATCCAGGTCACGCTCGCCAACCCGGCGATGCCGGGATTGCCGGTGATCTGCGAGATCAGAAGGAAGAGGAAGTCGACCGCGATGCCGGCGAGATTCGACAGCACCAGGATCGTCGCGACCACCAGCCCCCAGCCCGCCATCCAGCCCACCCAGGGTCCGAACGCGCGCGCGGCCCAGGTGAAGGATGTGCCGGAGTCGGGCATCCGGTTGTTCAGCTCGCGGTAGCCGAAGGCGACCAGGAGCATCGGGATGAAGCCGACCAGGATGATCGCCGGGATCTGCGCGCCGACCGTCGAGGCCACGGGTCCCACGGCGGCGGTGAAGGTGTAGGCAGGGGCGATGCACGAGATGCCGATGACGACGGCGCCGATCAGGCCGACCGTGCCGGCGCTCAGGCCCTTCGTGGAGATGCCGGTCGTGACGCCGGATTCGGGCTCCGTCGCCCGGTTGGTGCTGCTCATCAGCGGTCTCCTGCTTCGTTGCGGGTGCGCGGGACGACGATCATGGGTACGGGGAGCTCGTGCAGCATCTTCGCCGCCGTGGAACCGAGGAAGAGGCGACGCGGCTGGGCGAGCCGGCTGGAGCCGACGAGCACGACTTCACCGGGGAGCCAGGAGAGATGCGCGACGGCGTCTTCGACGGAGTCGCCCGGTGCCTTCTCGACGGCGGCGCTGCGTCCGTCTGGCAGCAGCTCGGATGCGACCGCGAGGACCTCCTGCGCATGCGTGTCGCCGACCGTGCGGATCGCGCCGGTGTCGAGACCGGGCGGCACGTCGAACGGCACCAGCGACACGAGCCGGAGATCGACCCCGCTGTCGCCGGCGAGCGCCACCGCCTCGTCGAGCAGGGCGTCGGCGCCCGGGCGCGAACCCACCGCGACGGTCACACGGGGGATCACGTGGTCGTCTTCCTGCGCGGTGCCCACGGGCGCGAGCGCGACCGGGATGGTCGACGAGTGCAGCAGCTCGGACGCGACGCTGCCGAGCCGGTGGCGCCCGAGGATCCCTCCCCCGGCCGCACCGATCACGATCAGCCTGGCGTCGAACTCCTCGCCCGCGGAGATGAGCCCCTCGGCGAACGACTCGGAGAATCGCACGTGGCCGCTGCGCGTCAGCTCCTGCGGGAGGCGGACGACGGCGTCGGAGAGCCACGTCCGGGCCTGCGCCTTGATGTGCTCCTCGTAGGCGCGCTCCGGCGGGACGGCCGCGCTGCGCGTGCCCTCGTTGGGCAGCACGATGACCAGGTGGAGGGTCGCCCCGATGCTGCGCGCGATCCGCGCGCCGAGGGCCGCGGCATCCGCTCCCGCATCCGTCGCCGTGTACCCCACGACGATCGAGCCGGTCATCAGCCGATGCTCTCGACGGCGCCGGCGTCGCGACTCGCGTCGACGATCTGGGAGGCGACGAGGTGTCCCATGCGGATGGCCCCGTCGACGTGCTGGTACCCGGCACCGGCCATGTCGCTGCACGCGAAGTGGATCGGGCCGACCGCCGTGCGCAGGTCAGGGCCGTAGCGGTGGAGGCCGCCGAGGTCGAAGCTCGCGGCGTAGGCCCCGCGGGTCCACTCCTCACTGCCCCAGTCGCTCTCGTAGTAGACGACCGGGTTCTTGGCCTCGGGGCCGTAGTAGTGCGAGAGCGACTCGAGGATGCGCTCCTTGCGCTCCTCCGCCGACAGCTCGAACACGCCGTCGGCGTTGGCGTCGGAGACGAAGCCCACCAGGGTGCCGCGCTCGTCGCCGTGGTTGGTGTTGTCGTACGCCTCGTGCGACAGCTCGTACGGGCTGAACGCCGTGCCGCTCAGGCCCTGCTCACGCCAGAACGGGCGGTCGTAGACGGCGTGGACCTTGATCACGAAGCCCATCGAGAGGTGCTGGTGCAGCTGGTGCTGCCGCCGCGGGAGAGGCGGCACGAAGGAGATGCGGTTGTACAGGATGGGCGCATGGGCGAGGATCGCGTGGCGGGCGCGCACCGTGACCTCGTCGGTCGTTGCCACGACGCCGGCGTCCGACCACTCGAGGCTGCGGACGGGCTGGTTCAGCAGCACGTCGTCGCCCAGACGCTCGGCCAGGCGCAGCGGCACCTGCTGCAGGCCGCCGACGACGCGCTCGTCGAGGATGAAGTCGGCATCGACGAGGTTCGAGTACGACCCGGCGGACGCCGCCATCAGCAGCGACTGCAGCAGCGAGAACGCGTGTGTCGGCTTGGTGAGCATCGCCGATCCGGTCGCGAAGGCCAGGTTGCGCACCGCTTCGTCGTCGTCGGTCTGCTGACGCAGCCAGGCGTCCCAGGAGATGGAGTCCCAGTCCGCCGCGTTCGGGTGCTCCCACGGCTTGTCCGGGTCGATCTCGGCGACCAGCGCGTCGAGGATGTCGGTGATCCGGGCGATCTCCGCCTCGGTCGACGGCGCCACCGGGAACATCTCGCCCGTGAAACGGTGCGCCTTCCCGTCGGGGCCGACGTACACACTGTCACCCTCGCGGTAGCGGCTGTAGGTCTCGAGCCCGAGCTCCTCGATCGCCTCCTTCAGCGCGTCCTGGTCGGGCGAGACCCACTGGCCGCCGATCTCGAGCATCGCACCGTCGATGACGTCGGTCCACAGTCGTCCCCCGACACGGTCGCGGGCCTCCAGGACGGCCACCGACAGGCCGGCTTTGCGCAGGTCGTTCGCCGCCGTGAGCCCTGCGGCTCCGGCGCCGACGATCAGCACGTCGCGAGTGATCTCAGCCATCTGCAACTCCTTCGTTGGGGGAATGCGGGGGAAGAAGTACCGGTCGCGACCCGAAATCCCCCGATCAGGGTCGCGACCGGACGAGTGGTCAGGCTGCGGCGAGCGCAGCCGAGACGATGTCGAGGCCTTCGTTCAGCAGGTCGTCGCCGATCGACAGCGGCGGGAGGAAGCGGATGACGTTGCCGTACGTTCCACAGGTGAGCACGATGACGCCCTGAGCGATGCACGCCTTCGCGACCGCGGCGGTGAGGGCGGCGTCCGGCGCCTTGGTCTCGGGGTCGACGAACTCTGCCGCGATCATCGCGCCGTGACCGCGGACGTCGCCGACGCGCGGGTCGTCCTGCTGGATCGCCGTGAGACGATCCTTCAGGATCACGCCGATCTCCTGCGCCCGCTCGATCACGCCGTCGTTCTCGAACACATCGATCGAGGCGAGCGCCGCGGCACAGGCGATCGGGTTTCCGCCATAGGTGCCGCCCAGACCACCGGAGTGCGAGGCGTCCATGATCTCGGCGCGTCCGGTCACGGCAGCGAGCGGAAGGCCGCCGGCGATGCCCTTCGCGGTGGTGATGAGGTCGGGCTCGATGCCGAAGATCTCGCTCGCGAACATGTGGCCGGTGCGGGCGAACCCGGTCTGGACCTCATCCGCGATGAAGACCACGCCGTTCGCACGGCACCAGTCGACGATCGCCGGGAGGAAGCCGTCGGCCGGGACGATGAAGCCGCCCTCGCCCTGGATCGGCTCGATGATGACCGCGGCCAGGTTGTCGGCGCCGATCTGCTTCTCGAGCTGGAGGATGACGCGGGCTGCGGCTTCGCCGCCCTCGAGGCCGTCGCGGAACGGGTACGACATCGGCGCGCGGTAGACCTCGGGGGCGAACGGGCCGAAGCCGCTCTTGTACGGCATCGACTTGGCGGTGAGCGCCATGGTCAGGTTGGTGCGGCCGTGGTAGCCGTGGTCGAAGGCGACGACCGCCTGGCGACCGGTGTGCTTGCGGGCGATCTTGATCGCGTTCTCGACCGCCTCTGCACCGGAGTTGAACAGCGCGCTCTTCTTCGCGAAGTCGCCGGGAGTGACGCGGTTGAGCGCCTCCGCGACGCCGACGTACGACTCGTACGGCGAGATCATGAAGCAGGTGTGCGTGAACTGCGCGGCCTGGGCGGCGACGGCCGCGGCGACCTTGGGGTGCGCGTTGCCCACGGTGGTCACGGCGATGCCGGAGCCGAGGTCGATCAGCGAGTTGCCGTCGGCGTCGACGACCACTCCGCCACCCGCGGCTACGGCGGCGATCGGCACGGTGTGGCCGACGCCTGCGGCCACGGCATCCGCCTTGCGCGCCAGGATCTCGGCCGAGCGTGGGCCGGGGAGGTCCGTGACCAGGCGACGCTCCTGCGGGAGGTCGGGTCCGCCGAGAGGGACTGCGGGGGCTGCGGTGTCGAGGAGTGCCATGTTCGCGAGCGTACGGCCGGTGCCGAGACTCTCGCACTCACCGACCCGTACAATCTAGGAGACCGTTTCGCCACTGTGTATATCCGGAAGGATCTCGATGGTCACCACCGACCAGCCGACCCTGCGCGCCCTGCTCCGTCGGCGTGACCTCGGCCTCGCGCTGGTGCCGCGCGAGAGCGACCTGGCGGAGGGAGCGCTCGATCGCCCGCTGCGCTGGGTGCACAGCTCCGACCTCGCAGACCCCACGCCCTTCCTGTCGGAAGACCTGGCGCTGTTGACCACCGGGACGCAGTTCGACGAAGCGGTCGACGTCGACACCTACGTCGGTCGCCTCGCCGACCGGGGTGTCCTCGGTCTCGGCTTCGGCACCGACGTGCATCGCTCCGGGATCCCCGATGAACTCGTCGCCGCGTGCGACGCCCACGCGATGCCGTTGTTCGCCGTGCCGTACCGCACTCCGTTCATCGCCGTGGCCCGCGCCCACTCCGAGGCCATCGCCGCCCAGGCCTATGCGCGGCGGTCCTGGGCGCTGGACACCCAGCGCGCCCTCGCGCTCGCGGCGCTGCGCCCGAGCGGACTCGACGCCACCATCGCAGAGCTCGGGCGGCGACTCGGGGTCTGGGCCGGGATGTTCGACGCGGCGGGGGCCGCCGTGGCCTCGCACCCACGCGATCAGCTCGACGCGGACGTGCTCGACGCCCTCGGCGCGCGGGTGATGGAGATCCTGACCCGCGGGTTGGAGGCCGGGCAGTCGCTCACCCTCGGCGAGAACACGTTCATGTTGTTCACCGTGGGACGCGGCGGCCACCTCCGCGGAGTGATCGCGCTGGCCATCGACGCGCTCGACCCCGAGGCGCGCTCCGTCGTCACTTCGGTGATCGCGATGGCCGGACTCGCGATGGAGCAGAGCGAGCAGCTCGCGAGGAGCCGTCGACGTCTGCACTCGCAGCTGCTCGGGTCCTTGCTCGCCGACGACCCCGCTCTCGCCAGAAGGGTGCTGGGCAGTCTGCCCTCTGCCCCGATGGTCGTCGCCGTCGCCGCGGACGCACCGGCTGGTCCGCTCACGGATTGGTGGGAGAGACACCGCGCGGAGCACGGGACCGCGGTGTTCCTCGCCGAGTCCGAGGACGGCGTCACGATGTGCGTGTCGGCCGACGACGAGACCCTGCTCGACGAGGCGGCCGCGCGGTTCGGCATCCGCGTCGGCGCCTCCGACCCCGACACCTACGACTCCTTCGCCCGCGCGCACGCCCAGGCACTCACGGCGTTGCGGCAGCAGAGTGCGCACGGGGTCGCCCGCTACGCGGACACGGTGGGGTCGAGCATCCTCACGGCGCTCGCCACGGACGAGGCGCGTCTGGTCGCGGAGTCACGGCTCGCACCCGTGCGCGAACACGACGCGCGCACCGGGGCCGAACTCGAACGGTCGCTGCGCACCTGGCTCGAGCACGATGCGAGGGCCGAGTCCGCTGCCGCCGCACTCGGCATCCATCGACACACCCTGCGCTCCCGCATCGCCCAGGCCGGCGCCCTGCTCGACGTCGACCTGTCGACGTTCCCCGCCAGGGCCGAGCTCTGGACCATCTTGCAGACCGCCCGCGACTGACCCCTCCCCCGAGCGCGCGGGGGCGGAGGGACTACCCCGGGGCGTGCGCCTCGAGGAACTCGTACACGTCCGTGGTGTCCACACCGGGGAAGGCCCCGGTGGGCAGGGTCGCGAGCAACGTGCGCGGGGTCTTCACGTTGGGCCAGGAGTTCTCGCGCCAGCGCTCCTCCAGGTCGGCCGGAGCCCGGCGGCAGCACACCTCGACCGAGTGCTTCGAGACCCCGCGATGAGAGGTGTCGCGCCCCACGAACCACTTCGTGTCGTCGAAGCGCACACCCACGCTCACGGAGTGCAGCCCCTCGCTCGACGACTCCACCCGCGCGGTGCACCAGTACGTGCCGTTGCCGGTGTCGGTGTACTGGTAGTACGGGTTGAAGCGGTCGTCCTCGTCGAACACGACCCGCGAGGTCCAGCGGCGGCAGCACATCTGTCCCTCGATGGCGCCGAGCCTGTCTGTGGGGAAGTTCACGTCGTCGTTCTCGTACGCCTTGGTGATGGTCCCGGACTCGTGCACCTTGAGGAAGTGCACGGGGATGTCGAGGTGACGCGTGGCGAGGTTGGTGAAGCGGTGCGCGGCCGTCTCGTACGACACGGAGTAGGCGTCGCGCAGGTCTTCGATCGAGATCGCCCTGCGCTGCTTGGCGTCTTTCAGCGCGGGCACCACATGCGCCTCCGGGATGAGGAGCGCACCGGTGAGGTAGTTGGTCTCGACGCGCTGCCGAAGGAACTCGGCATAGCTGCGCGGCTCGGAGTGCCCGAGGATGCGACTCGACAGCGCCTGCAGCACCGCGGTGCGAGCATCGCCCTTCGCGGGCACGCTGCTCGACAGATAGAGCCGTCCGTTGGCGAGGTCGGCGACGCTCCGGGTCGTCTGCGGCAGGTCGGGAGCGTAGTGCAGGGTGAACCCCAGGTAGGCCGCGATCTCGGAGGCGGTGCGCTGGGTGAGCGGACCACCGGGATGCCGGACCGCAGCGAGGATCTCGGCGGCCTTCTCTTCCAGGTCGGCGAAGTGATTGTCCTGCCGCCGCATCAGGTGTCGCAGTTCGACGTTCGCCCGCCGCGCTTCTTCCGGTGTCGCGGCGCGCTCGTCTTTGAGCCTGTCGATCTCTCCGTGCAGCGCGAGCAGCGCCTTCAGCGCATCAGTGGGCACGCTCTTCGCGATGCGGAACGGCTCGATGCCGAGCGCCTGGAAGGTCTGCCCCTTCATCGCGCGCTCCAGGGCGATCTCGACCGCGCTGCGCTCGTCCAACGGCTCGCCCTCCAGCAGCGCATCGATCGTGACGCCGAGCGCCTTGGCGATCGCCTGCAGCTGCGTGAGCTTCGGCTCGCGCTTGCCGGTCTCGATCATCGACAGCTGGCTGGGCGCCCGGTCGACGGCCGATGCGAGGTCATCGAGGGTCATGCCCTTCGCCGTCCGGAGCTGGCGGATGCGGCGGCCGATCGTGAGGGCATCGGTCTCTTCTGCAACGTCGACGGTGCTCATGCGGCCGATTCTGTCACAGAAACAGAATTTCGGACGATCTTCTCCTCGATTTCGGTTACCAAGGTCGCGGAACTTCACCCACAGTGGAACCACGCCACACCGGCACAGCCGCCGGATCCACCGAGGAGAGACCATGACGAACACCGCCAACACCCCGACGCCCCGCCCCGCCGGTCTGCGAGCCGGCGACCAGGTTCAGACGGCCGCCGAACTCCAGGAGATCTGGGACACCGACCCCCGCTGGGACGGCGTCGAGCGCACCTACACCGCCGAGGACGTCATCCGCATCCGCGGCTCGGTCAGGGAAGAGTCGACCCTCGCGCACCGCGGCGCCGACAACCTCTGGAACCTCCTGCACACCGAGGACTACGTCAGGGCGCTCGGCGCCTACACCGGAGGCCAGGCCGTGCAGCAGGTGCGTGCAGGGCTCAAGGCCATCTACCTCTCCGGGTGGCAGGTCGCCGCCGACGGCAACCTCGCCGGCCAGACCTACCCCGACCAGTCGCTCTACCCCGCGAACTCCGTTCCGGCCGTCGTGCGCCGCATCAACAACGCCCTCATCCGCCAGGACCAGCTCGAGCATGCCGAGGGCGAGACGACGCAGGACTGGCTCGCGCCGATCGTCGCCGATGCCGAAGCCGGATTCGGCGGACCCCTCAACGCCTACGAGCTCGCGCAGTCGCTCATCCAGTCCGGGGCGGCAGGAATCCACTGGGAGGACCAGCTGGCCAGCGAGAAGAAGTGCGGCCACCTCGGCGGCAAGGTGCTCGTTCCCACGCAGCAGCACATCCGCACCCTGAACGCCGCCCGCCTCGCGGCCGATGTCGCCGGCGTGCCGACCGTCATCATCGCGCGCACGGATGCCCTCGCCGCCGACCTGCTCACCAGCGATGTCGACGAGCGCGACCAGCAGTTCACCACCGGCGAGCGCACCACCGAGGGGTTCTACCGGATCCGCCCCGGCATCGAATCGGTCATCAGCCGCGGACTCGCCTTCGCTCCTTACGCCGACCTGCTGTGGGTGGAGACCGGAGAGCCCGACATCGCCCTCGCCCGGGAGTTCGCCGCCGCGATCCACGCGCAGTTCCCCGGTAAGCTCCTGGCCTACAACTGCTCACCGAGCTTCAACTGGAAGCGCCACCTCTCCGACGCCGAGATCGCGACCTTCCAGCAGGAGCTGGCCGATCTGGGCTACAAGTTCCAGTTCATCACCCTGGCCGGCTTCCACGCCCTGAACCACTCGATGTTCGACCTCGCCCGCGGCTACGCCGAACGCGCCATGAGCGCGTACGTCGAGTTGCAGGAAGCCGAGTTCGCCGCCGAGGCCGACGGCTACACCGCCACCAAGCACCAGCGCGAGGCGGGCACCGGCTACTTCGACGTCATCTCCACCGCGCTCAACCCCGACAGCGCGACCCTCGCCCTCGCCGGCTCCACCGAAGCCGCGCAGTTCCACTGATCCCCGTCGCCTTCCTCGCACCGCGACACACACCGAAGGACTCACGATCATGACCACTCCCACCGCTCCCCCGACCACGGCTCCCATCCAGACCACCCAGCAGGGCCCGTCGATCGAGGTCACCGGCCCCCTCCGCGACCGCTACGACGAGATCCTCACCCCGGCAGCGACCGCCTTCCTGACCGAGCTGCACCACCGCTTCGCGTCGCGCCGCCACGATCGTCTCGCCGACCGGATGCGCCGCCGCTTCGAGATCGGCAACGGGCACGACCCCCGCTTCCGCGAGGACACCGCGCACATCCGCGACGACCGGGACTGGCGCGTCGCCGGCGCCGGCCCTGGCCTCGAGGACCGCCGCGTCGAGATCACGGGTCCGACCGACCCGAAGATGACGATCAACGCGCTCAACTCGGGCGCGCGGGTGTGGCTCGCCGACCAGGAGGACGCCACGAGCCCGACCTGGAAGAACGTGATCGAGGGTCAGCTCTCCCTGCACGACGCCATCCGCGGCGAGCTCTCCTTCACCTCGCCGGAGGGCAAGGAGTACCGCGTCACGGCAGAGCGCACGCCCACGATCGTGATGCGTCCACGCGGCTGGCACCTGCCCGAGAAGCACATCGCGTTCACGGACCGCGCCGGACGTCGCACCTCGGCATCGGGCTCGCTGGTCGACTTCGGTCTGTACTTCCTGCACAACGCACAGGCTCTGATCGACGCGGGGCGCGGACCGTACTTCTACATCGCCAAGCTCGAGTCCAGCGAAGAGGCGAAGCTGTGGGACGACGTGTTCTCCTTCAGCGAGGAGTACATCGGCATCCCGCACGGCACGATCCGGGCGACCGTGCTGATCGAGACCCTGCCCGCGGCGTTCGAGATGGACGAGATCCTCTACGAGCTGCGCGACCACTGCGCCGGGCTCAACGCCGGACGCTGGGACTACATCTTCTCGATCATCAAGAACTACCGGGGCCGCGGAGCGCGCTTCGTGCTGCCCGACCGCAGCGAGGTCACGATGACGGTGCCGTTCATGCGGGCGTACACCGACCTGCTCGTGCAGACCTGCCACAAGCGGGGAGCCTTCGCGATCGGCGGCATGAGCGCGTTCATCCCGAACCGCCGCGACCCCGAGGTGACGGCGCGGGCCATCGAGAAGGTCTCGGCCGACAAGAAGCGCGAGGCGGGCGACGGCTTCGACGGCACCTGGGTCGCGCACCCCGACCTGATCCCCACGGCTCAGGCGGAGTTCGACGCCGTGCTCGGTGAGCGCCCCAACCAGGTCGACCGTCAGCGGGACGATGTCCACGTCGAGGCGCGCGACCTGCTCGACCTGCACATCGGCCGTCCGATCACCGCCCAGGGCGTGCGCGACAACGTGTCGGTCGCCATCCGCTACCTGGAGGCCTGGCTGCGCGGACTCGGCGCCGTGGCGATCGACAACCTGATGGAGGATGCCGCGACGGCCGAGATCAGCCGCTCGCAGGTGTGGCAGTGGATCCACCAGGACCGCACCACGCAGGACGGCACCCCGATCACGGCCGACTACATCGAAGGGCTGATCGCCGAGGTGCTCGCGCAGGCGACCCGCAGCCACGGCGACCGGTTCGACGACGCCGCCGACATCTTCCGCGAGGTCGCGCTGCAGGAGGAGTTCCCCACGTTCCTCACCCTGGGCGCATACAGCCGGTTCCTGATCGACGAGGACTGAGCGCGCGCAAGAGCCCCCGGGCCACGGCTGACGCTGTGGCCCGGGGCGCTTCCGTGTCCGGAGCCGGTTCGGGCACGCGGGCGTAGCCTGGAGGCATGACCGACGTCTGGGCGGACATCGCCACCGAGTTCCTGCACTTCTACCCGCGCGGCCGGCGGCTGCTCGCAGTGGCGGGGGCGGATGCCGAGCGCTCGAGACAGGCGGCGGACCAGCTCGGCGCCGCACTGACGGCGTCGGGACAGCACGTCGTCCGGGAGCACTCTCCGGAGGGCGAGGAGGGCGAGCTGCGCACCGTGGTCAGCGCGTTCCGGGAGGGACCGAAGAGCGACGACGTCCTGCTCGTCTCGGGCCCGGCCGCCCTGATCGGCGAGCGCACCAGGGGCATGTGGAACTATGCGCTGTGGCAGCTGACCGGCGACGAGCCGCCGCACACCGTCGCCGGATCGATCGTGGACGTGAGCGATCCCGAGCACCCGAAGCGTCGGTTCGCCGACTACTGCGCGCTGCCGGCCGCGTACGGCGCCTGACGCATTTCCGCGACGGTCACCGGAACGACGCGGCCACCGAGTTGCGGTGGTAGTCGAACACGATGCTCGTGCGCGTGGAGGCGACGCTGCTCTGCGCCGAGAGGTGCTCGAGCACGAACTCGCGCATCTCCGACGAGTCGGCGACCGCGATGTGCAGCAGGAAGTCGTCGTCGCCGCCGAGGAAGAACACCTGGATCACCTGGGGCAGCACGCGGACACGATCCGCGAACTCGACGATGCTCTCCCGCCGCCCGCTCGGGCGGAGAGTGACGCCGATGACGGCTTGGAGCCCGGCGCCCAGCATCCGCTCGTCCACGCTCGCGTGGAAACCCGTGATGACCCCGCGGTCGACGAGGGCGCGCAGGCGGGTGTGGGCGGTCGACGGCGCGACGCCGAGGCGACCGGCGAGTTCCGCGTTCGTCATGCGACCGTCTGCCGTGAGCAGCTGCACGATCCTCGCGTCGATCGCATCGAGGGCCGGGGCCCGAACGGTGTTCGGCTCGGGGGCGTCAGAGGTCGTCTCCATACGAAGCATTATTCAGGATCTCTCACCTTGACGAATGATCTTCACTGATTCTGTTGTTCCATCGATGTTTCTGCGATCCTGGGTGCCGACCCACGCACATCACCCTGGAGGATCAATGAAGATCGGCGTCCCCACCGAGGTCAAGAACAACGAGAACCGTGTCTCCCTCACCCCCGCCGGCGCCGACCGCCTGGTGCACGAGGGCCACCGCGTGCTCGTACAGTCCGGTGCGGGGCTCGGCTCGCGCATCACGGACGACGACTACCGCGACGCCGGTGCCGAGATCGTCGACACTGCGGCCGAGGCCTGGGGGGAGGCCGACCTCGTCATCAAGGTCAAGGAGCCCATCGCCCAGGAGTACGGCTTCCTGCGCGAAGACCTCACGCTCTTCACCTACCTGCACCTCGCCGCCGACCGCGCGCTCACCGAAGCCCTCGTCGCCGCGGGCACCACCGCCGTCGCCTACGAGACCGTGCAGCTGCCAGACCGCAGCCTGCCTCTGCTCGTGCCGATGAGCGAGATCGCCGGACGCCTCTCGGTCACCATGGGCTCGTACTCGCTGCTGCGCTCCCAGGGCGGTCGCGGGATGCTGCTCGGCGGTATCGCGGGGACGCCCCGCGCCAAGACCGTCGTGATCGGCGGCGGCGTCGCGGGCGAGCACGCCGCGGCGAACGCGCTGGGCCTCGGCTCGAAGGTCACCGTGATCGACGTGTCGCTGCCGCGCCTGCGCGAGCTCGAGCACCGCTACGGCGGCGCGCTCGAGACGCGCGCATCGAGCCGCTACGACATCGCGGAGGAGCTCAAGACGGCCGACCTCGTGATCGGATCCGTGCTCATCCCCGGTGCCGCCGCCCCCAAGCTCGTGACCGACGACATGGTCGCCACGATGAAGCCCGGCTCCGTCCTCGTCGACATCGCGATCGACCAGGGCGGTTGCTTCGAGGGATCGCGCCCGACGACGCACGACGACCCGACGTTCGCGGTGCACGACTCGATCTACTACTGCGTCGCGAACATGCCCGGCGCGGTTCCCGAGACGGCGACGCGGTCGCTCACCAACGCGACCCTCCCCTACGTGTCGGCGATCGCGGGCAAGGGCTGGGACCGGGCCGCGTCCGAGGATGCAGCGCTCGCGAAGGGCCTGAACGTGCAGGGCGGACGCATCACCCTTGACGCCGTCGCGCAGGCGCACGGCCTCTGACCCCGCGCCACCCGCACGCGCCGTACCCGTCCTGAGGGGTCAAGACACGCCGCATCCGCCGAACCGGCTAAGGCGTGTCTTGACCCCTCAGGATGCGTGCGCTCGAGAACACACGATCTTGATGCGTCACTGCCACCACGAGCCAGCTCGTCGCCGAGTACGCTCGTAACCGTGACCGAACGCGCTCCTCTCTCTCGCAAGCTGTCCGCCATCGCCGAGTCCGCGACCCTCAAGGTCGACGCCAAGGCCAAGGCCCTCAAGGCCGAAGGCAAGAACGTCATCTCGTACGCCGCGGGCGAGCCCGACTTCGCGACGCCGCAGTTCATCGTGGACGCCGCCGCCGAGGCTCTGGCCGACCCGGCGAGCTACCGGTACACCCCGGCGCCCGGACTGCCCGCCCTGCGTGAGGCGATCGCCGCGAAGACCCTCCGCGACTCCGGCCTCGAGGTCTCGCCGAGCCAGGTGATCGTCACCAACGGCGGCAAGCAGTCGGTGTACCAGGCGTTCCAGACCGTGGTGAACCCGGGCGACGAGGTGCTGCTCCCCGCGCCGTACTGGACCACCTATCCCGAGGCCGTCCGCCTCGCCGACGGCACCCCCGTCGAGGTGTTCGCGGGTGCCGACCAGGAGTACAAGGTCACGGTCGAGCAGCTCGAGGCCGCCCGCACGGCGCGCACCACTGCGCTCGTGTTCGTGTCACCCTCGAACCCCACCGGCTCGGTGTACACCGCCGAGGAGACCAAGGCCATCGGCGAGTGGGCGCTCGAGCACGGCATCTGGATCATCAGCGACGAGATCTACCAGAACCTCACCTACGAGGGCGTCAAGGCCACCTCGATCGTCGAAGCCGTCCCCGAGGTCGCGGGTCAGACGATCCTCGTCAACGGCGTCGCGAAGACCTATGCCATGACCGGATGGCGTGTGGGCTGGATGGTCGGACCCGCCGATGCCATCAAGGTCGCAGGCAACCTGCAGTCGCACCTCACGAGCAATGTGAACAACGTCGCCCAGAAGGCCGCGATCGCCGCCCTCAACGGCCCGCAGACCGAGGCAGAGCAGTTCCGCGAGGCCTTCGACCGCCGCCGCCGCCTCATCGTCTCGGAGCTGTCGAAGATCGACGGCCTCGTGGTGCCGAACCCGCTCGGCGCGTTCTACGTGTACCCCGACGTGCAGGGCCTTCTCGGTCGCACCTGGGGTGGCGTGACCCCGACCACCTCGCTCGAGCTCGCCGACCTCATCCTCGACCAGGCAGAGGTCGCGGTCGTCCCCGGTGAGGCGTTCGGCCCCTCCGGGTACATCCGCATGTCGTACGCCCTGGGCGACGACCAGCTCCTCGAGGGCGTGCAGCGCCTGCAGCGACTGTTCGCCTGAGCCGGCGGGTCACCGAGACCCCGCCCTTCCGCCGAGACCCCCTCGCAGCCGCGTCGGTACGAGGGGGTCTCGTCGTCTGCCCGGGGGCTCCGGAACCCCCGGTTCAGTCCTCGGGGTGGAAGCCGATCAGCCAGCGGATGCCGTAGCGGTCGACGAGCGTGCCGTCGTAGTCGCCCCACGGGCGCTTCTGCAGCGCGTCGATCACACGACCGTCGGCGGCGAGTGCGTCGTACCAGTCGGTGAGCGTCAGCGCATCGGCGGTGCCGAGCAGCGACAGGAACATGCCGCCCATCTGCACCGCGTCGTCGTCGGCGCCGGCGTCGGCTCCGGCGAGTTCGACGAGTCCGCTCAGCTGGCCGTGCGCGACGGCATCGCCCGGCCCGTCATGCCGACCGGCCGTCGCATAGTCGAGCAGCTGCAGCTCACCGCCGAACACCGACTGGTAGTGACGCAGCGCCTCCGCGGCGTTGCCGGGGAACAGCAGGTACGGGATCAGTCCGCTCATGCCGCGAGCGTAGCGCCAGCGGCGGACGCCGGCCACCGGGACCAGGCACGACGAACGGCCGCCACCCGAAGGTGACGGCCGTTCGTCGGCACGCGATCAGGCGACGGGGATCGCCGCGTACAGCACCCACGTGAGCGCGAAGCCTGCCACGCCCAGGACCGTGGTGAGCGGAGTCCACGTCCGGAGGCCGTCTTTGACCGACAGGCCCAGGTACCGCGTGACCACCCAGAAGCCCGAGTCGTTCACATGGCTGAGGCCGAGCGCGCCGTAGCCGATCGCGACGGCGAGCAGCGCGGTGTGCACGGTGTCGAGCCCCATCGCGGCGACCGAGGGCAGCAGAAGCCCTGCGGTCGTGGCGATGGCGACGGTGGCCGAACCCTGAGCGGCGCGCATGATGAGCGAGATCAGGAAGGCGGCCAGCAGCAGCGGCATCCCGCTCGAGGCGAGCACGTCGGCGACCGCGCCGCCGATGCCGGTCTCGGTGAGGACACGTCCGAACGCTCCTCCGGCTCCCGTCACCAGGATGATGACGGCGGCCGCGGGCAGAGCGGACTCCATGACCTCGCCGAGGTGTGCCGCAGACCAGCCCCGCCGGATGCCGAGCAGGTACATGGCTGCGGCGATCGCGACCATGAGGGCGAAGATCGGCTGACCGATCATGCTGAGGAAGCCGTTCCAGAAGGACCCCTTCTCGAACAGCGGCGCGACCGCGGTGCCGAGCATGATGAGCACGAGCGGAAGGAGGATGAGGCCGAGGACCGTGCCAGCACCCGGCGCCTTCTCGCCCTCGCCGAGCCCGCTGCTGAGCGTCGACTTCTCCGTGCCGAAGTTGTCGTACATCTCCTTCGTGGCTGCGAGCATCGCGAACTCACGGGTGTTGATCCATTTCGCGACGAGGTACGACAGCACGCCGAGCGGCACGGAGATCGCGAGCGCGAAGATCGTCACCCAGCCGATGTCGGCGCCGAGGATCGCGGATCCGCCGACGATGCCGGGGTGCGGGGGCACCGCGACGTGGACGGCGAGCATGATGCCGGCGACCGGGAGCCCGAACTTGATCGGGTTGAGCCCTGCCACTTTCGAGAAGGCGAACACGATGGGGATGAGGATGATGAAGCCGGCGTCGAAGAACACCGGGATGGCGAGGATGCCGGCGGCGACCACGAGCGCGATGCCGACCCGCTTCGGGCCCAGCCAACCCGTGAATCGCCCGGCGAGCGACTCCGCGCCGCCGGAGAGCTCGATGATCTTGCCGAGCATGGACCCGAGGGCCACCAGCACGGCGACCGAGCCGAGAGTGCCGCCGACACCGGCGATGATCGCCTGGATGACGCCGAGTTGCTCGGGCGTATCACCGTCGGCAGGGATCGTGGTGAGCGGCAGACCGGCCGCGATGCCGACGATGATCGACACCAGGATGAGGGCGTAGAACGCCTGCATCTTGAACCGGATGATGAGCAGGAGCAGCAGGCCGAGGCCTGCGAGGCCGATCAGGATGAGGATCGGAAGAGGAAGCATCTCTGGATCTCTTCTTTCAGTGAGGGCGCGACGTCGCGCTCAGGACAGTCGTTCGGGTGCGACGACGCGGATGACGGCGGAGTCGTCGAGGGCACCGAGGCCCTGCGCTTCGCCGAGGAGGAACAGCTGCTCGGCCGCGGCGGCGACCGGCGTGGACAGGTGTGCACGGCGGGCGGCATCGCCGACGATGCCCAGGTCCTTCACGAAGATGTCGAGGCGGCTCAGCACCTCGGCGCCTTCGGGGTCGTACGCCTCGAGCGCACGGGGGCCGCGGTTGCCGAGCATGAACGAGTTCGCCGCTCCCGCAGTGAGCGCATCCAGCGTGCGGGAGCGGTCGAGGCCCAGCGCATCGGCGAGGGCGAGCGCTTCGGCGGCAGCGGCGATGTGCACACCGCACAGCAGCTGATTCACGGTCTTCAGAGCCTGTCCGTCGCCGGGCTTGTCTCCCACGACGGAGAGCGTGGACGCGAGCTGCTCCAGCACGGGGCGCGCGGTCTCCACGGCGGCGGGGGTCGCGCCGACGACGATGAGCAGATCGCCCTCCCCTGCGCGCACGGGGCCGCCGGACAGCGGAGCGTCGACGAGCTCTGCGCCGTGGATGGCGAGTTGCTGGGCGATCGCCTCGATGCCCTCGGTGCCGACGGTGCTGGTGAGGATCACGGCCGCGCCATCGGCGAGATGCGTGGCGAGCCCGTCCTCTCCGAAGAGCAGTTCGTCCAGCTGCGCGCCGGTGCGCACGGCGACCAGCACGGCGTCGGCGCCGTTCACGGCCTCGGCCGCCGACGACGCGGGGATCACACCGGCTTCGGCGGCGAGGGCGACACGCTCGGCAGCGATGTCGAAGCCGCGGACCGTGAAGCGCTGGGCGAGGCGGCCGGCCATCGGCAGCCCCATGGCGCCGAGTCCGATGACAGCGACGGTGGTTGTCATGATTGTCCTTCCGGGTGGGTTCCATCGTCGCCTGCGAGAGTGGCGACGACCGTGACGAGGGAGTCCGCGTCGCCGACGTTTCCGGCGAACACGACGTAGGGGATGCCGACGGCGGGGCCTGTCTCCGGCTGCCACAGCGACACGAGGCCGGGGAGCATGGGCCCGAGCACGGTCGCGCGACGGATCTCGAGCGCCTCGCTGGCGACGTCGCTCGAGGTGATCCCGCCCTTGGCGATGACGAAACGGGGAGGGGCGATCGCGAGCACGCGGCGCACGAGTTCGACCACTCCGCTCGAGACGCGGCGCGCGATCGCGAGGCTCTCATCCCCGTCGGCACCGGTGATGAGCTCGCGCGTCGTATGCACGATCACACTCCCCTCGTCCAGCGCGGCCGCGGCGGCATGCGCCTGCTCCTCGAGGTGCGCCTCGCGTTCGGGGCCGATGAGCGCCCGCACGTCGAGCTCGATCGTGCGCGTGTTCGGGCGCGCGGCCTTCAGGGCGTCGAGCTGTGCGGTGGTGAGCGGCACGTGGCTGCCCACCACGACCAGCCCGCCGCGGTCGTGGGCGAAGGGGATGTCCTCCGCGCGCATCGGTTCGGCGATCTCCTGCCCGAGGTGCGCACGGACGTAGGGGGGTCCGACGCGGAGCAGCACGTCCTTCTCACGCAGGCGATGCAGCGCGAGGGCGACGGTGCTCATGTCCGCTTCCTCGACGACGTCGACGGCCACGACCGTACCTTCGGGCAGCGCGTCGAGGAACTCCATGACGGCGTGGACCCCCGCCCGGATGGTGCGGAGGTGGAGGCCGGCGACCGCGGAGGCCGGGATCCGTCCCCCGGTCTTCTCGGCCACCCAGTCGCGCAGGTCGGAGGAGCGGTAGCCGAAGGTGGCATCCGCGGCGAACGGGGTCTCGCCGACCGGGGTGGCCTCGCCGTCGGTGACCCAGTAGTGGACGGAGTCGACCGTGAGTCGACCGGCGTCGGGGAACGCGGGGATGAGCAGCGTCAGCGAAGGAGTCCGCCCGGTGCGCGCCGCGACCTCCGCCGAGAGGACATCGGTCTCGAGCGGGAAGTGTCCGCGCAGGGTGGAGTCGCTGCGGGAGACGAAGGTGACGCGCCGACCCTGGGCCTCGGCGGCATCGAGCGCCACCGCGACGATCTCCCGGTTGCGCGCAGCCGCGACGTCTTCGTCGAGCGACCGTGTGTTCGTGAGCACGTAGACCGCGGCCGCACCGGTCGCGAGAGCCTCGTCGAGGTCGGCGCGCTCCCATCGGGTGAGCACGGGGAGATTCGCGACCGACTGCGTTCCGGTCGGGTCGTCGTCCAGCACGATAAGCACGTCGGCGGGATCGACCTCGGCGCGCACGTCGGCGGCGGTGACCTCGAGCGGTGCGGGCAGGGGCGCCAGCAGGTCGTCGATGTGCACACGAACTCCTTCGTTCCGGGGAGACGGTCCGTGGCTGGGGAACCACGGACCATGTGGGGGATCTGGACCGTTATCCGATATCAGATATCGATGAGCGTACCCCAGCATCGCGTCATCGCCAAAACGACGCAGCGCGCGGATGGCGCGCGGTCAGCGGCCGTGCACGTAGTGCAGCAGGTCGTCGCGCGTCTGCCTCATGTGGCTGCGCATCGCCTGACGGGCGGCCGCGCCGGAGCCCGTGCGCATCGCCTCGAGCACCGCGGCATGCTCGGCCAGGGCGTGCTCGCGGATGTCGGCGACGGCGCTGGTCTCGCTGCGTGTCGCCTGCAGCATGGTCGTCAGCGGGCGCATCGAGGCGACCAGGATGCGGTTGTCCGCCGCCCGGATGATCACGTCGTGGAAGGCGAGATCGGCGGCCACGAATCCGTCGACGTCGGCCCGATCGTGCGCTGCACGCATCTCTTCCAGCAGCGACTCCATCTCGGCCAGGTGCGCGTCCGACCGCCGGCCCGCCGCGAATTCCGCTGCGCCGGTCTCGAACATCATGCGCATCTCGAGCATCTCCACGGAGGAGCGCTCGCGGGCGCCGGCGCTCTGCGCGTGCCGCACGACCGCGTCGAGGCCGGTCCACTCGTCGGTGGGCGCGATGCGGTGCCTGGTACCGGGCACCGCGACGATGACGCCCTGCGCCTGCAACAGCCGTACCCCCTCGCGCATCGTGAGGCGCGAGACCCCGAACTGCTGCGCGAGCTCCCCCTCAGGGGGCAGCGGTTGGCCCGCCTCGAGCCGGCCGCCGATGATCTCGTCGAGCAGACCGTCGACGACGGCCTGCGTCCGCGAGACCCGCTCGACCTTGGTCACAGGTCGACGCCCACCAGCACGGGCTCCGGCTGCAGCACCAGACCGAACTCCGCATGCACGCGGCTCTGGATGAAGCGGGCCAGCTCGGCGACCTCGGCGGCCGTCGCCCCTCCGCGGTTCGTCAGTGCGAGCGCATGTTTCGTCGACACCGACGCACGGGACCGCGGGAGCTTGAACCCCTTGCGGATGCCGGCCTGCTCGATCAGCCAGGCGGCGCTCACCTTGACGTCGGAGACCGTTGCAGGCTTCGACAGCGGCACCTGTCCGTCGTATGAGGCGAGCGGGATCACCGTCACCGCGTCGAGGTCGGGGGCGACCGGCCAGCGCGGGCACTCCGGAGGGAGCGCCGTCGCCACCGCCGCCGTCACGATCGCGTTCTGGAAGAACGAGCCGACGCCGTGGGTGTCGGGGTCGCTCTCGTCGAGCAGCATGCCCTTGGACGCGCGGGTCGCGAGGATGCGCTCGCGCACCCACGCCAGCGGCACCGGGGCCTCGTCGACGAGACCGAGCGCGCGACGCAGCTGCTCGCCGCGCACGATGCGCTCGTTCGCGACCACGAGGTCGACCGTCACCGAGAGGATCACGGCGCGGCGCAGCGGCACGCTTCCGTGGTGATGCTTGAGCACCGAGGTGCGGAATCCGAGTCCGAGGTCGGCGGCGGGAACGGTCGAGACCTCGCCGGTCGACTCGTCGATCAGCTCGACCTCGACCAGCGTCTCCTGGATCTCCTGCCCGTATGCGCCGATGTTCTGCACGGGGGACGCCCCGACGGTCCCGGGGATGCCGCTCATCGCCTCCAGGCCCGCGTAGCCGTGCGCGACGGCGTAGGCGACCAGGTCGTCCCAGCCGTGCCCCGCCTGAGCCCGCAGGCGGACCCGCCCCTGATGCGGGGACGGCAGCTCTTCGATGCCCTCCGTGCGCACACGGATGACGGTGCCCTCGAAGGGCTCGTCGCCCACGAAGAGGTTCGATCCGCCGCCGAGCACGAACCACTCCTCGCCGCGGTGCCAGGTCTCGCGCAGAGCCTCGATCAGCGCCGGGGTCGTCGTCGCATCCAGCATCCGCTCGGGCGCCGCACCCGTGCGGAGCGTGGTCAGCTCGGAGAGCCGTACGGGTTCGATCTCCTGCATCACAGCGCTCTCATCGGACGGCGATGCGCAGCTGCGCCTTGACGAGCACGGTCGTCTCGTCGAACGTGACCTTGAGGTCGATGCGCGCCACCTCGTCGTCCACCGCGCCCACCGTGGCGGTGACGTGGATGTCGGCGCCGTGGACGGGATCGACAACAACCGGCTTCGTGAAGCGCACGCCGTAGTCGAGCACGCGCGTCGCGGGGTCGAGCGCCGTGATCACCACGGAGGAGGCGATGCCCATCGTGAGCATGCCGTGCGCGAGCACACCCGGCAGGCCGACCGATGCGGCCACGTCGTCACGGTAGTGGATGGGGTTGAAGTCTCCTGAGGCTCCCGCGTAGCGCACGAGCGACTCACGGGTCAGGTGCACGGTGCGCTCGGCGAGCACGTCTCCGACGGTGTAGCCCATCAGGCGGCCTGCCCTTCGTCGGTGCTTTCCTCGGCGCCGACGAGCAGCACGCTCGTCGCGGTGACGACGTGGGCGCCCGACGCGTCGGAGATCTCGGCTTCGCTGGTGATCATCGCGTTGCCGCCCATCATCCGGATGCCGGTGACGCGCAGCTGCCCCGTCAGCTCGTCTCCCGCGACGATGGGTCGAGTGTAGGTGAAGCGCTGCTCGGCATGAATGGTGCGTGCGAGCACGATGCCGGAATCCTCCTGCGCCAGCAGCTGCTGGAGCGTGAGGTCTTGGATCACCATCGCGAAGGTCGGCGGAGCGACCACGTCGTCGAAGCCGAGCGCGCGTGCCGCTTCGACGTCGGAGTGCTGCGGGGCGTCGGCGAAGACGGCACGCGCGAACTCGCGCACCTTCTCGCGGCCGACGAGGTACGGGGCCGTCGACGGGAACTCCCGGCCGACCAGTTCTTGGTTCACTGCCACCCCTCGATCCTACCGAGGCCCGACCGACAGTCAGCCGCGGGTGCGTCCGCGAATCGCCTTGATCGCCATCTGGACGGCGATGACCACGAGGTATGCCGCGAACAGCATGTTGCCGAGCGTCGGGTCGACGATCGTCGCGAGCCAGGCGCCGAGGGCGGTCGTGGTGCAGGCGGAGACCCCGATGAGCAGGGCGGCGAGCAGATCGACGTTGCGGTTGCGGAGATTCCCGACGGTGCCTGAGATCGCTGTGGGGATCATCATGAGCAGCGAGGTGCCCTTAGCGACCAGATCGCTCGTGCCGAAGGCCAGCATCAGCACGGGGACCACGATCACACCGCCGCCGACGCCGATGAGGCCGGCGAGGATGCCGGTGCCGATGCCGACGGCGACGAGCGCGACACCCGTGAACCAGGTGAGTTCGAAGGCGGCATCGCGCGACGGGATCACCAGGAACAGACTGACGATCACCACGAGGAGGAAGCCCACGAAGCCCCAACGCAGAGCGGTCTGCGAGATGCGCGGCAGCAGTCGCGTGCCGATCTGCGCGCCGACCACGGCCCCGGCGGCCAGGATGATCGCCGGGATCCAAGCCACCGAACCGGTCGTGGCGTAGGAGATGACCCCGACGCTCGCGGTCGGCACGATCGCGGCGAGCGAGGTTCCGGCCGCCAGCCGCTGGTCGAAGTGGAGCAGGAGCACCAGCAGGGGGACGATGACCGTGCCGCCGCCGACGCCGAACAACCCGGAGAGGAGGCCCGCGAGGAGACCGATCCCTATGAATGCCGTGTAGGCGCGAGGCCCTCGTGCGGGGGCCTGTACGTCACTCACCGGATCAGCCTACTCGCGGCCTCCTCCCCGCTCGAACTCATACCTCGGAGTCGGCCTTGATCGGCACGGCGATCGACGCGGTCAGAGCCTGCTCGTACCGACGCTGCCGGCGTCGCAGCCACAGCCCGCCCACGATCAGGAGCGCGAGCACCCCGTAGGCGATCGCCGCGAACGGCTGCATGACCAGAGTGCTCGGGTCTCCCTGACTGAGCTGCAGCGCCTTGCGCAACTGCTCCTCCGCCATCGGCCCGAGGATCATCCCGACCACCAGAGGCGCCACCGGGTAGCCGTACCTCCGCATGAAGAATCCGAGGATGCCGACGACCAGCAGGATCACGATGTCGGACGGCGAGCTGTGCAGCGCGTATGCGCCGAAGGCGGCGAACAGCAGGATGCCCGCATACAGGTACGGACGCGGGATCTGCAGCAGCTTCACCCACATGCCCACGAGCGGCAGGTTCAACACGATCAGGATGACGTTGCCGATGTACAGGCTGGCGATCAGAGCCCACACCAGGTTGGACTGGCTCTCGAACAGCAGCGGTCCCGGCTGGATGCCGTACGACTGGAACGCCGTCAGGATGATCGCCGCGGTCGCGGTGGTCGGCAGCCCGAGCGTGAGCAGCGGGACGAGCACGCCGGCCGCCGCCGCGTTGTTGGCGGACTCCGGGCCGGCAACACCCTCGATCGCTCCGCGCCCGAACTCGTCACGGTGCTTCGACAGCTTGCGCTCGGTCGCATACGACAGGAACGTGGCGACGTCGGCTCCCCCGGCCGGGATCGTGCCGATCGGGAAGCCGATCGCCGTGCCGCGCAGCCACGGCTTCCACGACCTCCGCCAGTCGGCTTTCGTCATCCAGGACCGCCATCCACGGGTGACGGGGATCACGTCGACGCCCCCGTGCCGCAGCCGCGCGGCGATGTAGAACGTCTCCCCCACTGCGAAGAGCCCGACCGCGACGAGGACGATGTCGACGCCGTCCGACAGCGCGGGGAGTCCGAGCGTGTATCGCTGCTGACCCGAGAGCCAGTCGGTGCCGACGAGCCCGAGGAACAGGCCGACGCCGAGGGAGAGCATGCCTCGTGAGATCGAGCTGCCGATGAGGGCGCCGACCGTGATGAAGGCGATGACGATGAGGGCGACGTAGTCTGCGGGGCCGAGGTTCACCGCGAACTGCGCGAGCAGCGGGGCCAGCAGTGTCAGCCCCAGCGTCGCCAGGGTGCCGGCGATGAAGGAACCGATGGCCGCCGTGGCGAGCGCGGCGGCGCCACGCCCGAGCCTGGCCATCTTGTTGCCCTCGATCGCCGTGACGATCGAGGCCGACTCCCCCGGGGTGTTGAGGAGGATGCTCGTCGTCGAACCGCCGTACATGCCGCCGTAGTAGATGCCCGCGAAGGTGATGAGCGCCGTGGCGGGGTCGAGCGTATACGTCAGCGGAAGCAGCAGCGCGACCGTCATGGCCGGTCCGATCCCCGGCAGCACTCCGACCGCCGTGCCGACGAAGACGCCGAGGAATGCGAATGCGAGGTATTGCGGCTGCAGCGCCGTCGCGAATCCCTCCAGGAGCAGGGTCCAGCTGTCCATCAGAACATCCTTCCGAGCCAGCCGAGAGCAGGACCCCACGGCAGCGACAAGCCGAGCAGTCCGCCGAAGACGATCTGGATCACGAGGGCCACGGCGATGCCGATCACGAAGGCCATCCACCACCGCTTGGCGGCGAGCGACCAGGCGACGCCGCCGAACAGCAGAGCGGCCGCTGGCGCCCACCCCAGCGGCTCGATCAGGAGCAGGTGCGCGACGACCAGACCGGCCAGCTTGGCGAGAGTGACCCAGTCGGTCGGGAGGGTCTCGTCGATGTCCTCCGCCTCCTCCGCACCGCCGCGTTCACCGCGCAGGACACCGACCAGCACCGCCACGGCGGAGGCGAGCAGGATGACCGAGACGAAGATCGGGAAGACGGTCGGGCCGGCCTTCATGCCGACCGGGACATGGATCAGGAAGATGCCGACGACGGCGAAGACGCCGAGCGCGACCATGATGGCGGCGAACACCAGTTCGCCGACGGGGACGGAGGACCCTGATCGTGCGGGTCGGCCGTCCAGGCCGACCCGCACTCCCTGCTCCTCGGTCCCCGGTGAGGCGGGGACCGTCATGTCACTGCACCAGCCCGATGTTCTTCAGCGTCGCGGTGACCTCTTCGATGTTCCCCGTGAGGAACTCGTCGAACTCCTCGCCGACGAGGAACGCATCGGTCCACCCCTTGGTCTCCAGCTGCTCAGTCCACGCCTCCGACTCGTGCAACTCGGTGATCACGCGCACCAGTTCGGCCTTCTCCCCGTCGGAGATGCCGCCCGGGGCGATGACACCGCGCCAGTTGGTGAGGACGACGTCGTAGCCCTCCTCGGTGATGGTCGGGACGTCGGGCAGCTGCGGCACCTGCTCCTCGCTCGATACGGCGAGCGCCCGGAGTGCACCGCTCTCGATGTGCTGCGCGAACTCTCCGACACCCGAGATGCCCGCCGCGACCTTGCCGCCGATGAGCAGCGGCACGGCCTCACCACCGCCGGAGTTCGGGGTGTAGTTCAGCTTCTCCGCGATCTCCGCGCCGCCCAGGCCCGCCTCCTCGAGCATGAGCCCGGCGAGGATGTGATCTGCGCCGCCAGCGGAACCCCCGGTGATCGTGACCGCCTGACCGTTGTCGGCGATGTCCTCCACGAGGTCTTCGAGCGTGTCGTATTCCGATTCGGCGGGGACGACCACTACGAGCGGCTCGTCCGTGAGTCGGGCGATGGGCGTGGTGTCCTCGATCCGCACGGCGGAGGCATTGGTCTCCACCGCACCCACCATGACGAGTCCCATGACCATGAGGGTGGCCGGGTCCTTCTCGTTCGCGAGCTGCGCCAGCCCGACGGTGCCGCCCGCGCCGCCCACGTTCGTCACGGGGGCTGAACTCACCAGCTCATCCTCGGTGAGCACCTGCGAGAGCGCCCGGCCGGTCTGATCCCATCCGCCACCCGGATCGGCGGGGACGACGATCGAGACATCCGTGATGGTCGCGGCCTCGGCCTCGTCTCCACCACCGTCCGTCGCTGCGCCGCCCCCGGCGCAGGAGGTGAGGGTGAGTGCGGCCACCGCCGCCAGGGCGGTCAGGGCTCCGATGCGTGCGTTCTTCATGTGCGCTCCTCCTTGAGCGTTCGTGAATGCTGTGGATCAACAGTGGAAGGCGGCGACGTCGCGCTCAAGCTTCGGAAACCATTGGTCGCAGTTACGGAACTATTGGTCGCGAGCCGTGCACTCCCCCGCTCGCACCCCCTGCGTCGGACGACGACAATGGTCAGGTGGCCTCGAAGATGACGCTCCGTGTGCAGCTGTTGGTGCTGCAGGCGTTGATCGTGTTCCTGGTGACCCTCGCGACCGGTATCGTGGCGGGCGCCTTCCAGGAGCAGGCGCTCCGCGAGGCGTACAAAGACCGGATGCAGGCGGTCGCACAGTCGATCGCCGCCCTTCCCGCCGTGCAATCGGCCTTCGACGACGCCGACCCCTCCGCCGCGATCCAGCCCATCGCCGAAGTCATCCGCGAGGCGTCCGACCTCGCGTACGTCGTCGTTGCCAACGAAGACGGCATCCGGTACTCCCACCCGAACCCGTCGCGCATCGGGGAGAAGGTCTCCACCGACCCGTCGATACCCCTCTCGGGCGAGATCTACGTGGGCACGCAGACCGGGACCCTCGGCACCTCCTGGCGCGTCAAGGTCCCCATCCGCGACGACGAGGGCACCGTGATCGGCACCGCCTCCGTCGGCATCCTGGAGTCCGAGCTCAACGAGGAGTTCAGCGCGAACCTCGTGTGGCTGATCTCGGCGATGCTGGCTGCCGCCGTGCTCGGGGTGTTCGGCTCGGCGTGGGTGACCTCCGTCATCCGGCGCCGCATCTACCGGCTCGAACCCCACCAGATCGCGGCGCTCGTGAAGAACCAGGAGACCACGCTGCACGGTCTCAGCGAGGGCGTGATCACGGTCGACGACAGGGGACGGATCACCCTCGTCAACGATGCGGCCGCGCGCTTCCTCGGCACTGACGCGGCCCACCTCGACGGCGCCCCCGCCGCCGAGGTGCTGGGAGAGGAGCTGGCGACGGTGCTGCGCGAAGGCGAGGCGGCTGGTCGCCCTGTGATCGTCGGCTCGCATGTGCTGGTCGCGCGGAGCACCGGAAGCGAAGCCGATGACGGCGGTGTCGGGGCGACGCTGCTGCTGCGCGACCACACGGAGCTCCACGACGTCGTGCGCCGCGTCGAGGCGGCCGACGCCATCATCGCCTTCCGCCAGCGCTTCGGCATCCCCAAGGGCCTCAGCGCCGAGACGCTGGAGCGGGTGTCCTCCGCGCTGGCCGCACGCACCGACGCCACGGCGAGCGAGATCGGCGACGATCTCGACATCTCCCGGGTCAGCGCGCGACGCTACCTCGAGCACCTCGCCAGCTCCGGCCGGGCCACCCGCTCCCTCGATTACACGACCAAGGGCCGACCGAGCACCCGTTACGGCTCCATCGACGCCGTCTGAGGGTCATCCGACTCTGGGACGCAGTCCCGTTCTGTGCGACACTGGATCGCATTCGACGACGACGTCGCCCCGGATCGAAGGAGATCTCATGGTTCGCAGTGCCTATCCCGATGTGGAGATCCCCGACATCTCCATCCACGAGTTCCTCTTCGGCGATCTCGGCGACGACGAGCTCGATGCCGTCGCCCTCGTCGACGGTGCGAGCGGAGCCACCACCACGTATCGACAGCTCGTGGGCCAGATCGACCTCTTCGCCGGCGCCCTCGCCGCTCGGGGCGTGGGCGTCGGCACCACGGTCGGGGTGTTGTGCCCGAACATCCCCGCGTTCGCGACCGTGTTCCACGGCATCCTCCGCGCCGGGGCGACGGCCACCACGATCAACTCCCTCTACACCGCGGAGGAGATCGCGAATCAGCTGACCGATGCGGATGCCACCTGGCTCGTGACGGTCTCTCCACTGCTCCCCGGAGCACGCGCTGCCGCCGAGAAGCTCGGTCTCCCGGCCGACCACCTCATCGTGCTCGACGGCGCCGAGGGACACCCCTCGCTGCCGGCGCTGCTCAGGGAAGGACGGCCCGCTCCCGACGTGACCTTCGACCCCGCCACCCACCTCGCCGTCCTCCCCTACTCCTCTGGCACCACCGGGCGCCCGAAGGGGGTCATGCTCACCCACCGCAACCTCGTGGCCAACGTCTCGCAGTGCCGTCCCGTGCTGGGCGTCGAGGCGAGTGACCGCGTGCTGGCCGTGCTCCCCTTCTTCCACATCTACGGCATGACGGTGCTGCTGAACTTCGCCCTGCGCCAGCGCGCCGGGCTCGTGACCATGCCCAAGTTCGACCTGCCGGAGTTCCTGCGCATCATCGCCGAGCACCGGACGACCTGGGTGTTCGTGGCTCCCCCGATCGCGGTCGCTCTGGCGAAGCATCCGATCGTCGATCAGTACGACCTCTCGTCCGTCAAGGTCATCTTCTCGGGCGCCGCACCTCTCGACGGCGCCCTCGCGGCCGCCGTCGCGAACCGTCTGGGGTGCATCGTCACGCAGGGCTACGGCATGACCGAGACGAGCCCCGCCGTGAACCTCACCTCCGAGACGCGAGACGACGTCGACCGTTCGGCGATCGGCCCCCTCGTGCCCAACACCGAGGCGCGACTGGTCGACCCGGAATCGGGCGAAGACGTGGCGACGCCCACCGAAGGCGCCAGCGAGCCGGGCGAGCTCTGGGTGCGCGGTCCGCAGGTCATGGTGGGATACCTCAACCGCCCAGACGCCACGGCCGAGATGCTCGACGCCGACGGCTGGCTGCACACCGGCGATGTCGCGACCGTCACCCCCGACGGCATCTACCGCATCGTCGACCGGCTCAAGGAGCTCATCAAGTACAAGGGGTACCAGGTCGCCCCCGCAGTGCTGGAGGCCGTGCTGCTCGAGCACCCCGCCATCGCCGACGCCGCTGTGATCGGCGCACTCGATGAAGACGGCCAGGAGGTTCCGAAGGCGTTCGTCGTGCGGCAGCCGGACGCCGAGCTCGACGCGGATGCGGTCATGGCGCATGTCGCCGCCCACGTCGCGCCGCACGAGAAGGTGCGACAGGTCGAATTCATCGACGTGATCCCGAAGTCGAGCTCAGGGAAGATCCTCCGCAAGGACCTGCGCCTCCGCTGACGCCGGCCCCGTGCCGGCCTGCGCTCAGTCGCCGTCGAGGAGCTCGGCGTACGTCTGCAGGGAGACCGGCTTGACGGGCAGCTGCGCGGCGAAGCGACCGGCATCGGGGACCGTCCCCCCGCGCGCCGCGGCGACGGCACCGGCCACGGTCGTCTCGCAATACCGTCCCTGACACGGCCCCATGCCGGTGCGACAGCTGAGCTTTACCGCATCCACGGTGTCGGCATGCGGATTCGCCTGCAGGAATCCGTCGATGTCGGAGCGCGGGATCGCCTCGCACCGGCAGACCGTGGTCGCCGGTGTCGCGAGCGCCGTGAGGCCGGGGCGTTCCGGGGCGAACATCCGCTGCACGACCGCCGCGAACCTGCGCGCCTTCCGCAGGTCACGCTCGATGGCCCTGGACCGTGCGGCGGTCACGGGTCGGCCCAGACGTGCGGCGATGACCGCTGCTGCGGCGGTCCCCTCGGCGCGCGACTGCTCCGCGCCGGACACCCCCGTGGGTTCGCCCGCGGCGAAGACCCCGGGGACATCCGTCTCGAAATCGCGGTCGACGGCCACGAGCCAACCGCCCGCGACGGAGTCCCAGCGCATCGCGCACCCGAGGTGACGCGCGAGCTCGGTGGAGGCGTGGAAGCCATAGCCGAGCACGACGGTCCTGGCCGGAATCTCGCGTTCGGGGCCGCGTACCCGCCACGCACGATCGGCTCTCGCCACACGGACGGCGCTCACGTCCCCGTCGCCGAGGATCGCGGTGGGGACCGTCGCCGTCCTGATCCGCACGCCGCGCCGCACGAGGGTGAGCATGCAGCCGGCGAGCTCGGCCAACAGCCGCGCATGCCCGGGGACGGCCGGGGCGGCGAGGAACAGCTCGCGCAACGAGGGCAGTCCACGGGCGAAGACCACCTCCGTCACCTCGGCTCCCGCACGCACGAGCTGGGCGGCCACGATCAGCATGAGCGGGTGCGACCCCGCCAGCACGACGGGTCCTGCGGCACGCATGTGCTGGGACTTCAGGAGCCCCTGCGCCGCACCGGCCATCAGCACCCCCGGGAGCGTCCACCCGGGGATCGCCACCGGCATGTCATAGGCACCTGTCGCGATGAGCACTCGCCTGGCGGGCGCGCGTCGTGCGCCCTCCGGCCTCGCGACGAGCACCTCGAAGTCGTCGCGGCCGGTCGATCGGGTGTCGAGGATCCCGAACACGGTCGACTCGAACCACCACTCGACCCCTGGCGCGTCGGCGGCATCGGCGAGCAGCCGAGCCGCCCACGGATAGCCCACCGGGGAGCGCACCGGCTCGCCGAACTCCGCCGGGGGCTGCCGGAAGATCTGTCCGCCCGCGGCGCGCTGCTCGTCGATCACGAGCGTGCGCAGACCCTGCGCGGAGGCTTCGACGGCGGCGGCGAGACCTGCCGGTCCCGCCCCGACGATGACGAGGTCGTACGGCTCGGAGCTCATGCGTCCGTCCGCACGTCCATGCCCTCGCGGACCGTGGTCAGGCATGTCCTGGTGAGCGGTGCATCGTCGACCGTGACGGCGCACTCGAAACAGGTGCCCATGTTGCACAGCGGTGCCCGCCGCTCGCCGTACCTCCGGGCGAAGGTCCGCTCGCCCGCCGCGAGCATGGCCCCGGCGACCGTCTCGCCGGCGACCGCGATCACACGGCGACCGTCGACCGTGAAGGCCACGTCGCACCGACGCGGTGCGGTGCGTTCGGCGAGGGGTTCGTTCTTCATGCCATGACTCCGAATCTGTCCGGTGCGTACGGCCGGAGGTCGACCTGGGGCGTCCGCCCGGCGGCGAGATCGCACAGCGCGCTGGCGAAGCTCGGTCCGAGAGTGAACGCCGACCCCCCGGTGGCCACGAACATCCCTGGGCACCCCGGCACCTCCCCCACCAGCGGGAGCTGGTCTGGCGTGATGGTCGTCGTCCCCGCCCAGGAGCGGACGACGGGAAGTCGTGCGGTACCGGGGACCACGCCGATCGCCGCGCGGGCGTTCCCGACGATGGACTCCGGCAGCAACCGTGGGCGCACCTCGAGGTCCGGCGCCCCCGCCCTCCGGCCGAGGGCGGCAGGCCAGCCGCCGCCGATCAGCACCGTGCCCTCCTTGGTCTGCTTGAGCGACAGCTTCGTCCCGGCGTGCTGCACCAGGTGGTCGATGAAGGGCGCGGTGGGCGCGGTCACGCTCATCATGAGGGCGAGCGGGATGGTCGGCAGCTGCGCTCCGGCGATCTCTCCGACCTCGGTGGTCCACACGCCAGCCGCGATCATGACGGTCGTGGCGTGCACGCGCAGCTCGCCTTCCGGACCGTGCGCGGTGACCCTCCACCCGCCGGCGTCGCGCTCCAACGCCGTCACGCGGGTGTGCGTGCGGACGTGCGCCCCGCGCCGCACGGCTCCGCGGACGAGAGCGGGGCCGGCGATGCGGGTCTCGGCCTTGCCCTCCAAGGGGCAGTAGGCAGCGGCGACGACCGAGTCGGACAGGTACGGCGCGATCCGTCGAGCTTCGTCTCCGTCGAGCAGCGAGACATCCAGGCCCCACTCCTGCTCGAGGCCGACTTTGCGTTCGAGCACCGCGACCTGCTCCGCGGTCTCCGCGAGCATGAAGCCGCCGCGTTGCACGACGCCGACCGACTCGCCGAGCGCATCGCCCAGCCGCGTCCATGCCTCCGCCGCGTGCAGGTGCAAGGGCATGGCCGCGGCAGCCGTCCGCGCCGACTCCCAGCCGTTCTCGACCATCCGGTACTCGAGCTGGAAGTGCAGGCTCCCGGCGTTCTGCCCCGAGGCGTGCTGGTTCAGCTGATCCTTCTCGAGCAGCAGCACGGAGGCGCCCTCGCCCGCCAGCATCCAGCTCAGCGCCCCGCCCAGCAGACCGCCGCCGATGACGAGCGCGTCGTACCGCACGGTCACGACAACGGCACGGTCGTGATGCCGAGCCCCTCCAGCGTCGCGCGGACCCGGTCGACCTGCTCCTCCGAGAGTTCGAGCAGGGGGCGCCGCACGAAGCCCGCCGGCACGCCCTGCAACCGGAGCGCGGTCTTCATGATCGCCTGCTGGTTCCCGAACTGCGCGCCGTAGTCGGGGCCGAACCAGCTCGTCATGACCACCCGGTCGCGCGCGCCGAGCTCGACCGCCCGCGCACGATCCCCCGCGGCGAGCGCGTCCCAGAATCCCGGGTGATCGCGTCCGAGCGGAGCGCCCGAGCCCATCAGTCCATCGCCGTGCCCGAGCGACACGAGGTCGGCGCCCAGCGCGTTCGTGGGGACGCCGAAGTAGCGGACCCGATCCTCGACGAGGTACATCGCGTCGAGGAACGCCCGGAAGTCGCCGGTGGAGTTCTTGATCGCCACGACGTTCTCGATGTCTGCGAGCTCGCCGAGCAGATCCGGGCTCAGGTCGACGATGCATCCGCGCGGCCAGTTGTAGACCGTGATGGGGAGCGTCGTACCGTCGGAGATCTCCTGGTAGAACGCCACGATCTCCTCGCGGGTGGGCACCATGTACGGCGGCGGGGTCACGAGGATCCCGTCGAGGCCCGCCTCCTCCGCGGCGTGCGCGTGTCGGATGGCCTCGGCCGCCGTGAACGCGTTGCATCCGCCGATCACACGCATGTCCGCCCGGAAGCGGCCGCCGAGCGCGAACAGCTCCGCCCGCTCGGCCTCGGTCATGCTGAACCACTCGCCCGAGGTCCCCGCGAGGATGACGCCGTGCATCCCCTGCTCCGCGAGCCACTGCATCTGCCCCTCGAACGCGGTCGCGTCCAGCGCCCCCTCGCGGGTGAAGGGGGTGGTGATCGCGGGGATGTACCCGTGCCAGTCGACGGTGTTGCGGTCCATATGTGTCTCCTTCTCCGGCTCGGCCGCTTACGCGACGGGCATGTCCTGGGCGTGGTGGTGCACGATCCGCCAACCGCCCTCGTCGCGGCGCACCACGTCGGTGACGCGCACCCGTTCGATCAGTCGGTCGTCGTCGGCCGGGCGCACCTCCAGCTCGTAGCGGATCACGCCGGTGTCGCCGAAGTCGCTCGTCACGATCCGGGTGGGTACGACGCGCGGCAGGCTCGCACGTCGCTCCTCGGGGGACACGGCGGGTCCGCGCAGCTCGTCGAGTTCGGCGATGCCGTGCATGAGCGTGGGCCACGGCGTCTCCCACACGGTCACGTCGGCGGCGAGTCGCGCGTCGAAGGCCGCGCGGTCGGCGAGGTCGCGGTACAGGTCGAGGACGAAGCGCTCGAGGTCCGTCTGGGTGGTCATGCGTCTTCCTTCATCGAGTCGTGCAGCAGGCTGTCGCGCAGCGGCGCGAGGCCCATCGGCCCGAGCGCGAGAGCCCGGGTGTGGAAGTCGAGCGCCGAGGCCCCGCTCGCGGTGCGGGCCTCATCCCAGAGCTTGGCCCCGACCTTGAACGCGAGCGCCTGACCGGGCCAACCGAGGTAGCGGTCGACTTCGAAGCGAGCGGTCGCCGGGTCGACGAGGCCGTAGTGCACGAGGAAGTCCCGCGCGATCTCCGGGGTCCACTCGGTGCGGTCCGTCACCTCGTTGCGGCGCACCGGACGACCGGTGTGCAGCCCGATGTCCGCGACGATGCGCACGGTGCGCCACAGTTGGCCCAGCAGCATCCCGAGGCGCTCGGCCGGGGTACGCAGCAGCCCGAGCTCGTCCGACAGCGCCTCGGAGTAGTGCGCCCACCCTTCCGCGTAGCCGTGGATCTCGCACAGGTAGCGCTGCCACGGATGCAGAGACGTGTTCGCCCTGTTGACCGCATGTTCCAGGTGGTGGCCAGGCACGCCCTCGTGATGCAGGCTCGTGAGCTCCTGCCAGGTCGGCACCGAGGAGGCGCCGGCGGGGAGCGTCCACACGCTCTTGCTGCGGACCGAACCGTCCGGCGCGCCCGGCGTGTAGTAAACGACGCCCTTCGCCGCCCGCGGGACGACGATGTCGACCTCGCGGATGTCGGCCGCGAGGCGGAAGGCCGTGCCGTCCACCCGCTCCAGCGTCCAGTCCAGGCGGTCCCGGAGCCAGCCGACGACGTCGTCCGCGTCCACCCGGCTGTCGGCGTCGGCGGCGAGCACGCGTGCTGCCTCCGCCACATCGGCCTGACCGGAGACGCCGACGATCTCTCCCGCGACCGCGCGGGCGGCGCGCCACAGGCGGTCCAGCTCGCTCCAGCCGTAGTCGTACACCTCGTCGAGATCGAGCGCGGTGCCGAGGAAGCTCTGCGCCGTGGCGCGGTAGACGATCTCCCCCACGGCATCCTGCTGCGGCGCAACGGGGAGCAGCTCCTCGCGCAGCATCCGCTCGAACTCCGCCATGGACGCGGTGGCGGCCTGCGCCGCCCGGTCGAGCGCGGACCGTCGAGCGGGAGACAGCGCTGCCCTCCGGAGGGAGCGGAAGTAGTCGACGCCGTCGGGGTCGATCCACCCCGCGACCTGATCCGCGACCTCGCGTACCTGCCGCGCCGCAGCGACGCCCGTCCCGGAGAACTCTCCGCGCTCCCCCGCTGACCGCGCCCATCGCAGTCGCTCCTGCAGCTGGGTGATCGCGTGTGGCACAGCGGCCAGCCGCTCGATCACCACGTCGCCCGAGGTGTCGTCGGCGACCTCGACGTCGTCGAAGGCCTCGCGGATCTGGTGCACCGGTGTCGCGAGCGGGGCGAGCAGCCGGGCGGAGAACCCGGTGTCGAACAGCGCGACGTCGCTGTCCATGCGCTCGCGCAGAGCGGCATGCAGCCCCGCGTCCTGCGGTGCCGGCTCCACGGCGGCGAGCTCCGCGCGAGTGCGCGCGTCCAGGTCCCGTCGCTCGGTCGCCCAGGCCGCGCTGAAGTCCGGCAGCCGGTCGCCCGCCGGGACGCCGAGCGCCTGTGCGGCGGTCGGCTCGTGCTCCGCGAGGGCAGCCACGTAGGCGTCGGCGATGCGGATGGTCGGACGGGTCATCGCGAGGCCCGGTCGTCTCGCACCACGATGCCGCCCTGCATCACCCAGTCGATCCCGCGGAGCGCGGCGACGTCAGACGTCGGGTCGGCCGCCGTGACGATGAAGTCCGCGCGCGCACCCTCGCGGATGACACCGAGGTCGTCGGCGCCGAGCAGCTCCGCGGCATGCGAGGTCGCCGACCGCATCACGTCGAGCGGCGTCATGCCCGCGTCGACCATGAACTCCATCTCGCGCACCGTCGCGGTCGTCCCGTCGAAGGCCGCGGCCGGGGGCATGTCCGTCCCCATTGCGATGCGCACACCGCTGGCGATGGCGTTCTCCAGGCTCTCCCAGTGCCGGGGCCCCGCGCCGAGCGCGCGCTCCTTCATCCAGGAGGGCACTCCCTGCGCGTCGAAGAACTCCTCGCAGCGGCTCACCGAGATGGTCGGCACGTACCAGACGCCGCGCTCGCTCATCAGGTCGGTGACCTCGCGGGTGAGCTCGTACCCGTGCTCGACGCAGTCCAGTCCCAGCTCGATCGCACGGCGGAGGGTCTCGGACGGCCCGACGTGCGCGGTCACCTTGCGGCCCCAGTCGTGCGCGGTCTGGATGACGGCGGCCATCTCGTCGTCGGTCAGCTGAGGGGTGTCGATCTGCTCGTGCTCTCCGGCGATCCCGCCCGAGATGCAGACCTTGATCAGGTCGGCTCCGTGCCGGATCTGCAGCCTCGTCAGGCGCCGGAGGTCGTCGGCCCCGTCGCCCTCGAGCGCGTCAGACTCCCAGCCGTGTCCGCCGGTGCAGCACAGGGCGTGGCCTGCCGTGTAGAGGCGCGGTCCGGCGACGATGCCCGCGTCGATGCCTCGGCGCAGGGCGAAGTCGAGGTAGCGGCTTTCGCCGACGAGCCGCGCGGTGGTGACGCCGGCGTGCAGGGTGCGCCGCGCGCTGTCCGCCATCACGAGCAGCAGGTCGGGGTCGCCCTTCGAGGCGATCGCCGCACCGGCGGTGCCGGGCAGCGCGAGGCCGAGGTGCACGTGCATGTTGATGAGCCCGGGGCTGAGCACGCGCCCCGAGAGGTCGACGACGCGGGCGTCGCCCGCGTCCAGCGTTCCGGCGGGTCCGACGGCCGCGATCCTGCCCTCGGCGTCGACGAGCACGTCGAGGTCGTCATGCAGGCGGTCGGAGCGTCCGTCGAAGATCCGCGCTCCCGTGAGGAGGGTGCGGCGGTCCTGGTCGATGGCGATCATGCTTCTCCTCCTCGGGTGGGAACCGCTCCGGTCCCCGCCAGGTCTTCTTCTCGGCCGGGCAGCTTCTTCGTGGTCCCGATCTCCGGGATCGCCTCGATGAGACGCTGCGTGTACGGATGCTGCGAGTTCTGCCACAGCTGCTCGCTCGGTCCGCGCTCGATGATCTCACCCGCGTACATGACCGCGGTCTCGTCGGCGATCGCACGCACGAGCGACAGGTCGTGCGAGATGAACAGCATCGCCATGCCGAGGTCGCGCACGAGGTCCTGCAGCAGCTCGACGATCTGCGCCGAGGAGAAGGCGTCGAGTGCGGTGACGGGTTCATCGGCGACCACCACGCTGGGCTTCGCGGCCAGCGCGCGTGCGATCGCGAGGCGCTGACGCTGACCGCCCGAGAACTGCGCGGGGTAACGCGACGCCGCGGACTCGTCGAGGCCGACCAGACGCAGCAGACGTGCCACCTCCGCGGCACCGGCCGCGCGGTCGAGTGCGGTGGGAGCGCCGTCCAACAGCTGCGCGCCGATCGAGCGGCGCGGGCTGAGCGAGGCGTACGGATTCTGGAACACCATCTGCAGGCCGCGGTCCCGGCGCGGACGACGCCGCATCGTCAGCGGATGCAGCGACTCCCCCTCGAAGCGCACCGCACCGGAGGTGGGGCGATCGATGCCGACGGCGACCCGGGCGAGCGAGGATTTGCCGCACCCCGACTCGCCGACGAGGCCGACGATCTGACCGCGCTCGACGGTCAGGGAGACGCCCTTGACGGCGTGTACAGGAGGCGCACCTCGCCGCCGGTGGGTGACGACGACGTCCTCGATCTCCAGCGCGCTCATCGTGCCTCTCCTCGGGGGGTCCGCTCGGCCGCGAGCGACTGCGCGCGCGAGGCGATCAACGCCCTGGTGTACTCGTGCGACGGGGTGTTGAGGATCTCGTTGGTGGCGCCGTGCTCGACCACCGTTCCGTCCTTGAAGATGTAGGTGCGGTCCGCGATCGCGCTCATGACGCCGAGGTCGTGCGTGATGAAGAGCATCGACACCCCTGTCTCGCGGGCGAGCCGGTCGAAGAGGCGCAGGATGCCGGCCTGCACGGTGACGTCGAGTGCCGTGGTCGGCTCGTCGGCGATCAGCAGCCTCGGTTCGCACGCGAGCGCGATCGCGATGGCGGCGCGCTGCCGCATGCCACCCGAGAACTGGTGCGGGTAGGCGGTGATCGCCTGACGCGGGTCGCGGATGCGCACCAGGTCGAGCAGCTCGATAGCGCGCGCCGTCGCCTGCTTCTTGCTCACACCGGTGTGGTGGATCAGGTGCTCGGTGATCTGCGTGCCGATGCGCAGCAGCGGGTGCAGCGCCGCCGTCGGGTCCTGGAAGACGATCGAGATGCGGTTTCCGCGCACCTCGTCGAGCTCGCGCGTGCTGAGGGTCAGCAGGTCGCGACCATCGAACATCACCTTCCCTGACGCGGTCGCGCCTTCGGGCAGGATGCCCATCACGGCGGATGCGGTCATGCTCTTGCCGGAGCCGCTCTCGCCCGCGAGGCCGACGACCTCGCCCTCGGCGATGCGGATGTTCGTGTCGTGCACGAGCTCGACCTGGCCGTCGGGGGTCGGCATCACGACGGAGAGGTCCTCGATCGAGAGGAGGGGCGCAGCGGTCATCGCTTCCTCGCATTCCGGGAGCGCGGGTCGAGGTAGTCCTGGATCGCGTCGCCGAGCAGGTTGAAGGCCATCACGATGGTGAGGATCGCGAGGCCGGGGAACAGGCTGATCCACCAGTTGGCGAGGTTCTGCGACCCCAGGGCGATCATCGCGCCCCACTCCGCCGCCGGGGGCCGAGGCCCGAGGCCGAGGAACGAGAGCGCCGCGAGCATGAGGATCGCGTTCCCCAGCTCGATCGTGGCCATGACCAGCGCCGGTCCTGCACTGTTGGGGATGACGTCCTTCACGATGGACTTCATGGTCGTCGACCCGAGAAGGCGCCCGGAGTACACGTACTCCTGCTCGCGCACGCTGAGCACGGAGCTGCGGATGATCCTGGCGTACAGCGGCCACGACACGATCACGAGCGCGAGCACGGCGTTGCCGACACTCGGCCCGAACGCCGCGGCGACCGCCATCGCGAGGATGATCTGCGGGAAGGCGAGCACGAGGTCGGCCACGCGCATCAGCACGTTGTCTGCGGCCTTGCCGAAATAGCCGGCCGCGAGCCCGACGGTGCCGCCGACGAGCAGCGAGAACACCACGATCGCGAGGGCGAGCGGAAGCGAGAGCTGCGCACCGTAGATGACGCGGGTGAGCACATCGCGACCCAGGTCGTCGGTGCCCATCCAGTGCTCCGCGGTGGGCTCCTGCAGGAACGGACCGCTCGTCTCGAGCGGGTCGTACGGCGAGATCACGGGCGCGAGAAGCGCTGCGAGCGCCCAGGCGGCGATGACGGCGGTCGACACCACGGTCACGGGGGTCCAGAACGAGGTTCGCGGCGTGAATCTGCGACTGCGGAAGAGGCCGCGTCGGCGTGGCTCCTTCGCCACGGCGAGCCGGTCGGAGGACAGGATGGTCATTTCGCTCCGATCCGGGGGTCCACGATCGTGTACAACACGTCGACGAGGAGGTTGATCAGCGTGTAGACCACGGCGATGAAGAGCGTCACGCCGAGGATGGCCTGCAGGTCGAGCGAGAGCGCGCTCTTGTAGGCGTACTGCCCGAGGCCCGGCCAGGAGAGCACCTGCTCGACGAGGACGGCGCCGCCGAGCAGCGAGGCGAACATCAGGCCGGTCACGGTGAGCACGGGCAGCAGGCCGGCCTTGAACACGTGCCGCCAGGTGATGGTGCGACGCGGAAGGCCCTTCGCGGTCGCGGCGCGGATGTACTCGGCGTCCAGCACCTCGATCATCGCCGACCGCACGAACCGCAGCAGCCCGGAGACGGTGAGCGCGGTCAGGATGCCGACCGGGAGCACGAGGTGCCACACCGCGTCGGCGAACACGTCCCACTGCCCCGCCAGGACGGCGTCGAGGCTGTACATCCCGGTGACGGTGGGCGGCGGGTCGTACTCGTTGCTCAGGCGACCGCCGTTGGGCACGACGCCCAGCGCGTAGAAGAACACGTAGAGGGCGACCAGAGCCAGCCAGAACGGCGGGGTGGACAGACCGATGAGGGAGACGCCGCGGATGCCGCCGTCGATCGCCGATCCCTTGCGGGTGGCGGCGATCATGCCAAGGGCGACGGCGATGACGATCGCGAGGATCATCGCCGGCAGCGCGATCTCGAGCGTCGCGGGGATGTACTGCGCGAGGTCCTGGGTGATCGGCCGATGCGTCTGCTGCGAGACGCCGAGGTCGCCCTGGAACAGGTTCGCCATGTAGCGGCCGTACTGCACCCAGACGGGTTGATCGAGGCCCCACTTGCGCTCGAATGCGGCGCGCAGCTCGGGATCGTCGTACGCCTGCTGAGACAGGTTGGCCGCCGCGGGGTCGCCGGGCACGATGGTCATGAGCGCGAAGGTCACCACGGTGACGCCCCAGAGCAGGATGATCGCGCTGATCAGCCGTCGGCCGATCATGTGCAGGAGAGCTGGCTTTGCTCGTTCGCCTTCGGTGAGGGAGAGAACCGGAGGTCGGCCGCCCGAAAGGAGCGACGGGCGGCCGACCGGGGCGGGTTACTTCGCAGCGATGGCCGCGAGATCGACCGTCCATCCGGCGGGTGTGTAGTCCGCACCGACCAGGTTGGCGGTGGCGACGACGATTCCCGCGTTGTTGGCCAGCACGACGTACGGCGAGGTCTCGTTCATGACCTTCTGCCATTCGACCATCGCCTCGGTGCGTCCCTCGGGCGTCACCTCGGCGTTGACGGCGTCGCTCGCTTCGACGGCGCGCGGGTCGGCGCGCTCCGCGGTCCAGCCGACGCGGGTGGAGGTCGACGCGCCCGGTGCCATGTTGTTGACGAGCGAGTCGGATGCCGGGTAGTTCAGGCTGTTCGGCGAGAAGTTGATCTCGTTCTTGCCCTCCGACTGCGACTGCAGGAAGACGTTGATCGGCTGCGGCTGGAGTTCGATCTCGATGCCCGCCTTCTTCGCGTCCTGCTGCACCTTCGTGACGATGGTTCCCAGGTCGACACCGCGGTAGGTGATGGCCGGGTAGATCAGGTCGGCCTTCGGCGCGCTGATGCCGGCCTCCTCCAGGAGCGCGACTGCGGCGTCGATGTCCTGCGGCTGCACCTCGGACTCGTCCAGGGCGCCGCCGAAGGCGGGCGGGACCAGGCCTGCGGCGGCGGTCGCCCCCTCGCCGAAGAGCTCGGCGATGCCGGCGCCGTCGACGGTCGCGCGCAGCGCGGCGACGAAGGCCGGGTTGGAGGTGATCTCCGATACCGCAGGGTCCTGGTTCAGGCTGAGGAAGTACGAGGTGTCGGCGACGCCGGAGACCTGCAGGTCGTCGGAGAGCTCGGCGGCCTGGGGGCCGGAGAGGTCGAGCGCGATCTCGTCGGCCTTGGCCCGCGAGATCGTGAGCTTCTGGTTCTGCACGTCGACGTTCTGCACCACCACGCGGGAGTATGCCGGAGCGTCGCCCCAGTAGTCCTCGTTCGCCTCGAGGACGACCTTGGAGCTCGCGTCGTAGCTCTTGATCGCGTACGGACCAGAGCCGAGGCTGAGTTCGTCGAGCTGGGTGCCGATGCCGTCGGTGGTCGCGGCGTCCGCTGCATCCGTGGCACCGAGCTTCTCTGCGGCCTCGGCGTTGAGGATGCTGGCGGCCGGCATCGCGAGCACGACAGGGACGTTCGGGTTCGGCGTCGGGCTGGTGACGACCACGGTGTCGTCGCCGTCCGCGGCGAAGGTCAGGCCCTGCACGGTCTGCGACGACGAGCCCTGCAGGTTCTGCAGGCGGGTCAGGCTGAAGACGACGTCGTCCGCGGTGACCGCAGAGCCGTCGGCGAACGTGGCGTCGGGGTTCAGCGTGAACGTCCAGGCGGTGCCGTCTTCGGACTGCTCCCATTCGCTGGCGAGCTCGGGCACCACGGTCGTGACGTCGGAGCCTTCGTAGGTCACGAGCGTCTCGTACAGTGCGTGCACGATGATGTTCCCGGTCTGCTCGTAGACGAATCCGGGGTCGAGCGTCTTCAGGACGAAGGAGGTGTCGACGGTGAGCGTACCTCCCCCACTTGCGGCGGCGTTGTTCGATGAAGCTGAACAACCGGAGAGGGCGAGTGCAGCCACGACGAGCGAGGACGCCAGGGCAAGGGGTTTCGCGAAGGATGAGTTCATCGTCGATACTTCCTGTGATCAAGGGGAAAGACGCAGTAGAGTGCTGGAGTGTTGGTCCGGTGGCTCGTGCGCTTCGGGAGCGGATTTCAATCTGATCGAGATTTTCAATGCGATTAAAAGATACAATCACATTGAAATCGAACGCGCAAGACGGACCCCGTTCGATCGAAAGGACCGATGAACCACGTGCTCGGCGAACGCCTCAAATCCCTCAGAGCCGCCAAGGGTCTCACCCTCCGGCAGCTCTCCGACCTCTCCGGCCTGTCGGTGAGCATGCTCAGCCAGATCGAGAGCGGCTCCGCGGATCCGAGCCTCGGTTCCCTTCGCAGACTCGCGCAGGTGTTCGAGGCCTCGATCGCGACGCTCTTCAGCGATCCGGACGCTCCCAACGTCTCGGTGAGCCGCCCGGGCGCACGCCACCGCCTCAGCGGATCGGATGCCGGTTTCGTCTACGAACGGCTCACACCGGGTCGCGGCGACCTCGAGGTGCTGACGGCCGACATCCCTCCCGGAGCCGCGAGCTCCGAGCATCCGTGGGGGCACCCGTCGACGGAGTGCGCCTACGTGATCAGCGGCGAGCTGACCGTCGAGATCGCCGGCGAGACGCACATGATCGCCGCGGGCGAATCGATCACCTTCGACTCCCGCCAGCCCCACCGCTACCTCAACGCGAGCGATGACACGACCTCGATCGTCGTGTCCGTCACTCCCCCGTCGCCCTGATCCCTCGAGGTTCACACCGCAGGAACACGAAGAAGCCCGCCACCCCGGAAGGGGCGGCGGGCTTCTTCGTGAGTGAGATCCTTACTCGGACTTCTTCTCGACAGCGTCCTCGGCGGCAGCCTCGGCTGCTTCGCCCTCGGCCTGCGACTCGGCACCGGCGTCGGCGGCCTCCTCTGCGGGAGCCTCCTCAGCGGCGGGAGCCTCCTCTGCGGGAGCCTCCTCGACGACCTCGGCGGGCTTGTCGGCCTTCGGAGCAGCCGCCTTCTTGGTCGACTTCGCCTTCGGGGTGACGGGCTCGAGGACGAGCTCGATCACGGCCATCGGAGCGTTGTCGCCCTTGCGGTTGCCGACCTTCGTGATGCGGGTGTAGCCACCCTCACGGTCGGCCACGAGCGGCGCGATCTCGGAGAACAGGACGTGCACGACTTCCTTGTCACCGATGACCGACAGCACGCGACGACGCGCGTGCAGGTCGCCACGCTTGGCGAAGGTGATCAGACGCTCGGCGAGCGGGCGGAGGCGCTTGGCCTTCGTCTCGGTCGTCTTGATCGACTTGTGGGTGTAGAGCGCCGCCGCGAGGTTGGCAAGCATGAGGCGCTCGTGTGCGGGGCCGCCTCCGAGGCGGGGACCCTTGGTGGGCTTGGGCATAATCGTCTAGCTCCTGGTCAGAGTGTCGGGTTTCAGAAGGACTCGTCTTCGCTGCCGCCGTAGAAGTGGGCGCCGTCGAAACCGGGCACCGAATCCTTGAGCGACAGACCGAGCGAGATGAGCTTGTCGCGCACCTCGTCGACCGACTTCTGGCCGAAATTGCGGATGTTCATGAGCTGCGTCTCCGAGAGGGCGACGAGTTCAGAAACGGTGTTGATGCCCTCACGCTTCAGGCAGTTGTACGAGCGGACCGAGAGGTCGAGGTCTTCGATCGGCATCGACAGCTCGCTGGAGTTCACAGCCTCCACCGGCGCCGGGCCGATCTCGATGCCCTCGGCCTCGACGTTCAGCTCGCGCGCGAGACCGAACAGCTCGGTGAGCGTCTTGGCAGCCGAGGCGACGGCGTCGCGGGGGCTGATGGCCGACTTGGTCTCGACGTCGAGGACGAGCTTGTCGAAGTCGGTGCGCTCCCCGGCACGGGTCGCGTCGACGCGGTAGCTGACCTTGAGGACCGGCGAGTAGATCGAGTCGATCGGGATCTGACCGGCCTCGGCGTACTCGTTGCGGTTCTGCGTCGCGGAGACGTAGCCACGGCCGCGCTCGATCGTGAGCTCGAGCTCGAACTTCGCGGTGTCGTTCAGCGTCGCGATGACGAGCTCGGGGTTGTGCACCTCGACACCGGCCGGGGCCGAGATGTCTGCGGCGGTGACTTCGCCCGCACCGGTCTTGCGCAGGTACGCGGTGATGGGCTCATCGCGCTCCGAGGAGACGACGAGCTGCTTGATGTTGAGGATGATCTCGGTGACATCCTCCTTCACGCCGGGGATGGTGCTGAACTCGTGCAGCACGCCGTCGATGCGAACGCTGGTGACCGCGGCGCCGGGGATCGACGACAGCAGGCTGCGGCGCAGCGCGTTGCCGATCGTGTAACCGAAGCCGGGCTCCAGAGGCTCGATGATGAACCGGCTACGGTTCTCGACGATCTTTTCCTCGGTCAGTGTGGGACGCTGTGCAATAAGCACTCTGTGTTCCTTTCGATCACATGCCCGCTATATGACATGTGGTGGGGTGAGGTTTTGAGTTGTGGAAGTCGATGCCCGTACGCGGGCGACGAGCCGCTCGGACCACGAAGGGCCGAGCGGCTCGACACGCGTATCAGACGCGGCGGCGCTTCGGCGGGCGGCAGCCGTTGTGCGCCTGCGGCGTGACGTCCTGGATCGAACCCACCTCGAGGCCAGCGGCCTGCAGCGAGCGGATCGCGGTCTCGCGGCCGGAGCCCGGACCCTTCACGAAGACGTCGACCTTCTTGACGCCGTGCTCCTGCGCCTGACGCGCAGCGGACTCGGCAGCCATACCGGCGGCGTACGGGGTCGACTTGCGCGAGCCCTTGAAGCCCACGCCACCCGACGATGCCCAGCTGATGACAGCGCCGGACGGGTCGGTGATCGAAACGATGGTGTTGTTGAACGTCGACTTGATGTGGGCCTGGCCCAGCGCGATGTTCTTCTTTTCCTTGCGGCGCGGCTTGCGCGCGGCGGCCTTGGGTGCAGCCATGACAGTGTTCTCCTAGTCCCTGGGGCCGCGCTTAGCGGGCCTTCTTCTTGCCTGCGACGGTGCGCTTCGGGCCCTTGCGGGTACGGGCGTTGGTCTTGGTGCGCTGACCACGGACCGGGAGACCACGACGGTGGCGGATGCCCTCGTAGGAGCCGATCTCGACCTTGCGGCGGATGTCTGCGGCGACCTCGCGGCGCAGGTCACCCTCCACCTTGTAGTTGCCTTCGATGTAGTCGCGGAGGGCGATCAGCTGGTCGTCGCTGAGGTCCTTCACGCGGATGCTCTCGTCGATGTCCGTCGCCTTGAGGATCTCGACCGAGCGGGTACGGCCGACGCCGTAGATGTAGGTAAGGGCGATCACCACGCGCTTGTCGCGCGGGATGTCAACGCCGGCAAGACGTGCCATGCGGTTCTCCTGGGTGTTGTGGAGGTGTGGAACAGGATCGGTGCCCGGGCCTCCGCCCGAGGTGTCCCCCGCTCACGCGGGTTCTGATCCTGCCGTTGTGTATTCAGTTGTGAGATGTGCGCGAGCGATGCCGCGCAGCGGGGGCTCAGCCCTGGCGCTGCTTGTGACGCGGGTTGCTCTTGCAGATCACCATGACGCGGCCGTGACGGCGGATCACCTTGCAGTGATCGCAGATGGGCTTGACGCTGGGGTTGACCTTCATGATGTTTCCTGTTCGCTGTCTTCGTACCGCCCCGGTCCGGGGCAGGCCGTTACTTCTCGACCGATCAGCGGTAGCGGTAGACGATACGGCCGCGGGTCAGGTCGTAGGGGCTGAGCTCCACGACCACACGGTCCTCGGGGATGATGCGGATGTAGTTCTGCCGCATCTTGCCGGAGATCGTTGCAAGGACCTTGTGTCCGTTGCTGAGCTCAACGCGGAACATCGCGTTGGGCAGAGCCTCGGAGATCACGCCCTCGATCTCGATGACACCGTCTTTCTTAGCCATAGCCTCGCTGACGCTTCTGCAGACCGGTCGATCTGCGGTGGGTGATTGGATTGCGGTGCTGCGCCGACGGACACGCCGAATCAAGGCACAAAGCACCAAAGATCTATGTTAGACGCTCTGGAGGCATCCGGCAACTCGAACACCGGGTGCGAGGCTCCCGACTCAGCCGAGCAGCTTCTCCATCTCGGTGATCTCGCCGGCCTGCAGGTCGAGGCGCTTGCCGTTGACCTCGACGGTCGGTGTGCCGGCGATGTCGTTGGCCTTGGTCTGGTCGCCGACGAAGTCCATGTACGTGCCGTCCGCGATGCAGTCCGCGGCGGCTCCCCCGCCCGCCTGCTCGGCGAAGGCCGCGAGCTCGTCGTCGGTGAGACCAGGGGTGTTCTCCTCCGGCTGGTTCGCGAACAGGAGGTTGAAGTAGTCCAGCGCCGCTTCCGGCGCCTTCTCCGCCACGCAGTACACCGCTGCGGCCGCGCGCGTGGAGTACTTGGTGTTCTGCGAGTACCGGTCGAGGATCGAGATCGGGTGCAGGTTCAGCGTGATCGTGCCGTCGGCGGCTGCGGCCTGCAGCTGCTCGCCGTACTGCTTCTCGAAGTCACCGCAGATGGGGCACATGAAGTCGACGAAGGTGTCGATCTCGTCCTCGCCGTCGCCGAAGGAGATCGCGCCCGTCTCCTCGTTGATGATGTCGCTCTTCGGGGCAGCGCCGGGAGCCGTCGCCTGGTTGTTGAGGAACACCACGAGTCCACCGATCGCCACCAGCACCACGACAACGGCGATGGAGACGCCGATCGCGAACCAGTTGGTGTTGCTCTTCGCCGCTGCCATTACTTTCCGATCTCTCGAGGCTCGACCCCGAACGGGGCGAGTCCGGCTCTTCCACCATCGGGCGCGGTGAGCACCCAGATACCACCATCATGCAGGGCGACGCTATGTTCCCAATGAGAGCCGTCTGTGCCGTCGACGGTCGTGACCGTCCAGTCGTCGTCCTCGATGAACGTCGCGTCGCCGCCGGCTGTCACCATCGGCTCGATGGCGAGCACCAGGCCCGGCTTGACCTCTTCGCCGCGGTCCGGGGTGCGGTAGTTGAACACGCTGGGCGCTTCGTGCATCTTCCGACCGATGCCGTGGCCGACATACTCGCGGAGGATGCCGTACGGCTCGCCTGAGATCGCCGAAGGACCCTGAGCCTCGATGTAGTCCTGGATCGCGGCGCCGATCTCATCGATGTGCGACACGGATGCCATCGCGGCGATGCCAGCCCACATCGAGCCTTCCGTGACCCGCGACAGCTCCTCGCGGTGCGCCACGAGCTCCGGCCGATCCGGGTCGGGCACGACGACCGTGATCGCGCTGTCGCCGTTCCACCCGCGGTACTGCGCTCCGCAGTCGACGGAGACGATGTCGCCCGGCTGCAGGACCCTGTCGCCGGGGATCCCGTGGACGACCTGCTCGTTGACCGAGATGCACGTCGTGTGGCGATAGCCCCGCACGAGCTGGAAGTTCGACTCCGCTCCACGGGCGAGGATCGTCCGGTTGGCGACCGCATCGAGTTCGAGCGTCGTGATTCCGGCGGTGATCAGCGGCCGCACCGTCTCAAGCGCTGCCGCGGTGATGAGTCCGGGCTCGACCATGGCTCGCAGTTGAGCCGGGGTCTTGTAGATCGACCGCCGGAACATCTCAGGCTGCGAGGCGCAGGCCGCGCGCGGCGAGAGCCTTGGCGATCCGCTCGGTGATCTCGTCGAGCGTGCCGACGCCGTCGATCCGGTCGACGATTCCCTTGGCGCCGTAGACCTCGAGGATCGGCGCGGTCTCACGCTCGTAGATGTCGAGTCGATGGCCGATCGCCTCGGGGGTGTCGTCGGACCGCCCCTGCTCCGTCGCGCGGAGCGACAGGCGGGACATGCTCTCCTCGCGCGGCACGTCGAGGAGGATGACGGCGTCGAGCGCCTCCCCCCGCTCGGCGAGGAACGACTCGAGGTGCTCGACCTGCGCCGTGTTGCGCGGGTAGCCGTCGAGCAGGAAGCCCTGTGCCGCATCGGGCTGGGAGAGCCGGTCACGCACGATCTCGCTCGTCAGCTCATCCGGAACGAGGTCGCCCTTGTCGAGGATGGCCGTGACCTGCTGGCCCAGAGGCGTCCCCTCCTTGATGTTCGCGCGGAAGATGTCGCCGGTCGACACGACCGGGATGCCGTAGGACTCGGCGATGCGCACGCCCTGCGTGCCCTTTCCGGAGCCCTGCGGGCCGACGATGAGAAGACGTGCGGTAGCTGTCATCGGAGAAGCCCTTCATAGTGACGCTGCTGCAGCTGAGCATCGATCTGCTTGACGGTCTCGAGACCGACACCCACGATGATGAGGATCGACGCGCCGCCGAACGGGAAGTTCTGGTTCGCGCCGACCGTGGCCAGCGCGATCAGCGGGATGAGGGCGATCAGACCGAGGTACAGCGAGCCGGGAAGCGTGATGCGGGTGAGCACGTAGTCGAGGTACTCGGCGGTCGGACGCCCGGCACGGATGCCGGGGATGAACCCGCCGTACTTCTTCATGTTGTCGGCGACCTCGACCGGGTTGAAGGTGATCGCCACGTAGAAGTAGGTGAAGCCGATGATCAGCAGGAAGTACGCCGCCATGTAGACCGGGCTGTTGCCGGTGGTGAAGTTCGCGGAGATCCAGGTGACCCACTCGGGCGGAGTCGATCCGTCCTGCGGGGTGTTGAACTGCGCGATGAGAGCCGGGATGTACAGCAGGGACGACGCGAAGATCACCGGGATCACGCCGGCCATGTTGACCTTGATCGGGATGTACGTGTTCGTTCCGCCGTACGTGCGGCGGCCGACCATGCGCTTGGCGTACTGCACGGGGATGCGGCGCTGCGACTGTTCGACGAAGACGACCAGGCCCATCACGACGATGCCGACGAGGAGCACGAGCAGGAAGATCTCGAAGCCCTTGGTCTGCCAGATGAGGCCCATCGCGCCGGGGAACGTCGCGGCGATCGAGGTGAAGATGAGGAGCGACATGCCGTTGCCGATGCCGCGCTCGGTGACGAGCTCGGCGAACCACATGATGAGGCCGGTGCCTGCGGTCATCGCCATGATGATGAGCAGCTGCGCCCACCAGACGTCGTTCGTGAGCAGCTGCTGGCAGGCCGCGAGGTCGGTCGAACCGAAGAGCTGTCCGCTGCGCGCCACCGTCACGAGGGTCGTCGACTGGAGGAGTGCGAGCGCGATCGTCAGGTAACGCGTGTACTGGGTGAGCTTGGCCTGACCGGCCTGGCCCTCCTTGTGCAGCGCCTCGAAGTGCGGGATGACCACGCGGAGGAGCTGCGTGATGATCGTGGCGGTGATGTACGGCATCACACCGAGGGCGAAGATCGACAGCTGCAGCAGTGCGCCACCGGAGAAGAGGTTGACGAGTCCGAGCAGACCCTCGGTGCCCGCGTTCTCCGCGAGGCACGCCTCGACGTTCGGGAAGTTCACGAACGGAGCCGGGACGTTGGAGCCGAGCCGGTAGATCGCGATGATGGCGAGGGTGAAACCGATCTTCCGACGCAGGTCTGGAGTGCGGAAGATCCGCGCGATGGCGCTAAACAAGGACGTTCCTCCTGAAAAGGTTGCCGATACCCGAAGGACGGCTGAAAGACCAGGGTAACGCAAACCGGGGTTGCCGAATCGCGTCACCGATATCCAGGCCGCGGGACGCGGCGCCGGAGTCTGGGCTCGAGGTGTGCAACCACAAGAGGGGCCGGAGATTCTCCGGCCCCTCTTGTGCTGCGGTTACTTGACGGATCCGCCCGCCGCAACGATCTTCTGCTCGGCAGAACCCGAGACCTTGTCGACCGAGACGGTGAGTTTCACGGCGATGTCGCCGCCTCCGAGAACCTTGACCTTCTCGTTCTTGCGAACGGCACCCTTGGCGACCAGGTCGCCGATGGTGACCTCGCCACCCTTCGGGTACAGTTCCGCGAGCTTCTCCAGGTTCACGACCTGGTACTCCACGCGGAACGGGTTCTTGAACCCGCGCAGCTTCGGGGTGCGCATGTGCAGCGGCATCTGCCCACCCTCGAAGCCGACGCGAACGGTGTTGCGCGCCTTGGTGCCCTTGGTACCACGACCAGCGGTCTTGCCCTTGGAGCCCTCACCACGGCCGACGCGAGTCTTGGCGGTGTTGGATCCGGGGACCGGACGCAGGTGGTGCACCTTCAGCACACCGGGACGGGACGCCGCAGCATCCTTCGCCGGCGCGGCCTTCTTGGCAGCGGGCTTCTTGGCAGGAGCCTCAGCCTTGGCGTCGGCCGCGGAGGTCTTGGCCGGAGCCTTCTTCGCGGCCGGCTTCTTCTCAGCCGGCTTCTTCTCGGCGGCAGCCTTGGGAACCGCAGCCTTCTTCGTGGCCTTCTCAGCCTCGACGGCCTCGTTCTTCTCAGCCATTAGTCGATCTCCTCAACCTTGACGAGGTGTGCGACGGTCTTGACGTAACCGCGCGTCTGCGCGTCGTCGGGGCGGACGGTGGTGTCACCGATCCGCTTCAGACCGAGGCTGCGCAGCGTGTCGCGCTGGTTCTGCTTCTCGCTCACCTTGGACTTGATCTGCGTGACCTTCAGTCGCGCGGCCATCAGGCACCTACCTTCTGTGCGGCGATGGCGTCGGCCTCGGCACGCACGAGGCGTGCAGGGGCGACCTGATCGAACTCGAGGCCACGACGAGCGGCGACCGCACGAGGCTCCTCGAGCTGCTTCAGGGCGGTGACCGTCGCGTGCACGATGTTGATCGTGTTCGACGAGCCGAGCGACTTCGACAGCACGTCGTGGATACCGGCGCACTCCAGCACGGCGCGGACCGGACCACCGGCGATGACACCGGTACCGGCAGCAGCCGGACGGAGCAGGACGACGCCCGCAGCAGACTCACCCTGCACCGGGTGCGGGATGGTGCTTCCGACGCGCGGAACGCGGAAGAAGTTGCGCTTGGCCTCTTCGACACCCTTCGAGATCGCCAGAGGGACCTCACGGGCCTTGCCGTAGCCGACGCCGACCAGACCGTTGCCGTCACCGACGACCACGAGGGCGGTGAAGCTGAAGCGACGACCACCCTTCACGACCTTCGAGACGCGGTTGATGGTGACGACGCGCTCCAGGAACTGGTTGTCTCCACGGTCGCGCGAGTTGCGGTCGCGGCCACCCTGGTTGCGGTCACCGCGGCCACCGCGGCGGCCATCACGCTGATCGCGAGTCGGCTCTGCCTGCGTGGTGCCGGCAGCCGTCTCGGAAGTGGCAGCAGCCGCTTCGGTCACTTCGTTCTCCTTGTTGTCACTCACAGTGCCAGACCCCCCTCGCGGGCGCCGTCGGCGATGGCGGCGACACGACCGGCGTAGCGGTTGCCGCCACGGTCGAACACTGCCTCGGAAACGCCAGCGGCCTTCGCACGCTCGGCGAGGAGCTCGCCGACCTTGCGGGCCTTGGCGGTCTTGTCACCCTCGAGCGAGCGCAGGTCGGTCTCGAGCGTCGAAGCCGACGCCACGGTGTGACCCTTGCTGTCGTCGACCAGCTGCACGAAGACGTGGCGGGCCGAACGGTTGACGACGAGACGCGGACGCGCCTCGGTGCCGACGACCTTCTTGCGAAGGCGGGCGTGACGACGCGCGCGGGCGTCAGACTTTGACTTGAGAGCCATGGTTACTTACCACTCTTTCCGGCCTTGCGACGCACGTTCTCGCCGGCGTAGCGCACACCCTTGCCCTTGTACGGCTCGGGCTTGCGGATCTTGCGGATGTTCGCAGCTGCCTCACCGACAGCCTGCTTGTCGATCCCGCTGACGGTGAGCTTGGTAGTGCCCTCGACCGTGAGCGTGATGCCGGCGGGCGGGTCGATCAGGACCGGGTGCGAGAAGCCGAGGGCGAACTCGACCGAGCTGCCCTTCTGCTGCACGCGGTAACCGGTACCCACGACCTCGAGACCCTTGGTGTAGCCCTGGGTCACGCCGATGATGTTGTTGTTGATGAGCGTGCGGGTCAGGCCGTGAAGCGACCGCGACTCGCGCTCGTCGTCGGGACGGGAGACCACGACCTGGTTCTCCTCGACCGCGACCTCGATGGGGCTGGCCACCGTGAGGGTGAGTTCACCCTTGGGGCCCTTCACCGCGACCTCACGGCCGTCGACCGAAACGGTGACGCCCGCAGGCACGTCGATGGGAAGTCGTCCAATACGCGACATTTCGAATTACCACACGTAGGCGAGAACTTCTCCGCCCACGCCCTTCTGCTCTGCCTGACGGTCGGTGAGAAGACCGGAGGAGGTGGACAGGATGGCCACGCCGAGACCGCCGAGGACCGTGGGGAGCTCGGTGGACTTCGCGTACACGCGGAGGCCGGGCTTCGACACGCGCTTGATGCCGGCGATCGACCGCTCGCGGTTCGGGCCGTACTTCAGCGTCAGCGTCAGGTTCTTCCCGACGCGAGCGTCAGAGGTCTCCCAGCCGGCGATGTAGCCCTCCTGCTGGAGGATCTGGGCGATGTGCGTCTTGAGCTTGCTCGACGGCAGGGTCACGGAATCGTGGTGCGCCGAGTTCGCGTTGCGCAGACGGGTCAGCAGATCTGCGACCGGGTCTGTCATTGTCATTGTTGTTGTCCTTTGTTCATGAGGTTCCGGCTGCCGTTACACGACAGACGGCCTGCGATGACACGCAATTTTCTATTGTACGTGCACATCGACGGGCTCAGCGACACGAGACCACTGAGCCCGTCGAGGGTGTTACGCCTGTGCGTCTTCCGAGCGGAACGGGAAGCCGAGGTGACGGAGCAGTGCCCGACCCTCGTCATCCGTCTTCGCGGTCGTGACGACGGTGATGTCGAAACCGCGAACCCGGTCGATCTTGTCCTGATCGATCTCGTGGAACACGCTCTGCTCCTGGAGACCGAAGGTGTAGTTGCCGTTGCCGTCGAACTGCTTGGCCGAGAGACCGCGGAAGTCGCGGATACGGGGCAGGGCGAGCGACACGAGGCGGTCGACGAACTCCCACGCGCGGTCACCACGGAGGGTGACGTGCGCGCCGATGGCCTGGCCCTCACGCAGCTTGAACTGCGCGATGGACTTGCGGGCCTTCGTGACGATCGGCTTCTGGCCGGTGATCTTGGTGAGGTCGTCGACCGCGCCATCGATCACCTTGCTGTCGCGAGCTGCCTCGCCGACACCGGTGTTCACGACCACCTTGACCAGTCCGGGGATCTGCATGACGTTCGCGTAACCGAACTCCTCCTGCAGCGCCTTCTTGATCTCGGAGTTGTACTTCTGCTTCAGGCGCGGCTGGATCTTGCCAGCCGGCGCGGCAGTGTCGGTGCTCATCAGAGGTCCTTACCGCTCTTCTTCGCGTAGCGCACGCGGACGGTGCGCTTCACGCCGTCCTTCGTCTGCTCCTCGACCCGGTGGCCGACCTTGGTCGGCTTCTTGGTCGAGGGGTCGACGAGTGCGACGTTCGAGATGTGGATGGAGGCTTCGACGGTCTCGAGGCCTCCGGTCTTGGTGCCACGCTGCGTCTGTCCGACGCGGGTGTGCTTGGTGACGTAGTTCACGCCTTCGACGATGACGCGGTTCTTCTCGGCAAGGACGTCGAGGACCTTGCCCTGCTTGCCGCGGTCGCCGCCACGCTCCTGCGTGGCACCGGTGATGACCTGGACCAGGTCACCCTTCTTGATCTTCGCCATGATTAGATGACCTCCGGCGCCAGCGAGACGATCTTCATGAACTTCTTGTCGCGAAGCTCACGACCGACCGGCCCGAAGATACGGGTGCCGCGGGGCTCCCCGTCGTTCTTCAGGATCACTGCGGCGTTCTCGTCGAACTTGATGTAGGAGCCGTCCGGACGACGGACCTCCTTCTTGGTGCGGACGATGACCGCCTTGACGACGTCGCCCTTCTTGACGTTGCCACCGGGGATCGCGTCCTTGACGGTCGCGACGATGGTGTCACCGAGGCCGGCGTAACGACGCTTCGAGCCACCGAGCACGCGAATCGTGAGCAGCTCCTTGGCGCCGGTGTTGTCGGCGACCTTGAGTCGGGATTCCTGCTGGATCACTTGGCCTTCTCCAGAATCTCCACCAGGCGCCAGCGCTTCGTGGCGCTCAGCGGGCGGGTCTCGTTGATCAGGACCAGGTCGCCGATGCCGGCGGTGTTCGCCTCATCGTGCGCCTTGACCTTCGAGGTGCGGCGGATGACCTTGCCGTAAAGCGGGTGCTTCACGCGGTCTTCGACCTCGACCACGATGGTCTTGTCCATCTTGTCGCTGACGACGTAGCCACGACGCGACTTGCGGTACCCACGGGCATCCACATCGCGCACGTCGTGAGCAGCGTGCTCAGCCTCGACGGCGGCTTCCTTCTTGGTGGCCATCACTCAGCCTCTTCCTTCACGGCGTCGTCAGCGGAATCCGCCTTCTTCGCCTTCGACTTGGTCGCCTTCTTCGCGGGAGCCTCGACCGGAGCGGGCGTCGCACGGATGCCCAGCTCGCGCTCACGGATCACCGTGTAGAGACGTGCGATGTCGCGCTTGACGGCGCGGATGCGGCCGTGGCTCTCCAGCTGGCCGGTGGCCGACTGGAAACGGAGGTTGAACAGCTCCTCCTTGGCCTTGCGCAGCTCCTCGACGAGGCGCTGGTCTTCGAATGTGTCGAGCTCTGCCGGAGCGAGCTCCTTGGTGCCGATCGCCATTACGCGTCGCCCTCCTCGCGCTTGATGATGCGTGCCTTGAGCGGCAGCTTGTGAATTGCACGGGTCAGAGCTTCGCGAGCGAGCTCCTCGTCGACACCCGCGACCTCGAAGAGGACACGGCCCGGCTTGACGTTGGCGACCCACCACTCGGGCGAACCCTTACCGGAACCCATGCGGGTCTCGGCAGGCTTCTTCGTGAGCGGACGGTCGGGGTAGATGTTGATCCACACCTTTCCACCACGCTTGATGTGACGGGTCATCGCGATACGAGCGGACTCGATCTGACGGTTCGTCACGTAAGCGGGCGTGAGGGCCTGGATGCCGAACTCGCCGAAGGAGACCTTCGTGCCGCCGGTGGCCTGACCCGAGCGTCCCGGGTGGTGCTGCTTGCGGAACTTGACCTTACGGGGGATGAGCATTATGCCGACGCTCCTTCTGCGACAGGTGCCTCGTTGCGCGGGGCACGGCGGCGGTCGCCACCACGGTCGTCACGACGAGCCTTGGGTGCGTTGGCCTGCTCGCGAGCGAGCTCCTTCGCGGTCAGGTCGCCCTTGTAGATCCACACCTTCACGCCGATACGGCCGAACGTGGTCTTCGCCTCGTAGAAGCCATAGTCGATGTTCGCGCGCAGCGTGTGCAGCGGCACACGACCCTCGCGGTAGAACTCGGAACGGCTCATCTCGGCGCCGCCGAGACGGCCGGAGACCTGGATCCGGATGCCCTTGGCGCCGGCGCGCTGAGCGCCCTGGAGACCCTTGCGCATCGCACGACGGAACGCCACGCGAGCGGAGAGCTGCTCTGCGATGCCCTGAGCGACGAGCTGAGCGTCGGCCTCGGGGTTCTTGACCTCGAGGATGTTCAGCTGGATCTGCTTGCCCGAGAGCTTCTCGAGGTCGCCGCGGATGCGCTCGGCCTCGGCTCCACGACGACCGATCACGATGCCCGGACGGGCGGTGTGGATGTCGACGCGGACGCGGTCACGGGTGCGCTCGATCTCGATGTTCGAGACACCGGCGCGGTCGAGCTGCGTCTTGAGCAGGTTGCGGATCTTGATGTCCTCGGCGACGTAGTCGGCGTAGCGCTGACCCGGCTTCGTCGAGTCAGAGAACCAACGCGAGACGTGGTCCGTCGTGATGCCGAGACGGAAGCCGTACGGGTTTACCTTCTGTCCCATTACTTGCTCGCCTTCTTGTTGCTGTCACCCGTGGCGGCCGGAGCTGCCTCAGGCGTCGAGAGCACGACCGTGATGTGGCTCGTGCGCTTCTTGATCTGGAAAGCGCGACCCTGTGCACGGGGCTGGAAACGCTTGAGCGTCGTGCCCTCGTCCACATACGCGTTCTTCACGTACAGGTCCTGCTCGTCGAGGAACTCGCCGTCGCGATCTGCCTTGACCTGCGCGTTGGCCATGGCCGACGCGACAAGCTTGTAGATCGGCTCACTGGCGCTCTGCTGAGCGAACTTGAGGATCGCCAGAGCCTCCTGGGCCTGCTTGCCCTTGATGAGCGCGACGACACGACGAGCCTTCTGAGGGGTCACGCGGATGTGTCGCACGCGTGCGATCGATTCGACCATTAGCGGCGCCGCCCCTTCTTGTCGTCCTTCTCGTGGCCGCGGAAGGTGCGGGTGGGCGCGAACTCGCCCAGCTTGTGACCGACCATGGTCTCGGACACGAACACAGGGATGTGCTTGCGTCCGTCGTGGACCGCGATCGTGTGACCCAGCATGGCCGGGATGATCATGGACCGACGGGACCAGGTCTTGATGACGTTCTTGGTGCCGGCTTCGTTCTGCACGACCACCTTGCGAAGCAGGTGATCGTCGACGAAGGGGCCCTTCTTAAGACTGCGAGGCATCTTCTCTTACTCCTACTTACGCTTCTTGCCGGCGTTACGACGACGCACGATGTACTTGTCGCTTTCCTTGTTGGCGTGACGGGTGCGACCCTCAGCCTGGCCCCACGGGGAGACGGGGTGACGACCACCAGAGGTCTTACCCTCACCACCACCGTGCGGGTGGTCGACCGGGTTCATCGCGACACCACGCACGGTCGGGCGGACGCCCTTCCAGCGCATGCGGCCGGCCTTGCCCCAGTTGATGTTCGACTGCTCGGCGTTGCCGACCTCGCCGATGGTCGCGCGGCAGCGCGCATCGACGTTGCGGATCTCGCCCGAGGGGAGACGCAGCTGGGCGTAGGGGCCGTCCTTGGCGACGAGACGGACGGATGCACCGGCCGAACGTGCCATCTTCGCGCCGCCGCCGGGGCGGAGCTCGATCGCGTGGATGACGGTACCCGTGGGGATGTTCTTCAGCGGGAGGTTGTTGCCCGGCTTGATGTCAGCCCCGGCACCCGACTCGACGATGTCGCCCTGCTTCAGCTTCGCCGGAGCGAGGATGTAGCGCTTCTCACCGTCGAAGTAGTGCAGCAGCGCGATGCGCGCGGTGCGGTTGGGGTCGTACTCGATGTGAGCGACCTTGGCGTTGACGCCGTCCTTGTCGTTACGACGGAAGTCGATGACGCGGTACTGGCGCTTGTGGCCACCACCGATGTGACGGGTCGTGATGCGGCCCTGGTTGTTGCGACCACCGGTCTTCGAGAGCGGGCGCAGCAGCGACTTCTCCGGCGTCGATCGAGTGATCTCGGCGAAGTCAGCCACCGACGAGCCGCGACGGCCCGGGGTCGTGGGCTTGTACTTGCGAATAGCCATTATTGTCCTTATCCCCCGGATCAGCCGATTGCCGTGAAGATGTCGATGGTGCCCGACTTCAGGGTGACGATGGCGCGCTTGGTGTCCTTGCGCTTGCCGGTGCCGAAGCGGGTGCGACGAGCCTTGCCGACGCGGTTGAGGGTGTTGACCCCAGCGACCTTGACGCCGAAGATCTTCTCGATGGCGAGCTTGATCTCGGTCTTCGAAGCGCGCGGATCGACGAGGAAGGTGTACTTGCCTTCGTCGATGAGCCCGTAGCTCTTCTCGGACACGACCGGCTTCAGGATGATGTCGCGCGGGTCCTTGTTCAGGGCCGTCTGGAGAACAGATGCCTGCTCGCTCATGCGGAGACCTCCTGGTTGGCGCCGGACTTGGAGGCGATGAAGCCCTCGAGCGCGGCCTGGGTGAAGACGATGTCGTCGGAGACGAGCACGTCGTAGGCGTTGAGCTGGTCGAACGACAGCAGGTGCACGTTGCCGAGGTTGCGCAGGCTCTTGAGCGCGAGCTCGTCGCCGCGCTCGATGACGACGAGGACGTTCTTCGACGTGGCCACCTGTGCGAGGAAGCCCGCAGCAGCCTTGGTCGAAGGCGTGCCCTCGGTGCCGAACGTGTCGATCGCGTGCAGGCGGTCGCCGCGGAAGCGGTCGCTGAGCGCGCCCAGCAGGGCGGCGGCGATCATCTTCTTGGGCGTGCGCTGCGAGTAGTCGCGCGGCTTGGGGCCGTGCACGATGCCACCACCGGTCATGTGCGGCGCGCGGATCGAGCCCTGACGGGCGTTACCCGTGCCCTTCTGCTTGAAGGGCTTGCGGCCGGCACCCGAGACCTCGCCACGACGCTTGGTCGAGTGAGTACCCTGGCGAGCCGCCGCGAGCTGCGCGACGACGACCTGGTGGATGAGCGGGATGTTCGTCTTGACGTCGAACAGCGCGGCGGGAAGCTCGATCGAGCCAGCCTTCTTGCCGTCTGCCTTGAGGACGTCGAGCGCGAGAGTCGAGTCAGCCATGATCAGGCACCCTTCACTGCGTTGCGGACGTAGACGATGCGGCCACGAGCACCGGGGACGGCGCCCTTGACGAGCAGCAGACCCTTCTCGATGTCGACGGCGTGCACCGTGAGGTTGAGGACGGTCACACGCTCGCCACCCATACGGCCGGCCATGCGCATTCCCTTGAAGACGCGGCTCGGGGTCGACGATGCGCCGATGGAGCCGGGCTTGCGGTGGTTGCGGTGTGCACCGTGCGAAGCCGAGACGCCCTTGAAGTTGTGACGCTTCATGACACCGGCGAAGCCCTTGCCCTTGCTCGTGCCGACGACGTCGACGAGCTGGCCGGCCTCGAAGGTGCCGTCGACCGTGAGCTCCTGGCCCAGGGTGTAGTCGCCGGCGTCCGCGGTGCGGATCTCGGTGACGTGACGGCGCGGCGTGACGCCGGCTGCTTCGAAGTGCGCGGAGAGCGGCTTGTTCACCTTGCGCGGGTCGATCTGGCCGTACGCGATCTGCACGGCGTTGTAGCCGTCCTTCTCGGGCGTGCGGACCTGGGTCACCACGTTGGGTGCCAGCTCGATCACGGTGACGGGAACGAGCTTGCCGCTCTCGTTCCACACCTGGGTCATACCGAGCTTCGTGCCCAGCATGCCCTTGGAAATCTTGGAGTTGATGTCAGCCATGTCGAACCTCAGAGCTTGATCTCGATGTTGACATCGGCCGGGAGGTCGAGACGCATCAGCGAGTCGACGGCCTTGGGCGTCGGGTCGACGATGTCGATCAGACGCTTGTGGGTGCGCATCTCGAAGTGCTCGCGGCTGTCCTTGTACTTGTGCGGCGACCGGATGACGCACACGACGTTCTTCTCGGTCGGAAGGGGCACGGGTCCGACGACGGTCGCGCCCGCACGGGTCACGGTGTCGACGATCTTGCGTGCGGACGTGTCGATGACCTCGTGGTCATACGACTTCAGGCGAATGCGGATCTTCTGTCCCGCCATTGTCTGCTCTCTCTCTTTAGGCGTCTTACCGTCCGGGACCGGGTGGCCCTGGGGCATTGGACGCACGTCGGCGCTGTTCGCGCCTCGGCACGAGAACGGCTCTCGCGAGTCGATCTGCTGCACCACTGTTCTTCTGTCAGCCGGACGCGGTGAGGCGAACGGATGCCGACCTCCACCGCGCACGGCGGAACCCTCATGATGAGGGGTGTCGGGGTGTGTTCTGCTACCCGCGGCCTAGAACCCTGCACGCTCCCGGAGGAGGCGCCGTCTATGCACTGCCCTGGCAGTGATCCGGCGCACGCACAGCGGCGCCGAAATATCGAACCTGTCTATTCTGCCATGGCCGATTTCACTTCTGCAAACCCGGGCGTGTCGCGCCGTCGCGAGCGACGCTCCCGACACCTGATTCCGGCGTCAGATCCCAGGAGATAGCGGGGCGAGGCATCCCCATGCCTCGCCCCGCTTGGGGAGGGCGTTCAGTGCGAGGGGGCACACCGAACGCGAGTAGCCCGGCGTGAAGGGACGCCGAACTCCTCGACTGAAGGCGCGACGGAAGACCCGCCGCGCAGGCAGGGAGACGCTCAAGCGCACGGAGTGCGCGCGTCGCACGATGATCCCCAAGATCGTTGTCCCCAGTTTCAACGCGGAAAGCCGCGTGCTTCGGGAAACCGAACCCCTTCGGCTTCCCCGACCGCAAGATCCCCAGGCGGTCGAGACGATCCTACTCGATACGACAGTGAATTCGCCACATCCGCGGCGGTGCACGATGAAGGCTCTTCCCCGCACGCGCGAAGCGGCGACCCACCCGGAGGTGGATCGCCGCTCGGATCAGGTTCGGTTGGTGCTACTCGTTGCCGACGGCCTTGTCCGCGCTGTCCCGGATCTCATCGATCTTGTCGGCAGCACCGGGGGCGATCTTCTTCGCGAAGTCGGCGACGCCGTCGAGGACCTTGTCGCTGATGTCCTCCGCCTGCTCGCTCTTGACCGCGTCCGCGATCTTGTCCTTGTTCTGCTCGTAGAGGTCTTTGCCCTTGTTGACAGCGTCCTCGATACCCATGTGAATCCCCTTCTGACGTGAATGCCGTCGACCGGAGGTCGACCACACTCATTGTGCATGTCCCCTCCCCCGAAGGGAACCCTCCGCACACCGTGTCAACGACAGCGGGGCCGGACCCGAAGGCCCGACCCCGCTGCGAGGAAGCAGATGCTTACTTGATGATCTTCGTGACCGTACCGGCGCCGACGGTGCGTCCACCCTCACGGATGGCGAAGCCGAGGCCCTCCTCCATGGCGATCGGCTGGATCAGCTCGACCGTCATGTCGGTGGTGTCGCCGGGCATGACCATCTCGGTGCCCTCGGGCAGCGAGATGACGCCGGTGACGTCGGTGGTGCGGAAGTAGAACTGCGGGCGGTAGTTCGTGTAGAACGGGTTGTGACGGCCACCCTCGTCCTTGGACAGGATGTACGCCGTGCCCTCGAAGTCGGTGTGCGGCGTGACCGAACCCGGCTTGACGATGACCTGACCGCGCTCGACGTCCTCACGCTTCGTGCCACGGAGCAGGAGACCACAGTTCTCGCCGGCCCAGGCCTCGTCGAGCTGCTTGTGGAACATCTCGATACCCGTGACCGTGGTCTTGACGGTCGGACGGAGTCCGACGATCTCGACCTCGGAGTTGATGGCCAGCGTGCCACGCTCGGCGCGACCCGTGACGACGGTTCCACGACCGGTGATCGTGAAGACGTCCTCGACGGGCATCAGGAACGGCTTGTCACGGTCACGCTCCGGGTCCGGAACGCTGTCGTCGACAGCCTGCATCAGGTCCAGGATCGCCTGGGTCCACTTCTCGTCGCCCTCGAGAGCCTTGAGAGCAGAGACACGGACGACAGGAGCGTCCTCGTCGAAGCCCTGGCCGGCGAGCAGCTCGCGGACCTCGAGCTCGACGAGCTCCAGGATCTCCTCGTCGTCGACCATGTCGGACTTGTTCAGCGCGACCAGCAGGTACGGAACGCCGACCTGCTTGGCGAGCAGCACGTGCTCACGCGTCTGAGCCATCGGGCCGTCAGTGGCGGCGACCACGAGGATCGCGCCGTCCATCTGAGCCGCACCGGTGATCATGTTCTTGACGTAGTCGGCGTGGCCGGGAGCGTCGACGTGCGCGTAGTGGCGCTTCGGGGTCTCGTACTCGATGTGCGAGATGTTGATGGTGATACCACGCTGGCGCTCTTCCGGCGCCGAGTCGATGGAAGCGAAGTCACGCTGCACGTTGGTGTCGGACGGGTACTTGTCAGCAAGCACCTTCGAGATCGCTGCGGAGAGCGTGGTCTTGCCGTGGTCGACGTGACCGATCGTTCCGATGTTGACGTGCGGCTTGGTCCGCTCGAACTTGGCCTTAGCCACTGGGTCCTCCTCAGGACGTCGTTGTAGAGGTGACCGGGCACTGGTTTGCGACCGGTTCTCTACGGGTTAGGTTCTCAGTTTAGTAGAGAGGGAATGTGAAGTTGTAGGTGACCTGGGAGCCGGACCGGAGCCCGGCTCCCAGAAGGGTGATTACTCGCCCTTGGTCTTCTGGACGATCTCGTCGGCCACTGCGCGGGGAACCTCAGCGTAGCTGTGGAACTCCATCGAGTACACGGCACGGCCCGAGGTCTTCGAGCGCAGGTCGCCGATGTAGCCGAACATCTCGGACAGCGGGACCTGAGCGCGGACCACCTTGACGCCGGCGGCGTCCTCCATCGACTGGATCTGGCCACGACGCGAGTTCAGGTCGCCGATGACGTCGCCCATGTACTCCTCGGGCGTGCGGACCTCGACGGCCATCAGCGGCTCGAGCAGCACGGGGTTGGCACGACGAGCGGCCTCCTTGAAGCCCATGGAGCCCGCGATCTTGAACGCCATCTCCGAGGAGTCGACGTCGTGCGCCGCGCCATCGACGATGGTCGCCTTGACGCCGACCATCGGGTAGCCCGCGAGGACACCGACGTTCATCGCGTCCTGGAAACCGGCGTCGATCGACCCGATGTACTCACGAGGGATGCGACCACCGGTGACGGCGTTCTCGAACTCGTAGGTCTTCTCGGAGTCGAGCTCGAGCGGCTCGATCGTGAACTGGATCTTGGCGAACTGGCCGGATCCACCGGTCTGCTTCTTGTGCGTGTAGTCGTGCTTCTCGACGGCCTTGCGGATCGTCTCGCGGTACGCCACCTGCGGCTTGCCGACGTTGGCCTCGACGTTGAACTCGCGCTTCATGCGGTCGACCAGGATGTCGAGGTGCAGCTCGCCCATGCCCTTGATGGTCGTCTGACCGGTCTCGGGGTTGAGCTCCGTGCGGAAGGTCGGGTCCTCCTCAGCGAGCTTCTGGATGGCGACACCCAGCTTCTCCTGGTCGGCCTTGGTCTTCGGCTCGATGGCGACCTCGATGACGGGCTCGGGGAACGTCATCGACTCGAGGACGACCGGAGCTGCCGGGTCGGTCAGGGTGTCACCCGTGGTGGTGTCCTTCAGACCGATGACCGCGTAGATGTTGCCGGCGGTGACCGAGGGGACCGGGATCTCCTTGTTGGCGTGCATCTGGAAGATCTTCCCGATGCGCTCCTTCTTGTTCTTGGTCGAGTTGACGACGGCAGAACCGGAGTCGAGGTGACCCGAGTACACGCGCACGTAGGTGAGGCGACCGAAGAAGGGGTGCACGGCGACCTTGAACGCCAGGGCGGCGAACGGGTCGTTCGCGTCCGGGTGGCGCTCGATGATCGTGTCGTAGTCCTTCGGGTCGTGCGCCTCGATCGAGCCCACGTCGAGCGGGTTCGGGAGGAAGTCGACGACCGCGTCGAGCATCGGCTGCACACCGCGGTTCTTGAACGCGGAGCCGCAGAGCACCGGGTAGATCTCGCTGGCGACGGTCAGCTTGCGGATCGCGCCCTTGATCTCGGCGACAGTGAGCTCTTCGCCGCCGAAGAACTTCTCGAGCAGCGCGTCGTCGGTCTCGGCGACGGTCTCGAGGAGCTGCTGACGGTACTCGTCGGCCTTCTCCTTGAGGTCTTCCGGGATCTCCTGGATCTCGTAGGAGGCGCCCATGGTGACGTCACCCTTGGAGTCACCCGCCCACACCAGGGCGCGCATCTCGATCAGGTCGACGACGCCGATGAAGTCGCTCTCCGCGCCGATCGGCAGCTGGATGACGAGCGGCTTGGCGCCCAGACGGTTGACGATCGTGTCGACGGTGAAGTAGAAGTCCGCGCCGAGCTTGTCCATCTTGTTGACGAAGCAGATGCGGGGGACGTTGTACTTGTCGGCCTGACGCCACACGGTCTCGGACTGGGGCTCGACACCCTCCTTGCCGTCGAACACGGCGACGGCACCGTCGAGGACGCGGAGCGAGCGCTCCACCTCGACCGTGAAGTCCACGTGACCGGGGGTGTCGATGATGTTGATCTGGTTCTTGTTCCAGAAGCAGGTCACGGCGGCAGACGTGATCGTGATGCCGCGCTCCTTCTCCTGCTCCATCCAGTCGGTGGTCGAGGCGCCGTCGTGCGTCTCGCCGAGCTTGTGGTTGACGCCCGTGTAGAACAGGATGCGCTCGGTCGTCGTGGTCTTGCCGGCATCGATGTGCGCCATGATGCCGATGTTGCGGACCTTGCTCAGGTCCGTGAGCACGTCTTGTGCCACAGGAGTGTCCTTATCTTTTGGAGCAGTCGTACTGCGAAGAGGGGGTGCCCGCCCCTCGGTGTGTGACCGAGGGGCGGGCGAAGCTGTTTACCAGCGGTAGTGAGCGAACGCGCGGTTCGACTCGGCCATCTTGTGCGTGTCCTCGCGGCGCTTGACCGCGGCACCCAGGCCGTTCGACGCGTCGAGGATCTCGTTCTGGAGACGCTCGGTCATCGTCTTCTCACGACGGCCCTTCGCGTAGCTGACGAGCCAGCGCAGAGCGAGCGTGTTGGCGCGGTGAGGCTTGACCTCGACCGGCACCTGGTAGGTCGAGCCACCGACGCGGCGGCTGCGGACCTCGAGAGTCGGGCGCACGTTGTCGAGCGCCTTCTTGAGCGTGGCGACGGCGTCCTGACCGTTCTTCGCCTCGACGCCGCGGAGGGCGCCGTAGACGATCGACTCGGCCAGCGACTTCTTGCCGTCGACGAGGATCTTGTTCACCAGAGAGGTGACGATCGGTGCGCCGTATACCGGGTCGTTGACGACGGGGCGCTTCGGGGCTGGTCCCTTACGAGGCATCTAACTCAACCCTTCTTCGCGCCGTAGCGGGAACGAGCCTGCTTACGGTTCTTGACAGCCTGGGTGTCCAGGGCGCCACGGACGATCTTGTAACGCACACCGGGGAGGTCCTTGACACGACCGCCGCGAACGAGCACGAGCGAGTGCTCCTGCAGGTTGTGGCCCTCACCGGGGATGTACGCGGTGACCTCGGTGCCGTTGCGGAGCTTCACACGAGCGACCTTGCGCATCGCCGAGTTCGGCTTCTTGGGCGTGGTGGTGTAGACGCGGGTGCAGACCCCGGCCTGCTGCGGGTTCGACTTGAGCGCCGGCGCCTTGGTCTTGGTGACCTTGGGCGAGCGACCCTTGCGAACCAACTGCTGAATGGTTGGCACGTTCTCTCCTCATAGTGCTGCACGGTGACAGCGTGATGGGTTTCACATCATGACCCACCGGCACGCCGGATTCGACGAGCTTTTGGTGTGGTGGGTATGCCGTGGGGGCGGACCGGCATGGTGCCGACGCCCAGTGCGCACGTCAAGACGTGCACACACCTGGTCAAGTGTAATGCCGCGTAACGTGGCGGTCAAATGAACGTGCCCCTCGATGCGGCCTCCGCGCGCCGGATGCGCACTCTCAGGGCAGGTCGGGGTCGAACGGCGAGTCCAGGGACTGGGTCAGCTCCGCGAGCAGAGCCTCGATCTGCGGCTCGACGTGCTGCGAGATCGCCGCCTGGATGTGGATACGGTGCCGCAGCAGGATGCCGCAGATCTCCCGCCCGACGAGGTTCGCGTACTCGTCGGCGAGGGCGACCTCCTGGCGCAGAGCGATCTTCGCCTCCTCCGTCAGCGGCGGCAGCGCCGGCAGCTCGGCGGCGGAGTCATCGGCGAGCCCCGCGATCGTGAACAGGAAAGGCGCACCAGGCACCGGCTCGGGATCCAACGGCAACCCGTCGAACTCGGGGTCGAGGTCTTCCGCCGGGCGGTAGCTGCGGGCGCGGTTGCGGGCGGCCTGCTGGTCGAGTTCGCGCTGCAGCATCGGCAGGTTCCTCGCCGTGTAGTCGGCGACCGCGTGATCGACGATGGTCTTGATCCGCGTCGAGAGCCCGTGCTGTACGCCATGCGGGGTGTCCGCTCCGATGCCCGCCGCGGAGAGGATGGGCGACCCGAGGCAGCGGCGGCATGGCGCGACACGACCGCGATGGGTGGCCGGCTCCCAGCGCGGCACCCAGCGCAACCAGGCCTCGACGGCCTGGTCGACCTGCGTCTCCAGTGAGCGCTCCACCCCACCAGCGTACGGCGCGTCGCCCGTCGTGGTCACGATTTCCGGTGTTCCGGCGAGGCGGTCTTCGGTTCGACGCCGACGATCAGCCGAGGTGTGGACGATCGTCCGACTCCATGCCGCGGAACAGTCCGCAGATCGTCACCGTGTCGGCGGATCGGCACGAGGGAGCGCACCCTCACTCGTCTTCGTCGCGCTCCCACGGCCAGCGCGGATGTGAGGCGCGGGTGCGGCGCAGGGCGATGCCGCCCCAGCTCGCGACGAGTCCGGCCAGGAGGAGGACGGCGCTCGCCCCGCCGCGGACGAGGTCGCCTGCCACGGAGGTCGCGATGACGAAGCCGGCACCGAGCAGCACCCCGAGCCACACGATCACCAGGTGTGCAAGAGCGGTGAGAAGGGCGATCGTGACCGTCGCGCCGTACGATGGCCGGTCGCGACGGAGAGCCGACCACAGCGTGAACGCGAACACCGCAACGGCGACCGCCATCCCGATCGCCCCCGGGGCCTGCCCGAGCCCTGGCACCGCGATGATGTCCGTGTCGGTGGCCACGCTCAGCGCGCCCAGCCCGAAAAGCGCGAGGGCGAAGAAGCTGATCGTCGCGAGGACCACCGCGAGGACAGCCGAAACCCCCGCGGACTCGGGCCCGCGGGGGTTCGGTGTGGTGGAGTCCGTGGCTACCTCGACAGGGTCGGGCCGGCTTCGAGGGTGCGCTCATACTCGCGCTGCGCCTCGGCGTTCAGCTCGGTCTTGCGTGCACCGCTGCGGGAGACCCAGGCGCCGAACCAGATGGTCAGCTCGCGGGCGAACACGAAGGCGGCGATGGCCAGGGGCGCCAGCAGCTGCTCACCGGCGAGTTCGAGGCCCTCCGACGCCGTGAGCTTCCAGAACGGCGCCTCGAAGAGCTGCCCGAGGATGTGTCCGGCATAGGCGATGACGCCGACGATGATGCCGAACACGACCCAGAGGCCCCAGCGACCGCGGTTGATGATCGCTCCCAGCAGCCAGAAACCGAGGAAGAAGACGACGACCGGCGTCCAATAGCCCCACGTGGTCAGCGGTGCGAGCGCCTCCTGACCGATGTTTTCACCGTTGACGTCACCGGCGATCGCTCGGAGGCCGAGGGCCGTGCCGAGGTACAGGATCGCGAAGACGAGCGTGGCGAGGAGCCCGATGAGACCCGCGGTTCCGCGGTTGCCCCGGTCGCGCGGCGGCTCTGGGGCCTGGACGAAAATCGGCTGCGGCTGCGCTGCGGCGGTCGCGGCGACCAGCGGCTCGGAGGGGACGATCCGGGTGTCGGAGTCGTCTCCATACGGCGTGTACGCTGCGTCGGCCATCGCCGAGTCCTGGTGTCCGTACCGATCGGGATCCGTGGCGGGCGCCGCGAAGACCGAGGTGGCGTCGGCGTCTCTGGACTCGTCCGCGGGAAGCCGGGGTTCCTCGGCCACGACCGGGGATACGGCGGGCGGCGGCGACGCGAACGTGCCAGGGTGGTCGCGCTCTGCGGCCTCGAATGCGGCGAGGTCGGGATCGACCGGCCTCTCGGCAGCGGCGTCGGTCGGCTCCGCCTTCGGCGCGTCGGAGGCACCGGGGACATCCGCACCCGCTGCGGCGGCGGCGTCGAGGCCGGCGTTCGCGCTGCCGACGACGTCGTCTACGTCAGCCGGCTTCTCGGGCTGGGGAACGTCGGGGTCACTCATGGGGTGCGCCTCTCATCGGAAATGTGCATTGTGAGGGTACCGCCCGGCGGACGACCGCTCCCGCAGGCGTGCCGACGTGTCGTCATACACGGGACCTGAGCTCGCGCGCCCCTCAGGGAAGCGCATCGCGCAAGGCGTCCCCCGCGAACTCCGCGAGCGTCGGCAGGATCGGCAGCGAGAGCCAGATGAGCGCTCCGATGACGCCGACGCAGACGATGCCCGCGAACCAGCTCATCACGAGATTGCGCCCAGCGACACGTGCCATGCTCTCACGGTACGACCGCAAGGCAGCACGGCCGGGGAGCAACGCCGGGAGTCGTCCCCACGGTGCATTCAGCGGGGTACGCGCCCGCGGAGACGCCAGAGCAGCCAGAGCCCGGACACGGGGATCAGGAGGAGGCCGATTCCGAGGAAGCCCATCCACAACAGGTCGTACCACGCCGGCAGCAGCGGATTGACGACGGGCGCCGTCCCGGTGCCGGACGAACTGCCTCCGGAGTCCGACGCGCTGAACGTGACCATCGTGGAGACGAGGAGGAGAGACACCCCACCGACGACGAACGGGATGACGATCGCCACGACCTTCTCCCACGTCCTCCAGAGCGGGCTCAGGCTGACCAGCACCGCGCCGACGAACCATCCGAGGACAGGGAGGACGAACCCGCCGAAACTGAGCGTCAACGCCGCCGCGATCGCGAAACCGCGGGTCGACGTCGTCGGCGGACGAGGTGCGGACGGCGCGGCGACGGGCGGAGCGGTGACGATCGTGACGGCGCCGGGCACCTCGTCCTGCGCCTCGCGTGCGATGGCCACGGGGTCGCCGAGCTGCGCGATCCGCATCTCGGTGGCTGCGGCGTCGAGACCCTCGAGCTCCTCGACGATGCCCCCGCGGATGTCGGACGCGACACCGTGGGGCAGTCCCCGCATCGCCTCGTCGAGTCGCGCGAGGTAGTCGTCGCGCAGAGCGTCTGCGGTGGTCTCTGTCATGATCGTCCCTCTCCGACGATGCCCGTGACGACACGGGCGAACGGTGCCCACTGGGCGCGGAACCGGTCGAGCTGCTCGGTCCCGGCCTCCGTGAGGCGGTAGTACTTGCGCACGGGCCCGCTCTCCGACGGGAGGTCGAAGGTGCTGACCCACCCGTTGTCCCGAAGCCGTCCGAGCAGCGGGTAGAGCGTTCCGATGCTGGCGATCAGCCCCGCTCCCGTGAGCGCTTCGGCCAGCTGCCAGCCGTACATCGGCTCGCGCGCGAGCAGGCCGAGCACGCAGTACTCCACCACCCCTTTGCGCATCTGCGCGCCGATGTCAGCTGTCATGCATGACAAGGTAGCATGTGATGCACGCTACCGCGACGAGGAAGTGCGCGCGGGCACCTGAGGGGCTGGTCAGCCCTTCGTCGCGCCCGCGGTGAGTCCGCCGACGATGTACTTCTGGAGGAAGAGGAAGAGGATCATGACGGGGATCGCCGCCATCACGGCACCGGCAGAGAACGCGGACCAGTCGGCATAGCGTGGGTTCGCGACGAGCTTGGTGAGTCCGACGACGAGCGTCTGCTGTTCGACATCCACGAGCATCACACTCGCGATCACGTACTCGTTGACCGTGCCGATGAACGACAGCAGCCCGACGACCGCGAGGATCGGCGCCACCAGACGCAGGATGATCGTGAAGAAGATGCGCGCGTGTCCGGCGCCGTCGATGCGGGCGGCCTCGTCGATCTCCTTCGGGATCGTGTTGAAGAATCCGTACATGAGGTAGGTGTTCACACCGAGGGCGCCGCCCAGGTACACGAGGATCAGTCCGGTGTGGGTGTTCAGCCCGATCGCCGGGAACCAGTCCCCCAGCGTCGACATGAGCAGGAAGATCGCGACCACGGCCAGCAGCTGCGGGAACATCTGGACGACGACGATCGTGACGAGTCCGACACGACGCCCGGCGAAGCGCATGCGGGAGAAGGCATATGCCGCGCAGGCCCCGATGAAGACCGTCACGGCCCCCGTGACCACGGCGATCAGCAGAGTGTTCAGGAACCACTGGCCGTAGGGGTTCTGCGGATCGCTCAGAATGCGCACGTAGCTGTCGATCCCGACCGCCGAGAACAGCTGGTTGGATCCGGTCAGTGTCCCCTTCGGGTTCAACGACGCCGAGACGACGTACAGCAACGGGAACAGGGCGAACACGCTGACGACGATCGCGACCAGGTGTCGCCAGCCGGTGTCGGCGAACCAGGCGCCGAAGCTGCGGCGACGCGGGGCGAGGGCCTTCTCTTCCCTGGTGGAGCGAGGGGTGGCGGTGCTCATGTCAGTTCAGCTCCTCGAGGGCCTTGGTCTTGCGGAAGCTGATGATCGAGATGGTCGCGACCACGACGAAGATCAGGATCGTGAAGGCGGAGGCGAGACCGTAGTCGCGGGTCTGCCCGGTGAACGCGACCTTGTAGACCATGGAGATCAGGATGTCGGTGTGCCCGACCGGGATCGATACGTCGCTGAAGCGCGGACCGCCCTTGGTGAGCATGTAGATCAGGTTGAAGTTGTTGAAGTTGAACGCGAACGACGAGATCAGCAGTGGCGCGACCGTCACCAGCAGCAGGGGCAGCTTGATGCGACGGAAGATCTGCCACGGATTGGCGCCGTCCATCACCGCCGCCTCGTTCACGTCCTCGGGGATGCCCTGCAGCGCCCCCATGCAGACCAGGAACATGTAGGGGAAGCCGAGCCACAGGTTCACCAGCAGCACGGACGCCTTCGCCAGTGCCGGATCGGTCAGCCACGGGATGGACGCCCCGCCGAAGATCACCTGGTTGATGAAGCCGAAGCTCTCGTTCATCATCCCGGCCCAGACGAGCGCCGACAGGAACGCCGGGAACGCGTACGGGAGGATGAGGATGATCCGATAGCCGTTGCGGAACCGCATCTTGGTGTTGTTGAAGACCAGTGCGAGGAGCAGGCCGAGGAAGAACGTCGTGGCGACCGAGATCAGGGCGAACGCGAAGGTCCAGAGCGTGACCGAGATGAGCGGGCCGCGGATCGAGGAGTCGGTGACCGCACGCACGAAGTTGTCGAAGCCGACGGTGGTCTGCCATCCGGGCAGCAGCTGCTCCCCGGAATCGGACGTGAACGCGCCGTCGCCCGTGTCGGAGTAGACCGTGCCGGTCGTGGTGTCGGTGATCGTGTCGGCATCCGCGTCGTATGCGAGCGTCGAGACGTAGAGATAGCCCTTCTGGCCGTCGGGTGCCCGGAGGCTGCCGTCGTTCGGGTCGTCGCTGAACGGGACCGACAACTTCTCCAGTTCTTCCGAGAGCGTGAAGACGGTCGCGAGCGGAAGAGTGGTCCACCCGTCCGTCGAGACGGCCTTGCCGCCCTCGAACTCGGCGTCGACCTCTTCCAGCGGCTGCTCCGCGGTGCCCACGAGCGCGTCGCCGGAGTCGGGGTCGGTGACCAGCAGGCCGTAGGTGCCGAACTGCTCGACGACCGTGACGGGGAAGGTCGGCGAGTCCTCGACGCGCTCCTGCGCGGAGGCGAGGAGGGAGGAGATGGCCTGCTCCTTCGTCCCGTTGTGTCCCGTGCCGTAGTTCGTGAAGCCGATGTAGCCGGTGTAGAGCAGCGTGAAGACCTGGAACACGATCAGGAAGATGATGCCCGGCGTCAGGTACTTCGCCGCGATGCGCTTGCGGGAGAAGTAGATGTAGTTGACGAGCACGGCGACTGCGACGACGATGCCGAGGATCAGCCACTCCTGGTGCAGGAAGAGCACGAACGCCGCGTACAGCGCGATCGCGTCGACCACGGCCAGGAGGAGGATCTTCAGGAGCATCCAGCCGACCGGTCCGGATGCGGCTTCCGCGATCTTGGCCGCCTGCCGCTGACGTCGGGTCGGAGGAGCGATGCGCTCTTCGGTGTCTGTCATGTCGTCCTCGTCATGATCCTGCCGGGGCGGGCGGTGGACGCCCGCCCCGGCAGGGCCAGTGTGCTGTCTGCTACTTGATCGCGGCGGTCACGTCGTCGACGAGCTTCTGCCACGTCGTCGCCGGGTCCGCGCCGTTGATGATCGCCGCCTCGGCGACGCCCCAGAACTGCCAGACCGCACCCATGGCCGGGATGGCGGGCATCGGCACGGCATCCGCACCGACGGCCTGGAAGCCGGCGATGATCGGGTCGGAAGCCGCCGTGTCCGCTGCCGCGGTCAGCGCGGGCAGGACGTTGCCGGCCTTGAACAGTTCGAGCTGAACATCTTCGGTGCCGATGTAGTTGACGAGGAAGTCGTTCGCGGCGACCTTGTTCTTCGACTCGGAGCTCACGAAGAAGCCCTTCACGCCCGCGAACGGCGAGGCCGTCTCGCCGGTCGGGCTCGGGATCGGGTCGATCGCGACGTTGATGCCGGCGTCCGTGGCGGCGCCGACGTTCCACGGGCCGGTCAGCCAGAAGGCGGCCGTGCCGTCGAGGAACTGCTGCTTGGCGATCTCGCCGTCGATGTCGGTGTTCAGCACGCCCGCAGCGCCCTGCGCACCCAGCCAGTCGGCGAAGGCGAAGCCGCCTTCGCTGCCGAGCTGCAGGTCGGTGGAGTCGTAGCTGCCCGAGTCGTCGGTGCCGAAGACGGGAGCGCCGAACGCGGTCTGGAACGGGTACAGGTGATACGGGTTGCCCTCGGCCCCCTGCTCCACGACGAACGTGCCCTTCGAGACCATGTCGTCGAAGCTGGTGGGTGCCGTGGGCACGAGGTCGGCGTTGCGCAGCACCGCGATGTTCTCGACCGCGTACGGGAGCATGTAGACGGTGCCGTCGTAGGTGGCGGCCTGGAGCGCGACCGGGAGGTAGTCCTCAGCGCTGTCGCCGAGCTCGATCGGAGCCACGACGCCGTTGGTGGAGAGCTCGCCGAGCCAGTCGTGGGCGCCCATGACCACGTCGGGGCCCTTGCCGGTCGGCACCTGCTGGATGAAGTCGTCCTTCATGTCGTCGACGGACTTGCCGACGAGATCGACCTTGACGCCGGTCTTGTCCTCGTAGGAGTCGGCGGCGCCCTGCAGCGCATCGACGCGCTCCGCATCGACCCAGACGACCAGTGTGCTGCTGTCCTTCGAACCCGAGTCGTCGCCGCCGCTGGTGCCCGCGGAGCAGCCGGCAAGCGACAGAGTCGAAACGATGGCGATGGCGCCTGCGGCGACGATGCCCCTCTTGTTCACCTTCATTGGTGTGTGCCTCTCTCAATGCTGTTGGCCTGCATGGACTGCAAGCGCTTACAGTATGCATCGAAATCGAGGGACTTTGCAACGAGGCAGGGTTGCGATATCAACCTGTGACCGAGCGATTCCGACGATCGCCGTGTGAAAACGCTTCCACGACTCTCGAAAATCAGCAGGCTCGATACACTTCCTGTATGGCTGACAGTTCCTTTGACATCGTCTCGAAAGTGGATCACCAGGAGGCCGAGAACGCCCTGAACCAGGCACGCAAGGAGATCGAGCAGCGCTACGACTTCAAGGGCACTGGCGCATCGATCGCCTGGAGCGGCGAGAGCATCCTGATCATCGCGAACTCGGAGGAGCGGGCCAAGGCCGTGCTCGACGTGTTCCAGTCGAAGCTGATCAAGCGCGGAATCTCGCTCAAGAGCCTGGAGTCGGGGGATCCCTTCGCCAGCGGCAAGGAGTTCCGCATCGTCTCGACGCTCAAGGACGGCATCTCCTCGGAGAACGCGAAGAAGATCAACAAGATCATCCGCGACGAGGGGCCCAAGGGCGTCAAGAGCCAGATCCAGGGAGACGAGCTGCGCGTGCAGTCCAAGAGCCGCGACGACCTCCAGTCGGTCATCGCCCTGCTCAAGGGCGCCGACCTCGACCTTGACCTGCAGTTCATCAACTACCGCTGAGGCTGCGCGCCGACCCTGACGGCGAAGACCCCCATCCGCACTGGCCGGGTGGGGGTTTCTCATGCGGTCCTCAGGAGTGTCATGCTACCTTTCATCATATTGCATTCCGATATTTGGGCTGAAGTGCTAAAGACTGGATTCGGTCGCCTCGCTGCGGCTGACGACGTGATCGTGGGATGACGCACTGCCGGTGTACGGCTGGGCGATTTCGGGAATCGCGAGGGCCTACCCTCGTGGGGACGAGGCCACGGCAGTTCCATGCGTTCACGTCTTCCGCGGCCGGCGGATGTCCCGTATCCGCCGGCCGCAGAACCACGAGAAGAAGAACAAGAAGAAGGATCCCGTTCGCCCTTTGTTCCGCGCCCCCACGCGGATCACGGAGTCGGATGGGCGTAATCGGCATCCGATGCGGCCCCTGACCTACTCGCCCTCCGGGCGGACCGGGGGGCGCTCGGGATGAGAAGGGCTACTGGGGGCAGATCCATGGGCAGTATCGGATCGACGAGTATCGGCGAGAGCAAGCAACTCCTCGCCGAAGAGGTCTTCCACCACGTGGGGAGACTGATCATCGACGGCACATTGGCAGGGGGCGAGCGCATCCGCGACGTCGACGTGGCGGAGGAGCTGCACGTGTCGCGCACACCCGTTCGTGAGGCGCTCCAACGCCTCGAGAGGTTGGGACTGGTGACCATGTATCCGAGCAGGTACACCGAGGTCACGGAGGTGACCCCCGACTCGATCGCGCAGTCGCTGGACTTCGCGGGCTACCAGGCGGGGATCGCCGCGCGCCTGGCCGTGCCGCGCCTCTCCGCGGCACAGCGCGAGCACGTCGGCAGGCTCATCACCGCGCTGCCGGCCTCGCTGGACGATCCGAGCACGACGTGCCAGGCGCGATGGGCTGTGTTCTCCTACCTGGCCGACCGGAGCGGGAACGCACAGCATCGGACGCTGATGGAAGACGCGAGCATCGTGCTGTTCCGGAACCTCCGCGACTGGGTGGTACCCGCGGCGGACCGAGCTCGGATGCGCACGGTGTACGCCGACTTCGCCGAGGCGGTGCGACGCGGCGACGGCGACACGGCCGAACGCCTCGTCAGGGCGATGTACTGCCTGTGAGCGACCTCACCAGGTGGCGCGCCAGCCCGTGACCCAGCGGTCGAGACGCCGATAGGCCTCCTCGCGCGCCTCGTGCCGGGAGAGGAAGACGTCGTGCAGGGCGCCGTCGATGCGTTCGACCGTCACACTCGGGCCGAGCCGGAGCGCCGCGCGGGCGATGTCGTCGACGACGAGCACGGAGTCCGCGGAGGTGATGTCGTCCGACCACCGGGTCGGGGGGACGAAGCGCGCCGACAGCAGCACACACACGGGCGCGCTGATCGACAGCCCCGCCGCCACGGTCTTGTGCCCCGACAGGATCGCGTGCAGCCAGCCCGCGTACACCGCCATGGTCTGTGCAGGACGCCAGAGGGGATTCACCTCCATCGGGTCGTCCGGATCGGCGACCTCCTGCTGCGCGCGGGAGTAGAAGCCGAGGTCGACCTGGGGCGCTGCCTCCAACGGACGGATCCGCGCCTGCAGCTCGACCATCGGCGCGATCGCGGCACGTGCGGGCGCGAACTGGAACTCCAACCAGGGGCTGTTCAGGATGACCGCATCGGCCGCATCGGGGTGCCTCGACGCCCAGAGGCTCAGGGTGAGCCCCCCTGTCGAGTGACCGAGCAGGACGAGACGACGGGTATGCGGGGACTCCCCGACCGGACGCCCCATCGCCCCCAGCGCGGCGGCGATGTCTTCGTCGTAGGTGGCGAGATCCGCGACGTATCCCGGCGTCTGCCACTCACGCAGGCTGCGACCGTACTTGCGCAGATCGAGCGCGTAGAAGCGGGCGCCTCTGGAAGTCCAGAAGCGCGCCAGTCGCTTCTGGAAGAAGTAGTCGGACCATCCGTGCACGTACAGCACGTCGACGCCTTCGAGCAGGGGCACAGGGCCGCGGACGCGCTCCCACCACCCCGGCTCGACCGGAAGCGCACGGACCAGGGTGGCCATGACAGGACCCTGCTCGTCGACACCGAGGTCGAGGGTGAACTGCTCGAACTCGTCGCCGAGCACATCCGGGATCCAATCGGCCATGCGTTCCTCCCCCGTCGTCGCCAGGCTAGCCGACGCCGCCGCCAGGGGCCGACAGGGCTACTCGCCGCGCGAGACGCGCACCATCTCGTCGCGCGGGACCACCTTGACGCGCGCACGCTCCACCGGCGCACCCAGCGCGATCTCGTGCTCGTCGAGGCGGTGCCATCCGTCAAGGTCGGTCCAGCGAACGCCGCGCTCACGCAGGAGTTCGACGATCGACTCCTCCGAGGGATCTTCCGGGTGCCACCAGGAGCCCTGGTCGTTGATGATGTGCCGCACCGTCTCCATCGCATCGGACTTCGTGTGCCCGATCAGACCCACGGGGCCGCGCTTGATCCAGCCGGTGGCGTAGATGCCGGCGACGCGCTCGTTGGAGTCCTTCGCGAGCACCTGACCCTCGCGATTGGGGATCACACCGTGCTTCTTGTCGAACGGCACTCCCGGCAGCGGCGACCCGAAGTATCCGATCGCGCGGTACAGGGCCTGGAGCGGCACCTCGCGCAGCTCGCCCGTGCCCACCGCACCGCCCTGACCGTCGGGCTTCGTGCGCTCGTACACGAGGGCAGCCACCCGTCCGGCGTCGTCTTTGCGGACCTCCACAGGGCGTGCCCAGAAGTGCAGGTGCAGACGGCGCGAAGCGGAGCCTCTCGCGTTGTTCACCGAGTCGCGCTTGCGCCACGACTGCAGGATGCGGTCGATGACCATGACCTGCTTGTTGCTGGCGACGGCGTCTTTCGCCGCGTCGTCGTAGTCGAAGTCCTCGTCGTACACGACCATGTCGACATCGCGCAGTTCGCCGAGCTCACGAAGCTCCAGCGGCGTGAACTTCACCTGGGCAGGGCCGCGGCGCCCGAACACGTGCACATCCGTGACCGCGCTGGCCTGGAGACCCTCGTAGACGTTGGCGGGCACCTCGGTGACCAGCAGGTCTTCGGCGTGCTTGGCGAGCATCCGCGCCACATCGAGCGCGACGTTCCCGTTGCCGAGCACTCCGACGGACGCGGCGTCCAGCGGCCACTCGCGCGGAACATCCGGGTGCCCGTCGAACCAGCTGACGTAGTCGGCCGCGCCGTAGGACGCGACTGCGTCGATGCCGGGGATGTCGAGCGTGGTGTCGCGGATGGCGCCGGTCGCGAAGATCACGGCGTTGTAGTGCTTCTTGAGGTCGTCGAGAGTGATGTCCTCGCCGAAGCGGACGTTGCCGAACAACCGGATGTCACCGCGATCCAGCACATCGCGCAGGGCCGTGATGATGCCCTTGATGCGCGGGTGGTCGGGGGCGACGCCGTAGCGCACGAGCCCGTACGGCGCCGGGAGCTGCTCGAAGAGGTCGATCGACACGTCGAACTTGCGCTCGGCCTTCAAGAGGATGTCCGCGGCGTAGATGCCGGCGGGTCCCGCACCGACGATGGCCAGTCTGAGCTTGGTCATGGGAGGTCCTTTCGTATGCCGACGCAGCCGGCGGGCCACCAGAAGGCGCCCGCACCGGTTCAGCTGGAGCGTTCGGCGAGGGTCTCAGCGAATCGTGTCAGCGCCTCGCGCACCGTGCCACGCGGAAGCGGCTCGAGGGCGTCGACGGCATCCTGCGTCCAGGAGTGTGCGAGTTCGAGGGTCTTCTGCGTCACCGCGTGATCACGGAGCTCGTCCAGGACCCCGCCGAGGATCGCCGGGTCCGCACCGTCGGCGATGAGGGCGACCCCGTCGTCGATGCGTGCGGCCAGGTCGACCGACGCCGCATCACCCTCGGCCTTCAGCAGCAGATAGGGCATCGTCGGCACGCCGGCGCGCAGGTCGGTACCCGGCACCTTGCCCGTCTCCTCGGGCTTCGCCGACAGGTCGATCACGTCGTCGAGCAGCTGGAACGCGACGCCGATCTTCTCGCCGTACACACGGAGCGGCTCCTCGAACGCGGTCGGGGCGTTGGAGAAGATCACGCCGCCCTGAGTGGCCGCGGCGATCAGCGAACCCGTCTTGTCGGCGAGCACCTGGATGTAGAAGGCGATCGGGTCGTCGTCGGGCTGCGGGCCGAGGGTCTCGTGCATCTGCCCGAGGACCAGGCGTTCGAACGTGTCGGCCTGAAGACGGATGGCGCGCTCGCCCAAGCGCGACATCAGCTGGCTGGCGCGGGAGAACAGGATGTCGCCGGTGAGGATCGCGATGTTGTTGCCCCAGACCGCGTGTGCGGCAGGCACCCCGCGACGGCGGTCGGCGCCGTCCATCACGTCGTCGTGGTACAGCGAGCCGAGATGCGTGATCTCGAGCGCCTTGGCGACGTCGACGACTTCGGCGGTGTTGCCGTCTCCGAGCTGAGCGGCGAGCAGCGTGAGCACCGGACGGATGCGCTTGCCGCCCGCCTCGTAGAGGTAGCGGCTCGCGGCATCGGCCAGGGGGTCGGCGACGCGCACATCGTCGGCCAACCCGGTCTCGACGAGCTCGAGACCCTCTTCGATGGCGCGCGCGACCTTGCGGGCGGCGGGGCCGATGAAGACACGGTCGCTGAACCCGAGACGGCTCGCCAGCCGCGAACCCGGGGCGATGGGGCTCGAAGTCACGATCTCAGCCTACCTGCGTCGTGTGCGGCGATCGCGCCGGACGAGGTCACGAGGGCTTGCGCGCTCTGTGCAGGGCGACGATGCCGAACGACAGGTTGCGGTAGGCGACGTCGGTCCATCCCGCCTCGCGGATCCATGCGGAGAGCTTCTTCTGGTCCGGCCACTCGCGGATCGACTCGTTCAGATAGTCGTAGGCATCGCCGTTGGTCCCGGCCACGCGCGCGACCCGGGGCAGCACCTGCGCGTTGTAGAAGCGGTAGGCACTGCGGAAGAGCGCGCCGGGCGGGGTGGAGAACTCGTTGATCACGAGCCGGCCGCCGGGCCTGGTCACCCGGTACAGCTCACGCAGCGCCTTCTTCGGGTCGTTCACGTTGCGCAGCGCGTACGACATGGTCACCGCGTCGAACTCGGCATCGGCGAACGGGAGATCCGTCGCATCCGCCTGGACGAAGGACAGATTGCGCATGGCGCCGTGCCGACGCTCGCCCTCGGCGAGCATGCCGGGCGAGAAGTCGGCGGCGACGACCTCGGCCCCGCTGCGCGCGAGGGATGCAGAGGACGACGCGGTCCCCGCGCCGAGATCGAGGATCTTCTCCCCCGGTTTCGGCGCGACGGCGCGCGTGGTGGCGGCGCGCCACAGGACGTCGTTGCCGAAGGTCATGGCCGTGTTGGTGCGGTCGTACCCCGCGGCGACCTGGTCGAACATGCCGCTCACGCGGGCGGGGTCCTTGCCGAGATCGGCGCGGTTCTTCTCGTTCGAGGTCACGGATCCAGTCTAGGCGCGAGGCCCAGCGCCTCGAGGCGGTCGAGCCACGGATCCGCGGTGGCGTCGTCGAACGGTGCGACCTGGGTGCGCACCCGCTCCTCCAGGTCGAGGGCGAGATCTTCGAGGCGCGTCATGACCTCGACGGGGTAGCCGTATCGGACGCTGTGCTCCGCCCATTCGTCACGGTCGTCGACCCAGGTGCCGCGTGCACCCTCGACCCGGACGACGTCGAGGTCCATGTCGATGCCGGTCGCCAGCAGCGGGTCGTCCGACCACCGGATCTCCCAGCCGAGGTCGATGTAGACGCGCATACCCCTGGGGTGACGCCGGTTCACGGTCACGGCATGATCCGCACTCGCCGGCACCAGCGTCACGTTCGGGCCCGCCGCATGGAACTCCGCGCCAGGACGGATGCTGTGCCACCCGATCGGCTGGCCGATCCAGTCGCCCCACCCGTCCGCCCCGAGGTACACGCACTCGTGGCGCCAGTGCGGCGACCCGTCCCACTTCCGCCACTGGAAGACCATCTCGGTGCCGGGTGCGGGGCGCGCGTCGCTCATCCGTTCACCCTACGACGCCGGAGTTCCGGGTCGTCGACGCGGCATAGGCTGGACTCGTGCACACCACTCACCTGGTCGTGGAGACCCGCGAGATCGACCCGGTCGAAGACCTCCTGGCGTACGCCGACCCCGCCCGTCCGCTCGCCTGGCTCCGCCGCGGGGACGGGATCGTCGCGGTGGGCGAAGCCCTGACGGAGCTGCGCCCCGGCCCTGCGGCCGACATGGCCCGCACGGAAGCGCTCGCCACCGTGTGGCGCGGGATCTCGGCCCGCGCGGAGATCTCCGACCCCGTCGGACTCCCCGGCACCGGTCTCGTCGCCTTCGGCGCCTTCACCTTCGACGAGGAGTCCGCGGCCGACAGCGTGCTCATCGTGCCCTGGCGGGTGCTCGGCCGGCACGGCCACCGCTTCTGGGAGACGCGCATCCGACTCGCGGCCGACACCCGGCAGGCGGCGGGGCTCGCCTCGCACCCGTACGGACCGCATTGGGCCGGCACGGTCGGGCCCGGAGCGCAGAGCCCGCAGGGATATCAGGACTCTGTGCGTCGAGCCCTGGCGCGCATCGGCGAGGGCGAGCTGAGTAAGGTCGTCCTCGCCCGCGACCTCACCGGGACGATCCCCGTCGGCTCCGACCTGCGCCGCCTCGTGCGTGCCCTGTCGACCGGCTACCCCGACACCTGGGCGTTCGCGGTCGACGGGCTGATCGGCGCGAGCCCGGAGACCCTCGTCACCGTTCAGGACCGCACCGTGACCGCCCGCGTGCTCGCGGGGACGATCGGGCGCGGCGCCGATGCGGATGCCGACACCGAGGCGTCGACGCACCTCGCCTCCAGCACCAAAGACCTCGACGAGCACCAGTACGCCGTGCAGAGCGTGCTCGCCTCGCTGCGCGCGCACACGAGGGCACTGGCGGCGAGCGAGCAGCCGTTCCTGCTCAAGCTGCCGAACCTCTTCCACCTCGCCACCGACGTGGAGGGCGAGCTGGCCGACGGAGAGTCCGCGCTCGATCTCGTGCGTGCGCTCCATCCGACCGCCGCCGTCGCCGGGACACCGACCCCCGCGGCGATCACCGCGATCCGCGACCTCGAGCCCTTCGACCGCGGACGCTATGCGGGGCCGGTGGGGTGGGTGGACGCCGAGGGCAACGGCGAATGGGCCATCGCGCTGCGCTGCGCCCAATTCACGGCAGGGGAAGACGCCATCGGGGTCACCGCATACGCGGGTGCGGGAATCGTCGCCGGCTCCGACCCGGAGAGCGAACTGCTCGAGACGCGGGTGAAGTTCCGTCCTCTGGTCGACGCCCTCGCCTGACGCTGCTCAGCTGGCGGCGAGGCGCTTCTTCTCGGCCTCGACGTCGAAGTCGGCGGCGGGCCACTGCGGGTCGATGTCCTCGAGCGCCGCGAGCAGCAGCTCCTGCACCGCGAGCCGCGCATACCACTTGGCGTTCGCGGGAACGACGTGCCACGGAGCGACATCGGTCGAGGTGCGGTCGAACACGGCCTGATAGGCGTCCATGTACTGCGGCCACAGCATCCGCTCGTCCACATCGCCGGGGTTGTACTTCCAGTATTTGTCCGGCCGTTCGAGGCGCTCCATCAGACGCTCCTTCTGCTCCTCCGGCGAGATGTGCAGCATGACCTTGACGATGCGGGTCCCCGACGCGGCGATGCGCGCCTCGAACTCGTTGATCGCGTCGTAGCGGCGCTCGATCTCGGCAGGCGGCGCGAGCTCGCGAACGCGTCCGATCAGCACGTCTTCGTAGTGCGAGCGGTCGAACACGCCGATGAAGCCGGGTTCAGGCAGGCGCTTCTCGACGCGCCACAGGAAGTCGTGCGCGCGCTCCTCCGCGGTCGGCGCCTTGAACGCGGCGAGCGCCACGCCCTGCGGATCGACGCCGCCGACGACGTGCCTGACGATGCCGCCCTTGCCTGCCGAGTCCATCGCCTGGAGCACCAGGAGCACCGAGTCCTTCGCCGTGCCGACCCGGCTCTCGGCGAACAACCGCTCCTGGAGCCCGTTGAGGTCGTCGAGGCCCGCCGCGAGATCGGCCTGCCCCCGCGACTTGCCGTGGTCGTACCCGGGCTTGCTGTCCGGGTCGAGGTCGGCGAGACGGAAACCGCTGCCGACGCGGAGCGTCTGCGTCCAGGTGTGCGCGTTCATACGCACATCCTGCCAGTCAGCGCGGCAACGGCACCTCGATGATCTGACGTCCGCCGCGAGGCGAGGTCAGCGCCTGGTCGAGCGCCGTGCGCGTCGTGACCCGCTGGTACTCCCACCCGTACGCGAGGGCGAGGTGCTCGAGGCGGACCGTCTGTGGCGTGTAGAACGCGCGATCGAGGTCGGCCGCGCGTGCGGAGGACGCGACTTCGAGCGAATCGAAGATGGTCCCGCCCCCGTCGTTGCCGACGATCACCTGGAGCCGCGGCTCGGTCTCATCGGGCGGGAGGAGCAGGGCGCCGACATCGTGCAGGAACGCGAGGTCGCCGAGCAGCACCCTGGTCACCCCGGGTGCGCCCGCGGCCTGACTGGCGAGGGCGATGCCCGTCGCGGTGGCGATCGTGCCGTCGATGCCGGCGAGACCCCGGTTGGCGTGCACCGGGACCTTCTTGCCGCCGAGCACCTGATCGGCGACCCTGACCAGCCGTGACGAGCCGAACACCAGTCGGTCATGCGGCCAGGTGGCGCGCCACACGGCATCGACCAGGAGCTCGCGGTCGAGCGGGCGCCGGACGGCGTCGAGCTCGGCCTTGACGGCCTCCCGTCGAGCGGCGAAGTCGGTGGAGGCGAGCCCCTCAGGGTCTGGGGCGTTCTCGCTCAGGTCGACGACCTCGGCCGCCGACGCCTGGAGCCATGCGCCCAGCCACTCGCGGTCGGGTGCACCGGGGGCGACGGAGACCGCGCCGACGCCGCGGGTGCGGTGGTTGAGGTCGAGTGCTTCGCCACCGCGACGCCGGGCGATGACCTCGACATCGGTCCGCGACAGGAGCGCGGCGACCTCCCGGCTGAGGGTGGGGTGGCCGAGCACCACGACGCGCTCGATGCGTCCGCCGAGGTCGTCGCGGGCGAGCAGCCGCCGATAGCCGTGCACGAGGTGGCGCCCGAACCGCGCGCCGCTCACGATCTCCGCGATCAAGGGCCAGCCGCCGGTGTAGGCGAGCTCCTCGGCATCCGGCCCCGCATCCGCGCCGGCGACCACGACGGTACGCGGCCCGCGTTCGAGCACCAGCCCCTCACGCGTCGAGGGGTGCGGCGCATCGCCGGGAGCCACCCCCACGGTCGGCAGCGCGCCGGACAACGGTTCCCGCGAGGGGAGGTTCAGGTGCACGGGGCCTGCGACCCCCGGCAGGGCGTGCTCGATCTCGCCGGCCCCCATCGCCGCGGTGACCGCACGCTCGCCGAGCCCCGACCAGTCGCCGTCTCCCGGCACGGGGGCATCGACCTGATCGCGCACCCACGGGTGGAAGAGGCCGTCTTGGAGCGTGGCCTGGTTCGCGCCGACCCCGCGCAGTTCGGGCGGGCGGTCGGCCGTGAGCAGGAGCAGGGGGACGCCGGAGTGGAACGCCTCCATCACGGCAGGCAGCAGATTGGCGACGGCCGTTCCCGATGTGCAGACGACCGCGACCGGAACGCCCGTCTCGCGGGCGATGCCGAGAGCCGTGAAACCGGCGACACGCTCATCGATGCGAACGTGCACCCGCACATGGCCCTCCTCCGCGAGACCCACCGCGGCGAGCGCGAGCGCCTGCGACCGGGAGCCGGGAGACAGCACGACGTCGCGCACACCGTGGGCGATGAGGTCGGCGATCAGGGATGCCGCGGCATCCATGGCCGGCGATGAGGTCACGGGCGCTGGTCCGTGGCCGGCGGCTCGTCGGTCTCGTCATCGAGGCGGGCGAGCTCCTCCTCGAGCCGGCGGATCCGCGCGTCCTGTTCCGTCTTGCTGATGCTGCGCAGGAACGCCGGATCGTCGTCCGGAGCGATGACGGGGCGGGTCCCGGAATCGTTCGCGCGGCGACGGCCGATCACGAACCACAGGATGCCGCCGATGACGGGCAGGAGCACCACGATGAAGATCCAGGCGGTCTTGGACACGCCTCGGTGCCGCGTCGCCGGCTGCACCGCGCAGTCGACGATGCTGTACACCCAGAACACGGCGGCGAGGAAGCCGCCGATGATCAGTAGTCTCGCCACCCCTCCAGTGTAGGCGTGTCGGCGCCGTACCGGCCCCGGAGGGGACAGAGGCACCGTTGCTAGACTGCGCGGGAAATGCTGCCCACATCGCCGGATCGGATACCGCGAGCGCGGGACGAGCGGGTGCTGGTCGCTCGGATCATCACCGCCGTCGGCCTCGCGCTGCTGCTCGTCGTCGGCGCCTGGTCGACCTCGCACGGCACGGCCGATCTGCACGCGACACTGTGTCTCGCGGCCGGCGTCTCGGACCCGACCTCCACCGCATCGGGCACGGGCTCCGCGACGGACACCCCTGCGGTCGACGCGGTGTCGTCCGACGCGGCGCTGTGCCTGATCGCGGCGCTCTGCGTCGTCGCGCTCGTGCTCCTGTTCCGCCGGCTCGTCGATCGGCGGCGTGGCCTGCACCTCACGCACGCACCCCGGACGACGGCACCGCCGCGTGCCGGCCCGCGCATCCTCGTTCCCGCTCTCACCCTCGCCCAGCTCTCGATCTCCCGCACCTGAATCGCGACGCGCGCATCGAGCCGCCTCGGCGGCATCCTTCCCCGTCGTATCCCCGTGTGTCTGGAGACCCCATGAAAACCTCTGTCAAAGCGACCCTGATCACCATCGCCGTCGTCATCGTCCTGCTCATCGCCGCCATCGTCATCGCGCTCTCGCAACGAGCTCCTTCCCCCTCCACCGACGACGGGGTCACTCCCCCGCAGCCTCTGCGCACCGATTCGCACGTGCTCGACGACGGCGGCGCGGACGCCGTGACCGTCGTCGAGTTCCTCGACTTCGAGTGCGAGGCGTGCGGCGCGTTCTACCCCGTCGTCGAAGAGCTTCGCGACAAGTACGCGGGCGACATCACCTACGTCGTGCGGTACTTCCCCCTGCCGGGGCACATCAACTCGACGCAGGCCGCGATCGCCGCGGAGGCCGCTGCCCAGCAGGATCGCTTCGAGGACATGTACCACCGGCTGTTCGAGACCCAGGCGCAGTGGGGCGAGAACACCGAGGAGACGCCCGAGGTGTTCCGGGCCTTCGCCGAAGACCTCGGGCTCGATCTGGCAGCCTACGATGCGGCCGTCGCCGACCCCGCCACCGCGGAACGAGTGCAGGCCGACAAGATCGACGGCGAGGAGTTGCAGGTGAACAGCACGCCGACGTTCTTCGTCGACGGCGAGCAGGTCGTGCTGCAGGACTGGGACGATCTGGAGCAGGCGATCGAGAACGCGATCAGCGGCTGAGCGCGTCGCTGCGCACCCACGTCGACACTCCTTCTGCGTCGTACCGCAGGAGGGGTGTCGGCGTGCTCGTCCCGCGGGGCCCTGCCGATACGCTGACACCAGAATCACGGAGAGGGTTGAACGACGATGGAGCTGACGTCGATCCTGCAGGGGACGCACAATGCACGAGGACTCGGTGGACTGCCGACCTCGGGAGGCGGAACCGTCGCCTCGGGCCTCCTCTTCCGCGCCGACGCGCTCGCGGCGCTCACCGACCTGGGCCTGCAGGAGCTCGTCGACCTCCGCATCGGCACCGTGATCGATCTGCGCACCGACGCCGAGCGCTCGCGTGCGGCGGATCGCCTGCCGGAAGACGGGAGCGTGACGCTGCTGCCGTTGCCCATGCAGGGCGGCGCCATGGACGAGATGGTGAAGCATCTGATCCCATCGGGACGCGGTACCGGTCTCTCCGTCACCCAGGTCGCCGAGGCGCTGAAGCGGGTGCCCACCTTGGAACAGTTGTACGTCTCGATCCTGGAGGGCAGTGCCACGCAGTTCGCGACCGTGGCTCGGACCGTGCTCACCGCATCGCGCACCGATCGCCCCGGCGTCCTGTTCCACTGCACGGCCGGCAAGGATCGCACCGGCCTCGCCGCGGCCATCCTGCTGTCGGTCGCCGGGGTGCCGCGCGAGGCGATCGTCGAGGACTACACGCAGACCGAGACGAACCTCGCCCTGGGCCTCGCGGATGCCCTCACCGGACTCATCACCTCCCTCGGCGTCCCCCTCACGCCGGGACTGAAGACGCTGGCCACCGAGTCGCCGGCGTCGGCGATCGAGGCCGCACTGGACTGGATCACCGCGAACCACGGCGATGTCACGGGCTACCTCCGCAGCGGCAGCATGGACGAGGCCGAGATCACCGATCTGCGTCGGGTGCTGCGCGGTGAATAGACGGCACTGCACCGCACGGTGATGTCATCGCTACGCTGAGCGCATGACAGAGCAGCGCTCCCCCGGACCGCGCCGCGCCGCCGCCGTCATCCGGCGGATCCCGGCGACGCTGACCATGGTGCTGCTGATCCTCGTCGTCGGGGTGGTCTGGCACGGGCTCTGGGCGCCGTTCGAGGACGCGACGCTGTTCCCGACCGTCGCCTACGGTCTGCCGAACCTCGCGGCCGGAATGTGGTGGACCCCGCTGACCGGCACGTTCTTCGTCAACCAGCCGTGGGTCTACCTGTTCACGATCGCCGGCTTCTGGGGCATGGCCTACCTGGAGTTCCGCCGCGGCTCACTGGTCGCGCTCGCCTACTACGGGGTCGGGCAGCTGTTCGCGATCTTCGCGACCGCCCTGCTGCTGCTCGTGCTGTCGCAGTTCCCGTGGGCATGGGCCACCGAGCAGGCACAGGCGCTCGACGTCGGAGCATCCGGCGGCACCATGGCCTGCATCGCCGCAGCCGTCGGCCTGTTCCGGCCGCCATGGCGCGTGCGCGGCTGGCTCATCCTCCTCGGCTTCGTGTTCATCGCGATGCTGTTCTGGGGCAAGGTCGCCGACCTCGAACACCTGCTCGCGGTGCTGCTGATCCTCGTCGTCGATCGCACCCTGCGCGTGCGGCACACGACCGTCCGTGAGCAGAGGCTGATCGCGGTGGTCTCGATCCTGGTCCTCGGGGCGGTCGAGATCATCACCACCCTCGTTCCGACGGACGGACCCTTCGGGCCGACCGATCCGGCGTCAGGCGGCTTCATCGACCTCGCGATCGACCTCGTGGTGATCCTCGTGCTCGTGAACGGGCTTCGTCGTGGCCGGCGCTGGACCTGGGTGCTCGCGCTCCTGCTCGGACTGTTCAACGTTCTGGTGGCTGCCCTCGTGCTGACCCTCATCACGGTGTTCAGCCAGGCCCAGCTCGACCTGCGCTGGGACGGCGAGACCGAGCTCGCGCTCGCGAACGGCTTCCTCTGGCTCGTCATGCTCATCTATCTGGTGTGGGTGCGTCACGCGTTCCGCGCACGGCGCAGGGCGAAGCTCGGGCTCCAGCCGGCCCCGACGACGGATGACATGAAGCGGGAGCTGCACACGCACGGGGGCGGGACCCTCTCATGGATGACCACGTGGGAGGGCAACAGCTACGCCAGGGTCGCCGGCGGCATCGTCGCGTATCAGCGCCGCAACGGCGTCGCACTCACGCTGGCCGACCCGATCGGTCCGGCGGATGCGCGCGCCGAAGCCGTCGGCGACTTCATCCGCACCGCCGAACTCGCCGGGCTGGTCCCCTGCTTCTTCAGTGCGGACGAGGCCACGCGCGCAGCCGTCCCGCCGACGTGGCGCAGTCTCGTCGTGGCGGACGACACGATCGTCGACCTTCCTGGACTGGAGTTCACGGGCAAGCGGTGGGGTCCCGTGCGCACCTCGCTCAACCGGGCGGGACGCGAGGAGATGACCTTCCGCCTGACGCAACTCAAGAAGGAGCCCTGGGGCGTACAGCAGCAGTTGCGCGGGATCTCGGAGGCGTGGGTCGGCGACAAGGATCTGCCGGAGATGCGGTTCACGCTCGGCACCCTCGATGAGGCGGAGGACCCCGAGGTGCGCCTCGCCCTGGCGATCGCTCCCAACGGCGATGTCGACGGCTTCCTCTCCTGGCTTCCCGTGTACGGCGGCGACGGCGCGGTGCGGGGCTGGACCCTCGACCTGATGCGGCGACGCGATGGCGGCTTCGGCCCGGTGATGGAGTTCCTGATCGGCTCCTCCGCGAAGCAGTTCTCCGAGGAGGGCGCGCAGATCATGTCGCTCTCCGGCGCCCCGCTCGCCCACGACTACCCTCCGGACGCCGGCGTGATCGCCGCACTCAGCGAGCGCCTGGCCGACGCCCTCGAGCCGGTCTACGGGTTCGGGTCATTGCACCGCTTCAAGCAGAAGTTCCACCCGCGCTACGAGACCATGTACCTGCTGTTCCGCGACGAGAGCGACCTCACCCGGATCGGCGGGGCACTCACGCGGGCGTTCCTGCCGGATGCGACGCTGCGGCAGTTCGCCGGAGCAGGGCTCGAGCTCGTGCGCGGGGGCAAGGACTGAGGGATCCGCACCCCGGTCGCGCCCTCAGGCGACCGTATCCGCGAGCTCGTTCGGCACCTCCCAGGAGCGTGCCGCCGTCGGACGCGTGGCGGTGTTCGCGATGTGCGCCCGGCTGACGACGACCAGCGCGACGATCATGAGCGCGACCCCGAGCCAGTACGGCGCGGCATGGCTGACCAGCGCGTACAGCGCTCCCGCGATGAGGGGAGCCACCGTGCCCATCGCCGCGTTCAGCGACTGGGTCGCACCGCCGAGCCATCCCTGCTCGTCGTCTCCGACGGCGTTGGACATCGCCCCGTCCATCGCGGCCTGCGAGGCGCCCTGACCCGCGGCCAGCATGAGGGCTCCGACGATGAACACCCACGGCTGGGCGAAGATCGAGGCGACGACGGCGAGAGCCGCGAGACCGATCATCTGCGCGACGATGCCGCTCACGATCACTCCCCGCTCGCCGATACGGGGAAGCAGGACGCCGAGCAGCACACCTTGGATGAGGATGTCGATGATGCCGACGGCGGCCGTCAGGAGTCCGATCTGCGTCGGGCCCCACTGCACGGCGTCGAGCGCGAGGACGCTGAAGTTGTTCACGAAGAAGCCGAACGGGAGCGCGAGCAGGCCGAAGCCGATCATCAGCCCGCGCAGCTCCGTGCGACCGAACGCGTCCTTGAAGACGGCGAAGGGCTGCAGGTCGCGCAGTCTGATCGACGTGATGCGGTTTCCGGGCTGGAGGCTCTCCGGAAGCAGGAAGATGCTGAGGATCGCGATCGTGAGCGCGACGGCGGCAGTGAGGAACACCGGGAGCTGGATGCTGATGGCCGCGAGCAATCCGCCGAGCGCTGGGCCGATCATCGTGCCGATGCCGGAGAGCGCACCGAGAAGGCCGAAGCGCTTCGCGCGCTGCTCTGGCGGAGTGATGTCGGCGAGGTAGGCGAAGAGGGCGGGCAGGTCGCCCGCGGTCAGGCCTTGGATGACGCGGGCCAGCACCAGGATCCAGATGGCGCCGCCGATGCCGAACAGCGCCATCGAGAAGGCCGCGCCGAACGCGGCGACGATGATCACGGGTCGGCGGCCGAAGCGGTCGGACAGGCGTCCGAGGAAGGGTGCGGCGAGGAAGGCGCACAGCCCGTTGACCGCCTCGAGCACTCCGACCCAGATGGCGAGGTCGCTCTCGTGCGAGACGTACTGCAGCACGACGAACGGGAGGACGGGGAGGACGACGGTCATGCCGATGACCGTCAGCATCGTCAGCACGATGAGCATGATCCAGGCGCGGTTCTGGTCGCGTCGCGTGAGGTATTGAGGTGAAGTCATACCGAAAGTGTAGTCATACCAGTTTTGGTGTCAATACAGATTTGGAGTTGGTCCACGCTATGCTGAGCGCATGACGAACGCTGAGCCACTCGGACGACGCGAGCGGAAGAAGGCCGCGACACGCAAGGCGATCTCCGACGTCGCGACGAAGATGTTCCTGGAGCGCGGCTTCGACGACGTGAGCATCCGAGAGGTCGCCGACGCCGCCGACGTCTCACCGACCACGGTGTTCGCGCACTTCCCCCAGAAGGAGGCGCTCGTCTTCGACGAAGACGACGAGCAGCGCGACCGCCTCGTCGCCGCCGTGCGCGATCGCCCTGCAGGGAGCACGATCAACCGTGCGATCCACGACTTCTACGCCGCGGAAATCCGCCTGAACGTCGACGAGCACGGCGACGAGGTCACCCGCACCTTCATGCGCTTCCTGAACGAGACCCCCGCGCTGCGCGACTATGCGGCCAAGATGTGGCTCCGACACGAGGACGCCCTCTCGGACGCCATCGCCGACGAACTCGGAGTTCCTGAGCCCACGGCCGAGATCCGCGTGTACGCGCGCTTCATCCTGCAGATGCAGCTTCTCGTCAACGAGAACGCCGACCCGTTCGCCACTCTGGAGGCAGGGTTCGTCATCCTCGAGAACGGCTGGGCCCCGGTCGAGAGCGGATTCGCCACCTCACCGAAGCACTGACGAACGCGCGCGAATCGCCGTCAGTCCTCGCGGGGGCGACGACGCAGGCTCTTGACGTCGGTGCGCCGCTGCTTCGCCTGCAGCCGACGCTCCTTCGACCCTCGACTCGGCTTCGTCGGTCGGCGCGCCGGCGCCGGGGGACGCAAGGCCTCGGCCACCAGGACGACCAGCCGATCTCTCGCGGCATCCCGATTGCGCAGCTGGGCGCGGTGCTCGGAGGCGGCGATCGTCAGCACTCCTCCGACCAGGCGTCCGCTCAAGCGCTCGAGGAGGCGGTCGCGTTGAGAGGGCGACAGCGCCGCCGAGTTCGCGGCATCCCACACCAGCTCCACGCGGGAGTCCGCCGTGTTCACCCCCTGCCCTCCTGGTCCGGAGGACCGCGAGAAGCGCCACGACAGCTCCGCCTCGGGGATCGTCAGACCCGCCGAGACGCGCAGTCCTGGACGATGGGCGGAGGGCATACCTCCATCATCCGACCTCGGGAGCACGACTTCGACCCGCAGCACCCGAGAGAGTTGGACGCGACGGCGGGAGTCGAACCCGCAACGCCATCAGGTATGAACTGAAGCCCGGGACCGCCCGGATCGCCGCGATGGGAATGACGTTACCTGGCCGTGACCTGACCCGCCAGGACCGTTGCCTGAGATAACCCTATGAGTCTGCGGATGACGCGTTCCGGTCACCCGAGGTCTTCCGGAGCGGGGGCGTCCAGCGCACGCAGCAGCCGCTCGACGGCCTCCCTCAGCTCGGAACGATGCGGGTCCGACAGCGCGACCGCGTACTCGACCCCTTCGGGGATCCAGAGCAGCGCATACATCGCCTCACGCCAGTCGGAGCCGCCGAAGGGCCACCGCGTCCGATCCTCTCCGACGGCCGATGCCCCCTGCGACCACGGTCCGAACCGCTCCTGCATCTCGGCGAGCGGCAGCTGCATCACCGCTGCGGCCTCGACCTTCTGCGGCGACCACGACGACGCGATCAGCACGCGCTCCTCGATCTCCTCCTCGCTGATCTCCCGACGGGCGAACAGCACGCGCGTGTGCTCGACCGCCACGATGCGGTCGACGCGGAAGGTGCGCCAGTCCGCGCGATCGAGGTCCCAGCACAGCAGGAACCATTTTCGTCCGGCAGGAGCGAGCGCATGCGGCTCGACGCGACGGACGCTCTCGCGCCCCTCGCCGTCGACGTACCGCAGGCGCAGGCGCTCGGTGTCGCGGGTGGCGAGGGCGATCTCGCCGAGCACCTCGGGTGAGACCACCGGCCCCTCGCCGATCCGCGGCGCCTGCACGGATGCGGCGAGCGCGTTCACCCGCTGACGCAGAGCCGACGGCAGAACCTGCTCGAGCTTGGCGAGGGCCGTGAGCGTGACATCGGGGCCGCCCACGAGCTGCTGGGTGGCGGCGACGCGCAGCCCGATCGCCATCGTCACGGCCTCGTCGTCGTTGAGCAGCAGGGGCGGCACCGCGCTCCCGGCCTCGAGTCGATACCCTCCGGCGGCTCCCGGCGACGACTCCACTCGGTATCCGAGTTCGCGCAGCCGGTCGACATCGCGACGAACGGTGCGTTCGGTCACGCCCAGCCGCGTCGCGAGCTCCGTCCCCGGCCAGTGCCGGTGCGTCTGCAGCAGATTCAGCAGTGCGAGTGCGCGGGAGATGGTGTCGGTCATGCGTCTCAGATTGCCAGACATCGAGGACAGGATCTGTCCGCAGTGGTTTCTACGCTCTCCCCATGAACGAATCCCTCATCGAGACCGAAGGCCTGACCAAGGTCTTCACCGTCAAGAAGACACCGGTCAACGCCGTGACCGACGTCTCCTTCACCGCCGTGCGCGGAGAGCTCGTCGCCTTCCTCGGACCCAACGGCGCCGGCAAGTCGACGACTCTGCGGATGCTCACCACCCTCATCCCGCCCACCTCCGGAAGCGCTCGTGTCGTCGGGCACGACATCCACACCGACGCGGCGGGAGTCCGCGCCCGCATCGGGTATGTCGGTCAACTCACCAGCGGCAGCTTCTCGCAGCGGGTGCGCGACGAACTGCTCAGCCAGGGCGCCTTCTACGGGATGTCGAAACGCGACAGCATCCGTCGCGCTGACGAGCTGATCGCCTCGCTCGACCTCACCTCGTTCGCCTCGCGGACCGTGCAGCAGCTCAGCGGCGGCCAGAAACGTCGGCTCGACATCGCCCTCGGGCTCATGCACGCGCCCCCGCTGATCTTCCTCGACGAGCCCTCCACCGGACTCGACCCGCAGAGCAGGGCCAACCTCTGGGAGCACATCCTCGATCTGCGCACGCAGCACGGCACCACGGTCTTCCTCACCACGCACTACCTCGAGGAGGCCGACCGGTACGCCGAGCGGGTGATGGTCATGGACAAGGGACGCATCATCGCCGACGACGACGCCGCCTCCCTCAAAGCCACCCTCGCCGGCGACGTGCTGACCTTCGGCTTCGCGAATGCGGCAGAGGCGGCGAGCGCCCGCGCCGTGGTGGCTCGCCTGAGCGCTGCCGACGTCACGATCGACGGCCCCTCGATCTCGCTCGCGGTGCCCGAGGGCGACCGACTGCTTCCGGTGGTCGTGCGCGAGCTCGACGCCGCGGGCATCCAGGTTCGCCGCGCGACGGGCGTGCCGCCGACGCTCGACGACGTCTTCCTCGCCCTCACCGGACGCACGCTGCGCGAAGCCGGCGAAGGGACGGATGCCGCAGAAGAGGAATCCGACACGGAGCCGGCACCCGCCGCCGCCGAACCCCGCACGACAGGAGTCCGCTCATGACCACCACCGACACGCTCGTGCGACCGAACCTCGCACGCGACACCAGGAACGTCCTGAGCCGGGAGCTCAAGCCCGTGCTTCGCGATCCGTTCACCCTGATCTTCAGCCTGCTGCAGCCGCTCGTCTTCCTCGGCCTGTTCGCCCCTCTGCTCATCGGCGACTCGGGGCAGCCGGCCGGAGAGACCCTGGCCTGGTTCGTGCCGGGAGTGCTCGTGATGATCGTGCTGTTCGGTACCGGGGCGACCGGATCGAATCTGCAGTACGAGATGATGACCGGCTCTCACGAGCGCACACTCGTGGCCCCGCTCGCACGCTCCTCCCTGCTGGTCGGACGTGCGCTCAAGGAGATCGCGCCGATCGTGGTGCAGGCGCTGGTGATCATCGCTGTCGCCTGGCCGTTCGGGTTCGCGGCCGACATCCCCGGCCTGTTGATCGGGCTGGCGCTGCTCGCCGTGTTCGGGGTCGGCCTCGGGTCACTGTCGTACTCCCTTGCGCTCGCCACGAAAGATCGGGAGTGGCTGTTCTGGGGTGTGCAGCAGTCGCTGATCTTCCCCCTGCTGATCCTGTCGGGGATGCTGCTGCCCCTCGACGCGGCCCCCGACTGGATGCGGGTCGTCGCCTCGGTGAACCCCGTCAACTGGGTCGTCCAGGCGGAACGCGCCCTCTTCGCGGGAGACCTGGGTGACGCGACCGTGCTCTGGGGGTGGGTCTCGGCACTCGCGGTCGCGGTCGTCGGGCTGATCGTCGGGGTCAGGGCCATCCGTCGCAGCAGCTGAGACCTGCGCAGTGCCGCCGCGATCGAGCCTGGACGCGGCGGCACTCGTGCGCCTAGCGTCGGGCCGCTCCGCCGTCAACCGGTTCGCCCCGCGAGGAGGCTCCGGCTTACCGTCGCTCGCACCGACGATCAGCGCACTGGAGGCCGACATGCCCGAATTCCCGCACGACGACACGACGACGAACCCCTTCGCCGCGGAACCGCAGGATCGCCTCGACGCCAACCCACGGCGCGCGATCGTCACAGGTGCGGACTCCGGCATCGGCCGCGCGACCGCCGTCGCCCTGGCCGCCGCGGGCGTCGATGTGGCCCTCACGTGGCACAGTGACGAGACGGGCGCACAGGAGACCGCCGATGAGGTCCGCACCCACGGCGCGAGAGCCGTGGTCGCGCGCCTCGACGTGACGGACATCCCGGCGTGCGGCGACGTCGTGGACGGCCTCATCGACGAGCTCGGCGGCTTGGACGTGTTCGTGAACAACGCCGGGGCGGGGCTGCAGACGCCGTTCCTCGACGTCGCCCTCGATGAGTGGAACAGAGTGCTCGACACCGACCTCACCGGGCCGTTCGTCTGTCTGCAGCGAGCAGCGCGAGCCATGGTCGCGGCAGGCAGAGGAGGACGACTGATCGCCGTGACGAGCGTGCACGAGCATCAGCCGATGGTGGGGGCCAGCGCATACGACGCCGCCAAACACGGCCTCGGCGGACTCATGAAGAATCTCGCGCTGGAGCTCGGTCACCACGGCATCAGCGCCGTGAGCGTCGCTCCGGGTGAGATCGCGACGCCGATGACGGGTCAGACCGACACAGACCCCCGCACGGAGGACCGACCGGGTATCCCGCTCGGTCGGCCCGGAGACGCTCGTGAGGTCGCCGCACTCATCGCCTTCCTCGCCTCCCCCGAGGCCGCCTACATCTCCGGAGCCTCGGTGGTCATCGACGGCGGCATGCTGCAGATGGGCCCGCAGGCGGGGGCGGCCGTCGACACGCACGACTGGCGGACCCTCTGAGGGCGGAGTCTCAGCGCCGAAGCGAGTCGTGGAACGGGTTGGGCTCGAGGGTGTAGTCGGTCGTCGAATCGGCCCAGGTGCCGCCGTCGGAGGGCGTCCGCCGCCCGCGCACGGCAGCGAGCGCACGCGTCATCGGCGCTCCGACCGCGAGCGCCATCGCCCCCTGCACCGTGCGGTCCTCTCCTCCGAGGACGCTCGCCCGGTGCCAGGCCTCATGCATGGATCCGCCCTTCGCCGCGGGCACCCTGCGCGGAGGAAGCGCCCCCGAACGCCGCAGCGCCACGAGCCGCTCGACCCGCTCCCACCAGGTCGACTCCGCCTCGGGGTGGAAGTAGTTGTCGCGCAGCCAGTCAGGATGCGGATGCCGGAACCGGCCTGAGACGACCTCGCTACGTCCGCCCAGCAGACCGCTGCCGACGAACACCGTGTTCAGCAGGCTCTTGCTCACCCCGAACGAGTCGAGGGCGATCACGGGCACGCCGAGAGCGGTGGCCTCGATCGCGGCCGTGGAGCTGACGGTGACCAGACCGGCAGCGGTCTCCAGCGCCGTGGCCATCGGGTCGTACGAGTACACGAGGTTCGGCGGTCGGCGATGCGGCAGCAGGTCGTGGTAGGGCTCGCGTTCGAGGTGCGTCTCCGACTCGCCCGGCCGCGACCGCAGCTTCACGACGACGCGACGACCCGGCTCGGCCTCCGCCGCACGGACGAGCGTCGCCGCGATCTCGGCGCGCTCCGCACGGGTCGCGGGAACCAGTGCCTGCGCGGCGAACACGATGTCGGTCGCCGGCGGCCGCACCGGGGCACCGGGGCCGGGACGTTCGGCGACCGCGACACCACTGCCTCCCCCGACGACGGCTTCCGCGCGCACCCGCTCCGGTCGCAGCAGCCGCTGCCGCCGCCGCGCGAACGGGAGGGTCGCGAGAGCCGTCGGCACCTGCACGCCGATGCGCCGGCCGAGCTCCTCGAACGCCCGCAACTCGCGATGCGAGTGCAGGACCAGCAGGTCCGTGTGCCTGCGGTAGTCGAGTGCACCGCGTTGCGCGGGGATGGCCATGCCGGGAAGCCCGGAGACGGTGACCGGCCGGTGCTCCAGCGCATCGATCATCCGTCCCATCAGTCGCACGAACGGACCGCGACCGGCGAGCACGACCACATCGGGGCGCTGCCCTGCGAGCCAGCCGGCCGCTTCCGCGAACGAGACGCGGGTCACGTCCTCCGGCCCGAGAGCCGTGCCGGCGAGGGCGGTCCGCTCCTGCGCGGCACTGACCGTCAGCGGGGTGCGCACGAGCAGCAGGTGCGGCCGCAGACCGGGGACGGCGCCCAGCAGCGCCGCCGACCACTTCACGAACGAGTCGGCGTCGGCGATCGCGACGACCCTGATGCCCGCGGCGTCCGTCATGCGGGTACGCGGCGGAGCTTCGCCATCGGGGCCTGCTCGCTGTCGAACACGCGCTTGACCCCGTCGCCGACAGCGCGCTCGATCACGCGGATGTCGCGGACCAGGTGCTCGAGACCCGTCGGCTCGAGCGAGGCCGCGTGATCGGAGCCCCACATCGTGCGGTCGAGGGTGATGTGCCGCTCGACCGCGACAGCCCCCATCGCCACTGCCGCGAGGGAGATCTGCAGTCCGCGCTCGTGCCCGGAGTACCCGACAGGGATGCCGGGATACCGGTCGCGGAGCGTCGCGATCACACGCAGGTTCGCCTCCTCCGGCTCGAGCGGGTAGGTGGAGGTCGCGTGCATCAACACGACACGGTCGGTGCCGAGCGTGTCGAGCGCGCGGTCGATCTGGGCGATCGTCGACATCCCCGTGGAGAGGATGACGGGCTTGCCCGTCTCGCGCAGAGCCAGCAGCAGCTCGGTGTCGGTGAGGCTGGCGGAGGCGACCTTGTGCGCGACCACGTTCAGGTCTTCGAGGAACTCGACGCTGGGGACGTCCCACGGCGAGGCGAACCAGTCGAGCCCGAGCATGGTCGCGTGGTCGCCGATCGCGACGTACTCGTCATGGCCGAATTCGACGCGGCGGCGGTAGTCCAGGTAGCTCATGACACCCCAGGGCGTCTCGCGGGGCACGTCGCGCATGTGCTCGGGCGTGGAGATCTCCGGCGTGCGCTTCTGGAACTTCACGGCGTCGGCGCCCGCGCGGGCCGCGACGTCGATGAGGCGCTTCGCGATGTCGACGTCGCCGTTGTGGTTGAGGCCGATCTCGGCGATGACGTAGGCCGGACGGCCGCCGCCGATCACTCGCGAGCCGATGCTGACAGTCATGGTTCCTCCGGTCGTCCAACGCGGGTGCGATCCCCTCCCTCCTGACTACGGGCCGAGGGTGAACGCCGGGCGAAGACCGGGTTACCGGTGTCGGTCAGCTCGACAACACCCGTTCGATCAGCTCGCGCACGGCGCCGTCGCCACCACGACGCCGCAGCACGACCCTGGCCTCCTCGCGCACGAGGGGATGCGCGTCGGCGACGGCGACCGGCCACCCGACGATCCGCATCGCCGGCAGATCGTTCACGTCGTTGCCGAGGTAGGCGATGTCGGTGAGAGCCACCCCGTTCTCCCCGGCCCAGTCGCGCAGCGCCGTCTCCTTGTCGTCGATGCCGTGCAGCACGGGCACGCGGAGCTTGGTGGCGCGTGCGCGGACGACGGGGTTGACCTCGGTCGAGAGGATCAGCAGCGGGATGCCGGCACGACGCAGCATCGCGACCCCCATCCCGTCCTCGCGGCTGACGCGCACCCGTTCGCCGCCGTCGGCGTCGATGATCGCCGTGTCGTCGGTGTGCACCCCGTCGAAGTCCGTGACGACGGCGTGCACCGGGATCGGCTGCGGCGACTCGTGCAGGCTCGCCAGCGCCCTGGCGATGCGGAGCTGTTCGGCATCGTCGATCTCGATCGCCGTCCACTCCGGCACCGCCGCGATGTGGATTCGACCGAAGAATCGATGTCTGTGCACGCGGAAACCCTCGGCACGGAACACGTAGAACGCACCGGTCTCGAGATAGTGCGGCTCCCGGTCCTGCCGGCGGGGGCGGTGGGCGGCGTCGTGGTTGACGGCCTCCGCCGCGTGATCTTCGCCCTCTCGCCAGAGGAAGCCGTAGGTCTCGTGCGCCGAGAAGACGCTGTCGGCGCGGTCCGCCCGCACCTCGTCGACGGCCGCGGAGAGCGCCTCGCTCGAGATGAACGGCGATGTCGCCTGCAGGAAGGCCACGACCTCCACCCGGAGACCCGCCGCCTCCAGCTCATCCAGCGCGTGCAGGAGCGCGCTCTCCGACGTCGCGGTGTCGCCGGACAGCTCGGCGGGACGGCGGACGACCCGTGCCCCGGCTGCCGCCGCGACCGTCGCGATCTCGTCGTCGTCGGTGGAGACCACGACCAGATCGACACCTTCCGCCGTCTGCGCCGCCCTGACCGCACGCGCCACCAGGGGAAGGCCTCCGACCCGCTGCAGGTTCTTGCGGGGCACCTGCTTCGAGCCGCCGCGTGCGGGGATGATCGCCACCGTGAGGGGCCCGTGCTCGTCCATGTCCTGCATCCTCGTCATCGTCCTCGTATCGCGCGCCAGGCCTGCCCGACGCGTCGCCGCGCACCCAGGGCGTTGAGGCGCCACTCCTCGACCCTGCCCACTCCCCCGGCCGGACGCAACGCACGGCGCAGCGCACTCTCCCTCGGCGCGCCAGGGAGCTGCAGCTCGGCGAGGCGACGCGGGGGGAAGTATCGGTCGCGTTCGAGTGGATCGAGTCCGCGCAGCAGCTCCTCCGCGCGCCCGCGCAGGTGTCCGGCGATCACGGGCTGCATCGCGTACCCGACCGCGTCGATCAGCAGCTGCAGTCGAACCGGATCGGCGTAGGGCGAGGCCTCTCGTGTGAGGGCGTCGACCAGGACCGCGGGGATCCGGTTGCTGTTCTCGTACGGAGTCAACGCCGCCAGCACGGTCTCGCTCCCCGCCGAGCCGATGGCGCGACCGAAGAGGGTCTGCACGGTGGGGAGCGCTGTCGAGAAACCGGCGACGACGGCCACAGCATCGAGGCGTTCCGCGAGCAGCTCCGCCGCGAGCGGGCCCCGATACTCGACGAACTCGACACCGTGCGCGATCGCCCGCGCGCGTACCGCCGCCGTCACGAGCGGCGGCGCCGCGGGGTGCGGCTTGAAGACGATCCGCTGCGGCGACCACCGCACCGCACGGTCGATCAGCCGCCGCTGGAGGTCGATCTCCTGCGCGCGCGTCATCAGTCCGAGAGCAGACAGATACTGGCCGAGCACGAGCACGGTCGTCGCGTCACCCTCTCCGCCGACAGGATCGCCGGGGTCCGTCTCCTGCAGCGCCGCGGCGAACGACGCCGGTGACACCGGCACGACCTCGGCGCGCGGAGAGCCCACCAGGGGCTTCACCCCCGGCACCACATCGGCGTGCACGACCCGTTCGACGCGCGCTGCGACCGGATACGGCATACGAACCCGCATCGGCGAATACGTCATGAGTCCGTCTCCGATGACCGTGATCCGCGCGTGGGGGAACACGGTCATGAGCGTGCGGGCCGGCGCGACCTGCGGACTCTGCACGAACAGCTCCAGCTCGCGCGGATCGAGGCGCCACACGCGGGCGAGCAGCCGCTCGAGCAAGGGCAGATCGCCGTCGGCCGGCTCCCACGAACTGGGATGCATCGGGCCGAGCAGCTCCTCCAGCGGCTCCATGCGATCGAACCGGCCGCGCAGCGATGCCAGCACCGGATCCTCGCCGATGCCGATGGCGGTCTCGGGCACGCGCGACGAGGTGAACGGCACGAGGACTCGCTCGACGCCGGTACCGAGAAGGCCCTGGTCGATCGCGGCGGCAGCCGTGGCGAGTCCATAGGCGCTGTGGAGGGCGAAGATCTGCGTCACGACGCTCGTCCTGCCTGGCGGAGGATGCGAGCGAGCACCCGGCGCCGCGATCCGTCGAAGCGCGCCAGCACCGACGCGACCTCGGCAGCGGGGAGCGTATGGAGCATGTCTCTGATGCCGGAGCGCATCTCCGCCCGCACGCGCGGGGTCATCCGCCGTGCCCGCACCAGGTGATGGGAACTGAGCGCGAGCGCGGTCCACACGACCTTCGGCAGGAACCGCTCGGCATCGGGGTCGCGCTCGACCACGGCGATGACCTCGCTCATCGCTCGTGCGAAGTCGAGCTGCCGCCGGTCCCTGACCTGGGTGAGCGAGGTGCCCACGCCCCGCCGATACAGCAGCGCGGGCGCATCGACCACAGCGAATGACTCCGCCTGCAGGTGCAGCCGCCAGATCCAGGGCCGGTCCTCTGCCGTGAACAGCCCCTCGGGGAAGTCGGCCAGACCGCGGTCGATCATGCGGCGGTGGAAGATCCCCGCCCACGCGTAGGGGTAGTCGACCATGGTGGACTCGGTCTCCGGGAGGATGGCCTCCCGTGGCGCGATGACTCGCTCACGCCAGGGGCTCGGCGCGCGCACGAGCGTCCGCTGCATGCCGGTGACCCTGACGTGGTCGGTGCGGAGGAAGTCGGCGTCCGATTCGCGCAGCCGCGACGCCAGCACCTCGAGCCGTCTCGGCTGCATCCAGTCGTCACCGTCGACGAAGCAGAACGCCTCACCCTCGACGTGCGCGAGACCCTGGTTGCGTGCCGTCGCGAGCCCCCGTGCCGTCGGATTGCGCACCACCTCGGCGTGCGGAAACCGCTGCGCATACTGCCGCATGAGTTCGCCCGTGTCGTCGCGGGACCCGTCGTCGATGGCCACGAGCTTGAGCGCGGATGCGTCGTCGAACTGTCGTGTGAGCGTCTCGAGCGTCGTCCCGATGTACTCGCCGGCGTCCTTCGCGGGAAGGATGACGGTGACGAGGGGTGTGCGCACGAAGCTCCTGGGGCAGACGGTGTCCGGGAATCGTGCCAGGCGTTCGTTGCCGGACGGCATCGCGGAGGTGAACGACCGGTGTCGGCGGACGGCGCGCCCCCGAAGACAGACTGAGGTGTGGCCCCGTACCCGAACGGGACCACACCTCCCAGTGCTTCGCACTGCCGAACGCCTGACGTTCGGGGAAAGGGACCGCCGATGACGATCCCCTCCGTCTCGAGTTCCGCTGACCCCCATCAACGGACCTCGCGACGATCTCGTCGCCGCGCCCGTCCCCCAGAGACGGACGCGGCGGCACGGTAACATGATACATGTCAGAAGGTGTGAGTCTGAACGAATGCCGACAGTGAGCACGTCGCCGCACGGCTGGTTCGCGCGAAACCGGCATGTCGGCGACGATGGGAGCATGCTGTGGCCCTTCGGATCGACCTGGCGCCCCGTGCGGCAGAGGAGACGCGACACCGTCGATCTTCGCTGGCTGAGCGCCAGGACCTGGACCAGGCGCTGGTACCCGCAGGGCATCGATCTGGGCGAATGGCAGGGGCGGCGGACACTGGCCGTGAGCTGGTTCCGGCAGGATCTCGCAGGGACGCACCTGGCCTCCCGCGTGACCCTGGTCGACCTCGAGCGCTCGCGACACCTGGACATCCTGCTCACCGTCCCTCGCGACGGCGACGGCGACGCCGACGAGCTCGATCCCGCGCCGATCCACGCCGGAGGACTCGCCTGGTTCGAGGACCGGCTGTTCGTCGCCGCGACGCGACGCGGCATCTGGGAGTTCGACCTGTCCGACATCCGCACGGTGCGCGGAGCCGACGCCCAGCGCCTCGCCGGCGGTCGTCCGCGCGGTGGGCGGACGACCGCCCTCGCCGCCGTGCGCACCCGCGTGCACCCGGTCTCCCTGCGCTGCTCGTACCTGGGGCGGGTGTTCGACGAGGCCGGCATCCCTCTGCCCCGCGTCCTCATCGGCGAGTACCTCAGGGAGGACACCGGGCGGATCGGCGAGTTCACCATCCCAGGCGCCGGGAACGAGGGGTTCGTCGAAGAGGATGTCTTCACCCCGGGGATCGCGCGGATGCAGGGCGCCGTCCGCTGGGCGGACCGGTACTTCGTGTCGCAGTCGGATCATCTGCGCCCCGGCACGCTGTGGAGCGGTCGACGCGAGGCACTGCACGAAGAGCGCGTGCCGCTGCCGGTCGGATGCGAGGACCTGGCGCTCGACCTCGACGCCGGACTCCTCTGGTCGCTCGGCGAACACCCCTGGCGCCGGGTGGTGCGCGGCATCCCGCTCGCGCGACTGGGCGTCGATAGCGGGCACACAGACTCGACCGAGAGGCGAACGTAGACTGGAGGGGTGAAGAAACCCGCGCCGATCCTCGTCTACACCGTGCTGCGGCTGCTGGCGTTCCTCGTTCCGCTCGCCATCCTCTGGGTGTTCTTCCCGATCTTCCGGGAGTTCTGGTGGCTCGCCGCGATCTTCGCCGCGCTCATCGGCATGAGCATCTCGATGCTGTTCCTGCGCACGCCGCTCACCGACGCCTCCGCACGACTGCAGGAGCGCCGCGAGAGCCGCACCTCGGGCGGCCAGGCCGATGCGGACGCCGAGGATCAGGCGATCGACGACACGAGCACGTCCGTCGACGGAGACCCGCGGCCCTGACGGTTCGGCTCGCGGTCCTGACGGTTCGGCTCGGGCTCAGCCGACGAACGCCCAGAACAGCGCGCCGGCGTAGAGCAGTGCGGTCAGCGACGTGAGCGCGAGCGCGGTGACGAGTTCCTTCGGCTGGCGGTAGGTCCAGACGATGAGGATCGCGGGCAACCCCGCAAGGAGCGCCAGCAGCGAGAGCCACGCGATCGGGAACAGCAGCGCGAGGAACGCGGCGATCCCGAACGGAGCGAGCACGAAGAGCGTGAACAGCACCTGCGTGGCCCGACGGCCGATCAGCACCGTGAGGGTGCGCTTGCCGACCTCGCGGTCCTGATCGATGTCGCGCAGGTTGTTGGCCAAGAGCACGGCGCAGGCGAACAGACCGGCCGCGATCGCCCCGAGCCAGGCCTGCTGCGGCAACTCGAACGCCTGCACCCAGGTGGTGCCGAGCGTCGCGACGAGTCCGAAGAACACGAACACGAACACCTCGCCCAGCCCGTAGTAGCCGTACGGCCGCTTGCCCCCGGTGTAGAACCAGGCGGCGACGATGCATGCGGCTCCGACGGCGAGCATCCACCACTGCCCCGTGCGCACCGCGATCGCGAGTCCGACGAGTGCCGCGAGCGCGAAGAACACCAGTCCGATGATCAGCACCGTGCGCGGCGCCACCCGCCCTGACGCCGTGAGCCGCGCGGGCCCGACACGGTGGGCGTCGGTGCCGCGGATGCCGTCGCTGTAGTCGTTCGTGAAGTTCACGCCGATCTGGAGCAGCACGGCGACGGCGAGGCACGCGAGCGCGATGACCCAGTGGAACTCGGGCCCGGTGCTGCGGGCGGCTCCCGTGCCGATGACGACCGGGGCGATCGCGAGCGGCAGGGTGCGCAGGCGTGCGGCCCCGATCCAGTCGGACACCGTGACCGGCCCCGCTTCGACGACGGGACGCTTCGCGGGGTTGCCGCTGGTGCGGGCCGGGGTGCGCTTCGCGCTCTGGGTCTTCTTCTTGCGCTGTGAGGATGCTGCCACCCACGGAATCCTAGTGGCCGCACCGATGGCCGACCTCCGCGGGCTGCCGGGTCAGGGGTTCGGGTTGCTGTCCTTGCCGTCGAGCCACAGCGTGTTCGATGCATCGCCGTGCGCTCCGCCCGTGCCGACATGCTTGTCGCTGATCTGCGGGCCCTTGGTGATCACGTGCACGAGCGCCATCGCGTGCCCCTGACCGAGCTGGTAGTCCTCTTTGAGCCACGCGACGATCGGCGCCGCCTTGGTCGTCTGGTCGAACCCCTTCTCGGTGGCGAGTTCGATGAACTGCCGCGGAGTGAGGCCGGTCTTGGTCTCGATGTTGTCGAGGTACGCCTGGAAGGACATGCGTGCTCCGGTGCTCAGTCCTCGTCGAGGAACGTCTGGATGATGGTGGCCGTCTCAGGATAGGGATGCCGGTGCAGTCGTGCACCCCGCCCGGCTCGCGCTCGGACTATTCGGCCGAGTCCACCGGGATGATCGGGCGGTGCTCGTAGTAGGTCTGCAGCACGACGGTCGTACGGGTGCTGACGTTGGCGGCGAGGCGCACATCGCGCACGAGTTCCTCGAGCGCCCGCGGTGACGCGACACGGACGAACAGCATGTAGCTGGCGTCACCGGCGATGGAGTGGCAGGCCTCGATCGCCGCGAGATGTTCGAGCAGCTCGGGGGCGTTGTCGGGCTGCGCGGGGTCGAGCGGGGTGATCTCGATGAAGGCGGAGAGCGGGGTGCCCACCTGCTCGGGGTCGAGGATCGCCCGGTATCCGGAGATCACTCCCCTCGTCTCCAACCTGCGCAGACGCGACTGCACCGCGGAGACCGACAGCCCGACGGCGTCGGACAGCTGAGAGAGGGTGGCGCGCCCGTCACGGGAGATCGCGGCCAGGATCGCGCGGTCGACAGAATCATCCATGGCTGTAAGATTATCGTCAGGATTCCGTATACGCAGGAATCTTTCCTTTGAAACTCCGATCGGAGGTCCCGATGTCCCTTCTTTCCGCCAACAGTTCCGCTGTTCAGGCCATCGTCGGCGAACCCGAGGTCGTCGAGGATGCGTCGACCGCCGAGCAGTCCGCTGCATGGGCGCAGCTCAAAGAGGCCGCGATCGCGATCCGGGAGATGCAGATCAAAGACGGCTCGATCCCGGACGCCGCGCACCACTCCACCGCACGTGACCTCGTCGGCGCCATCACCGCCGGCATCCGCGCCCTCGCGCCCGCGTTCCCGCATGACGCCGAGTACCTCGCCGCCTCCGTGGTCGACTTCGACCGCTGGGCATCCGAGGACTTCGGCGTGCCGGACTTCCTCGACTCGCTGATGGCGTTCCAGCCGCAGCAGACCCGGGTCGACGGCATCCGTCACCTCGTCGTCTTCCCGATGTACACGCAGAACGGCTCGAGCGACCGCCTGGTCGAAGCTCTGATCGTCGAGACCATCTGGCCGGAGTTCATCGCGGCTCTCGAAGCCGGCGACTACGGCAACAAGCTGTTCGTCTCGCTGCGGCTCGTCGACTTCACACCCGGCTACGACACGAACTCTGCCGTGCTGTTCCCCGAGACCGTCGCGATGCGCGAGATCCCGACCTTCACCTGGGGCGCGATCTTCCAGGACCGCGAGGCGGCCCGCTACCGTCGCGTCGTGCGCGCTGCGGCCGGGATCACGAACCTCGACCTGCCGGAGCGCGCGGCCGCGATGCTCGATGACCAGCAGATGGCCGAGAAGACCTTCGTGATGTGGGACATCATCCACGACCGCACGCACATGCGCGGCGACCTGCCCTTCGATCCGTTCATGATCAAGCAGCGGATGCCGTTCTTCCTGTACTCGCTCGAGGAGATGCGGTGCGACATGACGGCGTTCCGCGAGTCGGTGAAGATCGAGCGCGCCCTCGCCGCCCGCATCGCCGACGGTGAGGAGCTCACCGCGACTGAGCAGGAGATGCACGACTACGCGCACCTCGTGCAGTACGCCGTGATCTTCGACCGCATCTTCCGCTTCGCGATCACGGGCACCCGGACACGCAACTACGACGCGGTCGGCGGACAGCTGCTCTTCGCATGGCTGCACCAGCGCGGCGTGCTGCACTGGACGGACACCGCCCTCGCCTTCGACTGGGACGCCGTGCCCGATGCCGTGGTCGCCCTGGGTGACGCGATCGACGACCTGTACTGGCACTCGATCGACCGCCCCAAGGTCGCGCACTGGCTCGCCGCATACGAGCTCGTCCGTGGCACGCTCACCCCGCATCCGGCATCGCAGTGGGCTCGCGGGCTGTCGGACGAGATCCTCGCCGGCGCACCCAAGGGCTACACGGATGCCGTGATGGACGACGAGTTCCCGCTGTCGATGTTCTTCGAGACCCTCGACAAGAAGATGAAGCCGGTCATCGAGTCGACCGTCGGCATCCGCGGCACGGACGACTGACCACCGCGCGCGCACGGCGCGCGCTCCCGTTGTGACGCTGGGGCGCACCGCGCTGCGGCCGGAACCTGATCTGCGGAGTCTTCCGCCGGTTCCGGCCGCAGACGCCCCCCCGATCCGGAAGAGTGGAGCACATGGCTGCACACACCGACGCGCGACTCTCCGACCGCACCGTGCTGCTGGCGGGTGCGACCAGTGCATCCGGCCTGGCCGCGACGCGCGCACTCGTCGCCGCAGGCGCCCATGTCGTCGCGACCGGCCGGTCGACGCAGCGGCTGCAGGAGCTGGCGGATGCCGGCGCACAGGTCGTGGTCGCCGATACGACCTCGCTCGAGGAGATGACGACCCTGGCCGCACGGATCGACGCCGTCGATGCGGTGATCCCGCTGGTCGGCGGGTGGCGCGGCGGGGGCGGTCTCGCGGGGCAGTCGGACGCGGACTTCGCCGCACTGCTGCCGGCGCTCGACGCCGTCCGCGCGACGAGCCGGGCGTTCGATGTCGCACTCCGCGCATCCGGTGCAGGGCGGTTCGCGATCGTGTCGTCCACCGCGGTCGGTCGGCCCCTCGCGGGAGGTGCGAACTATGCGGCGGTCAAGGCCGCGAGCGAGGCGTGGACCAGGGCGGTCGCCCAGGGCTACGCCAAGGCTGCGCGGGACGCCGCCGAGCCGTTGCGCGCCGCAGCCGTGGTCTTCCGCGCCAAGACTCTCGATCCCCAGGCGCTGGCCGCTCGTATCCTCACGCTGTGGGACGAGGACGCGGCCGACCTCAACGACCGGGTGATCGACCTCGACTGAGCACGACCGCCGTCCGGTCACGCCGCGTGGCTTCGGCGAATCGTCCGTCTCTCAGCGAGGCTCGGGGGGCATGCCAGGGACGACCGGCGGGGCGTCACTCCGTCGGACGCGGTCGGACGGAGATGACGACTCCTCTTCGACTCCTGCGCCGGGATCGCCGGTGCCGTCGCCCTCACTCGTCTCGCCGTGGTCGACGTCCTGCTCCGGCGCCTCGGCATAGAGCTCGGTGAGCTTGCGGTACGAACGTGTGAAGAACGCCAGCGTGGCGGCCACGACCATGATCAGTCCCGCGAACAGGCAGATGAGCGCGATGCCACGGGCTTCGCCTTCGCCGAGCAGCCAGCCCCACTGCTGCCGCCCCGCGGAGGTGTTCATGTACGGGATGACCAGGAACTCGGCGATGGGAGCGATCAGGAATGCCGTGATCGGGGCCGCCGCCGCCTCCATCGCCGCAGCCACACCGAACACACGACCCTGCCGTTCGAACGGCACGACCTTCTGGATCACCGTCTGCTCCGCGGCCTCGACCGGAGGCACGAGCGCCATGTAGATCCACATGCCCACCACGTACAGCGGCCACCACTCGCGCAGCATGAACACAGACCCCAGCAGCCCCATCGCGATGACGACGAGCAGCATCGTGCGCATGGGCTTGGGCCCGAGGCCGAACTTCGCCACGAGACCGCCGCCGATCAGGAAGCCCGTCGAGGCGAAGGCCAGCGCGAAACCCCAGGTCTGCGCATCGAAGAGCGTCAGCCCGTAGGGGTCCATGAGCGCCATGTAGACGCCGCCGATGAGGTTGTTGAACGTCGAGAAGATGATCAGCGCGAACAGGCCTGGCGCGAGCCGGATGGCCCGGACGCTGCCCCGGAAGTCGAGGGCGCTCGACGCATCGGGATCGGGCTGCGGCGTCCCCTCGGGGATGCGGATGAACAGCAGGTGCGCGAACGTCAGCGCCATGGCGGCGATCGCGATCGCGAGCGTCCATCCCATCCCCAGGAAGCCGATCGAGAGCCCGGAGAACACGCTCGTGACGAGGAAGGCGATGCCCTGCACGGTGCCCACCAGGCCGTTGGCGTTCGCGCGCTTCTCTTCGGGGATGAGCAGCGTGACGGTCGTGGACAGCGCGATGTTGCGCAGCTGCTCGATCACTCCGCCGAAGAGGATCACGCCGGAGAACACCCAGAACCAGGGGCCGCCCAGATCGAGCAGAGCCGCTTCGGGCTGCCACAGGTACAGCACGCCGGCGACGAGGAAGGCGATGGCCGAGATGACGCTCGAGATCACCATGACGGTGTGCTTGCGATTGCGGTCGACGATCGTGCCGAAGGCCATGGCGAAGAACGCGACGAACAGCATGTAGGCGCCGCCGATGACCCCCGTCGCCAACACGGACTGCGTCTCGATGTACACCCAGAACGTGAGGGCGAACCAGAGGAAGCTCGTCGTCACGTTCGCGATGAGCGTGTTGACGAGGACGTTGCCGAAAGCCCTCTTCGCTGCGGTGCGCTCCATGGGTTCGAGGGTAGGGCGGGCCGGGGACATCCGGTAGGGCAATTAGGCTGGGGAGGTGAGCATCCAGCATGACCCCGCGATCCGCGGCTTCGCCAGCGACAACTATTCCGGCATCCACCCCGAGGTCCTCGCGGCCATCGCCGCCGCGAACGGCGGGCACCAGAGCGCGTACGGCGAGGATGCCTACACCGTGCGTCTGCAGGAGGTCTTCCGGGCGCACTTCGGCGACGACGTCGAGGCGTTCCCCGTCTTCAACGGCACGGGTGCGAACGTGACCGGCCTGCAATCGATGCTGCCGCGCTGGGGCGCGGTCATCGCGGCGTCCACCGCGCACATCAACGTCGACGAGGCGGCCGCGCCCGAGAAGATCGGCGGGTTCAAGCTGCTCACCGTCCCCACCGACGACGGCAAGCTCACCCCCGAGCTCATCGACCGGGAGGCGTGGGGCTGGGGCGACGAGCATCGCGCCCAGCCGCTCGTGGTCTCGATCACCCAGTCCACCGAACTCGGCACCCTGTACACCGCCGAGGAGATCCGCGCGATCGCCGACCATGCGCACGAGCGCGGCATGAAACTGCACCTCGACGGCGCGCGTCTGTCGAACGCGGCCGCCGCCCTCGACCTGCCGCTTCGGGCGTTCACCCGCGATGCCGGTGTCGATGTGCTGACGTACGGCGGGACCAAGAACGGCGCCATGCTCGGCGAGGCGATCGTCGTGCTGAACCCCGGAGCCGCAGACGGCCTGAAGTTCTCGCGCAAGTTCAACATGCAGCTCTCGTCGAAGATGCGGTTCGTGTCGGCACAGCTGATCGCGCTGCTCGAGGGCGACCTGTGGCTGCGCAACGCCCGGCACGCGAACGCCATGGCGGCACGACTGCGCTCGGAGATCGAGGACGGCATCGCCGACGGATCGATCCGCGGCGTCGAGTTCACCCAGCCCACGCAGTCCAACGGCGTCTTCGCGACGCTGCCGGAAGGCGTCGCCGACAAGCTCCGCGACGTGTTCCGCTTCTACGACTGGGATGCCGCCCGCCGCGAGGTGCGCTGGATGTGCGGGTTCGACACGGAGGAGTCCGACGTCGACGCGTTCGTGGCCGAGCTCTCCCGCCTCACCACCGCCTGAGCGCGCATCACCGCCTGAGCTCCGACCAGACGGTCAGGACTCCACGACGCGGGTGAACTCCTCGCGCGTGGTGTGCAGGTGCGCGCGCATCGCGGCATCCGCGGCCTCGGCGTCGCCGCGGCGGACCGCATCGAGGATCTGCTCGTGCGCGTGCCAGCTCGACTCCTTCACGAAGTCGAAGCTCATGAGGTCGACCGGCTCGAACATCCGCACCCTCGCCTCCTCGACCGCATCCCGCACGAACGAGTTGCCCGACGCCTCGGCGAGCGCGATGTGGAAATCGGTGTCGGCGATGCGCGACTCCGCCTTCGTGACCGCGTCCGCGAGGTCGCGCTGCGCCTGCGCCATGGCCTCGAGGTCGGCGTCGCTGCGGCGCGTCGCGGCCAACGCCGCCCCTCCGGACTCGACGATCGCACGGAACTCGGTGAGCTCCCCGATCTCGGCCGACCGGGTGCGCACCTCTTCGCGGATGAGTCTCGGGTCGAGCGCGGCATCCTGCACGAACGCCCCACCGGACGCCCCGCGCGAGATCACGATCTGACCGCTCCCCTCGAGGATGCGCAGCGCCTGCCGCAGCGTCTCGCGCGAGACCCCGAGCTGCTCGGCGAGCTTCCGCTCCGGGGGGAGGCGGTCACCCGGTCGGATGCGACCGAGCGCCATCTCGCGGCGGAGGAACCCGGCGACGGCCTGGTACCCGGACACGGGCTGGAGCACGGCACGGGAGAAGTCGTGCGGCGCGTCGTCACGCTCGCTCATCCGTGCTCCTCCGATCACAGGGGAAGTCCGGGGCGGTCCCGCCCCACGACCTGCTTCCCCACGAAGAAGTCAAGCACATCGGCGTCGCCGTGCCCGCCAAGGCCGCTCGCCCCGAAGAAGCTCTGCGCCGAGTCGGGTGCCATGTCGAGCACACTCGTGCCGTTGACCTTGACCTCGCCGGCGATGAGCCTCTCGCCCAGTGCCGCAGCGGCCGGTTCATCGGCACCGAACACGTAGCCGGCGAGTCCGACCTGACCGGTGTTCGCGAGGGCGACAGCCTCGTCCTCGTCGGCGTATCCGCCCACGAGGAGCATCGGCCCGAAGACCTCGTCCGGGAGACCGGGCCCGTCGAGCACCGCCACGGTGGGCTCGAAGAACCATCCCTGCGCCGGCACCTGCGACACCTGCAGCACCTCGGCACCGGCAGCGGCCAGACGCTCGCGCTGCGCGACCAGCTCGTCCCTGCGCGCGGCGAAGGCCACGGGGCCGACCTCTGTCGCCTCGTCGAGGCTCGACCCGATCGCGCGTCGTCCGAACTCGGCGATCAGGCGTCCCGCGAGCTCGTCGCGGCGCTCGCGGTCGACGAGCACCCGGCGCGGCGCCTCGCACCACTGGCCGGAGAGCTTGAGGACGCCGTCTGCCAGCGACGACGCCGCCTGATCCAGGTCGGCGTCCGCACGGACGATCGCGGCGTTGTTCGACCCCAGTTCCAACTGCAGGCGGGCGAAGCGGGGGGCGGCCGTCGCGGCGATGGCGCGACCGGTCGGCGTCGAGCCCGTCATCGAGATGGCCGCGATCCGCTCGTCCGCCACGAGGGCGCGACCGACTCCGCCGCTGCCCTGCACGAGGCCGACCACGCCGTCGGGGATGCCGGCCTCGTGCACACCCTCCAGCAGCAGCTGTGCGCTCCACGGCGAGAACGATGAGGGCTTGAGCACGACGGCGGCTCCTGCGGCGAGCGCGAACGCCGTCTTCTTCACGGCCATCGCGCTCGGGGCGTTCCACGGCAGGATCAGGGCCGTCGGGCCCCACGGCACTCGACGAACATGCACACCGCCCTGATCGGACGGCAGCTCGCGCACATCGCCGACCTCGACCGCCCGCCGCGCCGCGTCTCGCAGCGTCGCACCGTTCGCCCCGCCGAAGAGCCGGGTGACCGCGATCGGCACGCCGCTGTTGAGGGCGTCGAGGTGTGCGATCTCCTCGGCGCGCTCGTCGAGCCAGTCGGCGAGGGCCATGAGCTTCTCGGCCCTGCGCTCCGGAGCGAGTCCGCGCCACCGTGCGTCGTCGTGCGCCTCCTGTGCGGCCGCCACCGCACGATCGACCTGGTCGAGCGAGCTCGACGCCGAAGCCGCGAGCGCCTCGCCGGTGTTGGGGTCGTGCAGCCACGTGCCGTCGCTCTCCGGACTCTCCTCGGCGACGCCGCCGATCCAGGTGCGCAGGGCGGGATAGGTCATGTCAGATCCGATCGAAGTAGCGGTGCAGGTCCCAGTCCGTGACGCGAGACATGAACGTGGTCCACTCGTGGTCGAGGAGCACCTGTTGGTGCGAGATGAGTTCGGGGGCCAGCAGGTCCCGCACGAGCGGGCTCTCGCCGAACAGGATGCTCGCCCGCCGAGGATCCGTCGGCATGGCGTCGTCGCCGGGGAGGTCGTAGGCGCTGCCGACCACGGCGTCGCCGAGCACGGTCTCCTTCTCCATGCCGTCGCGGGCCGAGGCGAGGACTCCGGTGAGGGTGAGGTACGGGTTCGTGTCGGCGCCGGGCAGGCGGAACTCGAAGCGCAGCGCCTTCGCGGAATGCCCGACCACACGCACGGTCGTCGTGCGGTTGTCGAACCCCCAGGTCTGTCCGCTCCCCGCCACGTCGGACGAGTTGCTGCGTCGATAGGAGTTGACCGTCGGCGCGTACCAGGCCATCAGCGCGGGTGCGTGCTCCAGGGCTCCGGCGATCGCCGACCGCATCCGTGCACTGAGGTGATCCGGTGCCGACTCGTCCCAGAACACCGCGGTGCCATCGTCGTCGACGAACGACACGTGCACGTGGCAGGAGGATCCGGGCTGGTCGTTGAGAGGCCGGGCCATGAACGTCGCCGACATGCCGGCGCGCGCCGCGGTGTCGCGCACCGCCAGCTTGTAGAGCGCGTGCCGATCGGCCATCTCCAGCGGGTCGCCGTACTCGAAGGTCATCTCCCACTGCCCGAGTCCCCATTCGCTCTGCGCGGCCTCGACGAGGATGCCGCTCGCGCGGAGGTCGGAGCGCAGCTTCTGGAAGAACGGCTCGTAGAGGTTGCCCTCGTGGATCATGAAGTCCGACGGCGTGAGAGTCGTCGGGTCGAGGTCGCGGAAGCCGGAGCGCCGCAGCTCCCGGGGGTCGTTGCGGAAAAGGTAGAACTCCAGCTCGGTGCCCGCGAGCGGGGTGAGGCCCATCCCCCTGATCCGCGCCAGCTCCTGCTTCAGGATCACGCGAGGCGAGATGGGCATCGGCTCGTGCGTGTGCACGTCGACCGGGTCGGCGAGGCAGATCGCCACACCCTCGAGCCAGGCCGCAGGTCGCAGCGTCTCGAGGTCGGGGATCAGGGTGACGTCCGGCACGCCGTTGTGCATGCCGCACAGCGCGAACCTGTTCGCATCGATCAGCTCGAGTCCCTGGTCGATGTCCCACGCCCAGGCGCACGTGCAGATGTCGACGCCGTTCTCGACCACGCGGCCGAAGCCTTCGACCGGGATGCGACGGCCGACCAGCCGGCCCTGCATGTCGGGCGTGGCCACGATGACCGTGCGGATGCCGGCGGCCTCCAACTCGTCGGGCGCGAGGCGCACATCGTCGATCATCGCGTCAGCCACCCTCCGTCGACGGGGAGCTGGATGCCGTCGATCCAGGACGCCTCGTCGCTGAGCAGCCAGGATACGGCGGCGGCGATGTCGGACGGCAGGCCCACGCGCGGCACGAGCAGCCGCTGCTTCATGAACTCCAGCGCCTCGTCGCTCGTGACGCTCTCGTAGTCGAAGAAGTCGGTGGCGATGGGGCCGGGGGCGACGCAGTTCACCCGGATGCCCTTCGCCGCGAGCTCCACCGCGAGGGCCTTGGTGAGCATGGGGACGCCGCCCTTGCTGGCGTTGTAGTGCGGCTGAGCAGTGCCGGTGCTCGTCACCACGACCAGTGCCTCGACGGTCGACAGGTTCACGATCGCGCCTCCGCCGGACTCGGCGATGAGCGGCGCGACCTCCTGCGCGACGAGGAACTGCCCCTTGAGGTTGATGTCGAAGACGAAGTCCCAGGCCTCCTCCGTGAGGGTCTCGAACGAGTGCTCCGTGACGACTCCGGCGTTGTTGACGAGCAGGTGCAGCGAGCCCCACGTCTGGCGGGCGAGGTCGACCGCCGCCCGGATCTGCTCCCGCGAGCGCACGTCGACCACGGCCGAGATCGCGCTGCCCCCTGTCGCCTCGATCAGGCGCACGGTCTCGGCCGCCCCCTCGGCGGAGACGTCGGTGACGAGGACGCGCGCACCCTCGCTCGCGAGACGGAGCGCCGTCTCGCGTCCGATCCCGGAGCCCGCTCCGGTGAGGAAGGCGTTCTTCTCTGCGTGTCGCATTTCTTCTCCTGTTCTGCGTCGCCTAGGCGACGTTCTGCGTCTGGGAAGCGGCGCCGTGCGCCGCATATGCCTGTGCCTGATCGACCAGCCACCCGAAGATCGGGTCGCCGTCGAACGTCTCGGGATGCCACTGCACCCCGACCACCGGGTGCCCCTCGAGCTCGATGGCCTCGACCACGCCGTCCGGCGCCCAGCCGGTCACGATCACGCCGTGCCCCGGCACGTCGACCGCTTGATGGTGGAACGAGTTGACGCGTGTGCTCTCGCCGTAGAGCGCGTGTGCCACGCTGCCGGCGGAGAGCCTCACCTCGTGCACGCGGTGCGCGCGGGGGTAGGCGTAGGAGCCGTGCGACTCCCCCTCGCCCGGAGCGAGATGCTGGCGCAGCGTGCCACCGCGGACGACGTTGAGCAGCTGCGCGCCGCGGCACACACCGAGGAGCGGGAGACCACCCTCGATCGCGGCCTCGATCAGCCCGGCCTCGAACGCGTCGCGCTGCGGATCGACCAGCGGGGTGAACGGACCGGGGACCTGCCCGTACAGGCGGGGGTCGACGTCGTCACCTCCGACGATGACGACGCCGTCGAGTCGTTCGACGAGCTCGGCCGGTTCGGCGTCCATCGGCAGATGCACGGGGAGGCCGCCGGCGCGGAGCACCGAGGTCGCGTACTCGCTGAGATACGCCTCGAGCGGTGCGTCGGCGAAACCGTGCGGTGCGCCGATCGCGGCGCCGCGCAGGCGTCGTCCGGAGACGCCGATCAGGGGTCGGGGCAGGGCGGGGGTGCTGATGATGTCCATCCTTCGAGTGCGAGCGTGCGGAGCGGCGGTTGCGAGGTCAGGCGTTCTCGTCGAAGCGGCGCACGATCTGGGCGTACGCCTCTGGCACCTTCACGCGCATGATCGCGGCCTGCACGAGCCCGATCACCGGGGCGATCACCACGACGGCGACGAGCGTGATGCTGATCGGTCCCCAGGCTGGATTGCCGTCCGCATCGACGTCGCTCACCAGCAGCGGGAAGTTGGCGGCGATCAGCACGGCAGAGACCGCGAGCCCGACGAATCCGAGGACGGGGGCGATGACCGTGTGCCAGGGGCTTCGCAGCGCCCTCGTGCGGGCGAAGTACACGACCACGGCGAGGCAGGTCACCGCCATCAGGATCACGATGGCCAGGGTGCCGATGCCCGCGAACCAGGAGAAGATGTTCTCCGGCGCGAAGCCGATCAGGGCGAGCACGATGATCGCGATGCCGGAGGTCGCCACCTGCACGATCGATGCGACGTGCGGCGAGCCGTGACGGCCGTGCACCGCCCCGACCCGGTCGGGCAGCAGACGCGCATTGGCCATCGAGTGGTGGTAGCGGGTCAGCACGTTGTGCAGCGACAGGACCGCGGCGAACATGCTCCCGAGGAACAGCACCGCGACGGCGATCGACCCGATCGGTCCGAGGTACTGCTCGGTGACGCGGGTGATCAGGGTGGTCGGGTCGGCGGCGGCCTCGTCGATCACCGCACCCTCCCCGACCCCGACCACGATGGCCCACGCGGCGAAGGCGTAGAACACGCCGATCACGATGGCCGAGGCGTAGGTGGCGCGAGGGATCGTGCGCTCCGGGTCGCGCACTTCGTCGCGATACACGACCGTCGACTCGAACCCGATGAAACTCGCGATCGCGAACATGAGCCCCAGCGCCGGGGCACCGGAGAGCACGTTCTGCAACAGGAACGAGCCGAAGGTCACGCCGTCGGCCCCGCCGGTGAGGAGGATCACCACGCCCAGCAGCACCACGATGCCGATCTCGGCGAGCAGCACCACCACGAGCACGCGTGAGCTGAGCTCGATCTGCCGGTAGCCGAGGGCGCCGACGAGCGCGACCGAGGCGAGTGTGAGCAGCCACCACGGGATCTCCGGTCCCCCGAGGAGGACGATGCTGGAGCTGATGGTCGCACCGAGGTACGAGAACACCGCGATCTGGACGGTCGTGTAGCAGACCAGCGCCAGGTACGCCGTGGCCAGACCGGGTGTACGGCCGAGCCCGTGGGTGGCGAACACGAAGAAGGATCCCGCTTTGGGGAGGTAGCGGCTCATCGCCGTGAGGCCCACCGAGAAGAGCAGCAGGATCACGGTGGCCACGAGGAACATGACCGGGAACCCGATGCCGTTGCCCACGAGGTAGCCGATGGGGACGAGTCCCCCGACGACCGTGAGCGGTGCCGCGGCCGCGATCACCATGAAGGTGACGGAGACCGCTCCGAGGTTCCCGCGGAGACTGCGCTCCGTTGGTTGTTCCGTGCCACGAGACGTCGTTGTCGAAGCATCCATGTCAAGCATCCTTTTGCCGATTGGACTAATGGTCTACTTTCTAGCCCATTAGATTCGACGGCGCAAGGGTCGACGGTGAGATCGGCACGACGGACCCCCGCGGAGGCGCGGAGGAGGGGGTGTCAGCGGAGGAGACCGAGGCTGGCGAGAGCCTGACGGATGAGGGTGCCCCTGCCGTTCTCCATCTCGGCGGCGACGGCATCCGACCCCGCGGCCTCCGGCGAGAACCAGGTGACCTCCAACGCATCCTGACGCGGTTCGCACGTGCCGGTGACCGGGACGACGAAGGCCAGCGACACGGCGTGCTGCCTGTCGTCGTGGAAAGCGCTCACGCCCGGGATCGGGAAGTACTCCGCCACCGTGAAGGGCAGCGGCTGCGGCGGCAGCAGCGGGAAGGCCATCGGCCCGAGGTCGTTCTCGACGTGACGGAACAGCGCATCGCGGATCGTCTCGCCGAACCGGACGCGTCCGGACACGATCGTGCGGGTCATCTCACCCATCGGCGTGGAGCGCAGCAGGATGCCGATCTCGGTCACCTGCCCCAAGCCGTCGGTGCGCACCGGGATCGCCTCGACATAGAGCATGGGCAGTCGGCGCCGCGCCTCTTCGAGCTCGAACTCGCTCAGCCAACCGGGGTTCGCATCCGGAACGGGCGGGTTCGCATCCCGGAAGCCTCCGAGACCGTCGTCTTCGGGCTCCGGCTCGGGATCAGGTGTGCGGACCGCCATGTGTCCTTTCTACCAGCCGCCTCCCCCGATCGACACCGGCAGCACGTCGGCACCCCCTGGCAGGATGGCGGTGTGAGCGAGAACCTGACGATCGACGACAGCGCGACCCGGTGGTCGCACCTCGAGCGCGAGCGGATGCCGCTGCTCGTGCTGCTGCACGGGTACGGCGCGGACGAACACGATCTCTTCGGACTCGTCCCTCACCTCCCGAAGGACATCGCCGTCGCATCCGTCGCGGCTCCCCTCGCTCCGCCGTGGCCCATGCCTGGGCGCTCCTGGTACGCGATCGAGGGGCTCGACGGTCGCAGCCCCGAGGCGGTGACCGTCGCGGCCGAGGCGTTCCTGCGCTGGCTCGACGACGTCGCACGGGATGCCCCTTCGGTCGCACTGCTCGGGTTCTCGCAGGGCGCCGCCGTGTCGCTGCAGGCCCTGCGCCTGGCACCCGACCACTTCGGCGCGGTGGTCGCCCTGAGCGGATACGCCGCGTCGGGCGAGCTTCCGGGCGACGAGACCCTGGCCGAGCTGCGCCCGCCGGTCTTCTGGGGCCGCGGCACGCACGACGATGTCATCCCGCCCGCACTCGTCGATCACACGGCGCAGTGGCTGCCCGCGCACTCCGACCTGTCCGGCCGGGTGTACACGGGGCTCACGCACAGCATCTCCGAGGAGGAGCTCGCCGACGTGCACCGCTTCCTCACGAAGTGGATCGAGGGGATCGCCAAGGAGTAGCTCAGCGCGGATGTCCGACACGCCCGGGTTGCGCAACAGCGACACGCCCGGGTATCGTCGGGGAGTCCTGTCCGCCGTGTCTGGAAGTCCTTTGATCTGATCCGTCGCCTCCGCGCTCCTCTTTCCGCGCGCTGACCCGACGATCGCCGACTCCACGGCAGACCCTCTCCTCCGCACTCCGTGATGTCTACACGGCCCGGCAGGGGCTCGGTGTCAGTGCACCCTCGCACTCGACAGGAGACACTCATGTCAACCCCCACCACCCTTCACGCGTCGGTCGTCCTCGACCGGCTCACCTTCACCTGGCCGGACGGATCTGTCGCTCTCGACGGCATCTCCGGCGCGTTCGGCTCCGGCCGCACGGGCCTCGTCGGTCGCAACGGCGCCGGCAAGTCGACGCTGCTCCGTCTGATGGCCGGCCAGCTCGTTCCGACCTCGGGCACCGTCACCCCCTCGGGCGAGGTCGCGTACCTCCCGCAGCAGCTCACCCTCGACGTCGACCGCCGCGTCGCCGAACTCCTCGGCGTGTCCGCAGCGCTCGACGCCGTGCGGGCGATCACCGCGGGCGACGTCGATCCCGCGCACTTCGATGCGGTCGGCGACGACTGGGACATCGAGGCACGCGCCGAGGCCTCGCTGGCGGAGGCCGGGCTCGCCCCGGAGTTCCTCGACCGCAGGGTCGGAGAGCTGTCCGGCGGTGAGGCGGTGCTCGTCGCGATCGCCGGCATCCGTCTGCGCCGCGCGCCGATCACGCTCCTCGACGAACCGACCAACAACCTCGACCGGGATGCCAGGGCGAAGCTCGCGGCGATGGTGCGCGCCTGGAAGGGAACGCTCATCGTCGTCAGCCACGACCTGTCGCTGCTCGAACTGATGGATGACACCGCAGAGCTCTACGCCCAGACGCTGAGCGTGTTCGGCGGTCCGTATTCCGAGTGGCGGGCGTGGCTGGATACGGAGCAGGATGCCGCGAAGCAGGCCGAGGTCGCCGCCGCCCAGGCCCTCCGCAAGGAGAAGCGCCAGCGGATCGAGGCAGAGGTCAAGCTCGCTCATCGCGCTCGCACGGCGAAGAAGGCCGAGATCGAGAAGCGGGTGCCGAAGATCATCGCGCACGGCCGGAAGATGGCCGCCGAGGTGTCTGCCGGCAAGCTCCGCACCGAGGTCGGCGCGAAGGAGGACGCGGCGCGTTCGATGCTCGACGAGGCCGGTCGGCGCGTGCGGTCCGACAGCTCGATGAAGATCGAGCTGCCCGATCCGCAGGTCTCACGCACCCGCCGCATCGCCGAGATCGGCGATGACGAGCGGGCGTGGGTCATCCAGGGGCCGGAGCGCGTCGCCCTGATCGGGCGGAACGGCGCGGGGAAGACCACGCTGGTGGAGCGGTTGGTCGCCAGCGGTGTGCGCGACCAAGGAGACCCGTCCGGACTCACCTTGCGATCCACATCGGAAGAGGATCCTGGCGCGGAAGTCCTGAGTCCGGAACGGCCGACGCTGCGTGCCGAGGCCCTCACCGATCAGATCGGCTACCTGCCGCAGCGGGTCGACGGCCTCGACGAGGAGCGGTCGGTATTCGAGAACATCGCGGCCGCGGCCCCACAGGTGCCGGAGAAGGAGCTGCGCAACCGCCTCGCCCGGTTCCTGATCCGCGGCGCGACGGCCGAGAGACCGGTCGCCGCGCTGTCCGGCGGCGAGCGGTTCCGTGTGGCGTTGGCGAAGCTCCTGCTCACCGACCCCGCCCCGCATCTCGTGGTGCTGGACGAGCCGACGAACAACCTCGACCTCGACACGGTCGACCAGCTCGTCGAAGCGCTCCGCGCCTACCGGGGCGCCGTGCTGATCGTCAGCCACGACGACGCGTTCCTCGCGCGGCTCGACCTCGACCTCACGCTCGAGATCGACGAGGAGGGCGCCGTGCGCGAAGTCGTCTGACGGCCCGGCCGCGATGCACGTCACGCCTGCACGACCGAAACACGCCTGCACGACCGGATGCCCCTTCGGCTCGTGCAGGCGTGACCTCGTCGTGCAGGCGTGACCCCGTCATGGCCCCGATGTCGGTGGCGTCGACTTAGATGGAGGGGTGAGCGACGTGCTCGACCGTTTCACCCCCGCCACGCAAGACTGGTTCCGGGGGGCGTTCCCCGCGCCCACCGCCGCCCAGGCCGGGGCATGGGATGCCATCTCGGCGGGCAAGCACGCGCTCGTGGTCGCGCCCACCGGCTCGGGCAAGACCCTGTCCGCGTTCCTCTGGGCGATCGACAGCGTGTTCCGCGAGCGCATGGACGAGGCGGCCCCTCCGGCGAAGGGCGATCCGCGCACGCGCATCCTCTACATCTCGCCGCTGAAGGCCCTGGGCGTCGACGTGGAGCGCAACCTCCGTTCCCCCCTGATCGGCATCGGTCAGTCGGCCAGGCGCCTGGGTGTGCCGGCGCCGGCGGTCACCGTCGGGGTGCGGTCGGGCGACACCACGTCGAGCGATCGACGCAAGCTGGTGTCCGATCCGCCCGACATCCTCATCACGACCCCCGAGTCGCTCTACCTCATGCTCACGAGCCGTGCGGGCGAGACCCTGCGCGGCGTGCACACCGTGATCATCGACGAGGTGCACGCGGTCGCGGCGACCAAGCGCGGCGCCCACCTCGCCGTGAGCCTGGAGCGTCTCGACGCCCTCCGCCGCGCGAACGGCATCGAGGTGCCAGCGCAGCGGATCGGCCTTTCGGCGACGGTCCGCCCCATCGACGAGGTGGCCCGGTTCCTCGGCGGCGCGGCGCCGGTCGAGATCGTGGCGCCGCCGGCATCGAAGACGTTCGAGCTCGGTGTCGTCGTGCCCATGGACGACATGACCAATCCGCCGCCGCCTCCCGGCGTCCCCGGCGAGGCGGCAGATGCCGAGTACAGCGAGGTCACCGGTTCGGTCTGGCCGCATGTGGAGGAGGCGATCGTCGACCGCATCCTGCAGAACAACTCGACCATCGTGTTCGCGAACTCCCGCCGCCTGGCTGAGCGCCTCACGGGGCGCCTGAACGAGATCTACTCCGAGCGCATCGGCGTCGAGCTTCCGGCAGCGACCGTGCCTGCGGCCATGATGGCGCAGGCGGGAGCGACCGCAGGCGCCGACCCCGTGCTGGCCAAGGCCCACCACGGCTCGGTGTCGAAGGAGCAGCGCGCCCAGGTCGAAGAGGAGCTGAAATCAGGGGTGCTGCGCTGCGTGGTCGCGACGAGCAGCCTCGAACTCGGCATCGACATGGGCGCCGTCGACCTCGTCATCCAGGTCGAGGCTCCCCCCTCGGCCGCCTCCGGCCTGCAGCGTGTGGGCCGCGCCGGCCACCAGGTGGGCGAGATCAGTCGGGCCGCCCTGTTCCCCAAGCACCGCGGAGATGTGCTGCACACCGCGATCGTGACGGAGCGGATGCTGGCGGGCAAGATCGAGGCCATCCAGGTGCCGCGCAATCCGCTCGACATCCTGGCACAGCAGACGGTCGCCGCGAGCGCCCTCGGCGCCATCAGCGTCGAGGAGTGGTTCGAGACCGTGCGCCGTTCCGCCCCCTTCCAGTCACTTCCGCGATCGGCCTACGAGGCGACTCTCGATCTGCTGGCGGGCCGCTTCCCCTCCGACGAGTTCGCCGAGCTGCGGCCACGACTGGTGTGGGACCGCGATGCCGGCACTCTCACCGGGCGCCCCGGCGCGCAGCGCATCGCGGTCACCAGTGGGGGCACGATCCCCGACCGAGGACTGTTCGGCGTCTTCGTCGCGGGCGAGTCGACGGGCGCACGGGTGGGCGAGCTCGACGAGGAGATGGTCTACGAATCCCGGGTGGGCGACGTGTTCACCCTCGGCACCACGAGTTGGCGCATCGCCGAGATCACCCATGACCGCGTCAATGTGATCCCCGCATACGGCCAGCCGGGAAAGGTGCCGTTCTGGCATGGCGACGGCATCGGGCGTCCGTTCGAGCTCGGCGAGGCGCTGGGGGCGTTCTCGCGGGAGGTCTCGTCCGCCGCCCCCGAAAAGGCGCAGCAGCGGCTCATCGACGCGGGCCTCGACGAGCAGGCGCGTGCGAATCTCATGGCGCACCTCTCCGAGCAGCGCGAGGCGACGGGCACGCTCCCCACCGACCGCACGCTCACAGTCGAGCGCGGCCGCGACGAGGTCGGCGACTGGCGTGTCATCCTTCATTCCCCGTACGGCATGAAGGTGCATGCGCCCTGGGCCCTCGCGATCAACGCCCGGGTGCGCGAACGGCTCGGCGTCGAGGGCTCGGCGGTCGCGAGCGACGACGGCATCATCGTGCGGATCCCGGATGCCGAGGCCGAACCTCCTGGTGCCGAACTGTTCGTGTTCGACCCCGAAGAGCTCGAGCATGTGGTCACCCAGGAGGTGGGCGGCTCCGCCCTGTTCGCCTCAAGGTTCCGGGAGTGCGCCGCACGCGCCCTGCTCATGCCGCGCATGAACCCGAACAAGCGCACCCCGCTCTGGCAGCAGCGACAGCGGTCGGCGCAACTCCTCGAGGTGGCCAGACGGCATCCGACGTTCCCCGTGATCCTCGAGACCCTGCGCGAGGTGCTGCAGGACGTCTACGATCTCCCGTCGCTGCGGAAGCTCGCGACCTCGATCGCCGACCGCCGCATCCGGCTGGTCGAGACGGAACCGGGCCAGCCCTCGCCCTACGCCCGCGACCTGCTGTTCGGCTACGTCGGCGCGTTCATGTACGAAGGGGACTCACCCCTCGCCGAGCGTCGGGCGGCCGCGCTGTCGGTCGACCCCGCGCTGCTCGGCGAACTCCTCGGCACCGTGGAGCTGCGTGAGCTGCTCGACCCCGACGTGATCGCCCAGTTCGAGCGCGAGGCCCAGCGCCTCGCCCCCGACCGTCGCGCCCGCGGCCTCGAAGGCGTCGCCGACCTCCTGCGCATGCTCGGGCCCCTCGACGCCGAAGAGGTCGCCCTGCGCCTCGACCCGGGGAGCCTCACCAGCGAGGCAGGCGAGACCGTCGAGGCGGCCACCGCCACCGCCCTGCTGGACGAGCTGGTGAGCGCGCGCCGCGCGATCCCCGTGACGATCGCCGGCGCGAACCGTGTCGCCGCGATCGAAGACGCTGGACGGTTGCGCGACGCGCTGGGCGTTGCGCTCCCAACCGGGATCCCCGTCGCTTTCCTCGAACCCGTCGCCGACCCGCTCGGCGACCTGGTGGCCCGCCACGCGCGCACGCACGGCCCGTTCACGACGGATGCCGTCGCCACGAGGTTCGGCCTCGGCGCCGCGGTGGCCCGGCACACCCTGCAGCGGCTGGAGACGACAGGGAGGCTCACGAGCGGCTACTTCCTGCCGGAGGCCGCAGGCAGCGGCGACGCGATCGAGTGGTGCGACTCCGAGGTGCTGCGTCGGCTTCGCATGCGCTCGCTCGCGGCCATCCGCGGCTCGGTCGAACCGGTCTCTCCCGAGGCGTACGCGCGCTTCCTCCCGGATTGGCAGCACATCGGCCGACCGCTCGAGGGCGTCGACGGGGTGCTCACCGTGATCGAGCAGTTCGCCGGCGTCCCGATCCCCGCGAGCGCGTGGGAGTCGCTCGTGCTGCCGTCCAGGGTGCGCGACTACTCCCCGGGGATGCTCGACGAGCTCACGGCCGCGGGCGAGGTCATCTGGTCCGGCCACGGCACCCTGCCGGGACGCGACGGCTGGGTCTCGCTGCATCCCGTCGACCTCGCGCCTTTCACCCTCCCCGAGCGCGACGCCGAGATCGCACCGGATTCGCTGGAGTCGCGGATCCTCATCGCGCTCGACGTCGGCGGCGCCTACTTCGCGAGTCAATTGAAGGAGATGGCCGCGGCCGAGAACGAGCAGTCCGTCCTCGAGGCGCTGTGGTCGCTCACGTGGTCGGGCTATGTCACCAACGACACGTTCGCGCCGATCCGCTCTCTGCTGGCCGGGGGTTCCCAAGCCCACAAGGTGAAGCGCAGGGCTCCGCGGGCCCGCACCTATCGGGGCATGTCGCTCACGGGCTCGACTCCCCGCCCCACGTCGATCGGCGGGCGCTGGTCGATGCTGCCCCCACTCGAAACCGACGCCGCGCGCCGAGCCACCGTCACCGCCGGCCTCCTGCTCGATCGCTACGGCGTGGTCACCCGCGGCGCCGTGCAGGCCGAGGGCGTTCCCGGTGGCTTCGCCCAGGCGTACCGCGTCCTCGCCGGGTTCGAAGAAGCAGGGCACTGCCGCCGCGGCTACGTGATCGAGAAGCTCGGTGCCGCGCAGTTCGCCGCCTCCGGCACGGTCGACCGGCTGCGAACCTACGCCGGGCTCGCCGATCCGCCGCCGCGCACGGCCGTGACGCTCGCCGCCACCGACCCCGCGAACCCCTACGGCGCCGCGCTCGGGTGGCCCAAGCTCGACGGCGTCTCGCATCGCCCTGGGCGCAAGGCGGGAGGACTGGTCGTGCTGGTCGACGGCACGCTCGTGCTCTCCCTCGAACGCGGCGGCCGCACCGTGCTGTCGTTCAGCGACGACGAAGAGGTGCTGCGCGCCGCCGCCGCCGACCTGGCCGCGACGGCACGCACCAGACGCCTCGACACCCTGACCGTCGAGAAGATCAACGGCGAGGGCGTGTACGGCACCCTGCTCGCCGTCGCCCTGCAGGAGGCCGGGTTCGTGGCCACTCCCCGCGGATACACCCTCCGCAAGGTCGTCTGAACCGTTCGAGTGGTACCATAAGTGGTACGAGAGAGGTGAGGAAATGGCCATCACAACCAGCGAAGCCCGCCGTGATCTCTTCGGCCTGATCGAGCGCGTGAACCTCGATCACTCCGAGATCGAGATCGTGTCCCGCCGCGGGTCCGCCGTTCTCATGTCGAAGTCGGAGTACGACTCGCTGATCGAGACCAGCCACCTTCTCCGCTCCCCGGCGAACGCGAACCGTCTGCTCGCCGCCCTCGCCGCGGCGCAGGCGGGCGAGGTCGCAGAACACCCACTCGACGAGGCATGACCGCGCGACTTCTCGTCTGGACCGCCGAGGGGCGGGAGGACTACGTCCACTGGCAGACCGAGGATCGTCGGACGCTGAAACGCATCAACCTCCTCCTCACCGACGTGATGCGCGACGACCCGTTCGAGGGGATCGGCAAGCCCGAACCGCTCAAACACGCTCTTGCCGGAGCCTGGTCTCGGCGCATCGATGAGACGAACCGACTGGTCTACACCGCCGACGACCATCAGGTCATCATCCTGCAGGCGCGCTACCACTACTGACGCACCTACGCTGGATGTCATGATCCGAGAGTTCGCCGCCGGCATCCGCACCCTGCTGCGCGGATTCGGACTGTGGCGCACCCGGCCGGGACTCATGGTGCTCGGTCTGATCCCCGCGATCATCGCCCTCGTCGTGCTCGCGGCCGCTCTCGTCCCGCTGGTGATCGGTCTGCCCACGGTGTCATCGTGGCTGACGCCGTTCGCCGAGGGATGGCTCGAGCCGTGGAAGGGCCTGCTGCGCGCCGCGGTCGGTTTCGTTGTCGTTGCCGCAGCCCTGGCGCTCGCCAGCGTCGTCTTCAGCGCCCTGACCCTGACGATCGGCGACCCGTTCTACCAGCGCATCTGGCGCGCGGTCGAGCTCGACCTCGGCGGAGCCCCGCCCGCCGACGGTGGCAGCTTCTGGACGACCCTCGGCGAGGGGCTGCGCCTGGTGCTGCTCGGCATCCTGATCGCGATCGGCGTCCTCCTGATCGGGCTCATCCCTGCTGTCGGCGGTTTCCTCGGGCCTGTCGCCGGAGTTGTCCTGACCGGGCGGCTGCTCGCGCGCGAGCTCACGGGACGCGCCTTCGACGCCCGCGACCTGAGTCCCTCCGACCGTGCCGCGCTGTTCTCCGGCAGCCGCGCACGCGTGCTCGGCTTCGGCGTTGCGACCCAGCTGTGCTTCCTGATACCGGGCGGAGCGGTCGCCATCATGCCGGCCGCGGTCGCCGGCAGCACGATGCTCGCGCGCGACATGCTCGCCCGCACCGCGATCACCGCATCCCCTCCCTCGCCCCACCCCGTGCCGCCGCACCTCGACTCGCCGCACCCGGTGTCGCCCCCGCCTCCGCCTGCCGCCGCCAGCGAGGGCTCCTGATGCCGGAGGGCGATACCGTCTTCCGCACCGCGCGGCGTCTCGACGAGGCGCTGGCCGGAGCCGAAGTCACCCGCTTCGACCTCCGCGTGCCGCGGTTCGCGACGCTCGACCTCACCGGGCAGCAGGTGCACGGGGTGGTGCCTCGCGGCAAGCATCTCCTCGCGCGCATCGGCGACAGCACGCTCCATTCGCATCTGCGCATGGACGGTGCATGGTTCCTCTATCGGCCGGGTGAGAAGTGGCGGCACCCGGCGTTCAAGGTCCGAGCGATCGTCGGCACGGACGAGCACGAAGCCGTGGGCGTCGACATCGCCGAGATCGAGGTCGGCCCCACCCGCGACGAGGATCAGCTCGTCGGGTACCTGGGGCCGGATCCGCTCGCGGACGACTGGGACGCGGCGGAGGCCATCCGACGACTCGGCGCCGACACCCGCAGCATCCACGTCGCTCTCCTTGATCAGCGCAACGTCGCAGGTTTCGGCAACGAGTATGCCGCAGAACTCCTGTTCCTCCGCGGAATCCTGCCGACACGCCCCGCGCCGGAGGTCGACGTGGCCGCCCTCCTCGACCTCGGAGTGCGCACCATCCGCGCCAACCGCGACCGTCGCCACCGGACCTTCACCGGCATCGATCGTCCTGGTCAGGGCACCTGGGTATACGGCCGCGCCGGACGCCCGTGCCGCCGCTGCGGAACCCTCATCCGCCGCGGTGAGCAGGGCGCGGATCCCACCCGGGAGCGCATCACGTTCTGGTGCCCGGTCTGCCAGCGCTGACCACATCCATCCGAGGGAATGAATCCGCCCCTGCCGTGGTTGTTGATATATCCGGAGAACTCCGGAGCACGGGAGGAATCGTGGGCAAGAACTACGTCGACATCGAGAACGACCAGGGCGCGACGCTGCGGTACCGCAAGCACGCGAACGGCCGAGGTCTCGTCGCGCACGGCGCGAAGGTGCATCCGAAGGCGCACATCGAAGCGGGTGCCTACATCGAACCGGGTGCGCGCGTCGGGGCCGGGGCGACCATCGCCCGCGGTGCCTGGGTCGACGAAGACGCCGTGATCGGCGAGGGTGCGTTCGTCGACGCGCACGCGCACATCGGTCAGGGAGCCGCGATCGGCGACCACGCCTACGTGGGTGTTCGCACCGACGTAGGCGCCGGAGCACGCATCGTCCGTGGCGCCAGGATCGGCGACGACGAGACGGTCGCCGCGGGCCTCACCATCGCCACCGACCAGAAGGGCCTCTGGCTCGCAGCCTGACCGCGCCTCGCGGCCAGAGCGGCCCGACACGCGTCGGCTACAGCAGTCGCCGCTCCGAAGCCCAGGCGGTGAGTTCGTGACGTGATGACAGCTGCAGCTTCCTCAGCACGGATGACACGTGGGTCTCGACGGTCTTGATCGAGATGAACAGCTCGGACGCGACCTCTTTGTAGGCGTAGCCGCGGGCGATCAGGCGCATGACCTCCTGCTCGCGCGCCGAGAGCCGGTCGAGCTCGTCGGTCGCGGTCGCGGTCTCCCCGGCGACCGCCCCGAACGCGTCCAGCACGAAGCCCGCCAGCCGCGGCGAGAACACGGCGTCACCGTCGGACACGGCATGCACGGCCTTGCTGACCTCGATGCCGGATGAGCCCTTGGTGATGTATCCCCTCGCCCCCGCGCGGATCACCCGCACGACATCGGCCGCGGCATCCGACACGCTCAGCGCGAGGAATCGTGCCTCGGTCGGCGCCGAGCCGCGGATCACGGCCTCTCCCCCGGTCGCGTCGTCGCCGGGACCGCCCGGCAGATGCACGTCGAGCAGCACCACATCGGGCTGCGTCCTGCCGATCACGGCGATGGCGGACGGCACATCCGCTGCCTCCCCCACCACCTCCACACTGGCGTCGAGATCGGCGCGCAGACCGGAACGGAAGATGGAGTGGTCGTCGACGATCACGACCCGGATGCTGTCAGCCACGGTTCTCCTCCCGAGTGGACGCGGGGCGGGAGGCCGATCTCTCGCCGTTGGTGCCCGAGGTGATGCTCAGATGCACCTCGGTGCCGTGCTCGTCGCTGCGCACGGCTCCCGATCCACCGGCGCGACGCATCCGGCCGATGATCGACTCGCGCACCCCCAGTCGGTCGCTCGGCACGTCGTCGAGCGAGAACCCGGCGCCACGGTCGCGGATGAACACGTCGACGCCCGTCGCGCTGCCCTCGATGTAGACCGAGATCTCGCCTCCCGCGTGCCTCGCGGCGTTCAGGATCGCCTCGCGCGCCGCCGCCGCCAGCTCGCCGCTCGCCCGCTCGGCCGAGAGGCCCGCCGAGACGACGTCGATGCGTACGGGGTAGTCGAGCTCGAGCGCTCCCGCATAGTCGCGGAGATCAGTCGGCAGGTCGCTGTCTGCCGGGGCGTCGCCGTCGTACAGCCAGGCCCGCAGCTCGCGCTCCTGCGCCCGTGCGAGCCGAGCGGCCTCGCTGGAGGCCCCGGCTCTGTTCTGGATCAGCGCGAGGGTCTGCAGCACCGAGTCGTGCAGGTGCGCGGCCATCTGACTGCGCTGCTCCTCGCGGATGCGGCGGACCCTCTCACCGGACAGCTCACGCCAGCGCGGGATCAGCGTCGACGAGATCACGGCCGCGAGACCCGCGAGAGGGAGGAGCACGAGCGCGACCCCCGACCGGGCGATGGGCCAGGAGAGCAGAACCGTGAACAACAGCGCGAGCAGCAGGATCGCCAGAATACGCACGCTCATGGTGTGCCGCGGCCCCCTGGCGGTATCGGTGCGATCGATGAGGGTGGCCCAGAGTCCGGCTGCAGTCGCGAACGCCGCCGTCGCCCCCACCACGACCGCCGCGAGGTCAGAGGGGATCGATCCGCTCAGCCAGTCGCTGCCGCCGCGCCAGACCAGGACGACGAGCATCCCCACAGCAGCAGGGGCGAGGAGGATCCACGCGACGGGCACGCGCCTGGTCGGCGCCTCCTCCCCGTCGGTCACGGGCATGAACGCCCAGCACCATGCGTAGAGGACGACCCCGGCACCGCCGCACAGCGTCAGGGCGATGAACAACGCCCGGATCAGCGCTACGCGGACCCCGAGGTGCCTGGCCAGTCCCGCACCGACCCCGGCGACCAGGCAGTCACGGTCGCGCGTGAGCGGCGGACGCGGCGGAGCGGCGACACGAGGTGGTCGCGCGGAAGCGTGCGCCGAAGAGGACATGCGCCAATCCAATCACCCGGCTGCGCTCTCCGGGGCTTCCCGGGACCGGAATCAGGGGCCGCTCAGGGGTTCCCCCCATGGCGGGCGGCCGCGGAGGACGACCAGGATCGAAGCATGACGATTCCGACCGCGCCACCGCCCCCTGCCGACCACGCCGCCCCGGCCACCGGCACTGCAGGCACCGGCATCCCCCGTGGCGCCGAGCGATTCCTCCTCTGGGTGGCCGGTCTCGGCGTCGCACGGACCGAGGGCTGGCTGGGAGGCGTGGCGGCCGGCATCGCCGCACGGCTGCGCATCGACCCGCTGATCGTGCGCGGCGTCCTGGTGGTCGCGGCGCTGTTCGGCCTTCCCGTCATCTTCCTGTACGCCGCAGCCTGGGCGCTGCTGCCCGACGTGGACGGCCGCGTGCACGTCCGCGACCTGCTGCGTCGCGACTACCAGCCGGTGCAGTGGGGGATCCTCGCGATGGCGGTCATCGGGCTGTTCCCGACCGCGCCGCTCGCCGGCCGCCTCTTCGGTCTCGGCTACGACGGCTGGTCCGCCCTGTCCTTCCTCAGCTGGATCGTCGGGCTCGTGCTCGTCGCCGTCCTGCTGGTCCTGATCGTGCGTGCTGCGCGCCGCACCCCGGGTGCTTCCGCGCCGGATCTGCCGATGGCTTCCGCAGATCCGGCGGCCCCGGCCGCGTCCGTCCCCCTCGGCGATTCGGGTGTCGCCGAGGGGGCGGACGCCACACTCCCAGGCGGCGCGTACGCAGCGGCGGATGCGGACACCGTGGTCGCGGACGCCGTCGCCACGGCCGAGATCACGGCATCCGACCTTGAGCCGGTCGATCCCGCCGCGAGCACGACTGCTCCTCCCGCACCGCCCGCCCCGCTTCCCCCCGGTTCGCAGGACCCCGCCGCTCTCGAGGCCTGGCGCGCCCAGCACGCCGCCTGGAAGGAACAGGACCAGGCATGGCGACGCCAGCAGCAGGATGTCGAGCGCGCCGCACGCGACCAGCTCCGACGTGAGCGCCAGGCGGAGGCCGCCGTGTTCGCCGCCGAAGCCGCCGAGCGTCGACGCATCCGTCGCGCATCGAACCCGCGCGCCGGTTTCGCGTTCGCGGCGACCATCATCGGCCTCGCGACCATCACGGGCGCGGCGGTCGGTCTGGTCGCAGGTGGCGAAGTCGTCGGTGTCGCACTCGGACTGCTCGCCGCCGCCCTCATCCTGGCGCTCGGCATGATCGTCGCCGGGGCGTTCCGCCGGCGCAGCGGCTTCCTGGCATTCCTCACCGTGCTCACGCTCGTGAGCGGTCTCGTGACCGGCGCGTTCTCGACATTGCAGGACTTCAGGTTCGGCTGGGCGTCGGTCACGAACTATCGCGCGGAGCACATCCAGCAGCCGTTCGGCGAGCTCTCCGTGACGCTGAACCAGCACCAAGGCGCGCCTCGGCCGATCGTGATCGAGAAAGGCACCGGCTCGACCTTCATCTACGTGGATCCGGGCGTCCAACTGCAGCTGCGGGCGACCGTCGACACCGCGAAGGTCACCTGGACGCGCGTCGATGCCGAGTACTACGGCGTCATCGACTCCGGCACCTGGCCGGCCACCCAGCGCGAAGGAGAGTCGGTCGTGAGCGAGAACATCTCCGCGGAGAACGCCTCGACGACCACGATCCAACCCGTCACCATCGATCAGAACAGCGGCGAGATCTCGATCACCGTCGTCGAGCCCGCGAAGGAAGACCAGTGATGAGCACTCCCACGACCACCGAGGCGACCACCCGTCCCCGCACGCGCTGGGCAGCCATCATCTGGGGACTGCTGTTCGCGGCCGTCGCCGCCGCCGCCCTCGGCCAGCTCGCCGACGCGAACCGTCGTGAGACGATCGCGGACGCGCTGATGGCCATGACACCCGCCACGACCACCGCGTTCCTCCTCCTCACCGCCGGCGTGCTGCTGCTGGTGGGCGGGGCCGCGGGTCTCGTCCGCCGTGCGCAGCGCACGCTGTCGGCCGCAGCGTCCGAGGAGCGACGAGAGGTGCCTGACCCGCTCGCCGAGTAGCCTTGACCACATGGCGAATCAGGGAAGACGGCCCGCGAAGGGGGCCGGCCGCGGCACACCGGTACGTCGGAACAAGGCCGCCCCTGCGGAGCGATTCCCCCCGCAGAAGCCCAAGAAGAAGACCGCCAAGGTCGTCTTCGACGCCCCCCCACCCGAACCCGAAGCACCGCGCACCTTCCGACTGGGCGCGGTGCCCGGTGCGACTCCGGGCAAGTGGATCGACGCGTGGAAGCAGCGGATGCCTCATGTATCGCTCGAACTCGTCCCGCTCGAGGCCGCCACACAGCGCACAGCTCTCGACGAGGTCGATGCCGCTCTGGTGCGACTGCCCCTGACGGACCAGTCGCTGCACATCATCCCCCTGTACGACGAGGTTCCTGTCGTCGTCGCATCCACCGACTCCCACCTGATGGCGGCCGAACAACTCACGGCTGCCGACCTCGAGGGCGAGGTGGTGATCGCCCTGTCGGACGACGTGCTCGGCCCGATCGATCTGCCGGGGACGCAGCAGGCCCGCTTCGACGCCCTGCCGACGAACGAGGCGATCGCGACGGCGGCATCCGGTATCGGCATCGTGATCGTCCCGATGTCGCTGGCACGTCTGCACCACCGCAAGGACGTCGACCACCGCGTGCTCGCCGACGGACCGACCTCGACGGTCGCTCTCGTCTGGCCGCGCGAGCGCACCACGCCCGACGTCGAGACGTTCGTCGGCATCGTCCGCGGTCGCACCGCGAACTCCTCCCGGTGACCGGCGACGCTCCGCACGCTCGTTAGAATCTCCTGATGGCCTCGCTTCTCTACGTCTGCGTGCGGCCCGAGACCGGGGCAGCCGATGCCGAGCACGCCTCGTTCCGGCGGGCGCTGGGCGTCGACGTGGTCGACCGGCTCGATCTGCTGCAGACGTCGCTCGACCTCGACCGGGTGCGCGGGTATCGCGGAGTCGTGGTCGGGGGCTCTCCCTACAACGTCTCCGACGCGGAGAAGTCCGCCGAGCAGCTCCGCGTCGAGGCCGACCTCGAGGCCTTGGCCGGCGCCGCGATGGCCTCCGAGGTCGCCGTGTTCTTCACCTGCTTCAGCATCGGTGTGGTCACCCGCCTGCTCGGCGGAGAGGTCGTCACCGACACCCCTGAGCCTGCGAGCGCGACCGTGATCGACACGACGGCGGAGGGCGCGACCGATCCCGTGTTCGGCCCCAGCGGCCCGGCGCTCACGGTGTTCACGGCGCACAAGGAGAGCGCGGTGAGCACCCCTCCCGGTGCCGTGCTGCTGGCTACCAACAAGGTCTGCCCGGTGCAGGCCTACCGCGTGGGCACTCATCTGTATGCCGCGCAGTTTCATCCCGAGCCCACTCCGCGCGACTTCGCCGACCGGATGACGTTCTACCGCACCACCGGCTACTTCGACCCTGACGAGTTCGATGCCGTGCAGCAGCAGGTGCTCGCGGCGTCCGTCACCGAGGGCGCTGCGCTCCTGCGGCGCTTCGCGCAGACGTTCGCCTGAGTCAGCTGTCGGCGGATCCTCGCAGCAGGGCGATGCGCTCCCGCAGGTATGCCTCGAGGGGCATGAACCCTCCCCCCGTGCTCCATCGCACCGAGGGGACGCCGTCGACGAGAGCCAGGGGGCCGGAGGAGCCTCCGGCATCCACGGCGTCGACGTCGATCACGCTCCATCCGACGTGCACGACGTCCCCTTCGTCGAACCCTCCTCGAAGGGCCTCGGCCCGGCGTTCGGCTCGCTCCCTCGCCGACTCGGCCGTGTAGCCGCGGCGCCCGGGTTCGGCAGCACGAAGCACCTCGGCCGTGGCCAGCGCGTGCGTCTCGGTCAGCAGCAGCACGCCCAGGTGCCAGGCCTCTCCGACGCGCACGATGCGTCGCCCCCGCCACCGCGAGTCGCGCTGCTCTCCCAGCGCTTCCCTCGGCGCCCCCGCGAGGTTCTGCACGGCTGCGGTCAGCAGAGCGGATGCCGTCGTCACAGCTCCCCCTGCACGGACTCGCCCGCACGCGGAGGACCCACGACCTCGGCCCGATCGCCGCGCAGGGTCATGCCGATCAGCGGATACAGCAGCACCGAGAGCATGCCGGCCCCCACCAGTGCGGCGGCGGTTCCGGTATCGAGCATGTCCTGGTCGACGCCGATCGCCGTGACCGCGACGATGATCGGCAGGCCCGTCGCCGCCAGCAGTCCGAGCGCCGCACGGTCGCGGACGCTCATGCCCTGCGGAGCCGACAGCTGCGCCGCCGCACCGCGGATGACGAGCAGCGCGATCAGGAAGATCGGCACGAGGGCGAGCGCCGTGGGCGAGGTGAGCAGCGCCTGCAGATCGAAGGTCACGCCCGTGTAGAGGAAGAAGATGGGCACCAGGAAGCCGAAGGCGATCGCCTCGATCTTGCTCTCGACCTGCTCCGCGGACTCCTTCGGTGCACGCGCCATGATGATCCGCCACACCGCGCCGGCTACGAAGGCGCCGAGCAGCATGTCGAGATCGAGCATTACGCTGAGGCCGACGAGAGCCGCGATCAGAAGGATGACGAAACGCACCCCGAACTGATCGGACGTGTGCAGCGTGGCGCGGACGATTCGATGCAGCCGCCCGTGCGGAACACGGTGCGCGAGCAGGACGGCGAGACCCGCCAGCACGACGAAGGCGAGCAGCACGGCGGTCGCGATGGGCGTGGTCCTGGTGCTGAGGAAGATCGAGATCGCTATCAGCGGCAGGAACTCCCCGACCGCTCCGACCGTGCTGATCGCGCGGCCGAAGGGCGTGTCGAGCTCGCGCGCATCGCGCAGTATCGGCATCAGCGTGCCCAGCGCCGTGGAGCTGAGGGCGATGCCGATGACGACCATCCCCTCGCCCGGCGCGAAGAAGAACCCGAGCCCGATGCCGAGCAGCACGCTGAGGAGCCACCCGAGCGAGGCGCGGGCGAGGGGCTTCCCCGTCACCTGACGGAAGTCGATCTCGGTGCCGGCGACGAAGAACAGCAGCGCGAGGCCGAAGTCGCTGAGCTTCTCGAGCAGCGGCCCCGGCTCGACCCATCCCAGCACGGCAGGACCGACGAGGATGCCGAGCACGAGCTCGAACACCACGATCGGCACGCGGACGACCGGCCGGACGCCCCGGGCGAGCAGGGGCGCGGCGACAGCCAGCAGGGGGATCAGCACCAGGCCGAGGTCGCTCGCTTCCACGAGTCTCAGAGTAGCGAGTGGGCTCCCGCGATTCGCCCCCGGTGTGCATCCACGGCAGAATCGATGCACACCCTGGAGGAGCCCCCATGTCTCAGCCCGATACCGCCCGCCTGCTCATCGCCTGCGACGATCAGCCCGGCATCGTCGCCGCCGTGGCCGGTGTGCTCGCCCAGCACGGGGCGAACATCATCTCGCTCGACCAGCACTCGACCGACTCCGAGGGTGGACGGTTCTTCCAGCGCACCGTGATCCACCTCGACGGCCTCGCCGCCGCACGTCCCGCCCTCGAAGCCGACATCGCTGTCGTCGCAGAGCGTTTCGGCATGGAGTGGTCGCTGCACGATGTCGCCCGGCGCAAGCGCGTCGCGATCTTCGTGTCGAAGTACGACCACTGCCTGATGGAGCTGCTGTGGCGCACGCAACGCGGCCAGCTCGACATCGACATCACGATGGTCGTCTCGAACCATCCCGACCTGGCCGAGTCCGTCCGCTCGTTCGGCGTGCCGTTCGTGCACATCCCGTCCGGCGACAAGGCGGCCATGGAAGAGCGTCAGCTCGAGCTGCTGCGCGGCAACGTCGACCTGGTGGTGCTCGCGCGCTACATGCAGATCCTCACCGACGACTTCATCACCCGCCTCGACGCACCGGTGATCAACATCCACCACTCCTTCCTGCCCGCGTTCATCGGCGCGAACCCCTATGCGCGGGCCAAGGATCGTGGCGTCAAGCTGATCGGCGCGACCGCGCACTACGCGACGGCCGACCTCGACGAGGGGCCGATCATCGAGCAGGACGTCACCCGCGTGACCCACTCGGAGTCGGCCGCGGAGCTGCAGAGCCGCGGTGCCGACGTCGAGCGCCTGGTGCTCGCCCGCGCCGTGCAGTGGCATGCGGAGGACCGCGTGATCGTGCACGGCAAGTCCACGGTCATCCTCTAGACGGAGTCTTCCCTCCCGGCATCCGGCACCCCCGCCGCGAGTTCCGCGAACACCTCGGCAGCGGTGTCGAATCCGGCGAGCGGGGCGGCCTGACCCATCCACAGCGATTGCAGCTCACCGAGGTTCTGCTCCCCCGCCGGGGTGCGGAACCGACCGGTGAGCCAGTTCTGCATCGGGAACGGGGCGATCGTGCCGCTCGCCTCGATCGCCCGCACCGCACGGTTGCGGGTGCCGCGGGCCAGGCGCCCGCTCATCGCCCGGGTGAGCACGGTCTCGTCGGCCGCTGTCGAGCGGATCGCATCGCGATGGGCGGCCGTCGCGGCCGACTCGGCGGTCGCGAGGAACGCCGTCCCGACCTGCACTCCGACCGCGCCGAGCGCGAACGCGGCGGCGACGCCGCGCCGGTCGGCGATTCCCCCGGCGGCGATCACGGGCACCTCGACGGCGTCGACCACCTGCGGGATCAGGGCGAACGTGCCGACGAGCGACTCCTCGGCCGGACGCAGGAACGACACGCGGTGCCCTGCCGCCTCCGCCCCGGTGGCGACGATCGCATCCGCTCCCGCCTCGGCGAGCGCGACCGCCTCCGCCACGGTCGTCGCCGTGCCGACGATCCGGATGCCGCGGCCGTGCGCCTCCTCGACGACGGCGGCAGACGGCACCCCGAACACCACGCTGAGCACCGCGGGCTCGATCTCCCAGATCGCATCGAGCTGCTCATCGAGCGAGGGGACGTACCGTTCGGGGCGGGCAGGCACATCGACGCCGACCGCCTCGTAGAACGGCTGCAGCGCCTGCGCGAAGATCGTGTGCTGCGGGTTGGGCTCGACCTCATCGCCGCGGGGGAGCCAGATGTTCACCGCGAATGGCCGATCGGTCAGCGCGCGCAGCTCGGCTCCGGTGGCACGGATGCGGTCGCCGTCGTAGCCGTACAGGCCGAACGAGCCGAGTCCGCCCGCCTCGCTCACCGCCGCGGTGAGCCTCGTGGAGGACAGCCCGCCGAACGGGCCGAGGATGATGGGGTGCTCGATCCCGAGCAGGGCGCGAAGGTCGGTCATGCTTCGACGTTACGCCCGCGGCGTACCCGCGCGGTCGACCGTGACGATCGGGGGGCGACGTCTCGGTGCTACCCTCGCTGCAGGAGGGAGCGCGCACATGAGCGAGTGGTTCGGGCAGATGCTGAGCTTCGTCGCGACCGCGCTCGGCCTCGTCTCGATGCCCGACGCCGCGGCTCTCGGCCTCGCGATCGCGCTCCTGGCCGTGACGGCTCTGACGCTCGCGATCGTGCTGAGCGTGCGACCGGAGGCCTCCGCCGACTCCCCGCACCCGTTGCGGGCGATCGACGTCGGCACGCTCCTCACGCAGAGCGACCCCGATGCCGCAGGTCACCCCCGCCCTCGGGCGCCGGGAGTCGCGACCGCCGCGTAGTCCGTTCATTCGGGACAGCGCGGCCTTCGCCGACCCTCCCGACACCACGAACGGACACTTCCATGGACCTCTTTGCCTTTCCCCCACTCGCCGCCCTCCTCGATGCCGCCTACGGTGCGCTGACCGGGCTCTCCGACCTCCTCACCCCCCTCGCCGGGGCGTGGGCCGCCGCCCTCGCCGTCGTGCTCGTCACCCTGGTGGTGCGGGCACTCCTCATCCCCGTCGGCATCTCCCAGGCCAAGGCCGAGCAGACCAGAGCGCGCCTCGCCCCGAAGCTGCGCGAGCTGCAGCGCCGCCACAAGAAGAACCCCGAGCGTCTGCAGAAGGAGATGATGGCGCTGTACCGCGCCGAGAACACCTCCCCCTTCGCCGGCATGCTCCCGGTGCTGGCGCAGGCCCCCGTCGTCGGCATCCTCTACACGCTGTTCCTGCGCCCCGAGATCGCCGGGCATCCGAACGAGCTCCTCGCCCACGACCTGTTCGGCGCCCCGCTCGGCACGAGCCTCGTGTCGGCGCTCTTCGGCGGGACGGCGACGCCCGCGACGTTCCTCGTGTACGGCGTGCTGCTCGCCGTGATGATCGCTGTCGCCGAAGTCACCCGCCGGGTGTTCCGGCCCACGCCGGTCGAGGGCGACGACTCGCCCCTGAACTCCCCTACCATGCTGCGCGTGGTCTCGGCGATGCACTACCTGACGGCCGTGTTCGCCGCGTTCGTGCCGCTCGCCGCGGCGCTCTACCTCACGGTCACCGTCGTGTGGACCCTCGTGCAGCGCGTCATCCTGCGCCGCCGGTATCCCCTGCCGACCCCTGCGGTCAGTCGGGCAGCGGTATCGGCGCCGTGAAGGGGCCGGTGGGGCCGCCTTCACGGCGGTCCCTTCGGACACCGAGCGTGGTGCCGACGCTCGCGGCGATCACGAGGGCGACGGCGAGCATGCGCAGCGGCGTGGCGTCCTGCCCGAGGATCAGCCAGCCCGCGAGAGTGGCGAACGCAGGTTCGAGGCTCAGCAGCACACCGAACACCCGCTGCGGGAGGCGGCGCAGCGCCGCGAGCTCGAAGCTGTAGGGGATCACCGAGGAGAGCACCGCGGTGACCGCCGCGAGCAGCAGCAGCTGCGGGTCCATCGCGACCGTGGCAGCCGCCGGAACGCCGACCGGGATCAGCAGCACGGCGGCGACCACGAGCCCCATCGCCAGGCCGCTGTTGCCCGGGATCAGCGACCCGACGCGCGCACTCATCCGGATGTACATGACCCAGAAGCCCGCGGCGATCAGGATGAACACGACGCCGAGGGGGTCGAGGGGTTCGGCCCCGATGAGCCCGCCCACCCCCAGGACGACCATGCCGAGCAGGGCCACACCGACCCACGCGGCATCGGCGAGGCGGCGGGTGAGCACGGCGGCCAGCACGAGCGGTCCGAGGAACTCGATCGCCACCGCCGGGCCGAGCGGGATGCGGTCGATCGCGGCGTAGAAGAAGCCGTTCATCGCGGCCAGGGAGACGCCGAACAGCACGGCGGCGAGCCATTGCGCGCGCGTCCACCTCCCCGGTCTCGGCCGCACGATGACGACCAGGAGGAGTGCGGCGATGGCGACGCGCAAGGAGGTCACGCCCCAGGGCCCCAGCACAGGGAAGAGCTGCGCAGCGACCGCCGCGCCGAACGGGAGGGAGAGGCAGGATCCGATGACGAGCGCCACCCCGACGAGGGGGCCGGAGGCGGCGGGCTTGTGCACCAGACAAGCTTAGGTCGCGGCCCGGCGCCTCATCTGCCAGAGGAACCGCGGCGGCGGGCCCGCGTCAGAGGGGCTTGCCGCCGGTGACCGCGAGCACCGACCCGGAGGTGTACGACGACTCCGCCGAGGCGAGGTACACGTACGCCCCCGCGAGTTCCGCCGGCTGGCCCGCACGTCCGAGGGGCGTGTCGGCACCGAAGGTCGCGAGTCGTTCCGCATCCCACCCGGTCGCGGGGATGAGGGGAGTCCAGATCGGGCCGGGGGCGACGGCGTTGACGCGGATCCCGCGCGGCCCCGCTTCTTCGGCGAGCGCCTTGACGAACGCCACCTGGGCGGCCTTCGTCATCGCGTAGTCGATGAGCCCAGGTGACGGATTGAATGCCTGGACGGACGCGGTGACGATGATGCTGGCGCCCGGCTCGAGGTCGGGGTACGCCGCCCGCGCCGTGAACAGCAGGCCCGCGAGGTTCGTGTCGAACACGCGGCGCATGCGCTCCGTCGAGAGGCTCTCGAATCCGTCGATGTCGTGTTGGTACGCGGCGTTGAGCACGAGCACGTCGAGTCCCCCGAGCGCGCTGCGCGCATCGGAGACGACCCCGGTCGCGAACGCCTCGTCGCGCAGGTCTCCTGCGAAGCCTGCCCCGGTGCGCCCCGCCTCGCGGACGAGGGCGAGCGTGTCCTCCGCGTCATCCTGCTCCTCCGGCATGTGCACGATCGCCACGTCGGCGCCCTCGCGTGCGAAGGCGATCGCCACCGCCCGACCGATACCGGAGTCGCCGCCGGTGATGAGCGCGCGGCGCCCCTCGAGGCGGCCGTGACCGACGTAGGTGTCCTCGCCGTGATCCGGCTCGGGCCGCGTCCGTTCGGTGAGACCCGGCTGATCCTGCCGCTGGGCCGGGAACCCTTCCTCGCGGTGCGCGTGCCGGGGATCCGTGGTCTCGGGGTCGGGGGTGGTGTCCGTCATGTCCGCTCCTCGTGTCGCTGGGTGCCCGTCTCGATGGGTGCTCCCGAGCCTGTCGCGCCCCCGCTCTCCGCGGCAGGGGGTTGACAGTCCTAGATGCCCCGACCGTCCGTGGTCAACCCCCGCCTGCGCAGCCACCGCCGCCCGTACCGTGGGGAGGGAGGACAGGAGGACGAGATGAGCGATGTCACGATCTTCGCGCCGTCACCGACACTGACCATCACGGTCGAGGACCATCCGCAGGGAGCCGAGATCCACGTGCACGCGGGCGGCCAGGGCGTCTGGCAGGCCAGGATGCTGCGCCGGCTCGGGGTCACGGTGACCATGTGCTGTGTGCTGACCGGCGAGGTCGGCCGTGTGCTGCGGCACCTGTTGGAGGACGACGAGGGCATCGAGGTGGTCGCGGTGGAGCGCGACGGCCGCGGATCCGCTTACGTCCACGATCGCCGGGACGGTGGCAGGGTCCCGATCGCCGAGGAGGAGGGCGATCCCCTCGGCCGTCACGCCCTCGACGACCTGTACGGCGCGGTGCTGCACAACGGCACCGACTCCCGGGTGATCATCCTGAGCGGACCGGCCGGCGAAGAGGCGCTCCCCGCCGACATCTACCGCCGTCTCGCGCTCGATCTGAGCGGGGAGGATCGCCTCGTCGTCGCCGACCTCGCAGGCGAGCGCCTGAGCGCCGTGGTGGAGGGGCATGCCGACGTCATCAAGGTCAGCCACGAGGAACTCATCTCCGACGGCCTCGCCGCCGACTCCTCGATCGAGGCGCTCGCCCAGGCCATGCGCGAGCTGCGCACCCGCGGCGCGCGCACCGTCATCGTGACCAGAGCAGGCGAATCCCTCCTCCTGCTCGACGATCAGGGCCTCGTCGAGGTGTCGCTTCCCCGTCTCGAGGAGAACGAGCATCGTGGCGCGGGGGACTCCCTGACCGCCGGCGTCGTGGCGGGCCTCGCCCGAGGAGAATCGGCCAGGCAGGCGATATCGCTGGGCGCCGCCGCCGGCGCGGTGAACGTGACCCGCCATGGGCTCGGCACCGGCGACCCCGACGCCATCCTTCGGCTCAGAGAGGGCGTCGCGGTGCGCGAACTCGACGATGCCGGCAGCCGTCCCACCAGCCGCGTGAGTCCGGACGCCCTCGCCGCGCTGGCCGAACCCGCCGAAGAGGAGTCCTCATGACCCGCGCGCTCATCACGAACGACGACGGCATCGACGCCCCCGGCCTTGCCGCACTCGCGCAGGCGGCACGCACCGCCGGCCTCGAGATCGTGATCGCCGCACCCGTGCGGCAGTCCAGCGGTGCCGGCGCCTCGATCATCGCCGCGGAGGAGGACGGACGCGTCCGCGTCGACACCCGCACGCTCCCCGGTCTCGAAGAGGTCCCCGCCTACGCGGTGCACGGCGGTCCGGGGCTCATCGCCCTGATCGCCGCGCGCGGTGCGTTCGGCGCCGGCGTCGACCTCGTGCTCTCCGGCGTGAATCACGGCGCGAACGTCGGTCGCGCCATCCTGCACTCGGGCACCGTCGGCGCGGCCCTCACCGGTGGACTCAACGGCGCCAGGGGCATGGCCGTGTCGCTCGACGTCGGGATGCACCCCGAGGAGTTCCACTGGGATGCGGCCGCCGCGGCCGCCCTGCGACTGCTCCCCGGACTCGAGGCGGCGCCCGAGCGCACCGTGATCAATGTCAACGTGCCGAACAGCGCCACCACGCGCGGCTTCTCCGAGGCCTCGCTCGCGCCCTTCGGCATCGTACAGACGACCATGGCCGAAGCCGAGGAGCACTACATCCGGCTGGCCGTCGAGGAGCTGCCGAACACCCCGGAAGAAGGTAGCGACGCGGCTCTCCTGGCTGACGGCTGGGTGACCGTGACGGGCATCGACGCGATCATGTCCCGTCCATTCGCCCTCGAAGGGCTGTCGGACGTGGGGCGGATCGGCGCGGACTAGACCGGTGGCGTGACCGGGACCTCGCCCGAACCCGGTTCCTCGCCCGCCTCGGCCGGCTCGGGCACGAGGTAGAGGCCGCTCGGCGAGTTCGCGGTGAACGCGAGCGCTTCGATCCACGCGCGGTTGATCGAGGGCTGGCGGCTGCCGAAGTACTTGAAGACGAGGGAACTGCCCGGCTGGATCCACACGGTCGTGCGTCCACCGCCGACGCTCGCGTCTTCGCGCCAGCTGAACGGGAACGGCTCGCCGCGCCGCAGCTTGGCGGTGATCACGAGCTGCAGATGCGTGAGTGCGCGATCCTCGATCTCGGTCTTCACGCCGCCTTCATAGATGAACTTGCCCATCTCGGAACACTCCCTCATCGATCCTGCGTTGACCCGACACGGCGCTGTCGGAATCGCCCTCCTCTGAGTAGCGTAGGCCCATGGGCATGCTCTACTACCACGGCGCGGAGAACCCGATACAGATCGAGGATCTGGCTCTGGCCCACCTCAAGGTGGTGATCGCGACCAAGCTACGGAGGAACGAGAGTTTCACTCTATCCTGGCGGCATCCGGAAGGACATCCGGTGGGGCGGTCGACGATCTGGCTGCATCCATCCATCCCGCTGCGCTTCGTGTTCGACGAGCCGGAGCCGCCGGAGCTCCGCCCTGAGTGGATCGCGGCGATGGCCAACTCGGCCAACTCCAGCGGCGGCATCACCCTGCTCACGGCGGACATGATCCCGCACGGCGCGGCCGCCGCCGGGGAGACTCCGGAAGCGGACATCGCCCCTGTCTGAAGTCAACCCCCTCGGCGGCGTCGCTTCGGACGCCTAACGTCGTAAGCCCGACGCCGAGGAGGGCACGCCATGACCGAAGAACGACACATCGACGACCGCCCGGACGAGGGCTACACGCCCACGACGACGCACGCCGAGTGGGGTGCGGGCAACCCTCGCCTGCGCGTCACCAGAGACGACGAGCGCACCGAGTTCGCGATCGAGGCCGACACCGTGCGGATCGGGTCGGCCGAGGGCAATGAGGTCCGCCTGGAGGGCACCGACCCCGTGCATGCCACGATCACGCACGACGAGCGGGACGAGTACGTGGTGACGCTGCACGGCGAGGGCGAGATGAACTCGAACCCGGGTGCCGATGCGACGCACTCGGGCGAGCGCACCGAGACGCTGCGCACGGGTTCGCGGTTCACTGCGGGCCCATGGGAGTTCGTCTTCGCGCGTGACGAGTTCGCCGACCACGGACGCCCCTACGGTGGACGACTCGGCGGCGAGTACTCCGACCAGCCGCTGCAACCGCCGCGCCCGGACTATGCCGACGACGCCACCGCAGGAACGGACTCGACCGAGAACCCGTGATCCTGCGCCGCCCGCTTGTCAATCCCCCCGACCGCCGCGACGGGACGTCATAGCCTCGGCGGCACGGACAGACACACGACAGGGGAAGCCGATGACCATCACCCGCGACATCATGACGACCAGCCCGCGCTGCATCGGCGTGAACGACTCCCTGAGCATCGCGGCGTCGGTCATGGCCGACCTCGACGTCGGAGCGCTGCCGATCTGCGGGGAGGACAGCCGCCTCAAGGGCATGCTCACCGACCGTGACATCGTGGTGGGGGCGATCGCCCTCGGGATGGATCCGGAGACCACTCCGACCGCCGCACTCGCGAAGGGCACGCCCATCACGGTGGACGCGGACGACGACATCCACGTCGCCCTGGATCGCATGCAGGAGCATCAGGTCCGACGCCTTCCGGTGATCGCCGACCACCGGCTGGTGGGGATCGTGAGCCAGGCGGACATCGCGCGCTCACTGTCTGCGGCGACGACTGGCCGGACCGTGGAGGGCATCTCGCGGTGAGCACAATGGAAGACTCTCCCCTGGATCGCCTGAGCGAACTCGCGCAGGAGCGCGGCCTCCGCGTGTGCGTCGCCGAATCGCTCACCTCCGGCCGACTGGCGAACACCGTCGGTGCGGGTGCCGACGCCTCGGAATGGTTCGCGGGGGGAATCGTCGCGTACTTCACCGATGTCAAGGAACGCGTGCTCGGATTGACGCCGGGGACCGATCCCTGCTCGTCCGCCTGCGCCGAGCAGCTCGCGACCGGGGCGCTGCGTCTGTTCGACGGCGACATCGCGGTGTCGACCACCGGTGTCGGCGGTCCCGGCCCCCAGGGAGGCCATGAGCCGGGGACGGTGTACCTCGGCTGGGCGACCGCGGAGGGCGTGGGCCACCGTCGCCTGGCACTCACGGGTTCCCCGGACGAGGTCTTGGACATGAGCGTCGAGGCCGCCGTCCGGCTGCTCGCCTTCCACGCCGAAGCGCTGCGACCGGCGGGACCCCGTCGCGGCGGCCCGCCTCCGGAGCAGACCACCGCTCAGTGACCCGGGACCAGTCCGACCCGCAGCGGTGCGCCGGGAGCTGCCGCTTCGACGAGGGCCGCATCGACGTCGAGCAGCGAGCGCACCGCACCCACCGCGTCCCCGAAAGGGTAGGCGCGGCCGCGGCCGGCCAGGAACGCGACGGCCTCCGCCAGATCCGTCCCCGTGTAGTTGTGCACGCCGGCGATCGTCACCAGCCGTCGCACGATGCTCTCCGCGTCGAGAGGGACCGGTTCGGCGGGGAATACGCTTCCCACCAGGACGACCGTGCCGCCGACGGCCACGCCCTCGAGGGCCTGCCGCACCGCGTGTCCTGAGGCTTCGATCACGACGTCGGGTTCGCGATCGAGGACCGTGGAGCCGAACTGCGCCGCGAACGCCCGGCGCTCGGCATTCGGGTCGAGGACCTCGACCGTCGCGCCCTGTTCGACCGCGATCGCCGCGGCGGAAAGCCCGACCAGGCCGGCGCCGTGCACACGCACCGCAGCGCCGTCGAGGTCGCGATCGCGAGCGGCCCTCGCCACTGCCGCCCACGCCGTCGCCGTCGCGCAGGACGCCGGGGCGAGCACGGAAGCCGGCAGTGCCTCCGGCACTCGCACGATCGCGGTTCCCTCGCGCAACTGCACGTGGCTCGCGAACGCCCCCGTGAGGTCTCCGTGCGCTCCGACACGGTCGTGCCCGTACTTGCCCAGGGTGCGGCACTTCTGCGGCATCCCCTGCGTGCAGCGGTCGCACCGCGCGCACGACACCGTCACCGACCACACCACCCGGTCGCCGATGCGCAGCGGGGTGCCGTCGACCGTCGTCGCCCCCGCGTCGCCGGTGGCGATCACCCGGCCGACGCTCTCGTGCCCGAGAACGAGGGGCGTCGGCGCGTGACGGCGACCCTGCACGGTGTGCACGTCGGAGCCGCAGATCGTCGACATCTCGACCGCCACCAGCACGTCGCCGTCGGCGAGCGCCACGCCGGGGACCGCGATCGTCTCGTGCGGGTGGCCCTCGCCGATCCAGACCATGGCGGTCGCCGCCGGGCGCAGAGCGACGTCGCGACGGTGACCGGGAGGACGGATCAGCAATGTGCCCATGTCGACCCTCAGGAGGTCGCGACGAGCGGAAGCAGCTCGCGCTGGACCAGAGCCGCGCGGAGAGCGGTGACATCGCTCAGCACGGCATCGGCTCCCGCGGCGCTCAGTGCGGGGCGATCGTGCGCGCCCGTGAGCACCCCGGCGACGAATCCGGCACCGGCGCGACGCCCGGACTCGATGTCGCTGACGGTGTCTCCTGCGACAGCCACGGCGGCGACGGACGACGTCTGCGTACGCAGCAGCGCGGTGAGCACGAGGTCGGGTGCCGGACGCCCGCGCCCCGCGTCGACGGGTGACAGCGCGAGGTCGATGAGCCCGTCCCAGCCGAGGCCCTCGATCAGGGCGTCGCGGGTCACGGGGGCGAACCCCGTCGTGAGCACGACCGTGAGTCCCGCATCCTTCAGCCCCTGGATCGCGTCGGCCGCACCCGGGACCTCGGCGACGCCCTGCTCGGCGACGATCTCGGCGTAGGCGTCCTCGAACGCGGCGGTCGCACGGGCCGCCGCCTCCCGGTCACCCGCGGCGAGATGCGTGAACACGTCGATCTTGGACTGCCCCATGGTCACGCGGACGTGGTCGAGCGCTTCCGTCCACGGCATCCGGTCGGCGACGCCGGTGCGCTCGGCCGCCCGCTGGAACGCCTGTTCCACGACGCCGTCGTCGCGCACGGTCGTCCCTGCCATGTCGAGGACGACGAGTTCGAGGGGAGTGGTCATGATGTTCCTTCCATTGCTGCCGCCCACCCGAAGGCGGCGGCGAGGTTCTCTTCAGCCAGGCCGAGGCCGGTGGTCATCCCGATGCCGGTCGTCGCGGCGAGCACGAGCACACCGTCATCGCCCCGGTCGATCAGGAACTCCCGCGGCCCCTTGGCGTACACGCCCTGCCAGCGCTCGATCACCCTAGGCGGCGGCGCGTCGAACAGAGCCTCCGCCTCGGCGAGGAACGCGGCGAACGCCGCCTCGGGCTGGAACGGCGCAGGCGCGGCCGACGTCGCATGCGAGTCGCCGATGATCAGGGTGCCGTCGGGGAGCTGCGTGTACATCTGGTTGAGGTCGATCGCGGCGAGTTCAGGGCGCTCGGCGTGCAGACGTTCGCGGAGCGCGGCGGTCTCGGCGGTGTCCGCGAAGCGGCCGTACCGCACGAGCGACCAGCCCGTGAGCAGGGGCGCGGCGAGCGGATGCCGGAACGACACGGCCGCCCGCACCATGTCGAGGGCGCAGCGCTCGACATGGTGCCGCTCCGCCACGTCGGGCAGCAGCTGATCGATGTCGTGATTGACGGCGACGACGACACCGCCGCAGCTGATCGACCCCCTGGTGGTCTCGACGTGGTCCGCTCCGACCGCTGTGACGGCGGTGCGGAAGCGGAAGTCGACGCCCAGCGCCGCGAGGTGCCGGACGATCGCCATCGCGGCCGTGCGCGGATCGGTCTGCAGGTCGCTCTCGATGTGCGCGCCGCCGACGAGCCCATCGGCTCGCAACGGCGCGAGGCGCAGGAGCTCGGGCGCGTCGAGCATCCGGATGCCGCCCTGGTGCGCAGCGGATTCCAGCACCGCGATCTCGTCGTCGTGCCGTGCGGCGACCAGCGTGCCGGACTCGCGCAGCCAGAACCCCGCATCGCGCGCGAGCCGCAGCCACAGTTCCCGCGAGAGATCAGCGTAGCGCCGCGCCTCTCCTCCCTGCGCACCGATGCACAGGTGGCCGAAGTTGCGGATCGTCGCTCCGACCGGCGCATCGGTCCGGTCGATCACGATCACCCGCAGCCCACGACGGACGGCGGCATAGGCCGCACCGAGCCCGACGATGCCGGAGCCGGCCACGACCACGTCGGCCGTGTCGACGGCGCGGATCACCGGAACACCTTCCGCATCCACATCGCGAGACCTTCGACCACCAGCACGGTCGCGAGGATCATCAGCACGATCGCGGTCACGGTCTCATACCGCGATCCCTGGCTCGCGTTGAGCAGGTAGTACCCGACGCCGCCACCGCCCACGATGCCGAGGATCGTGGCGGCGCGGATGTTCGTGTCGAGCATGTAGAAGCTGTGCCCGATGAGTGCCTGCATCCCCTGCGGCACGGTGGCGGAGGCGTAGGTCTGCAACCGGGTGGCCCCGACGGCGCGGAGGGCCCGCTCCGGTCCGCGGTCGACTTCTTCGAAGGAGTCCGCGATGAGTTTGCCGAGCAGACCGATGCCTCCGATCGCCAGCGCGATGACGCCGGCCTGGGCGCCGAGACCCGTGATGACCACGAGCACGATCGCGAGGATGAGTTCGGGGATGCCGCGGATGCCGACGAGCAGCAGCCGTGCGGTGCCGCGCGCTCCGGAGTTCGGGGCGACGTTGCGGGCGGCCAGCGAACCGAGCAGGAGCGAGGGGAGCAGCGTGAGCACGGTGGCGGCGAGCGCGATCGCGATGGTCTCGCGCATCGCCTGGAACATGGCGCTCGCGTCGTAGTTGCCGAACGACGGCGGCCAGAACCTCGCAGCGACGTCCGGCAGTTTGGCCCAGAAGGTGAAGAAGTCCATCCAGTTGATCTGGCTCACGACGACGCTGCCGACCACGACGAGCACGGCGACGACGCCGGCGATCGTGTGGCGCACGCGCTGGGCGGTCCACGGGCGGCGCACGGCTGTCTGCGGCGAGGACGCCCAGGCAGGACGGTCGGCCGAGACCGGAGTCGCACGGTCGCCGAGACGCGGGTGCAGCAGGCGGTCGATCCACGAGCGGGTGTGCTTCTGCTCGCCGAGCATCGCGCCGCGCACCATGCTCGAGACGATCTCCATCGCGATGCAGAGGATGAAGATGACCAGCGCGATCCCGAGCCCCTTGCCGTAGTTGAGCGACTTGAAGGCGTACGACATCTCGAGGCCGAGGCCGGCGACGCCGACGTAGCCGAGCACGACGCTCCCCCGCAGGTTGATGTCGTTGCGGTGCAGCACGGTCGCCACCCAGCTGGGCAGCACCTGCGGGAGGATGCCAGCCGTGAACTCCTGCATCTTCGACCCGCCGGCAGCACGGATCGCGAGGCGCGGCCCCTCGTCGATCTGCTCGATGGCATCGGCGAACATCTTGGAGATCATCCCGATCGAGTGGATGCCGATCGCGAGGATGCCGGGGAGCGTTCCGAGCGAGAACATCAGCACGAACGCCATCGCGAGCACGACGTCGGGCAGCGCCCGTGTGAGCACGCCGATGAACCGTGCGGCGGCGCGCCAGCCGTTGCCTGGCGTGGTGTTCGAGGCGGCGAGGTAGGCGATCGGCACCGACAGCACGGCCGCGAGCAGTGTACCGACGAGCACGAGTCCGACCGTGAGCGCGATCAGCCACGCGAGGTCGGCGGGTTCGGGGAAGGAGAGCCCGCCGACGCGGGCCATGAAGTTCTCGGCGTTGCCCCAGCTCTGCACCATCGCCGGGATCGAGATGTCGACGTCGCGAACGGCGATGATGCCGAGCACGACGAGGGCGACGAGGGTCAGCGATGCCGCGATGCGCTCCGGCGAGATCGGACGACGCGGGGCGCGTTCGGCGACGGTCGCTCCGCCGCCCCGGTGAGCCGATCCATCGCCACGGGTCGCGGAGTCCGTCGGTGCGCCGAGCGCCGTCATGATGCGGCCACCTGCGCTGCCGCCTCGACGAGCTCCTCCTGCACCGCGCGGATCTCGGCGGTCGTCGTCGCGACGCGCCCGTAGATCTCCATAACCTCCGCCTTCGTGAGGTCGCCGGTCGGGGTGTCGAGCACGACCTCCCCGTGACGGAGCCCGACGATGCGGTCCGCCCAGGAGATCGCGAGGTCGACCTGGTGCAGGCTGCACACCACGGTGAGGCCTTCGTCGGCGGCGATCTCGCGGATCAGCGCCATCACCTGCTCGCTCGACTCGGGGTCGAGCGAGGCGACCGGCTCGTCGGCGAGCAGGATCGCCGGCTTCTGCATGAGCGCGCGGGCGATGGCGACGCGCTGCTGCTGTCCTCCCGACAGGGTGTCGCTGCGCTGATAGGCGCGGTCGAGCAGCCCGACGCGGTCGAGGTGCTCGAGCGCCGTGAGCTTCGCGGAGCGCGAGTAGCCCCACAGTCCGAGGCGGGGGCCGCGCACGCCGGAGAGCGAGCCGGTGAGCACGTTCTCGAGCACCGTGAGCGAGGGGACGAGCTCGAACTGCTGGAAGATGAACCCGACGCTGCTGCGGAGCTCTCGCAGTGCACGTCCCTTCAGGGTGGGCACTGCGGCTCCGAGCACTTCGACAGCACCGGAGGTGGGCGTCTCGAGGCCGTCGAGGTGGCGCAGCAGTGTCGACTTCCCCGAGCCCGAGAGCCCGAGGAGCACGACGATCTCACCGCGGGACACCTCGAGCGAGACGTCGCGGAGGGCCGTGGTCGTCCCGAATGTCTTCGTCACGCCGTCGAGTCGGATGAGGGCGTCGGATGCAGTCATGTCAGGTTCCTGGATCTTCCGGTGTTCGGGGGCGAGCGGTCGTCGTGCGGGCGGTCGAGGCGTCGAGCGGGGGTGTCCGTCGAGCGGGCGGAGCGGAGCGCACGCCCCCTCCGCCCGCTCGACGGCCGGTCAGGATGTCATCAGCCCTGGCACTGCTCCGCTTCGGTTTCCTTGCAGATGTCGCGGATCAGGTCGTAGTACGCGTCATCCACCGGCTTCGTGGCGTAGAACACGCTGCGGAAGGCGTCGGTGTCGGCACCGTCGATGCCGGCGGCGATGATGTCGTCGATCGTGATCTCGGAGAGACCGTCGATGAGCTTCTGGGAGACGTCGTCCGGAAGCGTGGACGAGTAGACCAGCGGCGCACCGGGGACCATCGTCTCGTCGATGACCTTCACCTTGTCCGACTTCTCGACCTCGGAGTCCTCGGCGAAGCCCGCCTCGCACTCGACGCCCTCGCCCACCTTGGTGACGCTCACGTCGTGCTTGCCCGCGAAGACCGGCGTGATGTCGGTCTTGGGGTCGATGCCCGCCTCGAGGAGGTTGTACGACGGGAACAGGTAGCCGGAGGTCGAAGACGGGTCGACGAAGCAGACCTTCTTGCCCTTGAAGTCGTCGATGCTCTTGATGTCGCTGCCGGCGGGGACGATCGCCTGCGAGTAGTAACCGGGCTCCTGGCCCTCGTCGGTCACGATCGAGGAGATCGGGGTGAGCTTCGCACCGTTGTTGGTGGCGGTCACGTAGGTGAACCCGGAGAACGACGCGACGTCGACCTTGCCGGCCACCGCAGCCTCGATCAGAGCGGCGTAGTCGGTGGACTCGTGGTACTCGACGGTCTTGCCGGTGATCTCGGCGATGTAGTCCATGAGCGGCTGGTAGTTGGTCTCGGTGTCGACCGAGTCGGGGACGACGCCGAAGACGAGAGTGTTCTCGTCGACCGCGAAGCCGCCCGCAGCGGACGACTCGTCGGTTCCCGGAGTGCCGGTGGCCTCCGCGGTGCCGGCACAGGCGGCGAGACCGAGGGCGAGGAGCGCGACGCCGGCGAGGGCGGGGAGAGCGCGAAGCTTCATGAGGACCTTTCAAGGGTGTGAGGGCTGATCCATGGAAGACTCTCTCAGGTGATGGAGCGAGATATGTACCTAACTCGGAAGAGTTCAGGGCCCGTTCACCCAGCATTCTCCTGGATGAACACTCCAGGAACCTGCACGCGGCGGGTCCGCTGACGAAGTAATGTACCTATGTGGCTGAAGCTGTGTACACCCAGATCGCCGAGGACCTCCGCGCGCAGATCGCTGCGGGGGAACTCCGCCCCGGCGACGACGTGCCGACCGAGGCCGAACTCGCCGTGAGATGGCGCACGTCTCGTGGTCCGATCCGCAACGCGCTGGCCGCGCTGCGGAGCGAGGGCCTGATCGAGACGAGCCGCGGTCGGCCCGCGCGCGTCGTCGCGCGCAAGGCGAATCAGGCCGTCGACGTGTCGGTGCCGTTCACACGATGGGCCCGCGAGTTGGGCGTCACCCCGGGAGCACAGACGCAGGAGCTCAGTCTTCGACGCGCCGGCGACGGGGCGGCGGCCCTCGACGTCGCCGTGGACGACACGATCGTCAGCGTGGTGCGTCTGCGTCTGCTCGACGGACGCCCGACGATGCTCGAACGACTGACCTACACCGAGGCCGTCGGTCGCCGACTCTTCGACGTCGACCTCGACCGGGTGTCGATCACGGAGTACCTGGCGTCGGTGGGCCACCCGATCGTCACCCTGCAGCACGTGATCGACGCGGTGGCCGCCGACGATCAGGATGCCGCGCTGCTCCGCGTGCCGCGAGGCACGCCCATCCTCCGCCTCACCCGGACGTCTCGCGATGCGGAGGGGCGGATCTTCGAAGCCTCCGAGGACCGCTATCTGAGCGAGGTCGTGCGGTTCACCGTGGCCGCGTCCGGGATCTCGACGGATGGGCACTACATGCGCGCGGTCGGGGCCTAGCGGCACGTACGTCCTGGCACGGCGCGAGAAAAAGCACCCGTTAACGCAGAAGGCGATCGCGAGCGCGCAAGTGTTTCAGAAGCCAGAAAGACCGCGCCCGCGATCGCAGCGCTGGGGACGCTTTATCTGGGGAACCTCCAGGATAGGGAGGGAGGCGGCTGGCCTTGAAGAGTCGAACGTCGAGACTCTTCTAGACTTTCGTCTAGGGTCTATCGAACGCCGAAGGTGGGTGCTCGCCCACTCTAGAGCATCAGACGACAGGAAGTCGGGCCGACACGACCCAGTACCCGTCCACCTCTCCGGCACTGAACTCGCCGCTCGCGCCCATGACGCGTTCCGCCATGCGCCCGAGCCCGGTGCGGCTCGAGGAGAGCTCCCGGCGCGGGGTCGTCGGCAAGGGACTGCGCAGGGTGAGATGCGCGACCTCGTCGTCGACGGACAGGAGGATCTCCACCTGTCCTTGGCCGGCGTACTTGAGGATGTTGGTGGCCGACTCTCGCGTGATGCGCGCGAGCACGATCTCGACCGCGCGCGGGATGCGCTCGTCTCGAGGGTCGCCTTCGCGGACCACCGAGTGGCCGGCGGCTTCGAACTCGCTCTGCGCTTCGTCGATCGCCGCCGCGAGGTCTCCCGTCTGCACGCTGGACGACTGGGGTCCGTCGTCGGCGAGTTCGATCACGAAGCGGAGGTCCGTCATCGCCTTGCGCGCCGCGACGCGGATCGCTTCCTGCGAGTCGGTGCTCGTCTGCGGGTCTTCGAGCATCTGCACGTGCAACGACACCACCGTGAGGTGGTGCGCGATGCTGTCGTGCAGCTCACCGGCGATCCATCGCCGCTCGGCGAGCACTGCTTGGCGTTCCTGTTCGGCACGCTCCTCGAGCTCTCGCTCGAGACGACTGCCCCTGGCGAAGGCGAGCCGCAGGGCGAACCCGACGGCTCCCGCCACCGTGGCGAAGACGAGGTAGAGGGCGACGTTCACATTGGCTTCAGCGTCGCCGTTGGCGACGAGCGCTGCTGCGACCAGGAACGCGCCGGTGTAGGAGAGGATCAGCGAAGTCCACCCCAGCCTCATGACCAGTCCAGCCGCGACGGCGGCTGCGGTCAGGACCTGGAGTTCTGATCCGGGGATGAAGGAGAGTGCGAACACGACGCCGAGGGCGCATGTCGCGATGAGCGGCTTCCAGAGATAGAGCGCGAACGCCGCGGTGGACGAGACGCTCACCAGAAGTGCGACGGGGTTCACACCGGGTGTGGTGAAGAAGCCGATGACGTCAGCGGCGATGGTGATGGAGACGATCACCAGAACGACGATGCGTTCGATCGCGCTGAGCTTCTCACCCCGGGCCAGTCGGAAGCTGTCCGCGGATTCCCGGGTCGAGTGGTCGAAGGCCATGCTTCACTATCTCCTATTCGCCAGCTAATCTAGCTGTGGAGACCAAAGAACTTGCCAACCTGCTGCCAGAAAGTCATAACGTTCACCTCCAATTTCTAACTGTTCGTCGATGTCTGTATTCATCTTCTCGGCGATGCACGGTGAGCACATCTGTCTCACGTCTAGAGCTTTTTGGCCAAAGGTCCACATCGTGTGAGCCCGCCGCCCGCGCCGTTAGGCTTCGTTCATGCAGGAAATCCGTGTAGTGATCGTCGACGACGATCCCCTGGTGCGCTCGGCTCTGTCGCACTTCGTCTCGCGCGATCCGAACATCACGGTGATCGCGCAGGCGGAAGACGGGGTGGAGGCCATCTCCACCGTCGAGCGGGAGCAGCCCGACGTGGTGATGATGGACGTCCAGATGCCCGAGATGGACGGCATCGAAGCAACCGGGGTGATCGCCGAACGCTGGCCGCACGTCCGTGTTCTCGCGGTGACGACGCTGGACGGGAGCGACACCGTGCTGCCCATGCTGAGTGCCGGTGCCTCGGGCTACCTGCTCAAGGATTCCAGCGCGGAGGAGATCGTCACGGGTGTCCGTGAGGTGCACAGCGGTGCGAGTTCGCTGTCACCCCGGATCGCGTCGATGCTCATCAAGCACGTGCGCGACTCCACACCCGTGGCTGCCGATGCCGAAGCACTCGAACCGCTCACCGAGCGTGAGGCCGAAGTCCTCCAGTGCCTCGCGAAGGGCATGTCCAACGCCGAGATCGCCAAGGCGCTGATCGTCTCCGAGGGCACCGTGAAGGCGCATCTGGGCCGCATGATGGCCAAGTGGCACCTGCGCGACCGCGTGCAGATCCTGGTCACCGCTGCACACGCGGGCCTCGTCAGCTTCCGCTGACCTCCCCGCCGCGCCTCGGAGCCGCCGTCACATCGCCAGCAGCACGATCCCCGCGACGACGACCAGCGACGCCCCGATCCGCCGCCACGGCTTCGACTCCCGCAGCACGAACACCCCGAACAGACTCACCAGCACGACACTGACCTCGCGCAGGGGTGCGACGAGCGCGACCGGGGCGATCTGGATGGCCGTGAGCACCAGGATGTACGACAGCGGCGACAGGATGCCGAAGACGAGGATGCGGCGCCATTGGGTGCGGCCGAGCGCCCACACCGCGTTCCATCGCCGACGGACGGCGATCGAGTAGAAGGGAACCTGGAGCAGGGTCGTGCCGACCATGAAGGCGACCGGCGACAGGTTCCAGGTGCGCACCGCGTGCGCATCCCAGATCGTGTACACGGCGATCGCGACGCCCGTGAGCAGACCGAAGAGGATGCCGGGGTCGATGCATCCACGACGGGCGGAGCTGCCGCGGTCGATCAACCCGATCGCGACCACGCCGACGATCACAGCGGCGACCCCGACCAGCGCGATCGCCGACGGGCGCTCCCCGAGCAGGAGGACCGCCACGATCACCGACAGGAAAGGGCCGGTGCCGCGCGCCGTCGCGTAGACGGTCGAGAGGTTCCCCTCGCGATACCCCCGCTGCAGCACGGTCATGTACGCCACGTGCAGCGCTGCCGAGACAGCGACGCCCAGGGCGAAGGAGCCGAGGTCGTCGGCGCCGAGTCCGCCGGTGAACGGCACGGCGCCGATCCACACGACCGTGCTGGCGACGGCGCCCCACCACAGGAACGGCGCACCGGCCCTGCTGATGCCGTGTGCGATGACATTCCAGGCGGCATGGGCGATGGCCGCCCCGAACACGAGGACGAACGCGAGCGGAGACACGACGAGACCCTTCCGTCCGGCGCGCGGCGCGACGAACAGGGTCCTCCGGGCTTTTGTCCTGTCAGATGACGGCCCTCCTGCGGAGGAGGACCGTGGCGCCGCTCGGACCAGACGGGCGCGAACCCCGGAACCCTAGGCGCTATCGGGACAACCCTAACGCGCCAGGATGAACGCGCGGCAAACGACCGCGCCGGCGACCCTCGACGGATCGGACAGCAGGGCACCGCGACTACGCTCGAAGCACGCCCGTCTCCAGGAAGGCACGTCATGCCCGTCACTCCGGTCGCCCTCGCCCACGCCGAGGACCTCGCCGACTTCGTCTCGGCCTCACCCTCGAGCTATCACGCGGCGGCAGAGGTCGCCCGACGACTCGAAGACGCCGGGTACACGCGTCTTCGCGAGGAGGATGCCTGGCCCGCACAGGCCGGCGGACGGTTCGTCGTGGTGCGCGACGGCGCGACGATCGCGTGGGCCGTGCCCGAGGACGCCTCGGCGACGACTCCCGTGCAGATCTTCGGCGCCCACACCGACTCCCCCGGCTTCAAGCTCAAGCCGCAGCCGACCACCGGGTCGCGCGGATGGCTGCAGGCGGCGGTCGAGGTGTACGGCGGACCGCTGCTGAACTCCTGGCTCGACCGCGAACTCCGGCTCGCGGGGCGACTCGCACTGGCCGACGGCCGTGTCGTGCTCGCCGACACCGGTCCCCTGCTGCGCCTCCCCCAGCTCGCCATCCATCTCGACCGCGGGGTGAACAACGGCCTCGCGCTCGACAAGCAGGTCGAGACGCAGCCGGTGTGGGGACTCGGCGACGCGAGTGAAGCCGACATCCTCGCCGAACTCGCCTCCTCCGCGGACGTCGCCGCAGCCGAGATCCGCGGGTACGACGTCGTGGTCGCCGACGCGGCGCGCGGGGCGGTGTTCGGAAAGGACCGTGCGTTCTTCGCATCCGGCCGCCTCGACGACCTCGCCTCGGTCCACGCCGGGGTGGTGGCGCTCGCCGCACACGAGGCGAAGAGCGGAAGCCCGATCGCCGTGCTCGCCGCCTTCGACCACGAGGAGCTCGGCTCGGCGTCGCGCTCCGGCGCCGCGGGGCCGTTCCTGGAAGACGTGCTCGAGCGTCTGTACGCGGGGCTCGGCGCGGACTCGTCGGCGCGACGTCAGGCCTACGCGTCGTCGTGGTGCCTGTCGAGCGACGTCGGCCACTCGGTGCACCCGAACTACGCCGCCAAGCACGACCCGGTGGTGCAGCCGGTGCTCGGCTCGGGCCCGATCCTGAAGCTGAACGCCAACCAGCGGTATGCCACGGATGCCGTGGGCACCGCGTCGTGGCGGACGTGGTGCGAGCGCGCGGGCGTCGTCACGCAGGAGTTCGTGTCGAACAACAGCGTGCCGTGCGGCTCGACGATCGGTCCGATCACCGCCACCCGCCTGGGCATCCGCACGGTCGACGTGGGCATCCCGATCCTGTCGATGCACTCCGCACGCGAGCTCGCCGGGGTCTCCGACCTGCACGACCTCGCCCGCACCGCGCAGTCGTTCTTCGCGGGCTGATCGACGCGGGAGCTGTCCCCTCCACGAACTCCGCCCCTCGAGGTCACGGCAGTGCCAGGATGTGACCATGACGGACATCAAGGCGGGACTCATCGAGCGCGCGGGCATCGAGATCATCCCCGAGTCGGAGCGCACCGCGAAGCCCCGTGACCTCTTCTGGCCCTGGTTCGCGGCGAACGTGTCGGTGTTCGGCATGTCGTACGGGTCGTTCGTGCTCGGCTTCGGGATCTCGTTCTGGCAGGCCACAGTGGTGTCGGTCATCGGCATCGTGGTGTCGTTCCTGCTGTGCGGCTTGATCGCGATCGCGGGCAAGCGCGGTTCCGCGCCGACCATGGTGCTCTCACGCGCGGCGTTCGGCGTTCAGGGGCAGAAGGTGCCGGGCATCGTGTCGTGGCTGACCTCGATCGGGTGGGAGACCTTCCTCGCGATCATGGCCGTGCTCGCCACCGCCACCGTGATCACGCAGCTCGGCGGTGACGGCGACAGCATCGCGCTCAAGATCATCGCGACCGTGATCGTCGCCGCGCTGATCGTCACGGCATCCGTCCTCGGCTACCACACGATCATGAAGCTGCAGTCGGTGCTCACCTGGATCACCGGCATCGTGACGGTGCTGTACATCATCCTCGCGGCGCCGCAGATCGACCTCGCGGCCGTGATGGCCCGCCCCGACGGGGGCATCGGCCAGGTGATCGGTGCGCTGGTCATGGTGATGACCGGTTTCGGGCTCGGCTGGATCAACATCGCCGCCGACTGGTCGCGGTACCAGAAGCGCACGGCGTCCGACGGGGCCATCGTCGCGTGGAACACGATCGGCGGCTCGGTCGCCCCGGTGATCCTGGTGGTCTTCGGTCTGCTGCTCGGCGGCTCGAACGAAGATCTCATGAACGCGATCGCAGCCGACCCCATCGGCGCGCTCGCGTCGATCCTGCCGGTCTGGGTGCTCGTGCCCTTCCTGCTCACGGCCGTGCTGGCGCTCGTCTCCGGCGCGGTGCTGGGCATCTACTCATCGGGGTTGACGCTGCTGAGCCTGGGCATCCGCATCCCGCGTCCGTCCGCCGCGGCGATCGACGGAGTGATCCTCACGATCGGCACGATCTTCGTCGTGTTCTTCGCGACCGACTTCCTCGGACCGTTCCAGAGCTTCCTGATCACGCTCGGCGTTCCGCTCGCCTCGTGGGCGGGCATCCTGATCGCCGACATCCTGCGCCGCCGGAAGGACTACGACGAAGAGGCGCTCTTCGACAGCCGGGGTCGCTACGGCGCCTGGGACTGGACCTCGATCGCCACGATGGTCGTCACCAGCGTGATCGGGTGGGGCCTGGTCGTGAACAACTTCGCCGAAGACGCCGCGTGGAACAACTGGCAGGGCTATCTGCTGTTCCTGATCGGCGGCAGAGACGGTGACTGGGCCTACGCGAACCTCGGGGTGTTCTTCGCACTCGTGCTGTCGTTCCTCGTCACGTATTTCGCACGGGCGGCCAAGATCCGCCGGCAGGAGAACGCGTGAGCTCTTCTGCGACGGGTGAACCCTGGCTCGTGGTGATCGATCCGCAAGTGATCTTCGCCTCCCCCGACTCCGCGTGGGGTTCGCCGTCGTTCCCCGAGGTCGTGCCGCGCATCCGCGCCCTGGCGGAGGCGTTCGGCGACCGGGTGCTGGTCACGCGCTGGATGCCCACCGCCGACCGCACCACATCATGGGGAGAGTATTTCGCCGCCTGGCCGTTCGCGGATCAGCCGCCGGAGGATCCGCTGTTCGATCTCGTCGCGGATGCCGTGGGGCTCTCCCCGCACGCGAGCATCGACCTCCCCACGTTCGGCAAGTGGGGTCAGGACCTGGAGGCGGTCGTCGGGCACGGCGCCCACGTGGTGCTCGCCGGGGTCTCGACAGACTGCTGCGTGCTCTCGACGGCCCTCGCCGCTGCGGACGCGGGCGCTCACGTGACGGTCGCGGCCGACGCGTGCGCGGGCTCCACACCCGAGAATCACGCCGCCGCGCTGCACGTCATGGGGCTGTATCCACCGCAGATCACGATGGGCGACACGGCCGGGATCCTGTCGACCATCGGCCGGTGACGATCCCTCCGTGACGATCTGCGGAGGAATCGGCCGAGATCGTCCGGGAATCGTCATCGACTCCGGGAATCGTCACGGCGTCCGGGATCGCACTCGTCGCACACGGAGCCGGATCCCCCGCAGGCCCCACGTACGGACGGTCACGGCGACGACGACGCAGGCGGCGACGAACGGCACTCCCCCGGCGACCAGGAACCCCGCCGACAGTCCCCACGTCTGCACGATGGCGCCGACGACGACGGCCCCGACGGTCTGCCCCGCCGCGACGATGACGAGATACAGACCGGAGACCCGACCCCGGATCGCCGGGTTCGTCGACAGCTGCACGAGCGCTTCGGCACTCGTCGCGAACATCACGCGCAGCAGCGACAGCACGACCACGGACAGCACGAAGACCGCGTCGATCCGGGCGAACGCCGTGCCGACCATCGCCGCCGCGAACAGGACTGCTCCCGTCACCACCACAGGAACGCCCACCGTCCGCCGCCGCGTCGACAGCACAGCGCCGAGCAGCGCCCCGAACGCCCCTGCTGCCATGTACAGGCTGTACCCGCCCGGACCGGTGTCGAACCCGACGTCTCTCGCCGCGGCGGCGAACAGGACGTTTTGCGTCATCCCGAAGGTCGCGACGAACACCATGAGCACGAGCGGCCAGCGGATGCCGGGCTTGCGCCACGCATAACGCGCCGCCGCCGTGATCCCGGTGCCGAGTTCCGGCACACGCACGAACCGCGGGATCTCCGCGGCGCGCAGGCGCGTCAACGCGGTGAAGGAGAGCACGGCGAGGACCGCGGAGATCGACAGCGCCCACGGCGCACCGAAGAGGATGAGGACAGCGCCGCTCGCCGAGACGCCGCCCAACGAGGCGGTGTGGAACGCTGCGGCGTTGATGCCGATAGCCGTCTGCAGCCGCTCTCGCGGTACGACCTGCGCGATCAGCGCTGAGCGGGCGGGCCCTTCCGCCACCGCTGTGAACCCGCCGAGGGCAGCCGCCGCATAGATGTGCCACAGCATCAGCGCATCGAGCTGAGCCAGCACGGCGAGCGCGATCATGACGCCGGCGGCCGTGCCGTTCGCGATGCGGATGACCCGCAGCCGCGGGAAGCGGTCCGACAGCGACCCTCCCCACAGACCGAAGAGCAGGATCGGGGCGAACTGGAAGGTGACGGCGAGTCCGACAGCGGCGACGCTGCCCGTGAGCTCGAGGATCAGCCAGTCCAGCGCGATGCGCGAGACCCAGGCTCCGATCGATCCGACGAGCATCGAGACGAAGACCCAGCGGAAGCTGCGGACGGCGAGCGTGGCACGGACGTCTTTGCGGCCGCGCTGGACGATCACGGGGATGGGAGAGGTGTCGGGAGTCGGGGTATCGCGCGTCATCGACATGATGCGTCCAGGCTAGGGACGACTCGACCTCCCCATTCAGACATGTCATGATCGCCATATCACTCATTCGAAAGGTGAATGATGTTCGACCCCCAGCTGCTGCGCACCTTCGTGGCCCTCGCCGAGACGCGCAGCTTCACGCGCGCAGCCGAACAGCTGCAGACCAGCCAGTCGACCGTGAGCCAGCAGATCCGCCGCCTGGAGCGCGCCGCGGGCAGGACGCTCGCGCTGCGAGACACCCGCACCGTCGAGCTGACCGACAACGGCGAGGCGATGCTCGGCTTCGCGCGGGTCATCCTGAGCGCGCACGACGCCGCTGCCTCGTACTTCGACACCTCGGCGATGCGCGGTCGACTGCGCTTCGGCTCGGCGGACGACCTCGCCCTCACGGAGCTGCCGGCGATCCTCCGCGAGTTCCGCCGCCTCTACCCGCAGATCGACCTCGTGCTCACGGTGGGACAGAGCCCCGCGCTCGCCCGTCGTCTGCGCGCCGGTCAGCTCGACCTCGTGTACGTCAAGCAGGAGCCGGGCCTGCCGACCGGCCGCCTCGTCCGCCGCGACCGGCACGTCTGGGTCGCACACGAGAGCACCCGGCTCGACCCTGGTGCCCCTGTCCCCCTGATCGCCTACCCCGATCCGAGCCTGTCGCGCGCCGCCGCGATCGACGCGCTCGCGTCCATCGGCCGCAACTGGCGCATCACCTGCAACGTCCGCGACGTCAACGGTGCTCTCGCCGCCGTCAGGGCCGGGATCGGCATCGCGGTGCTCCCGCGGGCCATGGTGCCGACAGACCTCGTGCCCGTGAGCCCGACCTTCGGCCTGCCCCGCCTCGGCGAGATCGACTTCACCCTGCTGACGAATCCTCGCGCGGCGGGCGGCCCCGTCGACGCGCTGAGCGCCGCCATCGTCGGGCACTCCGGCGACTGAGGCCCCGGACGCGAGGAGGGCCGTGACGATCTGCGGAGTAGGTGAGGTTCTGCGGCGGAATCGGCGAGGGTGATCGGGGAATCGTCGCCGGTTCCGCGAATCATCGCCGGTCCCGAACCCCGTCCGCCGATCCGAAGCCTCAGGCCGCGGCGCGCACGGCAGCGGCGATGTCGGCAGGAGACCCCTGCCACGGCGCCCCATGACCCGGGAGCACCCAGGAGGCGGGCAGGTCTGCCAGACGGTCGAGGGAGGCGAGAGCGACCCCCGGCTCATCCGTGAACGGGGCGGGCTGTGCTCCGGTCCGACCGGTGAGCACGTGCCGCGTGGTGAGCGCATCGCCGACGAACACCGCGTCGGCGGGCGGGATGTGCACCGCGATGCTGCCCGGCGAATGCCCCGGCATCCCCACCACGACGGGAGCGCCGGGCAGGTCGAGCACATCGCCGTCGGCGACCTCCACGACGTCGTGGACGTAGTGCGTTCGGAGCGCGTTCTTGCGGAGTCCGTACGCGAAGAAACCCAGGGTGGGCGCGAGTCTCGCCGGCCCCATCGGGGTCTTCGGCTTCTCGCCGGTGCGTACCCGGTGACTGTCGGCCGCATGGATGAACACCGGCACACCCGCCCCCCGGCGCAGACGCTCGGCGAACCCGATGTGGTCGCTGTCGCCGTGGGTGAGGACGAGGCCGCGGACGTCGGACAACGGCCGTCCGATCTCGTCGAGCTCGCGCTGCAGGTCGTGCCAGTGACCGGGGAGCCCGGCGTCGACCAGGGTGATCCCCTCCGGCAGGTCGACCAGGTACGCGGCGACGATGTCGTTGCCGATGCGGTGCAGGTGCGGGGCGAGCTTCATGGGGGATCCTCTCGGAGTGTTTGCGATGGCTACGTTACGTAGCTATCATGGCTATTGTCAATAGCCATGAAGGAGGACGCATGCCGACACCGGAACGCACATCCCTCGAGGAGATCGTCGCGGCAGGACGCGAGATCCTCGAGGTCGCCGGCCCCGCTGGCCTCACCATGCAAGCCGTCGCCGCGCGCGTCGGCGTGCGCGCACCCTCGCTGTACAAGCGGGTGCGCGATCGCGATGCGCTGCACGCCGCCGTCGCCACGGCATCGGTCGACGCCCTGACCGTGCGCCTCGACGCCGCCGCCGACGACCTCGCCGCACTCGCAGACGCCTACCGCGCCTTCGCCCGCGCCCACCCCGAGGGGTTCCGCATCATCTTCACCGCGGCCGTTCCCCACGATGCCCTCGAACGCTCCGCCGCACCCGTCATCCGCGCGTGTGCCGCCCTCGTCGGCGAAGACGACGCCCTCGACGCGGCCCGCCTCTTCACGGCATGGGCGACGGGCTTCCTGCAGATGGAGCTGTCGGGTGCGTTCCGCCTGGGCGGCGACGTCGAGCGGGCCTTCGCCTATGGCCTGCGCCGGCTGCTCGCCGGACTCACCCGCTGACGGCCGGGACAGGGACCCGACGCCTCGCCTCTGCCACACTGGTGCCTGGGAGGGGTCCATGAGCATCGACGCGCATACCGCAGAGTCCGCACGCCCGAAGAAGGCGCGCAAGCCCTGGCGCCGGACGAAGGTGGTGCTGGGGATCATCGTCGCGGTCGCCGCCGTGATCGCGATCATCGGATCGATCACGCCATGGCCGTCGGCGATGATCATCCGCGCGGTGTTCACCAAGGGCGGCGACGAGACCGCCGCCGAGATGGACAAGTACGTGCCCGAGACGAAGCTCGACGTGCAGAAGGACGTCGCCTACGGCGACGACGGCGCAGACACCACCATGGACGTCTTCCGCCCCGCATCCGCCACCGGAGCACTGCCGACCGTGGTGTGGATCCACGGCGGGGCCTGGATCTCCGGCGCGAAGGAGAACGTCGATCCGTACATGCGCATCCTCGCCGCCGAGGGGTACACGACGATCGCGGTGAACTACACGATCGGCCCCGAGGGCGTCTATCCGCTCGCCGTGCACCAGCTCGACGCGGCACTCGCATACATCGACGAGCACGCCGACGAGCTCGGGGTCGACCCGCAGCAGATCGTCCTCGCCGGCGACTCCGCAGGCGGACAGCTCGCGAGCCAGATGGCCACTCTCATCACGAGTCCTGCCTACGCCGAGATCATGGACATCACGCCGTCGCTGAAACCGGACCAGGTGGTGGCCACCGTCCTCAACTGCGGCGTCTACGACCTGGCTGCCCTCGCACAGCTCGACGGCATCGCCGGATGGGGATTCAAGTCGGCGATGTGGGCGTACTCCGGCACGAAGACCTGGGCGGAGGACTCGACCGGGGCCACGATGTCGACCATCGACTGGGTCACCGCGGACTTCCCGACCACTTACATCTCCGGCGGCAACGGGGACGGACTCACCTGGCTGCAGTCGATTCCCATGGCGAAGCGCCTGGGTGAGCTCGGCGTCGATGTGACGACGCAGTTCTGGCCGGCTCCGCACGAGCCGCAGCTGCCGCACGAGTATCAGTTCCACCTGGACCTGCCGGACGCGCGGACGGCCCTGCAGAAGACCATCGAGTTCCTGGACGCGCACACCACCCGTTGACCCTCGTCCCGGTCCGCCCCGGTCCGTCCGATGCCCCGGACACTTGTCGGGTGTGTGCACGGATGTCGGGCGGAGGGGGCTGTTCCGGCCCGACATCCGCGCGAGCGCCCGACATCCGTCCAGGCTGACGTTTCACACCTGTGACGCTCGCCACGAAAGTGATATGTTCGGCGCATGCACACCGAGAATGAGCGCGCCCTCGAATCCGGGATCGTCACCGACCTGTCCGGGCGGATGACGTACGGGTCGTACCTGGCGCTGGACCAACTGCTCACAGCGCAGCGCCCGGTGAGCGAACCGCAGCACCACGACGAGATGCTGTTCATCATCCAGCACCAGACCACCGAGCTGTGGCTCAAGCAGCTTCTGCACGAGCTCTCCTCCGCGCGCGAGCTGCTGGCCAGGGACGACCTGCGCGAGGCCCTCAAGCGCATCGCCAGGGTCAAGCGCATCCAGGACGTGATGACGCAGCAGTGGTCGGTCCTCGCGACCCTGACCCCGACCGAGTACGCCCAGTTCCGCGGGGCGCTCGGCAACTCCTCGGGCTTCCAGTCCGTGCAGTACCGGGCGGTGGAGTTCGCGCTCGGCAACAAGAACGAGAAGATGCTGAGCGTCTTCCGCGACCACCCGGCCAACCTCGCCCTGCTCACCGCGGAGTGGGAGAAGCCGACCCTGTACGACGAGTTCCTGCGCTTCGCCGCCCGCCGTGGGCTGCCCATCCCGTCCGTGATCCTCGAGCGCGACGTGCGCGAGCCGTACCGGGAGACCCCGGAGCTCGTGCCGGCGATCCGCGAGATCTACCAGGACCCGAGCCGCTACTGGGACCTGTACGAGGCGTGCGAAGACCTCGTCGACCTCGAGGATAATTTCCAGTTCTGGCGGTTCCGGCACCTGAAGACGGTCGCTCGGACGATCGGCATGAAGGTCGGCACCGGCGGCTCCAGCGGCGTCGGCTTCCTGCAGCGCGCACTGGATCTGACGTTCTTCCCCGAGCTCTACACGGTGCGCACCGAGATCGGCAGCTGATGCGTTCCGTGACGTTCTTCGACGGTTCCGGCTGGCGCGCTGGCGTCGTCGAGGCCGTCGACGGGCGTGCCCGGCTTCGTGACGATGTCCCGTCGACCGAGTTCGCGCCCCTCGACGGCGTGATCGTCGGCGGTTTCACCGACCACCATGTGCACCTCCAGCTCGTCGACCATGCGCAGCTCGCGGGGTCGCGCCTCGGACGCGTGGTCGACCTCGGCGGCGACCCCGACGCGCTGCGCACGCTCGCCGCGCACGAGAGGCCGGTCCGCGTCGAGTTCGCCGGCGCCTTCCTCACCGCACCCGGCGGCTACCCCTCCGACCGCAGCTGGGCGCCGAAAGGCGCGGTCCGCGAGATCGCCGACGCGGACGCCGCGGCCGAGGCCGTGGCCGAGATGGCCGCGGCGGGAGCGTCGCGCCTCAAGGTCACCAGCAACAGCGCAGCGGGACCTGTGCTCCCGGATGTGCTCTTCCGCACGGTCGTCGGTCTCGCCGCCGACCACGGCCTGCCCGTCGTCGCCCACGCGGAGGGCCCCGGCGAGGCGCAGCGGGTGGCCCGGCTCGGTGCAGCCCTCCTCGCTCACGCGCCCTTCACGGAGCGCCTCGATGACGAGGAGATCGCACGCCAGACGGCCTCGGTCTCGTGGATCTCGACGCTCGCGATCCACGACGGCCCCGTGCAGGAGATCGCGGTCGACAACGTGCGACGCTTCCACGCGGCAGGAGGCACCGTGCGCTACGGCACCGACTTGGGCAACGGGCCGATGCCCGTCGACCTGAACCCGCGCGAGGTCGCCGCCCTCCGCAAGGCGGGCCTCGACACCATTGCTCTGCTGCGCGCGCTCGACCCCGTCGATCCACTCGACCCCGACGCCGTTCTGCTGCTGCTCCCCCGCGCGACCCCGGCGTCCGCCGATCCGCTCGACGCCCGCCCCCTCACTCCCGCAGACCTGAAGGTGTGACATGACCGATCCCCGCGACATCCTCCTGCTCGACACGGCCCGTTCCCTCGACGCGGCCGACCCGCTGCACGCGCACCTCGACGCGTTCGCCGAGGCGCCAGGCGTCACCGCCTACCTCGACGGCAACTCGCTCGGCCGCCCGCTGCGCGACATCCCCGAGAAGCTCGCCGCCTTCGTGCGGGACGACTGGGGGACCCGCCTGATCCGCTCCTGGGACGAGCAGTGGATGGCGCTGCCGATGCAGCTCGGGGACCGCATCGGCCGCGTCGCTCTCGGTGCTGCCGCAGGCCAGACCGTCGTCGCCGACTCGACCAGCGTGCTGATCTACAAGCTCATGCGCGCCGCTGCGGCCGCCGACCCCGCCCGCACCGAGCTCGTGATCGAGGCGGGGAACTTCCCCACGGATCGGTTCCTCGCCGAGGGCGTGGCCGCCGAGACGGGCATGACACTGCGCTGGCTCGAGCCCGACCCCGTGTCGGGAGTGACGGTCGACGATGTCGCAGCGGTCGTGACGGAGCGCACAGCCCTGGTGTCGCTGAGCCACGTGGACTACCGCTCCGGCGCCCTCGCCGACATGCGCGGCATCACGGCGGCCGCGCACGCATCCGGCGCCCTCATGATGTGGGACCTCTGCCACTCGGTCGGCGTCGTGCCGATGCAGCTCGACGAGTGGGGCGTCGACATGGCCGTCGGCTGCACCTACAAGTACCTCAACGGCGGCCCGGGCTCCCCCGCGTTCGCCTACCTCCGTCGCGGACTCCAGGGCGTGCTGCGTCAGCCGATCCAGGGCTGGTGGAGCGCCGCGGACATCTTCGCGATGGGTCCGGAGTACGTGCCGTCCGGCGACATCCGCCAACTGCTCAGCGGCACCCCGCCGGTGACGTCGATGCTCGCGATGCAGGGCATGCTCGACCTCATCGAGGAGTCCTCGATCGACGGCGTGCGGACGAAGTCGCAGTCGCTCACCGACCTGGCCGTGCGGGCGTACGACGAACTCCTCGCCCCGCTCGGCGTGCGCCTGCTCAGCCCGCGCGACGCCGCACTGCGCGGCGGTCATGTGACCATCGGCCACCCCGACTTCCGCGACGTGACACGGCGACTCTGGACGGACGGGATCATCCCGGACTTCCGGTTCCCCGACGGCATCCGCCTCGGCCTCTCTCCCTTGAGCACATCGCACTTGGAGACCGTCACGGGGGTCATCGCGGTTCGGGACGCCCTGGAGTCCGGTGACTTCTGAGCGTGCAGCCGCGACCGTGCTGGACGACATCGATGCACGGCCCGGCAGCACCGCGTCTCTGCTGCGCACCCTGGTCGGCCTCTTCCTCCGGCCGCTCGGCGGGTGGATCTCCGCAGCCGACCTGGTCGCGCTCGCCGGCGACCTCGGCATCGAATCCGGCGTGGCACGCACCGGCATCGCCCGATTGAAGCAGAAGGGCCTGCTGATCGCCGAACGCTCCGGGCCGATCGGCTATCGGCTCAATCCGGCCGCCGTCAGCATGCTGGAGCGGGGCGACAGACGCATCTTCCGGATGCGCGAGATGACGGATTCCGACACCTGGTGCCTGGTGTCCTTCTCGATCCCCGAGAGCGCCAGGAGCATCCGCCACCAGCTGCGTCGACGCCTGCACTGGATCGGCGCCGGGGTCGTGTCGCCCGCACTGTGGATCTGTCCCGGTCACCTGCAGGCGGAGGCTCTGCAGATCTTGGAGGAGCTGGGCGCGCGTCGGTGGGCGACGCTGTTCCAGGCATCCGCACCCGTCGTCGCGGGCACCCTCGTCGAGGCCGCGGCGCAGTGGTGGGACCTGGCTGCGCTGCGCACCGAGCACCTCGCGTTCCAGGAGTCTCTGACGACGCTCCCCGACGATCCGTTCGCCGCATACGTGCAGCTCATCGATCGCTGGAGGGTGCTGCCATACACCGATCCGGGACTTCCCCCCTCGATGCTGCCGGCCGACTGGCCAGGCCGCCGCAGCTTCGACGAGTTCGCACGCCTGTCGACGGACCTGGCGGGTGCGGCCGAGGAACACGTGCGCGCCCGCGTCGGCGGACGCGCACACGTCGCCTAGATGGCGCGACCGGCGACCTCCGCGAGGAAGCCGGCGACGTGCTCCTGCAGCCGCAGGATGCGCAAGTCGCGGGCGAACTCACGGTCGAAGCCCTGATATGCCAGTGGCGGCAGGATCCTCACGTTGCGGTTGCAGCCGAACTCGGAGCAGGTGAGGACGCCGACGGAGTCGCCCTTGCGCCCCGCCGCGCCGGCCTTGCGCGCCACGAACAGCTGGACGTCGTTGCGGAGCGTGACGTCTTCGCACCACGAGCACTGCGCGCGGGCGATCACCCGCTGCTCCGCCCGCTGCAGGAACACGCCCACCGGAGCGTCGTCGATCCACGCGACGACGTAGGCCCGGCGGGGCATCTTCGGATCGACCCAGCCCAGGAAGTCGAGCCGGTCGAAGTCGACGTCGGCGAACCCGGGAGGCAGGGTCAGGTCGGACACCTCCTTGCGGGAGGCGTTGAGGAAGGATGCGCGGATGCCGCGCTCGTCGATGGGACGCATGAGAGAGGTGCTTTCGAGGTGGATGCCCACGGAGGGCGAAACGATGGAGGAAGGATCCCGACGGGACGCCGGGTACGACTCGGCACCGGCGACGGGGGTCCGCCTCCGGTGGGTCCTCAGCCTCTGTCTGCGGCGCGGGAAGCGCCTGCAGCTCCGCTCTGCGCCGCGAGGGCGCTCATCGACGACAGCACCCGGCGAGCCTACACCCGTTTGTTTCGCTCCGTGTCGACCGGTCTGGGCAGCGGCGGGCGGTCGACTTAGTCTTTCCGGAACGTCGAACAAGAAGGAGACCGTCGTGTCCACGCCGCTGAACCGCCCCTCGCCCCTCCCGGTGCGTGAGCGTGCGGCGTGCATGTGCAGCCACGGCGACCGGTGCTCCTCGTTCGCGCCCGGCCACGCGCTGCACCTGATCCAGGCGCGCATCGCCTCGGCGACGCCGACCGCGTGGGTCGATGCTCTCGTCGAGTCGACGGACGCCCTCACCGGTGATCTCGTCGTGCGCACGCTCGATGGAGACGTCCACGCACTGTGGAACGCCTCGGGGGCCGCGCTCGAAGCCGCACCCGGCACGCCCGTCGCACTGCACGAGCGCTACGGGGTCCTCGCGGTCGGGCGCACCCAGTTCAACGTCGCCGCCGTCTGACGGCCCTGCTCAGCGAACAGCTCGCCGCTCAGGCACCCGCCATCATCATGTTCTTCATCGCCATGCAGGCGTCCATGCAGGCCTGGCACGCCTGAGCGCACATCCGGCAGACCTCGCTCATGTCGGCGTGCTCCATGCACTCGTCCATGCAGGTCTGGCACATCGCGATGCACGCGTCCAGCATCGCCATCATCGACGCGGGCGTCATCCCCTGCATCCGCATCATCGAGCGCATCATCGTGTTGCACATGTCAGCGCAGTTCATGCACGCAGGGGAACAGTCCATCATCTGCGTCGAGCACACCGTGCAGGCCTGCTCGCACGCGGCACACGCATCCATGCACGCCTGCATGACCGACATGTCCATCATCTGCATGTCGGGCATCGACTCCATGCTCTTCGACATGGCGCCCATCATCATCGAGTCCATCGCACACCGCTTCCGTGAGTAGAGACCGGCGGGCAGGACCACCCGCCTGGCGCCAGGCTAGTCGCTCGCGGGGTTCGCGTCGATGCGCGGAACGCTGACATGGCCTGCGCCGATTGTCAATCCCGTGGCCCCTTCCACGCGTGCATGCGAGGGTCGGAATCAGTCGAATCCGACCCATGAGAGGAGCAGGACATGAGTGCTGCAGACGACATCAAGAACGCCGCCGAGAAGGCCTCCGGAAAGGTCAAGGAGGGCGTCGGAAAGCTCACCGACAACGAGCGTCTCGAAGCCGAGGGCCAGGCCGACCAGGTGAAGGCTTCGGCCAAGCAGGCCGGCGAGAACGTGAAGGACGCGGCCGAGAAGACTGGCGACAGCGTGCGCGACGCGTTCGACAAGAAGTAGACGCAGGGCCCCGGACGCCGAAAGAGGTGAGGCCCGCCGATGGGCGGGCCTCACCTCTTCAGGATCAGACCTTCAGTGTCAGACCTTGCGGCTGCCGCTGATCGCTCGGATCAACCAGGCGATCACAGCGATCGCGAGGAGGACGAGCCCGACCCACAGAAGGAACTGGAGCGACTGCACCAGTCCTCCGGTGATCGCAAGGATCACAGCGACGACGATGACGATGATCAGGAGGATGTTCATCGGTCTTTCCCTTCTTTCGGGGCGCAAGCGCCCGACTGCGGTGACCCAACGGTATCCACGGATGGAGATCTCGCAGAGGGGGTTGACTTCCACCCTCCGAGTGCGCGAAAGGACGAGCACATGCCTGGACGACGGAACAATTCGCTGAAAGACCCCGAACTCTACGAGGAGCTGCGCGATGACGGGGCCTCGAAGGAGAAGGCCGCACGCATCTCGAACGCGGCCGCGAAGGAAGGCCGCAGCACGGTCGGCCGCCGCGGGGGCGAGCACGGCGATTACGAGGACTGGACCGTTCCCGAACTGCGCAAGCGTGCGAAGGAACTGGGACTGACCGGGTACAGCGGCAAGCGGAAGTCCGAGTTGATCTCGGCCCTCAGGAATCACTGAGGCCCCGGATGGCGCGTTTCGGCATCGAGGAGGAGTTCCTCTTCCTCGATGAGCACTCGCTGGCGCCCGTGATTCTCGCTGCGGGCACCCGGGAGCGCATCACCCGCATGCGAACCGGCGGCGAGGTGACCCAGGAGTATCTGACCTCGCAGATCGAGTGCCTCACGGAGCCGGTGGCCACCGCCGCGGATGCCGAGGAGCAGTTGCGCCATCTGCGCGGTCTCATCGGATGGCACGCCGGGGAGCAGCACGCCATCGCCGCCGGCACGGGTACGGCGTTCGCGACGACCCGCACGTCGACCGTCTCCCCCTCACCGCACTACGACGGGGTCTCGGAGCATCTCGCCCACCTCACCCGCGACCACGAGGTCAACGGCCTCCACGTGCATGTCGAGGTGACCGATGACGAGGAACGGGTCCGTGCGCTGAACCGCGTGCGGGGATGGCTGCCGGTGCTGCTCGCGCTCAGCGGCAACAGCCCGTTCGCGAGCGGCCGCGACTCGGGGTTCGCCAGCTGGCGCAGCATCCTCATCCGCAGGCTCCCTACTTCGTGGACGCCCCCGCGATTCCACGACTTCGACGACTACTCCACCCAGGTGCGCAGACTCATCGACCTCGGCGCGATCACCGAGTCCTCCTCGCTGGCCTGGGCCGCGCGGATCTCGGCGCGGTACCCGACTGTCGAGGTGCGGGTGTTCGACGCCCAGCTCACCGCCGAGGACTCCGTGCTCGCCGCGCTCCTCGCACGGGCGCTCGTCCTGACCACGGACCAGCCGCAGGCGGATGTCGGCGTCGACGGCATCGATGCCTCCCTCTGGACGGCGGCCCGGCACGGGATGAGCGCTCGACTGCTCGACCCGACGACGGGCGAGATCGATGACGCCTGGGCGATCGCGGACCGGATGCGGGCGGCGATCGCCCCCGCCCTGCACGAGTTCGGAGACGACGACCGGGTCGGGGCCGCGTTCGACCTTCTGCGCGCTCGGGGAACCGGCGCGGAACGGCAACGCCGAGCGGTCGCCGAAGAGGGGACCGACGGGCTCGCACGACTTCTTCGGGCCGGCACTCCCCTACCGCACCCGGTCCCCCGAACCGATCCGCTCCCGGAACCGCACCAGGAGCCGGTGCCGGCACCCTGAACCGCGGGCCCCACGTCCGAGGCCGGGAGTAGTGTCGGCGTGTGCCATCCTTCGCTCCGCTCCAGCGGCTCGTGATCTCGATCGCGGTGCTCGCTTCGTTCGTGACCTTCCTCGACGGCACGGTCGTGAATGTGGCGCTGCCCGCGATCAGCCGCGAGCTCGGCGGCGGCATCACCACGCAGCAGTGGGTGGTCGATGCGTACCTCATCACGCTGAGCGCCCTGATCCTGCTGGCCGGCTCGGTGTCAGACGCCTACGGCCGTGTGCTGGTGATGCGCATCGGACTCATCGCGTTCGGCATCTCCTCCATCGCGGTGGCCGCCGCCTTCGATCCCCTCATGCTGATCGTCGCCCGCGCGGCGCAGGGGGCGGCGGGCGCTCTGCTCGTCCCGAGCTCCCTCGCGCTGATCACGGCGACGATGCGTGCCGACGTGCAGTCCAGGGCGATCGGGGTGTGGACCGCGTTCACCACGGGCGCACAACTGGTCGGCCCGTTGCTCGGCGGGCTGTTCGTCGACTTCCTGTCCTGGCGGTTCGTCTTCCTCATCAACGTGATCCCGATCGGCGTCACGCTCATGCTGCTCGCCCGTCTCCATCTTCCCGAGCACCCGCGAGGCATCAAGGTCGACTGGTGGAGCGGCGCGCTGTGCGCGATCGGCCTCGGCGCCGTCGTGTTCGCACTGATCGAACAGCCCAACCTGGGCTGGCAGTCGCCCGCCATCTGGATACCGGCCGTCGCCGGTGTGATCCTGTTCGCCCTCTTCCTCGCCCGCCAGCAGCGATCGGCGTCGCCGCTCATGCCGCTGTCCCTGTTCCGCGTGCGCGACTTCGGGTGGGGCAACCTCGCCACGCTCTTCGTGTACGCCGCGCTGTCGTTGAACGGCTTCGTGGTCGGCGTCTACCTGCAGCAGGGCGCGGGACTGAGCGCGACCGCCGCCGGGCTCGCCAGCCTCCCCATGACGATCCTCATGATCCTGGTCAGCTCGCGCGCCGGGCAGTGGGCCGGCAGGTGGGGGCCTCGCATCTTCATGACCGTCGGCCCCCTGATCATGGCCGTCGGCGCACTCATGCTGCTCCTGGTCTCGGCCGACTTCGACTACTGGTGGCAGGTGCTGCCCGCGATGATCGTGATGGGCCTCGGCCTCTCGCTGACCGTGGCTCCCCTGACCGCCGCGATCCTCGGTGCGATCGACGAGAAGCACTCCGGCATCGCCTCCGCCGTGAACAACGCCGTCTCCCGCGTGGCCGGACTTCTCGTGGTCGCCATGCTGTCGACCATCGTCGGCGGCACCCTCGACCTCGACGGGTTCCACAGTGCGGCATGGGTCACCGCGGCGCTGCTCGTGGTGGGCGGCGTCGTCTCATGGATCGGCATCCGGCGGAATCCCGCAGAGGCCGCACCCGCAGACGTGGTCGCCTCGGAGCCGGACACGCATTGACCGCGTCGGTGACCGCGCGCAGACTGTACGCATCCTCGCCCCGCACCCGGAGGTCCCGCGCGCTGAACCGGGCGCACAGCATCGCGGTGCTCGTGGTCGCGACAGCTCTGCTCGTCCTCGCCGGGTGCGCGATGCCGCCGACCACGGACTCCGTCGTGCTTCCCCCTGCCGGCGCCGTGCCCGACTATCAGCTGGGCGGCTCGTACGAACCGGCATCCGAGGTGGGCATCGTCGGGAGGGACCGGAACGCGGATCCCGCACCAGGCGTCTACTCGATCTGCTACGTCAACGGCTTCCAGACCCAGCCGGGCGAGCTCGACGCCTGGGCCGAAGACCTTCTGCTCCAGCGCGACGGCGAGGTCGTGTTCGACCCTGACTGGCCGGATGAGGCCCTGCTCGACACGGCGAGCGCCGACGCACGACAGCGGATCGCCGACATCGTGACTCCGTGGATCGAGGGCTGCGCTGATGCCGGCTTCGACGCGGTCGAGTTCGACAACCTCGACTCCTACACCCGGTCGGCAGGGGCGCTCACCCTCGACGACAACCTGGCGTTGGCCGCACTGTTCGTCGATGCCGCGCACTCGTCGGGACTCGCCGCGGGGCAGAAGAACGCCGCCGAAGACGCCGCGGTGCTGCACGAGCGGGCCGGCTTCGACTTCGCGGTCACCGAGGAGTGCGCGGCATACACGGAGTGCGACGCCTACACCGCCGTGTACGGAGACCACGTGATCGACATCGAGTACACGGACGAACTCCCCCGCTCGTTCGCCGAGATGTGCGACGACGAGAGCTCGCCTGCCTCGATGGTCCTTCGCGACCGCGAACTCGTCACCCCCGACGACGACCACCACGTATTCGAGATCTGCCCCTGATCGACCGCGACCGCTGCGTCTCCTGCCCTGTCGAAGCGCGCGCGTCAAGTCCCTGGCTCCGAGCCGACTCTGCTTGCAGGATGGGACTCCACACCGAATGGGAGCCAGACTCATGACCATCTCCGCCCCGGCGACCGCCTCCGACACGGCCCTCCCGTTCCGCGACAGAGGGCCGGTGAGCCGAGCCGTCATCGCGCACCTCACGGACGACGATCACGAGGTCACCGACCACACCGCCCTCGCCGCCGACGCCGTCGCCTCGAGTGCCGACATCATGCGCGACGACGACATCCAGCTCGCGCTCTTCGTGCTCTACGCCTCGGCGTACGGGTCGCTCCCGCAACTCGATGCCGACCGCGAGTGGGACCCCGCACTCCTGTCGACGCGGCGCGTGCTCGAGACCGCCTTCGAGCAGACCCTGCGCGCGAGCGTGCCGATGCCGGAGCTGCCGGAGCCGACCGTCGATGCCGTCGGCCGCGCCCTCTTCGCTCTCGCCGCGGCTGACACCGGGCCGAGCCTCTCCCGCTACGTCGCGCGGAAGGCGACCAGGGAGCAGGCGGAGGAGACGTTCATCCTGCGGTCGGTGTACACGCTGCGGGAGGCGGATCCGCACTCCTGGGCGATTCCGCGCCTCAAAGGCCGTGCGAAGGCCGCGCTCGTGGAGATCCAGGCCGACGAGTACGGCGGAGGACGGCCGCAGCGCGTACATGCCGAGATCTTTGCGAGGGCCATGCGCGGCGCCGGCCTCGACGACACGTACGGAGCCTACGTCGACGACGCGCCGGCGATCACGCTCGCGTCGCACAACATGATGTCGCTGTTCGGCCTCAACCGACGGCTCGTCGGGGCGATCGTCGGGCACCTGGCGGCATACGAGATGACGTCGTCGATCCCGTGCAAGCTTTACGCCGATGGGCTGCGCCGGCTCGGATTCGGCGACGACGTCACCGAGTACTTCGACGAGCACGTCGAGGCGGATGCGGTGCACGAGCAGATCGCCGCGCGCGACCTCGCCGGCAGTCTCGCCGAGGATCACCCCGAGCTGCTGCCGGACATCCTGTTCGGCGCAGCCGCCTGCCTGACGGTCGACGGCTGGGCCGGAGCGCACACGCTCGAGTCCTGGGCGGCTGGTTCCTCGGCGCTGCGACCCCGGGTGTCGTCATGAGCGGCAGGGAGCCGGTGACCATCACCCCGTACCCGGACGGTCCGCTCCTGGTGCGTGGTGACGTCGAACTGCGCACCAGCGACGGCGATCCGCTTCCGCCCCACCGACGCACGGTGGCCCTGTGCCGCTGCGGGCTGTCAGCGATCAAGCCCTTCTGCGACGGGACCCACAAGGCGGCGGGATTCCGCACCGACGACTAGGCGTGTCACAGGGCCGCTTCCGGCGAGGTCCGGGTGGGGTGGTGACGTCCCCACCCCACCCGGCGTTACTCTCCCGCTGCGCACTACGACGCGACGAGCACCGCCTGCGCCGCCTCGAGGCCGCTGGAGTGGGCGGCGGCGACCGAGCTCTTGATCGCTCCGGCCCAGAACAGCGTGTCCTTCGCCGGCCGGTAGATCGTGTCCTGGTCGCGCTCTCCCGTGGCATACGCACCGAACGCGAACTCGTCATCGCGCCAGTCGTAGTTCGAGGCGGCCACGTAGTTCAGCCCCTGGTCGCCGGCGAGCTTGCGCACTCCGGCTAGGGCCGCGTCGAACCGCTCCTTCTCCGGGAGCGCGAGCAGCTCCCGGGCCCGGTCCCCGGTGTCCCAGGCCACGATGAGCTGACCGTCGTAGCCGGGCATGCCGGTGGACTCGTCCCAGAACTGGCAGGGCCCCTCGTCATGCTGGTTCACCATGTCGAAGCTCTCCGGGCGCACCGGGTGATCGAACTCCAGGATGGTCTTGTAGGCGACGGTCTGCTTCACCGCGTCGATGGCCGCCAGGCGGTCGTCCTCGAGGGGCGGCGAGAAGGTGATCGAGCCCTTCTGCAGCACCCCGATGGGCACGGTGACCACGCAGGCGTCGGCCTCGAAGGTCTCCGCGCCGGCCTGGACGCTGACCCCGGATCCCGAATAGTCGATCGCCTCGATGGGCGTCTGCAGTCGGACCTCGACGCCCTCGCCCACGGCATTCAGGATGTCGACGTAGGGGGCGAGCAGCTTGTAGTCGCCCGCATAATCATCGGGCTCGACGACGCCCGTCTTCGACACCGTGAGACACGCGGTCAGGGTGTCGACGACCCCGTACGCCGGATAGACGGCGAACTGCTCGGTGTCGACCTGGATGCCCAGCAGCGCGAGCGGGTAGTTGGTGGGTGCGATGCCCAACCGCTCGAGGTACTGCAGCGCCGATTCCGTATCGGACGGCTCGGGCAGCGGCACAGAGAGAGCGGGAGCACCCTCGGGGAAGGCGTAGAACTCCGGGGTGTCCCAGCCGACCCACGGTGTCGCCGGACTGTAGCGCGAGAACTTGTTCTCGAACTTGCGTCCTTCGATCCCGAGTTTCTGCGCCCACGCCCACGTCTCTGTATCGGGCCCGCCGTGACACAGCGAGGCACCTCGCTCATGCGGGATCGACAGCAGCGTGCGGTCGGTCCACATGCGGCCGCCGACCCGATCGCGCGCTTCGAGCACGATCACCTTCTTGCCGGCATCCATCAGCTCCCGCGCGGCCGCCATCCCCGCCGAGCCGGCGCCGATGACGATGACGTCGTACGTCCCTCCGCCGCTCTTCGCGGCGGGCGAGGGTGACGCCTCGTCCGGCCCGCATCCGACGAGCATGATCGCACCCGCCCCGAGCATCCCGCCCAGCAGTGCGCGCCGCGAGAAGACGACGTCGCTCATGCGCTTTTCCATCAACGAACTCCTTTGATCGTGGAAACATCCTGAAACCGCTCACTACCAGGACTGCAGCCCCCTGCAGTCGCCCCAGATGCCGGGAGCGCCGTGCGCGGCGACTCCCGTTTTCCGCGTCAGTCGCGCTCGTCGACCTCCTTCCCGAGCCGCTGTGAGATCCACACCGGGATGAACGACGCGAGGATGACGACCGTCGCGACGACGTTGACGACGTTGGCCTCGTTGGGCCTGGCCATCTGGTTCATGATCCACAGCGGGAGGGTGTCGACGCCGGGCGGGGCCGTGAAGATCGTCACGTACACCTCGTCGAAGCTGAGGGCGAAGGCAAGGATCGCACCGGCGATCAGGGCGCTGCGGAACTGCGGGAGCGTCACGAGCAGGAAGGTCTGCCAGGGACTCGCCCCCAGGTCCTGCGACGCCTCCTCGATGCTCGGGTTCATACGTCGCAGCCGCGCGAGCACGTTGTTGAACACCATGACGATGCAGAACGTGCCGTGCGCGATGATCATCCCGTAGAAGCCGACCTGGATGCCGATCGGCTCGAGCAGCTGGTTGTAGGTGTTGTTCAGGGCCACGCCCGTGACGATGCCGGGCAGGGCGATCGGCAGCACGACCAGGAGGTTCACGGCACGCTGGCCGAAGAACGAGTACCGCTGCAGCGCGAACGCCACGAGCGTGCCGAGGATGACCGCGATGACCGTCGCCCCCGCTGCGACGAGGACCGAGTTCAGCAGCGCGGCTCGAACGGGCTCGCTCGTGAAGGCCTTGCCCCACCATTCCAGGGAGAACCCGGCGACCGGCCAGCTCACGATGCGGGCGGCGTTGAAGGAGTTGAGCACGACGAGCGCGAGCGGGATGTACATGAACGCGAGGACGATCGCGACGACGACCCCGAGGACGATCTTGGAGGTGCGGGACAGTCTCAGCATGCGCGACTCACATCCTTTCCAGGGCACCGGTGCGCTGCACGCTCACCAGGTAGATGACGACGAATGCGATCGGGACCAGCGAGTACGCGGCCGCCAACGGCGGGTTGAGGTTGATGTTCGATGCGATCACGCTGCCGATCATCTGGGTGTCCCCTCCGACGAACCGCGCGACCAGGTAGTCGCCGAGGCTCAGCGAGAACGTGAAGACGGAGCCGGCGATCAGCGCCGGTTTGATGAGCGGGAGGACCACGGTGACGATCGTGCGCCAGGAACCCGCGCCCAGGTCGGCCGACGCATCGAAGAGGTTCGGCGGCACCTGGCGGATCGCCGTGTAGACCGGCACCGCCATGTACGGCAGCCACAGGTAGGTCAGCGTGAGCACCACCGTGAAGACCGTGAACCCCGGTCCGCTGAGTCCGAACGGGGCGAGCAGCCAGTTCGCGAAGCCCTGCTCCGTGAAGGTGATCCGCATCGCGAGCACCTTGACCAGGTAGCCGGCCCACAGCGGAAGTGTGATCGAGACGGCGAGCAGGGCCCGTAGCCACGGCGAGGCGACCTTCGCCATGAAGATGCCGAGCGGCACGGAGATGAGCACCGCGAGCACCGTGACGGCGAGCGCGATCCCGAGCGTGCGCAGCGACGTCGACAGGTAGGCGGGGTTGACGAAGAGCTGCTCGAAGTTGCGCAGCGTGAACCCCGGCTTCACCTTGGAGGTGAAGGGGTCGGTGATCCAGAAGGCGGTCACCAGGAGCATGACCAGCGAGAAGATGTAGATCCCGATGAGCCAGGTCATCGGGAGGGCCAGGAGCCCGGCGATCCGGAGGCGGCGCTTCATGTCGATCCCGTTCGTGAGTGCGGAAGATCTGCGGGGGTGAGGGGCGGGCCGGGTGACCCGCCCCCCGATGCGGCTCAGCCCTTGACCGAGAGCCAGGCGTCCGTCCACTGCTGGAAGTTGGTGCAGGTGACGTCGCTGCGACCGTCGATGCACTGCTCGATCGGCGTCGTCCAGAACCACACCTTCTTGAAGTACTCCTCGTCGGTGGCGTTGAAGTAGTCGCAGTGCGCCTTCGCCTCATCGCTCGTCTCGCAGAAGGCGGCGTTCGCGGGGGCCATGCCGAAGTTCATCGCGATCGCACCGTTGACCTCGGGCGAGGAGGAGTAGTCCATCCACGCATACGCGCAGTTCGGGTTCTTCGACTCGGCCGCCAGCATCCAGGCGTCCGACCAACCCGTCGAGCCCTCTTCGGGAAGGATGCTCTTGAACTTGTCGTCCTCGGTCAGCTTGCGCAGCACCTCCCACGAGGTGCCGAGAACCGAGGTGCCACCGGCGAACGAGGTGATCTGCGCCGCGGGGTCGGACCAGTACTCCGAGACGAGGTCGTTCTGCTGCTTGAGCAGGTCGACGGCCGCGGCCAGCTGCTCCTCGTCGAGCGCATACGGGTTCGTGATGCCGAGGTCGGGCTCGTGCGCCATCAGGTACACCGCGGCGTCGGCGATGTAGATGGGCGCGTCGTAGGCGATGACCTTGCCCGCGTAGGGGCTGTCCTTCTCCCACGCGACGTCCCAGCTCGTGGGCTCCTCGGTCACGACCTCGCTGTTGTACTGCAGGATGTTCGCGCCGCGTCCGATCGGGATGCCGTAGGACTTGCCGTTGATGGTGTCGTAGATCTGTCCCTTCATCCCCTCGACGATGTCGTCGCCGAAGTTCGGGATCAGCTTGAGGTTGAGGGGCTGCACGTCGCCGCCCGCGATCAGGCGGAGGCTGGCGTCGCCGGATGCCGAGACCAGGTCGTAGTCCCCGGTGCGCATGAGCTGCACCATCTCGTCGCTCGTGCCGGCGACACGGCGGTTCACGACGCAGCCGGTCTCTGCGGTGAACTCATCGCTCCACGCCGGTTCGACGAACCCGCTCCAGGCGACGATGTTGACCTCGCCCTCGTTGTCGCCGAGCTCCTCCATCATGGCGATGTCGGGAACGTCGATCTGGAGTTCTCCGGAGCCTTCGGAGGTGGTGTCGTCGCTGCCGGAACAGCCGGACAGGGCCAGGACGGCGACGGCCGCCATCGCCGTGGTGGCCAGGATCTTCTTACGCATGGATCGCTCCTTCGTGATCGGTGCTGCGGATGTTTCTCGTGGTGTTCGGATGGTGCGGTGTTTCAGGGGAGCCGCGCCGCGTGGTCCGGAGACCAGACGGCACGGACGTGGTGTCCTCGGCCGAGATCGTCGTCGGCGGAGTGCCGGGCGTTGGGGCGTTCCGCGATGAGGTCGATGCCCGCCTCGGTCGCGATGAGGTACCGCGTGGCGGGGCCCGTGTAGACGACCTCGCTGATGGTGCCGGCGAGCGAGACCTCGCCGGTGGCCGTAGGCGCATCCGCACCCGTCAGCCGCATCCGCTCCGGACGCACGCTCATGGTGCGGCGGTCGCCGGTGAGGCCCTCTGCGAGGTCTCCGCCGATCAGGTTCGACAGGCCGAGGAACCGGGCGACGAACTCGGTCTGCGGACGCTCGTACACGTCGCGTGCGGTGCCGATCTGCTCGATGCGGCCGCCGTTGAACACCGCGACCCTGTCGCTCAGGGTGAGCGCCTCCTCCTGGTCGTGCGTCACGAAGATGAAGGTGATGCCGACTTCGCGCTGGATCTGCTTGAGCTCGATCTGCATCTGCTCCCGCAGCTGCTTGTCGAGCGCACCCAGCGGCTCGTCGAGCAGCAGCACCTGGGGACGCAGGATGAGCGCGCGAGCCAGGGCGATGCGCTGCCGCTGGCCTCCGGAGAGCTGATGCGGCAGGCGATCGGCGACGTGGTCGAGCCGCACCTGCTCGAGAGCAGTCCGAACACGTGCGGCCCGCGCGCTCTTGCCTTCTCCACGCACGCGCAGGCCGTAGCCGACGTTGTCGGCGATGGTCAGATGGGGGAAGAGCGCGTAGTCCTGGAACACGGTGTTCACCGGCCGGACGTGCGGGGGCGTGCGGGTCACATCCGCCCCGGAGAGGCGGATGCTGCCACGGGTGACGTCTTCGAAGCCGGCGATCATCCGCAGCACGGTCGTCTTGCCGGAGCCCGAGGGGCCGAGCATCGACAGGAACTCCCCCGAGGCGACGTCGAGGTCGAGCTCTCGCACGGCGGTGAACTCGCCGAACGACTTCGTGACGCCGCTGAGCGTCACCGTCCCGTCTGGGCGGGCGGCGTCGGAAGATGCTGCGGGTGCTGCGGGGGCCGTGGCGATCATGTCGCGCTCCTCGGATCGTCGTCGAACTCGGAAGATTCACCAAAACATATAAACCCAGAGGTAATATGTCAACAACGATTTTCTTGGGTATGTTGATCGAGGAAGGGAGAATCGCAGCATGGCATCGAGCACGACGACGCATCCGACGCACGCCTCTGCCGCCTCCTCCCCCGACCCCGAGCACCAGCAGCCGCACCGCCTCCAGGGCGCGCTGTTCCAGCCGATCGGCGACGAGGGCAGGGCGGAACTCGTCGAGCGCCGGCTGGTCGATGCGATCACGCGCGGCCACCTCCGCGCTGGTGAGCGACTCCCCTCCGAGGCCGACCTCAGCAAGAGCCTCGGCGTGGCGCCGGTGACCGTGCGTGAGGCGCTGCTCGCCCTGCGCGGCCGCGGCCTCGTCGTCACCCGGCGCGGGCGCAACGGCGGCAGCTTCGTCGCGGCGCACGCCGATCCGCTGACGTTCGCGCGCGAGGCCGTGCGGCGCACCTCACGCCTGGCACTGCGTGACCTCGGCGCGCACTACGCGGCCATCACGGGCGCGTGCGTCCGGCTCGCAGCTCGGCGCGCAGACCCCAGCGAGACGCAGCGGGTCCGACGGCGGATGGAGCACATCGAGGAGCTCGACGCCGAAGCACAGCGCCGCCTCCTCGACGACGTGCAGATCGAGATCGTCGCACTGAGCCAGTCGGCCCGCCTCACCCGAGAGCAGATGAAGCTCCAGGCCGAGCTCTCGCCTTTCCTGCGTCTGGTCGCGCACGAGACCGAGAACCTTCGGCGGCAGGGCGCCCACCTCGCTGCCGTGATCGACGCCGTCGAGGCCGCTGACCCGGATGCCGCCGGCGCGAGGACCGAGCTCATGGCGGCCGAGACCATCGACGCCCTGATCCGCATCCAGGCGACCGGCTAGACCCCCACGACCCGCATCGACGTGCACAGGAGGACGCGATGAACGCCGCAACAGACACCACCCTCAACGCCGCAGCCGCGATCGTGGAGGACTACTTCTCCACGCCCGTCCGCGCCCTGGTCGACTGGGTGGAGCCCTTCGCCGCCCAGGTCTCCGTCGCGCGTTCCGGGGGCCCGCTGACGCGCTCCAAGATCGACGCGCTCGTGCAGCCCCACGCGCTGAAGACGCTCGCGCTGCGCGGAGTACCCGTGTACGGATCGGGGTTCATCGCGGCCATCGACCTGCTCTCCGATGCGCACAGCCACCTCGCCTGGTGGCAGGGCGAGGATCGGCGCCAGCTCGTGCTCGCCTCGCAGTCGCTGAACAAGGAGAACATCGACTACAGCGCACTCGAGTGGTTCCGGGTGCCGATGGCCACGGGCGAGCCCCACGTCGCGGGACCCTACGTGGACTACCTGTGCAGCGACGAGTACACGATCACGATCGCGGTGCCGGCCGAGGTCGACGGCTTCCGCATCGGCGTCGCCGGGCTCGACCTGCTGGTGTCGGCCGTGGAACAGGACCTGACGCACCGCTTCGCCGCCCTCGGGAGCGAGGTGACACTGACGAACGGCGTCGGCCGCGTCGTGGTGTCGACCGACCCCCGTTGGGCCACGGGCGACTCGGTGCGCGGCAGCGGACTCGCCGAGCTGCCGCGCGCGGCGTGCGCGGGAGTCGCGCTCGACGTCATCGTCGATCCGGGGTGAGAGGACAAAGCCATCTTCTATTTAGGTAACCAATCAGTTACCATTCAAAGATGGACATCTTCGCAGCGATCGCCGACCCGATCCGCCGGGACCTTCTGCGTCGGCTCGCGGCAGGCCCTGCCAGGGTCGTGGATCTCGCGGCGCACCATGACGTGTCGCGACCGGCCGTCAGCAAGCACCTGCGCATCCTCACCGAATCCGGGCTCGTCCACGGAGAGGACCGCGGACGTGAACGCCACTACGCCATCGACACGGCTCCACTGTCGACGCTCACCGCGTTCCTCGACGAGCTCACGGTCGTGCGGGCACCTGTGACGCCCCACCACCTCGACGCGCTCGACACCGAGGTGCATCGCACGGCCCGCGACCGGCGTCGCGCCGCACAGTCTTCCGCCTCCCCATCCGCACCCACCTCCGAGGAGCAGAGCGCATGACCCCCACCGGAATCTTCGACGCCGACAACCGCACCCTCTCACTGCAGCGCGAGTTCGCCGCATCCGCACCCGACGTCTGGGCCGGCATCACCGAATCGGAACGGCTCGCCCGCTGGTTCGGCACATGGACCGGAGACCCCTCCACCGGGCGGATCATGGTCACGATGAACGCCGAGGCCGAGGCCGTCCCACCCGCCCCGTACGAGATCCACGCGTGCGAACCGCCGCACCGCCTCGATGTCAGCGCGATCGACGAGTACGGCCAGTGGCGCCTCGTCGCCGAACTCGTCGAAGCCGACGGCCGCACGACGCTCACCCTCCGTCAAGAGGACGTCGACACCGACACCCTGGGCGAGACCGGACCCGGATGGGAGTGGTACCTGGACCGGCTCGTGGCCGACGTCGCGGGCACACCGCTCCCCTCTCTCGCCGACTTCGACGACGAGTACATGCCCCTCGCCGCGGCCTATGCGGCGCTTTCGTCCTGAGCGCCCACGCGTGAGGGTGCGGACGTCGGAGGCCCCGGGCACCATGGGAGCATGACCGACGGCTACGACCCGGACTTCCTTGAGACGATGCTGCCGCTCCCCAGGCCCGCGCAGCCGGTGCGGGCGCTGCCCTACCCGCGGTTCAGTGTGCTGCTGGATCCGGTGCGACGGCTCGCGGCCGTGACCGCGGTCAACATCGACGGTGCGAAGCTTCGGGAGCTGCCGCGCACGGGCGAGTGGCGCCTCGACGAGCGCGCTCCGGCGGCGGAGCAGACCGGGCCGGAGGTGTATGCCAGGAACGACCTCGACCGCGGTCACCTCGTGCGCCGACGCGACCCGGGATGGGGCGAGGTCGCCGAAGCCAGGGCGGCGAGCCAGGCGACGTTCTTCTACCCCAACGCTGCACCGCAGGCGGCCGACTTCAACCAGTCGAAGGAACTCTGGCTCGGCCTCGAGGACCACGTGCTCGCCTACGCCGAAGCGACGGACCAGCGCGTGTCGGTGTTCACGGCCCCGGTCCTCGCCGATGCCGACCCGCCGTATCGGGGCATCCGCATCCCGCTCCGGTTCTGGAAGATCGCCGCCTGGCACGGAGCCGACGGCCTCGCCGCCGCGGGCTTCGTGCTCGATCAGTCCGAGCTCGTCGACCTGCGCGAGAGCACTCTCGCGATCCCGCCTCTCGGGTCATTCCGCACGTTCCAGGTGCCGGTCGCCGACGTGGCCGCCCTGACCGGCATCGACCTGGGGCCGTTGGTGGAGGCGGATGTCCTCGGTACCCCTGGCGCACGTGACTCCGGGTGGCGCGCGCTCGAATCCTCGCGCGACATCGTCCTATGACGCCTCAGACGCCGGCGCGCACGCCCTCCAGCGCGGGGTAGTCGGTGTAGCCCTCCGGGGTACGGCCGTAGAACAGTGCGGGCCGCGGCGCGTTGAGCTCTGCGTCTTCGCGCCAGCGCTCGACCAGGTCGGGGTTCGCGATCACGGGACGCCCTGCGGCGACGGCATCCGCCCACCCGGCGGCGACGAGCGCCTCGGCCGCTTCCCGGGTGGTGTCGACGGCGAAGCCGGTGTTCGCGATGAGGGGTGCGCCTGCGATGCGACGGATGTGCTGGACGAGCTCGCCGGACGGGTCGATGTGGAGCACGTCGATGAAGGCGAGATCGAGCGGTGCGAGCCCCTCGGCGACAGCGGTGTACGTCGCCAGGACATCCGCATCGTCCTGCTCCAGGACGCCCTGGATGTTGTGCTGCGGCGAGAGACGGATGCCGGTGCGGTCGGCGCCGACGGCAGCCGCCACGGCCGTGGCGACCTCGATCGCGAAGCGGGCGCGGTTCTCGGGCGATCCGCCGTAGCGGTCCTCGCGGACGTTCGACACCGGCGACAGGAACTCGTGGACGAGGTACCCGTTGGCCCCGTGAACCTCGACGCCGTCGAAACCGGCGGCGATCGCGTTGCGTGCGGCCTGCGCGAACTGCTCGACCACCGCGGGGATCTCGTCGAGGGTGAGCGCATGCGCCACGGGAAGATCAGCCTTGCCCACCGGCGTGTGCGTCTGCCCCGGTGCGGCGAGAGCACTCGGCGCGACGACCCGCGGCTCCCCCGAGATCTCCGGATGTCCGACCCGACCGCCGTGCATGAGCTGCATCACGATCGTGCCGCCCGCCGCATGGACCGCGTCGGCGACCGGACGCCATCCGTCGATCTGGGCGGTTGTGACGATGCCCGGCTGGCCCGCGTAGGACTTGCCCTCCGCTGCCGGCCAGGTGCCCTCGGAGATGATGAGGCCCTGCCCCGCCCGCTGCCGGTAGTACTCCACCATCGTCGCGGTCGGCACGCCGTCATCGTCCGCACGCGTGCGGGTGAGCGGCGCCATCACGACGCGGTTGGACAGCTGCAGGGCGCCGAAGACGGCCGGTTCGTAGAGACTCACAGTGGGAGGTAAGCCGCGCGCAGACCCTCGTATTCCCCTCGACCGCCATCGCAGCAGATCCACCGTGGAAGCGGTTCGCAGCTCTTGCTCGAGCGGAACGCGCGACACGGTTATACGCGCTGCGTCCGCAACTGGGGCGAGGATCCGGACAGGACCGCCGCGGCTCTCCCCGGCGCATCGGAACGGGCGACCAGGGTGGCGAGGATAGACCGCCAGTTGCATGTCTGGTTCGATGGTTGCTGTCGTCAGCTGCGGGTGATCCCGTAGTACGAGCGGCTGGACGTGAACGTCGTGGATTTGTTCGGGGCAAGGTTGTCGCCGGCACCGCTGCGCCAGAACGTCGTGTTGTAGCTGCCCGAAGAGATCCGGGTCACGCCGCTGATGCTGATGTCCATCTGCCCTGTTCCGAACCAACCGTTGTTCGTGCCGTTGTACGCACATGCATCGCCGACCGCGCAACCTGGGCCACGCACGCTGATTGCCCGAACGCTGATGGCGGGCTCGACGTAATACCCGGCGATGACGTCGCCGTCATCGCCGACGAGCAGTTCCGCTGGCCAGGTGTCCGTCGACATCACCTGGAGCTCGGCTTCGCTCTGCGTGCCGACCATCCGTTCCAACCTTTCGGTGATGGCCGCGTAGGGGTCAACTTGCACAGTCTCCGGTGCCGTCGCGGTAATCGGCTCTCGCTCGGTCGCGTAGGCGGGCGCGGCAAGACCGGCTAGGCCCGCAATCGCAATGACAGCGATGGCCGATGTCGCAGCTCGCTTTCCGAACATGGCATTCTCCTTTGGTAATGGAATGTAACACGCTACTCCTCATCACGGAATTGACCAAAGGAGAACGGATGAGCGATGCCCAGGAACGGGAAAGCTTGGAGCGGCTCGTGTATGGAAGGGCCGAGGCGGCTACGCCCGCACAGCTACAGCGTCTGTCAGAACTACAGCGCCGAACCACACCGGAGGATGCTTCCACAGCGCCTCCGACGGGCGCGGCGAACGTGGGGCCTCACGGCCAGGGGCGGCGATGGGTGACGCGCTGCGTCGTCCCGGGCACGGCCGTCCTCGTTGGCATCGCAATCGGCGTGGGTGTCATGGTGTTTCAACCCGCGCGGCCGATTGCCGGGGCGACTCCGCCCGTGGAATTCCTGAAGCCCGATGGAACTTTCTACTTCGGAGTGGTGGATGGCGCTCGTGTGTGGGCGGGGCCAAAGGCGGGCCAAGCCCTGGGCGCGCCTCTGCAGGACCAGTGCGTCCTTGTGTTCAGCGATCGCCAGTCAGTCGCGTCCGTTGAGTGCGCTGCGAACGCGTCGGATGTCACCGTTGAGGTGAGGGATCCGAGCGCGGGATCGGTGATCGACTACACCGTGGCCTTTTCCGACGGCGACAGCTTCCCCTCGCTCTCCGTGACCCGCCGCAGACAATGAGTCCTCTGGCTGTCCATCGCCGGCCGCGCACTTCGCGAGTGCCCACCTGTCGTGGTCGGCGCTTCCGCCACGACCCCATGTCCGACGTCGTCAGAGGCTCCCGCTGACTGCGTGTTGCGCGAATTCAGTTGCCCCCGAGGGCGGCGAGCAGGTCGGCGAAGTGGTCGAGGTCGGCGGCCGTCCATCGGCGGAGCCGCTCCCCGATGCGTCCCTCGTACTGCGAGCGGGCCAGGGCGATGCGCTCCTGGGCGAGATCGGTCGCCACCAGCACCCGCGCACGCCGATCCTCGGGGTCCGGCACGCTCTCGACGAGCCCCAGCTGTTCGAGCTGACGCACCTGGCGGCTCACCGCCGACTTGTCGGTCTGCAGGCGCTCGATGATCGCCCCGGCGGATGTCGCCTTGCCGGTCGCGATCGACGTCAGCACCTGGTAGCCGAGCGGCTGGAGGTCGGGGTGCACGGTCGCGGCGGCCTCGCGCCAGCTCACCCGGATCCGTGCGAAGAGCCGCCCGAGTTCGTGCTCGACCCTGGTGACGGCCTGGTCGAGGTCCGCGTCTTCCAGCCGGTCGGCGTCGACGGCGGATGCGGGGTTCTCGGCAGGGGCGTCGGAGGAGGCGCTCATGCTCGCCAGTGTACGGCGAAGCCCCGCTGTCGAACGTGACAGCGGGGCTTCGGCTCAGACCTCGGAGAGCAACCGGAAGACCTTGGAGGCCGCGTGGATCTCCTCGGCCGTAAGCACGTCGATCACGGCCTGCAGTCGGGTGCCGTACTCTCGGCGCACCTCGGCGAGCGCGGTGCAGGCGTGCGGCGTGGCCGTCAGGACCCGAAGCCGACCGTCGCGCTCGTCGGGCCGGGACTCGAGCAGTTCCAGCTCCTCGAGCATCCGCACCTGGCGGCTGATGACCGACTTGTCCATCTCGAACCGCTCCGCCAGCTCGTGCGCATTGGCGGTGCCGGCACGGGCGATGAAGGTCAGCAGCTTGTAGCCGGCGACCTGCAGGTCGGGGTGCACACGCGCCGCCGACTCCCTCCAGAGCGACCTGGTCCTCGCGAAGATGAGGTTCAGGTCGGCCTGGAGGTCACCGAGCGCACTGTCGACATCCGTCGAGGCGACCGCTCCCGGGGGCAGCATGTCAGCGCTCCTGGTCCCGATCTTCGCGCTCGAGCACACGCACCGCACCCGTCGTGGGCGACGCACTCGACGCTCCCTCGATGCGGATGGCGCCCGTGGAGAGCGACGCGCCGACCTCGGCTTCGGAGACCTCGATCACCGACTCCTCGGCCTGCTCGAGCATCTGCTCGGCGGCGTTCTTCGTCGACAGCGGCTTGTTCTTGATGAACGCGATCGCGATGACGGCGATCACTGCGAGCGGGATGGCGATGATGAACGCGTCGGCGATGCCGTGGCCGTATGCGCCTTCCACGATCGTGCGGATCGTGTCGGGCAGCTGTCCGACCTTGGGGACGTCACCCGAGGCGAGGTGCTTCAGCGCCTCGACCTCGGCAGGCGTCTTCGGCGTGAAGCCGTCGAGCGCGTCCGTGATGTAGTTCGCGACGCTGGTCGACAGCAGCGACCCCATCACGGTGACGCCGATGGTGCCGGCGATCGTGCGGAAGAAGTTCACGTTCGACGAGGCCGCCCCCAGCTGCTGCGGCGCGGTGTCGTTCTGCACGATGAGCGTCAGGTTCTGCATGACCATGCCGAGCCCGGCGCCGAGGACGAACATGTAGACCGCGACGAGCGGGAACGGGGTGTCGTAGCGCAGGGTGGCCATCAGGCTGACGCCGACGGTCGCGAGGACAGAGCCCGTCAGCATCCAGCCCTTCCACTTGCCGAAGCGGCTCACGAGCTGGCCGATGATGATCGACGCACCCATCTGGCCGATGATCATCGGGATGGTCATGAGGCCGGACTCGGTGGGCGTGGCGCCACGGGCCAGCTGGAAGTACTGCGCCAGGAACACCGAGGTGGCGAACATCGAGACGCCGATGGCGATCGAGGCGACGACCGACAGGGTGAAGGTGCGGTTGCGGAACAGCGACATCGGGACGATCGGTTCCTTCACGAAGAACTCGACCGTGATGAACGCGGCGATCGCGACGCCGGCCGTGACGATGAGCATGATGCTCGTCGAGGAGTCCCAGTCGAACTGGTTGCCGCCCATGGAGACCCAGATCAGCAGCGTCGAGACGCCGACGGCGAGCAGCACGATGCCGAAGTAGTCGATCGAGACCTTCGCGCCGCGCTGGGGCTTCGGCAGGTGCAGCGTGAACTGCAGCAGCACGAGCGCGAGGATCGCGAACGGGACGCCGACGAAGAAGTTGGAGCGCCAGCCCCACACGTCGGTGAGGAGTCCGCCGAGCAGCGGGCCGCCGATGGTGCCGAGGGCCATGATGCCGCCGACGACGCCCATGTACTTGCCGCGCTCGCGCGGCGAGATGATGAGGGCCACCGCGATCATGACCAGCGACATCAGGCCGCCGACGCCGATGCCCTGGATGACACGGACCGCGATGAGCATGTTCGTGTCGGTCGAGAAGCCGGCGATCACCGTGCCGACGGTGAAGAGGATGAGGGAGATCTGGACGAGGACCTTGCGGTCGACCAGGTCGGCGAGCTTGCCCCAGATGGGGGTGGAGACGGCGGTCGCCAGAAGGCTCGCGGTGATGACCCAGGTGTACTGGGACTGGGTGCCGCCGAGGTCGGCGATGATGACCGGCATCGAGGTGGACACGACCGTGCCCGAGAGCACGGCGACGAACATGCCGACGACGAGGCCGGAGATCGCGGTGAAGACCTCGCGGGCCGAGCGCGTCGTCTCGGGAACTGCGGATGGGGTGTTTGTCACGGGGTTGACGCTCCTGCGTAGAAAGTTGATCGAGGTCAACCATACTCCGATAGTTGCGAAAGCGCAACTATCGGAGTACTCATCCGGCTTCCCCGTCCAAGGGTCGTTCGGTGCTGTCGATGCCCTTGAGCGTGTCGAGGAGCGCTTCGTCGAGCTCGAGCGTGTGGAGGACTCGCATGAGGGTGCTGAGCTTTGGATCCGGGAGATGGTGGGGGTCAGGAGTGGCTTGCTCGAGGCACCGGTATGTCGGAATGGAGCAGTCGATCTTCTCCGCCATCTCTTCCTGGGAGAATCCGCCGGCGTTCCGAAATGCTCGTAATCGCTCGGCGACCAGCGCCAGAACGCGCGATGGCATCAGCGGCCTCCCCCGTGTTGCACGACCAAGAGAGAGCGCATGATTTCACGCGCTCCTCAAGAAGTCCAGAAGCTGCGTCTTCTGGACTTCCTCGAATGAGGACGAAGGATGAAGACATGTTGCTACGAGTCGCGGCCTTGGAGAGCATTCGCGCCGGCCGAGTGTTGTCTTGTCGGAGACGATGGGTTGCAGGGGCCCGCAGTCCCCTCCGGCACGACGAATGGACCTGACATGCAACGGCAACCGGCAAACCCGAGCGACCTTCTCGCACAGCGGAATGAGCAGGAGGCGATGATGTATGACGCTGATGCTCGTATCTACGAACTCGCGACGCCCGCCTGGCCCGCACGGCTTCTCGATTTCCCGCTCCACGTCCCTGTCTCCTACGTGTGGACAGGTTTCTGGGGCACCCCAGATGGTCAGCGCGCACCCGGCCGACCTGCGGTCACGATCGCGACAGCGAACCGCTCCGGTACGGCAATGCTCCTCGAGCGTCTTGGTTTTACCCACCCCCTGACAGTCTCGACAGGTCACACCGTGCGCTTCCTTGGGCGCCCCACGGTGCGCGAGCAAATCTTCAATAGCGACGGCACCGGTGATGCGCTGGCAGTGTTCGAGGACGAAGACACCACAGTGGCCGTCGTCGCTCGTTCCCTCACTGCCCTGCCACCCCAGATCACGGTCCGACCTATGGGTGACCGCGATGGGCTCGTGGAGGAATGGAAAGCACTGTGGGGTCCATACCCCACAGCTAAGAAGTGAGGACCGTGCTCCTCACGAGAAGGAGGAACGATGAAGATCCGCAAGTCAGCTGTCAGTGGCGCAGGAGCGACACTGTTCGCATTGGCTCTCTGGGTGCCGACGGCAGCGCAGGCAACCACCACTGGCCCCATCGACGTGGTCGACGAGACCGAATCGCCGGTGACGCTCGCTCCCATGACGATCGACTGCGAGACGTTCAGTGAGAGCGATCGACAACGAGCGATCATCGAGGGCATCAACCTGTGCGGGGCACTGTCAGGTGATGGCTCGACAAACGCCGAGAAAGCACAGACCGTGGGAGACTGCGGCGTCTCATCAATCTACGTCGACCGGAACTCGGGCGGAAACCTGCGGATCTCCTACGGCCTGCACTCCACCGCAGGTCCGATCATCGCCCGCTCAGTCACCGCAACCTGGGGACCATTTGACACCGGATCAAACTACGACCTAGGCCCTGTCGGGCAAGAAAGCTACTCCAACTCCCTCACCGGCGCCTCAGTCCCTCGCGGCGCCATAGGCGGCGGCACCCTCCGCGGTAGCGTCACCATCGCAGGGTGGACCTTCACCTGCGACATCGTCGCCGACGACCCCGTCCACCCACTCAACCCCTGACCGGGGATGTGTTGAGACAGGAACGCGCCCCACGCCTGGCCGTATTGCGGGCGCGAGGCACATTCTCATGATCGAACACCTGGATCCCGATTCGCGTCACCACGGGTCGGATCACGATAGCCACGCTCCTCCACGTTCGCTCAGTACACCGTCCCCATCGCGTCGCGCACCTGCGCGAGTGTGGCCTCCGCCACCGCCGCGGCGCGCTCATTGCCCTGCCGCAGGACCGACTGCACAAGACCCACGTCTGCGGCGAGCTCTCGGCGACGCTCCCGAAGCGGTGCGAGGAATTCGTTCACCGCAGCGGCCGTCACGGCCTTCAGCGCACCACTGCCTCCGCCTCCGATGCTGTCCGCCAGCTCCTCCGGCGAGGTATTCATACACAGAGCGGCTGTCGACAACAGCGCCGAGACTCCTGGGCGCAGTCCGGGGTCGAAGGTGATGCGTCTCTCGTGATCCGTTCGCGTGCGACGGATGACCGCGACCGTCTCATCGGGTGTCATCGACAGGGCGATCGCGTTGCCGTAGCTCTTCGACATCTTCCGACCGTCCAGCCCCGGCACCTCCGGAGTGGCGGTGATCAGCGGCTCCGGAACCGGGAAGATCGCACCGTACCGCTCATTGAAACGTCGCGCGATCACCCGCGTCATCTCCACGTGCGGAAGGTTGTCCTTCCCGACCGGAACGAGGTTGCCCTTGCAGAACAGGATGTCCGCAGCCTGGTGCACCGGGTACGTGAGCAGCAGGCCGCTCAACGCACGGCCTGAAGCCTCGGCCTCCGCCTTGACAGTCGGGTTCCGATGCAACTCCGCCTCGGTGACGAGGCTGAGGAAAGGCACGAGCAACTGGTTCAGAGCGGGTATCGACGAATGCGTGAAGATGGTCGTCCGTGCGGGATCCATCCCTGCGGCGAGATAGTCGAGTACCGCCCCGTAGACGTTCTCCCGCACATGCGCCATGGTGTCCCGGTCCGTGATGACCTGATAGTCGGCCAGCACGAGGAACGTCTCCACGCCGACCTGCTGCAGACGCACGCGCTCTCTGATGGTCCCGAAGTAGTGCCCCAGATGCAGCGGCCCGGTCGGCCGCTCGCCGGTGAGCACCCGGAACTTCTCCGGGTGCTCACCGACGGCGGCGGCGAGTTCCGTCGAGCGCTGCGCAGCGGCGATGAATGACTCCATGTGTCTCTCCCAGGATGATCGGGAGCCACACGGAGTTCTCTGGTGCTGCCACGAACTGCCGTGCAGCCCGTGAACATGCTTCAACCGGCTGCTATTGCAGCCACCACCATGCGGAGCGGTTGAAGTTCATGGATCGATGCTACCGCGCGGTTCGCGCACCTCCACCTAGGGCGAGAGGCGATGCAGGTCGCGCGGGAAGAGCGTCACCTCCCGGATGTTCGACGCCTCGATCAGGCGCGACACCCAGCGCTCGAGACCGATCGCGAAGCCGCCGTGCGGGGGCATGCCGTGCGCGAACGCCGACAGGTAGGCCACGTAGGCATCCGGCGACTCGCCGCGGCCCTCGATGGCGGCGATGTAGTCGGAGTGCCGGTGCAGCCGCTGCCCACCGGTGACGAGTTCGAGGCCACGGAAGATCAGGTCGAAGCTGTTGCTCCACCGCGGGTCGTCCAGCTGCGGGTGCGTGTAGAAGGGCCGCTTGCGCATCGGGTAGCCCTCCACCGCGAGCACATCGCTGCCGTGCATCTCCCGTGCCCACTCGCCGAGAGCGCGCTCGTGCGAAGGCGCCAGGTCTGGTTCGTCGTCGGGAGCACCGACCAGTCTCAGCGCCTCGCGGAAGTGGATCACCGGGATCTCGTCCGGGATCGCGGGGAGCACCACGTCGAGGCGGTCGAGCGCGTCGGGGCTCTCGGCGCGCATGCCGTCGACCATCCCGCGCAGCACCTGGTGCAGCACGGCGAGCACATCGCGGTGGTCGCGGATGAACCCGAGCTCCGCGTCGAGCGACACGTATTCGGCGAGGTGCCGCACGGTGTCGTGAGGCTCCGCGCGGAAGACCGGCCCCGTCTCGTAGACGCGCTCGAAGACGCCGACGAGCTGCTGCTTGAAGAACTGCGGGCTCTGGGCGAGGTAGGCCGTCGAGCCGAAGTATTCGACGGGGAAGACGTTCGCCCCCGACTCGGTCACGCTGTCGACGAGCTTGGGCGTCTGGATCTCGGTGAACCCCGCGGCGTCGAGAGTGCGCCGGAACCCCCGCAGGCTCGCCGCCGCGAGTTCCCATTTCGCACGCTGCACCGGGTGCCGCCAGGTCACCGCGGCGTGGTCGAGGACGGTGGGAAGAGCCGCATCGAGAGCAGGGCGCCACAGCTCGACGACCGGAGTACGAGCCGGCTCCGAGAGCAGGGAGATCACGGGCGCCGTCACCTCGACGCCACCGGGGGCGTGCGGGTTCGCCGTCGCCGTGCCGTCGACGCGCACGACGGTCTCCTCACCGGGAGTCCGTCGGTTGGCACCTCTTCAGGGCGGAGCACGACCTGCGCGAGCCCCGAGCGGTCGCGGACGATCAGGAACGACACCTTCGCGAGCTCACGGCGGCGATGGACGTGACCCATGAGGGTGACTCTCGCCCCCGGAGGCGCGTCGGGAAGGTGAGCGGCGAGCGTGCGGGCGGGGTCGGATGTCGACATGATTCCTCCAGGTGGCGAAAGCCCTGGAGGTGCGGGCGGGGGCTAGATCGCGGTGCCACCACACCTTCGCCGATCGCTCATCGGCCTCTCGTCGATCCGCCGGACGCGCGGGAACTGCCTGCCCGAGGGCGGAGGGGCGTCACTTCCTCGCAGATTCCGCCGCCATCGTAGCACCGCGGTCGGCGTCGTCCCGCCCCCGCGCCTCGCTCACGAGCACGGCAGCCACACCGGCTGCGCACAACCCGAATCCGAGGACGGTCACCGGGGTGAGGGGCTCGCCGAGGAGGAGGGCGCCCGCCGCCGCGGTCGTGGGCGCGATCAGGAAGAGCAGGGCGTTCAGCGCCGCGATCCCGACCCGGCGCAGCAGCCACCAGTAGAGGCCGTACGCCGCGAGCGTCGGGAACGCCGCGGCGAATCCGGCGGCGAGCCAGAAGGGCCCGGAGGCCGGCGGCACGATGTCGCCGGTCAGCACGGCGATCGGGACGAGCGCCACCGCGGTCGCCGTCACGTGGATCGTCAACGTGACGAGCGTTCCCGTGCGCGGAGCGGACCGCCGCTGCAGGAAGGTCGCGACGATCAGACAGGCCATGGCAGCGGCGGGCCAGAGATACGCGGCCGGATGCGTGCCGGAGTCTTCGAGCTGGGAGCGGACGACGAGCACGACGCCGACCGCACCCGTCAGGAGCCCCGCCCACTGCGCCGCGCGCACGCGCAGGCCGAGCAGCGGGCCGACGAGGACGGCGACGACGAGCGGCTGGACGGCATCGATCAGGGCGGTCGTACCGGTCGCGACCCCCGAGGCGATCGCGGCGTACACCGCGGTGCAGTAGCCGAACTGGGCGAACAGCCCGATGAGCGCCTGGCGCCGCACGTCCGCCCTCGTGATGCCGCGCGCCGCGCCGGTGAGCCCGACGACGACGAGCAGGATCGCGGCGAGCGGGACGAAGCGCCAGACGAGGAGCGCCAGCGGCGAGATCTCGGACGGGGCGATCGCGGGCACGAGGAAGCCGGAGCTCCAACTCACCACGAACGCTGCGGATGCCGCCACGGTGACGCCGACCCGAAGTATACTGACCTGTTTACTCATCTCGATTACTATACAGGTTGGTATACTCGTTGTCATGGCCGTCCCCGTCCCCGAACTCGCCCCCCTCACCCCTGGCGCCTCCCGGGTGCTCGACGCCGCGTCGCGGCTCTTCTACGAGCGCGGCATCCACGCGGTGGGGGTCGACACCATCGCCGACGCGGCCGGCGTCACCAAGAAGACGCTGTACGACCGCTTCGGCTCCAAAGAAGCGCTGGTCGTCTCGTACCTGCAGCACCGCGACGCGCGCTGGCGGACTCACCTCGTCGACCACCTCTCCCGCGTGCCCGAATCCGGAACGGATCGGGTACTCGCCGTCTTCGATGCGGCGATCACGTGGTCGGAAGAGAACAGCCCGAAAGGGTGCAGCGCGATCAATGCGCGCGCCGAGATCGGCGACGGGCACGACGGACACCCCGTCTTCCCCGAGGTGGCCCGCCAGAAGGCCTGGCTCCTCGACCTCTTCACGACGCTGTGCCGCGAAGCGGGCTGCGCGGATGCCGTACTCACCGCGCAGGCGATGATGCTGCTGTACGAGGGCGCGATCGTCACGGTCGGCATGGAAACCTTCGCCCAGCCGTTCCACGTGGCCAGGCGCCTGGCGGCCTCGATGCTGGAGGACGACGGCGCAGCGCGACGCGACGGGGTCGAGCCCCCGCACCGGGGAGGATCCGCGGGAGCGGTCGCGTGAGCTCCGGGTCGCGGTATCGAGGAGGCCTCTGCGCACTCGCCATCGGCGCGACCGCACTGCTGGCCATGACCGGCACGGTCGCCCTGACGTACCGGCGCATCATGTATCCGCCGGTCCCCCGTGTTCGGCAGGACCGGATCCACGTGGCGGCCGTCGGCGACAGCAACACCTACGGTGCGGGCGTGCTGTTCCGGGGCCGCGCACGTCGCTCGTATCCCGGACGTCTGCAGCAGCTCCTCGGCGAACGGTACCAGGTGCTGAACTACGGCGTGAACCGGCGGACACTCCAGCACGACGGGGACTGGCCCTACGACGCGACGCCGTCCGCCGAGGCTTCGGTTCGGGTCGGGGCGGACATCGTGCTCATCATGCTCGGCTCGAACGACGCCCGCGGCGAGAACTGGAACGCGGCGCGCTTCGAGTCCGAGCTCGTCGCGTTCGTCGAGCGCTACCGTGCCGCGGGAGCGACCGTCCACCTGCTGACGCCTCCCGTCGCGTTCGAGAACCGTCGCGGCGTCTCCGCGCGGACCATCGAAGCGGAGGTCGTCCCCCTCGTTCGACGAGTGGCGCGCGCACGCGACATCGGCCTCATCGACGTCTTCGAGATCACCAAGGCATCGGTCGCGAGTCACCCCGACGGCATCCACCTCGACGCCCGGTCGAGTGCGATCGTCGCCGCAGCGGTCGCAGAGGCACTCGCGCTGCCGTCGCCTCCGCTCAGCCGCAGAACGCCGCGGTCGAGTCCTTGAGCTGCTCGATGGCCTCGATGGTCTCGGGCGCCTGCAGGTCGGTCATGCCGCCGATCGTCGCGGCGCCCGAGCGGATGAGATCGCCCAGCCGGCCGTCGACGTTCTCCGCGAGGCCGTCGAGCGACGCGACGAGGTCATCCCGCGCGGCGTCGGCCTGTTCCGCCGAGACCTCGCCCTGATCCAGCAGCGACTGGTACCGCCCGTAGGCGTCGTCGATGGTCGTGCACGTCGCCGCGACATCGATGCCCATGGCGTCGCCCGCCAACTGCGTCACCTGCGAGCATCCCGCGAGAAGGCCGACAGCGAGGACGAGGGGGAGGACGACGATTCGGCGCATGCCCCGAGGGTAGCCGGGGTTGCTGGGGCGAGCCTGGCCGCCCTGGGCGCAGGCCCGACCTGTAGTGTCCCCTTCATGCGTGTCTTCAGCGGCATCCTCCTCTGGCTCGTCGCGACCGTGAGCGGCGTGATCGGCGCCGGCTGGTTCAGCCTCGCCGGACTCGGCTGGGCGGGCGGCTTCATCGAGAGGAGCTACTGGGACGACGAGAGCGGGATCGGCGTCGCGTTCGGGATCTTCGGCCTGGTGGTGTGGCTCGGGCTGCTCGGCGCCTCCTTCGCGGTGCTGCGAGGCGGTGCCTACCCGGCGACCCGTGGGATGCGCATCGCGTCGGTCGTGCTGACCGTCGTCAGCGTCGCGGCGGTCGTGACGGCGTGTGCGCTCGCGATCGGGTGGCCGGAGCCGCCGAGCGAGTTCCCGACCCCGCCCTGGAACCGCGCCTGAGCACACGCGGTCGGGCTCGGCGCACACGCCGCGGGCAGGAGGCGGAATCCGCCTCCTGCCCGTGGACCTGCCGAGCCGCTATCCGCCCGCGGACACCAGCGTGAACGCGACCGTCGTGGCGTTGCCCGCCACGTCGTACACGACCAGCGTGTTCGTCCCGGCCTTGGCACCGAAGGCTCCCGGCTTCACGAAGTTGAGGTCGGACCAGACGTTGTCGGTCAGATCCTTCGTCACACCGTTCAGCGTGAGGCGATCGATCTTGCCGGCGTCGTTCAGCTTGTACGAGACGAGGCTGTAGGTCCCGTCCGCGCCGACCGTGAACTGCGCTCCCGTCTTGACCGTGACAGTCGGCGCCGTCACGTCGAGCGTGAAGGTCACGGTGGTGGCGTTGCCGGCCACGTCGTACACGACCAGGGTGTTCTTCCCGGCCACGGCGCCGAACACGTCGGGCTTCACGTGGTTCAGGTCGGACCAGACATCGTCGGTCAGATCCTTCTCGACCCCGTTGAGCGTCAGCCGATCGATCTTCCCCTCGTCCTGGAGCTTGAACGACACCCGGCTGTAGACGCCGTCGCGACCGACCGTGAACTCCGCGCCGCTCGTGACCGTCGCCACGGGTGCCGTGGTGTCGGTCTTCGCCGCCGTGACGGTGAGGTCGCGGAGGCGTCCGAAGTTGTCGAACGAGCCGAAGCCCACCCGACCCTCGGGGAACGTCTTGTCGTTCGCGGTCATCAGGGGGGTGTCGAGCCCGTCGACGTAGACGGCGATGTCGCCGCTGTCGGCGCACCGCACCAGGCGCACGTCGTGCCACTCCTCGTCGGTGACGGCCGGCGGCGCGCCCACGGTCCCGTCCCACTGGTCGTCGATCCGCTCGCGGTCGGCCTTGTTCACCTTGAAGATGCCGTTGTGCGGGTAGATCGAGTTGTCCTGCGAGAGGTGCGCGTAGTAGTACTCCGTGTCCGACTTCCAGCCGAACACGATGATCACATCGCGGTTGTTGACCGACGCCTTCTCGTCCAGCCGCACCTCTCCGGTGAGATCGAACGATCCGAGCTCCGGCCCCTCGGTGAGGACCGCGTACTCGAACGGACGGCGGATCCCGTCGTTCGGGTTGGTACCCGCCTCGGTGAGCACGATCTGGTCGCCGGGGAAGTCCCACTTCGCGGGTGTCCGCGGCGCCCAGTCCTCCTCCGACATGACGTCCGAGAGGACGACCCCGTCCGGTGTGCAGGTCGGTGGGGTCGGCGGCTCGACGGGCGGCACGGCGTACAGCGCGTATTGCGCGGCGATCTGTTCGGCCGTCGGGACGGTGTCGAGCAGCATGATGTCGTCCATCCGACCGTTGAACGGGTTGGCCTCGCGCGTGTTCTGCGGGAAGCTGCCACCGATCTTGATCCCGGCCGGTGCGGTGTCGGATGTGGATCCCGAACCCCACGGATTGGCCGCGGTGTACTTCCCCGCGAGCTCCTCGCCGTTCATGAACAGCTTCATCTCGCCCGCCGCGAAGTCGAAGGTCGCCGCGAGATGGACCCACTGCCCCTTCTTGAGGATCTCGTTCCACGGCAGGTCGGCGGCGAACGTCCAGGAGCCGGCACCGTCGACGCGGCGGCCGAGGGCGACGAGCTTGAGTTCGCCGTCGACCGTGATCACCTCGAGCAGCGCCCGCACCGCGTGTCCGTCGGAGGTGCCGGTGAGCACGCCGGCGAGACCGATCGCGTTGTACACGTCGTCGGGGTTCGCCGTGCCCGAGTTCGGAGCGGGGTGATCGCCGGTCGGCTTGAACCAGCCCATGACCGATGCCTTGTCGGTGCCCGCGAACGCGTCGAGCGAATCGACGCCGTCCGCGTCGTAGATGCCGGCCTTCCAGTCGTCGTTCGATGCCGTCCGCGGACTCATCTGCTGGGTCTGCAGTGCCTCTCCCGCACCGGGGTAGGCGCGGTCGGCCACGCGCATCTCCACCCCGCCGTTGATCAGCGAGATGTCGGTGCCGGAGCGCCCCTGGTCGACCTCGACGGTCGGCTTCGCGGCATCCGGGTGATCGAAGTCGTGGTGCGTGACGACGTTCGGAGCGAGCGCCGGAAGGACGAACGGGTTGCTCGGCTCATCGACCTCCCGCGCGCCTGTCACCTTCCAGATCTTGCCGTTCGCCTTGGAGACGAGGTAGAGCTCGCCGTCGGCGTCGGAGCCGAATCGCAGGTCGACGCGCTTGTCACCGACCAGCTCCTGGAACGTGGTCTCCTCGCCGTCGGCGAAGACCCGCAGCTCCTCGATCGTGGCGAGGTCGTCGATGTCGCCGTCGTTGCGCACCATCTCCTCGGCATCCGTGGACAGCACCCAACCGCGCACCAGGTCCGTGAAGAGGTACCGCCCCTGGAGTTCGGGGATGTCGCCGCGGTAGACGAATCCGCCGTTCACGGCCACTCCGGCGTCACCGGTCTGACCGGGGTCGCGGTTGTGATCGTAGGCGGCCACCGGATAGGTGAACCCGTTCTCGGCATCGTCCTCCGGAAGCGGGAAGATCTGCCGGTTGTCGGCCAGGAACGAACCCTCGCGCACCGACCAGCCGAAGTTGTCGCCCGGCTCGACGGCGTACACCGACTCGACCTGCCATTCGCCGATGTGGGCGAGGTACATGGTGTGGTCGCCCTCGGTATCCCAGCTGATGCGGTGCGGATCGCGCATGCCGACCGCGTAGATCTCGGGCAGCGCATCGGCGTCGTCGACGAACGGGTTGTCCGCCGGCACGCCGTATTCGCCGTTCTCGCTGTCGTCGCCCGTGGGGTTCACGCGCAGGATCTTGCCCTGCGGTGTGGCGAGGTCCTGCGGGTTGCCGTTGCCGACGCCGTTGCCGCCGTCTCCGACGAGGATGTAGAGGTTGCCGTAGTCGGCGTCGCCTTCTTCGACGGTGGGGTTGAACGCGATCTGCTGCACGGTGTGCACGCGACCGGCGAACGGGATGCGCATGACCTCCCGGTGCGTGCCGGAGAAGGTCTCCGCCGACGGGTCGCTCGCCTTCCACTCGGTGATCACGCTGTGGAACGCGGTGGTGCCGAACGCCGGGAAGTCGGGGGTGTCCTCCGTCAGCGCCGTGCCGCCCTCGGTGTGAACGGTGTAGAACAGACCGTTCTCGGCGAAGTCGGGGTGGAATTCCGCGGAGCCGAGACCCGTGCCCAGACCTGCACTGTTGTGGAAGTTGTCGATGAACTCGTTCCGCACGTTGAGGTACGGCACGTACTCGCCCGACTCCTTGTCGACCAGGTACAGGATGTCGTTGTTGTCGGGCACCATCAGCCGACCGGAGTCATCAGGCACCTCGTCGAGGTGCGTGATGCGGTTGTGCCGCACCAGCCGCTGATCCTGCGTGGCCGGGGTCGTCTGCGACTTCGGCAGTTGCGCGAGCTCGGTCACCTCGATGCCGAGGTCGGCGAGCGCGGGATCGGGGAGCGGGTTGAGCAGCGGCTCGTTCGCCGTGCCGCCGGGGGCGCAGTCGCCGGGGTTGCCCGTCGCGATCGCGAGGTTCTCCCCCGTGGTGTCGACGGCGACGTCGTCGAGCAGCAGACGACCGGTGCTCGTGGCGCCGTTCTTCCAGAAGAACCGGTCGAGTGCGCCGTTCACCGCCTGGCGGAAGCCGAACTGCTGCTCGGTCCCCTCCGGGAGTCGGGTCCGCTCCTCGTACGCGCCACCCTGGCTGTACACGGTGACCTTGTCTGCCGCGTTGTCGGCGACGATCCACACGCACTGCCAGGCGTCCTTCGACCACACGCCGGCGGGCTTGAACGCTCCCCCGTCGCGCACGCGCAGCACGTCGTCGTTCTGGTTGTTCACATAGGCACGACTGTTCACGTAGTCGTTCGGCGCATCCACGTCGGTGAGGCCGAACGACGTGTCGACGCTGCCGGTGCGCAGGAACCGGAAGAAGAGCGTTCCGGTGGTGCCCTCGGCGATCGCCGGGATCGCGCGATACGACTGCTGCCCGCCACCGACGGACTCGACGACCTGGTTGTTGCCGTTCAACGGGTCGGCGATCACCCGCGGAGCGGCGGAAGACGTCCATCCGTCCTGCCCGTTCAACGCGACGCGCTGGTACGCCTCGAAGTCGATCAGCTCGGTGAACGGCTCGGCTGCAGCCGCGGGGGCTGCGGTGAGCAGGGCACCGACGACGGTCGCGGCCGCGACCACGGCCGCCGCGCGTCGCAGACCGGAGGATCGAGGTGGTGGGGCGGCCGATCGGATGCTCGCGCTCGCTGGTCGCATGGTTCGTTCGTGCATCGGAAACCTCTCAACGTCATCGTCGTGCGGTGTCGTGCCGATGGGCCGTGCTCCTTCCCCGGGGCGGCACTGCAGCGGGGAAGGGTCCTGCGGTCTTGCAACTCAGGGCGTAAACGCTTTCGCAAGCGCTTCCGCCGAACGGACGAGAAAGGCGGGAGGAGGCATCCATCGCCTCCCCCCGCCCTGGTTCATCCCGCGTCGGGAACGGCCGGCTTGCCGCCGAGATACAGCGCGGCGAGGGTCGGATCCGCGAGCAGCTCGGATGCCGGACCCGAGATGTGCACGCGCCCGAGGTCGAGCACGCAGCCGATATCGGCGGTCTCGAGCGCCCGCCGCGCGTTCTGCTCCACGAGCAGCACGGCGGTTCCCGCATCGCGCATGCGCACGATCTGCTCGAACACCTTCTCGGTGGTCTTGGGGTCGAGGCCCATCGACGGCTCATCGAGGAGCACGACCTTGGGGCTCACCATGAGCGACCGCGCGAACTCCACCTGCTTCTGCTGTCCGCCCGAGAGGAGCCCCGCGAGCTGCTTCCACCGCTCCCCCACGATCGGGAAGAGGTTCTGGACGAACTCGACCCGCTCCTGGATGACCTTCTGATCCTTGAGGGTGAAGGCGCCGAGCATCACGTTCTCGCCGACCGTCATCTCCCGGAACACGCTGTGCCCCTGCAGCACGTGCGCGAGTCCGTGACGCAGCATCGACTGCGGTCCCTCCCCGGTGATGTCGCGGCCGTCGACGCGGATGCTCCCCGACCGGGGCTTGAGCATGCCGCTGGCCACCTTGAGCACTGTCGACTTGCCGGCACCGTTGGGTCCGACGAGGCAGACCACCGATCCTGGCGGCACCTCGACGGTGAGTCCGCGGAGCACGAGGGCCGCACGGCCGTAGCCGGCTTCGATGTCGCGCAGCTCCAGCAGGTTCTTCGCTTCAGACTCCAAGGTAGGCCTCCAGGACTCGAGGGTCTTGCTGGATGATCTCGGGGGTTCCCTCGGCGATCTGACGCCCGCGGTCGAACACCACGACGTGGTCGCACAGACTCATGACCATCTCCATGTTGTGCTCGACGATGATGAACGTCTTGCCCTCCTCGTTGAGCTCGCGCACGAGGGTGGCGATGCGTCCGATCAGGGCGGGGTTCACCCCACCGGCCGGCTCGTCGAGCATGATCGTGTCGGGCTCGCCCATGAGCACGCCCGCCAGCTCCAGCAGCTTCTGCTGGCCGTAGCTGAGGTTGCGCGCCTCGGCGTGCTCGAGGTGATCGATGCCGACGCGTCGCAGCCAGCCGCGCGCCCGCTCCAATTCGTCCGGATCGTGTGCCGAGCGCAGCTGCTGGCGAATGCTCGTGCTGCGCACCGCCACGAGCAGGTTCTCCATCACGGTCATGCGCGGGAAGACCCGGCAGAGCTGGAAGCTGCGGCCGATGCCGGCGCGGGCGATGCGGTCGGGCGACTTGCGGGTGATCGCCTGCCCCCGGTAGCGGACCTCGCCCGAGTCGGGCTTGATCATGCCGGTCACGCAGTTGAAGAAGGTGGTCTTGCCCGAGCCGTTCGGCCCGATCAGGCCGTTGACCTTGCCCTCCTGGAAGGTGACCGTCGCCCCGTCGACGGCGGTGACGCCGCCGAAGGACTTGGTCATCTCGACCGTGCTCAGGCTCTCGAGCGTGCGGGTGGACTGTGCCGTTGGGGCGTTCATGACGACGTCTCCTTCGTCGAGGCATCCGCTGTTCGGGCCCTGTTCTGCTCGAGCAGCTCGCCGGCGGTGACCTCGCGGATCGACGCGGCGTTCGACGACCGGGTGAACAGTCCCTTCACGGCGGGGATGATCCCGTCGGGCATGAAGAGCACGACGATGCCGAGCAGGATGCCGGTGGCGATGAGGTGGAACTGCGTGTCGCCGAACTCGAGCTTGAAGTACTCGAGCGCGATGCCGACGACGACGGCTCCGAGCAGCGGGCCGAAGAGGTTGCGCACTCCGCCGAGCAGGGCCATCAGCACCATGTACGAGCCGATGAGGATCGAGAACTGGAAGATGGGGTCGAGGTCGCCGAACCACAGCGCGTAGAGACCGCCGCCGAGCGACACGAACAGCGCCGACAGGACGTAGGCGATCAGCTTGTACCGCGTGGTGGGGACGCCGAGGGCCTGCGCCTTGTCCTCGTCTTCGCGGACCGACTTGAGCGCGGTGCCGAACTTGGACCGGTCGATGATCCACCACACGACGAGCGCGAAGGCCAGCAGGCCGGCGAACAGGTAGTAGAAGATGCGGTGGTGCTCGGGTCGCAGCACGTCGAACGGACGCGGGACGTTGAGCCCCTCGGAGCCGCCGGTGACCTCGCGCCAGCTCTGGAACACCAGCAGCATGATGAGGACGAAGGCGATCGACACGATCACGAACGAGGCGCCGCGCACCCGGAGGGCGGCGATGCCGATCGGGATCGCGATGATCGAGACGAGCACCGCCGCGAGGATCCAGGCGACGAATCCCGGCAGATCCAGGTACTTGATGAGAAGTCCCGTGCCGTAGGCGCCGAGGCCGAAGTAGGCGGCATGCCCGAGGGAGATGTATCCCGTGAAGCCGCCCATGAAGTTCCACCCCGTCGACAGCACGGCGTAGTTGAGGATGACGACGCCCGCCGACAGGATGTACGGGTTGGGGGCGATCAGCGGGAAGGACAGCACGAGCGCGGCGCCGACCACGAGCAGGACGAGGCCCACCCACCTGCTCGACTTCCGCCGCACGGGGGCGGGCGGGGCGACCACGACCGTCTCGGTGGCGATCGGCTCTCTGCTAGAAACGCTGGGCAAGACGACCTCCGAAGAATCCTTGCGGACGGAACATGAGCGTGGCGAACAGCGCGACGTAGAACACCGTCTGCGCCCACGTCGGCCCCAGTGGGAGCTGGAGCAGGCTCTGCGCGACCCCGAGGACGAGGGCCGCGATGGCTGCTCCGGGGATGCTGCCGAGGCCGCCGACGACGATGATCGCCATCAGCGGGCCGATCCAGTGCCAGTGCAGCGAGGGGTAGATCGTGGCGTCGAGCGAGAGCGCGGTGCCGCCGATCGCCGCCGTGGCGAGTCCGAGTCCGAATCCGTAGCCGGCGACGCGGTCGGTGTTGATGCCGACCAGTCGCGCGGCTTCGGGGTGCTGGATCGTCGCGCGCAGCGCCTGCCCGAACTTGGTGAACTTGAGCAGCACGAACAGCAGGGCGAGCGCGACCGCGGCGAGGCCGAAGGCGATGAGCTTGACCACCGGCACCTGCGCGCCGAAGAAGTCCAGACTCGCACTCGCGTACGGCAGCGGGATGCGGCGCTGGGTGCCGGAGAAGAAGAACCCGAGCGCCCCTTCGATGATGAGCGCCACCGCGAAGGTGAGCAGCACCGACATCATGGTCAGCGTCAACGGCTTGAGCCTCGACACCAGCAGACGTTGCATGACGACGCCGGTGAGGAAGAACAGCGGCACCGTGACGACGAGCGACACGAGCGGGTCGATCCCCGTCTCGCGGTTGAACCACCAGGCGAGGTACGCCGCCAGGATGAGGAAGGCGGAGTGCGCGATCATGACGACGCGCATGATTCCGAAGTACAGCGTGAGCCCGGCCGCCAGGAGGGCATAGAGCCCTCCCAGCAGGACGCCGAGGATCAGGCTTTGCAGCAGCAGTGCTCCACTCACGTGCGGATCACCACGTCGGCTTCGGGTACAGGAAGTCGGCTTCCTTCACGTCCTCGGGGAGGACGATCAGGATCTCGCCGTCGATCCACTGCTGGATGAGGTGGGCGCCGGTGGGCTTGCCCGTCTCGTCCCAGCTGAGGGGTCCGACCACGGTCTCGACCTCGTTGTCACGCAGCCAGTCGATGAGCTCCTGCTGGCATTCGCCCTGCTCGGCGCATCCGACGGCCTCGACGGCTGCGGCGACGACCTGTCCGGTCGTGTACGCGTTCGCCTCGTCCTCCGCCGGCGGGTTGCCGTGCATCTCGGTGTACTTCTCGACGAATTCGATGTTGCTCGGGAACTGCGACTTGGGCGAGTATCCCGTCGGGGCGAGGATGCCCTCCGTCGCTCCGCCGATGGCTGCGGCGAACTCCGGGTTGGTCGGGGCGGTCGAGAACGCGGCGAGCTCGGGCTGGTAGTTCAGCTGCTGCAGGGCGATGATGAGGTTGACCGCGTCCTGGTACTGCGTGCCGCCGATGACGATGTCGGCGTCGGACTGCGCGATCTTCGCGGCGATCGTGGAGAAGTCGGTCGTGTTGGGCGGGTAGACCTCGTCCACGAGGATCTCGACGCCGGCCTCCTCGAGCTTGTCCCTGAGACCGTAGGCGGTGCCCTGGGCGAAGGGGTCGTCCATGGCGGCGACGGCTGCGGTCTCCGGGCGCTGGTCTTCGGGAAGAGCCAGCAGGTAGTCCGCGAGGTTGTTGTAGTGGTCGTTGGCGATCGCGGGCGCGGCGTAGAAGAGGTTGTCGAAGCCCTGCTCGAAGACCTCCTCCGCGGCGCCGGCCGGCTCGACGAAGAGCATGCCGTACTCCTGCGCGACGCGGGCGGAGGGGACGACGAGCCTGGTCGAGAACGGACCGAACACGAGGTCGACGCCGTCCTGCGCGATCAGGGACTCGTAGTCGGAGACGACCCGGTCGGCGTTCGACTGGTCGTCGAGGATCTTGAGCTCGACCTGGCGACCGAGGAGGCCGCCGTTCTCATTGACGATGTCGCGCCACGCTTCGTAGCCTCGCTCGACGCCCTTGCCCGGCTCCGAGAAGTCGCCGGTGAGCGGGAGGGAGATGCCGATGACGATCGGATCGTCGGAGCCGCCACCCCCTTCGCCCTGGTCTCCGGTTCCGGAACAGGCCGAAACCGTGAGCGCGGCGATCGAAAGCGTTCCGATCGCGGCAGCGATCCGTCGACCGTGTCTGGGTGCAGTCATCCGAGTCTCCTACGTCATCGTAGCGAAAGCGCTTTCGTAAGCGCTTCCGCCACTATAGTGGGACGGAAGAACGAAGAGCAACCTACAGCGCAATCAGCGTCGATCTTGCTCCTCAGGGGGAGGCTTCGTGAAGCGTGAGGGCGCGCCACGACTCATCGATGTGGCCGAAGCCGCCGGCGTCTCCCTGGCGAGCGCTTCGCGAGCGATGTCCGGCGGATCCGGGATCTCACCCGAGGTCGCCGAACACGTCCGCGGCATCGCCCAGGCACTCGGCTACGAGCCCAACATGCATGCGCGCGGCCTCGCCGGGGGGCTCGTGCCCACGATCGGACTCGTCGTGCACGAGATCGGCGACCCCTACTTCTCCGACATCGCCAGCGGCGTGATCCGCAGTGCGACGCAGCAGAACCGATCCGTGCAGATCGCTCAGGCCGACCGCACGCCCGACAGCGAACTGGCCCAGGTGAAGTCGCTGCTGCGACAGCGCATCGGCTCCATCATCATCGCCGGCTCCGGGTACGCCGACCCCGCGATCGAGCAGCCCATGGCGGAGGCGCTGCTGGACTTCACGGTCGCGGGAGGACGTGTCGCGGTGATCGGCCGCCACCACCTCCCCGTCGATGCGGTGCTCCCCGACAACCATCGCGCCGGCGTCTCCGTCGGACGGCACCTCGCAGACCTCGGGCATCGCCGGATCGGCGTGGTCGCAGGGCCGCCCGAACTGAACACGGTCGCCGACCGCATCGCGGGGCTCCGCGAGGGCACGAGCGATCCGGGCGTCGAGCTCACCGTGGTCTCCAAGGCGTTCACGCGCGAGGGCGGCATCGCCGGTGCGCGCGAGCTGCTCGACCGGGGCCTCACGGCCATCGTCGGACTCAACGACGCGATGGCCATCGGCATCCTCAGCGAGCTGCGACAGCACGGCATCCGCGTGCCGGAGGAGATGTCGGTGGTCGGCTTCGACGACATCGCCGTCGCGCCGGACGTGGCGCCCGCGCTCACCACGGCGCGCATCCCCATGTTCGAGATGGGTCAGCACGCGGTCTCCCTCATCCTCCGACCGGCGAGCGATGAGGCCCGGACCATCACGACGGCGCACGAACTCATCATCCGCCAGTCCTCGGGGCCTCCCCCGGCCTGACCGCGGCGCGGATATCATAAAGGTCGACCAATCGGAGCCGCCGTGACCACGACCTTGGAGACGCTCGTCTCCCGCCTCGTCGCCCTCGCCGTCGAAGAGGAGGGCTCCTCGGCACGGCGCCTGCCGCCGGAGCGCGAACTCGGCGATGCGCTGGGGATGAGTCGCGGGGCGCTGCGCGAGCACCTCGCGGTCCTCGAGCGCCTCGGCTTCCTCCACCGCACCCAGGGTCGCGGCACGTACATCGACGCTCCGGGCGACGACTTCGTCCGCAGCTACTTCACGATCGCGAGGGAGCTCGGCTACCTGACCGACAGCCAGTTCGCCGAATCCCGCGTGCTGCTGGAAGAGACCGTCGCCGAGGCCGCCGCCGCACGCGCGACCGCAACCGACGTCGCCCGCCTGCGCGAACTCGTCGATCAGATGGTCGCGGCGACGCGTTCCGGAGACCACGAAGCGGCCTTCGAGGCAGATGTCGCGTTTCACCGGAGGCTCCAGAGCATGGTCGACAATCCGGTGCTCCGCCTCATCCACGACGGGCTGAGCCACGTGCTGCGCGAGACGATCCGCGTGCGACGACTGGACGCGGTCGCCGTGGAGACCCCGGACGCCGACGGCGTGCTGCGCACGGACAGCGTCCACTACCCGATCGTGGACGCCCTCGAGGCCGGAGACGCAGAGGCGGCGCGAGCCGCGATGCGCGAGCACTTCCGCAACTGGCAGTCGCTGCCGATCGCCGCGCACCGCTGAACGAGAGATTGGTATAACCAATCTTGACATGCCCGCTTCGCGGTCGTATTCTGATCCACGGATTGGTTAACCAATTCTCGGATCAGCAGCCACAAGGACCAATGGAGGTCAGCGAGTCATGCCGGACACCGCCGCAGCAGTCACATTCGTCGGTTTGGGTGCGATCGGACTCCCCATGCTCCAGCGCCTCGTGGACGGCGGGCTCGAGGTCACCGGAGTCGACCCGTTCCCCGGCGCCCGCGAACGCGCACAGGCGGTCGGAGCCGCGACGGTCGAGGCCATCGGCGACGCGCCAACGGCCGCAGTCGTGGTGGCGATGGTCGCGACCCCCGACCAGCTCGACACGCTCGTGGACCAGGCTCTGGCCGCCGGAGCCGTTCGCGGACAGCTCTGGGTGGTCATGAGCACCGTCGGGCCCGAGGCCGTCGTCTCGGCCGCCGCACGACTGACCGACGCCGGCGCCGCGGTGGTCGACGCCCCGGTCACCGGCGGTGTCGCGCGAGCTCGCACCGGCGAACTCACCATCTTCGCGTCAGGAGCGGAGGCGGCGATCGCCCGCCTCGAGCCGGTCCTCTCGCGGTTCGGCGCCGTGCGCATCGTCGGCGATGCGGTCGGGCGTGGACAGGCCATCAAGGTCGTCAACCAGCACCTCTGCTCCGTGCACATCGTGGCCGCCGCGGAGGCGCTCGCTCTGGCGTCGGCGCTGGGGCTCGAGCCGGCCGAGGTGCTGCCGCTGCTCGAATCCGGTGCCGCCGGATCCTGGATGCTGTCCGACCGCGGCCCACGGATGCTCGAAGGCACCGATGTCGAGGTCACGAGTCAGATCAACATCTTCGTCAAGGACTCCGGACTCGTGTACGACGCCGCCCGCGCCGCCGGGGCCGAGAGCCCCCTGCTCGACGCTGCACGCGAGCGCTACCTCGCCGCCCAGGCAGCCGGCCTCGGCACACGCGACGACTCGCGCGTGATCGAGACCTACCGCCGCCGTTGACGGCCACCACAGCTCACCGCCCTGTTCAAGGAGGAACACCCATGGTCAACATCACCCGTCCCCCGGCGCGCACGCCGCAGCGCGACAACCCCGTCAAGGTGTCGATCGCATCGATGATCGGCACCGCCGTCGAGTCGTACGACTTCTTCATCTACGGCACCGCCTCTGCCGCGTACTTCGGCTCCGTCTTCTTCCATGCCGAAGACCCGGTCGTCGGCGTGCTGCAGTCGTTCGCCGTGCTGGCGGTCGGCTTCTTCTTCCGCCCGCTCGGCGGCTACCTCGCAGGCCATTTCGGTGACCGCATCGGCCGGAAGACGGTCCTGCTGGCATCGCTCATCGTGATGGGCGCCGCCACCTTCCTCGTCGGGCTCCTCCCGACGTACGAGATGGTGGGTGTCCTCGCTCCGATCCTGCTGATCCTCCTGCGCGCCGTGCAAGGGATCGGGTTCGGCGCCGAATGGGGAGGCGCGGTGCTGATGGCCGTCGAGCATGCCCCGGCGAAGCGTCGCGGGTTCTTCGGCTCGGTGCCCCAGATCGGCATCCCGGCCGGGTTGCTCCTCGCGAACGGCACCTTCCTGGCCTCGAACGCCCTGTTCGAGGGCGACTGGGTGTGGCGCGTGCCCTTCCTCCTCTCGATCGTGATGGTCGCGATCGGTCTCTGGATCCGCCTCGGCGTGAAGGAGTCCCCCGAGTTCGAGAAGATGAAGCAGGCCGGAGAGATCCACAAGCAGCCGGCCATCCAGGTGCTCAAGCGGGACTGGCGCCTGGTGCTGCGGATCATCGGACTCCGTCTGGCCGAGACCGGCGGCTACTACATCACCACCAGCTTCGTGCTCTCGTATGTCGGGCTGGCTGCTATCAGCGACTCGCAGTACGTGCTGTGGGGAACCATGATCGGCTCCGCCCTCGGACTCGGGTCGCACCTCCTCTACGGGGCGCTCAGCGACCGGATCGGGCGCAAGCGCGTCTTCCTCATCGGCGCGATCTTCACGATCCTGTTCGGCATCCCGATGTTCCTGCTCATCAACACCGGCGCCGTGATCATGATCATCGTCGCGGTCGCCCTGAGCCTGCTCTTCAGCCACGACCCGATCTTCGCGGTCGAGTCGAGCTGGTTCAGCGAGCTCTTCTCCCGCGATGTGCGCTCGTCCGGCATCTCGCTCGGCTACAACGGCGCGTCGATCGTCGCTGGCCTGCTTCCCTTCCTCGCGACGGCGCTCTATGCCGGCGTGGGATGGCTCGGACCTGCTCTGCTCTTCGTGGCCCTGGGCATCATCTCCACATCCGTCGCAGCCGTCACCCGAGAGACGGCTCCCATCCGCGTCGGCGACGCGACTCCTCCATCGGACGTCGCCCTCGCCGCCCCCGCCACCGAAGGAGCACGATGATGACCACCGCATCCGACCGCGCCCGACGCATCCGCGACAGCGCCCACCGCATCCGCCTGAACGCCCTCCACATGGGAGAGGTGCAGGGGCAGGGCTACGTGGGCCAGGCGCTCGGCGCCGCCGACGTGCTCGCCGCGGTATACCTCGACCAGCTGCGCCACCGCGCGGACGACCCGCACTGGGACGACCGCGACCGGTTCCTGCTGTCCACCGGCCACTATGCGATCGCCCTCTACGCCGCGCTGGCCGAGGCGGGCATCATCCCGCAGGAGGAGCTCGACACCTACGGCTCCGACGACTCGCGGCTGCCCATGTCGGGGATGGCGAGCTACACCCCCGGCATGGAGATCTCCGGCGGTTCGCTCGGCCACGGCCTCACGGTCGCGGTCGGCATGGCACTGGGTCTTCGCCACCAGGGCAGCGATGCGCGCGTGTTCACCTTCCTCTCCGACGGCGAGCTGAACGAGGGGTCGACGTGGGAGTCGGCGATGGGCGCCGCCTCCCATCGGCTCGGCAACCTCACCGCACTGGTCGACATGAACGCGCTGCAGGCCGACGGCCCGACCGCCGACGTCCTGTCCATCGAACCCGCCGAGGACAAGTGGGCCTCGTTCGGCTGGCACACCCAGCGCGTCGACGGCAACGACCCGGAGGCGATCCTCGCCGCGTTCGACGCGATAGACGACCGCGACCCGGTGGGCGCACCCCAGGTGATCCTCTTCGACGTGAAGGTCGGCAGGGGCGTCCCCCTGCTGGAGAACCGCGAGAAGAACCACTTCATGCGCATCGACGAACACGAGTGGGCGATCAGCCGCGAGCAGCTCATCGCGGGCTACGAAGGAGCGAACAGATGACCACCCCCACGAAGCCGAAGCTGAAGACGTCGGCGATGATCGCGTCGTTCGCCGAGCCGGGGCAGAAGACGGCTTCCGCGCCGTTCGGCGAAGCGCTCGCGCGGCTCGCCGACACCGACCAGCGGATCGTCGGCCTCAGCGCCGACCTGGCCAAGTACACCGACATGCATGTCTTCCGCGACGCGCACCCCGAGCGGTTCTTCCAGATGGGCATGGCTGAGCAGCTGCTCTTCGGCGCTGCCGCCGGCATGGCGGAGGTCGGGCTCGTCCCCTTCGCGTCGACGTACTCCGTGTTCGCGTCCCGCCGCGCGTACGACTTCATCGCCCTCGACATCGCAGAGCCGAACCTCAACGTCAACGTCGTCGGGGGTCTTCCCGGACTCACCACCGGGTACGGGCCCAGCCACCAGGCGACCGAGGACATCGCGATCTTCCGCGGCATGCCCAACCTCACGATTGTCGACCCCTGCGACGCGGTCGACATCGCGCAGGCGGTGCCCCAGCTCGCCGCATCCGCGGGGCCGACGTACCTCCGCCTGCTCCGGGGGAAGGTGCCGACGGTCCTGGACGAGTACGACTACTCCTTCGAGCTCGGCAAGGCCAAGGTCGTGCGTCCGGGCAACGACGTCGTGTTCGTCTCCAGCGGCCTGATGACGATGCGCGCCCTGCAGGCGGCGGAGCGCCTCGCCGCGCACAGGATCGACGTCGCGGTCGTGCACGCCCCGACCATCAAGCCGTTCGATGAGGAGACGGTCCTGCGCGAACTCGACACGCCGCGGCTCGCACTCACCCTCGAGAACCACACCGTGGTCGGCGGGCTGTTCGAGACGGTCGCCTCCGCCCTGGTGCGTCGCGGAGCCACCCGCCGCGTCGTCCCCGTCGCGCTGCCCGACCGCTTCCTCGACGCGGGAGCCCTGCCGACGCTGCACGAGCGCTATGGCCTCGCGACCGATGTGATCGTCGATCGCGTCATCGAGGAGCTCCGCGCCGCGGACTGACCGACGCTCAAGAGCTCCCGACCGTCGAATCCAGCTTCGCCATCACCTGGTTGATGGTGAACGAGGCCGACTCCTGTCGGGCGGGGAACTCGACGAGAGTGCCCAGCGTCTTCGCGACGTACGCCTGCGCAGGGATCATCAGGAACACGTGTTCGAGCACCCAGTCCCAGTACGTGTTCGATGTGATGTCGGCGCGTTCGAAGGGGTCCGTCCGGAGGTTGAAGAGCTTCGGGAAGCGCAGCTCGATGTAGGGCTCCTGCCAGACCTGGAGGGTGCCTGCGGCGCGCTGCTCGAGGAAGACGAGCTTCCAGTTCTCGAAGCGCAGGGCCGTGAGGTCGCCGTCGTCCGAGACGTAGAAGAAGTGCCGCCGTGGACTGTGCTCGGCCGTCCCGGTGATGTAGTCGAGCTGGTTGTGCCCGTCGAGGTGCACCTTGTAGTCGGTGCCGTGCAGCGCCGTGCCCGACTTCAGACGGTGGGCGATGTCGTCGTCGCCCACCGCAGCCAGCAGCGTGACGAACCAGTCGTTGTGACTCACGATCCCGTTGAGCGTCGTGCCGGCGGGGATGCGTCCCGGCCAGCGGACCATCGCGGGGACGCGGTAGGCGCCCTCCCAGTTGGAGTTCTTCTCGTTGCGGAACGGGGTCATCCCGGCGTCCGGCCAGCTGTTCATGTGCGGGCCATTGTCGGTCGAGTACATGACGATCGTGTTCTCGGCGAGCCCGAGTTCGTCCAGAAGGTCGAGCAGGCTCCCGACGACATCATCATGATCGAGCATCGTGTCGTGGTAGTTCGACTGCCAGCGCCCTGCGCGTCCCTTGCTCTCCTCCTTCGTGTGGGTGCGGAAGTGCATGTGCGTCGAGTTGAACCACACGAAGAAGGGCGTGTCGTCTGCGGCCTGGGTGCGGATGAACTCGGCGGCGGCGTCGCGGAACTCCTCGTCTACCGTCTCCATCCGCTTCTTCGTCAGCGGGCCGGTGTCTTCGATCCGTTGTGTCCCGTTCTCGCCCGCCCAGGAGTGGATGACACCACGGGGACGGAACCTCTCGCTGAAGCCAGGGAACTCCTCGTCGGTCGGGTAGTCGGGGTGCTCCGGCTCCTCCTCCGCGTTGAGGTGGTACAGGTTGCCGAAGAACTCGTCGAAGCCGTGGGCGGTCGGCAGATGCTCGTCGCGGTCGCCGAGGTGGTTCTTGCCGAACTGACCCGTGGCGTACCCGTGGTGCTTGAGCGCGTCGGCGATCGTGGGGTCTTCGGGCTGGAGCCCCAGCTTCGCGCCTGGCATGCCCACCTTGGTGAGTCCGGTGCGGTACGGGTTCTGTCCCGTGATGAAGGCGGCACGACCGGCGGTGCAGCTCTGCTCGCCGTAATAGTCGGTGAACTTCACACCCTCGTCGGCGATCCGATCGATGTTCGGCGTCCGGTAGCCCATGAGCCCGTCGGAGTATGTGCTCAGGTTGGCGATGCCGATATCGTCGCCCCAGATGATGAGGATGTTGGGCTTGTCAGCCATGCCTGACTCCTTGCGTCGACCGATGAGGCGGGCGGATGCCCTCGGTCGAGCCAAGCACTCTCCGCGCCCCGCGCGAAGGGCGCCTCACTCGGAGCGGGTGAGGCGGAACCCGATGTGAGACATGCCGGTGTCTTCGGCCTGCGGCGAGCGCGCGGCCGGCCGGAACCGCAGACAGTAGTCCGGCGAGCACAGGTGCGAGCCGCCCTTGAGGACGCGACGCGGGATGGCGGGGAAGCCCGCCTGCGCGCTCGCCGCCGCCAGCAGGTTCGTGCGCTTGCCCTGGTCGACGGGAGTGTCGGACAACCGGATGTGCCTCGGCGTGTAGAAGTCGGTCGTCCACTCCCACACGTTCGCGATCATGTCGTAGAGGCCGTAGCCGTTGGGCGGGTAGGAGCCGACGGGAGCAGTGCCCCCGACGCCCTGGTTGTCGTAGGGGAAGCGTCCCAACCAGGAGTTCGCCTGGGCGACGCCGCCGGGATACGCCTCATCGCCCCATGCGAAAGCCGTGCTCTCCTGTCCCCCACGCGCCGCGTACTCGTGCTCGACCTCGGTGGGCAGTCGCATCCCGACCCAGTCGGCATAGGCGACGGCGTCTTCGAACGCGATGTGGACGACGGGATGCTGCAGCAGCTGTTCGATCGAGGAGTCGGGGCCGAACGGCCGACGCCAGTGCGCCCCCGGCTGCCAGCGCCACCAGTTGCGCCAGTTCCGCAGGTCTGTCGGACCGGGCGTCGGGGTGAAGACCATCGAGCCGGGGACGAGATCCGCGGGGTCGGCGCCGGGGAAAGCTGCGGGGTCGAGCGGACGTTCCGCGACCGTCACGTACCCGGTCGCGTCGACGAACTCCGCATACTGCTCGTTCGTCACCTCGTACCGGTCGATGAAGAACGAGGCGACCTCACGCTCGTGCACCGGCCGCTCGTCGGGGTAGAAGTCGTCCGACCCCATCAGGAACCTGCCGGCGGGGATGCGGACCATATCGCGCGAGTTCGTCACGGGACTCAGCGTAGTCACCGGCTGCGGTTCGATGGCCGGCGCACCTCTGGAAGGATCGTCCCATGATCACGATCCACCTCCGCTACGAGATCGACCCCGACAAGCTCGACGACTTCACCGCGTACGGGCGGACGTGGATCCGACTCGTCGCCAAGCACGGCGGCACCCACCACGGCTACTTCATGCCGAGCGAAGGAGACAGCGACGAAGCGTTCGCCCTGTTCACCTTCCCCTCCCTGACCGCGTACGAGGTCTACCGCACGGCATCGCGCACCGACCCGGAGTGCGTAGAGGCGTTCGAGTTCGCCCGCACCACGCGGTGCATCCGGCGGTACGAGCGCCGCTTCCTCAGCCCCGTGTTCGACTGAGTCCTCCGGAACCGGCGCCCGTCGACCGTGCCTCAGTCCAGGTGGAAATACTCCTCCCACACGTCCAGAGCGCCGTCGGGTCGGCCCCGCTCGAAGTACGGCGCCATCGATGCCTGCCACCGGGTGTTGACCTCGCGGCGGGCCACCTCGGACTGCGCCCGTGCGAAGTCCTCGGTCTCCAGATAGCCGATCACGATCCCCTCGTCGCGACGAATGAACAGCGAGTAGTTCGTCCACCCCGCCTCGGTCAGAGCGGCGAGCATCTCGGGCCAGACCTCGGCATGGTCGCGGAGGTAATCGTCGACACGACTCGGGCGGAGCCGCATCGTGAAGCAGACCCGCTGGATCGCCGGAGACGCAGCCGCACTCATCGCACCACCGGTTCCTGCTGCGCGGACGCTCCCGCGCCGTAGCGCTCCTCCTCGATCTCCTTCAAGCTCCGACCGCGCGTGTTCGGAGCCCAGATCGCACCGACGAGAAGTGCGACGGCGAGGAAGCCGATCATGATGAGACCGACGTTGGCGACTCCGGTCGTGGCGAGCAGTACGGGGAAGAAGTAACTGAGGAAGCCGATGGCAAGACGCGCAGCGAAGAAGAGCAGACCCTGCGCGCCCGCGCGGTACGGAGTGGCGAACAGCTCGCTCGCCCACAGTCCGTAGAACGCCTGCGCGCCGATGCCGGCCGACAGGCCCCAGAGCACGGCGAACGTGATGAGCGTGGCGGTCCCCGGCTCACCGAAGACCAGCGCCATCCATCCGAGGATGCCCATGACGGCGCCGACGATGTAGAGCAGTCGCCGCGACATCCGGTCGGCGAGCAGCATGAAGCCGAAGTAGGTCGCGATGACCGTGCATCCCCACACCAGCACCTGCAGGAGGTCCTGCTCGACGACGCTCTCGACACCGGCGGCCTCGTACACCCGGGGCATGAAGATACCGGCTTGACCGGCGACGATCCCCCAGAAGCCGTAGATCCCGAACAGGAAGAGCAGTGCGGTGATGTTGACCCTCTTCGACAGCAGAGCTCCGAAGCCGCGGCCCGTACGCGAGGCCGTTCCGCTCTTCACCTCCTTCGCGCTCGTCTCCTTCTGGTCCTTCCACAGCTGAGACTCCGGCAACCCCTGCCTGACCCACCAGACGACGGCAGCTACGACGAAGAGATGCAGGAAGATCATCCGGCTGCCGAAGAGCTCGAGCGGTGCGAGCAGAGCGGCGAGCGCGAACCCGATCAGCGGCCCGAACGACCAGGCGAGCTGCGCCGTCCCGACGTGCTTCGCGCGGTTCTTCGACGGCGCCTGCTCGGCGATGTATGTCCAGGATGCGGGGACTCCGGCGCCGACGGCGATTCCGGTGATGATGAACCCGAGGAACAGCATCGGCACGTTCACCGCGAACGCCGCGAGCAGGACGCCGATCATGAACACGACGAGGTCGTACGTGTAGATGAACTTGCGGCCGAGGCGGTCGCTCAGCGGGCCGCCGAGCATCGCGCCGATGGCCGCGCCGAAGGCGTTCGCGCTGAACGCCGCGAGCAGCCCGGCGGTCAGATCGGTGAACCCGAGTTCTGCCTGCCAGAAGCCGAGGCTCGTCGCGATCGCGATGATCGAGCCCGCTTCGATGTAGTTGGACATGGCGACGGCGATGGTGGCACGCCATCCCGTCGTCGAGGTGCTGCCGATCTTCACGGTGTTCTCCTTTGGAGGTGGCCCTGGCGGGACCGCCGGGGGTGTGGTGAATTGCGGAGGATGCGATCAGCCGACCGACACCTGGCGGAACTCGATGCCGAGCAGATTCGCCGCGGCGCGGAAGTCCTGTGCACGGTGTCCGGTCGACAGCGCCCAGTGGTGGTCCACGCCGCTCGCACTCCAGGCATCGACCCACTCGCCCGGGTGGCACCCGAAGTCGACCCGGGAGGTCGTGTTGCCGATCGCGAGCAGCGGGCCGGGGACCACTTCGCCCTCCGAGGCGACGAACACGTAGCTGCCGTCCCGCTCCTGGCCGACGCCGAACGTGGTCACCGGTCCCTCTCTGACGTCGAACTCGACGCTCACGCCCCACCCGCGCTTGCCGTGATAGATGCCGAGTCCCCGCAACAGCGGGTCCCGCTGGCTGATCGCCAGGTGCGCGGGACCGTCGTGACCCATCTCCACGACGCCGTCGAAGAAGTTCAGGGCCTGGATCTCGGTGAACGAGCCACCCGCGCCGATCGTGTCGGCCACCAGCATGGCGATGCTGTTGCGGAGTTCGTATTCGCCGGCCATCGGGACCCCGCGCGCCGTCAGCAACGAGGCGCCGAGGATCATGCCGGCGCCCAGACGCTCGTGCTGCTCGCCGTTGAGGCCGCGGTGGTAGTAGGCCATCGAGTCGAGCTCGAAGTCATCGACCAAGCGGTCGAGTCCGACCGACACCTTCGCACCCCAGGCCAGGTCGTCTTCATTTACGGACGCCTCATCGAGGACGAAGACCTCCCTGGCGAGAGCGATGCGCTCGCGGAGTTCGCCGTCTGTGACGCCTTCCACGCGCACCCGCAGGTCGTCGAACTCGACCACTTCCACGTGCGAGCCGAACTGGGTGGACACCGAGGTCAGGTCCGTCGAGACGTCGAGCATCCCCGGATACAGATGTCCCATGAGCCCATGACGCGCGTGACGCAGCGTCGCGCGGACGTCCGCGGCGGCGATCCAGCGTTCGATGCGCGCCCATGCGCTCTCATCGCGCAGGTATCCCGAGACCGAGCGGAATTCGATACCACCGCGCCGGAAGACGTTGCCGACCTCGGGCACCGCGCACTGTCCGCAGTACGCGAGCCACTGGCCGGTGTCGAAGGTCGCATGGTCCATGGATTCCGTGGGCTGCAGGTCGATCACCAGGACCGGGGCCCCGGAGCGCTGTGCGATCGGGAGGACCATCGAGGCCGTCAGATACGTGGTGAGGAAGACGACGATGAGGTCCGGGTCCGCGAGGCGGAGCTTCTCGGCAGCGGCGGCCGCATCCTTCGCATCCGAGATGAAGCCCACATCCGTGACCTCGGCATCCAGATTCTGGAAGCGTTCACTGACATAGCGGGACGATGCCTGCAGCTGAGGGAGCAGGTCGGGGAACTGCGGCCAGTATGCTCCGAGGCCACCGGCGACGAGGCCGATCCTGGTCTTGCGACGGTTCTTTCGGGGAAGCAGTTCTGCGATGCGGGCACGACGAACGTCGCTCATGGTGATCTCCTGATTCTTGAGGGGAAGTGTCGGGGTCCGGATTACGGCTGGACCAGGCGGAATTCTGCGCCGAGGAGGTCGGCGAGCACCTCGATGTCCTTCGCGAGATGGCCGACGGCCATCGACCAATGGTGGGTCGAACCGGACTGTGCCCAGGCGTCGGTCCAGTCGCCCGGATCGCACCCGAAGTCGACCCGCGTGGTCGTGTTGCCGATCCTGATGGCCGGCCCCGGCACGGCTGTGCCCTCCGAGGCGATGAATCGGAGGCGGCCGTCGTGCAGCTCGCCGATCGAGAACTGGGTGACGGGCCCAGGGCGCACGGTCGCTTCGACGGATGCCCCTCCCCCGGACTTGCCGTGGAACACCTCGAGGTTGCGCAGGACGGGGCGGTCCGAGGTGATCGAGGCATCCGCGGCGTCGTTGTGACCGAGCTCGACGTGGCCGCGGTCGAAGTCGAGCGCCTGTCCTTCTGTGAAGGTGCCGCCTCCGCCCAGCTGGCCCGTGATGAACATCGCGATGCCCGCACGGAGCTCGAACTCAGTGACGGTGGGAACACCGCGGGTCGACAGCAGCGTCGCGCCGATGGGGAACGCCGTGGCCAGTCGACTGTAGATGTCGTCGGAGTTACCCATGTGGAAGTAGGCGAGGGTGTCGAGGTCGTACTCCTCGATCAGGCGATCGAGGGCGACCGAGACGCGCGCCTGGAAGCGGATGTTCTCCAGGTCGGCGCCCTCGTCGACGGCGAACACGCGGTGCACCGTGCTCAGCGCCGCCTCGGTCTCGGCGTCGGTCACCCCGTCGTAGAGGCGGCGCAGGTCGTCGAGTTCGAGGATCTCGACGTGCCCTCCGAACGTGGAGTAGGTCGACGTGATGTTGGAGGCGATGTCGAACATCCCCGGGTACAGGTGACCGAGCAGACCGTAGCGACCGCGGCGCAGGTTCGCCACCACCCCGGTCGCTCGCACGTAGCGGCCGATCTTCGTCCACGCGCGCTCGTCGTCGAGGTATCCGGACACGCTCCTGGCCGGGAGACCGAGGCGCTCCAGCGCCACGCACATCTCCGGGAGCCCGGCCGACCCGGCATAACCGAGCCAGTCACCCGTGCCGAAGTTCGCGTGGTCCATGCTCCGCCCCGGCTGCAGACACACCAGGAGCACGGGCGCGCCCCCGTACTTGAAGATCGGCAGCACCTGGGCGCTCGTCATGTAGGTCGAGACGAAGAGCACGATCAGGTCGACGTCGGCCTGCCGGATGCGGTCGGCGGCAGCCGCGCCGTCGACGGGATCGGACACCACACCGAAGTCGGTGACGGTCGCTCCGATGCCCTCGATGCGGTCGGCGATGGTCGACGCGGATGCGCGCACGGTGTCGAGCAGTCCGTCGAACTGCCCCCAGTAGACGCCGAGACCGCCGGACACGAGCGCGATCTTCGGCGTCCCGTATGCGACGCGGGAGAGCGGTTCGGGAGCGATCACAGGAAAGGGGTGCGTGGTCATGAGAGTCCTCGATGAGTTGGGATGGGGTCGGCGGTCAGAACGATCGGGTCACTCGACACTCTTCTTCCCCCTTCGGCTGAGCAGGATGTTGATGAGCACCGAGACGACGATGATCGCGCCGGACACGACGTCCTGGATGTACGAGTTGACGCCGAGCAGGATCAGGCCGTTGCCGATGATCGCGATGAAGATGACGCCCAACAGCGTTCCGAGCATCGACCCCCGCCCCCCGGCGAGCGCGGTGCCACCGACGACGACCGCGGCGATCACATCGAACTCCAGTCCGGTCGCCGCACCGCTGTTACCCGATCCCAGACGGGCCGTCAGAAGGATGCCGACCACCGCCGCGAGCAGGCCAGTGATCGCGAAGACCGCGATGCGTGTCCGGGTGACATGGATGCCGGAGAGCATCGCTGCGCGCGCATTGCCGCCCACCGCGAAGACCGAGCGGCCGAAGCTCGTGCGGGTCGAGACGAAGTAGAAGATCACGAAGAGCACGAAGAACACGACGACGGGCGTGGGGACGGGACCGATCGAGCCCGCCAGCACGTCCATGAACTCGCTGGTCTCGACGGGGACGGGCAGGGCGTTGGTCATGAATTGCGCGAGCCCGCGGTAGGCGCTCCACAGGCCGAGCGTGACGATGAACGACGGGATGCCGAGCACCGCGCGCAGCCAGCCGGCCACACCGCCGACGACGAGACCGCCGATGAGCACGGCGACCGTGCCGCCCGGGAGCCCGATGCCCCAGGGACCGGCCATCTCGGCGAGCATGACGGACCAGAAGGCCACGGCCGGCCCGATGCTGATGTCGATCTCACCGGAGACGATGACGAGGGTCGCGCCCCACGCGACGATCCCGACCGTGGCCGCGTCGCGGAGGATGCTCCAGACGTTGTTCTCGGTCGCGAACCCCGGGGCGACGACGGAGAGGATGATCACGAGCACGACGATCGCGACCGCGAGTCCGATCTCGTTGATCCGCTGGGTGTTGAGCGCGCGCAGGAACGGCACGCCACGAGTCGTCCCCGGTGCGCCGGGGGTGATTGTGCTGGTCATGAGGTGTCCTTCGGGTATGGGAGAACTCAGTGCTCGGCGATGGCGCTCGAGAGGATGGCATCGATGTCGATGTTGGGCGCGCGGTGCTCTTCGACGATCCGTCCGCCACGGAGCACGACGACGCGGTCGCAGACGGAGGGCAGCTCCTCCATCTCGCTCGAGACGAAGACGATCGACTTGCCGGCGGCCGCGAGCTCCCGGATGAGCGCGTAGATCTGCGCCTTGGCCTCCACGTCGACGCCCCGCGTCGGCTCGTCGAGCAGAAGGATGTCGCTCTCGGCATGCAACCAGCGGCCGATGATCGCCTTCTGCTGGTTGCCGCCGCTGAGAGTGTCGATCTCGGCCCTGGCGCTCGACGTCTTGATACGCAGACGCTCGATCAACGCGGTCGCCGATGCGGCCATCTTGCGCGGCGAGGTGAATCCTCCTGTCGAGACCGCCCGCCAGTCGGACACCACCATGTTCTCGTCGACGCCGAGCTGCGGGAAGATGCCGTCCTGCTTGCGGTTCTCCGGAGTCATGCCGACGCCGCTGCGCAAGGCGATGCGATGTCCACGGCCGGTGAGATCACGGCCGTGCACACGCACGGTGCCCGCCGCCGGCGCGGTGACGCCGTTGACGATCTTCAGCAGTTCGGTCCGACCGCTTCCGAGCACACCCGCGATCCCGAGCACCTCGCCCCGCCGGAGGTTCAGGGAGACCCCGTGCAGGAACGGCTCGTCGTGGATGTCCGCCACGTCGAGCACGACCTCGCCGAGTTCTGTCGGCGCCTCCGCCACGGGGGCGAACTGCTCGACGGCGTTCCCGATCATCATGTGCACCACCTCGCGGGTGTCCACATCGGCCAGGGGCCGGGTGTCGATCAGACGACCGTCGCGCATCACGGAGGCGGTGTCCGCGACCTGTCGGATCTCGTTCAGACGGTGGCTGACGTAGAGGACGGCGACACCGCCGGCGGCGATGGTCTGCACGGCGTCGAGGACCCGGCCGACCTCCGCGGCCGCGAGCGAACTGGTCGGCTCGTCGAGGATGAGCAGTCGCGGCTCGTCGTGGATGGCCCTGGCGATCTCGACGAGCTGCTGATCGGCGACGCTCAGATCATCGACGGCCTGTCCCGGCTCGATGTCGAGGTCGAGACGTGCCAGCGCGTCGCGGGTCGCGGCGTGCATCCGCCGGTAGCTCAGCGCTCCCGCAGACGACGGCCACCGTCCCATGAACATGTTCTCCGCGACGCTCATGCTGCCGATGAGGGAGAGTTCTTGATAGACCGTGCGAACTCCGAGTCGGTGCGCGCCTTCGACACCACCGGCGCCGAGAGGCTCGCCGCCGAGGACGACGTCCCCGCTGTCCGGGGCCTCGGCCCCGGACAGCAGACGGATGAGCGTCGACTTGCCTGCCCCGTTCTTGCCGAGCAGTGCCCGGACCTCGCCCCGACGGATCGTGAAGCTCACGTCGTCGAGCGCGACGACGGGACCGTAATGCTTCGATGCGCCGACGACTTCGGCCACAGGCTCGTCAATTGTCATCATTGTGCTCTCCCGATCGGTGATGGGGGTTTACGGGATGCCGTCCGGGTGCGTCTCCAGCCATTCGGTCCCCTGCTCAGGCGCCGTGTAGACGTCGATCGGCACCGGCACCGAGTACTCCTGCGACTCGCCGTCGAGGATCGCGATGGCGGCGGCGATCGCCGCCTTGCCCACCGCGATGCCCGAGACGTCGATCGAGGCCTTGAGGATCGTGTTGTCGACGAGGGCGTTCGCGAGGTCGGCCGTCATGTCGGATCCGAACACCACTGTCTTGCCGGCGAGCCCCTTGTTCTCGACCGCTTTCACCGCGCCGATGGCCGCGCCGCCGGATTCGCCGTAGAAGGCGTCGATGTCGGGGTTGGCTGTGAGGATGTTCTCCGCGACGCCGATGGACTCGGTCGGATCGGTCCCCTCCTGGTTCGCGACGATCTCATAGGCGATGCCGCGGTCGGTGAGCGCCTTCTCGAAGCCTTCGCGGCGGTCGACGCACACCTCGACGAACTCGCAGTTGAGCACGGCGATACGAGGGTCGGTGACGGCGTTCGCCTCGAAGTAGTCGGCGGCCGCTTCTCCGGTCTTGTACCCGAACTCGACTGGATCGCCGAAGGCATACGCGTTCACGTACTCCTCGGCGTCGGCCTCGTTGATGCAGGTGTTGTAGCAGACGACCGGGATGTCGGCGTTCGAGGCGTTGCGCAGCGCTGGCGCGGAGGCATCGGCGGAGACGGCCGACAGCAGGATGGCGTCGACCTGAGATGAGATGAGCGTGTCGATGAAGGCGGACTCCTTGGAGGCATCCGCTGCAGCGTTCGTCTCGACGAACTCCACCTTCTTTCCTGCTTCCTCGGCACCGAGTTCGACGCCCTTCTTCACGCCGGCATAGAAGCCCTGCGTGTCGAGGTAGATCGCACCGATCTTGAGGGTGTCGTCTTCGGCACCGCCTCCTCCTCCGGCCTGTCCGGCGCAACCGGTCAAGGCGAGACCGAGGACGAGGACGGCGGCGGCCGCCGCTCGGATTCTTGTTGCTGTGAGATCCACGATGATCCCTTCCGCGTCGCGTGCGACGCTTCAAGCTCTCTTCACCACAGCCACATCGGTGCGGTATAGTCCCTGAAACTGAAACGTCTCAGGTGGCGGCCCCAACTTTATGCTCAGGGCGGGAAGCTCGTCAAGCGGGCGGCCCGAAATAGTCGCCGTGACAGCCTGAGAACCGCGAGAAGACAGGAAACACGATGTCACCAGAGCTGCTGACCGACACCTCCCGCACGATGCGCGCCCTCGTGCTGCACGGCAAAGAAGATCTGCGCTTCGAGAGGAGGGATGTCCTCCGGCCGGGTCAGGGCGAAGTACGAGTCGAGATCGGCTCGGTCGGCGTCTGCGGGTCCGACAAGCACTTCTACCTCGAAGGGCGGGCGAGCAGCGACATCGTCACCGATCCCCTGGTGCTGGGCCACGAGTTCGGCGGGCGCATCGTCGAAGTGGGCCCGGGCGGCGATGAGGCGCGCGTGGGGCAGCGCGTCTCCGTCGAACCGCTCATGGCGGACCCCCTCTCGCCTCAGGCACGACGCGGGAGCTACAACCTCGACCCCGGCCAGAGGTTCTTCGGGGTCCCGGGCACCGACGGGGCTCTCCAGCAGTACCTGAACGTCCCGGCGGAGAACGCCTTCGCCATCCCCGACTCCGTCAGCGACGATGCCGCCGCGATGGTCGAGACGATCTCCGTTTCCCTCAACGGGGTCCGCAAGGCCGGGGTCTCGGCCGGAAGCCGCATCCTCATCACCGGTGGCGGACCGATCGGTCTCTTCGCCGCGCAGCTCGCTTTCCTCCAGGGCGCGTCACGCGTCGTCCTCGTCGAGCCGCAGAGCGAGCGGCGCGCGAAGGCGGCGAGCTTCGGATGCGAGGTCTCCGCCGACCTCGCCTCCGTCGACGAACTGTTCGACGCCGTGATCGAGTGCACCGGCGTCGGAATCGTCCGGCACGACAGCTGCCTCAAGGTCGCGCCGGGCGGCAGAGCGATCTTCATCGGCGTCGGCGCCCAGGACGCGTCGATCCCGATGCCGGCGATCATCGAACGCGAGGTGTCGGTGCAGGGCGTCATGAGGTACGCGTTCACCTGGCCGACGGTCATCGATGCGGTGGCGTCAGGGCGGATCGACGCGGATTCCCTGGTGAGCCGCACACTGCCCTTCGACCGGGCGATCGAAGCATGGACGGTTCCGCTGGCTACCGAGGTCAAGACGATGATTCACGTGAATCGCTGATCGCGGGCGATATGTTTAGGGACGATCCGGCGGGCACATCGTCGGCGTGAACAGCGGCGCTGGCGGGCGGCGACCGCATTTTCTGGAGAGCACGTGAACACTGAGCGACAACCGGATCAGATCGATGTCGCGCGGCTGGCAGGCGTCTCTGTCGGCAGCGTTTCGACGGCGATCAACAGACCGGACCTCGTCTCCGAAGCGATGCGCCGCCGCGTCCAGGCTGCGATCGATGAGCTCGGCTACGTCCCGAACCGCTCCGCGGCCACGCTGCGGCGCGGCGGCGCCAGCCGCGTGCTCGGCCTCATCATCCCCGAAGTGACGAACGCCTTCTACGCGGCGATCGCGGATGCGGTCGTCGATGCCGCCGACCAGCACAACTACGCCGTCTCGTTGTGCGTCACCCACGAAGACCCCGCACGAGAACGGCGTCACTTCGAGTTGCTGGCGCAGCAGCGCGCCGCCGGTGCGCTCGTGGTCCCGATCAACCCCGAAGCCGAGCGGCTGGCGATGCTGCGCAGCATCGGCACGCACATCGTCCTCGTCGACCGCCTGATCGACACCGCCCAGGGGTGCTCGGTCGCCGTCGACGATGTGCACGGCGGCAGGCTGGCCGTCGAGCACCTGCTGAGCACGCCCGGCACGGGGGTCACCCTGATCAACAGCCACCACTCGATCACGCAATGCCGCGACCGTTACGAGGGTTCTCTCGCTGCCCTGCGGGACGCCGGACGCGCCGAGGGCGAGCTGGTCGAGATCATCGTCGACGAGATGACCGTGGAGGCAGGGATAGCGGCCGCGGAGCAGATCATCGCGAGCGGTGCACCCCGACGGATCTTCTGCATCAACGACCAGCTGGCGACCGGAGTCCTCGAGGGTCTTTCCCGGCACGGCGTCTCCGCCCCGCGCGACGCTCGTGTCATCGGCTACGGCGACCTGGGCCTCGACGGGCGGCACGCGCTCTCCACCATCGGGCAGCCGAAGCAGTCGATGGGGCTGGACGCCGTCGAGCTGCTTCTCGACGAGCTCGACGACGGCTCTCACCACGTCCACTCCGCGAAGGTCATCGCCCCGCAGCTGATCGCTCGCGAGTCGACCGCATCGATCGGCAGTCGATGACCCGCTGAGCCTGCCTCAGGCGGCGACCGCGGAGGGCACGGCCACGACCCTGTCGAAGCGTCCGCCCGACGCGATGCGGACCTCGTCCTGACCGGGCAGGCGGATCGTGCCCTCGACGCCCGTCGGCACCGAGAGGGAGTAGCGGATCCCGTCGGCCACGCGCTCCCAGGACCCCTCGATCAGACCGTACGGCGAGTCGAACGCGATACGTGCGTGGTCGAGGTCGCCGCCGGGTTGCGGTGCCCATTCGATCCTGCGGTAGCCGGGAGCCGCCGGCGACAGTCCGCCGATCACCCGGTGCATCCAGTCGGCCACGCTGCCCAGGGCGAAGTGGTTGAAGCTCGTCATCTCCCCCGGGTTGATGGTCCCATCGGGCAGCATGGAGTCCCAGCGCTCCCAGATCGTGGTGCCGCCCATCCTGACCGTGTACAGCCACGACGGGCACTCGGTCTCGAGGATCAGGTCGTACGCGGTGTCGACGTGCGCGGTCGCGGTCAGCGCATCGCTGATCACCGGAGTGCCGGCGAAGCCCGTGGCGATGCGGTTGCCCGCTTCGCGGACCAGCGCGGCCAGGCGGTGACCCGCAGCCTCTTCCTCGGCCGCGCTCAGAAGACCGAATCGGATCGCGAGCGCGTACGCGGTCTGCGCGTCGGAGGTGAGCGTGCCGCCGGGCCGCACGTACTCCGCGCGGAATGCGTCGCGAGCCTCGTCGGCGACGCGCGCATAACGGTCGGCGTCGGCCGCGAGCCCGAGGAGGCGTGCCGTGTCGGCGAGTCGCCGCGTCGAGAACGCGAAGTACGCGGCGGCGACGAGGTATCGATCGGTGCGGGCGTCCGCCGGGTCGTGCGGCGGCGCGGCGGGGTCGAGCCAGTCGCCCAGCTGGTGCCCGTCCCGCCAGAGCCGGGCGGGTCCGGACTGCGCGATCATCCGCTCGACCCAGGCGCGCCCGCTGTCGTACTGACGGCGCAGCACATCGAGGTCGCCGAACCGCTCATGCAGGGTCCACGGCGTGAGCACCGAGACGTCGCCCCACACGGCTCCCGTGCGGATCGGGTTCCACGTCGGACCGCCGGGGATCACGGGGACGAACCACGGGATGGTCCCGTCGGGCAGCTGCTCCAGCGCGACGTCGGTCAGCCAGTTCTCGAGGAACCCGGCGGAGTCGTACAGGAACGACGCGGTCGGGGCAAACACCTGCACGTCACCCGTCCACCCCAGGCGCTCGTCGCGCTGCGGGCAGTCTGTCGGGATGCTGAGGAAGTTGCCGCGCATGCCCCAGCGCACGTTCTCGTGCAGCCGGTTCAGGTCGGGGTTCGAGGTCTCCAGCCACCCGGTGCGTCGCATGTCGCTGTGGATGACCCGGGCGACGACGTCGCCCTCCTCGATCTCGTCGGGCCCGGTCACGGTCGCGTACCGGAAGCCGTGGAAGGTGAACTTCGGCTCCCAGATCCGCGCGGGTCCGCCGTCGAGGGTGATCGCGTCGCGGGCGGCGGCCAGACGCAGCGGGCGGATGCCAAGCTCGCCGTCTTCGAGCACCTCGGCGTGCCGCAGTTCGATCGTGTGTCCCGCCGCGCCATGCACCCGCACACGCAGCCGGCCGACGAGGTTCTGCCCGAAGTCGAGCAGGTGGGTCGTCGCGTCGATGCGGGAGACCGTCACCGGCGCGAGCTCCTCCGTGCACCGCACCGGCGGCAGGACGGGGGCGACGAGCGTCCGCGGGTCGCGGTGCCCGACGCGCACGGGCGTCCATCCTTCGGCCTCCGCTCCCGGCGTCGACCAGCCGGGCTGCTCGGCGCGGGCATCGTGCTCCTCGCCGTCGTAGAGCCCGGACACGAGGATCGGGCTGGGGGCCGCCGACCAGTCGGCGTCGGTCGCCACGGTCGTGCGGCTGCCGTCGTCGTGGGTGATCTCGAGCTGGGCGATGAGGGACTGATCGGTGCCGTAGAGGTCACGGTAGCCGCCGTTGAAGCCGAGGCGCCCGCGGTACCATCCGTCGCCGAGCCACGCGCCGAGGGTGTTCTCTCCCTCGGCGAGGTGGTCGGTCACGTCGAACGTCCAGTACACGAGGCGCTCGTCGTACTTCGTCCAGCCCGGTGAGAACTCGTGGTCGCCGACCCTGGCGCCGTTGATCTCCGCCTCGTACAGGCCGTGGGCCGTGACGTACAGGCGCGCACGGGCGATGGGCCGGTCGACTGTGAAGGTGCGGCGCACGAGCGCGGGGCGGCGCTCGGTGTCGGGCGCCTCAGGCCAGCCCGCGCCGACCGGAGCGGCGACCCAGTCCGAGGGCTCCAGGAGTCCGGTCTCGGCCTCGGCCGCGTCGCTCCACGGGGACCACGCGCCATCCGCACCGCGGACCCGGACCCTCACCTGCACCCGCTCGCGGGACTCGAGCGGCTCGAACGGCCAGGCCACCAGCACCTGTTCCGCGTCGGAGCCCGAAGCGACCGTGACATCGCCGTCCCGTGTGCACTCGAGCTGCCACCCGTGCTGCGTCCACCCCTCCGGCGCCTGCGTGCGCCACGAGATGCGCGGGGTGCGCGAACCGAGGCCGAGGGCGTCGTCGACGTGCTCGAAACGAGGGAGGGAGACCTTCACTGTTGACCTTTCAGGGGTACGGGCGCTCATCCCTTGACCGCTCCGGCCGTCAGGCCCTTCTGGATGCGCTGGTTGAGCACGAGGTAGATGATCAGCAGCGCGAACACGTTGATGCTGATCGCGGCGAACAGCGGACCGTACTGGGTGGTGCCGAACTGACCGTTGAAGTTGAGGAGTCCGACCTGCAACGTGCGCAGGTTTCCGGAGTTCGCGAAGGTGAGCGCGATGAGCAGGTCGTTCCAGAAGAAGAAGAACTGCACGAGCCCGACCGTGAACAGACCGTTCTTCATCATCGGCAGGGCCACCGAGAAGAACTGCCGGTAGATGCTCGCACCGTCGAGGGTCGCGGCCTCGAACACCTCGCGCGGGATCGCCCGGAAGTAGGTCGCCATCAGGAACACCGTCAGGGGCATGCCCGTCGCGGTGTACGTGATGATGAGGGGCCAGAGCGACCCGGTGAGCCCGAGCTGGAAGTAGGTGCTGAACAGCGGCAGCAGGATCATCTGCGTCGGCACCATGATGCCGGCGAGGAACACGATCAGCACACCGCTGCGGCCCTTCCACACGAGCACCTCGAGCGCGAAGGCGGCTGCGGTGCCGAGGAGCAGCATCAGGAAGAGCGAGGGCAGCACGGTTATCGCGCTGTTGAAGAGCGACTGGCCGAGCCCGGCCGTATCCCACGCGGTGACGTAGTTGTCGAAGTTCCACTGCTCGGGCAATGCCCACGTCGGCGCCTCGAGGAACTCGCGCTGCGACTTGAACGAGCCCAGCAGCAGCCAGATCAGCGGGTAGCCGACGACGACGAGCAGCACGGCCACGAGGATCGCGATGGGGGCCTTGCGGAGGATTCTCGTCGCGCGGCGGGATGCGGTCATCGAGGTGCTCATGCCACGCCTCCCTTCTTCGCGGTGCGCGCATTGGCGCGGAAGATGAACACCGTCACCACGAGGCAGATGATGGTGAGCAGCATGGCGATGGTCGAGCCGTAGCCGTAGTTGCCGTACGTGAACGCGTTGTCGAACATCGAGATGGTGAGCGGGCTGGTCGAGGTGCCGGGCCCGCCGTTGGTGAGGGCGAGCACGCTGTCGAACACCTTGAGGGTGCCGTTTATGGAGAAGATGAGCGACGAGACGAGCACCGGCGCGGAGAGGGGCAGCACGATGTGGCGCACGAGCTTCCAGCCGCTCGCCCCGTCGAGGCGTGCCGACTCCAGCACGTCTTCCGGGATGTCGATCAGGCCTGCGTACAGCAGCACACCGTAGAAGCCCATCGAGCGCCAGATGTCCATGATCGCGATCACGATGAACGCGCTGCCGCCGTCGCCGAACCAGTCGACGGGGACGCCGCCGAGGCCCGACAGCACCGAGTTCACGACGCCCTCGGTGGGGGCGATCGAGAAGAGCTGCTGGAAGAGCAGCGCCACCGCCACCGTCGGCATGACCACCGGGAAGAACACCAGCGTCCGGACGATGCCGGAGGCGCGCTTGAGCGCGAAGACGTAGAGGAGGGAGAGGAGGTAGCCGAGCAGCACCTGGCCGATCGTGACGACGACCGCGTACTTCAGGGTGAACAGCAGTGCCGCGTGCACCTCGGAGTCGCCGATCAGGCGGGCGAAGTTGTCGAAACCGACGAACTCGAACCCGACGATGGCGTTGCCCTCGAACAGCGTGTAGCCCATCGACCACACGACGGGTATGAGCATCACCACCGAGTAGATGAGCAGGGCGGGACCGAGAAGGATGGCGATCGCCTTGCGGTCGCCCAGCACGTTCTGCATACGTTCTCCTGAAGGATGAGGGGGCGGCGTTCGGGTCGCCGCCCCCTCGGGGCTGTTACTGGTCGAGGTCCGCCTGGACCATCGACATGAAGTCCTCGGCGGAGATGCTGCCGCTGATGAGGGGAGCCGCGTTGCGCTGGCTGGTCGTGGTGGCCTCCGCGGAGAAGAGCGCCTCGAACCACAGCACGGTGGTCTCGGTGTCGGCGACCTGCTCCTGCACCATCTGGGTGAGCGGAGGAACGTCGGAGACCTCGGTGTTCAGCGCGAAGCCCGAGACCCGGTTCTCCTGCTCGAGGGCGACCGAACCGTAGTTCTCGGTGATGCAGCTCAGCCACGCCTCGGTGTCGTCGTTCACGGCCTTGGCGTTCATGGTGATCGGCAGTCCGACGTTGGCGGCCAACTGCGAGCGGTCGCCCTTGCCGCCATCGACGCCGGGGAACGGCATGAAGCCGACGTTCTCGGCGCCGATCTGGTTGGCCTCGGGGTCGTTCGCCTGGCTGAGGAACCACGAGCCCATGTAGAACATCGCGGCGGAACCGTTCAGGAACTGGTTCTCGCTGGTCGCCATGTCGATGCTGCCGACGCCCTGGCCGAAGTAGCCCTTGGCGCCGAGGTCGGCGATCGCCTGTGCGGCCGCGACGTACTCGGGGTCGGTCAGCTTGGCGTCGCCGTCGGCGACCTTCTGGAGCGCATCCGGCCCGAGGTCGCGGAACAGGTAGCTGGAGATCAGGCGCGTGATGGGCCAGCCCTGCTCACCGCTGGCCGAGAACGGCTGGATGCCCGCGGCGTCGAGCGTGCCGGCGGCGGCGACCAGGTCGTCGAACGTCTGCGGCTCGTCGATGCCCTGCTCGGCGAAGATCTGCTTGTTGTACCAGATGCCCTCGACGTTGTACTCGAACGGCAGCGCGCGGAATCCGCCGTACAGGTTCTCGATCGTGGAGATGGCGGCAGGCTCGATGTCGTCGATGACGTCGAGGTCGGTGAGGAGTTCCTCGAAGTCGGCGACGTTGCCCGATTCGGCGAGCGTCTTGGTCAGGGCGGGCGCGTTGCCGGCGCTGAACAGCACGGGCAGGTCGCCCTGTCCGGCCTTCAGCTGCAGCTGCTGGTCGAGGTTGGACTGCGGGACGGTCTCGACGTCGAGCGGGAGCGTCTCGCCTTCTGCGGAGCATGCACCGCCGGCCAGCGTCTCCAGGACGGCGGGAACCTCGGTGTTCTCGACGTTCACGAACAGGGACAGCGAGTCGGTGCCCGCCGTCGATCCGCCGCCGCCGCCACAGGCGGTGAGGGCGAGGGCCGATGCTCCGGCGATCGCGGTGAACGCACCGCGCCTCCAGAGCTGTGCTGTGGTCAGCTTCATTCTTTTCCTCCTTGAAACGGGCGAGCCGCGTTGATCACACACTTGAAGCGCTTCAGATAGTACGCTTGAAACGATTCAAGGCGCAAATGCAGGATCGATGACGAACGGACACGCATGACAGGCTCCTTCCCCGACACCGGACGACCCCGGCCCGTGATGGCGGATGTCGCTCGGCACGCGGGAGTCGCCCTCGGCACCGTGTCGAACGTGCTCAACAACCCGCAGATCGTGGCGCACGAGACCCGGGAGCGGGTGCTCAAGGCGATCGACGAACTCGGATTCGTGCGCAACAACGCCGCGCGGTCCCTCGTCACCGGACGCGCCGACACGGTCGGGTTCGTGATCGTCGACGTCGGGAACTCGTTCTTCGTCGAGATGGCACGCGGTGTCGAGGAAGAGCTCGACGAGCACGACATCCGCCTCCTGCTCGCCAACAGCGACGTCGACCTCGCGAAGCAGGATTCGTACATCGGCGTGTTCGAAGAGGCCAAGGTGGCGGGGATCCTCCTCGCCCCGCTCGACGCGCCGCTCGACGCCGCCCGCGCCGCACGGCATCGCGGCATGCCCGTCGTGCACGTGAACTGGCCCGGCGACGAAGACTCCTGCGGCGTGGTCGTCGACGAGGAGCTCGGCGGCTACCTGGCAGCGAGGCACCTGCTCGACCAGGGCCTTCGCCGCCTCGCATTCGCCGGCGGACCGTTCTCCCTCTCCGCGATCGCCCAGCGCCACACCGGCGCGCGTCGAGCGGTCGCCGAGGTCGACGGCGCCGATCTCGAGACCATCGAGACGCACAGCATCACCGTGCGGGGAGGGTACGCGCTGGGCGAGCAGCTCAGCTCCCGCCCGGCGGCAGAGCGTCCGGAAGGCCTCGTGTCCGCCTCGGATGCGCTGGCGGCCGGAGCGATCCAGACCCTGCAGCTCGCCGGGGTGCGCGTCCCGGCGGACATCGCCGTGGTCGGCTACGACAACAACCACTTCGCGCAGGACAGCTCCGTGCCGATCACCAGCGTCGGACAACCGGGACACGAGATGGGCCGCATCGCCGCCCAGGTGCTCTACGAGGAGATCTCCTCGCCCGCCGAGCACCGCCACCGGACGATCACCCTCACCCCGACGCTGTTCCCTCGCACGAGCTCCGCCGCGGTCTGAGTCCGGGCGGGGACACTCCCGTCGCGTCGCACGGAAGCCCGCGGTGGCCGGGAGAATGGACGACATGTCCGCGAGACCCCGTCGGCCGCTGCTCACGTCCGTGCGCCGCCTGCTGCACACCGACCCCTCGGCCGTCGCGCACACCGAGGCCATGCCGGTCATCGACGAGCGCACCGTCCCTCGCGTGCTCGATCTGGCGACCAGGATCGGCGAGTCGATGTTCGCGGTCGGCGCGTCCGCCCACGAGGTCACGCTCGCCATCACACGGGTGTGCGACGCATACGGGATGAAGGGCGTCCAGGTCGACGTCACCTACAACTCGATCACGGTGTCGTTCCACCTGAGCGGCGAGGTCTGGCCCGAGACGCTGGTCCGCGTCGTACGGGTGACGGCACCAGATCACGCGAAGCTGCAGCGCGTGCAGGCGCTCGTCGCCGACATCGACGACGGACTCGACCTCGAGTCCGCACGCACGGCCTTCCGGGTGATCCGTCGGATGCCGTTCCGCTACCAGCAGCCGGTCGTCATCGTCGCACGGGCGCTGCTCGCCGTCGGAGTGAGCATCATGCTCGGAGCCTCGCCCCTCATCGTGGGTCTCACGTTCGTGGCCGCACTGTGCGCCGCCCTCACTCAGGCCGGTCTCGCACGACTGCGCGTCCCCCTGTTCTTCAGCCAGATCGCGGGAGGCTTCGTCACCACGGTCGTCGCCGTCGCGGTGTCGGCTCTCGGGGCCGCAGGGATCGAGCCGTTCGTCGGCATCCGCCCGTCGATCATCGTGGCCTCCGGCATCGTGCTGATGCTCGCCGGTCTCACCGTCGTCGGCGCCGCGCAGGACGCGATCGACGGCTTCGCCCTGACCGCGGGCGGACGCATCCTCGATCTCACGATGCAGACCCTCGGGGTGGTGATCGGCATCCTCGTCGGACTCGAACTCGGAAGCGTCCTGGGCTTCACGATGGACCTCCCCGACGACCCTGCCCCGTTCGGTCCGCTCCTCGGCCAGTTCGCCGGGGCGATCATCATCGCCGTCGCCGTCGCCGTGTTCAACGGCGCGGGCATCCGGATCATCCTCGTGAGCGCACTGCTGAGCGCCCTCACCATCGCCGGGTATTCGGGCGCGATCGCGGTGAACCTCCACTCCGCCGCGGCGAGCGCGCTCGGCGCCCTCCTCGCGAGCGTCGTCGGAATGCTGATCGCCCGCAACCTGCACGTGCCGTCGGTCGCGGTGACGACCGCGGCGATCGTTCCCCTGGTTCCCGGAGTGGCGGTGTTCCAGGGGCTTCTCGAGATGGTGCACGCGGCCGGCACCTCGACGGGGATGCTCTTCGCCGGCGGATCGCTCATCGACGCCGCCGTCATCGGCATCGGCCTCGCCTCCGGAGCCTCCCTCGGCCTGTACCTGGGTACGCCCATGCGCGCGACCCTCGCGAGCGTCGCGAAGACCCGCGCGCGGGTGCGGCGCTGACGACGGACCCGCGGCTCCGCCCCGGGTCGGCCGTCCGGCGCCCTCCGACCGAGTTGAGCAATATGCAGGCTCAGCGTAAAATATCCGGTGAATTCTGGCGGGCTGACGGGCGCCCGTTCGACCACCTGGTGCAGGATTCTGCGTCCTCGGGTGCGGTGCGCTCCTCAGCTGCTGATGCTGACATCGATTGGAGTGTTGAGATGTTCACGATGCCCGATCCCCGATTCGAGCTCAGGAAGATCACCGATACCGAGTGGCTGATCCTCGATCACCGCTACGCGGCCGACGACTCGCGCCGCACCATCGCCTGCGTGTATCAGGTCGACGCGGTGGAGGTCGAAGCCGTGTGGCTGCGCGACCTCCCGCTCGCGAGCTCCTACATGTCCGCGGCCGACGTGCTCGAGGACGTGCAGCGGTTCCACTCCGGACGCCGCGCCGAACGCCCGGTCCCCATCCCGCATCTGCCTCCGCTCGCCACCGCCTGACGACGGGCTTGTCAACCCGCTCGCCTTCCTCGGCTGCACCCCACACAATCGTGGGACACACGAGAGGAGCGCGACATGAGCAGCCACGACCGGAACGACATCAGCACCGAGGGGTCGCCCGGCCCCGAGGAGAACGACAACCTCGGAGCCGAAGACGGCAAGGGCACTCCGCCGACCGTCCCGCCGACCGATGGGGACGACGCGGACGGCGATGTCCTCGCCGACGACCCCGAGGACGGATGAGAACCGTGGTCCGACCTCGACCCGCGTGAGGTGACACGAGTGGGTCAGAGCAGCGCGGGTCAGAGCAGCGAGGTGCCGACCTCACTCCCCGTCGACGACTGGCTGGCGGAGCTCGGCGACTCGACCGGCGCTCCGGGAGGCGGCGCGGCCTCGGGAATCCTGCTGGGCGTGGCCGCGTCCCTCTTCCGGATGGTCGCGGCGTACACTCCCGACGACCCCCGCGCAGCGGAATCCGCGGGTCGTCTGGTCGAGCTCCGCGCCGACGCGCTGCGCGCAGCCGAGACCGACGGTGCGGTCTCCGCGGACTTCGGAGCGGCCCTCGGGCTTGCTCCTGATCATCCGGATCGCGGCGTGCGTGTCCGGGACGCCGCGCTCGGCGCCGCTCACTCCGCAGGGAGAATCGGTCGTGTCGGGATCGAATTGATCCGTGAGATGAGGCTGCTACGCGAGATCGGGAACCCTCACCTGACTGCTGACCTCGCCGTGGGCGCCGCCGCGCTCGCCTCGGGGATCGCCGGAGCATCGGTCACCCTCCGAGCGAATCTCCGCACGGCCCGCGCACACCATGCGCCACCCACGGCGTTGAGCGAGACCGTCGCCGAGGCCTCTCGGTTGTCGGAGGCACAGCGAGAAGTCGAACAGTTCAGCGCGGAACTCTCCTCGGAGTTCGACGACTGATTGTGGGCCCGGCCACGCGTCCTGTCAACGGGAAGGCGCAGGACCGGCTCCGGAGGGACACTGGTCGCCCACCCACCGCGAGAGGAAGCCCCTATGTCCGCCCCGCAGAACGACACGAACGAGGAACCAGCCGTCGAGGCAGAAGGCATCGATCCGGATATGCCGTCGACCGACGACGCAGGCGAAGACGGAGTCGAGGACGACGAAGACGACGACGTCGATCTCGCCGACCTGCCATAGCGGCGATCGTGTGGCTCGTCCGCTCGTTCAGCCGGGAGCACCACGTGGACGACGCCGCGGAAAAAGTTCTGACCCCTCGCGTCACCTTTCCGACCCCTCCGACTCCTTCTTCATGTATCGACCCATGGTCGTCCGAATCGAAGGGGAGTTGGATAAATGGAAAAGACAGAGGCACGAGTGCCGGGGAACGGTCTGTCGCGCAGGACGGTGCTGCATGGCGCAGCGTGGTCTCTGCCCGTGATCGCCGCCGCGGTGGCCGCACCCTTGGCAGCGGCATCGGCAGCCTGTTCGGCGACGATCAGCACCAGCACCGCCACATACTCGCGACTGAGCGCCACTTCGGCCGTGTTCACCTGGAGCAATCTCTTCGGTGACGGCAAGGCCCTCACGCTCACCCTCACCGCCGCCCCCAACGGCGCGAGCAACATGACCATCAACACGGCGAACAATCTGCTGCTGGACTCCACCACTCAGGGCGGGGAGGCACAGCCCAGCGTGCGGCTTTCGCTCGACACGGCGGACCTGCGCAACATCGGCGGCGGGGAGCGGGTGACGTTCACCTTCGCCTACGACGGGGCACCGACGACGATCGACAACCTGTCGTACAAGATCAAGGACATCGACGGCTTCCAGGCGCAGGACGGCCTCGGGGGCGCGGAGCGCGTGTACGTGTCGGAGGGCACCGGCACCTACGACTCCGCGTGGGTCCGAGGCCAGGGAACCGGCACCGACCCGTGGCGGCCGTTCACGGGTTCCCCGAACGTCGAGGTCGTGCCCACAAGCACCTCCGGCAACGTCGCCGTCACCACACCGTTCACCAGCGCGTTCACGCTCACCTTCGTGGCCAACAACTCCGGACGCTCTGCCACGGACCGACCGAACCAGAACATCTGGGTCGGGCCGTTCACCTTCACGGCCGTCAACCCCGCCTGCCAGGCATGACCGGCACGGGGGACGAGCGATGAGGAGCAGGAAGACGACGAAGAGCGCGATGCGAGCGGGACGATGGGTCGCGGGCGCGGTGCTCGCACTCGGAGCCGTCATCGCCCCCGTCGGACTCGGCGCGGCCACGGCGGCAGAGGTCGAGCCCGGGGACGCGGTCTACATCGGCGGCAAGCAGGGGTACGGGGGCACCGGGGTGTTTCCGATCTGGTCCGGAGGCGTCCAGACCGGCGAGCCCGACTATTGGGCGTACTGCATCGAGCACGACGTCACGGCGCGGACGGGACTCGTGGGAACCGCCGGCGACATCGACAGCTACCTGGGCAGCAACCACTTCACCGACCCTGCTGTCACAGGGAAGGTGCTGTGGGTGCTGGCGAACAGCTATCCCGCGGTGAGCCTGGAGGAGTTCGGGGCCGCGGCCGGGGTTCCCGCGATCACGCGGAACGACGCCATCGAGGCCACCCAGTACGCACTCTGGCGGTACACCGACCTGACCTTCGATGCCGCATGGGCGTGGGAGACGCCCGACTCGGAGGCCGCCTACTGGTACCTCGTGAACGGCGCGAACGCGAGCCCGGGACTGTCACCGGAGGACTTCGGGGTCACCGCCGCGGTGACGGCACCGGGTGCGGCGCAGACGGCAGGGACGCTGGTGGGTCCCTTCGTGGTGAGCACGAACCAGACGTCGGTCGCCGTCACGGTCGACCCTGCGCTGTCGGTCACCGACGGGAACGGGACAGCGCTCGACCTGAGCACCGTCGCCGACGGTCAGGAGCTCTACCTCGACCTTCGCGGCAGCACGGCGGCAGGAAGCGCCACGGTGCAGGTCGCGGCAGAGGGGTCGAGCAGCACCGGAACGGTGATCTCGGTGCCGAACACCCCGGGTGGGACGCCGACCGCGGCCGACCACGCGCAGTCGATCATCCTCGTCGCTCCCGACACGACGAAGACGACCGCGGAAGCCACCGTGCAGTGGGCGGCGCAGCCGGGTGCCGCCCAGCCCGTGATCGGCACCTCGCTGCTCGACGCCGCAGACGGCGACAGGGTGCTGGACTGGAAGGGCGGAACGGTGGTCGACACCGTGGCCTATCAGAACCTGGTGCCGGGGACGGAGTACACGCTCTGGGGAGAGCTGATGCGCAAGTCCGACGGCCAGGCCACCGGCATCACGGGATCGACGACGTTCACGCCCACCACGCCGGATGGCTCGGTGGAGGTGGACTTCGTCGTGCCGGAAGGGTTCGACGGAGAGGTGCTCGTCGCGTTCGAGGCGCTCTTCGAGGGCACTGAGCCCTCCGGCGAACCGCTCGCGGTGCACCAGGACATCGACGACGCGGCGCAGACCGTCACGGTGGAGGCTGCGCCGGTCGTCGTATCCCCGACCCCGACCCCGACCCCGACGCCCGGCGCTCCGGTTCCTGCGGGCGCGGGCAACCTCGCCGCCACGGGCGGCACGGTTCCGCTCGCGGCCACCGCGGTAGCCGTGCTCGCCGTCGTCGTCGGCGCGATCCTGATGCGGGCACGCCGGCGCGGAGTCGACGTCTGACGTCGGCCACGCTGCGAGGGCAGAGGCAGGGAGACCGTCTCCTCGCCTCTGCCCTCACTCCGTTCCGGGGATGACCCCTTCCGGGGGTCGCGCGTGACCCCCGGATCACTTCCGCTTGTGCGGTCACTTCCGAAGGGAGCTCACGTGCACGGTGACAGCGACGGAGCACGGCGCGTCCGCCGGGCTGCGGTCGTGGACGAGTCCGTGCTCCAGCGCACGCGCGTGGGGCAGCTGCTGTCTCAGGAACTGCGGTTGGAGGTGGTACACGCCACCGCGACTGTGGGCCAGTTCCTCGCCTGGATCGAGCGCACCGACCGCACCCGCTGGCCGCATCTGCTGGTGATCGCGCTCGACATCCACCCCGGGTCCTCGCGTGATCTGACCGTCATCGCGGCGCTCCGTGCCGCCGGCATCCGCGTGCTCGCTCTGCTGTCGTCGCGCAGTCGTGTCCTCACGAATCAGCTGGTCACGGCGGGCATCGACGCGGTGGTGGCGACCGCCGACGATGAAGACGCATTCCTCGCGGCGGCGCAGACGGTGTTGAGCGGCGGGTCGACGATCAGCGCCGGCGCACGCCCACCGGCGCCCGGACCCGAGGGCGCTCCCCGCTTGAGCAGGCAGGAGGAGCGCGTGCTCGCCCTGTACGCATCCGGTCTCACGATCGCCGAAGTCGCGGAGCGGATCGGCGTGCGGCACGACACCGCGCGCAAGTATCTGCAACGCGTCCGCGACAAGCTCTCGATGCCGGGCCGCCCCGCGCGCTCGAAGCTTGAACTGGCACGAATCGCGTGGGCTGAAGGGTACGTTCTGTCGATCGATTCACCTCCGCACGCGTCGAGTCCTCACTAATATTGAAGGCACATTCAAATCTGACCGATCGTGGAAATCAGGCTGCGATCGACTGCTCGTCGAAGATGAGCGGGCGTTCTTCTGGAAAGGGAAGGCGTGGAAGATTCTCGTGGGGACGCCGAACTCCTTCGAGCACTCCGAGAAGGCGATCAGGCCGCGTACGCGGCGCTGTGGGAACGTCATGTCGGCGCCGCGCTGCGGTATGCGCATCGGTTGTTCCCGTCCCACCCCGAAGACCTCGTCTCCGAGGCGTTCGTCGCCGTCTACCAGCAGGTGACGACGACGAGCCGGGGACCCGAGTTCGCGTTCCGCTCGTATCTGAAGGCAGTGATCCGCAACACCGCGATCCGGTGGCGGAAGGAAGCCGAGCACATCGACGACACCGTCGAGGCGGATCAGGTCGACTTCCGCGACGCACTCCGAATCGTGGAACGGCAGTCGAACGCGCATCAGCTCCTCGGAGCGTTTCAGGCGCTCCCCGAGCGGTGGCAGCGGGTCCTCTGGCTGACCGAGGTCGCCGAGATGCCCCGGCCGGAGATCGCGGTCGAACTCGGCATCAAGCCCAACGCCGTCTCCGCCCTGCAGCGCCGGGCCCGCACAGGGCTCAAGGTCCACTGGCTCACGGCGCAGGTTCCCACGCGGCTGCGCGACGACGAGGCGCATGCCGCGCGGCTCTTCCCTCGACACCTCACGGAACCGCAGGATGCGACCGTGGCGCAGGAGGTCGCCGACCATGTGTCGTCGTGCGACCAGTGCGGCGAGCTGCTTCTCAGTCTGCGCAACGACGCCCAGCGTCTGCACGGCGTCACCCTGTCGGCCGTCGGCTTCGGCGCCCTGGGTGTCGTGGTGCCGTCGGCGGGCGCCTTCGCTCCCGGCACGGCTGCTGCCGCGGTCGCCGCCCTCGCCACCGGCGCCGGAGTCGGCGTCACGAGTCTTCTCGCCGGCGGGGTGGGCGTGCTCACCGCCGGCACGCTGCTGCTCGGCACCCTGCTGTTCCCCGGGGCCGCGCCGATCGCCGTCGCGCCCGCACTCGCGGAGACCGACACCGCGTCCGCCGTGGAAGCGCCAGCCCTCCCCGGCGTCGGCGCCCCGGCCGGCACGGATGCGACGCCAGCGCCGCTCCCCGCCACGCCCCCGCCGTCTTCACGCCTCGGCCGCTGGAACGACGATCCGACGGTCGACTCCGTCGACCTCATCAACGACCCCGATGCCCCCGTGCCCCTCAGCCCCACGCCTCCGGGTACTGCTCCGGGGACGACACCGGGTCCGGGAGAGAGCCCCGGTTCGACGCTGAGCCCTGGCCTCTCGACGCCCGCCACGCAGTCCGGATACCTGGCGCCGGTCCTGACCGGAGTGGCCACGGCCGGCTCCGCCGTCGGGGTCGACGTCGACGGCGCCCGTTACACGCCGGAGGTCGCACCGGACGGGGCCTGGTCCTTCGATCCGCGCGCCCTCGAGCTCGCCGCCGGCACGTACGACTACCAGGCCTGGGCCTTCGATGACGCAGGGCAGTCTCCCGCGACCACGGGGAGTTTCACGATCCTCCCCATCGTGATCGAGGGTTTCGAAGACATCGTCGGCACCGAAGACATGCAGATCGCGGAGGCGAGCACCACCGGCCTGGTGATCGCCGCCACCGGCCCCGCGAACGGCTCGATCTACATCACCACGATGCAGGGTCACACGGCGATCTTCCCGCTCGACGACACCGGTCACGCCGTGAAACGACTGCGGATGCACTCCCGCGGCTGGTACTGGTTCACCTTCCGCGCGCTCGATGCGGACGGGTTCTGGGGACCACCGGAGGAGCGTCCGCTCGACGTCTACGACCCCGACATCATCTTCGACCCGTGGGGACCGGGACCGGAGGAGATGACCTTCGAGGTCGTCGACCCCTGATCCTCAGGTCACCCCGGGGCGCTCGGCGCTCGAGGCCCGGACGTGGAGCGCCGGCTCGAAGACCAGATGACGCACCGGCGGAGGCTGGGAGGAGTCCCGCGCCTCGATCGCGTCCAGGAGAAGTTCGAATGCGGCTTCGCCGTGGGTGTCGCGCGTCGCGCGCACCGACGTGAGCGGCACGATGGATGCGGCGGCAACGGGAACGTCGTCGTAGCCGACGACCGCGATGTCCTCCGGCACCCGGACGCCGCGTTCGATGAGCGCCTGCATCACGCCCATCGCAATCATGTCGTTCACCGCGAAGAGGGCGTCGGGTCGGTGCGCGGATTCGCGAGCCGCCAGCATCGCACCGATGCGGACACCGTCATCGATGGACCGGTCGACGCACTCGATCACCTCGATGGAAGCCGTCCCGTGAGGTGAGAGCGCATCCTGCAGGCCCGTGAACCGATCGGTGACCTGCCTGATCGTGAATGGGCCGCCGGCGAACGCGATCCGCCGCCGCCCCGACTGCCACAGATGTTCACCGACCAGGAACCCGCCACGGCGGTCGTCGACCGACACCGACGGCTGCTCCGCCGCTCTCGCCTGCCTGCTCACCATGACCGACGGAATGCCGCGTGCACGCATCTGCGCGAGTTGCTCCTCGATCTCGTGCCGGGTGGCGACGATCAGGCCGTCGACGCGCTGCTCCTCGAACATCGCGATGAGGTCGAGCTCTCGCTGTGCATTGCCGTGCGAGCTCGCGATCAGCACGGAGTATCCCGCCGCGGATGCCCGACTCTCGACGCCCTCCGCCACGAGCCCGAAGTACGGGGTGGAGACCTCGGGGGCGACATAGCCGATGATGTGACTGCGCCCGTTGCGAAGCTGCCCTGCTGCGCTGTTCCGGACGAATCCCAGAGCCTCGATCGCCGCCTGGATGCGCTTCCGCTTCTCTTCGGAGACGCGTTCGGGGGCGTTGAGATAGTGCGACACCGTTCCGATGGACACGTGCGCCTCGGCTGCGACTTCTCGCACGCCGACCCTGGCCGTTCTGGCAGCTGTCACGAGGCCACAGTACCAAGGGCCGACCGCCTGGCCGGGTCTCCCCGCGCGGCGAGCAGCTCGGCCATATGCATGCCCGAACGCCGGTACAGGTCGTCGGCCTGGGTACGACAGGAGAACCCGTCCGCCAACAGCAGGGCGTCCGGATGCTCCCGCAGCGCCGGGCCGAGGCCGAGCTCGGCGACCGCGACCGAGAGGTCGTAGTGGCCCTTCTCCATCCCGAAGTTGCCGGCGAGCCCGCAGCATCCGTTGAGTTCGATCAGCCGCGCCCCGGTGTTCTCGAGCAGAGCGCGGTCTGCGGCGAATCCCATGACGGCGTGATGATGACAATGCGGTTGCACGATGATCTCCACGCCAGACAGGTCGGGGGGACTCCACATCGCGGCATGCGCGCCTCGACGATCGGTGAGGAACTCGGCGAGCGTGAAGACCCCCCGACGGGCCTGGACGGCACGCGTGTCGTCCGGCAGGAGCTCATGAGCGTCCTTGCGAAGCACGGCGAGGCAGGAGGGCTCCAGCGCGACGATCGGCGTGCCCGCGGCGAGGAGGTCGGCGATCGCGTCGAGCATCCGCGTCAGCTCGCGCTTCGCGGCATCCAGCTGCCCGGTCGTGATGAGGGTGAGGCCGCAGCACACGTCCGGGCTGACGACCCGCACTCGATACCCGGCCTCCTCCAGCACGGTGACAGCGGCGCGCGCGGCATGCGGACTGATGGCATTGCTGAAGCTGTCGGCCCACAGCGCGACTTCCGGACCGTCCCGCCGCGCGCTCGGACGCCGCCGCCACCACGAATGGAAGGTCTGTTCCGGAATCCGCGGGAGGGACCGGCGCGGGTCGGCGCCCATCGCGTGCATTGCGAGCCGTGAAAGGCCCCGCGCCCGCCCGACCGTGTTCACCAGGCGGGGAGCGAGGGCGATCACACGCAGCCATCGGGGCAGCCGGCCGAGCGTGTAGTGCGCGAGGGGTCGGATGCGCCCGCGATAGCGCTGGTGCAGGACTTCGGATTTCATGGTCGCCACGTCGACCCCGGCCGGGCAGTCCGAGGAGCAGGCCTTGCACGACAGGCACAGGTCCAGCGAATCCGCGAGCTCGGCGCTGTGCACGCCGTCGGCGAGGAATGAGCCGTTCGACACCTCCTGCAGCACGCGTGCCCGCGCGCGTGTGGTGTTGCGCTCGTCGCCGGTCGCCCGGTACGACGGACACATGAAGTCGTGACCGGCTGCGCCCGTGGTGCGACACTTGCCGACGCCCGTGCACCGGTGTGCGGCGACGGCGAGATCGCGCCGGTCCTCGCGCAGGACGAAGCCGACCGCCGGCAGCGGGCGTGCACGCGGGAGCCGGAGGTCATCGTCGATCGGGGCGGGTGCCACGATGACCCCGGGGTTGAGCACGTCGTCCGGATCGAAGTGCGACTTCACAGCGGCGAACAGGGCGATGGCCTCCGGCGAGTACATCTGCGCGAGCAGCGCACCGCGCGCCCTCCCGTCGCCGTGTTCGCCCGACGGGGAGCCGCCGCGCTCGAGCACCAGCCGCGCCGCCTTCCGGATGAACTCGGCGAAGCCTGCCGGGTCGGTCGCGAGGGGGAAGTCGATCCGGGTATGGACGCATCCGTCGCCGAAATGACCATAGGAGAATCCGCTGACACCGTACTCCGCCTTGAGATCGTCGAAGGCGCGGAGGTACCCGCCGAGATGCTCCGGCGGCACCGAGGCATCCTCCCACCCTGCCCACGCGGGCTGACCCTCTGCCGTCCGCCCTGCGAGACCGACGCCGTCGGCCCGCACCGCCCACAACGCGCGCGCGTCCGCACCGTCGTCCAGGACCCGTGTCGACACCGTCTGCGCGGCCTGAGCGATCTTCTCTGCGGCAGAGCGGGCCGCCGCAGCATCGGGCCCGTGCGATTCGACGAACAACCACGCGCCTCCCCGCGGCATGTCCGGCACCCGCACATCGGGACGAGACCGCTGCACCGCCGCGAGCAGTGCGGCATCGAGGCTCTCGATCGCCAACGGCTTCTCCCGCAGGATCGCCGGCACGTCGTCGGCCGCCGTCGCGATGTCGCTGTAGGCGAGCACCGTGAGGGCGGTCGCCGCGGGGATCGGGACGAGCCGCAGCACCGCCTCGGTGACCACGGCGCACGCCCCCTCCGTGCCGACGAACGCCTTGGCCAGGTCGCGGCCGTTCTCCGGGAGGAGATGCTCGAGGGCGAACCCCGACCCCTGACGCGAGTACTTCCCGAACTCGATGCGGATCGTCGCGAGGTGCTCCCCCACGAGGCGCTCGAGTTCCGGTGCGTCGGCTAACCCACGCCCGAGGACGCGCACCGCACCGGTGCCGTCCACGACCCTCAACCTCTCGACGTTGTCCGATGTGCGACCCCAGGTCATGGCACGCGGCCCGCAGGCGTTGTTGCCGATCATCCCGCCGATCGTGCACCGCGACTGCGATGAGGGGTCGGGACCGAACCGCAGCCCGTGCGCTGCGGCCGCGCGCTGCAGATCGGCGAGGACGACGCCGGCGCCCACCCTCGCGGTACGCGCCTGCGGATCGATCTCGAAGATGTCGCCGAAGTGACGACTGAGGTCGACGATGATTCCGGCGCCCACCGCGTTGCCCGCGATCGACGTCCCTCCACCCCGTGCCGTGACCGGCACACCGTGCTCACGGCCGAAGCGCACGATCCGGCTGACATCCTGCTCGTCGGCGGGGTAGACGACGGCGGCAGGGAGTAGACGGTAGTTCGACGCATCCGAGGTGTACTCCGCTCGGCGCCGACGACTCGTGTCCACAGTGCCGCGCAGGTCAGCCGCCAAGACGTCGAACGGCGGGTCGACGACGCTCACGGTGCCGATGCGCGCAGCACGGGGACGGCGAGCAGCCCCGAGGCGACCCGGTCACCGGCGCGATCGAAGTCCTGCATCGTGAATCGGCGGCCGTACCAGCGACGGGTGCCTTCGGCATCCGCGACGATCCGCGGATCGTGGGCCATCCGGTTGCCGTTCGTGTTCGCGATCTCGATCTCCAGGGTGTTGCTGCCGACGCGAAGATGCGCCCCGACGGGCAACCGATAGGGCGTGCCCCAGACGACCCCGACGACCTCGCCGTTCACGCGGACTTCTGCCACTTCACCGACGGGAGGACGCACCGAGACGCGGAACGATCGGCCGCGTATGCCCTGCGCCTCGTCATCGCCCGCGACATCGGGGACGACGTCGCCGAAGTCGAGGACCGTGTGATCGCCGAGGAGCGGGCTGCCCTGGGGGATGTCGACCGTGCGCGTGTACCGGGCCGTCCCGGAGAAGGCGGCTCGCTCCGGGGTGTCTTCCCACCGGTGCGGGACCGTGACCGATCTCGTGTCGGCTCCGGGGAAGGACACCTCCCACTCGGGCATCTCCAGGGTCGCGCCGCCTCGCGAGGTCGGGTCCCCCTCCCCCGGCCGGATGCTGTCGCTCTCGTCGCCTCCCGTCACCAGGATCACCGCCTCGTACGGTTCGAGGGTGATCGCGATGCCCTGCTGCGGGTCGCGGACCGGGCGCACGGCGCCGTCGAGAAGCGACCACAGTTCCGCAGACGCTGCGCGCGTGCGAGGCAGCACAGCGGTGTCGATGCGCGTCGCCCCGGTGTTCGCCAGCAAGAAGAGCTCCGTCGCTCCGACCTGTCTGCGGGTGATGCCGAGGTCGGGTTGGTGGCCGACCGTCGCCAGCGGCCGGCCGATCGACTCGTCGAGGAGTCGCACGGCCTCGGCGGGGTCGACGGCCGCTCGAGCTTCGGGCAGGAGTGCGGCCGAACGACCGATCGCGATCACGGTCCGACCGGCGGCGAGCGCGCCCCGCAGTTCGTCGAGCGTGGCATCGGGGATCACTCTGACGTCAGGGAGCACCACGGCGGGATAGCGCTCGGCGGCGGTGCGGGAGGCGTCGTCGTCCCACGCGTCGAAGTCGTACCCGGCCTCACGCAGGGCGGTCGGCAACGCGTCTCCGATGACGTCCTTGCTGGACTGCCACAGGTTCAAGGAGGATTCCGCGTCGCTGAACATCGTCGCGTACGCCGCCCTGGTCCCGGCGTAGAGCGCGACGTCGACCGCGGGCGCGCCCTGGCGCATGATCCACGCCAGCCTGTGGGTGTATCGCATCAGCGCCGGCATGGCGGGCCACCACGGGTTGCGGGCGTCGAGGGCTCCCGAGGCGTACAGCATGCGGCCGAGGCTCGGCGACTCCTGGTCATCGTCCTCGAGCGGAGTGCACGGCCAGCCGTGCCCGATGAAGTGGTTGACCCCCAGGAGGGCGTGCTCGTGCAGTTCGCCCCTGAGGTCGAGCGGGGTCGCGCGGAACGACGGGGAATGCACCCAGGTCCAGATCTCGGACGACACCACCCGCCGGTCGTACAGGTGTGCCGCCGACGTCGCCCAGCGCGACTGGGTGAGCTCCTTCCAGCCCCACCCCTCGCCCTCGAAGAGATCGGCATGACGGAAGCTGCTGATGCCGGCGGGTGGTTCCCCATAGCCCTGGATCCGGAAGGGGACACCACGGCCATGCGCCCACTGCTGCAGAGGGCTCACGAAGTTCTCCTCGTACAGCTCGGTGAGCGTCAGGTAGTAGTCCGCGCGAAGCTCCTCGCCCGCCGCCGCACGGGTGTGCAGGTGAGGGAGCAGCGGCAGGGCGTCGTAGCCCCGGCGGCGACGGAACTCCTCCAGCACGCGGGGAGTCCAGTCGGCCGCATACGCTTCGAGGCTGTCACAGAACACCGAGCCCACGCGCTCCGCATCGACGCTGTCGAGGAGGGGATCGCACACCGCGGCGATGTGCTCGCGGACAGCGCTGAGGCTGTAGTGGTCGAACACCGGCCCCTCGGCTCCGGCCGCGGCGCGCTTGACCTGCTGTCCGGTGCGGCGAGCGGTGGCGATCAGGACCACACGTGGGCCGAGGCCGCGAGGGATGCGGGTGCTCCCACCGGTCGACGGCACCATCGTGTACTCCAGGGGCGGTTCCTGAAGCGAGCCGTCGCCGATGTACACCGCCACCAGCTCATCGCCAGGCCAGCCGGGGCGCCAGTCGAACACGAACTCGTCCACGCCGATCTCCCGGCGCTCCCACCACAGGCGCCGTGCGGCGTTGTCCGGCGACACGTCGGGGCCGCCGAAGGACCAGCCGCTTCCGAGCGTGATGTCGAAGCGCATCCCGAGCGAGGCCGCATGGTCCGCGGCGAAGCGCACGTTCGCGAGGAAGCCGTCCGACATGAACCGATCGGTGTGCTCCGTGAGGGGGTAGACGACGGCGAGCTCGACACCACCGATGCCGACGTCGCGCATCGTCTGCAGGTCGCGCTCGATGTCGGCGCGCGCGACGTCGGGGCCGAACCACCACCAGCGCATCATGGGACGAGACCCCTGCCCCGGATCGACGAACCCGGTGCGCAGCTCGGCAAGGCTCTGAGAAGAGGTCGACATGTTAGCCCTTCACCGCGCCCGCAGTCATGCCGGCGACGATCTGACGGTTGAAGAAGATGTAGAGAAGAAGCGGGATCACGGTGATGATCAGCACGTTCATGAAGAGCAGGTTGTAATTGCTGAGCTCCTCGCTCTGGAAGTTGAACAGGGTGAGCTGGGCGGTGACGTTCTCATCGCCTGGCAGGAAGTACAGCGGACCCGTGAAGTCGTTGAAGACGTGGACCACCTGGATCACGATGACCGTCACCACCACCGGCTTGAGCAGGGGAAGGATGACGCGGAAGAAGATGCGCAGCGGTCCGGCACCGTCGATCAGCGCGGCTTCGTCCAGCTCCCGGGGGATGCCGGAGACGAATGCGCGGAACAGGATGATGCTGAACGAGAGGTTGAAGGAGATCTCCATGAAGATCATCCCCGGCATCGTCTTGAAGAGTCCCAGCATCTGCAGCACCCAGATCGTCGGCACGATCGCCGGCGGGATGATGAGGCCGGACAGCACCAGCGCGTTGATGACGCCGCTCCACCGGCCGGGACGGCGTTGCAGCACGTAGCCGACCATCGCTGCGAACACGACGATGAGCGTCACGGAGCTCACGGTGAGCACCGTGCTGTTGAGGAGCGAGCGCGGCACCATGAAGTTGTTCGTCTGGAGCACCGCGACGAGGTTGTCCCAGAAAGCCCACTGCGTGGGGAGCGAGAAGGCGAGCTGGGATGCTTCGGACTGCGTCTTGGATGCGGTAACCAGGATGAACGCGAACGGGACGAGGAAGACGACGACGGCGACGATGATCGCGACGATGCCGAGCACGGAGCTGCGGATCCGGGCGGTTCTCATTGCTGCACCTCCTTGCGGTTGAGCCAGCGATACAGGGGGAAGACGATGATCGCGACCACGAGGAACAGCACGACGTTCCCCGCCGTCGACAGCCCGTAGAAGCCGGCCTGGTACTCCTTGAAGATCGCGGAGGCGACGACCTCGCTCGCGAAGCCGGGTCCACCGCCGGTCATCGCCCAGATGAGATCGAATGAGCGGAGTCCGCCGATCAGCGACAGGGTGATCACGCTCGCGGTCGCCGGTCTCGCCAGGGGGATGATCACGTGGCGGAGCACCTGCGAGGCGTTCGCTCCGTCGACGCGGGCGGCCTCGAGGTACTCGGCGGGGATGGCCACGATGCCCGCGATGTAGATCAGGGTCGCCAGTCCCAGGCCCTTCCACACATCGACGAGTGCGACGGAGAGGAGGGCGAGGTTCGGGTCGGTGAGCCATCCCGGCCCCTGCACCCCGATGCCGCTCAGCGCGGTGTTCACGAGACCGTCGAACGGGTCGAGGAGGACTTCGAAGGTGACACCGACGCCGATCGTCGACACCAGCACGGGGAAGAAGATCACGGAGCGCAGGAATCCGCGGGCGATGATCCGCGACGTGAGGAACAGCGCCAGCAGGAAGCCGATGACGACCTTCAACCCTGACGTGACGATCGCGAAGATGAACGTGTTCGCGAAGCTCTTCAGGAGCATGGGCTCCTTGAAGAACGTGACGAAGTTCTCGAGGCCGATGAACTCGATCTCGAAGAGCGACCACCGCGTCAAGCTGAAGTAGAAGGCGGCGACCGTCGGCACGAGGAAGAACACCCCGTAGACGACACCGGCCGGCAGGTAGAACCAGGTCGGATACGTCGACCGCATCCGCTTGCCCAGGTCGCGCTGGAAGAGAGGGCGGGGCCGCCCCGTCTTTCCTCGCGGCTGGACGAGAGTCTCTGTCGCTGTGTGCACCGATTCCTCCTCGATCCGGGTGCGGGAAGGGGTGGGCCGGCGGGCGACCCACCCCGCGGTCGTCACCAGCCGGGCAGACCGAGCTGCTTCGCCTGCTTGGCGACGTCGTTGTCGTAGTCGGCGGCCGCCTTCTCCGCAGAACTGATGCCAGAGCCGATCTCGACGGAGAACTGCGGCAGGTTGGTGCCCTTGACCGGTGACAGGAACTCGAGCGCGAGGGAGCTGCGATCTCCGTCGACGTACGATGCGACGTCCGAGACGAACGGCATGGCGGTGTCCGGCACCGCGCATCCCTCGGTGAGGTACGGACCAGCCGGAGACGCCGTCGCCGCGTGCACCGCGCACCCCTCGGGGCTGGAGAGGAAGCCGAGGAACTCCTCGGCCGCCGCGCGCTTGTCGTCCGGGATCGACCGCGGGATGTATGCGGCGAGCGGCATCCAGATCGTCATCGTCGCCGTGTCCGCGGACGACGTGGGGACCGCGAAGAACCCGACGTCGTCCGCGGCGTCAGGGTAGTTGGCTGTGACGTTCGTCGCGACGTAGTTCGTCAGCATCGGATAGTGACCGGCTTCACCCTCGGCGACGAGTCGGATGCCGTCGTCGTAGGTCGCGCTGGCGAAGTCGCGGTTGAAGGCCTCGGCGTCGGCGAGGGTCTCGAGCTTCTCGAACGAGGTGAGGGCGGGCTCCTCCGCGAAGGAGCGCTCGTTCATCGTGTACTTCTCCGCCCAGTCCGGATCCGTCGCCGCGACGTTGGCGAAGTCGGCGAGGATCAGGATCTGCGCGGTGAAGTTGTCACCGTACGTCTGAACCACGGGCACGAGCCCGGCCGCCGCGATGGCCGCGTTGTTCTGCTCGAACTGCGCCCACGTCTCCGGGATCTCGAGACCGAGCTGCGCGTAGACCGCCTTGTTGTACATGATGCCCCCGGCGCGGCTGGTGCCCCACGGCACGCCGTAGGTCCCGTCGTCACCCGACACCACCGAGAGGAAGTCCTCGGAGATGTCGCCGAGGAACTCCTGGTCCGACAGATCGACCAGCGAGTTGTCGGGACTCAGGCTGCTGAGCAGCGAGCCGCTGTTGAAGATGAAGACGTCGCTCATCTCGCCCGTCGACAGCCGCGTCCTGATGACGTTCTCGCCGTCGGGCCCTGTCGGCCTGGTCTCGACCTTGATGGTGATGTCGTCGTGCGTCTCGGTGAAGGCATCCGCGTAAGCCTCGGCCAGCTCTTGATCGACACCGGAGGGGACGAGGAGCGACAGCTCGACGGCTTCGCCTTCTGCTCCGGTATTCGCCGAGCACGAGGCCAGGGCGCTTGCCAGGACGATCGCCGTCGTGGTCGTCAACGCCAGCCGCCGTCGCGAAGATCGGGTGATTTTCTTCATTGAAACTCTCCTAATTGAACCGTTTCATTCAGCGTAGGCCAGATCTGTATGGGAACGCAAGGAGAAAATGAACCGATTCAGAATTCTAGCGCCACAAGATCCGGCATGGATGTGCATAGTGCGGCGGGAGGCCCACCCTGATCAGCGTTCTGCACATTCACCCGCATCGCGCGAGCCCGCAGAATGAGTCCATGCCCCCTCTCGACATGCGCGCCGTCGTCTATGACCGCACCGGCGAGCGCCCCGTGCTCACCCGCATCGCGATGCCCGAGTGTCCGCCCGATGGGGCCCTCGTGCGTGTGGAGGCGACGGGAGTGTGCCGGTCGGACTGGCATGCGTGGCGGGGACACGATCCCGTCGTGCTCCCCCACGTGCCAGGGCACGAGTACGCGGGCGTGGTCGCCGAGGTCGGACCCGAGGTCCGGGGTTTCGCGCCGGGCGATCGCGTGACGGCTCCCTTCGTCAACGGGTGCGGACGGTGCGAATGGTGCCGCTCCGGACAGGCGCAGGTGTGCCCGGACCAGACCCAACCGGGATTCACCCATCAGGGCTCCTTCGCCGAGTACGTCGTGGTCCGCGCCGCGGACACGAACCTCGTCGCGATCCCGGCCGGCGTCGATGCGGTCGCCGCGGCGTCGCTCGGGTGCCGCTTCGCCACCGCCTATCGGGCCGTCACCGCGCACGGTCAGGTCGGCGAGGGCACCGAGGTCGCCGTGTTCGGGTGCGGCGGTGTCGGCCTGTCGGCGGTCATGATCGCCACAGCCCTCGGCGCGACCGTCACGGCGGTCGACGTCTCTCCGGCCGCGCTGGAGCGCGCCCGTGCGCTCGGCGCCGCCCACACGGTGGACGCGAGGGATGCCGACACGGAGGAGGCGGTCGGCCGGGCGACGGGCGGCGGTGCGCACGTCACGATCGATGCGATCGGATCCGCGGCCACCGCACAGACGGCGATCCGCAGTCTGCGACGCCGCGGCACGCACGTGCAGATCGGCCTCATGTTCGGCGACGACGAGTCAGCATCTGTGCCGTGGGGGCGTGTGATCGCCTGGGAGCTGGAGATCATCGGCTCCCACGGCATGCCCGGCGCAGACTATCCCGCGCTGCTCGACCTGGTGCGCGACGGGCGGTTGCGGCCGGACCTGCTCCTCGGCTCGGTCGTCGATCTGGAGGGCGCCATCGACGCCCTGGTCGCGATGGACGACCCGCAGTCGAGCTCCGGGATCGTGGTCGCCCGCGTCGACGCCGTCACAACGACGTCATCGAAGGAGCACGCATGAACGGCACGGATCCTCTGCCCCGACTCGAGAACCGCGTCGTGGTCCTGATCGGCGGCGGCTCCGGCATCGGGTTCGAGGTCGCACGCCGGGTGATCGCGCTCGGCGGGTCCGTGGCCCTCGGCGGACGGACGGCGTCTCGCCTGGAAGCGGCATTCGCGCTTCTGGGCGAGCAGGCGCGGTGGCAGACAGTGGACACGGCGGACCCCGCGTCGATCGAGGCCTTCTTCGCGTCGGTCCCCGTGGTGGACGGCATCTTCACGACAGCCGCCGAGTACGTCGTCGGACCCATGCGGGAGCTCGACGCGACCGACGCGGCCTCGCCCTTCGAGTCGAAGTTCTGGGGCCAGTACCGCGTCGTCCGCGCCGCGCTGGATCGGCTCTCGCCGGATGCGTCGATCGTGCTGATGTCGGGAGCCGCCAGCGTGCGGCCCCCAGCTGCCGCTCCCGCCTATGTCGCCGCGAATGCGGCGATCGAAGGGCTCGCGCGCGGTCTCGCGGTGGAACTCGCCCCGGTCAGGGTGAACGCCGTGTCACCGGGGACCATCGACGGCAACCTGTGGGCGAACCGCGACGAAGCCGCCAGAACCGCCTCCTTCGCGCAGTTCAGCGCCGACACGGTGCTGGGCCGACCCGGGCGGGAAGACGAGGTCGCGGATGCCGTGATCCACCTGCTCACGAACCGCTACACCACCGGTTCCACCCTCTACGTCGACGGCGGATACGCCCTTCGCTGATCCGGCCCCGTCGGCGTCACCTCGGCCAGAACTCGGTCTCCGACTCGGCGCTGGCGGCGAGACGGAGCAGACGTTCCTGGATCTTGATGACCTCGGCGGGCGAGACGAAGCGGAGCAGGGCGTTGACCCCCGCATCCAGCTCCCGGGTCACGAGCACCGCCCTGGTCACATCGCGCACGGCGTCGAGCGTGCTCTCTCGCAGCGGCCGCACGTTGAGCCCGGCGAGCTCCGGCGAGATCACGGTCGGCATCGCGTGCCAGATCGCGGCGTCGACGCGGCCGCGGAGCACCGCAGCCGGGGCCGACACGAACCGCCAGTCGACGAACTCGACATCGCTGTCGGCGAACTCGGTCTCGGTGAGCAGCTGATGGTCGTGCGACGCCCGGTCGATGCCGACGCGCAGTCGCCGCCCCTTGACCGGCTTCGGGCTCTCGACGACGACGAGCGAACCGGGTGAATAGAACGTCGACTCGCCGAGGTCCAGCGATCGAAGACCGGGGAAGTCGTCCCGGTGGCGTTCGAACGCACCTGCCGAGGTCACGACGGCATCGGCGTTCTCGAGGTGGAGTCTCTCCAGCCGACGCCGAGCACCGGCGAGCGCATTGACCACGACCGGAACACCCTGTCGCGCGAGCGGCTCCTGCAGGGCCTCCAGGATCCCGTGCTGCTCCACCGGCCCAGGGGGAGGCATGATCAGGGAGAAGTTCCCGAGCTGCGCCTCGCGCCACAGCTGCCCGACGTTGCGCGAGACGACGAGCGTCCCCTGGTGTCCGTGCGATGACAACGTGATCGCCCCGGTGTCCTGCAAGCTGCGCAAGGCCTTGACCACGGTTCCAGCCCCCGCACGCGACGTGTGCTGAAGGTCCTGCACGGTGGGGATGCGCTGACCGACCTCGCGCGTCAGCAGGACCCGCGCAAGGACGGCTCGGACGTCGGCTTTCGATGTCGAGGAGGCTGGCGGCATCCCCCCATTCTGACGCCACGACGTGGCCGTCGCCATCCGAACGGCCGTCGCGTCCTGCCGCACGATCACATCCCGAGCTTGCCGGGATTCAGGATTCCGTCGGGGTCGAGGGCCGACTTGAGCTTCTCGAGCACGGGGAAGCCCGTCCCCAGCGAACGAGCCACCCATGCCTGACGGGCGAGGCCGCCGCCGTGGTGGTGGGAGACCTCGCCGTCGTGGGCGATCACGATCTCCATCGCGGTCGACCAGATCGCCTCGAGGCGGGCCAGCGCGGTCTCGTCGTCGTCCGCACGGCCGAGCAGGATCAGGTAGAGCGAGGAGCCCTGCTCGTACACATGCGAGAAGTGTCCGAGCACCTCGTCTGCGAACGGCCGCAGCGCCTCCTTCATCTCGGCGTACATCGCCGGCAGCCGGCTCCACATGTTCGCGACCTCGACCGTCTCGGCATAGCCGCCCTTCTCCGCGAGGAGTCGCTCCACGGTGGAGAAGTCGAATCGTCGCCCGAGCCAGGCTTCGACGGGCCCGCTGCCGATCGACGAGCCGCCGCGAGCCTCGGCGATCCGCGAGAGTTCCGCGAACTCCGCGCGCGCGACGCTCTCGACGCCCTCCGCTCCGAGGAACAGCACCGGCGCATCACCTTCCCGATCGGGCACGGCGTGGCGCGCCTCGTCCGCGTCGTAGAACCGCACGAGGAACGGCCGCAGACCGGCCTGCGACATCTCCCGCATCGCGTCGACACCCGCGGCCACGCTCGGCATGGTGAACGCCTCGATGAAGCGCGCCTCGGGAATACGGAACACCTTGAGCGTCACTTCGGTGACGATGCCGAGAGTCCCCTCCGAACCGATCAGCAACTGCTTGAGATCGGGCCCCATCGCCGCACGGGGGCGTTGGCCGAGCCGTGCGATCGAGCCGTCGGCGAGAACACACTCGTACGACACGACCAGGTTCTCGATCCCGCCGTAGCGCGAAGAGAACTGCCCGGTGGCCCTGGTGGCGATCCAGCCGCCGATGGTGGAGCGATACAGCGACTGGGGGAAGTGGTTGAGCGTGTAGCCCCGCTCCCCGAGCCACGTCTCCAGGTCGCCGCCCATGACCCCTGCGGGCGCCGTGACGGTGGCGTCGGTCTCATCGAGGACAGGCTCTCCCCCGAGGCCGGAGAGGTCCATCACGATTCCTCCGTGCATGGGAAGCGGCTGTCCGGTGACGGAGGATCCGAGCCCGCGCACCGTGAGGGGCGTCGCGGAGGTTCGGGCGATGTCGACGACCTCGACGATCTCCCGGACGGTGCTGACACGCACGACGACATCCGGCCGATGCGGGTGCCGATCGAGCTTCTGCCAGACGGTCGAAACCGGCCAGGTGTCATGGCTGGCGGCGTCGAGAGCGACCGCAGCGGTGTCCACTGCGCTCTCCCCCAGCGCATCCAGCAGTGCGTCGGTGGCATTGATCGTGGTCATGGCGGGTCTCCCTGTCGGATCGTGCGTGCGCCAGACGCCCGCTGCTGCGCCGACGACCGTGTCGGCACGGAGCGAACGCGAAAGCGAGCTCATGCGTTCACCATACACAGGGATGAATATTCCGTCTACTGAATTCTCCTCGGCAAAATCCTTGTTTTCTCGACAAATCTCTGCGTACTATCAATCATCAAGATTCTGATCAATGCAGATTGGCACCCGACAATGACGACTGAACCTCTTCTTGAAGCGCGCGATGTGACGAAACACTTCGGCGCGGTGCAGGCGCTGCGCGGCGCGAGCTTCCGGATCTTCCCCGGCGAGGTGGTCGCGCTGATGGGCGACAACGGCGCGGGCAAGAGCACCCTCATCAAGACCATCTGCGGCGTGAACACTCCGGACACGGGCGAGATCCTCTTCGAAGGACGCTCGATCTCAGGCTGGCACCCGAAGGCCGTGCAGGCGCTCGGCATCGAGACCGTGTATCAAGACCTCGCCCTGGCACCGGATCTCGACACCCCTGCCAACCTCTTCCTCGGACGCGAGCGTCTGATGCCGGGGGTTCTCGGGGCGCTCGGGGTCCTCGCGCGGCGGTCGATGCGGGACGAGGCCAGCAAGGTCCTGACCGACCTCAACGTGAGGATCAAGGACGTCCGGGCACCCGTGAACAACCTGTCCGGCGGTCAGCAGCAGAGCGTCGCCGTGGCCCGTGCCGTCACCTGGGCGGACAAGCTCGTCATCATGGACGAACCGACCGCAGCACTCGGGGTCCCTCAGACGCAGGCCGTGCTCGCGCTCATCAGACGGGTCAAGGAGTCCGGGCGTTCGGTCATCCTCATCAGCCACAGCTTGCCGGATGTCATGCAGGTCGCCGATCGGGTCGAGGTGCTGCGACTCGGTCGCCGGGTCGCCCAACTGGTCACCGCAGAGACGAACGACGCACAGATCGTCGGCGCCATGACCGGCGCCTGGACGCAGGAGGCCGCAGCATGACCACAGACACCACCACCCTGCCGGACGCCGACGACGACACGAAGCGCCGCCGTTTCCGGATGCCTCGGTTGCTGGGCTCGGCGACCGACATCACCGCGATCCTCATCCTCATCGTCGTCGTGTTCGCGGTGCTCGACCCGCGGTCGTTCTTCACGCCGCAGAACTTCACCCAGATCCTCATCAACGCCGCCCTGCTGCTCGTCATGGCGGTCGGCGCCACGTTCGTGCTCATCACCGGCGGCGTCGACCTCTCGGTCGGATCGGTCCTGGTCTTCTCCGGCGTGATCGCCGGCAAGGTCATGGAGTGGTTCGGCAGCGCAGGGTGGGGTGCGAGCATCGCGGGGATCGTCGCCGCCCTCCTCGCCGGAACGGCGTGGGGATGCGTGAACGGGCTCGTCATCACCAAGTTGCGTGTGCCGCCGCTGATCGCGACGCTCGGCTCGTACGGAGCAGCCCAGGGGCTCGCCCAGATCATTACCAACGGCAACGACATGAAGAACATCCCCACGGAGCTCGTCGACACCATCGGATTCGGCCGCATCGCCGGGATCCCGATCCTGGTGATCATCGCCGTGCTCGTGGCGGTGATCGGCGGACTGATCCTCTGGGCGACCCGGTACGGCCAGCGGACCTACGCCGTCGGATCGAACGCGGAAGCGGCGAGGCGTGCGGGCATCAACGTCGACCGCCACCTGCTCAAGGTCTACGCGGTCGCCGGCATGCTGGCAGGACTCGCGGGCATCCTCAGCTACGCCAAGTTCGGCACGACGACCCTCGCCGGGCACGCCACCGACAACCTCAACGTGATCGCTGCCGTCGTGATCGGCGGAACAAGTCTCTTCGGCGGCGTAGGCACGATGATCGGCACGGTGGTCGGAACCCTCATCCCCGCCACACTCGCGAACGGCCTCGTCATCGTCGGCCTGAACAGCTTCTGGCGGGACTTCGCCGTCGGCATCGTCCTCGTAGCCGCCGTCTATCTCGACCAGCTGCGACGACGATCCCGCAAATAGCCCATCCACCCGATCAACGACATCCACCCGAGGAGAAACCATGAACGCAACACGCAAGGTCAGTGCCGTCCTTGCCGCGACCACGCTGGTCGTCGCGCTGGCCAGCTGTTCCAGCAGCGACGCAGGCGGCGGCGACGGCGGAGGCGAGGAGGGCGACGCCTACTCGATCGCCCTCATCCCCGGAGTCGCCAACGACGCCTACTACGGTTCGGTCGCGTGCGGAGTGCAGGCCGTCGCCGACGAGAACGGCGCGACCGTCGACGTGCAGGCTCCCAACAGCTTCAGCCCGACCGACCAGATCCCGATCCTGCAGTCCGTGATCGCGACGAGTCCCGATGCGATCATCATCGCGCCCACCGACTCGAAGGCTCTCTACGCGCCGCTGCGCGAAGCCGTGGAAGCCGGCATCACGGTCGTCCTCGTCGACACCACCCTCGACGACCCGTCGATCGCGGTCTCACAGGTGAGCTCCGACAACGAAGAGGCCGGGAAGGTGGCCGCCGAGACCCTGGCCGAGGCGCTGGGCGACGAGGCTGGTTCGGTGATCACCGTCAATCTCACGGCCGGCGTGACGACGACGGATGCGCGCGAAGCCGGCTTCGCCGAGGCCATCGCCGGGGTCGACGGCCTCGAGTACCTCGGCCAGCAGTACTCCAACAACAGCGTCCAGACGGCGGAGTCGATCGTGTCGGCCGCCATCGCCGCGAATCCCGACCTCGTCGGAGTGTTCAGCACCGCCGCATTCAACACCGAGGGCGCGGTCGCCGCACTCAAGTCCGCCGACATGCAGGACACCGTCAAGGTCGTCGGCTTCAACGCGAACCCTCCGGGGATCGAGCAGATCAGCAATGGAGACGTGTTCGCGCAGGTCGTGCTCAAGCCGTATGACGAGGGCGTCCAGGCGGCAGAGCAGGCCTTCAACGCGCTGAACGGCGACGAGGTCGAAGAGGTCATCACCACCGGAGCACTGGTGGCGACCGCCGACAACCTCGACGATCCTGAGATCCAGAAGTACCTGTACAGCTTCGACTGCCCCGCCTCCTGACCCACCCCGTGGGCCGGTGCTCGCGGGTGCCGGCCCACCGATGAAAGGATCCCCATGGATTCCCGCACTGGCAAGAAGATCCGCCTCGGTCGTCTGCTGAACCCGTCGACCCAGCGCGGCGTGGTCGTCGCCGCCTCCCACGGCGTGATGAGCGGCCCGCCGTCCGGCCTGAAGACCAGAGCCGAGATCGCGGACGTCTTCGCCCAGCTCGACCTCGCCGACGGCGTCATGGTGTCGCCCGGGATGGTGCCGCTGACAGAGGACTTCTTCGTCGGTCGCGGCCGCCCGGGGCTGGTTCTCCACCTCGACTGGAAGAACCACGGGCGCCGGATCTACACCCCCGGCACGGACGGACGCAGCGAGGGTGTGCTCGCACAGCTCGCGACGATGGAGGAGGTCGCGGCCTCCGGCATCGACGCCGTGATGACGTACCTCTATCTCGGTCAGCGCGACAGCACCCTCGAGCGTGCGGAGATCGAACGCAACGCTCGCATCGTCCGCGACGCCGAGCGGCTCGGCCTCGCCGTCATCATCGAACCCCGGTCCGCGCTCGAGGCCGAGGGCGACGAGGCGTTCTCCCCCGAGGTGCTCAGCCTCTACTGCCGCATCTCGGCCGACATCGGCGCCGACATCGTCAAGGTGATCTGGAACGGTTCGGTGGAACGTTTCGCTCCCGTGGCACAGACGTGCTTCGCACCGATTCTCGTCGCGGGCGGCCCGGGCGGAGAGTCCCCGGAGGAGACCTTCCAGCTCGCAGCCGACTCCATCGAGGCCGGTGCCGCCGGAGTCATGTTCGGGCGCCGCGTGTTCCGCGCCGAAGACCCGGCCGGCGTGCTCGCTGGTCTGCGACAGGTCGTGCACCACGATGTCCCGGTCTCCGAGGTCTCGGTCTGACGGATGTGGTTCCTCGGCATCGACATCGGCACCACGCACGTCAAGGTCGTCGGTGTCACCGCGGAGGGGGTCGAGCTCGACCCCCTCCGAACCCGCACCCCGGTGACCCTCGTCGACGGCGGGACCTTTCACGAGGGGGGTGAGATCTGGGACTGCGTCCGAGAGCTCGTCCGCGCCTATGCGCGAGGACCCGTGCGGGATGCCGGAGGAGGGGCCCTCGCCGGTGTCGCGGTCGGATCCTTCGGCCAGGAGGAGTCCTTTCCCGTCGATGTCCGCGGAACCCCGCTGGCGGGGTCCCGCGCGTGGTGGGAGCGCTGGCCGGAGCGAACCCTCAGCGCCGTGGCCGTGGAACATTTCGACTCCGTGGGGCATTTCCGCACCTCCGGCATGCGGTTCCGTGACAACCAGTCGCCCGACCGCATCGCACGCCTGCGCTCTGACCACCCCGATGTCTGGGCGCGCACGCATCGCTGGGTGGACTTCGGCGCCTTCGTCACGTTCCGGCTGAGCGGCCGGTGGGCGCTCAGCTCCACCCAGGCGACGCACAGCCAGTTCTTCGACCTCCTCACGCTGGAGCCCGACCGGGCCAGCCTCGATCTGGTCGAGATCGAGGCCGAGTTGTTCCCGGAGGTCGTGCACCCCGGGACACGGATCGGCGCGTTGCTCCCCGATGCGCTTCGCGGAGTCCCGATCGCCGACGGCGCCGCCGTGTACGTCGGCGGCCACGACCAGGTGATGGCCGCGTATGCGAGTTCCGTCCACGACGGCGCATCCGCCGTGGACGCCGTCGGCACGGCCGAATACGTCATGCTCACCAGCGGCACGTTCCCGCTCGATGAGCGCCTGCATGCCTTCGGCGCGGACGTCGAACGCGGATGGATGCCGGACCAGTACGTGCTCGGATGGGGCCTGCCGACGGGGAAGATCCTCCAGCAGCTCGCGGAGAGGTTCGTCGAGGGCGACTTCGACCGCCTGATGGCCGCCCTCGATTCCGACCTCCCTTCGCCGTCGCATGTGCACCTCCGCGTGAACGACCTGCACGCACGCGCGGACGACCTCTTCCACATCGAGGGCATCGACGAACGGACGCCGCCCGACGACATCGTGCGCGCATGCGTCACCGACCTGTCGGTGCAGATTCGCGACACGGTGCGGACGATGGCCACGATCGCCGAGGCGCCTCTGGATTCCATCGCGCTCACGGGCTCGCTGTTCCAGCGCCCTGAACTGGTGCGTCACCGCGAACGCCTGTGGAACGTGCCCTTGAGGGTGAGTCGGCTGCGAGAGGCTGCGGCCGTCGGAGCCGCCGAGCTCGCCCGCGCATCACACGCCCGCGCCACCTCGACCATAGGAGACCGGATCGCATGAAGGTCGTCATCGCCTCCCTGAATCCCGCCATCGAGCGGCTGCTCGTCGTGGACGAGAACCGTCCCGGCACGGTTCATCGGCTGATGCGCAGTGAGACCCTCGCAGGTGGCAAGGGCGTCAACGTCGCGCGCGTGCTGGCCCAGCTGCATTCCCCGGCGTTCGCCCCGCTCGACGACGGCGGACACGTCGAGGTCTCCTCCGTGCTCGTCGGTCCGCTCGGAGGCCCGACCGGTGACCTCCAGGCGACACTGCTCGCCGCCGAGGGGCTGGTCTCCGAGACCACATCGGTCGACGGATGGACGCGCGTCAACGAGATCCTCGTCGATGAGTCGCGACCTGACGGCGCCACGGTGTACAACGCGCAGGGCCCGACGATCAGCCCGCACGAGTCGGCGGAGCTGAACGACCTCGCCGTGTCGTCGCTCGACGGCGCGGCGATGCTGGTGTGCACCGGCAGCCTGCCTCCGGGAATCCCCGACGACTTCTACGCCACCTGGATCGGTGCCGCTCGCGAACGTGGCATCCGCACCCTCCTGGATGCCCACGGCGCTGCGCTCCGACTCGGCGCCGCCGCAGCGCCCGACATCATCAAGGTCAATCGCGACGAGATCGCCGACCTCGCTGCCGACGAAGGCGTCGACCAGGCAGAGCTGATCCGGGGGTGGCGCGTGCGCGGAACCGAAGCCGTCATCGTCACCGATGGCTCAGAGCCCCTGCGTGCAGAGATCGCCTCCACGGCCTGGGACATCGATGCTCCGACCGTCGCGACGCGCAGCGCGGTGGGGTCGGGGGATGCGTTCACCGCGGGACTCGTCTGGAGCATCCTCGCCAGACCCGCCGCATCGTGGCCGACGCATCTGGCGCTCGCCGTCGCATGCGGAGCGTCGAATGCAGCCAGCACTTTGGCCCGGCTGTCGGACGCTGTGCCGCCGCGGAGTCTCGTCGACCAGGTGCGGCTCCGCGCTGTAGATCCGTCGCGGCCGCGTAATGGATCGGCCCGCTGAGCGTCTTCCTCCTGGGGGATATATCGCCACGGCGCGGCATGCCCCTGCGCGAGGCCTGATCCCGTGACGCGAGGATCGGCGCCCCGCTCCGCAGCCGCCGATCATGACGCGAAACCAGGAATCCATGCCCCGCACAGCCCGACCCCCACGCCTCCACCCGACAGCCGGACGACGGCGCATCTCGCCGTGGTGGGGCTGCGCTGTGGCGACCGTTGCCGGGCTGGGCGCGATCGGCATGGCTGTCACCGCGTGGTTCGTGCGCTGAGCATCACCTCGCCCTGACGGGAGCTCACGACCCCGTCAGCGGGACCCGACGTCGGACTCGCGCGGCCCGAACGCCGCGAGGAAGGTGTCGACGCCGTCTTTGACGGGCTGATCGAGTTCGGATTCGCCGAGTGTGCGCCCGCCGAATCCGCTCGCCGACAGGGCATCGTCCGTGACGAGGGACATGAACTGCCGTGCGGCGCGCGGCGCATCCCGCAATCGCAGGTATCCCGACATGGACAGTTGCGCGAGCTTTCCGGCGAGCGCGTCGATGGTGCGTGCGCGATTCGAGTCCCTGATCCCGTCGAGCAGTTCCGGGAATCGCGCCCGCTCGGCGAACTGCAGGCGCATGAGCGCGGCGCCATGGGCGTGCGAGACGCAATCCACGAGAGCGCGCCCCAACCGCTCGAGTTCTGCCCGAAGGTCCGTGGGGGTCAGATCGAGGGAGGCGATCACGCCGAGCACGCGTTCGTTGGCCTGTTGCGAGCCGTGCTTCACCGCGGCGGTGAAGAGCGCCTGCTTGTCGCCGAAGCGGTTGTAGACGGTGGGCTTGGCGACCCCTGCGTTCCGCGCGATCTCGTCGACGTTGCCGTCGGTGAAGCCATCCCGCCCGAAGACGATCAGTGCGGCCGCGAGGATCGCCTCGCCCTTGTCCACGCGTGATCCGGTAGCCGTCTTCATGTCCCCAGTTTACTTCTCGGTCGCATCAACTGTACGCGGGGGTACAGTTGTACTCATGCGTACAAAAACTCGTACTAATACGTTAATCAGGCCTCCCGCTTCTCTCGGTGCCACTGCTGCCGTCCTCGTACCGGGGGGCGTCCTCGCCGTGCTGAGCACGACCGTCGTCGGGGTCGCGGTCCCCGACCTGGTGACGGAGTTCGGCGCCGGGGTGGACGCCGCGCAGTGGGTGACGACCGCATTCCTCCTCGCCGCGGGCATCGCGATCCCCGTCAGCGGCTGGTCGAGCGTCCGCTTCGGCGTCCGAGTCACCTGGCTCGTCGCGGTCGGCCTGTTCACCGTCGGGTCGCTGATGTCCGCGTTCGCAGGCGACTTCGGCACGCTCACCGCGGCGAGGGCGGTGCAGGGTCTGGGCGGCGGCGCGCTCGAACCCGTCATGCTCACCGCCCTGGCGCAGCTGGCGGGGCCGGAACGCATAGGTCGTGTCATGGGCAGCGTGGCTGCCGTGATCTCGGTCGGGCCCCTCGCCGGCCCTGTGCTCGGCGGGATCGTCGTCGACTCGCTGGGGTGGCGCTGGACGTTCCTGTTCACTGCCGTCATCGCCGTCCTGGTCATGCTCGGCTCGCTCGTCGTTCTCCGCGGGCAGGAGCGCAGCGCGATCCGGTTGGACCTGCCGGGGCTGCTGCTGCTCGCGCTCGCCACCATGCTCGGACTGTTCGGGCTGTCCCGCGGATCCTCGGCGTCCGGCTTCGACGGCATCACGATCACCGCCCTCACCGCCGCCGTCGCGCTCCTCGGGGGGTTCGTGCTCTGGGCGCGCCGGCGGGGCGACCAGGCGATCGTGAACCTGGCGACCTTCCGCGCCCGAGGATTCGGTCCTGCGGTGACCGTGATGGCACTCATGGGCGCCGCCATCTATCCGCTGTTCTTCGGGCTCCCGCTCTACTACACAGGCGTGGCCGGGCTCAGCGCGACGGCGGCGGGCCTCCTGATGCTCCCGTTCGGTCTCGGCACCCTGATCGCGATGCCCATCGCCGGGCGCCTCAGTGACCATGTCGACGGCCGGATCCTGGTCTGGTCGGGCGCCGGGCTGGGGCTCGCGGGCTTCATCACACTGCTCACCACGGGAGCGTCCACGCCGCTCTGGAGCTACGCGGGGATCGCGCTCGCGATCGGGATCGGCCTCGGTTCAATCGGAAGCCCGACCGTCTCGACGATCTACCGGGTCCTGCCCGCAGTCCTCATCCCGTCCGGAAGCACGATCCTGTTCGTCGTGAACCAGCTGGGTGGAGCGCTCGGGGTCGCCGCGCTCGTCGTGCTCATCGGCGCGGACGGCTGGTCTCCCGAAGTCGGCACCGCGCCGTTCTGGCTACCGGTCACCGCGCTCTTCGCGATCGCGCTGACGGCGAGTCGGCTCCGCCCCCGTCGTGCACTCCCGTGACCGAGGATGACGCCCGGGGCGCCGGGCGTCATCCTCACGGGGCGATGTCGAGCCATTCCTCGATCGCAGCGACGACCTTGGGGTCGTCGGGCTCGGTGCGAGGACGGAACCGCTTGACACGTCCGTCCGGGTGCACGAGGAACTTCTCGAAGTTCCACGCCACCTTTCCCGCCTTGCCCTCGTCGTCGGCGACCGTCGTCAGCTCCTTGTAGAGGGGGTGCGCCCCCCGGCCGTTCAGACGGACCTTCTCGGTCATGGGGAAGCTGACACCCCACGTCGCCGAGCAGTACTCGGCGATCGCCTCTGAAGACCCGAGCTCCTGGAGGAACTGATTGCTGGGGAACCCGATCACGGTGAACCCCCGCTCCGCATACGTGCGCTGAAGCTGCTCCAGCTTCTCGTACTGCGGGGCGAGCCCGCACCGCGACGCGACGTTGACGACGAGCGCCACCTTGCCGTCGGAGAGCGAGCCGAATGTCGTCGGCGCCCCGTTCAGGGTGGTCACGGGGATGGGGTTCAGTTCCATGGTGTCTCCTCGGGTGTCATGAGGTCTGCAGCGCAGACTCCCGTCCTGCATCAGAGTGGCCGTCGTTCGGGGGGGAACGCCTTGACGCTCTCGCGGAGCGCACTCAACCGGGTCAGGAGGTCACGCGCTTCGTCGGCCTCGACGCCGAGAGCGCGGGCGATGCAGTCTTCGAGCCATCCGAGTTCGTCGCGGATCGCCAGGCCCCGAGCGGTGGAGCGCACCAGCACGCGGCGCCGGTCCGCCTCGTCGACCGAGCGCTCGACGAGTCCCGCGGTCTCCATGCGGGTCAGCAATCCCGTCACGCTGCTGGAGTCCAGGTGCAGGTGCTCGGCGATCTCGCCGGCGGTCAGCTCTCCCCGATCCCACAGCACCGCGAGCAGGACCACTTGCTGATAGCTCAACCCCCAGGGCGCCAGGAGGTCTCGATACAACCGGACCGTCGCCTGCGTGGCCGTGTACAACGCGTGACAGAGCGAGTCGTCGAGCGCGTGCGGCGTCATGTTCAAAGCCTTGCATACAAGAACTTTGCATACAAGAGGAATCCTCGCCCGCGACTGAAGCATCCGTCTCAGGGTGCGGCGACGCTCCCGGGCGCGCGATTCACCCCTCGACCGCGTGCGGGAGCGCGAAACTCACCAGGCTCACCACGAACTTGCCCGGTTCTTCGTGCATGCACAGGTGTGCCGAATTCTCGAACCAGACGACGTGCTTCGCCGGTGCCTCCACCTGCTCGATCCAGCGTGCGACGGGAGGCGTCGGCGTCGTCCAGTCGTGGCGGCCGAGGAACTGGAGCATCGGCACGTCGAACGTGAGCTGATCGCGCGCGTCGAAGCCGAGCAGCGCGGGAAGGACTCCCGGCATGGTCACCTGCTGCCCCACGCCGATCAGCTCCAGCTCCTCATCGGTATAGTACGGCGACAGCTCCTGCGACTCCATGAAATACGCGGCGTCGGTTCGATACGCCGACAGTGCCCCGTAGTGCTGCGCCCAGCGGCGGCAGGTGACGATCCGCTCGGGTGTCAGAGGCTCGCTCCCCGGATACTCCCCGAGGGCTGTGAGCTCGGCGACGGCCTGTTCGTTCTGGTCGGCAATCGCGCTCCGCATCGCGAACCCGAAGCTCTCCACCTCGTTCTCCGGCCCGGAGATGACCTGACCGACGCCGATGTACGCCCAGAGCAGGTCGGGTCGCCGTCGCGCGAGCGTGAGTCCGATGATGGTCCCCCAGCTGTGCCCGAGCACCCCGACCTTCCGCACACCCAGCTCCCCCTGGAGCCAGGCGATCAGCTCCACGAGATCGTCGACATAGCGGTCGACACGCAGATCCATCCTTTCGGTCGCACTCCCGGCGGACCTGCCGCTCGCGCGCTGGTCGTAGTTGACGACGGTGAAGTACTCTTCGACGCCCCTCTGCCAGATCCACGACGAGGGCAGCGACGGGAGCGCCGGCCCGCCGTGGCAGACGATGAGGACCGGATTCGCTGTGCTCCGACCGCGGATCGAGACGAACTGCTCGACGCCGCCGAGCTCGACGAAGGTCGTGCGATCGATCGCATCCGGGTTGGGGATTCTGCAGAGATCCGCGATCACCGCGCGGCCCGTCTGTTCACTCATGTCCGTAGCTTAGGGAGGTTGACGGACGTCGGGCTGCCGTCAACCCCCTGACGGCCGCGAGCACGCAGGGGTACGGTCGCGGAACCGAACGAAGGAGAGACGATGAGCGATCCGCAGAACACCCATGGCACGCCGGGCCCCGACGAAGAGGCCGACACCGCATCCGGCGGTTCCCCCGACGACACCCCCGACACCGACGAGGTGCTCGAGGAGGAGACCACCGACGAGAACGGCAAGCCGCTCGAGAACCCGTCAGGCGGCTGAGCGATCCGAAGGCGCAGGCCATTCGTCGGGTAGCATTACCGGGTCCGTGCGAGAACGAGGGAGGTGCACCAATGAACGAATCGACGTGGGTGCTCCCCTCAGGGGTCACGGTCGGGCGGTAGGTCGCCCGGGAGCGCCTCAGGACAGCTCCCGAAAGGTGCGATCATGCACTTCACCTCCGAACACCTCCTCGCCCCCGGCGTCGTCGAACGCCGCTTCCTGCTCGGCGAGGTCCCCGGCATCCTGTGGACGCCGTCATCCACTCCCGCCCCGCTGATCCTGATGGGGCACCCCGGCGGACTGCGAGGCATGCATCCGCGGCTGTCTGCGCGTGCCCTCGCGTCCGCGGAACTCGGCTTCGCGACCGCGACCATCGAACTCCCCGGAGGCGGCGACCGGCCCCGGGATCCCGAGATGGACCGGGCACGGGCCGACCTGCACCAGGCGCTGCGGTCGAAGTCTCCGCTCGGCGACATCGTCGAACGACTCGTCCTGCCCCTGGTCGAACAGGCCGTGCCGGAATGGCAGCGCACGCTCGACGCGCTCCTCGAACTCCCCGACATCGGCGGCCCGGTCGGGTACTCGGGTGGACCCATCGCCGTGGGCGTGCGTCTGGCCGCCGTCGACGATCGCATCGCCGCGGCCGGCCTGTTCGCGGGCAGCTATGTTCCGCGGACGACGTTCGACGAAGCCAGGAGCATCACGATCCCGCTGCACGTCCTCCTCCAATGGGACGACGAGGGCAACGACCGGCAGCTGGCGCTCGACCTGTTCGATGCCTTCGCGTCGACCGAGAAGACGCTCTATGCCAGCCTCGGCGGACACCGCGGTGTCCCTCCGCAGGCAGGAGAGGATGCTGCCCGGTTCTTCGCCCGACACCTCACACCCTCAGCTACCTGACGGCGGGCAGCCGACCCTCCGCGCGGCCCGGCGTGCGTCCGCCGTCGGGCCGTCGCCCTCGGCGAGAGGTCGAACTGCGACAATGTCGGCATGCGCGTCGACAGAGTCGTTCCCAATCTCACGGTGCTCGATCTTCGCCGGGCGGTCGCCGAGCATTCGGCAGCGCTAGATCTCCGCGTGCTCATGGACCACGGGTGGATCGTGACACTCGGCGATGACGCGGGGCATCAGCTGAGTCTGATCACACGGGACGCGACCGCTCCGGTCAACCCCGACGTCTCCGTCTTCGTCGACGACGTCCACGAGGCCTTGGCGCGTGCCGAGTCGGCCGAGTTGGAGATCGTCCATCCTCTCACCGTGGAGCCCTGGGGCGTCACGCGCTTCTTCTATCGGGCGTCCGACGGCAGGGTCGTCAACATCGGAACGCACACCGACGGCTGACCACTGCGTCACCGATCGGTGGGGGCGGGCTTTCAGCGCGGGCTGCTCGAGTGACGGACGATCGCCAGCGATCGGTCGAGCACGACTGTGCCGGCTGCAGCAGCGACGACCACCGCCGCCCCCAGGATCAGGGGCAGCGGTGCGCGAGCGACCAGGAGCCCCGCCAGAGCGATGCCCGCCGACGAGAACACCACTTTCAAGCCGGCCATGGTCATGAAGATCTGAGCGCGGAGTTCGGGTGGCGAGTACTCCGTTCGCGCGGCCAAGCTCGCGGCGAACTGCACGGAGCCCAGGAACCCCGTGAGTGCGTAGGTCAGCGCGGCCAACGGAAGCGTCGGGGCGAGCGCGCAGAGGAACAGTCCGGCACCGATGCCCACAGCGGCGCAGACCACTCCCCGCTCCGGTGCGCCGCGCAGGGGACGGACGATCGCGGTCGTGGAACCCGCCAGGGTTCCCACGCCGAAGGCCGACGCGAGGATGGCGGCCGCGTCCGGTCCGCCGAGTTCATGCACCCTCGACGAGGCGACCGCGAGAATGGGGACGGCGCCGACCGCAACCGCGGTCATCGACGTGCACACCGTGACTCGCCGCAGGGGGCTGTTCGTGAAGAGTGTCCGGGCACCCTGCCAGATGGAACGGCGCGGTTCGACACGGTGGTCTCGGGTCACGGACGACCGCATCGGCGGGAGCGCGGCGAGTGTGACTGCGGCGAGCAGGGCCAATGCAGACACCGCGAGCACCGCGATCATGGGGCTGGCCGCAGTGCTCACGAGCGTGACGAGCAGAGGCCCGAACGCAGCCGCCAGCCCATACGTCAAAGCGTCCAGCCCGTGTGCACGACGTTGCCGTGACCGCTCATCGGCCACCAGCCCGCCGAGGCGGCTGCTCAGCCCGCCCGTCAGGAGAGGGCCGCAGCTTCCCGCGATCACGAGGGCGCCCACACTGAGCGCGTGCCACCCGTGGGCGAAGGACACGGCCGCGATTCCCACGGTCAACGCGTAGACCAGGAACGCTGCGGCGAGCACTGCGCGCGGTCGTGTGGAGCGATCAAGGATGGGCGCGACGAGCGGACCCGCCAGGTGTGGCGCAGTGAGGGCGGCGGCCAGGATTCCAGCGACGGAAGAACCGGCGGGCGACGAGGTCGCGAGGAGCACGAATCCCACGATCGCGCCCGCGTCGGCGCTTCGCACGAGCGTGGCCGACACCGCGTACGCACTGACACCTCGTCTCGGTCCGCCCACTCGGTCTCCACCCTGTCGTACATCACCGGCTGAGGTGGTGACGAATGCGATCGAGTCTTGCGTCGAAATGCGTCACCTGTCAAGGTGGTGATGTGGAATTCGCGTTCGTTGCGGGCAACCTTGCCCTCGATTTCGTGGCGACGATCGCGTCGAGGGACACGGTCGCGGAGGAGAAGCTGTCGACGCCCACGGACCTCGCGGAGTGGCTGGTCCTCAGTGGAGCAGTCTCGAAATCCTCCGAGATCTCCGCGGAGGAGTTCGAGCGTGCCATCGGGTTTCGCGAGACGATCTATGCCGCCTTGCGAGACCGCATAGCGACGGACACCGTCGATGCGGGTGCCCTCGCGGCGATCAATTCCGCAGCCGCCGGTCCGACGCCTGTACCGGTGCTCTCCGGAGGCAGGGTCGCCACCTACGGAACCGCGACCGCAGCCATCGCCCTCGTGGCGCGCGCCGCACAACTCGCACTGACTGATCCCCGCTTGCGGTTCTGCGCGGGAGCCGGCTGCACCCGTCCGTTCATCGACGCATCTCGTGGTGGCACCCGTCGTTGGTGTGGCATGTCGGGCTGTGGTGATCGCGCGAAGGCGGCAGCGTACCGCCGCCGGTCTTCAGCCAAGCGCTGAGTTCGACCCCCGCGTCAGGCATCCATCGGGTTCGCAGTGCTCCGGAGCATTCGTTCCCCTACTTCTCCCAGCGCTCGACGCACCTCTTCTCCTTCCAGCACCTCGAACTCGATACCGCTCATACCGATGTACAGCGCGAACTCCTCGGGAGCACGTGACCCTGCGGTGAGGATGCTGGTGCCATCCCCTGCGGCCTCGACCGACGCCACGGTGGCGTCGAAGAGCTGGGATACGCGCTCTGCCGGAGCGTGCATCCGCAGCCGTGCGCGGTAGGGATACGGCGCCGTCGTGATGCTGCGCGTCGTGAAGTCCCGCAGTGCCTCATCGGGGATGTCGCGTCTCGGAAAGGCCTCGCGCAGCGGAAGGGGCCGGCGGATACGATCCACGCGCAAGGTTCGCCAGGCCTCGTGTTCCGGCACCCAGGCGATCAGGTACCAGCGCTCTGTCGTATGGACGATGCGGTGCGGTTCGACGACGCGCTGCACCTCGACGCCGTCGTGACGCGTGTAGTCGATGCGAAGCCGCGTGCGACCCGCGATCGCCGACGCCGCAGCGGTCACGACGCCGAGGTCGATGTCCGAGCGGATCTGCCCGTCCAGCGGCACCATCGCCTGTTCGACCTCGGTTATCTGCCGCCTGGTCGACGATGAGAGCGATTGCTCGAGCTTGGCGAGGGCCCGCGCGGCGGCGTCCTCCATCCCCGTGATCACGCCGCCGGCGGCGGCCCTCAGCCCCACGGCGATCGCGACGGCTTCGTCGGGTGCGAGTGCGAGCGGAGGTATCTCGGCGCCGGGGCCGAGCCGATATCCGCCGTGACGGCCGCGCGTCGCTTCGATGCCGTACCCGAGCTCGCGCAAGTCCTCGATATCGCGTCGGAGCGTGCGATCACTCACTTCGAGGCGATCGCGGAGTTCGGCCCCGCTCCACTCCCGGCGGACCTGCAACAGGGACAGGAGGGCGAGGGTGCGTCCGGTGGTGCGCGTCATGCCTTCATCCTCGTTCAGTATCAGGCCACATCATGACCTCAAACCTCGAGAGCATGAAGTCATGACCACGAATGAGACCGTCCACCCCTTCCGCATCGATATCCCGGAGTCCGCTGTCGCAGACCTCCGCCACCGACTCGCGAATGCTCGATTCGCCGACCCCCTTCCTGTCGACGACCGCAGCGCCGGCATTCCCGCAGCCGAGCTGGAGACTCTGATCTCGCACTGGGCCGATCACGACTGGCGCGCGACGGAAGCGCGGCTGAACGCCGTCCCGCAGATCCTCACGATGATCGACGGGCAGAACATCCACGCAGTCCACGTGCGGTCACCGCACGCGGACGCGACTCCGCTGCTGCTGATGCACGGATGGCCGGGGTCCTTCCTCGAGTTCGAAGCGATGATCGGCCCCCTGACCGACCCCGTGGCACACGGCGGCGACGCATCCGACGCCTTCGATGTCGTGATCCCCTCCCATCCGGGGTTCGGGTTCTCGACACCGCTGGTCGGCCGCGACTGGAAGCGCAGCGACATCGCCGTCGTGATGCTCGAGCTGATGACAAGGCTCGGCTATGAGCGCTTCGCCGTGCAGGGTGGCGACATGGGCGCGGGGGTCGCGCCGGAGATCGGGCGGCTTGCGCCGGATCGGGTCATCGGAGTGCACGCCAACGGCTCACTCGGCTCGTTCGTCGGACAGGTCGACGACGAGACCGCTGCGGCGCTCACTCCGCTGGAACAGGACCGCCTGCGCCGCGTCGGCGAGTTCATGCAGAAGGAGTTCGGATACATCGCCATCCAATCGACGCGGCCCGGCGTGATCGGAGCCATGACCTCGGACAGTCCGGTCGCCCAGTTCGCCTGGATCCACGACAAGCTCCAGGCGTGGACGCATCCGGCTGAGACGCCGGCCGCCGATATCTTGGGCGAACGATTCCTGTTCGACAACGCATCGCTGTACTGGTTCACAGCGACCGGAGGCTCAGCGGCATACGTCGGATACGCACAGGATGCCGGTTGGGGCGCGGTGCCCACCAGCTCCGGTGTCCCGACGGCCGTGATCGTCTTCGCGCACGACGTCGGATTGCGCTTCGCCGAGGAGAAGGCGAACAACATCGTGCGGTGGACCGATGTCGAGGGACGCGGAGGGCATTTCGCCGCACTGGAAGAGCCCGACGTGCTGCTGGCCGACATCCGGGACTTCTTCCGGTCGCTTCGCTGACCGCGCCGATCCCGTGGTGAATCCAGGATGGCGCGTCGGCGCTCAGACGCCCGCCGAGACGGAACGAGACTCGGCGGGCGGCCGGAGCGTCGGCGGCCTCTGCAACCATGGAGCGATGACTGACCATCGACTCGGCCGATCCGTTCGCTGGCGAGGACGCCACGTCGCGTGGGATCGATTCGGTGACGGGCCGCCGCTCGTCTTCCTCCACGGAACACCCTGGTCCTCGGCGCTGTGGCGACCCATCGCCGACGCGTTGTCTTCGCGCTTCACCGTGTATCTGTGGGACATGCCCGGGTACGGAAGATCCTCGAAGGAGGAAGGTCATCCTGTCGATCTGGGTGTGCAAGGCGAGTTGTTCGCGCACCTGTGCGATGAGTGGGGTCTCACGAGGCCGCACGTGGTCGCGCACGATATCGGCGGGGCAGTGGCACTCCGCGCTCAACTCCTCCACGGCACTCGCTACGCGTCGCTCTGCCTTGTCGACGTCGTCGCACTGGCACCCTGGGGCTCCCCGTTCTTCCGGCTGGTGAAGGAGCACGCAGGAGTCTTCGCGCAACTGCCACCCGTTGTCCATCGTGGTGCGGTCGAGGCGTACATCCGGGGCGCGAGCCACCGCGGACTAGCTGATGACGCGTTGAGCATGCTCGTGCAGCCGTGGACCGACGCCGAAGGCCAGGCCGCGTTCTACCGTCAGATCGCCGAGGCCGACGAGGCCTTCACCGACGAGGTCGAGAGCAGGTACGGCGAACTCGACGAGCCCGTGCACATCGTCTGGGGCCTGGACGACGCATGGATCCCCAGCGACCGTGGCACCCGACTTCAGGCGATGATCCCCGGCGCCTCTCTCGCAGAGATCGCCGATGCCGGGCATCTCATCCAACTGGACAGCCCCGAAGCGCTCACGGCTGATCTCACCCGGTGGCTCGAACTCCACCGTGGCGCGCCCGCAGATGTTCGCGACGAGCTCGACAGCGCCGAAGGAATACGTCCGACGACCGGAGCGTCGTATCCGTCGACGCCCGACGACCACGACATGGAGTGACGATGCTTCCGTACAGACGACTGGGAGGAACGGGCATCTCCGTGTCTCCGTACACACTCGGCACGATGATGTTCGGCTCCATCGGCAACGGCGACCACGACGATGCGGTACGGATCATCCACTCCGCTCTCGACCGCGGGATCAATTTCGTCGACACCGCCGACATGTACTCCGCCGGCGAGTCGGAGGTCATCGTCGGCAAGGCGCTCCAGGGCCGAAGGGACGCGGTGGTTCTCGCCACCAAGGGGCATTTCCCGCTCGATGACGACCCCGCGCCGAATACCAGCGGCAACTCGCGTCGCTACCTCATCCGCGCCGTCGAAGCGAGCCTGCGCCGCCTGGGCACCGACTACATCGACCTGTACCAGGTGCACCGCCCCGATTGGGACACCGACATCGAGGAGACGCTCGGAGTCCTGACGGACCTCGTTCGAGAGGGCAAGATCCGAGCCTTCGGGAGCTCGACGTTCCCGGCCCACGAGATCGTCCACGCGGATCAGGTCGCACGCGAGCGGAATCTCATGAGGTTCCGCACCGAGCAGCCGCCCTACAACATCCTGGATCGCGGGATCGAGGCCGACGTGCTGCCCGTCGCCGAACGGCTCGGTCTCGGCGTGCTGACCTGGAGCCCGCTCGGCTTCGGGTTCCTCACCGGCAGGTACCGCAAGGGTGTGTCCGTCGAGAATGCCGGGCGCTCAGCCCTCCGTCCCGCATGGTTCGACCCGAGCGACCCGACGACGGCCCGCAAGCTCGACGTCGTCGAGCAGCTGGTCGAAGTCGCCGACGGCATCGGCGCCACCCTGCCCGAACTCGCGATGGCGTTCCCGCTTGCGCACCGGGCCGTGACGTCGGTCATCATCGGCCCCCGCACCATGACACAGTTGGATGCCGCCCTTGCCGGGGCCGATCTCGTGCTCGACGATGCGACCCTGGATCGCATCGACGAGATCGTCGCCCCCGGCGAGCGGGTCTACAACGCCGCACCGCCGACCTATCCGTGGCTCGTCGACTCCGCCCGCCGACGCCGCTGAGGGTGAGATCGGTCGTGCTCTCCCGCGGGAGATGCGAGGTCTGATTTCCGCCAGAACTGCGGATGCCGCCCTGGTGGACTCGACGCATGGCAAGCACCCGACGCGACCCTCTCCCGCACCGGTTCACACGCATCGCGTGGTCGAGCGTCATGACCCAGATGGCGGAACAGATCGCGTTGGTCGCCGTACCCCTGGCTGCCGTGCTCGCGCTCGATGTCGGAGCGACGGAGACGGCGCTGCTGCAGGTCGCGCAGACCCTGCCGTTCCTCGTGCTCGCGCTGCCCTTCGGACTCGTCATCGATCGCACTTCTCCGCGATACGTCCTCGTCGCCTCTGAACTGCTGCGAACGGCCACGCTGGGTGGCATCGTCGTCCTCATCGCGCTCGACACCCTCTCTCTCGGCGCCCTTCTCGTCCTCGGCTTCGTGGGCGCGATCGGCACAGTGGGTGTCAGCGTCGCCGTCCCTTCATCGGTGCCTCGGCTCGTCGCCCATGACCGCCTGATGGATGCCAACAGGTGGCTGGAGCTCGGCAGGAGCGCCGCCTTCATCTGCGGACCGATCGTCGCGGGCGCCATCGTCTCGGCAGCAGGGGCCGAGACGGCGCTGGTGGTGGCGACCGTCGCCTGCGCGGCTGCGGCTGCGCTGCTGCTCCGACTCGACATCCCTCGGAACGCAACAGCGATTCGCGCATCGGTCTGGCGCGAGGTCGCGCATGGGGTGGGGTTCGTCCTGAGCCACCCGCTTCTCCGTCCGATGATCGTCACGTCGACGATCTTCAACATCGGATGGTTCCTGATCCAGTCCGTCTTCGTCGTCTATGCGCTGGATCAGTTGGGCATGACACCGACGACGGTGGGAATCGCACTGGGATCGTACGGGGCGGGGATGGTCATCGGGGCGGCGCTCGCCCAGCCGCTCTCACGGCGGACCCGCTTCGGCCGGATGACGGTGCTCGGACCCGCCGGCGGCTTCATCGCGGCCATCATGATGGGCATGACCCTGTGGATCCCGACATCCGCTCTGGCATTCGCGTCGTTCTTCCTCTTCGGTTTCGGACCCGTGCTCTGGTCGATATCCACGACCTCGCTGCGTCAGGCAGTGACGCCTCCCCCGATGATCGGTCGGGTGTCGTCGTTGGTGGTGGTCTCCACGTATGGCGCGCGACCGATCGGCGCCGGTCTCGGCGTGGTGATATCGGCCACGGTCGGATTGTCCTGGTGTATCGCCGCAGCGGTCATCGTCTTCGCTGCGCAGCTGGTGGTCGTCCTCGCCTCCGCGCTTCCGTCCGTCCGGACGCTTCCCGCCCTGACCACCGAGTGATCGAGCGGAAGACGATGCGCGTCGGCTGTCGTCGGTGTCCTGCTGGGTCAGGATTCCGGGGTGTCGAGAACCTCGTCCACGAGCTGGATACCACCGGTGGAGCTCGCGGAGTGCATGAGCTCTTCGACCCATCTGACGTTCAGTTGCGGTGCGTCGGGTTCGTCGAACGTGAATCGCAGCGGGATCGACGGGTGAAGCCAGATCGTCGACCTTCCGACCGGGTCGCCTTCGGGATGCTTCCAGGAGAGCGTGAAGCTCTCGTTGCGACGAAGCTTGGTCGCGATGACGATCTTGAGGTGCGCGAGTGCGCGGTCCTCGATGTGGATCGCGTCGCCGTTGCCGTACTGGATGGTGCCCATGACTGCACCTTAGCCCGAGGGCCCGTGTCCGATGAACGAGTGTGACGACGACCTCGCCGGGCAGCGGTACACCGACACGGCGAGCGTCTGACCCCGGGGACTATCCTCCCCTCATGGCCGACCGCGCGAACAAGCCCGAGCTGCACGCAGATACCGTCGCGGACTGGGAGGCCTGGCTGAGTTCGGACCCCGATCCGAACGGGGTGCGACTACGACTGCGCAAGAAGGCGACGACCCGACCAGGGATCACGTACGCCGAGGCACTGGATGTCGCGCTGTGCTTCGGGTGGATCGACGGGCAATCGCACGCGGTCGATGCCGACTACTACCTGCAGACCTTCACGCCGCGGCGACCGAGGAGCATGTGGTCGAAGGTCAACATCGGTCACGTGACGAGGCTGATCGCGGAAGGCCGTGTGCGCCCAGAAGGTCAGCACGAGATCGACCGCGCGAAGGCGGACGGCCGATGGGACAACGCGTATCGCCAACGCGACGGCGACCTCCCCGCGGAGCTGAAGGAAGCTCTCGACGCGGACCCGCAGATCGCCAGAGCCTTCGCATCCCAATCAGCGCAGAACCGATTCGCGATGGCCTTCCGTGTCGCCAACCTCAAGCGACCCACCTCGCGCGCCGCTCGCGTCGCCGAGTACGTCGAGATGCTCAAGCGAGGCGAAACCCTTCACTGAGAAGGACAGCGCACAGAGTCGGTGTGCCGCCCGACTCTACGACTCCGTCGCACCCCGCCCCTGCTCTGTGTCAGATGCCGGAACAGAGGCGCGGAGGATCCACCCATCCGCTGTCGCTTCCGATTGCAGTTGCCCACCATGGTGCATGAGGCGCTGGCGGGCGCGCACGAGCCCCCGCCCTCCGCCGCCGTCGGTGAATCCTGTCGCCGACGGCGAGCTCGAAGCCTCGCCTGCGGAGCGAAACGAGATCACCGAAGATGGCCACACCTTCTACCAATACGTCGTCCCCGAAGGCTCGCTGACGATGCAGCGGTGGGCGCACTCTCTGGTGGTATGACGTCCAGGGTGGATCTGTGATCAACTGTCGTTCAGCCACACCGTTTTGAGTGAGCATCGGAAAGAGGCGAGCCCATGCGATCTTGGCTGATCTTCATAGGAAGCGTTGGCGCCGCCCTGATTCTCCTCGCCCTGCTTGCGACTGGCTTACCGTCAGCGTCACCGATGATCTTCCTCATCGGTACTCCGATCGTCGTCATCGGTGCCGGCTTGGGAGCCAAGTTCGTCCAGCGCAGGAACAGAGCCTTGCGGCGTGAAAGCCTCAAGCTGGGGCAGCGCCCTTAGTGATCGCGAGCTTCATCGTGGCGTGAGCCACGCCAGCCCGAAAAGGAGACGGCAATGCCCCGGACGGAGTCTGGCAGGGGCGTGGCGTCGTGCGCTGTGGCGTTCATGGTTCCTTCGGGAGAGATGGAGGCCTTTAGACGGAGGCATGGCGGGCGCGGTCGGCGATGTTCTCGGTGGCGGCCCAGGAAGCCAGGAGCTTCAACCCTTCCGCGCTGGGGCTGTCGGGTATCGCGGGGTAGACCGTGAGGGAAAGCCCCGGATCGCCTTCGAGTTCGAGGGTCTGGAAAGTGAGTTCGAGCAGTCCGATGACGGGGTGACGGAACTGCTTCATGCCCGTGTAATGGTGACGGACGTCGTGTGCCGCCCAGCGGGCTCGGAACTCGTCGCTGCGCATCGACAGCTCGCCGACGAGCGAGGCGAGCTGGGCGTCGTGCGGGCTTCGGCCCGCTTCTCTGCGCAGCATCTGGACGTTGATGTTCGCGGCGCGATTCCAGTCCGGGTAGAAGTCCGCGGCCCGCGGGTCCAGGAAGATGAACCGCGAGTGATTGGCCGGTCTGAGCGTGCCGCGGAACATCTCTGAGTTCATCGCGTAGCCGAGGTCGTTGGCCGCAAGGATGTCCATGCGGTTGTTCGCGATCGTCGCCGGGGCGTCGCGGATGCTGTCGAGCAGATACTGCAGCTCCGGACGCACGGCTGCGACGGGCGCTGTCTTGGTGGGACGACGGGGGTTGTCGTTCTGATGGCGGGCCATGTCGAACAGGTGCTCTCGCTCGGCGTCGTCCAGGGATAGGGCGTGGGCGATGGCTGTGAGGATGCTGTCGGACGTGCCTGAGAGGTTTCCCCGCTCGAGGCGCGTGTAGTAGTCGACGCTGACACCGGCCAGGAGCGCGACCTCTTCGCGGCGGAGACCTGTCACACGTCGGCGGGTGCCGAAGCTTTGGATGCCCACCTGTTCGGGGGTGATGCGGGCGCGACGGGTGGTGAGGAAGTCACGGACCTCTTCGCGGTTGCTCATGCCTCCACGCTAAGCCGATTCGCGTGATCTATGGAGGGGCTGTCAGAACCGGGTTAGACAGCGCCTGGCACGCCAGCGCAGAACGGCGTCTGATGGTACTCAGCAACTCCGACGTTCGCGGCTCATCCGCGGTGTCGGAAACAGCACGAATCGAAGGAGTCCCACCATGCGTGGAGTAGTCATGTACGCCCCCGGCGACGTCCGCGTCGAAGAACGAACCGATCCCACGATCGTCGAGCCGACGGATGCCGTGATCCGGGTCACGGCATCCTGCGTCTGCGGCTCAGACCTGCACCCGTACCGCGGGGTGGAGCCGCTCGGCGAGCACCCGCAGCCGATGGGCCATGAGTACGTGGGTGTTGTGACAGAGATCGGCGATCAGGTCAGCACCGTCAAGGTGGGCGACTTCGTCGTGGGGTCCTTCTGGGCGTCCGACAACACGTGCGATATCTGCCGCACGGGCTACCAGTCGCACTGTGTGCACCGCGTGCTCATGGGGACCATTGGCACGCAGGCCGAGTATGCCCGCATCCCTCTCGCCGACGGCACACTGGTCGCTACCCCCGGACAGCCGGAGGCGGACCTCGTCCCGCATCTGCTCGCGGCCTCCGACGTCCTGGGAACGGGATGGTTCGCCGCTGTCGCCGCGGAAGCAGGTCCTGGCAAGACGGTCGTAGTCGTCGGTGACGGTGCGGTCGGTCTCCTGGGAATCCTCGCCGCGAAGCAGCTGGGCGCCGAGCGCATCATCGCGATGTCCCGTCACGCCGATCGGCAGGCGCTTGCTCGTCACTTCGGCGCCACGGACATCGTCGAAGAACGCGGAAACGACGGGGTGGCGAAGATCAAGGAACTCACCGACGGACTGGGCGCGCACAGCGTCATCGAAGCCGTCGGCACCCAGGAATCGATGAACCAGGCCATCCGCGCCACCCGCCCCGGTGGGCACGTCGGGTTCGTCGGCGTCTCGCACGACGTCTCCCTCGAAGGCGGAGAGCTGTTCATGTCCGGAGTGCACCTGCACGGTGGCCCGGCCCCGGTCAGGCAGTTCCTGCCCGACCTGATCCAGCTGATCTGGGACCGCAAGATCGACCCCGGCACAGTCTTCGACCTCACCCTTCCCCTGGACCAGGCCGACGAGGCCTACAGGGCCATGGACGAGCGTCGCGCCACCAAGGTCATGCTCACCGCCTGACCCATTCACCGGCTGACCGACACGCGTCGGCACCCCGGCGTGACCGGAGGGGCTCACCTCTCGCCGGCCGCCACACAACTCTTGAAGAAGGAACAACCCTCATGCTCAACTACGACTTCTCCGGCAAGACCGCCTTCGTCACCGGCGGCAGCGCCGGAATGGGCGAAGCCACCGTCCGAGCGTTCGCGAACGCCGGCGCCGCTGTCGCAATCATCGACTGGAACGGCGACGCCGCCCAGGCACTCTCCAACGAACTCAACGCTGCTGGCGCGAAGACGATCGCGATCACCTGCGACGTCTCCAACGAAGGGCAGGTCCGCGACGCCGTCGCCGCCACGGTCGACGCCTTCGGCAGCCTCGACATGGCGTTCAACAACGCGGGGATCCAGAACCCGCCCACCGACGCCTCCGTGGAGACCGAAGAGGCGTTCGACGCCACGGTCGCGGTCAACCTCAAGGGTGTGTGGGCGTCCATGAAGCACGAGCTCGTCCAGATGCGCAAGCAGGGCAGCGGCGCGATCGTGAACTGCTCCTCCCTCGGCGGGCTGGTCGGTGGAGCGGGACGCGCGACCTACCACGGCACCAAGCACGGCGTGATCGGGCAGACGAAGAGCGTCGCACTCGAGCAGGGCCAGTTCGGCATCCGCGTCAACGCCGTCTGCCCCGGCACCATCGCCACCCCCATGGTCGACCGCATGGTCGCTCGCGGCGAGTTCGACCTCGAGACCGTCGCCGCCGGGGTGCCCATCGGACGCCTCGGTCGCCCCGACGAGATCGCTGCCGCCGTCCTCTGGCTCAGCAGTGACGACGCCAGCTATGTCACCGGCGTCGCCCTGCCCGTGGACGCCGGGCACACCGCGTAAGCATTTCGCGCGAGTGCGATCGGCCCTCCGCCGAGATGTCCAAGAGTGGGCAGTGACCTGGCTGCCCACTCTTAGGGTGCGGTCGCCGCATACCCCGCCACATATCGAAAGCATGACCGAACGCGACTCGCGGCGCGGCTGTCGGGCTGACCAAAACGGTCCGCCAGAACCGGGTTACCACCCACCTCTGCGGCATGGCGGCAGCCTCCAACGAGAGTGAGTAACCAACGATCGTGATCGGACAGACCCCGCCGAGAACCCGACCCGGCAGATCATCGCTCGTCGCTGCTCGCGCTGACCGCCGAAGGCAGAACCACCCTCGAACGAGCCCGCACCGCTCTCACGGCACTGAATGAGCAGTTGACCGAGGGCTTCACCGAGACCGAACTCGATGCCGTCCAACGCTGGCTCCACCACGTCGCCAAACTAGAAAAATCGTCACCGGCCGCAACCCACAGCGACACCTGAGGCACCACCTTTTATGCGGCCTCCGCTTAGTCGTGGTGCCGCTTAGTACGCGTAGTGGATGTGCTCTCGATGATGCTGCGGGTCCTCGATCTCATCAAGGATCGCCCGCGCAAAGTCGGCACCCTCGCATCGTGGCAACAGGCCAGATGCCGCGGGGTCCCTTCTGTTATAGCTGCCGCACCGCAAGCCGACGCCGCGGCAGCGACGGTGGGGTTTGAACCCAGATCGCATCGCGGCCTCGAGAGGTCCCGCGCGGCACTCTGGTGAGGCGCTCTCCGAATCTGCACCACGGATGCACCACTCCCCACCCCGGACACGGAAAAACCCCCGATCTCTCGGGGGTTTCCATGGCGGTGACGGTGGGATTTGAACCCATATCGCAACTCTGGAACCCCCGTAGCAGCAGGCGGAATCCCCGGAATTTCGCGCTTCTTCTTCACATCTGCCCACAAGATCTCACGAGCCAGCGCAGGCGTTACGTTACCGCTGTGTTACTGCTGGAGAGCGGCTGACCTCTGAAGATCGAGAGCGGCTGCGACCTCGTCCAGGTCGTCTTCGAAGAGGTCTGCGTAGGTATCTAGCGTCATGGCAGCGCTCGCGTGCCCGAGCATCCGCTGAACAGCTTTCACGTTCGCCCCGGCACTAATCGCCAGAGAGGCGGCCGTGTGCCTCAGATCGTGCGGCGTGACGCGCGGCATCACGCCGGGGAACTCCCCTCCACGATCTTCAGCTTCGACCGCAGCGAGGGCATCTTCAGCCCGAGCCCGTTTGCTTGCTCCGGAAAACCAACCGGACTTTGCGTTTCCGGGCCTCAAGTATCCTCCGGCATCCGCTGGGAACACCAGATCGTCGGCGTTCTTGCCCTGTGTTGCGCGCGTCAGTGCGCCATCCAGGAAGCCCGGGAATACGACTGAGCGCCGCTCGTGCGTCTTGGGCGAACCGACAACGACGTGACCGTTCACGATGACGGCGTTGACGTTGACAATCAGACGACGACGCTTGAGGTCGATATCACGCACACGAAGCCCAATGGCTTCTCCCCAGCGAAGACCCGTATAGGCGAGGAACCTGACGAAGTCCGGGTACTGAGAAGCGATTGCCAAACGCTCCACCTGGGCGTGGGACAAGTAGCCGCGTGGCTTCTTCTGCTTGCGCGGAGTCTTCACCTCGCGAGCAGGATTGGACTGCAGCCGCCGGTCGCGTACCGCGCCATCCAGAATGGCCGCCAACACACCGTGGCAGCGCTTCACAGTCGTCGGCGATCGATCCCGGCTGAGTTCGGCAACCCACGTTGCCACCTCCGTGTGGCGGATGGTCCCCACGGCGCGATCACCCCACGCGGGGTCAACATGGATCCGCCAGGCACTCTCGTCGCTGTGGAATGTTGAAGGCTTGACCGCCGCCTCATGCGCGACAAGCCATTGCGCCCCGAGCTCGCCCACCGTGATGCGCGATTCGCCAGGGGCGATGTATGCACCCTGCAGCTTGGCCGACTCGACGGTGGTGATGTATGCCTCAGCGTCCCGCTTGCGCAGGAAGCCGCCTTTGCGCGCAGTCTTGCCGTCGGGCTTCCGGTAGCGAGCTTCCCAACGTTTGCCGGCCTGGGTGTCGTAGGCATATGCGCTGCCCATTGAACTCCTATGCGGTGGGTCGTGATTGATGGGGACAAATGTGAGCATACGGTGATCCGGCTGATCTCCAGAGCGCTCAGAAGCAGTCTGATGTGAGCAGATTCGTCAGTTCTGTTGATAAACGAGTGAAAAGTGATGCTAAAGTAAATCTCCCAATTGAACAGATGGCCCGAAGATCAACTAGACATAAAGGGCAAGTACGAGGTAAAGCACTTCAAAGGTCGAGCCCTCAGGGGTAGCACTTCCGCGAAGTCCAAGTACGCGATAGAGACGGTGCGAAAACGGCACCACCGACGCCAGACGGCCGGCCACACGACTAGGCGCTCGGGTCTCTTGGAAGCAAAGCTGCTCCAAGGGATCATTATGTCCGCACCCACCCTCGAGGCCACAGGTTCTTCGCTTCTCGCCTCCCTTATCTCTCCGGCGACTCTCGCCGACGCACTCGGAACAACAGAGCGCACGCTCAGCGAGTGGCGAATCCGCGGCTACGGTCCGTCGTACCTCCGCGTCGGCCGCACCGTCCGCTACCGTCCTGAGGCCGTTGACTCGTGGCTCCTCGCACAGGAGCGCAAGAGCACGGCCGAGGAGCAGCGCTGATGTCGATGCCGCAGACTGCCCCACAGCACGGACCGGATGTACCGTATGTACCGCCGATTAACTCCCCCGCATCTCTTCCGAGTCCTGCCCACGCCCTTGGAGTGGGCAAGAGTGGGCATGGCGGAGAGGTTTTCGGTTCCGACCAGGTCGTCCCCACGCGCGCCCGCCCTGTTCTTGAGGTGACGGGAGTGGGCACCGCATGGGCCTCGATGGGCGCTACCGGGCACAGTTCGTCGGTGTCTCCGGTTCAGGCAACGAATGCACTCCAGCCTCCCGGAGCGACGCCGATCCGCGCGCGAATGTGGAAGTTCTCTCTGCCGCTCCGGCACCCCGACACGGGGCGCCTCTTCGCCGACATCGACCACCTCAGTGCCGGACTCCAGCGCAGATCAATCGACCGCTATATGTGGCTGATCCATGACCGCGACGAGGGTTCCGCTCCTCACTTGCAGGGTGCGTTGCGTCTGACGAACTCCCGCACATCGACGCAGTTATCCTCGATTCTCGGCCTGCCGGCTACGGCGCTGCGTCCGCTTCGCGACCGTTCTGGTCAACACGGGGCGTTCGAGAGGTACTGCCGCTACCTGCTGCACGAGAGCATCGAGGCACAGGAAGATGGCAAGTTCCACTACTCCGACTCCGCAGTGCACTCCAATTTCGACTTTCGCGACATGATCGACCGCTACTTCGGCTTCGCAGCCTCCGGATGCGTTCCTACTGTTGAGTCGACGGACCAGATCCGCCTCAAGGTCTACAACGGCGACATGACTCCGTCGGAGGTGCATGCCCTGCATCCGATGATCTTCATCCGCAACCACAAGAGCCTCGAAGAGCTCTATCACAAGGGGCGGCACGACCGTGAGATCGCCACCACACTCGCAGAGCGCGCTGCCCGTGAGGGCGAAAGCGCAAGTGACTCGTCGGCGGAGATTCGTGCCGCGTAGTCGTCAGACCGCATTCGGCGGCAATCACCAGACCGAGCGCCGCGAGCCGGGGCTGCATTTGAACACAACGATCGATAGGACCCAACCATGAGGAAGACGAGATCACAGCTGCGCGCGGAGCAGATTGCCCAGTTGCAAGCAGAACAGGCGGAGCACGAGAGAAGCGTCGAGACGGCGGTGAAGGTCGCAAAGTACGCCCGTTGCGCTGTCGTTGAGGAGCTCTACGAACTGCTCGATGTGCGGGCCGAACACAAACCAAGGGAGAGCAAGAACGGAGTCATTCAGGTCTCGACCGACAGGGATGAGACGAAGAGGACGACTCGGCTCCTTGACGCCGTCACCCAGCTATTGGCGTCGCGCGAGGACTCATTGACGTTCGAAGCCGACTGGGGGCGAACAGTCCTCAGCCCCAACGAGACCGCCCAGTTCGCTGGCACAGCCGGAGACTTGATCCCGACCACCTAAACCAGCTTCCGCGGCAACGCTCCAAAGATGAAACCCCGCGCGATCGTTGGATCGTGCGGGGTTTCGTGGGAACATGCTCTCCCATCTCGGCTCAACAGTGTGGGAACGCAGTTTCTTGGGCTCTCAGTCGGCAGAGGGCGGCACGCCTTGCCGCCCTCTGCCGCTCCCGCCATCGCCTGTTCCGAGGACCTCAGCCTCGATCTTCGCGAACGCCCGAGCTTGGGCCACCCACACCGCGGCAACAGTGTGTGTGAGGTTTTCGCGGTGCTGCACAGCGAGGTGATTCCATGCCAACCGGTCGTCATTAGTCATCCGCGCTTGACCATCGGCCAGAAATCGAGCGGTCTCATCAAAGAGCCGTAGCCGGTGTGCATCGAACTCATTGCGCCAACCGTTCGAATTCACTGGCTGGCCTCACGTCGCACGCCCCACTCCGGCCGGTGGGCTTCAATATCGTCGAGTGCGTTTTCCAGTTCGGCGCGCGTCATCGTTACGGTGGCGAGCACGCTCTTCCCCGCAAGCGCGACGTTGTATTCGTCGGCGTGGCGGTCGTGGCAGGCGATAATCGTCTGTTCCTCTCGATGTCCGCGAGCAGCAGGGAAAGTCAGTCGCCATCGATCGAAGATGACTTCGTCTTTCCAGACCCTGTCAGACACCCACCCCCGGGAGGTCAACAACTGATCCAGCTCGTCATCGTACGCACCGCAATCCAGGCCGTACGGCCAGGTGCTCTCTCCGTAGGGATACTCCGCGTCGGTCATGCGGCCAACGTAGGGCACATATAGAACGAACGACTTATCTCCCCGACCAGCTAGACACGCAGTTTGATTGTTCTTACTCAGACATGAGTGAGTTCGGTATCCGAAATCTCATGTGTGACACGCCGACGTTGCCGGTCAGTGGCTCATCGCAATCCCGAGAAATCTACTCGAACGGATCGATCACCGTGTGCACGCCGTGCAACGGGCAGATGAAGCTGATCCGCATGCCCTCGGCTGTCTCGAACGGCACCGGCTCGCAGTCACGCTGGCACTCAGGGCACGTCCTGTGCAACTCTCGCCCCTTGGCATCTTCGCCGTGCGGGCTGTCTACGAACGACATGCCGCCTCCCCGTGCTCGATAACCTTATCAAGAGAGCTGGGGGCTGATAAAGTTATCAGCATGCGCGATGCTCTCGACAATCCGTTCAGCCCCGGCTCCGACACTATCCCGGAGGTCTGGGCGGGGCGTACCGAGCAACTGAGCGACTGGCGTGATGTCGTCCGCCCTCGCCGGCTTGCCGGCCTCTCTGAGCGCGGCCGGACGATCCTCGGGGAGCCGGGGCTCGGGAAGTCCACCCTGGTCCGCAGGATCGCGCAGGAGGCGTCTCGTGCCGGGGACTGGGTCACCCCGCAGCTGCGCATCCCCGCCGGCAGCGACCCCCTCAAGCTCGTCGCCGACGCCGTGCTGAAGCTCGCGGACGCTGCGGGTCTTCCCACCTCGCGCGAGAAGCGCATCGGAGATGCGATCTCCCGCGTGCAGGCCGTGGCCGCCTCCGGCATCTCGCTCACCCTCCGCAGCGTCGACGGACCCGAGCCGTACTCGGCGCTCACAGATCTGCTGATCGAGGTCGGCGTCGCGGCGATCGCGCGGGGCGACGTCATGGCGCTGATCCACATTGACGAGATCCAGAACATCACCGACGAGAAGGCTCTCTCGCAGCTGCTGATCGCGCTCGGCGACACCCTCACCCACGAGCTTGAGGTCGATGTCCCCGGTGGCGCGCGCGTCCGACGGTCCCTGCCTCTTGCCGTCTATCTCACGGGCCTGCCCGACTTCGAGGACATGGCTGGCGCGCGCAAGGGTGCGACCTTCGCGCGGCGCTTCAAAACGACCACGCTCTCTGCGATCGACGACGAGGACCTCGCCGCGGCGTTGCAGGAGTTCGTGCTCGACGGGTGGGAGGTGCCCGACGGCGCCGGCAGCACAACCCGTGTCCGGATGGACCCGGACGCCGCGGCGATGATCGTCGACATCTGCCGAGGTGAGCCGTTCCTGTTCCAGCTGGCCGGCGAGCAGGCCTGGTACGCCGGCACCACGCAGACCATCACCGCGGACCAGGTGCGGCAGGGCTGGCGTGGCGCTCAGCGTGAGGCCACGGCGCACGTCGAGCGCATCCTCGAGCGCCTCCCCGCACGTGAGAAGCAACTGCTCCAGGCGATGGCCGCGCTCCCACGTACTGAGCGCACGCTCACCCGCATCGCAGAGGCGATGGGCTTCTCCAAGGTCACCGACGCCGGCCCAACCGCCCAGCGTCTCGATACCGTGCGTGGCATCATCGACCGTGGCAAGCCCTACTCATTCCGGCACCGCGCGGTCGAGGCATACCTCACCAGCGACTGGCCGAGCATCTGAGATCTGGAGGTACCACCATGGCACGCACATCATCCGCCGCAGCCGTCCAACTCGGAACAACGCTCCGGGAGCTCCGCTTGCAACGCGGGCTCACCATCGATCAGCTCGCCGCGGCTAGCGGCATCGACTCTTCCAACGTGCGTAGCTACGAAAGGGGCAGGGCGATGATGAACGTCAAGACCCTCGTGCGCCTCGCTGAGGCACTGGAAGCGGAGTCCGGCGATCTTCTCTCGGGAGTCACCGCGGCGATATTCGACGCAGATCTGCAGGTGGACGCATGACCGTCCACGCCTCCGATTCCTCCGAGCAGCGCACGGCCGAGCGAGCCATCATCGCGGCTGTTGCCGAGCAGTTGAACGTGACGCTCGCGCCGGCACGGATCGCGATCGACGATGCGCACGTCGAGATCGACGGAGCGAGCCCCGATCGCACCGTGCTCGTCGAGGCCTACGCCCGCGTCGGAGCGCTCAAGGGTGCCCAGCCGCGCAAGCTCGCCACCGACGCATTCAAGCTCGCCTGGGCAGGCCAGAAGGTCGGTGCTGTCCGACTCGTCATCGCTGTCGCCGATGAGGCGGCGGCGCAGTATCTTCGCCGCCCCGGCGCCTGGCTCACGGCTGCGATCCGGGACGCCGGCATCGAGGTCCTCGTCGCTGACATCGGTGACTCTCTGCGCGAATCGATCATCGCCGCTCAGGCACGGCAGTACCGCTGAGGTGAGCCCCCGGGAGCTCACCAGCCGTGCCGGCACCGCCGATCAGTGATACTCCGGGCGCCATTCATCATCGCTGAACATCCGGTACGGCAGTTTCTTCAGGACCTCTGCGCTGTAGATGCCCTCGAGCGGCCAGCGACGCAGCATCCCTTCACCGACACCCTGCGTACCTGTCAGCCTGAATCCATCGGCGAGCGGTTGCAGAGCTGGATCATGGTACGCGAGCTTCGTGATCAGACCGGCAATGAAGCTCGCCACCGGAGCGATGCTTTCCTCTGGATTGCTGAACGCATAGCCGGCGGACGCGACGGGCATATTCACTGCACCGTCTGACATCGCTGACATCGCTTCCCCAGGGACCCATGCCACTCTGCCTGCTGTCACGCAGGCGAGGTCGGGTACGCAGATGAAATCCAAGAGCTCGCGGGGATGCGACACGCTTGCCTGAGCTGCTTCCACGTGAGTCTTCAGTACGCTCAACGGGTCCGCCTGCCACGCGTGCGATAGGGATAGAAGCCCATACGGATACGCGCCGTGCAGCTCGCGTCTGGGACTGCCTTTCCGCACGTGCATCGATCGCCTGAGGGTGATCGCACTGTCGACGGCTTCACGGATTCCCTGTGGCTTCAGCGTCGATTTCACGCTGAATGCGGCTGCGACTCCGGAAGCCATGATGTTCGGATCATCGCGAAGCGCTGGCGGGTAGGACGGGCGAAGGATGACGATATCGGTCTCGAAGAGCTTGTCGCCGATCTCTGGAACGATGTACTTGCGCATGACGACCTCGTAGGACGGCGGGAGCCACTCCTTCAGGAACGCCACCCAGGTCTGCTCTGCGATGTGGCCAGCGTGCTGCGGGTCAGTCCTCGCGCCCTCGAATGCCTTCGCGTGTGACCGCTTTGCATTATCGGCCCACTCGAGTAGCTTCTCGTGATGCACTTGGGCTCGAGATGAGACTCCCTCAGCCACCAGCAACCTCCAGCCCCGGTAGCCCCTTCACGATCTTCATCGTCTCGGTGCTCACCGTCGTGATCCTGCTGATGAGGTCGAGGATGTACCGCTCGTCGCCGTGCTCGGCGCCCCAGGCGTTGGGATCGTTGACGATGCCTGATGGCTTGTCGGCCTTAACCTGGTAGCGCTCGAGGATCCAGTCGAGCGCGGAGCGGGAACCGAGCATGTACTCGTGAGCCTCGGCCGGGATGCCTGTGAGGGTGATGTCGTCGTTGTAGATGACGGTGCTTTTGTCGACGCCCTTGCCGGCCTTCCCGTAACGCATCTTTGTCACGCGCAGCGAGGCGTCCTCGCGTTCGGTGACCGTCAGCGGATACTTCTCCGCGCTCTCGTAGTTCAGGTGCAGGTCGCTGAGCGCGCGACCAGCCTTCACGAACTCCCGGAAGGCCTTCACCTTCGGGATCCGCGGCAACATCTTCTTCAGATCCGACTCGAACTCGGCGCGATACTCGGGCGAGTGCAGCAGCCCGTAGACGTAGAAGAAGACGTCGTCCTTCGTGACCTTCTTGTCGTAGGTGTCTTGGAAGTCGCGGAGGATCTCGTCGGTGATGTTGTCGACGCGCTCGTACTTCGGAGCGTTCTCGCTGGTGCCGCTGAGGTCGAGACGCCCCTCGATCTCATCGAAAACGGGCAGTGTCCCGGAGCCGGGGAACAGCGTCGTCGGATCGTCCTCGATCTCGCGGTAGGTGTAACGCGGGAAGAACTGGCCGCCACTGCCGGCTCCTGTGACGTGCAGGTCGGGAATGCAGTCGAGCATGAGCACGGAGAACGGTACGACCGAGCCGGCCCCGACGTAGTAAATGCCGACGTTTGGCGTGCTCGACGAAGGGAACACCTGCCTCAGCTGACCTTGACGGTGGTTGAGAGTCGGATCGAAGTAGACGTTCTGCTTGAAGAAGGGGCGATACATGCCGATGTACTCAAGGTGCTTCTTCACTACCTGGATTGTTGTGTCTCGCACGAACTCAGCGCGCAAGGTGCTCGTCCACTTGATCTCTGACTCAGGCTGACGAGTGAAGGCAGCCGCATCCTTCGGTGAGCCCGCATCTCGCCACATCTGCCGAGCATCTTGGAAGGCAGAGATCATCCCGGTGACCTGCTGCTTCAGCGGCGCCGACGCAGAGGAATACACCCAGGCGTCCCGCCCAGACTCCAAACCTCGGCCAAAGTTGCCGAACACCCGGGTCTCGCGTGCTTTCGCCTTGTCCTTCTCGCCGATTGGGGTGAACCTCGCGAATGCATCGCTGCGCTTGCCCGTCCAGTCGCCTTCCGGCGACGGTTCGATCTGCGTCCACGGCATCCCACTCACCGAGCCGAAGTCGGCGATCTTGCCGAGCTTCTGCTCGGTGGTGAGGTAGTCGCCAATGTCGTAGTAGTAGAGCTTTCCCGGAGCCTGCTGCTGCGGGTTTTTCACGAGCAGCAGGATCGCGACAGTCGTCCGGGCGCCCTGCCCGAAGACATTGTCCTTCTCCATGCGCCGGCGCTCGCCCGCGGTGCGGGCGTTCCCTCGCAGGTTGAACACATACACGCTGGTGAACTCGTCGATCAACGAAAGGCGAAGACCGTCTGCCGTGTTCCCGTCGATGTAGCCGCCATTGGAGACGTAGCCGACGATCCCCTCGTCACCGATGCGGTCCGAGGCCCAGCGCATCGCGCGAATGTAGCTGTCGTAGAGGTTGTTCTTGTTCGTGGCCGTCGACCGTGCTGCATAGGTGTCACGGATGTGAACGTCGAGGGTCGGGTAGCTGTTGTTCTGGTTGTCGTCGTTGCCCGAGCTCTGGCCCTTGGAGTACGGTGGGTTGCCGATGACGACGCGGATGTCGCGCTCTTTCTGCTTGATCACCCGGTCGTTGTTGGCCGCGAAGACGCCGAGGTCGTCCATCTTGTCGTCGTCCTCGAACATCTGGAAGGTGTCCGTGAGCACGATGCCGTCGAAGGGTACGTAGTTGCCGCCCTGCAGCGAGTGGTAGGTCTCCTCGACGTTGATCGCGGCGACGTAGTAGGCGAGCAGCACGATCTCGTTGGCGTGCAGCTCGTAGCGGTACTTCCGCGCGAGATCCGTCGGCTTGATGAGGCCTGACTGGAGCAGCCGGACGATGAAGGTGCCCGTTCCAGTGAACGGGTCCAGCACGTGCACGCCCTCATCCGAGAGCGACGAGTCGAACTCGTCCTTCAGGATGTCGTCGACGGAATGGATGATGAAGTCCACGATCTCGTTGGGCGTGTAGACGATGCCGAGCTTCTCGCTGGTCTTGGAGAACGCGGTGGAGAAGAACTTCTCGTAGAGCTCCTTGACGATCGTCTGCTTGGCGCCAGCGTCGTCGATGTCGGCAGCCCTAGTCCTGACACTCTCGTAGAACTGCTCGAGCTTGTCGGTCTCGTTCTCGAGGTTCTGACCGTCGAGGACCTCGACCATCCGGTTCATCACCTGAGAGACGGGGTTGTTCTCGCTGAACGCGTAGCCCTCGAACAGGGCGTCGAATACCGGCTGCGTGATCAGGTGCTGAGAGAGCATCTGGACGGCATCGTCGTGCGAGATGTCGGGGTTGAGGTTCAGCCGGAGACCTTCGGTGAACGCCTCGAACTCCTCGCGGATGCGCTTGTTCTTTCCGCCGATGAGCCCCTCGATGCGCAGCGTGTGCGCCCGGGCGATCTCGGCGACGTCCTTGGCCCAGTTTTCCCAGTACCGCCGCTCGCCGACCTTCTGGACGATCTTCGTCAGGATCGCGTCCCGCCATGCCTCGATCTTGGAGAAGTCCAGCTGCTGCTGGGCTGCAACCTTGTCCGTCCCAGTGACGACCGGATCACCCGAGTCGTCGTCGCTCTTACCGCCGCCCATGCCGATCACATCGACCATCAGCCGATCGGTCTTCTTGGTGAGATCGAGCTTGTTGACCTCGGCGTCGAAGCGCTCGTCGTGCGCGCGCAGCGCCTGGAGCACCTGCCACACGACCCGATACTTGTCGTTGTTGTTCAGTGCCTCAGAGGGAGTGACCCCCGAGGGCACGGCGATCGGGAGGATCACGTAGCCGTAGCGCTTGCCGACCATCTTGCGCATGACGCGACCGACCGACTGGACTACGTCGACCACGGACTTGCGCGGGTTCATGAACATCACGGCATCCAGCGCCGGCACGTCCACACCCTCGGACAGGCATTTCGCGTTGGAGAGCACTCTCACCGTGTTCGTGGGTGCTGCTTCCTTCAGCCAGTCGATCTTGGCGTTACGCACCAGCATGGACTGCGTGCCATCTACGTGGTCGGCCTGGACATGAAGCAGCTGTGAGGTGTCCTCACCGGCTTCGGTGAGCCGTTCGATCTCGCCCTCGACAACCTGCTGAAAGGCATTCGCGAGCTTCTTGGAGGTGTTGATGTTCTGCGCGAACATGACCGCGCGCTGCATAGGAATCGGATCGTCGTCGTACTCGGTGGGGATCACCGACCTCTTGGCCAGGCCGTTCCAGGTCCCGACGATCTTCGCCGTGTCCTCCATTGCGAGCTCGTAGCCGTCGCGTGCCATCAGTGATTGGAACTCGCGGGCGATGAACTCCTCGTCGACGGCGAGCACGAGCACCTTGTAGTCGGTGAGCCGGCCCATCGAGACCGCCTTGCCGAAGCCGAGGCGGTGGAACTCGGGACCGTAGATGTCGACATCGTCCATGTCGGCGAGCTTCGCGCCCACCTCGCCGGCCTTCTTGCGGGTGCCGTCGGAGAAGATCCGCGGCGTCGCGGTCATGTACAAGCGCTTCTGGCCCGCGACGAAGCTTTGGTCGTGCACCTTCATGAACGCGCTCTCGTCGTCTGAGGTGAGAGCGGCCCCCGTGGTCCGGTGCGCCTCGTCACAGATGATGAGATCGAACTCGGGTAGGCCCAGGCCCTGGGCCTTCGAGATCACCGGGAGCGACTGATACGTCGAGAACACGACGGTGATCCGGTCGGAGGCGTCGCCCTTGCCGACCTGTGTGAGAAGCGCGGAGGCGTTCGTGGTCGCGGGATAGGCGAGATCGGTGACCGGGATATCCTCCTCGGTGCGGCGCTTGCCCACCGAGACGTCAGAGCACACCGCGAACGCCCGTAGCGGCACCTCCCCCTGGATCGTCCACTCCTTCAGCGTCTGGCTGAGCAGAGCGATCGAGGGCACGAGGAACAGCACGGTCCCGCCGCGTGGGACCACCTTCTCGGCGAGCCGGAGGGAGGTGAAGGTCTTACCGGTCCCGCAGGCCATGATGAGCTTGCCGCGGTCTTGCTCGGAGAAGCCCGCCAGCACGTCCTTGATCGCGGTCTGCTGGTAGTCGAACGGGTTCTTGCGCGGCTTGGTCGCCAGGTCTCCGGGCTCGTCCCAAACGAACTGCGACCAGTCGATCGACGACTCGTCGAGGTCCTGCACGCGCAGCCGCTCGACGGGGATGTTCTGGCCGGCGATCGCCTCCTCGGCGTTCTTGCCCCAGGTGTCGGAGGTGGACACGATCAGCCGTGAGACGAACTCCGCGGCCCCGTCGGGACCCACCTTCCCAGAGGCCGAAAGGAATGAGTCGAGCATCGCCTTGGTGACGGTCGTCTTCGGAGCGAAGAACTTGCACTGGATCGCCGTGAGCTCGCCGCTGTCGCGGCTGCGTGCTACCAGGTCGATCCCGGTGTCGGGCCTGTTGCCGCGGCCGGGGTACTCGCTCCAGCGCCACACCTCGTCGAAGAGCTGTGCGTACTGAGCGTCGATTTTCAGGAAAGCCTGGATGAGACGCTCGAAATGCGCGCCCTTGTCGTACTCGTCGAACGCGACATTGCGGTACTGCTCCAGCACATCGTGAATGCTCCGCACGCGGGCCAGGTCAGACATAGATGCTCATTTCAACTTGTGATTCCTGCCGGAGGGCATGGGGGTGCCCACGTATAACTTATCGAGTGCAATCACTACTACAGCTCGTGCCACCCGTTAGGCGCTTTGTCTTCCTCATCGGCGCTGCCGCAGCACCACGATGGTCTGCAGCGCTGACCGATGGGGTGTGAGCAATAAGCAGCAGCGTCCCCACGCCTCAGTAGAGTCACCCCATGACTACCTCGCCCGTCGACGACCTCGCCGCGGCCGCCGTCGCCACGCTCACCGGAGAGCGTTGGGTGATTACGGAAGCTGCGCAGCACATCCCTGCTCGCTCTGGGCTGTACGCCATTTATGGCGATGAGCAGGCCTGGAACGACCTCGAGATCGCTCCCGCACCGGACCAGCCGCTGTATGTCGGCAAGGCCGAGGCGAGTCTGGTCTCCCGTGACCTCAATGGCCACTTCGCCACGAACCCGAAGTCCAAGCCGCGCACCGGCGGCTCTACCGTCCGACGGTCGTTCGCAGCGCTGCTGCGTGAGGCGCTCGATCTCCATGCTGTGCCGCGCAACCTGGCGAAGCCCGAGCGCTTCGCGAACTACGCCCTCGCCGAGGGCGGCGACGCACACCTCAACGAGTGGATGCACTCGCGCCTCACGCTTGCCGTCTGGCCCGCGCCGGCGGGGATGCCAGTCCCTCTCGGAGAGATCGAGACCGCGGTCATCGGGCACTTCACTCCGCCCATCAACCTGGACAAGAACCCCCGCAAGCTCACCCGGCTGAGCCGCGCACGCGCCGACATGGCCGCCGAGGCCGCCGCGTGGCGCCCTAGAAGTTGACAGCGCCGATGGAACTCGAGATCACCAGCACCCCGCGCGAGACGCTCGTGTGGGCGCCGACGACGCAGGACGCAGCTCAGCTGCGCCGCGAGCTGACCGACACTGGCTTCCTCGTGATGGATGCCGACCCGTGGGAGCTGGACGCCCTCGGCCGGATCCCCGAGGGTGAGCATCACGAGTTCGACCCCGCCCGCATCTTCAACGTCGAGATCGGCGCCGAGGCGAACGCGAGCCTGCAGGCGCTCGTCGACGACGGGTACACGCTCATCTGGCACCGCTGGCAACCCCGGCCGGGAAGAGGCATCTGGGGCGTCGCCGTCAAGGTCCCGCCCCGCCGTGGCCAGCGCACCAGCACCTCCACGCCGTCTGAGTCCGCGGTGCACTTCGGCCTCCCCGTCCGCGCGACCCGCGGGCTGCGCCTGCGGATGACCCGCGACACCTACGCCCGGATCAACAAGCGCTCGTCGCTGGATCGCTGGTCCCGCGAGAGGGACCCGGAGCTCTGGGACAAGCTCGACGAGTTCTACGAGGACGCTGATCACCGGATCTACACCGACGCCTGGTGCGAGGAGATGCAGACCCAGGCGCTGGCGAACTTCGACCTCAACATGGCGCACTTCGCATCCCTGGACCACGCTGCGTTCGATGCCGCGCTGCAGCGCGCTGTGAAGAGCCAGCGCCGCATGGTCGAGGTCACCGACCTCACGAAGTGGGACGGTGTCGCTGGGCTCTACATCATGGTGCTCGATGAGTACCGCCAGGCGTACGTCGGGGCCACGGATGCCTTCGTCGGCATCCAGAAGCGCATCAAGCAGCACTGGAGCGGGACGAAGCCCCTCGACCGGCTCATCTGGGGAGATCCCGGGACCTCGATCCTCTCGATCGATAGCTTCCGGGCGCTCGACACCACTCGCATCTTCGCCCTGAAGTCCTCACGCTCGTTCGCCGGCGAGAACCCGCTGCTCGATCAGTTCCCGCCTGAGTACATGCTCAACCGCATCCCCGGCGGCCGCGACGTCGCCAAGCTCGCCGCCATCGTCGGCGTCGACAAGGTCATGAAGCGGCGCGAGTTCTCTGCGTTGTCGTCCACGACAGGTCTCGGCGCGACCGTTCCCGGTTTCGGAACTGAGCCTCGTCGTCCGGTGTAGCGCACCCACCATTCAGGCTACGAACGGACGCCTCTGTGCCGATAGTCAGTACGACCGCTGAGTCGGGATATGGCTCTGGTGCACCCGTGTCGGAGACTCCCCATACTGTGAGGCTGCACCATGAAAGCAGGAGAGAACATGACGAGTTTTCAGACCAAGATCATCGCCCTTTCCTCGCTTTCTGACATCATCGACGCTTTCACAACCGTTCTCGAAGCGCCCGCAGAGTCTGGTGTCGCCCACACGGAAGCGCAGCGCGCGGTGCTCGGTAACGTCCGCGCGGCATACATCAACCAGAGGCAGATCCCGATTCCTGCCGACACCTCCGCGGCACGCGGTGCTTTCATCGCACTGCAGCACGCCGCTGACACGATCGCAGAGTTCCGCATCACCCTCGACGGGGATCACCTACCCGACGTCGCCCAGCTCATCGCAGATGATGCGGATGATGCTGGTCGGTTGAACCCCATGCGTCTGTTCGAACTCGAGGACCTCGTCTTTGGCCTCTTCCCGATCTCCGCTGTCGCGGCTGCGCTGAGAAGCCACGTCGATAGCGTCACGATGTCCGCCGTCCCAGAAGGCGCGATCGCGCTCGTGATCGTCGAAGAAGCTACCGACTGGGACACGTGGATGTCCACGTTCGCCCGCTGACCACCAGGTCTGACCGACCCAATCACGCGACCACTCGGTCGCGCCCACGAAGGAGAACTCATCACATGGTGAAGCTCATGAACGTCGACCAGCTCGTCAAGATCGCCGCCGGCGCCGGGATCGTGCTCGAGGAGGCTACCCCTGAGACCGAGAACCTGTACGTTTACGCGGTCAAAGCTGAGAACCCCGCGGACCAGCACACGGTCTACGTCGGCAAAAGCGCGTCGAACAGTCGCAGCGTCGCCGAGGCGAACGTGGAAGGCCAGGACTACCGGGACCGCATCGGCGTCGGTTTCTCCGCCCTTGTGAAGGAGAACAACGCGGTTCGCCATTCGTTCCGCTACGACCCCACCTCGTTCGACCCGGCGCCGCTTCTCGCGCACATCGCGGAGCACAACTGGCACGGCGGTGCCATCGACGCGCTGCGAGAGCACCTGAGCGGTGCCGTGGCCGAGCACCCGTCGTTCTCGGATGCCTTCGTAGAGCAGTTCCTCGTTCGCATCCACGTCTGCACCGGACGCCTGATCGGCAACTCCCAGTTCGCGTCGCAGTGGGAGAAGACCGTCAACGGCCTCCCCAATGTCGTCGCCGTCCTCGCCGCCGACATCGCTCGAGAGAACGGCACCCTCCCCAAGAACACCGACCTCGACACGACTCCCGGGGCGGAAACCTCCGACGACCCTTCGCCGGAGAGCGCCGCGTAGGCGACCGTTCGCTCTACATCGAGTCCTCCTCGTCACGTCGGCGGGGAGGACTCGGCCATCGTCAGCAGATCTTCCTTGACCAAGAGCTTGAGAGAACGCATGCCCACATACGCCATCTCCGACATCCACGGCCACGCTGAGCAGTTGCGCAACGCTCTGGCCACGATCCCCTTGGTAGACCCAGGAACACGCCTCGTCTTCCTCGGCGACTACATCGACCGCGGGTCGGATTCGCTGGGCGTGATCGAGCTCGTCAGAGCGACCCAGCGTGCGCACCCCGATCAGGTCGTCGTTCTCGCCGGCAACCACGACCTCTGGTTCATCGACTGGCTCGACGATGACGACAACGAACTGACGTGGCTGATGAGTGACCTCGACCTGCTCACGGTGAAGTCGCTGCTCGAACCGATGGTGCTCGCCCAGGCTCTCGGTCACGAGGACCCGACCTCTGACGCGTCCGATCTGGATGGCACCACGATGAACCGCAACATCAAGGCTGCCGTGCGGGCCCGACGAGCAGACCTGATCGCCTGGATCCGCAGCCTGCCACTCGTGCACGAGACCGACTCGCACGTCTTCGTGCACGCCGGCGTCGACGAGGATGCCGGGGAGCTGTGGCGCCACGGCACCCCTGAGTACGTCTTCACGGAGAAGTTCCCCGCGACGACCGGCCCGATGCTGATCGGCAAGAGGATCGTCGCCGGACACGTCCGCACCACTGCGCTTCACAGAGATCCTGGCGTGCACACCGTGTTCGCTGACGAGGGCCACCTCTACATCGACGGATACGTAGAGGCCACCCACCGGCTCAACGTGCTACGCATCGAGGATGATGGCTCCTGGTCGGAGAGTTCGGTGGGCCTGGACTGACGACTCGGCCTGCACCAGCTGAAGCCAGCCAGCACGGCACAGCCCCCACCACTCTCTCCGAGTGCGTGGGGGCTGTTCTGTCGCGCGAGCAAGGTGTCTACTCGCGGCTGAGACGCACCGTCATCGTCGTGCCCATCGCGGTGACGTCGTAGCTGAGCTCGTCGTTCTCGTACGTGAACGTCTTGGTCGCATCACCCGAGGCCATGATCGACTTCTCGGTCTTGGCCGTGTCGTTGGCCGAGTCGAACGAGAATGAGTTTACTTCTGCGGGGATCTCGACGGTGCCGGCCCAGTACAGAGACTTCGTGTCGCCGGCGTCGGCGACCCAGTAGACCTCGATCGTGTCACCGGTGATGGTGGCCTGCTGCCAGCTGTCTTCCGAGTTGGAGTTGTTCTGCTTCCACTCGCCCTCCAGGCTCACCGGCTCCGGTGCTTCCTCCTCCTGGACCTGCTCGGTTTCCGGCTTCGAGCCCTCGTTCGAGGACGAGCCGGAAGACTCCGGCGACGAGCACCCCACGACGCTGATGCCGAGGAGTGCGAGAAGTGCAATGGTTGCGCCGAGCTTGGGTGCTGTGATGTTCAAGGGGGTGCCTCTCAACTGTGGATATGCCGACGCTGACCGTATCAGCGCCCATAGACACTTTCGGACGACAGAGCATGTTGCGAAAGTCGTTACCGGAGCGCGAGACTCAGTTCCAGTTCATCCCGTGCGGCTGGGTGGTGTCGAGCGCCTTCTTCCAGAACGACTCGCGCGCCAGGATCGTGCCTACGCCTGATCGATCCGCTCGGCACCGGCGAGAAACTCTCCGTCCAGGAGCTTGGTCGCCCCGATCACCTCGATGCCGAGCAGCACGCCCGCCTGGTCGAAATCGAGCACGACGGTGCCGCCGGCGGTGTCGACGATCTCGTTGCGCACGGAGCGCCCGGGCGCGATCTCGGAGACCAGCGTGATGTAAGCGGCGTCTGCTTCGGCGTCGAATGTGGTGCGCATTCCCGAAGCCTATGGGGCGCGGCGGACATGTCGTCGCCGATTGGGTCGCCTCGACCTGAGTCGATTTTGATCGATATGGACGAATTGGATGATTTGAGCGATAATGGCTGTATGACCACCACAGCCGCGCGCACGAACGACCCGCTTGTCGTCGATCCGCCCCAGGACCTCAGCGAGATGCTTGAGCTCGCCCGATTCCTGGAGGATCACGCTGCACCCGCGATGCTGCTCGGTCCCGATGGCGAGCAGATCCCCCTCCCCATGCAGGCGTACGACGTGCTCCGTCAGGTCGTCTCGGCAATGGAGCGTGGCGAGGCCGTCAGTGTCGAACCGATCGATCGACAGCTGACGACCCAGCAGGCGGCAGCGCTGCTCGGTGTCAGCCGGAGCACCCTGGTCCGGCTGCTCGATGAGGACGAGCTTCCCTTCGAGCGGCTCGGCGAGTCCAGGCATCGCAGGCTCCGACTGCACGATGTGCTCGCGTACCGCGATCGCAAGCGCGCCGACCGTCGCATCCGCCTCGACGAGCTCACACGACAGGCCGACGAAGACGGACTGTTCGACGTCGATGCTGACGCCTATCGAGAGGCACTGGCCGCGGCTCGGAAGCAGTCGTAGCGGTGGCCCGGTTCGCGGCGTTTCTCGATGCGTGCGTGATCGTGCCGCTCGCGCCGTGCGACACGATGCTCCGCATGGCCGATGCGGGCGCGTTCCGGCCGCTCTGGTCCCAGAAGGTGCTCGACGAGGCGCTCAGCGCGCTCGAACGCATCCACCCTGACGCCGATCCGAGTAGGTTCCGCAGCCGCTTCCGGTCGATGAACGAAGCCTTCGACGACGCTCTTGTCGAAGGCTGGGAGTCGCTCGTCGCAGGTATCGAGCTACCCGACCCCGACGACGCCCACGTTGTCGCAGCAGCGCTCCTGGGACGTGCCGATGTCATCGTCACCGAGAACGTGAAGGACTTCCCCGACTCTGTGCTGACACCATTGGGGCTCGAAGCGATCCGCACCGACGAGTTCCTCCTGGACCAGTTCGATCTCTCGCCAGGCGCCACCTGTCGGATCGTCAAAGAGCAGTCGGCTGCGATGCGGCGGCCGCCGGTGGAGATCAGCCAGCTCCTTGATCGGCTTGCCCGTAGCGGCGTGCCGAGCTTCGCGCAACGCGTCGCTGCGGAACTGCAGCGCGATTCCTAACGAAGGCTCACCATGACGACCAAGTCCACAGCTCAGCTGGCCCGGGACGCACCGCCCTGGAGCGCTCCGCTCGAGCAGATCCGCTCTACGGCCGCCCCCACTGCAGCTCCCGAGATCGCCGAGGGAACAGCGGGTGCATCGGCCCGCCTCGAATACGAGCGCCGCCGCGACAACCGTCAGCAGAGAATCCGCACGAAGCACCCCAAGCTCGGCGGTCTCATCCTCGCTCTGTCGGACGAACCTCAGAACACTCGCGCGTGGGAGCGCGGCGCGATCGGCGAGGAGATGCTCGCCGCGAGGCTGAAGAAGCTACCAGCGCCCGCCAGGGTCCTCCACGACAGGCGCATCCCTGGCACACGCGCGAACATCGGCCACATCGCCATCACGCCGTCAGGTGTCTGGGTAATCGACGCCAAGAGGTACAAGAACAAGCGCCCAGAACTCCGCGTCGACGGCGGCATCATCCGCCCCCGCGTGGAATCTCTGCGCATCGGCGGCCGCGACGGCACCAAGCTCGTCGACGGTGTCCACAAGCAGGTAGCGCTCGTGCGTGCTGCCCTCAATGACACAGGCATGTCCGAGATCCCCGTCCATGGGGCGCTCTGCTTCCTTGAGGCGGACTGGCCGATGATCGGCGGGAGCTTCACCATCGACGGCGTCCACGTCCTCTGGCCGCGCCTGCTCGTCAAGCGCATAGGCGCCGCGCCGGAGCTGGGGCTCGACGTCGACGCCGTGCATGCCGAGATCGCCACAAGCTTTCCTGTTGCCTGACCCTCGTGTACGACAATCGCCACGGGAACGCGAGACTCAGTTCAGGTTCATCCCGTGCGTACGGCTATCCAGTGCCAGCTTCCAGAATGACTCCCGCTTCAGGATGGTGTCGGCTCTGGTCTTGGGGTCGAAGATCTCGAGGATCGAGTACTGGAAGTTCCCGATGATGTGCGAGTCGCCGAGGCCGGCGCGCAGCTGCTCGAGTTCGACGTTGCCGCCGGTGAGGTTCTTCAGGTGCGCGTATCCGGACCAGCGCTGCCAGAGGCCGTTGGCCTCGCCGGACGCCGAGCCGACGTAGAGCCGGCCGTTGCTGAGATCGGTGATGACGTAGACGCCCTTCACGCTGGAGAGCGCGTCCTTCCAGCTGGGTTCGTCGTTCGCGATGATCCTCTGCAGCTCGTGGTGCCTGAGCCTGACGTTCTGATACCCGGGGAACGTGCCGAGCTTGGTATCCGGCGCGAGCTCGTACACTTCGGGATTGAGGCTCGCCTGCACCCCCGCGTAGTGCCGCAGATACGGGCTGCGGCCGATGGGTGTTTCGAGCTTGATGATGAGGCGCTTGATGTAGTCCTCGTGCAGCGGCAGCGGTATCAGGTCGTATCCGAGGTCGTCGTACCGGTCGGGCTTGATCTCGCTGACCTCGAACGCGCCACCGAAGATGAAGTACTGCGGCCCATAGGGGTAGTACTGCGCGAAGGCGAGCAGGAAGCGGGCATTGCCCATGTTGTTGTTCGTCTGCTTGGTGCGCCACCGGCTCAGGTTGATCCAGTGCTCGTGATCGTCCATGAGGAAGTCCCACGCCTCGCCGCTGCCGTCGCCGGCACGCATGTTGAACTTCACCTTCGTGAGCTGCGGCTCCGGAACGGGCAGGAAGTCGGTGAAGGTGATCAAGAGCTGCTCCCATCGGTGCTGGCGACGAGCGAACTGACGCTCTCATTGGTCACTCTACGGATGCGCCCGGTCTCCCGACGGTGGAAGGATCGCACCATGAACACCTCGCGCGCAGAAGACCGCCGTGCCCGCGCTGCGATCGCTGCGTTCGATCTCATCGAGACAGAGGTTCGGCCGCACCTGGCCGCCGGCGGCAACCTCTGGACCAAGGGGTCAGGAGGGTACCCGCGCCGGCTTCGGCAGATGCTTGGTGCGCTCGACGACGGCCACCCGGTGACCTTCGCTACGAGGGACGCGATGGAACTGCCGGCGACCGAACGCACGATCGAGCACGTGATCCCGTTCAAGCGGATCATCGTCGAGATCGTCGATCCGAGCCAGGCTGACCCGCGATCGAACATGCACCGGGAGCCGATCGCAGGTGGGCCTGCCACGTCGCCGGAGCACCTGCTGTCGATCTTCGATCAGCTCCTGCAGAAGTGCTGGGTCACCAAGGACGAGCACGACCGCCTGAACCGCGCCGGCCGGAGTCTCCAGTGGGATGCTCCCGACGGCGACGGCTGGGCGCGTTATCGCCTCGCCGATGTGGTCGCGTACCCGCTCGCCTAGCTGTCGCGCTCGGACTGAGCGCCCACCCGATATGCTCACGATGACCCGGCAGTGAGCTGTCCTCCCGGGGATCTGGGAGGGAGAAACCGATGTCGGACACTGGTGCGCACCCTGAGGCCGAGACCGTGAAGTACGAGACCAAGAGCGTCCAGACGGTGCGCGGCACCGAGAAGCTCATGATCTCGAAGTGGGAGAAGGACGGCTGGGAGCTGGTCAGCCAGAACCCCGGCAAGCTCCGCACGGAGCTGGTGTTCCATCGGCCGAAGCCTCCGCTGCCGTGGAAGCCGCTCGCCATCATCGGCGGTGTGCTCGTGGTCCTGGGCATCTTCATCGGCATCATGGTCGCCATCACAGGTGGCGACAAGGACGACACCCCGGCGCCGGCGGACACCCGCAGCTCCGAAGCCGTCGCGCCGCGAGACGAGCCTTCGACAGAGCCCGACGAGCCCATTGCAACGGCTCCCGCCGAGGAAACTCCGCTGACTGCCGCGAACAACGCCGACCTCGCGGCTCTGCTCACCGGTCCCCAGGATGGCCCCGCCGTCGAGGCCTTCGCTCAGCAGTACGCCGGCCAGCTCATCGAGTTCGACGGCTCCATCGGGGCGATGAACAACCACGAGGGCTACACCACCCGCTACGACATCCTCATCTCTTACGGCGACTACAGCGAGACCCATTCGAACGGTGGCCCGAGCTTCCAGTTCCGCGACGTCAACATCACGAACGACCTGCATCTGACCGGCGATGTTCCCGACACGATCGGCGTCGGCACCAACGTGCACGTCATCGCCCGAGTCGGATCGTTCAAGGACCCGCTGTTCCAGTTGGAGCCGGTACAGACCAGCGTGCGCTGACGCGCAACAGAGGCTCAGGCGTTCGTTGTGGGCCTCGGCTTCGGAAAAGCCACCGTCTCACCCTCGCCGAGCGAAAGCACCGTGCCAGAGTCCAGGGTCACGACGATCCCCTCGGTCGAGTGCTCGACACGGATGATCGCGCCATCGGCGGTGACCCGGCCCAGGTCTGACGCCGTGAGCGTCGCTGCCTTCTTCAGATACGCCTGCGCCTTCGGCGGGCCATCCGGTGCGTCCGGCGCGCACGTCTTGCATCGCCTGTATCGACCCACCGTCGCGAGCTCCTCGAGCGTGACGTAGACGGCGTCGTAGTACCAGCGCTCGGTGCCTTCGTTCGGGCCGATCAGCGCGAGCCCATCCTCGTAGGACTCGAGGATCCGCGAACCACCCGCCGGCAGCTCCTCCCGAAGATCGCCGCGCACCTGATGCTGGATCGTCGGGCAGTCCTCGCGATGCAGGACATACGGCTGCTCGCTGTTCCGGTTGAGGACGAGGCGGACGTTCGCCGACATGCCTACTCCTGGTCGAACCGCTCGGCGCCGGCGAGGAACTCTCCGTCCAGGAGCTTTTCCGCGCCGAGGACCTCGACGCCGAGGAGCACCCCTGCCTTGTCGAAGTCCAGCACCACCGTGCCGCCGGCGGTCTCGACGATCTCGTTGCGCACTGAGCGTCCCGGGGCGATCTCGGGCACGAGCTGGATGTAAGCGGCGTCTGCCTCGGCGTCGAACGTTCTGCGCATGCCCGAAGCTTACGCGGGAGAGTAGGTCCCTGAGCCATAAGTGCAATCGTTGTCTGTATCAAGCAGCCCGTTCGAGAGTCGGAGCTACATTGCGAAGTCGAGTCGCTCCGCTTGGACTTTGGGGCGGAAGTGCACCTTTCGAAGTTCGTGTCGAACAGCCCGGACGAAGGTGGCGGAGGGAGATCATCGCGAGGACTAGGGCATAACGGTTCAGTAACGGCATTTTGCGTCAACACGTTTGACGTTCATACCGTCAGGTCAAACGATTGATGTACCTGGGTACTCACGCATCAAACGATTGACGTCGAAGGAGTCGCCATGATCACGCTGAAGGACCTCGCAGCCGCTGTCGGCGTGAGCGCGTCCTCCGTGTCGTTGGTGCTCAATGATCGCCACCAAGGGCGGGTGAACACGGAGACAGCATCCCGGATTCGCGCTGCCGCAGCCGAGATGGGGTACATCCCCAACGTGCTCGCCCGTGGACTGCGAACCAAGCGCACGCATACCATCGGCTTGCTCTCCGATGGCGTAGCCAGCGTACCTTTCGCCGGGCGCATGCTCGAAGGAGTGCAAAGCCGTGCCTGGGATTCGGGTTATCTGGCGATGATTATCGAGACGATCTCCCGTCCGGAGCTCGTTGCCCAGTCGTCGCGATCGCTTCTTCAGCGAGATATCGATGGAATGATCATCGCAGCCGACTACCACCGCGTGGTAGAACTACCGTCAATTCCTCCGACGCTGCCCGTAATCGTTCTCAACGGGATCCCCGCGCCAGGCGTCACGGCCGACAGCGCTGTTCCGGATGAGGAAGGCGGCGCCCGCTTTGCCGTCAGACGACTCATCGAAGCAGGGCATCGTCGCATCGCCTTCTGTAATGTGGGCGGGGATCGATTCGTCGCCTCAGAATTGAGACTGCGTGGCTATCTGGAAGCGCACGCAGAATGCCAGATCGCCACCGACAATTCTCTCATCGTCGACCTGCCTGATCCCAGCACTACTCATGCGCTGGGCCCCCTGAGGCGATTACTTTCGATCGAGGCAAGGCCCACCGCATTGTTCTGTTTCTCAGATCAGATCGCCTTTGCCGCCTATCAGGTCTGCAGCGAGCTCGGTCTTCGCATCCCGGACGATCTTTCGATCATCGGATTCGACGACCAGGAGTTCATCGCTGATGCCCTTCAGCCGGGGCTCACCACGGTTCAGTTGCCACATCGCGCCATGGGGGTCTGGGCTGCCGGGCGTGTTATCGACCGCATACATGGGGACGCAGACGGGCCACCTACTTCCGTGCGCATCACCTGCCCCCTCGTCGAAAGGGACTCTGTAGGCCCACCAGTGGCCTGATCCCATCACCCATACCCCGGCGGCGCAGACGCGTCACCGGTACCCGGGCACGCCTGGCGCGCCACCACCATCGAAAGACCGATCCACCCTACGGAGGAAACAATGGCAACCATCACGCGCAGGTCGCTGCGCTTGGCAGTCGGCATCGCGGCCGCCGCCGTTGCAGTGACGTCCCTCACCGCTTGCGGGTCGTCTGGCGACGACGCCGGCAGCGACACCTTCACGATCCTGCAGTATGAGAACCCCGAATCCGCACAGGGTCAGGGATGGCAGCTCGCCCTCGAGCTGTTTCAGAAGAAGCACCCCGATGTGAAGGTCGACTTCCAGACCACGAGCTTCGACGCCATGCGACAGAACGCGAAGATCACCCTCACGGGTGACAAGGTCCCTGACGTGATCGAATTCAACAAGGGCAACGCCGACGGCGGCCAGCTCGCGGGTCAGGGCCTGCTCACCCCACTGAACGATCAGGTTGAGAAGTACGGCTGGGACAAGAAGGTCACGGGCGCGATGCAGGCTTTCGCCCAGTACGACGAACAGGGCCTCGCAGGTTCCGGTGACTGGTACGGCATCCCGAACATCGGTGAGTACGTGATGTTCTACTACAACAAGGATCTCTGGGCGAAGGCAGGCATCACCGAGGAACCCACCACCCTTGAAGAGTTCGAGGGCGTCATGGACAAGCTTCTTGCAGCGGGCATCACGCCGATCTCCTCGTCGGCGTCGACGAGCCAGGGCTTCAACCAGATGTGGATCTGGTACTCCTTGGTCGGGGCTGAAGCGGACCGCAAGTCGATCGACGACTTCATGTTCCTGCGAGAGCCGGTCGATTTCTCAAAGGACCCGTGGAAGGGAGCAGCTGACCGATTCCAGTCCTGGATCGACAAGGGCTACGTAGGAGAAGAGCTTGGGGGCTTGAACTTCGAGCAGGCGACGGTGAACTTCCTCAGCGGAGACAAGGCGATGCTGATCTGGAATCAGGGCGAGTTCGCCCGGATCCGCGAGCAAGCGACGTTCGACTGGGACTACTTCACCCTCCCCGGCGCGAACATGCAGATGGGCTCAAGCGGCCACCTCTGGGGCGTGCCCGCGAACGCGAAGAACAAAGAGCTCGCATACGACTGGGTCGACATCACGCTGAGCGAGGAAGTCCAGAACAAGATCGGCCAGCTCGGAGGCCTCCCCCTCGCTGGCGATGCCTCCACTATCGAGGACGACCTGACACGCGAGTACACCGAGCGGTTCAACGAGCTCCTCGACGCGGATTCGCTCGCGTTCTACCCGGACTACCCCGTCCCGGGCTTCCTCGACTTCATCCAGTCGAACATGCAGGCGATGTCCAACAAAAACGAGACCTCCGACGAGTACACGGACAAGCTCCAGAAGTTCTACGACGACGGACGCGAGACAGCCCTAGCCGGCTGACCGCTCCCGGGGGCCGCCGCTCGCGGCGGCCCCCGCATCCGCGAAGGAGACACCAACCATGTCATGGACAACCGCACACAGGCAGCGGCCCCTCGAGCGACGGGGCTCGTACTGGCTCTACCTGCTTCCGCTCGCCGCCGGATTCCTGATCGTCGTCGGCGCACCGTTCGTCATGAACGTTTACACGAGCCTGTTCCATTGGAAGGGCGGCCAGGCGCCGATGCGCTGGGCCGGACTCGAGAACTACATCGACCTGTTCCACGACGACACCTTCTGGCGGTCGTTCCAGAATACTTTCGCCATGATCGTGGCGATCACGATCGTGCCGACGATCATCGGCATCCTCCTCGCCGCGCTGCTGTTCGACTACCTCGGCCGTCGCTTCGGCGACAAGGCCATCGCCGTTCTACGCGCGACGTACTACGTGCCCCAGATCCTTCCGATTGCAGTTGCGGGCTTCATCTGGGCCTGGATCCTGGACACTCAGAACGGCTCGATCAACCTTGCCCTCAAGGGCGTCGGGATCACGAATCCCCCGGACTGGCTCGGCAACCCGGACATCGCGATCTATGCCGTCATGCTCATGCTCATCTGGCTGCAGATCGGCTACCCGGTCGTCATCTTCATGTCGGCCCTGCAACGGGTGGACCCCGAGCTCTACGAAGCGGCGGAGCTCGACGGTGCCGGCTGGTGGCGCAGGTTCCAGGCGATCACGATCCCGCAGATCCGCCCCGAGATCTTCGTCGTAGTGCTCACCGCGACGATCGCCGCCCTGAAGGTGTTCGCCCCGATCCTGATCCTCACCGGTGGCGGACCAGAGGAGTCGACCACTGTCCCCTCGTACTACGCCTACCGCAACTTCTTCGAGCTGTCGCGTGTCGGCTACGGCTCGACCATTGCGACCGTGATGTCGGTCGTCATCTTCGCCGTCGCTGCCGTGATGCTTGTCTGGCAGCACCGCGAGACCCGAAAGGAGCACAGCTGATGGCCACCATGTCTCTTACCAATCCCACCGCCTTCGATCGCCCGCGCCGCACTCGGATGAACTGGGTGATGCTCGCCGTCGCGATTCTGGTCGCCATCGTCATGGCCTCGCCATTTCTGCTGCTCGTACTCAATGCATTCAAGACAGGTGCCGACTACTCCGCGCACGGTCCGCTGGCCTGGCCGACGACCTTCACCTTCGACGCCTTCATCAGCTACCTGAACAGGGTGAACTTCCCGCTGGCACTGTGGAATTCCATTCTCAGCTCGACAGTGATCGCGTTCGCCGGCACGGGTCTGGCGCTCCTGGCGTCCTACGCGATCGGCATCGGGCGGATCCGAGCACACACAGCCGTCACTGCGATCCTGCTCATCGCCACGATGGTGCCGCACGAAGCGCTGATCTATCCGCTCTTCTACGGCGCTCAGGCCACCAAGACGCTGAATACGATCTGGTCGATCGTCATCGTATTCACGATCCTCTGGGCCGCCTATGGGACATACATCCTCTCCAGCGTCATGTCGACGTTCCCCCGGGAGATCCTCGAAGCGGCGGCGATCGACGGAGCATCCCGGTGGCGCATCCTGTGGAGCGTCGTCTTCCCGATCGTGCGACCGACATTGACCGTCCTGGTCGTATTCACCTTCATCTGGTCATGGAACGAGTTCTACATCCCGCTCATCCTTCTCGCGGATCCCGCATCGCAAACCGTGCCAATCGCACTCTCCACACTCCGAGGACAACACTCGATCGACATCACGGTGGTCAATGCCGGGTCGTTGCTGTCCCTGATCCCCACGCTCATCTTCTTCCTCATCTTCCAGCGCACCATCAGCCGCGGCGTGACCGCGGGTGCTGTGAAGTAGCCCCACGAAAGGACACGACACGATGCCCACCTCCTGGAACAGCCTCCGCAACGACGGCTCCATTCGCAGCCACGCAATCAATGCAGAGAACCCAACCGGAGCCCCCGGCGCCGCCGGCGCCGCGAGCTCGAACCTCGGCCCGGGACGCAAGGGCAGCGCCTGGTACGAACTCCCCGCGGGCGGCACCGTCACCCTGGCGGAGATCTCAGGCAGCGGAGTGATCAGGCACATCTGGATCACCGTGACCGACAAGACGCCTGCAGGCCCGTTCGTGCTACGCGACCTCGTCCTGCGCGCATACTGGGACGGAGCCGAGCACCCGCAGATCGAGGTGCCGGTGGGCGACTTCTTTTGTAACGGCTTCGGCACCAGGGCCCTCGTCACGTCAGAACCGATCGTCGTCGCCCCGACCGGAGGCATGAACTCGTACTTCCCCATGCCGTTCCGCACCGCCGCACGCATCGAGGTCGCGAGCGAACACGGCGATGACATCGGTCACCTGTTCTTCCAGATCGACTATACGACCGGCGATGACTTCGACGACTGGCCCGGCTACTTCCACGCCCAGTGGCGGCGGAGCAACGGCACAACGTCGCTCGGCGAAGATCATGTGATCGTCGATGGAATCGAAGGCACAGGCACCTACGTCGGCACATACGTCGCGCTCGCCTCGCTGCAGCGCTACTGGTGGGGCGAAGGTGAGGTCAAGTTCTACATCGACGGAGACTCTGATCTGCCCTCGCTGTGCAGCACGGGGCTGGAGGACTACGCCGGTGGCGCATGGGCGTTCCAGAACGCCCTGCGCGCCGACCCGGAGCCCGAACCAATCCCGTTCAGCGCACCCTACTTCGGTTACCCGTTCGCCAGCGCGAAGGACGAGACCAAGGCGTCGGAGTTCTGGACTCCGATGTTGCCGATGCACGCGGTGTACCGTTGGCACCTCCCGGACCCTATCTTCTTTCAAGAGAACCTGCGGGTCACTCTTCAGCAGATCGGCACCTGGGAACACGGTCTCTTCGAGCGTGCCGACGACATCTCCACAACGGCCTACTGGTATCAGAGCACGCTGTCCGCGCCGTTCCCGCCCCTTCCGTTGGCGGTCGAGCGTACGCCGCGCTGACGCGCGCTTGAGCGAATGCCACATCCCCGCCAAAGGGGCGCGAGGAAAGGGCGACTGGCGGCGTCGACGGAACATGGGGCGGGCATCACCGACACCAGCAAAGACGATCTCTTCAACTATTCTGCTGATCGAGGAGACCGATGACGAGCAACCCGACCGGAGGGCCACGTGCTGGGTTACTCATCCTCAACATCGGACAGGTGTAGCGGCCCAGACGCCTAGCCTCAGTCGGCGCACCGTGGCGCTGGTTGAGGCTAGGCGTGCCATATATATCCGCTTCAGGGACTTCACACTACGATCAGGCCAACCGGCGCAAGACCTCCACCGCACCGATGCCGTCGAGATCGCGCAGCACCTCACCCAGTGCTGCGGCGAACCGGCGGTCCTCGTGCAGCCGCTCGAGAAGCGGATACGCCTTCGCCGCGTCCGCGCTTTCCTGCGGCCTGGCACGGGTCCACGCCGCGACGATCGACACAGCCGCCTGCGGCACCCATCCGCTCGCGAGCGCCTCGGCGATCACCGGCAGCACGAAGGCGTTCATACGGTTCGCTGAGTCCATGCCCAGGCGCTCCAGAGTGTCCGCGATAGCCGCATTCGCGAAGCGCTCGAGCAACGTCGTCTCGTACTCATCGAGGTCGATCCCTGGCACCGGTGCGAGCGTCTCTCGCGCCTCAGTCATATACCGACGAAGCAGACTCTGTATGAGCGGATCAACTGCCGCCTCGTGGGCGTAGTCGTATCCGAGAAGAAGCCCGAAGTATGCCAGCGCCTGATGGCTGGCGTTGAGCAGGCGCAACTTCATCAGCTCGTATGGTCGAACGTCATCAACGAGCTGCACGCCGACCTTCTCTAGCGCCGGGCGCCCGTCAGTGAATCGGTCCTCCAGCACCCACTGTGCGAACGGCTCGGCGATCACGGGCCATGCATCGTCCACCCCGAACTGCTCACGCACCAAGGCGCGATCCGCGTCCGTCGTAATCGGGGTGATGCGGTCGACCATGGAACACGGGAAAGCGACGTTCTCCTCGATCCAGTCGGCGAGGTCGTCGTCGTCACGCCTTGCGCATTCCACCACGACGCGTGCGGCGATCGCGCCGTTGTCCTGCAGGTTGTCGCAGGACATGACGGTGAACGGTACGAGTCCCGCCGCACGCCGCCTGGCCAGCGCGTCGACGATAAGTCGGAACGCGCTCGGGGCCGAGGTCGATTCCGTGTCGGGCAGTACGTATCCTCCCTCGGTGATTGTGAGCGATACGATTTTCGTGACGGGATTGGCAAGCTGATCAACGACCGCTGCGGGGTCGTCCGGCGCGAAGAGGTAGTTGATGACCGATCCGATCACCTGGGCGCGAGTGCTGCCATCCGGATTCTTCAGCACGAGCGTGTAGAGGTCCTCCTGGCTGGCCAGCGCGTCGCGCATCCGTACGTCCGAGGGCAGGACGCCGACGCCGCAGATTCCCCAGTCGCTCTCTCCGCTTGCGAGCAATCGATCGACGAACATCGCCTGGTGCGCGCGACGGAAGTTGCCCACCCCAAAGTGGACGATGGCGGGCACCACAGCAGATCTGTCGTATCTCGGACCGGGGACGGCGGTCACACCTGGGATCGGGAGTGCTGGCATCAAGAAAACCTCTCTTCGGTGCTTCGTCGAGACGCACGGCGTGCATGACGATCAAATTAGATTCTGGACGCGCGGCGGCGCCGATCGGGCGAGGTTGTCGGGGACGGACTCGACCTGCACCCGCGTGTAATCGTTGGAGTGCTCGGCCAGCAACCGGGCGGTTTCGCCGTGTTCGACCACCACACCGCCTTGCAGGACGATCGTCTGCTGAGCGATATGCCGGATTGCGCCGAGACGCTTGACGATGACGCTGCGGTCGGTTCGTCTGCTTTCATGAACATCGGACGTCCGGTCAAGGCTTCGGACTCCGAATCACGCCCGCGTTCCGCCCTAGACAGTTCGTCGCCCTCGAGGAGGCTCCGCAATCGATCCTCTATCACACAGCGATGGCGCCAGACGCACAACCCTGTGCTCGACTGCAGGGTTGGCGATCCGTGTCAGTACTAGTTCGACGGCGTTCGAACCGACTTCCTCGGTCGGCTGCGCGAGGCATGTCACGGGATGGTCTAGAAGGTCAATCCATTCGATGTCGTCGAACGCGGCGAACGAGACATCCCTCGGGATGACGAGGCGCAGATCGGACAATGCCCGCAGGATTCCGAGGCTCATCACGTTCGACATCGAGAACAGCGCTGTCGGTCGATTCTCCCGGGCGAACAGCCGCTCCGTTGCGTGACGCGCCCGACTCGCATCGAAGACGTCCAGGACCGCGAGCGACTCGTCGCAGACCAGCCCGCGGTCCGTATGCGCTTTCCTCCATCCCTGCATCCGTTCGGTGGTCGTACTGTGACCGGCACGACCACCGACCACGGCGATACGTCGATGACCGGCATCGAGCATCTGCCCCACCACCTCGGCCACGGAGTCGACATTCTCCACGAGCACCTGATCGAGATCGAGCGGAACCGCGCGATCGACCAGCACAACTGGTACACCGATCTCCTCGATCTGCTCGAACGAGATGGGATCCGTAGACGTCGTCGGCGCGACTATCAGCCCATCCACCATCCTCTCCACGAGCGCTTCGATGGCTTCGCGCTCGAGCGCAGGATCCTCATCGGCATTGGCGACGAGCAACGTGTATCCGCGGGTCCTCAGAGCACCCGCTATCCCGCGCATCACCGAGGTCGAGTAAGTATTCGCCACGTCGGACGCGACAAAACCGATGGACTCCGAAGTCGCTGTGCGCAGCGCACGCGCGTATGGATTGGGGCGGTATCCGGTGCTCGCGATAGCCCTCTGCACCTTCTCAATGGTCGACGGGCTGACATACCGGGTGCCGTTGATGACGTGTGAGACCGTCGCAGTCGAAACGCCGGATATTCGTGCCACATCTGCTAGTGACGTTGACATGCGCCCCTCCTGTGCGTGCGCCGAGTGGACGCATTCGATTGAAGCCTACTCAGTCTCATATCGGGGTCGCTTCACATGCTCAGCTCTCGAACACGGATGTCCGACACGGTCACTGTTCCCGCGGCAGCCACGAACCCGAGCCGGCCCCTGGGCACGTCGCTGAGCGCAAAACACTGGGTCAGGGCGTCGTCGACATATACCTCGACAAAGGTGCCCCGCACAAGCACCCGGAATCGGCTCCCCTCATCGCGCAACGGTGTCGTGCTCACTCCGTCCTCGTCCCAGAACGAATATCCGTTGGTGCGTCCGATCTCGAACTTTCCAGCGGCATCCAACGTCATGGCGGTCCCGTTCCACGACTCGTCCCCCTCAAGGATGATCCCTGCGGCCACGGTGCGGTCGTCGTATGCTGACCCCCGCAGAGTCACTTCTACGCACACGCCCTTGTCGAAGTCATACCGGAAGGGCATCATCACGTGGGAGTAGAGCGGTGCTTCGACCGTGACTGACTCGTCATGACCGACAGTGAGCGACTGCGCAAGTCTCGCCTCGACCAGGTCCACAGTGCTCGGCAGGTCACGCCCGAGCATCGCTTCGTTTCCGGTCCACCAGTGGAGCGACAGGATGCCATTGGAGATCTCGGCCTTCTTCAAGGGAGCCATCCAGGTGCCCATCTTCGGCATGACCGTCGCGATGAACCGGCGCGACTCCAAGGAATGGTGCGCGACGAGCAGCTCTTCGCCACAGGGATAGAAGCGCGCAAAGTAGGTGTGGTGCCCCATGGCGGATACGAGCACGGGCGGCTGGTTCGGATCGAGTTCGAACGGACCCTCCTGCGCAGCGGCGCGCACGACGTAGACGCCTCCTACCGCTTGCGAGTGATGCTTCGCCCAGTCCAGCCCGAGAGGGATCTCCGCAAGCGCCGCGAACATGAAGTACTGATCGCCGACGCGTGTGGTTCCACCGATCTCCAGACGGTCTGGCCAGAAGCCCGGTTCGATCACCGGAGCCCCTGTCGTGAATACGACGCCGTCCTGGGAGGTCACCGACGCGCAAGTACCTCGTAGGCCAACGGGGCCGTCCTTGGACACAGCGGTCACGTAGCCGAAGTATCCTTCGCCCCTCGCGTCCGGGTTTACCCAGATGTTGTCCCACCGTTGCTGCGAGATCTCGGTTTCGTCGGCGTACCACTCGGCGCTCGTTCGCGAGATTGACTGCTCTGCCGGGATGCGTCGCCAATGCAGGAGGTCCTCCGACTCGGCGAAGAAGATCTCGAGGGTACCGTTCCTGCTCTCCGAGAAGTTGAAGACGTACTTGTCGCCCGCCTTCCAGGTGTGCCCGGCACCGAGATACTCAGCGTCGGGGGCCTTGGTGATGATCATCCCGCGGTCGGCGAAGTGCACGCCGTCGGCGGATGTCGCCAGTCCGATCCCATCCCACGGACGGTCGGGTCGGGAGTTCGCCAGGTAGAACAGGTAGTGGATTCCGTTCTCGTAGTACAGCCACACGTCCCAGAGCGTCGAGTTCGTGGTGGAGGAGAAGAGCATTTGCGGGTGCCTTTCGAGTTTGTTTTCTGTGAGGGGTTACTTGATGGATCCCTGAGCGATGCCCTGGATGAACTGTCGCTGCAGCAGCGCATAGATGACGATGCTCGGGATGGCGGCGAGAACCGTCGAGGCGGCTACAAGCACCGTGTTCGAGGTGAACGCGGTCTTGAGGAACGCGAGTCCCAGCGGCACAGTCCGCAGCGACTCCGTGTTGATGAGGACAAGTGGAATGAGGTAGTCGTTCCACACCGTCAGGAACGTGAGCACGACGGTCGCCGAGACAGCCGGGCGCGCGAGTGGGAACATCACCCGGAGGAATGCCGTGATCTCGCCCCCGCCGTCGATGAACACGGCCTCGCGCAGCTCTCCCGGAAGGTCTTTGAACGCGGCGCGCATGATGAAAACGGCTAGTGGCAGGCAGATCGCCGATTCAGCGAGCACGAGGCCGGGCAGGGTGTTGTACAAGCCCAGGTTCTGCTCGATGAATGACAGGGCGGTGACGATGCTCACGGCCGGCAGCATCAGGCCGATGAGGAAGACCGTGAAGATCGCCTCCCGTCCGCGGAATCGCATCAGCGCGAACGCATATCCGGCGAGGCTGGAGGCGATGACGACGATTGCCAGAGTCGGCACGGCCACGATGACACTGTTGAGGATGTAGCGACCTATCCCCGCTTCGTTCCAGGCATCGACGAAGTTACCCAAGAGCCAATCGTTCGGCAGCCCGAGCGGGTTCGTGGCGAGTTCAGTGTTGCTCTTCAGCGCGATCGACAGGATGATCGCCACCGGCGCCAGCGAGACGAAGGCCACGAAGACGAGGATGACCTGGAGGCCGACCCGGCCAGCCCTCACTCTGACGTCGGTCCCGCTCATACAGCATCACGCTCCCTCGACCGCAGATACACGACGGTGGTGATCAGAATGATGAGAACCATGAACATTGCGATCGCCGAGCCGTAGCCGATATCGAGGTTCTGGAAGGTCTCACGGTAGATCTTCGTTCCGAGTACCTCGGTCGAACCGGCTGGGCCGCCGGCGGTCATCACGAACACGATGTCGAACACACGTACGGTGTTGATGAAGACCACCAATACAACGATGTTCGTTGTATTGGCGATCGCCGGCATCGTCACGTACCGGAACCGCTGCCAGGCAGAAGTGCCATCGACTTTCGCCGCGTCATACAGCGACGGATCGACGGCGTTGAGCCCTGAGAGGAACAGGGTCATGCAGAAGCCGTATCCCGTCCAGTTGGCCGCCGTGGCAAGCGCGAACAACGCCAGATTCGGGTCGCCTGTCCAGTTCTGGGTGAGCGCGTCGAGGCCCACGGCCCCCAGGCCGGCGTTCAAGGTGCCGAACGAAGGGTGGTAGATCCACCCCCAGGCCAGCGCCACGACGACGGTCGGCAGCACATAAGGCAGAAAGTAGATCGCTCGATAGACGGTACGCCCGCGAGGTCTCGCCTGCTGAAGAACGATCGCCAACGCCAGTCCGATCACGATCGGGAACACGGCGAGGATCACCCACTTCAGGTTGTTCCATGCGGCCGACCACACCGAACCGTCGGCGAGCATCTGGATGTAGTTGTCTATGCCGACCCACTCGTACGCGGGCGACAAGCCGTCCCACTTCCAGAGGCTCATCACCGCTGTCTGTCCGAGCGGCGCCAACAGGAAGACGCCATAGATCGCAGCTGCCGGCAGAATGAACAGGTACGGAGTCACCCGCCAACGACGGCTCACTTCGCATCAGCCCACGCGGCCTGGTCCTTCTCGAGTTGCGCCTGCAGCTCATCGATGACGTCTTGCGGCGTCGTGGTGCCCGCGAGGATCCCCTGCAGCCCTGCGACCCAAACCTGAGTTTCCTCCGCGCTGTTGTTGAAGCCGACGTCGACTGCTCCTCCGTTGTCGCCGGCGTCCTGGATAATCTGCATCGCCTGCTGCTGCGGCTCAGTCATCTTGTACTCGGCAGCGTCGAACTCCACGGCGGGGAACCGCTGATCTGTTTCGATCCAGGAGGGGAAGGTGGAGACGTCGGTGAAGCCCTTCACCAGATCGAGGACAGCCTGGCGCTTCTCGTCATTCTGGTCGAGCGACGACGAGAGGAACCAGGCCTTTCCGGTTCCGACGTACGCCTGGAACGGCATGCCATCCGCCACGGGGAACCCTGTGAAGCCGAACTCGAATGCGTCTGGATTCGCCTTCTCGCATTCCGCCATCGCATTGAACATCCACGGCCCCTTGACCATGAATGCGGTTCCGCCAGCGCAGAAGTCCGCCGTGTGATTCTCGTCAGGGATGCCACTGGCGTCAGCGGTGAAGTACCCGGCATCATTCCACTTCTTGAACTTCTCGAGCATCTCGAGCCATCCATCGTCGGTGTAGGCGCCATCACCGTCCGATGTTGCGGCGACGATCTCATCGGTGGGTATCGTCGCGTAGCTCAGTGCGTGCATCATGTGTAGGCCGGCATAGCAAGGACCGCCGCACGCGAGCACCATGGGCGTCGTGCCGTCGGCCGCTGCGAGCACCTTGTCCATCGCGGCTTCCAGGTCTTCCAGAGTCTGGGGAACTGGGATCCCCAGACGGTCGAGAATCACCCGGTTGTACATGAGTCCGACCGTCTCGAGTTCGTTGCCGACGGCATAGGGCGTGCCGTCGTATGTCAGTCGCTGCTGGGTTGAGGGTACGAGGTTGTCCCAGCCGTTCTCCTGCCAGACGTCGTCGAGTGCCGACACCTGTCCCACATTCACGTAGCGCCCGAGGTGGTTCGGCTCGGTGCCCGTGTACACCAGATCCGGACCGGACGCCTTACCGAGTGTGCTCGGGAGCTTGACGTCGAAGTCGGCGGTGTCCATGACGACGGCGTTCACCGTGTATCCGGGATGCGATTCTTCGAATTCCGAGATGACCTGCTTCGCCGTTTTGGTCGAGATACCACCCTCGAATCCCCAGTAATTGATCGTCTTGTCGTCTGATTCCGTATGTCCCGCACTGCCCGTGCATCCGGTCAGGGCGATACCTACTGTGATCACGGCCGCAAGGCCGAAGATTGCTCGTCTCATCTCAATCCTCCGTTGGCTTGTTCGAGTCCGAAACACTACGTAAACGATTACGCAATCGCTTACGTCTAGTAAACGACCAGATCTCCGCGCGTGTCAAGAGCGATCGTCGATGCTCTTGGCGCGCGAGGCGCGACCCGGCCGAGTGGGCACCTTGATCATTGCCACCGACTACTGCATCAACGCCGACCGGTGTCCCTGCCACTTCACGAGCGTTAGGCCGCCGGGGCCTGCTTCATCGTGTGATCGCGTCGTGCAGCGTATGGCCTTGGCCCGGTCAAAGGCGGAAGCGGGTCAGATGAGCTCGTTCCGACGAGGGGGGTTCGCGCCGCGCCTCGACACGGTGATCGCCGCCGCGCGTGTGGCCCAGTCGAGGATCGACGCGAGATGGCTTGTCGCCGCATTCCGCAGTGCTGCGCGAGCGGTACCGCTTGACCACCCCTCGTCGATCAGGCTATCGATGAACGCCCCCATAAAGGTATCTCCGGCTCCGACGGTGTCCACGACTTCGACGGTTCGGCCAGTCACGTGGACCTCTCCGGAGTCAGCGATTGCAAAGGCGCCGTCTCTGCCCTCTGTCACGACAACGATCGCGGGTCCCGATTCCTGCCAGGCGCGGGCTGACGCGTGATGGTCGCGATCAGGGTAGAGCCACCTCAGGTCCTCATCGCTCGCCTTTACCGCGTCAGCCCGCCTGACGAGCGCCTCGACGCGTTGCCGCGCGACATCCCGATCGGGGATGAGCGCTGGCCGGATGTTCGGATCGTAGGTGATCAGCGCGTCACCACGCTGTTGGTCGAGCAAGCGGAGTACGTCTGATGCGCCGGGTTCGAGTAATCCGGCAATCGACCCGATGTGGACCAGTTCCGCTTGCTCCACGTCGACTCCCGCGAGCGTCCATTCGATATCGAAGACGTAGGTGGCTGCCCCTGACGCATCCAGTTCCGCGGTTGCCGTTGCTGTGCGGGTGATCTCCGTGGATTCGATTGCCACATCGGAATCGGCCAGCCATTTCCGCAGGAGTTGCCCGTGGCTATCCTGACCGAGCGCGGTGAGCAGCCGTGGCGACCGTCCAAGGCGGCCGAGGGTGATCGCGACGTTCGTCGGGCTGCCGCCTGGGTTCTCGTCCACTGTGCCGTCGGCGCGGTGGACGACGTCGATCAGCGCCTCGCCGACGACGAGCACGCGGGGGGCGGTCACGAATGCCACCCCGCGACCGAGGTGGGAGTAAGGAAGCGGAGAGTGCTTCCCTCCCCGACGATGTGCTCAGCGAGACGCGCGTTGAACTCCGTTCCCGCGTCGGCTCGGAGATGCGCGTCGAACGCATCGCGATCATGGTAGACCTCGAACACAAAGAAGTCAGAGGGCGACTCGGCTCGCCTATATACGTCGAAGACGATGTTGCCAGGTTCTTTCCGGACGAGCTCGGCGTAATCCCTGATCAGACGCATCACCTCATCGTCGGAGCCGGCACGCGCAGTGAACTCGGCATGCAGGACTACGTGGTCCAATGTGGGCATCCTCGGCCTCTCGTGAATGTTGTGCTGGCGTGCCGCCAAGAAACGCTGCGATCGCAGTTGCGCGCAATGGTAACCGCGGGAGGCCACGAGCTCCTATGAGGAGTTGCGGCCTCCCGCGTCACACTTACGGAGTGGTCGAGACGACCACTTCCCCGACGGAGATCGCACCATCCGCGACCTCGATCGAAAGCTGAGTACCCGCCGGAGCGTTAAACCGAGCGTTCAGCGCCACGTCGTCGACGTATAGCGTCGCGATGTCGCCGTCAAAGACCAGTGCAATCGCATGTTCCGCGCCATCATCGATCGAGAGTGGGCGGTCCAGATCGCGGTTGTCCAGCTGACCCCAGGGCCAGTTCGGGAACCGATCGAACTCAAGACGCCCCTCCGTGACTCGAAGCGCGAACTGATACCCGCGCTGTGCGATCGGGTCCTCCGCGAAGCGGATGTTCACCACCCTCGTGCCCGGGGCAACGCGCAACGTCGTCGAGACGAGCGCTGTCCGAGGAACCTGCGGAGCGAGCACCTGTTCAGCGACCCCGTCGCGGCGATCGAGCTCGAAACCGGGCATCGTCGAGACTGTCCGCGACTTGAGGTGCTTCATGACGGCGTCGGGGATCTTCGCCCCCAGCGTCCCGTCAGAGCGAACGACGATCTCGTGGATCACTAGCGTGCCACCCCACTGCCAGCTCTTGGTGTCATCGTCGTCCCAGCGCGTCGGCACCCAGCCGACGAGATAACGGTGCGTGCCGTCTGATACCGAGCGCGCGGCGTAGTACGCGCGGCCATCGAACGCATCATCTGCGGTGGCCTCCCAGGGGCCCTGCAGGGAACGAGCACGGCGGTAGATGGTCTTGGACTTGTCGGAGTACTCCGTGACGAGGTGGTACCACCAGTCACCCTCCTGGAACAGGTCCGGCATCTCGTGCATCGTGTAGAGCCCCGGCGCCCAGAAGTCTCCCTGGAACTCCCAGTTCTCAAGATCCTTGGACGTGAAAGCCACGGTGCTGCCGGTCGCCTGAGTCTTCGGACCCGCCTTGCGGGCGCCGAGGATCATCAGGTACTCGGCTCTCTCTTCATCCCAGATGACCCACGGGTCTCGCCAGTCGTCGGGGTCATATCCCGGCTGCGGCGCCACAACCGCCTTGTCAGTCTTGACCCAGTGGATGAGGTCATCACTCTCGGCGATCATGAGCACCTGCGAGGGCTTGCCCTCGGCTTCGAAGTGGTCGCGGTTGTAGCCGGTGTACATGGCGATGAACTTGTCGTTCGCGCGGATGACCGATCCGGCGTAGATGAACTGGTCCTGGTCGTGGTCTCCGCCACGCACGATGGCGTCCCCGAGGTCTTCGTAAGTCACGAAGTCGGTAGTGCGGGCCAGTGCCCACCCAAAAGGTTCGCAATTGGGGAGCGGTCCAGGATTGCGCAGGTCGCGCTGGTGGAAGAGGTAGAAGGCGCCGTCATGGTAGATCGGCATGCAGTCGCCGAACCAGGTGCCGGGATGCTGGTAGTAGACCTCAGGCATGGATTCTCCTTTGTGGGGTTGAGGTTGGGGCATCAGATCTTCGCGCCGCCGAGGCTTGAGGCGAACACCCGCTGGAAGAGGAGGAATACGATCACGGTGGGCAGGGAGACGAAGAGCGCTCCTGCAAGCACCACCGGCGGGCCGACCGTGCCGTAGTTCGACTGAAGACCCGCAAGCGCCGCCATCACCGGACGGATCTCCTCCGAGTAGCTGAGAGTGATTCCGAACAGCAGTTCGTTCCACACCCAGACGAACTGGAAGATGAACGCTGCGGCGAGGGCCGATTTCGACAAGGGCAGGAAGAACCGCGTGAAAACGGTCCACCAACCGGCGCCGTCGAGCTGGGCGGCCTCGTTGATCTCGGGCGGAATCGACAGCATGTGGTTGCGCATGATGAAGAAGGAGAAGGGGACGCACGTCGCGATGTAAATCAAGAACAGACCCCATCGCGTGTCGTAAAGACCCGTCTCGGCGTATCCGGTGAACAGCGGGCGCAAGAACGCTTGGGCGGGAAACAGTGCACCCGAGTAAATCAGCCAGAACCAGAAGGTGCGCCAGCCACCGGGAATCGCGGAGACCGCGAATCCGGCCAATGCAGCCACGAGGACCGCCAGCGCCCCGGCCAGCACGGCGTACAGCAGCGAGTTCATCAGCGATGGGCCGAGGTCGACGGCCTGCCATGCGATGGCGATGTTCTCGAACAGTGCGAAGCCCTTCGGGAACCAGGCCACTTCACCGCTATAGGCCTGGTTGGACGTGAATGCGTTCACGATGATGAGGTACGTCGGAACGAACCAGAGCAAGGCGAGCAGGATGATCAGCGCCGCGCGCAGCGCGGCACCCGCGCGAAATATGGTCTTCATGAGTGGCCTCAATCGTTCTTGAGCTGTTTGCGCAGGTAGGTGACCGAGACGGCCACGACGACGACGGTGAGGACGACGGCGATCGCGGCGCCGGAGCCGGGGCGCTGCAGGACGAAGCTCTGCCAGTACATCGATACCGCCAACGTCTCTGTCGCCCGGCCCGGGCCGCCATTGGTCAGCACCCAGATGAGGTCGAAGGATTTCAGACCATTGGCCAGGCTGATTCCCATGACCACGGCCGTCGTTCCGCGCAGCTGCGGGAGAGTGATCTGGAAGAACCTCCGCACGCCGTCGACACCGTCGAGGGCGGCAGCTTCAAGCGTCTCGCGCGGAATGCCTTGGAGACCGACGAGGTAGAGGATCACCGCAACGCCTGATGCCTGCCACGAGTTGGCGAGAATCAACATGATCGTGTTCCCGGGCCACTCCAGCAGCCACGGCTGCGCCAAGGCGCCGAGCCCGACGCCACGAAGGAAGGAATTCAGAGCCCCGGAGTCCTGGAGGACGAAGTTCCACACAACAGCAACAGCCGTGCCGGACAGAGCGTACGGCAGCACGATCGCGAGTCGCGCCCACTTGCCCCAGTTGACGGTGTTGGTCAGCGCCGCAATCGCCAGTCCCAGGCCGACCGGAATGATCACGGTTCCCACCAACCACATCAGGGTGTTGACGAGGGAGCGAACGATCACCGGGTCCGAGAACAGACGAGCATACGAAGCGAACCAGCTGAACTCGGGATCGAGAATGGCGTCGTCGAAAAAGCTGCGCCACACCGTCGCGAAGAAGGGAACAAGACTCAGCACGCCGACCAGTGCGACCGCCGGCAAAAGGAACAACAGCCGCGGGCGACCACGAGTGATCCGATCACGCCGCCGAAGGGCCGCAGAATTGTCCCCGACAGGCCGCACACCTTCACCGCTACGTGAACCCGTAACGACCGCTCGGGTCTCCGTGAGCTGGCTCATCGTGTGGCCTCCGTCCAGTACGACCACTCCGAGGCAGCCTTCTCCTCGAGTGAGCGGAGCACAGCCCGAGGATCACTCGGATTGGCCATGAACCCACCCAGATCCTGCGTCACCCCTACGACGAGAGGTGGCGGCGAAGCTTCCCAATACCGATTGACGACTTGAACCTTGTCGCGACGAATCTCGGTCTGCAGACGCTGGCTGGTCTTGTCGGTCCACGGCACCTTGGGGTTAGCCGAGGAACCTGACAAGAAGTCCGACCAAGGCTGTTGCACCTGCGGGTCAAGCCATGACGCCATCGCCTTCGTGACCTCCGCCACATGAGGGGAACGTCGCGGCACAACGAGGCCCGCGACCTCCGTGACAACGGCCTGAGGGTGGCCATTGACCATCGGCAGGAGAAAGGCGTCGTAATCGGTGCCTGACTTCATACCGAGTTTCTGAAGGTTCTGCGAACTCCAGCTCACCGGCGTCGGCCACATCCCGATCTTCTCGTTCTGCAACATGCCCGGGAAGTTGTCACTCACGGAGTCGGCGGAGGCGTGGTAACCCTTCCCGATCATCTCCTGCCACAGAGCCATGAGCCCTTGAGCTTCCTCGTCGGCGAAGGAAGCGCGGTTATCGCACAGCCGAACAAACCACTCGGGGTCGTAGGCGGTGGCGAGAATGCTGAACCAGTTCGCGACAGGCCAGATGTTCACTTGGGTGGTGCCGATGGGGGTGACACCGGCTGCCTTCAGGGACTCACAGACGTCGACGAACTCGCTCCATGTCGTCGGAGTCGTGAGCCCGAGCCTGTCGAAGAGCGCGACGTTGTAAAACATCACGTAGAACCCCTGGATCAACGGCAACCCGAACACGCCGTCCTGGAAGCTGAACGCGGACCGCAGGGAGTCGTCGAGCCAGCCCTTCGCTACAGCCGTGTCCCATGCGCTCGTGAGGTCGGCAAGCCCTCCCGTGCGGGCGAGGTCTTGCATGCGATAGCCGCTACCCCATTTCACGAGATCCGGCGGGTTCTTCGTCTGTAGGAGCGAACGGACGACCTGCTCGTACGCTGTTGCGTTAGGGATGGTCTGCGGATCGATGGACCAGCCAGTCTTCTTTGCCAGTTCGGCGCCAGCCGCCTCGTAGCCTGGCCCCCAGGAGGCCGCGTCATTGAAGAACTGGATCGCACCGCCCTTCCCTGGCGAGGTCGACTCGGTCCCAGTGCAGCCGGCGAGCAATAGCCCGACACCGGCCAGTCCTGCGCCAAGGAGGAACTCACGTCGCTGCATTGCGATGCCCCTTTCTATGACGACGTTGTCAGGGCAATTACGCAATGGTTTGCACACTCGCCCGCCGCTACCCACACACGATAGGTCGGTCGGAGCTCGCTCCTCTACGCGAATTCGCGACGATCAGCAGCATGAAGCGCCTAGGAACCCCGTAGTCCCGCATCTTTTCGCGTATGACAACGATGACAGAAAATTGTGATCTAGACTGTCCCCTGAACCGGCAGATTCGCAACCCTGGAGGTCGGCATGAGCGCAGAGCGCGCCAAGATGGAGGATGTTGCCCGCCTCGCCGGAGTGAGCGCCAAGACCGTCTCCCGTGTACTGAACCAGGAGGCCTACGTGGCAACTGACACGCGCGAGCGCGTGCTTGCTGCAATGCGGGAATTGTCGTACCGTCCCAACCCTGCGGCGCAAGGACTACGTCGGTCGACATCGGGATCCATTGCGTTTGTTTGCGAAGACATCTCCGAGCCTTTCGCTGCGCAATTGGCACTCAGCGTGGAACGCTCTGTCGGCGACCGGTACGTCGTGATCGTCGCTTCGATGTTGGGTGATGTCAAACGAGAGCGCGAGACTCTCGAGTCCCTCGCCGCGGGACACGTCGATGGCATCGTCCTCAGCCCGACACCAGCCTCCAAGGGCTACTTGGCACGTCTGCTACGCAGCACCCCCGTTGTGTGTCTCGATCGGCCTGCCCGAGGTCACGAGACGGATGTCGTTCTCTCGGACAATGTCGGAGGGATGGCCTCAGCGGTGCGGCACCTGATCGCCGCCGGGCACGATCGCATCGCCTACCTGGGCGACGCCGAGGAAGTATTCACCCAGAAGGAGCGACTCGAAGGCTATAGATCGGCGCTGCGAGAGGCCGGCATCGAGCTGGACCTGTCGCTGGTGTACCAGCACGCCCCAGACAGCCAGCGGATCGGCAAGCATCTCAGCTGGTTCCGCCAGATCCGCCGTCCGCCGACCGCATACGTCTCAGGAAACTCCCTGACCACACTCGCGATGATCCATGCCGGATTCGACGCCGCGTCGGACGCCTTCGTCGCCTTCGACGATTTCCCGTTGGCTGACGTTTTCGGCGGGGGCATCAATGTCGTAGCCCAAGATGCCGAAGCGCTGGGAGCCGAGGCAGTCCACACGCTGATGAGACGCATCGACAACGACGCTGCACCCGTCAAGGCGACGCGAATCGGCACACGGCTCCTCATCAGGAACTCAAGTTCACTCCGATGAGCCGTGTGCCAATCCGCATAGTCCCTGTCGGTTCTGCCCAGAGACACGATCTCGCCCACGTTCAATGCCATCGCAGAGGTGAGGACATGACGATGCTGGCGGCGACATCTGGACAAGTAGCAGTCGCGACGACCGTGCGACATGCTCTCATTCGAGTGCTCGTCGGTGATTGCGGCGCTTAGCCGGCTCCGCAGGGCCCGTTCCACGTGTTCTCGCTCGGGTTGACAACTGCGCACGCGAGGGTGGGCGACGGCGGGTGCCGCCAAGTCAACTGAGTTCGCGCGACGATCAGGCTCGTCTGGGCTTCACAGAAGCGGCCTCCTCGATGATCCGGGCGACGGTGTCGGGGTCATGGGCGAATCTGCCAAGGAAGAGTCCGTCGACTCCGGCGCCGAGACGGGCGAGGGTGCCGAGTTGGGCGCTGCCCCCGTAGATGACCGAGGCATCCTGCCAGCCGAGCTCGTCGAGTCGTGCCCGCAGCGCCGCGATGACCGTTAGCACGTGCTCTGGATCGGCGGCAGTAGCGCGTCCGATAGCCCATTCCGGCTCATAGGCGACGACGACGTTCTGGCCGTCGCGCGGGGCTCCGGTCTCCGAGAGAGCCGTGGCCAGCCTCGCGACGCAGACTGCAGCGGCTTGGTTGGCGCCGCTCTCGTCCGGCTCCCCGACGCACAGCACCGGTGTGAGGCCGCTGCTCAACGCCACGGCAGTCTTCCGCGCGATCATCGCATCGTCTTCGCCGAAGTGGCGACGCCGCTCGGCGTGTCCTACCTCGACATACTCGCATCCGACATCTCTCAGGTCCGAGCCCGTGATCGCACCGGTGTACGCACCGCGGCTGTAAGGACTGAGATCCTGAGCCCCTATGCCGACCCGTGTCCCGTCCAGCGCCGCACGGACTCCGGGCAGCGCCGGCAGGGCCGGGAGCACGAAGAGGCGGACATCTCCGTCGACCACGGCGGGATGATCGCGCACGATAGCCGCGAGACGAGACGCCCAGGCTGCGCTTTCCGCCACGTCGAGGTATGCCTTCAATCCGATGCCTAGCAGAATTCCACCGTGTACGTCAGCCACAGTGTCCCGCTCCCTCGTATTCGGAGATGACGGAGACCTTCACCGCCGATGCGGAGGACTCGTCGAATTCGTAGCCCAGCCATTCGCGTACCAGTCGCTTCGCGAGTTCGATTCCGATCACGCGCTGCCCCAGGCACAGCACCTGAGCGTTGTTGCTGAGCACGCTGCGCTCGACACTGAAACTGTCATGCGCGGTCACTGCTCGGATGCCGGGCACCTTGTTGGCTGCGATCGCTACGCCTAGCCCCGTGCCGCACACCAGTAGCGCCCGGTCGGCCCGGCCATCGCCAACCTGCTCGGCCGCGGCGATCGCCACCCTAGGATAGGGGGCATGGCCGTCTCGGTCGACGCCGACATCGAAGACCGAGGCGACTCGAGCGTCCCCGGCGAGTACCTCCTTGAGCGCTTCCTTGTAGTCGTACCCGGCGTCATCGCTGCCGACGACGATGCGCAGTCCTTCGTTCATGATCTCTGTGCCTCACTTTCGGCGGGGGTCTCATTCGCGTCGTGATCGTGGTCGTGCTCCATCAGTGCAAGGAACCTGTCGGCGACGAGGTCGGCGAACGCGGGGTCGTTGGCGTCGAGGGGCGACCGGGTAACGGGGATGCCCTCGCGAAGACCGGATGCCAGCCGATCGGCGAAGTCTGCATCGTCCTCGGGCGCCGCGAACGGTCCGTCGTGCGCGGCGTAACTGTCGAATCCGCCGGACGGGATCACGACCTCGACGGGTCCTCGCGCGCTGTTCAGCCGGTCCGCCACCTCATCGGCGACATCCCGCAGCTCGTCGCGGGTCGCCCGGACGGCGGTGACCTGATCGTTGTGTCGGATGATCGGCCGCGCACCGTCTCGCAGATCCGCCGGTACCGTGTCCCACGGACCGAAGTTGATGACCTCCACGGCGCCGGGCACGACCAGCTGAGGAAGGCCGCTGTCGCCTGCGGCTCGCATCCGCCGCGGTCCGGCGACGAAGATCCCGCCGTGGAGGTCGTCCGTCACCTCCTTGATCGTGTAGTCGATCACGCCGGCGAGCACGCCTCCGTCGAGCAGCGATTCCATCGCCCGCCCGCCCGAGCCGACGGCATGGAACACGACTGGGTCGTACCCGGTCTCCTCCAGCCGCGCGACCACCTGTAGCACACCGGGTGTGGTCACGCCGAGCATGGTGATGCCGACCGCCGGACGCACGAGATCCGTCGTCTCGTGGGTCACGCTCATCATCCCGGCCAGTGCGCCTGCGGCGTTGCTCAGGATCGGCCGGGAGATCCGGTTCAGGCCGGCGATGTCCGTCACCGAGTGCATGATGCACAGATCGGAAGATCCGACATAGGAGCTGACGTCTCCGGATGCCATGGTCGAGACCAGCAGCTTCGGGAGACCGAAGGGCAGATGTCGCATCACTCCGCTGAGCAGGGCGCTGCCGCCGGAGCCTCCGAAGCCGAGGATGCCGTCGCAGCGCCCCTGCGACATCAGGCGGTCGACGATTTCGATCGCTCCGCGGGTCATCAGTTCGAGCGCGGCCGAACGCGCCTCGTCGGACTCGGTTCCTGTTCGCAGCGCGTCCAGTTCGCCCCCTGCAGCGGCTGCCACCTCAGCGGCCGTGATATCGGGGATGATGCCGGGATCACCCAGGATTCCGACGTCCATCAGGATCACCTCCGCACCAGCGGCACGCAGGACCGAGCGTGCGAAATCGTACTCCCGGCCCTTGGTGTCGAGGGTGCCGATCAGTACGGCTGTCGACATGTCGAACTCCTCTCGGGGTTGGACCGTTGCGGCCACCGCACCGGTCGGCCGCAACGGAAATCAGGCTCGGTTCTCCGCGTCGTCGGGGAGGCCGAAGAAGCGCCACCCGGTCTTCATCGTGAAGTCGCAGTAGGTCCGGTCGAGCGTGAGCATGAGCGTGACCATCGGGTCGATCAGGCGCGCGTTGTGCAGCGGGCCGCAATCGAGCATGCGGTGGTCAAGTTCCGCGACGAGCTTCTCCACCACTGCCTTCGCCGCCGGGTCGTCCGCCGCGACCTTCACGTCGGGGCGGTGTCCGTCGGCTGCCAGCGGGGCGTTGATGGTGGCCGCGAAGTTGTCCTTGAAGGCCGCGACGAGGCCGTCCGTCGTACCCAGCGCATCCGCCGTGTACTCGACTGCGGCGCGCGCGTTGTCTGGTAGGTGATCGAAGGGATTGGAGATGTCGATGATTGTCTTGCCTGCGAGCTTGTCCTTCAACGCGCCGACCAGCGGAGCTACCGCAGGGAACGGCACGGCGAGCACGACCACCTCGGCTGGCTCGACGGCTTCATCGGTGGCACCGACGAAGGAGGCCTCGAACTCCAGCCCGGCATTCTCGACTGATCGGGTGCCGATCCGTACGTCGTGTCCCGCGCGGGTCCAGCCGATACCCAGGGCGTTGGCCATGAGGCCGGTTCCGATGATGGCGATGGTGCTCACTTGCTGTTCTCCTTCTCGATGATCGTCGTGACGTGCACAGCTTCAGGTGCTTCCCGGAAATACGGCTCCAACACGGCAACGAAGGACCGGAACCCGTCGGATGCCGTGAAGCGCTCGGTGTGGTCGGCGAGGTCCTCCCACGTGACCAGGAAGAGATACTCTCCGGGTGTCTCCAGCACCCGCGTCAGCTGCGAGTCGCGATGCCCGTGGGCCGCGCGCACGAACGCGATGGCGTCGGCGAACGCTGATTCGAACTCTTCGGTGCGGGCGGGGTCGACGCGGACCTTGGCCACTTCAAGAATGCTCACGATATCTCCTTGTTCTCGGTTCGGGTCGCGCTCACTTGATCCCCGAGGTCTTCAGCGAGGCGACGATGTAGCGCTGCAGGATGAAGAACACGACCAGCGTGGGCAGCGCGGACAGGAACGTGACAGCCATCATGTAGCCCCAGGAACCCTGGTACTGGGTCTGGAAGCTGGTGATGCCGACCTGGACCACCCAGAGACTGGAGTCCGTGGTGATCGTGAGGGGCCACATGAACAGGTTCCAACTGGCCAGGAAGTTGATCACGGCCACGGACACGAAGGCCGGCCGTGCCACCGGCAGGAAGATCTGCAGGAAGGTGCGCACGTGTCCACAGCCGTCCAGGCGGGCGGCCTCCTCGAGCTCCCGGGGGACGGTCAGGAAGAACTGCCGCATCAGGATGGTCGCGAAGCCGCCGAACAGGGTGGGCAGGATGATCCCGATATAGGAGTTCAGCATGCCGAACTCGCGCACGATGATGAACAGCGGAACTAGGAGTACGGGAAGTGAGACGAACATGGTCGCGGCGACCCCGAGGAACGCCACGTCCCGGCCCCGGAAGCGGAGGCGCGCGAGTGCATAGCCGGCCATCGAGTGAATGACTAACACCAGGATGGTCGATGCGACCGAGACGATCACACTGTTCAGCAGCCACTGGAAGACCTGCGAGTCCGTGACGGCGAACCGCAGATTCTCCAGTGTCCAGCCTCCGCTGTCAGTCTGCAGCGACTGCAGGACCATGACCAGAAGTGGCGAGACCACGGCGATCGCGATGAATCCAGCGAGCAGCGGCTTCAGGATGCGCCCGGCCCGGGGTCGCCCTGCGCGGAGTACATCATTCCTCGACATCGAATCTCCCGGAATTCGTCGTGCGGAAGAAGACCGCGGCGGTCACGAACATCAGCACGGTCAGCACGGTGGACATCGCGGCCGCGTAGCCGAACTGCCCGTACTGGAACGCCTGCTGATAGATGTAGTAGATAGTCAGCGACGTGGCGTTGGCCGGCCCGCCCTTGGTCATCACGAAGACCAGATCGAAGGACTGCAGACCTGTGAGGCCGATCACCGTGCCCATCAGCACCACGAAGAAGATCGTCGGTCGCATCATCGGCAGCGTGATCCGCCAGAACTGCTGGGGAGCGCTGGCGCCGTCGATCCGGGCGGCCTCGTACAGTTCGGCGGGGATGTCCTGCCGTCCGCCGACCATGACGAGCATGTAGAAGCCCATGAACGACCAGACGCTGATCCCGATCACCGTGGTCAGCGCCCAGCCGGGCTCACCGAGCCAGGACGGCACGGGCAGGCCGAGCGCGCCGGCGATGTTCGCGATCGTTCCGTTGCCATCGGCGAGCAGGAAGCGCCAGACCAGTGCGGTGGCGACCAGGCTGACCGCGTTGGGCGCCAGCAGAAGGGCGCGCCACAGCCCGACCCCCGCGTACTCGGTGTGCACGAGCAGGGCGAGCGAGAGGCTCGCGACAGTGAGCGCCGGCACGAACACTGCCGCGTAGATCAGGGTGACTCCGAGGCTCGACCAGAACAGCGGGTCTCCGAGCATCCGCTGGTAGTTCGCCAGGCCGACGAACGTCGCACCGCCCAGGCCGACGTCGAACAGCGACATCACGATGGACAATCCGGCTGGTACCGCGATGAACACCAGCACGCCGACCGCGAGCGGTGACAGGAAGCCGAGGGCGGCCAGGCCGTCCCCGCGGGCTCCACGGCGCGCGATGCGGCGCATCTCAGGCGGCACGACCAGGGCCCTGGTGGCGTCGCGGGCCTTGGTGGCGTCGCTCATCACAGGCTCCCTCTCGGCGGCATGATCCGCCACGGCGCCGCCGGCGTCGACAGCGCGACGAACTGCTCGGAACGGGAGATCCGCCATCCCCGGCCGGTTCGCCGATAGGTCTCCACATACCGCGCGGCGTACCAGGACGAACCGTCCGGATCGCGGCCCGGCACCAGCACGCTCCATTGCCCCGAGGCCTCGTCACCGTCGATCTCGACCAGCTCGTTCGCGACGAAATGGATCGAGAACGCCGAGCGGGAATGGTGGGCGGTGAGGAACTCGGTCAGGGCCGCAGCGCCATCGACCCGCGTCATCGTCGCGTCCGCGTCGACCGGTGCGATGAACACGACGTCGTCCGTGAACACGCGTGCGACGAAGCCTGCGACATCCATGGTCCGTTCGGTATTCCACGGCGAGTCCACGCCGTCCTGATAGATGTGCTTGAGGCGCCGGATCTCCTCATGGTCCTCGAGGCGGCGCAGCCGCGCCGCGAGATCACCGATGTCAGAGGTGGTCATGTCAGGTCCGTTCCCCGCGCGTCTTCGGTGATGAACGCCGCAGCCTTCTCACCGATCATGAATACCGTGGCGTTCGGGTTCGCACCGACGATCGTCGGCATTGCCGACGCGTCGGCGACGCGCAGCCCCGGCACGCCGCGGACGCGCAGTCGCTCATCGAGCACCGCGCCCATCGGAGCCGTGCTGGTCGGATGCCAGAAGCCGTGCCCGTAAGCGCGGACGTAGGCGAGGATGTCGGCATCCGACTCCGACTCGGGCAGAAGCCGTGGGCGGACGATCAGGCGCTGCATCGCCGGTTCGCGGATGATCGCGAGGTTCAGCCGGATCGCGTCTGCGATCAGCTTCCGGTCGCGTTCGTCGGTGAAGTGATTGTGCTGGATCAGCGGGGCCGCGGTGGGGTGAGACGACCGCAGCCGCACGCTCCCGCGGCTGTGCGGACGCAGCACTTGGACGGTGATCGTGAAGCCGGCACCCGCGCGGTCTGAAATCGTGTTCTGCGGACCGTTGTAGTACGGATACACCATCGTCTCGGTGTCCGGCGTCGCCCCGCCCTCCGCAGCGAAGAAGCCGCCGGCCTCGCCGAGAGCGGACCCCGCTTCGGCGGGACCGGTGGTGGAGAAGTAGTACAGCCCCACGCCGGGGTGATCCTGCAGATTGTCCCCGACGGGAAGGTCCTGCACGACGTCGATGCCGAGACTGCGCAGATGTTCGGCGTGCCCGATGCCGGAGAGCATGAGCAGCTGAGGGGTGAGGTAGGTCCCGGCGGAGACGACGACCTCGCGCCGGGCGCGCAGCACCCGGCGCTCACCGAGGTGCTCGACCTCGACGCCGACCGCGCGGCCGTGCTCGATGACCACGCGCATCGCCCGAGTGTGGGTCAGCACCGTCAGATTCCGGCGGTCCTCGGCCGGCTCCAGATAGGCGGTCGCCGACGAGACCCGGCGCGATCCATCGATGCTGAGCGGGAAGAACCCGGCGCCGAACTGAGTGTCCCCGTTGAGGTCGTCGTTGCGAGGGTATCCGGCCGACATGGCAGCCTCCACCCACGCGGCAGAGACCTCGTGCGGCTGGGCAGCCTCTTCGACAACGATCGGCCCGTCCCCGCCGTGCCGATCGGATGCCGCGCCGCGGCGGGTCTCCATCTTCGTGAAGGTCGGCAGCACCTCCTCGGCCCCCCAACCCAGGAGACCGCTGTTCCGCCAGCCGTCGTAGTCCTCGCGTGCGCCCCGGAGGTAGATCATCCCGTTCATGGACGAGCTGCCGCCGAGCACCTTGCCTCGGGACAGGCCGAGACGACGGCCGGCGAGCCCCGGCTCCGGCTCCGTGTCCAGATCCCAGTCCGACGCCGTCAGCTGCTGGTCGGGCCAGCGAGACGGGACGTCGAAGATCTCGGACTTGTGCGAGCCGCCGGCCTCGACCAGCGCCACCTCCACGTCCGCCTGCTCGCTCAGACGCGCCGCGATCACGGCGCCTGCGCTGCCGGCGCCGACGATGACGTAGTCGAACTCCTCCACAGCGCGTGCGCTCTGCCCCTGCTCAATCAATCTCTCTTCTCCCTGTACGTCGTGCATTGCTGCATCCGTGGATGGTGGCGCCGCGGTCAGACGATTTCGCCGCCCTGGTAGCTCTTCAGATAGCTCTCGATGGTCTGCTGGGCTACGCCCGCAGCCTCAGCCGCATCGGCGCCGTTGAGCATCGTGCCCTGGACAGCGTCACTGACCGCTTTGAAGATTGGGCCCGGCCAACGCTGCTCGGCACGGACGCGGGTGCCGTCGCCCACGACGTTGTCCAGGACGTTCTTCAAGTTGGGGTCGTCGAAGTAGCCGCGGGCGAGCGCGAACTCGTTCACAGAAGCACGGGTGGCGAGGTCTCCGTTCTTGGCCACGGTCGCCCAGTCGGCCATCCGCTCGACGCCCTCCTTGTCCGTGGATGCCAGCAGCCAGGCGACGAATTTGGCTGCCGCCTCCGGGTTCTTGCCGTTCTTGTTGACGACAGCAGCCCAGCCGCCCGAGGTGGTCCAGTACTCCCCGTCGACCGGACGCGGCAGCTTGAAGGTCCCGTACCGGAAGTCCGGCGCGTTGGTGTTCAGGATGGAAATGACCGAAGAGACCATCTGCTGCATGCCGCAGTATCCGGATCCGAGGTTGCCGAGGATATCGCCCGAGTTTCCGTTCTTCACCGTGCGCGGCGAGACCTTGCGGTTGATAGAGTCCTGCCAGAACTTCAGCGCGGCGATCGTCCCGGGAGAGTCGAAGCTCGCCTTCCCGTTGGTCACGGCGTCACTGCCGCCCTGCCACATGAACGGCGCCCACTCGAAGTTCTGCAGTGCACCGGGTGTGGTCTCCCACAGCTGCCCATAGCGCCCGGCCCCCGTGAGCTTGTCAGCCACGTCGAGCAGTTGGTCCCAGGTCTCCGGGATGTCCCCCTCCGACAGCCCGGCTTTTTCGAAGGCCTCATGGCCGAAAAACATCAGCAGCGGCTCGGACTCCAGCGGCAGACCGTAGATCTTACCGTCGTCCATCCGAGCGCCCATGACGCCCCCGGCTTCGAAGTCGGCGATGGCCTCCTTCGAGAGGTACGGGGTCAGATCGAGCATGACGCCCGCGTTGTAGTACTCCAGGAAGAGAGCTGAGCTGATGATGAAGATGTCCGGCCCCTTGCCCGACGCGAACTGGGTGGCCAGCTTGTCACCGGAGAGATAGTTCGAGGTGGGCACGTAGGTGAGGTTGACCTGCGTGTCGTTGTTCTTGTTCCAGGCCTTGACGTTCTTCGTGAACCAATCCGCCTGGGTCGTGGTCGACGTGCCTTGCACTGTGCCTGTCGGCGCCGGGGCATAGAACTGCCAGAAGTCGAGAGCCTTGCCGTCACCTCCTCCGGACGATGATCCGGAAGGTGCGCACGCCGCGAGCAGCGAGCCAGAGGACAGCGCCAGGGCGCCGTATCCGGCCGCGCGGAACAGCGAACGTCGTGAGAGCGAGAGATCGATAGCGCCGGCGGATGAGGGGGTGAGCGATGACATCTGAGGATCCGTTCTTCGATGAATGGTCACTGCGGTCTGGGTAGCGCCGTCCACACGGCGCCTGGTGTCTTCGGCTGCGAAGACGCCCGCACGTCACTCGGGGCGGGTGACTGCGGACTCGGCGTCACTCGGTGTGGGTGACGGTGAACTCCGGGTCGCCTGGCTCGAACGAGGTCTCCCACTGCACTGGGGCGGCCGCAGGCAGGAATGCGCGCGGAAAGCCGAGGTCCTCGTCGCGGGGTGCGATCTCAAGGCCGGGGCCGTAGAACACCAGCATGTGCAACGGCGCCCACCCCTTGTTGTGGGTGTCGTGGTAAGTGCCGCGCGGGATGCGGATGTAATCGCCACGGGTGACCGGGACACGGTTTCCCTCGCCGACCGTGGCGTAGCCGTCGCCGGAGATCACGTACAGCACCTCGTCGGAGCGCTCATGAACATGCCAGGAGTGCGAATGACCAGGCAGCACGACGGTCTCGATGACGGTCAGCTGGCTGTCCGGATGCGTCTGCTCCGAGATCAGCAGCTTGTTGGTGCCCCACGGAACGACCTCCGTCTCGCGGTCTGTCGGCTTGATCACGGGGTTTTGGGGGTTCGTCATGCTTCTTCTCCTTGCTCGCGGTGCTTTCCGAGACGGAGTCCGCGGAACTGGGCGATGGTGGAGCGCACCGCCTGCTCGACAGGGAGTCTCTCAATGCTCGAGGCGCCGAGGAACCCGTCGACGTCGACGCGGTCGAGCACGACTTGGACGTTCTCGGGAACATCGAACGGACCGCCGTGCGCGACGACCCAGACGTCGGGATTCTCCTTCCGCGCCGCGCGAGTCATCGCCTCGATATGACGGCAGCCCTCATCCAGATCGACTGAGGTCGGTGCGCCGATCAACCCGCCCACTGTGAGGCCCACGTGCGCCCCGATCACGTCGGCTCCCGCCGCTGCCATGGCCGCAGCCTCGTCTGGGGTGAACGCGTACGCCACCGTGAAAACTTCGCGGCGGTTGCACTCGGCGATCAGCTCGACCTCCTTCGGGTACCCGAGCTCGGTCGAGTCGATATGTTCGCGGAAACGGCCGTCGTAGAGCCCTGCCGTCGGCACGTTGGTGATTCCTGAGTAACCGAGCTCGAGATAAGCATCGATCAGCACCGGGAACGGACGGTAAGGATCGGCAGCGCCGATGCCGCCCACCACCGGGGTGTCCTCCACGACCGGCAGGACCTTGGCAGCCAGATCGATAGTCATGCCGTTCGAATCGCCGTAGGCGAGATAGCCGGAGAGCGACCCGTGTCCGTCCATGCGGAACGGTCCGGTGTTGTACGCCATCAGCACATCGATGCCCGCGCGGTCGGCGGCCTTCGCGATGAGGCCGATGCCCGCCCCGCCCAGGACGAGGACCTCGCGCGCGTCCACACGTGCCTGCAGCCGACGTCGCACTTCCTTGCGGGTCATTCCCTGCATCCGATCATCTCCTCATCGTCATCGATCGAGGCAGCCGGTTCGGCTGACCTTCTTCATCGCGTACAGGCCCGTGTTCTCCGACCTCATCGCACTCACTGTACGCAATGCGGACAGTGAGTACAATACGGGCGGGGTTAGTGTGTGTCAATAACCGAAAGGGGTATCCATGACGCCGGATCAGATCGCGGCCTCGCTGAGCCAGTCAATCCGTGAACAGGAGTTCCCGCCAGGATCCGCCCTGATTCAGGAAGACCTCGCGAAGCGATTCAAAGTGAGCCGCAATCCGGTGCGTGAGGCGCTGCGGATCTTGGCAGCCAATGGGCTCGTGACAATCACCCCTGGGAACGGCGCCACCGTCCGGGTGCTATCCCTCGACGAGCTCAACGAGCTGTATGACATCCGCCTCGCGCTCGAGCTCCAGATCGCTCCGTTCATCATCGAGGGCGCCACCAAACGGGCGGTGGCAGCGCTGCATGCCCTCGTAGCCCGGATGGAAGCCGCTGAGACGACCGCGGACTGGATGCGGCTGAATTTCGAGTATCACCAGCTGGTGTACTCGCTGGCGAACCGGCGATACACCGAGGACATCCTGCACAGCGTGCTCTCGGCAGTCCAGCCGTACTCGTTTCAGAACGCCGTGCAGCTCGACGGGCGATCACGGTCCGACAGCGCCCACCGGGAGATCATCGCGGCGATCTCTGAACAGGACGCCGCCAACCTCGCTCGCCTATTCCGCGAGCATCTGCAGCATACTCGCGAGAGGCTCTCCACCCTCTATGAGGAGTGATCAGCCATCTCAAGGGCATCTGGAGTAGATGCCGGACGGAGGCGCAGTGGGTGCGACCGTCACGCGTGACGCGATCCTGCAAGCCGCTGTAGAGGTGTTCGCTGAGCACGGCTACGAGCGCGCTACCCTCCGCGAGAGCGAGGCCCGGCCTCACAGTCGACCCACCGAGGCGCTCATCGCCGCCTACGCCGTCGACCCCGGAATCGCAACAGGCCAATTCGATTTCATCGGCTTCGTCACCGACACGACCGCAACCACGATTTCCGGACTGCTCGCAAGGTAGGACACACCCGCCTGAACCTGACCAGGTGGCGCACGACTTGCTCGGCGATCTGCTGTTCATCGATGATCTCTCCTGTCACAGGATCGATGATCTCGATGGCCTGGCTCATGGCCCTTCCTTTCGGTTTGGCCAGTCCGAATCCACCTCTCGTGACAGTCCCCGCTCAGGGACTTGACCCCGACCCCCGCCCGGGCCGACAGCGCAAGGGCTCAAACGCAGCGCAGAACCGCCGTTTACGAGGCGAAACGCGAGATCCACTCGTAATCGTGCACTCAACGCTTTAAACTCAGACTCAGCCCCATCTCACTTCAAGGGGCGTTGATCTAACCGCCGATATTCGCACATTGTCCGGACTATCGGCCCGAAGCCCCTTTACACACCCTCTGGCGCCAAATCCGCCACGGGGGAGTACGAGCACGCGATGCGCATCTGCGTCTCCCTGGGACGCTCACAAGGGATGGCCGGGTGCAGCTAGGAGCTACAAAGCCCAGTCGACCGCGGGGCGTCCAGCCGATCTGAGGAAGTCGTTCGCTTCGGAGAAGTGACGCGCATCCGCAAAACGCGGAAATCGCGATGCGACCTCCTGCCGCGGATGCGTAGACCGCAGGATCAGGTGATGAGCAGGAAGATGGACCCGGTCCGCTAAATCATTGGCAGGGTCGCCCCACAACATGAAAACGACAGGGTCGGTCTTCGCCCCGACAATTTCTAGAGCAGTTCGCGTGAACTCGCGCCATGGGTCGGAGTCTGATCCAGGCGAATTCTCCTTGACCGTCAAAGACGTGTTGAGGAGCAGCACTCCACGGCGCGCCCACGCCGTGAGGTCACCCCCGTGCGCTGGGCGAGAAAAGTGCACTCGGCTGTCTTTTTCGAGACTGTCGAACACTCGACGCAGCGAGTGCGGTGGTGTCATGCCCGGACCGACAGAAAAAGCAAGCCCGTCAGCTTGGTCTACCGTGTAGTAGGGGTCCTGGCCGACGATTACAACCTTGACATCGCGCAGCGGAGTTAGCTCAAAGGCGCGGAACACCTGTCGGCGATCTGGGAGGGTTGCGCGTCCGCCGGTATACACGCGCGTCAATACGCTATCGATCAGCTTTGTCGAGAATCCCGCCACTTCGAAGGCACGCGACCAGTCGTCCGGCAGCAGGTGCGAGTTGGGTAGTTGAGCGATTGATGGTGAGCCTAGCGCTACCGTTTCGTGGTTATTCGGGATCTCGTCCACGGTGGATCGATTGTTTAGGCGATTAGCAATGACGATGGCGATCGTCGTTCCGACGCCAATGATCAGGAAACGACCTGCGGGAACCGATCCTGGTTCAGACGAGTGGAACGGGAACACCTGGTAGCTGAGCCAAAGGGACAGAAAAAAGCCGCCGAACCCGATGACCGCGCTCATCGGGGGAGCCATTCGTGGTGGCTGTCAACCGTCTCGCACGAGCCCATCCTTCCGATGAATCGTCCAAGACGCTCTGGATTGCCCAATGCCGGGCACGTACCGCGCGGCCTCGCCTTCGGATGACACATAGCGGAAGGCTACCAACATCGGGGCGGGCCGGTCTCCTGCTCCCAGTACCGACGGCCTGACCGAATTCGCAACACAGGTGGCCGATCGGTGAGGTGGGTCCACTAGGCGCCTTACAGAGCGTATGCGAAGGGCCGCAGCGGATGATGTCAGTCGCCTCCCCTACTCTCATCTTGGCCGGAGGAACGGAGCCGGCAGTGGGCACGAACAAGCGATACGCGCATCGCTACGACCAGATGACCGAAGAGCGGATTCTGGAAGCATTCGTCATCAAGCACGGACCGTTGCAGTCGTTGACGCCCGAGGAGAGCGAGCTCGATCGGCTCCCGTTGACGATATATCCCGACGGGCACCGACCGAAGGTGAAAGCGTAGGTGCGGTTCGGATCGCAGCACGCCCGGACCGACGCCGTGATCGTGCGAACGAACAGTCTCGCGGCCGGCATCGAGTTCAGCATTCGTGGAACCGGCTACCGCTGCTGGGTATGGGGAACGCCGTGACTCTCGAGTCCGCACCTGAGGCCGAGTGCGGAGCTAGGACATCCGGCGCAGTCGGTGCGTAAAAGCAGACGGTGGGTTCATGATCTCGAAGCGGGCAAAGTCACGTCGTCGCTGGGCGCAGCGATCGACGTCGCAGCGGCACTCGGCTACGAAGTCCAGCTTCACTTCAGTGAGCGTTCGGCAATGCTCGACCAAGTGTTCGAGGATCGGGAGACGCCTGCTGACGTTGACCCTCGAGCAGCGACCGCTTGCATCAGCGCTGTCTGATGAAGGCGTGTGGAAGTGGCGTGAACTCGAGTGTCGAGAGGTCCAGGGTGCCGGCGTTTCCTGCGAACGTATCTCGATCGAGGCTAATCACCCTCCGGCCGTCGGCGAGGGGCACGTCACCATAGACGTGCATGTGGCCATGCAGGTGCACTGCGGGTTGGGTGGCGTCGCTTACACGCTGGACCCGCTCTCGTTGTGACGCAGATATTCCTAGCGCCTCAAGTGAGTATCCGAATGGATTGGTGGTCAGGACTGACTGCACTGAGGGCGTAGTTCGCACTGGCGACTCATGTGTCAGTAGAACGTCCGCGCGCCCAGCCGCGATGGCCGCGTGCTCCATTGCGTCCGTGATGAGTTCGTCTTCGAACCAGTCCTTGCCCGCGGTTCGAAAGCTCTTGTCGACGCTGGAAGCCCCGCCTAGGGAGAGCAGCACGCGACCGCGGATCGTGAACGTGAACGGTCGGGGAAGGAGCCAGGCGACGTCGCTCACACGGATCGCCTGACCTGGGGAGGCTTCCTGCGCCGGAGTGATTTTGTCCCACGTCTCATGGTTGCCGAGCGTCACCAGCACGCGCTCGATCCCGGCGTTCGTCGCCCAGAAGTCGACGGCGGCAGCGCTCCGACCACCGTGATCGAAGCCATAGTCACCGACTTGGAGGATCGTGCGCATCGTCGGGTCGAATCGGTGCATCGCGGGAAGGAGCGTTTGAATCCAGCCTGCGTTGCCGTGCAGGTCCCCGACGACCCACACTCGCTCTTCTGGGAGGTCGAAGGTTCCGGTGCTCTCCACCGTCGCCATCCCTCGATATCGCGGTTTCGTCGATCGTTCAGCGCTCACGCTTCGTCCTGAAGGCAAAGAACTTCCTCAAGCAAGGCGACGACGTACGTGCCGTAGTGCAGTCCAGAGTCTCGTGCGCGCTCCTTGATGAGGCGGCCGAACTCGATGGGTGGCCGCACCATTATCGAGTCTCGGCCGCGAGTGACATGAGGGCGTGTGGAATACCCCTTGGGATTCCGGAGCGAAGGCTCCGGAGCGTAGTTCGGCATTTCAAACTGCTGAGCGAGAAGGGTGACCACGTGCTCGCCGGCTGTCATATGGTTTCGACGTCCTTCGCGTCGGAGCAGAGCGCCGAGTTCAGGGCTTGGACGGATCACGATGGCATCACGAGGTCCTTTGCTCGGCCGTCCCGGGTGCGTCACGCTCCCACCTCCGCGGTGGCAGGGCCCGCCTCGCGCGCCGTTGCGTCATTCATCGGCACGCGACTCGTCGTCGTGCCCGATCGCTGTTTCAATCTCGGCGAACGCTTGAGCTTGGGCAACGAACACTGCGGCCACGTTGTCACGGAAATTGCTCTGGGCCTTCGGGGTGAGTTCGCTCCAACTCGGTAGCTCACCGCGACTGGCGCGAGCTTGCCCATCGACGAAGTGTCGGGCGGTGATATCGATGAGTCGTACCCGGTGTGCGGGCCATTCTTCCCGCCATGTGTTCGCGGACATTCAAGAAGCCCTTCTCTGTTGCGGGGATGGTCAGCGATAGCGTGCGGAGTCGAGGATCTGCTGGATGTCGTCGAAGCTGCCGCCGTCGAGCAACCAGTCACGCGGTGTCTGCATTGCAACGGCGACCAGGCTCGCTTGGCGTGTTGCCATGAACGCGGCAGTGCTGATCCAGTTCCGCTGCGTGCCGACGGCCTCGACGAGCTCGCGAAGATGAGGAATGAGCGGTTCGGGATGGCCGATGTTGAACTGAAAGACCGGGAACCGCAACCGCTGTGCGATCGTCACGGCATAGAGTTCGCGCTCGTCGACAGCTCTCAAGACGTGGTCCGCGGGCTTGTCCAGATAGCTGGCTACTTGCTCAACGGGCCAGGTGGCATGAAGCGCGGAGAGGAAGCTCTCGGCGCCTTCGATAGTCAAAGACCCTCGCACAACTCTGTCGCTGATTCGTGAGACCTGCGTCGGGGTGAACGCACCCGAGCTGAGCAGATACTCGACTTCGGCTTTCGTTGGTGGGACGGGCGCTCGCATAGCTCTCAACATGTCGGTCAGTGCAGCGATCAACCATTCCGGATCGTCGGTCAGCCGGCTGATCGCATCGACGAGCGCGCGGACGGAGCTCTCCGAAGGGTTCGTATCAGTCGTGCGATCGTCGTTTTGGCTTCCCACCCGATATACCGTAATTGCACGGTGGAGACGAATTGTGAACTGCGGGAAAATTCGCGTGGGGAGCTGTGTGCAAACATAATGATTTATCAATGAAAAGCACGTTTGTGCTCGTTTCATGCTCGCAGGAGATTAATAGATTCGAGGCCACTGTGCTGGTATTAACTGCGCATCAAAGGTTTCTCGGACGCCGGGGTCTCTGACCTGACGGTAATTGCTTTGGACGTTGATGGCGTCCTCAACGCGTTCGAGCGAGAGCTTGGGCCCTCCTTCATGACGGTGTACGTGGTGCGGTGGCCGATTCGGTGGCAGCCTGCCGTCATCGATCGACTACGCATGCTGTTGCTACGCCCCGGCGTCGAGGGCGCCTGGCTCACCACCTGGCTGGAAGAGCGTTGGCTGCTCGACGAACTGGAGCAGGTACTGGGACTCGACGGGCTGATGCCGCACCGTGCCAGCCATCCCGCCGTTCAGGCCATTGATGGCGGATCACGCATCGACTCCCGCTTCGATGCATGGGCGACGTTCGTTCCAGAGTCACAACATTGGTGGAAGCTGCGAGCTGCGGACGTGCTCACCGATCAGCTTCGGCCCGCACGCTTCGCGTGGGCGGACGATGAGCTGACCCTTTCGACGCGCACCCCGGTTGGACGGTGGCGCCCCGGGCGAACGCACAATCAGTTGCTCTTGCGACCAGACCCGATGGTGGGCCTGAGCGAAGCTGATCTTCGCCGTCTGGAGGACTGGGTCAGTGAGGGGCACGGGGGCGGTGAAGCTGATGCCGTCGGCATCCTCGTCCGAGACCTGATCGACGGACTTGGGCCAACGCTCGTCGCGGCGCTGGCGGGGGAGACGGACCTTCGCCTCGTGCAGCGATGGACTGACGGCGTGGCTCCTTTCCCAACTGCCGGCCTGCGCGAGCGCCTCGCCTGTGCGCATAGAGTGTGGCGGCGAGTAGCCGCTGCGGAAGGTGATGGGGTTGCTCGGGAGTGGTTTGTGGCCTCGAACCCATGGCTTCAGGACGACACGGTTGTCGCGGCGATTGCAGAGAGCCGGCTCACAGAGGTGTCGATCGCGGCTCAGGCGCTCGTAGACGAATCCTGGAGCGGCTGAACGTATGGCAGCTTCTCCCGGCACATGGTGCCTCGCCGGCTCACTATTCGCGACCAGTAACCGTAGAAGCGCGTAACGCTGCTTTCGCCGATACCCATGGGGCACGTTGCAGGTTGATTCGGCTCAAGCGACCTCGGGCGGTATCGCGACAGCCGGCTATTCGCCGAAGCCGCGATCCCGCTGACCACGTTCCGCCGTCGGCTCCGAATCGTCGAGTTCAGGGAATCTGAGTCCCGGACGGCGTCGTTTGGGCGCCGTCTGCAAAATCTGCTTCGGTGTGGTCGGATGTGACGGATGCTTTGGCTGGAGATTTGCCGCGTCGGCCTGATCCAACTTGACGTCAACGACATCTGCATTGAGAACCTCGGCTGGCGTTTTTCGCTGCGAGATTTCTCCGTGTTGCGTGGGCGCGGCTGCTTCAGGAGCAGTCGCGTTCGGTGAAGCCTCGTGACCTTCAACTCCAGCGCGTACGGATTTGGTCGCCACAACAGGGTTGAGCGCTTCAGCGAGCATGCTCGCCGCGAGCTCATCAGCCTGCGTTGCGGCTTCGGCGAGGGCTACCTGCATGTGTTCTTGCGCGGTCAGCCGGCGGTGAACTGACAGGCTCGCAACCGGCTGTGCCTGCATCACCCGGTTGCGAGCGAACGCCTCGTCGACGGCATCCATGTCGTAAGCGAGACCGAGTGTTGTGCAACGCCGCCGATCGCTCGCTGCGAGTTCAGCCCATGTTCCGTCCGGTTCCTCGCGCAACATGCCGTACGAGATACCGCGACCCTTCTTGCCGCGTTGCTCGATCTGCACGCCGCGTGATCTGCCCACCGCGACGAAGCTATCCCAGTTGATGACCTGTGGGTCTCCGAGCGTGGATTCGATGCTCGCCTTCAGGACGGTGAGGCTGAACGGCTGTCTCGTGCGCCGGACGCCGAGCTCGTCTGCGATGTCGCATTCGGTTTCCCAGATGATGTGTCGCTGGAACTCGCGCAGCTCGCGGTTCGCCGACGATCCAGCACGACGTAGTCCACTCGGCTCTCCACGTTCGAACCGCTCTGTCGCGTCGCTGAAGGCCTGCTTCAGGTCAGCGCGTTGCTCGAATCCCTGCTCCTCCAGCACCCGCTCGTGTGCCTCGACAAGGCGTGCATGGGTAACGATGCCGCTGTTGAGGCTGCGACCGGTCTTCGTCTCGATCGAGTTCGCGACGAGGTGATTGTGGACACAACCTGTGCGCCCATCGCGCTGGGTCACGACGAGCACTTGGCGGTCAGGAAACCGGTCCTCAGCGAGTGCCACGCCGAGCTTCTGAGCGGTCATCCAGGCGTCTGGATCTTCCGGATCCAGCTCATCCTTCGCGAACGACTGAATGACGTGGTAGGCCTGCACGAACGCGCCCGCCCTGTCTTTGCCCCACTTCTTGCGGACGTCGCGCATCTGCTTCTTCGCAACCGACACCAGCATCCCGCCGGTACCGGAGGCCATGACGTAACGCTCGCCCTTCTGGTCGGGCTTGTCCTCGAGGGCGTAGCTGATCAGCGCATCGGCGGAACGCGTGGAGCTTGCAACCACAACAGGCACGGCTACACCGCTCCGCGCGGAGGCAGACCGTGGTCGACGAGAGATGCGATGCGCTTCTCAATACTGTCGGGAACGTCACGCAGTTCAGCAACTGTTCTTAGCGCTGCTGACAGCTCAGCGGAGTTGACCGAGTCGCCCATGTTCAGCCGCTTCGCGATCTGGTTGATGTTGCCGCCGATGCGCGCGATGTGATTGCGGATCGGGCCGAGCTCGTAGCCGAGCCGATCGGAGATGTCAGCCAGTCCCCAGTCGGTCGCGTTCGGTCCGCTGCGCTCGATCGCGAGTGCTCTGGCTTCGACTTCCGCGGCTCCCTCGCGGTCGGTGATGAGGAGGCGCAGAGCTTCGGAGAAGGTGACCTCTTCGAGGTCGCGTCCGGAGGACTTGGCCAAAGCTCGCCGCACGTCCTCGACGGCTCGTTCCTCGTCGTCGCTGAACCTCAGTGTGCGGCGCTTCGCGAAGTTGACGGCCTTCTTCCTCGGACGACGCGGCGTCGCTTCGCTCGCCTCGTCGATCCTCGTCATCAGTCCGTCCACTTCACTCGGTTCTTCATGCAGTCTGGGCCTCTGTCTCCCCGCTCCGCGAGGGTGGTCCCAGACTACAAGAAGAACGGCAAGCAGTTTATCCGTCGGACATATCGCTGCGCTCCTGTCTTCGGATACCGCTTGGTCAGGCCTCCGGCCCGACACCCGGATGGAGTGCGGATCTTGGCATCCGTCGTGCCGACAAGGTCGCCCAGAACATGTCGGCGTTCGCACTCGACGCTGCAGGACGCCTGAGGGTGCTGCAAGCGTCGAAGACGTCCGACGCAGCAATCCGAGCGGCACGACTGCGTCTACGCCCGACTCATTGGCAACGGCTGTGCCTGGAAGCTGATGGCGTGCGAGCCTTACCCAGGGGGGGATCGCCGCCCAACTCGGCTAGGCAGACGCAGTCGTCCGCAGCGTCGACTCGACAGCCACGCTCGACGGCGTCGTCGAGGAACGCGGGGTACGGCACAGTGCACTTCTCGTGCAGCCGCCTCGTGTGGCTAAGACCGACGCGACGTCTGCGACAATCGCCATTCGAGGAGCTTGCGAAACACGGAGGAACAGTGGACGAAGGCTGGCAGTTGACCCGGCTCGGTTGGCGAGCATTTCAGGACCTTTGCATGGCAATTCTCTCGTCGACGTTCGGACAGACCGTCGAGCCCTTCGAAGACGGCAACGATGAAGGCAGAGACGGTGCGTTTCGCGGCGTCTGGCGCGACGAGCTCGCTGAGCAGGATCTAGCGGGAGCTTTCGTGATTCAGGCGAAGCACTCCTCGGCTGACAAGACGATCTCCCTGAGCAATCTGGCCAGCGAGTTGCCCAAGATTGCCGACCTTCACCGCCGGGGCCTCTGCGACAACTACGTCCTGATGACCAATTGCCGAGTTACGGGCGAGTCGAACGCCGCGATTGTCAAGGCCATCAGAGCGCTCGGCGTGACGGATGTCCGCGTCTGGGCGCGGACTTGGATCGAGGACAAGCTATCCAACAGTCCGGAACTGCGCCGAAAGGTGCCCAGAGTCTACGGCCTAGGTGACCTCTCAGAGATTCTGGATGACCGTCGCAGGCAACAAGCTAGCGCGATACTGCACGCGCTCGGCTCGAGTACGGCGACCTTCGTTTCAACAGCGCCTTACCGCGCCGCACTGGACGCCCTCGATCGGCACCGTGCCGTCGTTCTGCTCGGGGGACCCACGGTCGGGAAGAGCGTGATCGCACAGATGCTTGCCCTAGGCGCGGTCGATGCCGGCGGCATGGATGTGATCAAGGCGACGTCGGCTTCGGAGTTCCTCGAGGCGTGGAACCCTGGCAACCCGAATCGCATGTACTGGGTCGACGATGTCTTCGGCGAGCTCTCGGCCGAGCCATCCTTACTGGACGCGTGGAGCCGCAACATGGCCGCGCTGCTCGCGGCGCGTGCCCAAGGAAATCGGTTTGTGTTCACCTCTCGTGACTACATCTACCGGGAAGCGGTACAACGCCTCAAGGAGTCGAACGTTCGGTTCTGGGACAACGCGAGAATCGAGGTGGTCGTCAGCGACTTAACAGCTGCGGAGCGCCAGATGATTCTCTACAACCACATGAAACTTGGGAGTCAATCACTTGATTTCCGTTCGCGCATCAAGCCTCACCTCGCTCACGTCAGTAGCTTGAGGAGCTTCACACCGGGCCTCGCATATCGGCTCGGGAACGCACGCTTCACGCAGCTTCTAGACCCGAGCGATCGGTTTGCCGTCACATCCTTCTTTAACGATCCCACGGCGTACCTGGACGAGGTTATTGGGCAGCTGAACGCCAGAGACAAGGCAGCGATCGCCCTCCTTTTCGCAGCCGGAAGTGAACTGCATTTACCTATCCAGGACTCGGCTCGCGCGCGCGCCCTGGTAGTTGACCTCGGATCCACCCTTGAATCGGTACCGCCTGCGCTTGAGTCTCTCGACGGCACATTCGTCAAGTCGGAGAAGTTCCCCGTGGGCGCGACATACACCTTTGCTCACCCGACGATCCGTGAGGCAGCGAACCGCTTCCTTCAGTCGGGCGTAGCCACAGTCGCGAGTATCGTCAGGGCCACTCCGTTTCCAGACCTCGTGGGGCAGATTGATCTACGTCATCCGGACGCAATCCCGCACAAGGAGCGGGGACGCCACCTCATCGTCGGAGAGGTCGAGGGGCCTTCCGTTATTCAGGCAGCATTGCGCCACCTCAGCGGTGCTAAGGGGTTCGACGGATGGCGTGCCAAGTCTGACCTCCTAGAGTTGCTCGCGCGCCGAGCAAGCCCCGACGCGCGAGCGCTATTTGTGGCTACCGGCGCGGAGTATGTGTCCGAATGGGCCAAAACCGTCGTCCATAGCCGCTCAGCACGACGCCTGTTCGGGCTTCTCCAGAAGGAGCAATCGCTTCCTGAAGAGGCTCGGGCGGTGGCGCTGAGCCAACTCGTTGACGCGGCACGCGACCTTCGATCGTCGGCCTGGACGACAACTGAATGGCTGACGGAAGCCGAAGTCACGGAGATCCGGGAGGAGGTAGAAGGCGCGCTGCAATATCCTGACGACCTTCTACAGGGACTCAGTGATTCATACGACGTCGAGTCGAACCCCGATAGTTACTTGGAGGACTACTGGAGCACGGTCGATGAATTGCGAGAGATCTTCGCCGACGACGAAGAGATCGTCGCTCGCGTGAACTCCTACGAGTCGAGACTCGAAGTCGTCACGGCTGAGGTGAACTTGATGTCGCAATATGCGCCATGGGACGATGACGAGGATCACCGCCGCGACGAGATGAAGGATCTGCAGTCTGGAGAAAGTACGCGCAGCATCTTCGATGACGTTGACGAGTAGTCAACTTCGACCGAGCAGGCCGTTCTCGTTTCTCTGTCTGGCCCTTTGCTGACGATAAGACCACTTATCGCAACTCTCCGGTGCAGCGCTTGGATCCCTCGATCGACGTCGTCACCGCAGCGGGAAGCTTCGCGGACCCCGTCCTGCGACAGAGAGGCTCATGAATCACCACCGAGCACTGACCCCCAGTGACGTAACCCCCACAAGAAGTTAGGGGCGAAGGATGTCTCACCGAGAAGCGATGGCGTCAGACTCGCTCACGGAGCTGCGATGCGACACGCTGCCTGAGAGTGGCCCGGATCTCATCATGGATGGTCGTCGATGTCTCTACTCGTGTCTCGATGGAGACCACGATCCCGTATCGAACGCTGTTTCCGCGTCGAAGCGTCTGCCCATCACGCATGCAATCCACATTGATAGGCAAAGCCCCTCCTGCCACGAAGGCCATCGCCCGCTCCCCCTCGATGATCTCGTGCTGGCAACTTCCCCGACGAACTGCATGGTGCTCAGCCTCAATCCTCTTTCCTGCGGTGAGTCGTTCATCTGGGGTGTCGAAGAATACTTTTGTCCCTCTGTAACGTGACAGCTGTCCCACCGTCGGCGCCATGTATGCGAGCGTCAATGTAATCCGGTGCCACTCCGGTCGGGCTCGGAGTGAGCTTGGCAGCGGGATCGAGTATGAGTGGCGCTGGTCGCGTTCAATCGACCCACCCGCGACCAGAACTGCACGATTAGTCGCCCCGGCACCGAGACGTGAGCGATCGATCGCCCCGTAGCCGAGAATCGCGGTGAGCTCTCGACGGGCTCGCTGCGGGTCCATGCCGAGAACTCGCTTGAGATGAATCGCTCTCTCGCCCCACGAACTCGCATGCACAAGCAGCGCCTTCGCAAGCACGGGATGGTAAAGAGCGTCCGGAAACTCGGGATCGCCTGGATCCGCTCCGGCCTCGAGCACATCGAACACGGCGCTAGCTTCGCGCGAGACCAGAGCAGTCGCGTTGCTCGTCCCGTATGTGTAGGCGACGCTGTTGTTTCCGCCTTGACGAGACGGAGCCGCAACCTGCGTGCCGGGCGGCGACGCTGGAGAGTGACGAGCGACAAGTTCGACGAGACCCTCCGCATCGCTCGCGACTGGTCGGCTGTACAGAACGCGGCCACCTGAGTGATAGATGTCGGGCTTGATCGAGCGACCGACCCCTGGCCCCACAGCGCCGTAATGAGCCGGCATCCCAGGAAGCGTGAGGTCCCAGACGCCATCTGGAATCGCGAGCTCGCCACTTTCGTCGGAATGAATTGCACCGACAGTGAGCGCATTTAGCGCGTCGCCAGGTGGAAGCAAGCCGCGTAGCCGTGTAAGCGCGCGGGCGACACGATGTGCCTCCTCGCGCGCAGTCTCCTCATCCTCGGCGGCAGCGGCGGGAATTCGGATTGGCGAGGAATGGTTCCCCGCGCTCACGATGAAAAGCAGGTTGTAATCGACGGCGAGCCAATCCAAGAGTCGCCCCAACGGGCTCATCCGCCGAACCAGTGCCCTGGATTCGACTCCTATGGACAGGTTGACGATTCGAACACTCGGGGCGGTGGGGGCGCGGCCGCCGTCACCTTCCACCATCCGCAAGATCGCGCGGTGAAGCAGATCAGGCAGCAGTTCACTATCTGGTACCTGCTCGTGCCCAGCAATGAACTCATGCGGCCGTAGGAGGGGCCGAACGTAGAGCTTCCGCTGAAGGGGGTCGCTCCGCGCGGACAGGTCTCCGTGAAGGATGAGCGAGGCCATCGCTGTTCCGTGATGCCGAGACGCGACCGAATAGTCGCGAGAAAACTCGTCTGGGTCGTCGATGACGAGTCGTCCAGACAGTGTTTGGTGATTGGCGAACGGCAAACCATCGAAGAGCGCGATCCGCGGCAAGCCCGTCGATTCTCCAGCCTCGGGGAGGCGCTCCGCGCTCACCGGTTCGATCGTCGCTGGGGCGACAGTCATTGGAGCGCTCGGACTGACGAACATGACAGCGTCAGCGGTGAGAAGGTCGATGGCGCTCGCACCACGCTCCAGCACAGACACTACCTGCTGCACGGGCATCTCGACCAAGAGCGCGTGGTAGGCGATGCCCGCGATCTGCGCGACACGCACGACCTCACCCCCCGAGGAGGTGACGATATCAACGACGTGTTCCTCTGCCTTTAGACGCGCTGCTGCTTCCTTCCGATACCAGAGCTCTACTTCCACCCGAACTGTGCTGATGAATTGCCCGGCGACGTCCAAACGTTCGCGCCACTGGTTTAGGAGCCCTGTCTCGCGAACGCGGTCCGAGGGACCCCATGGCCGGATCGAGCGTAGCTGCTCGAAGGCACTTCGGAAGCGAGCGAGGCCTCGTGCGAACTCCATGTCGGGGTCAGCTCGCCAAGCGTCGAAGAGTCGCACGAGCTGACCTGCGGCTTCAGAGTTCGAGAAGGCGAGGCTCAGCGACCGCTTGACCTGATCCTCGAGTCGTCCCTCAGACTGACTGAAAAGGTAGAAGTCATCATCGGGATCGTCGTCCTCTCCCAGTACTTCCGCGAGGAACTCCAAACCCTCGACCTTATCGATGGCGTTCCGAAAGTCCTCGATGGTCCCAGCCAGGTCGAACACAAGAACAAGTTCGGGGTCGACCTCTTCAGACGGATCGATCGTGAGTTGAGCGCGTCGGCTATCGAACGCATCGACCAATTCTTGGAACTGAGTGGTTAGCCTCTCACCTTGTCTACGATGCCCGGGTCCGCGCACAGCAGGAGGCACAGAAGCGGGTTGCGGCGCCCGGCTCCCGATCTCCGGGACCCCCATGCCGAGGAGCGGCCGCGGCTCTCCGGTCACTCAGATGCCTGACTGCGCCAATGGTCGAGACGCTCTTTGACAATCTGGCGAATGTCCGGATCCGGGAGTTGCAGCACGGCTCGGCGACGCACGTCGAGAGCAAACTCTTCGAGTTCTGCAAAGCTTGCGCCTGCCAACTTGTCGGCAAGAGTCCTGGGAGCGAAACCCAGATCTCCACCGAAACGCGCGGCCAACCGTTCTAGGTACCGAGTCGATTGCGTCCGACTTGGCGCTTCCAGCTCCGCCCTCACTTGGAATCTGCGCCACGCGGCTCGATCGAGCAACTCGCTGTGATTCGTCGCTCCGACGAGGACGACGTGCGCAGGGAGGCGATCGATCTGAAGCAGCAGCGTCGACACTACCCTCTTGATCTCTCCGGTCTCGTGCTCATCGGCCCGTTCCTTCGCGATAGTGTCGAGCTCATCGAAGAACAGCACACACCGACGGGTTCGAGCGAACTCGAACGCACTGTCCAATCTTGCTGCTGTCTCCCCGAGGAAGCTAGAGACCACACCCTCGTACCGAACGACGTAGAACGGCAACATCAGCTCGGAAGCGATGGCTTCGGCAACGCTGGTTTTTCCATTGCCAGGCGGGCCCGAAAGCAGCACGCGGTTTCTCGGCTCGATGCCGTAGCTGCGCAGTAGCTCCGCGCGCGATTGCTCCTCGACAAGTTCAGCGATCACGCGGCCCGGGACCGGCGCCAGCTCGATCTCGTTGAGCCGCCGCTGAGGCACGATCTCCTCCACGAGGTCGCGAACTGCCGCCGCTCGTTCATCCCTCTGGCGTCCTTGGCCTGTCGTGGTAATGATCTCGGACAGCCGGTCGGCTAGCAAATGATGCTGATTGGCGCGCTCCTCAGCGATGACAGCTTCAACGAGAGTGCGAAAACGATCCTTATCGCCGGATCGCTCCGCCGCCACGAGGTCCAGAAGTAAGTCTGCTCGCGCCATCGACAGGCTCCCTCCGGTCGGCATTCGTCTCATCTGGAAGTGTAGCCACTCCGTCACGTCCCGCGGGGACGTTCGTATCGCTGGGCGCGCGAGTGCGAGCGATGACCCGCCAGTAAGGGCTTTACACCTGAGGAATCGCCAATCCTGGAACGTTACCGCTGCGTTACTGCACGATTCGCCGTGGGAGTGGCAAAGGCCCCGCATCCCAGTGTTTCCAAGGGGAGTCGGGGCCTTCGCGGTGGCGGTGACGGTGGGATTTGAACCCACGGTAGGGGGTTACCCTACACAACTTTTCGAGAGTTGCACCTTCGGCCGCTCGGACACGTCACCGCGGAATAGCTTACGCGACGAGCGGCGAGCGCGCGAATCGAACGGTCACCAGGCGGTGGCGACCTCGGCGTGGGTGCGGAGGATGCTCTCGGTCGAGCCGGCGGGCGCTCGTCCGATGCCGCACTCGGTCGCGACGCCGAACGTGGTCGTGAACGGCGCTGCGGCGGCGATGCGGCGCTGTGCTCCCTCGGCGCCGTCTTCTCGGTGCACGAGTCCCAGGTACAGCTCGTCGACCGGGGCGAGGTCGGCGAGCGGGGCGAAGTACCCCGCATCGTCGCGCTCGATCGGCACCGGCAGGTGCAGCCAGGTGAGCGGTCGGCCGGATGCGGCCATGACCGCGTTCGCGTACCGCACGAGGTTCGCGGCGTCCGTCGGCTCGAAGAAGTGCTTCTCCCCCGCGTCGCCGTAGCAGAGGTGCACTCCGACCTCGACGTCGCCCGGAACGGCGTCGACCAGCGCGGCCAGGCGCGACACGAGACCGTCGAACGGATCCCCCGGCCACCACGCCTCCATGACGGCGCCGTAGCCGGCCGCGCGTTCGATGATGCCCATCTCGCTGGCGACGTCCCACTGCACAGCGAGGTCGTCATGCGGGATGGCAGCGAGGATCTCGTCGAGCTCGCGCAGGATCGCCGCGGTGTAGACGGGCTCGATCGCGGCACGGTCGTCGCCGTGGAAGAAGGAGGAGATCACGGCGAGCGGAGTCGGCAGCGACACCTGGAACCGCACGTCGGCGGGAACCGCACCCTCGGCACGAAGGCGCGTGAACACGGCGTACGACTCGATCGCTGCGGATGCATAACCGAGCGAGGGCAGCACGATGCTGGCGGCATCCACTCCCTCGGCGATGCGCAGGCCGCGCGCGTCGATGCCCGCCGGGAACGGGATGGGCTCCTCGCCGATGCGTTCGATGCCCTCCGCCCGGCCGATCACGTCGGGCTGGAACATGATCCAGTGGAACCGCTTGCCCACCTCACCGTCGGGGATGCGACGGAGCCGGTCACCCAGCATCTCCGCGGCCGTGCGGATCGTGGTCTCGGCGTCGTCGTAGTTCACGCTGCCCACGAGGAGGGCGCCCTGCGGCTGAGTCATACCTCCAGAATATCGGCGCGGACCGTGACGTTTTCCCCGGCCTCTGCTCCGACACGACCCTCCGCCACGAGTTAGGATTGCCTAAGAACCCGCCGCCTGTGGGGGCAGCGATGACGGGAAGGATGCGCAGCGTGGGATTCATCACGTCGGAGGCTCTGACCGAGACCGGATACGTGGTCCTCGACGATCACTCCACTCCGGTCGACCCCGCCGAATGGCGCGACCTCGAATACGTCGGCTGGCGTTCGTCCGGTATCACGCGCTTCGCCCCGCTCACCAGCTATGCGGGCGACGTCGAATGCAACGGCTTCTGGAATCACACGCCACCGCGCACAGACAAGGACGGCGTGTGGGTCGACTCCCAGGTCGCCATCGCCCCCTCGCTCCAACGCCTGGCACAGGAACCCGGAGCCGGCGTCGGACGCTGCCGGGTGATCGAGCTGCAGCCCAACGAGTACGCCGACGCGATCTACAACCTGCACCAGGACGACAACAACCGCCTCAACGAAGAGGGCACCGGCTGGGTGGTCCGCGGGTTCTTCAACCTCTCCGACGATGACGAGTCGATGTTGATCCTGCGTTCCGACCGCTTCGACCCGGCGACCGAGATCCGACTGTCGCTGCACGCGGGCTCGCGCATCGTCGTCGACACGCAGCGCTTCTGGCACGCGGTCTGGCACCGCGGCACAGCACCGCGCTACGCACTCATCACATCGTGGACCAGCGGACCGGAGCTCGACGCGTACATCGCCGAGAACCACGGCGATCCGCACCCGCCGACGATCGACCTCGACGCGCCGTTCGTCGACGCGGCACAGGTCGAGATGCACCGCCGGATCGAGGAGCGCCGCCGGGCGTTCGAGGCCCAGGGCATCGTGATGGAGCCGCCCGTCGACATGAGCGTCTGATCCCCTCGCGATCAGACCGTGCGACCGCGCTCGATCCGCACCACGCGATCGACCGTGCCCTCCGGCGGAGGCACGTGCGAGATCAGCAGCACCGACTGGCCGCCCGTGGCCTCGAGCAGGTCGCGCAACAGCGCATCCGAGGCGTCGGGGTCGACTCCGGCGGTCGGCTCATCGAGCACCAGCACCGGGAACCCGCGCAAGAGCGCCCGTGCCAGCGAGATCCGCTGCGCCTGGCCGCCCGAGACCAGGGCGCCGCGATCACCGACCCGTGCGTCGAGGCCGCCGCGCTCGCGGACCCACTCCCCCAGCCCGACGCGGTCGAGCACGTCGAGCAGTTCGTCATCGGTCGCACTGTCACGCGCGAACAGCAGGTTCTGGCGGATGTCCTCGTCGAACAGCTGAGGGTGCTGTTCGCACAGGCCGATCACCCGGCGCAGCGCGACACCGGAGAGGTCTGCGGCGTCATGCCCGTCGATGCGGTATTCGCCCTCCACGCGCAGGAAGCCGACGAGCGCTGCCGCCAGCGAGCTCTTGCCCGCCCCGCTGGGCCCCGCCACCAGCACCCGCTCGCCCGGACCGAGGTCGAGGTCGACACTCCTCAACGCGGGGACGCCACCCGGCCAGTTCGCCCGCACATCGCGCAACCGCAGTTCGGGAGCACCCGCGAACTCGACCTCCTCCCCCGCGTCGGTCCGCAGCTCGGCCGGCATCGTCTCAGGGAGCACGTCTACGATGCGCTCCGCGCTCGAACGCACGCTGCGCCAGGAGGCCGCGGCGATCGGAACCGCCCCGAAGATCTCGAACACCACCATCGGCACGAGCACGGCGACCGCGAGCCACGGTCCGTCGATAGTGCCGTCGGCGAGCCCGGGGGCGGCGGCGGCGAGCGCCCACACCGACGCGGCACCAGCGACCGCTGACACCACGCCAGCGGCGATGGCCTGCGCGAGGGATGCGCGGTCGACCACCCGGCGCAGCGCGGCGTCGGCCGCCGCGATACGTGCACGACCCTGCTCCTCCACGCCGTATGCGAGGAGGACGTCGAGGCTGCCGAAGTAGTCGACCAGGGCGGCGGAGAGCTCTGCCCTCCGTGCGGACACCAGCGACTCCGCCTTCGATCCGAAGAGCCAGCCCAGTCCGATCGCAGCCGCCGCGGCGACGAGCAGGCAGACGGCGAGAGTGAGCGCGGCAGCGGGCGAGACGAACGTCAGGAATCCCACGGCCCCGACCGCGACGAGAGCGGCGACGCCGAGAGGTTGGACCACACGCAGCGGCAGGTTCTGCAGGTTCTCGACATCGTCGACCAGGGCAGTGAGCACCTGACCACGGTCGGTCGACCCCAGACCGGCCGGCGAGAGCGGGATCAGCCGTCGCACCATGTCGGCGCGGGTCGAGGCGAGCTGACGCAACGCGGCGTCGTGTCCGCTCAGACGCTCCAGATACCGGGTGACGGCGCGCGTCACCGCGAAGAAGCGCACCCCGACCACGGCGATCGACAGCGGCACGAGCGAGTCGACGATCGATGCGCTCACGATCAGCCAGCCGCTCACGGCGAGCAGGCTCACGGCGGCGGCGGCCGAGAGCAGACCCCACACCAGCGCGGGGAGGAAGCGTCCCGCCGGCGGTTGCGCGAGGCCGAGGATGCCCCGGATGCGCTGCGTCCGTGCGTCCCCGCTCATGCACTCACCCCCACTGCCACGACCCGGTCGGCGATGCCCCGCGCGGACCGACGGTGCGAGACGAGCAGCACCGTGGCCCCGGCATCCGCCCTCTCCCGCAGCGAGCGCCACAGCCGCTCCTCGGTCGCTGGGTCGAGGGCGCTCGACGGTTCATCCAGCACGAGGACCCCTCCGCGTCCGACGGCCTCGCGGTAAAGGGCCCTGGCGACCGCCACGCGCTGCGCCTGTCCACCGGAGAGCCCCGCGCCCTGCACGCCGAGCACGAGTCCGAGGTCGATGCCCTCTGCGCAGGCGGCGTCGAGGGCGGCACGGACGCGTGCGGCGTCGGGGTCGTCATCTCCCAGTGCGACGTTCTCCGCCACCGTGCCCCGCAGGAGTCCAGGACTCTGCCCCGCCCACGCGAGCCACTGCGACGGCGCGAGTCGCCGCACATCGAGTCCGGCGTAGGTGGCCGTCCCCTCGAAGTCGCTCGCCCCCCGCAGCGCCGCGAGCAGACTCGACTTGCCCGATCCGCTCGGCCCTTCGATCAGGGTGACCGTGCCCGGTTCGGCTGTGAACGAGACGGGCGGCAGCTCGCGCACCCTGAGTCCCTCGACGACGAGCACCCCACCCGGTGACACCTGTCGGGCCGTTTCACGGATGTCGGACGGTTCCGCGGCGATCCGTCCGACATCCGTGATTCCGTCCGACATCCGTGAGGCGTCTCCCCGCGTGCGCTCGGCGTCGAGCACCTCGAACACGTCCTCGGTGGCGGCGACGCCCTCGGCGGCCGCGTGGAACTGCACGCCCACCTGGCGGATGGGCAGGAACGCCTCAGGGGCGAGCAGCAGCACGAACAACCCGACCTCGAGCGTCAGGTCACCCGAGAGCAGCCGGAACCCGACTGACACGGCGATCAGGGCGACGGCGATCGAGGCCAGCAGCTCCATCGCGAAGCCGGACAGGAACGAGAACCGCAGTACCTTCATGGTCTCGCGGCGGTACTCGTCGGCGGTGACCTCGATACGGTCGGCCGCCCGCCGGTCGCGGCCGAACAGCCGCAGGGTCGACAGTCCCTGCACGGTGTCGGCGAACCGGGCAGCGAGACGCTGCAGGGTCTGCCACTGTCGCGCCTGCACCGTCCGCGTCGCCATGCCGATCAGGATGAGGAACAGCGGGATGAGGGGCAGCGTGATCACGGCGGTGAGTCCGCTCGGCCAGTCCTGCCACCACATCACCGCGACCAGCACCGGCGTCGCGATGACGGTCAGCACGAGCTGTGGGATGTAGCGGGCGAAGTACGCGTCAAGAGCCTCCAGCCCGTGCCCGGCGGTGACGGCGAGAGCGGCCTGGTTCCGCTGCGCCAGCCACCCCGGCCCGAGCCGACCGACCGCCGCGACGAGAGCCGCCCTGAGCTGCATGCCGGTCTTCGCCGCCGCACGCGTGCCCGCCGCATCCGACGCCGCGATCAGGAGTCCCCTCAGCAGGGCCGCCAGCAACAGCCACAGCAGCGAGCCCGAGACGTCGCGCCCCGCGATGGCGCCGGTGACCGCGTCGGTCAGCAACCACGCGAAAGCGATCGTCACGGCCGTCTGCACGATGCCGATCGACGCGGATGCCGCGAGGAAGCCCCTCGCGGCACCTGCGTACTTCAGCAGTCTCGGATCGACGGGTTTCACGCGTGCGCCGGAGCCCCCTCGATGGAGGTCCGGGTGACGCGCTTGCGGAAGACCCAGTAGGTCCAGGCCTGGTACGCGAGCACGAGCGGCATCGCGATCAGGGCCGTCCAACTCATGATCTGCAGCGTATACGGGGTGCTCGACGCGTTCGCGATCGTGAGGCTGTATGCGGGATCGATCGTCGACGGCATCACGTACGGGAAGAGCGCGGAGAAGAGCATCACGACCGCGAACATCACGGTGAGCATGCCGGCGAAGAACGCCCAGCCGTCACGTCGGATGAGCGACGACCCGACGGCGGCGATCAGGCTCACCGCGGCGAGGACTCCGGCCCCGATGACGAGCCAGAGCAGAGGGGCCTCGCGCCCCATCGCGATCATGACCGTCCAGACCACCGTCGCCGCCGCGACGAGGATCGTCGGGATAGCGGCCTTCTTCGCGAGCTTCTGCGCATCTTCATGCACCTGGCCGTCGGTCTTGAGCGCCACGAACAGCACGCCGTGCAGGAAGAAGAGCAGCAGCGTGGTGACGCCCACCAGCAGCGCGTACGGGTTCAACAGCGAGAAGAAGCCACCGACGTAGATGTGGTTCTCGTCGATCGCCACGCCCTGCACGATGTTGCCGAACGCGACGCCCCACAGTAGGGCAGGCACGACCGAGCCGATCACGATCATCCTGTCGAAGCCCTGCTTCCACTTCCGGCCCTCGCGCTGGTGACGGTACTCGAACGAGACGCCGCGCAGGATCAGTGCCAGCAGGATGAGCAGGAGGGGCAGGTAGAAGCCGCTGAACAGCGTCGCGTACCACTCGGGGAAGGAGGCGAACAGCACGGCGCCCGCCACGATCACCCAGGTCTCGTTGAGGTCCCAGACCGGGCCGATCGTGTTGATGACCTGACGCCGCGAGACGTCGTCCTTGCCGAGGAACGGCAACGACATGCCTACCCCGAAGTCGAACCCGTCGAGCACGAAGTACCCCACGAAGAAGAAGGCGACGATGAAGAACCAGAGCGTTGCGAGATCCATGATGCTCCTCCTTCTCAGTAGACGACCGACGGCAGCTGGGCCGTCTCGTCGTGCGGCTGTTCTTCGGTGTCAGGGCCCTTCTGCGCGGCCCGGATGATGAGCCGGATCTCGACCACGGCGAGCGCGGCGTAGATCGCGGTGAACGCGATGAGGGAGATCAGCACCTCGAGTCCGGAGACGCCGGGCGAGACGCCGTCCTGCGTCGTCATGAGACCGAACACGATCCAGGGTTGCCTGCCCATCTCGGTGAACACCCAGCCCATGATGTTGGCGGCGAGCGCGAGCGGGAACGACCAGATGGCGAGCTTCCACATCCACGGAGCCGGGGGCTTTTTGGCACCCTTGCGGGTGAGCCAGAGGCCGGCGACCGCGACGAGCGCGGCGGCGATGCCCAGGCCGATCATCCAACGGAACGCCCAGTACGTGATCCAGAGGATCGGGGCGAAGTCGGTCAGGCCGGTCGCCGCGTAGGTCTGCGCGTACTCCGCGTTCAGGTCGTTGATGCCGTGCACACAGGCGTCGAGCGTGTGCGTCGACAGCAGCGACAGCAGGTAGGGCACGCGGATCGAGAACAGCTCGGAACTGCCGTCCGGGGTTCCGAGCGTGAAGATGCTGAACGAGGCGTCAGGCCCGCACACGGTGTTGAAGGTCGCCTCGGCCGCCGCCATCTTCATCGGCTGTGCCGCGTACATCGCGAGTCCCAGCTGGTCGCCCGTGAGCACGACGCCCGCAGTGGAGAAGATCATCGCCCACAGCCCGAACTTGAGCGAGATGCGCATGGTGTCGAAGTGCTGGCCGCGCGCGAGGTGCCAGGCCGAGACCGAGATCACGACACCGGCGGCGAACATCAGCGCGCCGAAGATGGTGTGCGGGAACGCGGCGAGCGCGACGGGGTTGGTCAGCAGCGCCCAGAAGTCGGTGAGCTCGGCGCGGTTCGTCGCCTCGTTGAAGGTGTAGCCGACCGGGTTCTGCATGAACGCGTTGGCCGCGATGATGAAATACGCCGAGAGGATGCTGCCGATCGACACGCACCAGATCGTGGCGAGGTGCAGCTTCTGCGGGAGCTTGTCCCAGCCGAAGATCCACAGGCCGATGAAGGTCGCCTCGAAGAAGAAGGCCAGGAGCCCCTCGAACGCCAGCGGGGCGCCGAACACATCGCCGACGAAGCGGGAGTAGTCGGACCAGTTCATGCCGAACTGGAACTCCTGCACGATGCCGGTGACCACTCCCATCGCGAAGTTGATCAGGAAGATCTTGCCGAAGAAGCGGGTGAGGTGGAGGTACTGGACCTTGCCGGTGCGCACCCACGCGGTCTGGAAGATCGCGGCGATCAGCGCCATGCCGATCGTGAGCGGCACGAACAGGTAGTGGTAGACGGTCGTGAGCCCGAACTGCCATCGGGCGAGCGCGAGCGGGTCAAGCCATTCCATGCACGACTCCTGTTCTGTGAGACTGCGTCGGGCGATGACGCAGTTGCTCGGTGTGCGCGTTCAACCGGGCGGAGGTGTCGCGCAGCTGCACGGTGCAGTCGGAGGGGAGCACGGCTTCCTGCACGCGCTCGGCAGCGAGCGGCCCGCCGGCCTCGTTCAGCACGCTCTGCATCAGCCCGAGGTGCACCTGGCACAGCATCGGCCGGTTCTCGGGCAGTCCAGCCGCGTGCGGACACGGACTGAGGTCGACCGTGAGCCGATCGCCGTCGACGATGGGCTCGAAGCCGCTCTCCTCGAGGTGCTCGACCAGCGCGTCGAGCTGGTAGGTGGCCTCGCGTCCCAGACCGGAGGCCGCACCCGGGTGGATGCTGCGCAGCAGGTCGCCCCGACGGGCCGCGGCCTTGGCCTTGTCGCGGGCGACCGGGCTCGACGCGCCGGGGTCGCCGGTGGCGGCGCTGTAGAACGTGCGAGGACGCCCCCTGGTGGTGCGGTGCTCGACCGTCGGGATCACGTATCCGCCCTCGATCAGCCGCTGCAGGTGCTCGCGCACCGTGTTGGCGTGCAGGCCGGTGGCCTCGCACAGATCGCCGATCGAGAGCTGACCTTCGGGATGCGTGTGACGCGCTTCGAAAAGCAGGTGCAGGATGCGCACCCGGGAGTAGCTCGAGATCGGCCCGCAGACGGACCCGCCGTTGGACATGACACCAGTATCGCGCGGAGCCGGCGGTCTACCGGGTAAAAGGGGCCGTGAATAATGCCCGGTCGATAGGCATGTCCGATCCCGGCGATAGCCTGGGGGCATGGCCACCCGGAAACCCGCTCCTCCCGCGTATGTGTGCACGGAATGCGGGTGGACGACCGCCAAATGGGTGGGCCGCTGCGGCGAGTGCCAGCAGTGGGGAACGGTCCAGGAGCAGGCGGCGCAGACCGGAATCCTCCGTCGGGTCGGGCCCGTCGCCCCGAGCGCCGAGCGCACTGCGCGGCCCATCACGCAGATCACCACGCAGGACGCTCCTCGACGCAGCAGCGGCGTCGGCGAGTTCGACCGCGTGCTCGGCGGCGGCATCGTGCCGGGTGCCGCGATCCTGCTCAGCGGCGAGCCGGGCGTCGGAAAGTCGACCCTGCTGCTCGAGGTCGCCGCACAGGCCGCGCGCGGCGGACGACGTGTGCTCTACGCGAGCGCGGAGGAGTCGCCGGGTCAGGTGCGTCTGCGCGCGGAACGGACGGGCGCGCTGCACGACGAGCTGTACCTCGCGAGCGAGACCGACCTGGCGACGATCCTCGGCCACATCGACGAGGTCAAGCCGCAGCTCGTGATCGTCGACTCGGTGCAGACCGTGTCGTCGTCGCTGATCGACGGGGCGGCGGGGCAGCCCAGCCAGGTGCGTGAGGTCGCGGCGACGCTGATCCGCGTCGCGAAAGACCGCGACCTGCCCATCATCATCGTCGGCCACGTCACGAAAGACGGTCAGGTCGCGGGTCCGCGCGTGCTCGAGCACCTCGTCGACGTCGTGTGTCATTTCGAGGGCGACCGGCAGACGTCGCTCCGCTTCATCCGCGCCCTCAAGAACCGTTTCGGTCCGACCGACGAGGTCGGCTGCTTCGAGATGACCGGCGACGGCATCGCCGAGGTGCCCGACCCGTCCGGCCTCTTCCTGTCTCAAGGTGCGACCGAACCGGGGACGTGCGTGGCGATCTCCCTCGAGGGCCGCCGTGCCCTCCCCGTCGAGGTGCAGGCGCTCACGGTTCCGAGCAATGCGCCGAACCCGCGTCGCATCGTGCACGGCCTCGATTCATCGCGCGTGGCGATGGTGCTGGCGATCCTCGAACGTCGTGCCGGCGTGCCCACCGGCAGCCTCGACGTCTACGTGTCGACCGTCGGGGGCGTGCGCTTCACCGAACCGGCGGCCGATCTGGCCATCGCGATCGCGGTGGCCGGTTCGATCCAGCAGATCTCGGTGCCGCGCACCGTCGCGGCGGTCGGCGAACTGAGCCTCGCCGGAGAGATCCGACCCGTGACCCAGGTGGCCCAACGGCGGTCCGAAGCGGCCAGACTCGGCTACGAACAGGTCGTCGATGATCGGTCGAAGACACTACGCGCCGCGCTCGGCGACGTCCGCGCGCGCAACACCTCGCGCCGTTCCGATCGCGACATCCCGCCGTTCTGATCGGACGCCCGCGTCTCAGGCGTCGAGGGCCTTCAGGAGTTCGGCGGGTTCGGCCTGCATCGGGTGCGGGCCCGCGATGTCGAGGAACACCGTGGTGATCGGATGGGCGGCGAGGAACTTCCGCAGCCAGTCGGCGGTGAAGATGCCCACACCGGGCGGGAGGTTGGCCGGCTTGTTGTTCGCGTCGCTGAACAGCAGCAACGCCAGGTCGCCGGAGTTCGGGTCGCGGTAGGTCCATACCTCGCCGCTGTCGAGCGGATTGTCGCGGGCACCGGGCTTGATCAGTGGCACGACGGTGGTGCCGTTGCGGAGGGCGAGGGCGACGGCCGCGACGTCCTGCTTCTCGAGGGCCTGCGCCAGAGCCTCCGACCGGAAGTCCTCGGGCGCGGGCTTCTTCTTCGAGGTCTTCGACTTCTTCGCTGCCATGTCTCCAGCTTATTCACGGTGCGCAGGACAGCGCGCGGAATCCGGCTGCGGATACGATTGGGGCCCTCTCGAGTCCTCCATTGGGGACTGGGGTACTCGAGAGGGCCCTCGGACTCTCGAGCGGCGATGTCGAAGCGCTGGGGACGCTGTAGTTCGACGCCACTGGGGATGGCTTGTGCCGCATGATGCGGAGAGTCATCTCAATGGTATCCCAAAGAACGGCGACTGTCAGCATCGGACGCCCCCACGAGCCGACGTCGGCTCATTCCGCACGCGAAGAGGCGCGCCGCGACGAATTTCGAAGCGCCCGGACGTCGATCGCTTCGATCTCGAGGCGGTCAGTACAGGAGGATCTGCGCGGTCGTGAGACTCGTGAACCCGCCGATCGAGACCTCGACGTGGTACGACGCTCCCCCGCCGGGTGCACGCTGCCGGTTCTCCTGCGCGCACGTCTCGACGCTGGAGCGCGTGCGGTCCCAGGTGACCGGGTCTTTGCTGGTGACCGTCGTCCCCGCGGCGAGCGTCGCGACCATGCTGCTGGGGTTCTCCTGGCAGTCTGTCGAGCGCCACCACACGTCAGAACCGCTGGACACGGTGAACACCTGCGTCGTCGATCCGACGTCGATCGTGCAGTCCTTCGCCCCCTTGTTGGTGAGCGAGATCGAGAGCTTCGGCATCACCCCTGCGGCATACGTCTCGGCGTCGGTGACGGCCGTGACCTCGATGTCCTTCGCCTCGCACGCCACGATCGCGGGCGTCTCCTCCGTGGACGGAGAGGGCGAGGGGGACGCGGAGTCGGTGGTCGGTGTCGTCGTCGAGGGCGCCGCGGAGGGCGAGGCCGACGGCTTCGGAGCGACATCGGCCGCCGCCCACGGTCGAGCGATCAGGAGCCAGGCCCCGACGCCGACGACAGCCAGCAGCAGGACGAGCCCGATCACGACGACCAGACGCCGTCGACGGTAGACGGCGGCGGAGCGACGGGGCATGCCTCCAGGCTAAGCGATGCGGCGCGTGCACCCTGGGAGCACGACGGGCAGTCGCGGTCTGCGCCGGCCGCTCAGAGCACCTTGAGCATGCGGGTGTTGCCGAGCGTGTTCGGCTTGACGTGGGCGAGGTCGAGGAACTCCTCGACACCGGCGTCGCCGCTGCGCAGCAGCTGGGAGTACACATCGGGGTCGACGACCTGCTCGCCGATGGGCGTGAAGCCGCGACGGGCGAAGAAGTCGACCTCGAACGTGAGGCAGAACAGGCGCGAGAGGCCGAGGCTCCTGGCGGTCTCCTCCAGGCGGTCGACGATCGCTCGGCCGACGCCGTGGTGCAGCCAGTCATCGCGGACGAGCAGCGTGCGCACCTCGCCCAGGTCTTCCCAGATCACGTGCAGCGCGCCGCATCCGATCAGCACCCCGTCGGCCTCCGCGACGACGAACTCCTGCACCGCGCCGTAGAGCACCGCCAGATCCTTGCCGAGCAGGATGCGCTGCTCCACGAGGGGCTGCAGAAGGTTGCGGATGCCGATGATGTCGGCGCTGCGCGCCGGACGGACGATGTACTCGCTCACGCGACAAGCCTAGAACCCGCGGCTGAGCGCACCCCTCAGCGGCGGGCCGGTATGGGCGAACCCGCGAGCACACAGGAAAGGGGCGGATGCCGCAGCATCCGCCCCTTCGGGTTCTGTCGAGGTCACTCCCCGCTGGCGACCGCCAGGTCGGGGGTGCCGGCGATCGCACCGCCGCCGGTGTTGACGCCGACCGCGACCTTCTCGCCGCGGGGGCCGTGCTCGAACAGGAACTGCCCGTCCTTCGCATCGACCTTGACGTGGTCGCCCGGGTTGAGCTCGCCGTGCAGGATCTTCTCGGACAGACGGTCCTCGACCTCGTGCTGCATCGCGCGACGCAGCGGTCGGGCGCCGAGGGCCGGGTCGAAGCCGATCTCGATGAGACGCTCCTTGGCCGCCTGCGACAGCTCGATCGTCATGTCGCGGTCGAGCAGGCGATCGCCGAGACGCTTGGTGAACAGATCCACGATCTGCACCAGCTCCTCCTTCGACAGCTGCGGGAACACGATGATGTCGTCGACACGGTTCAGGAACTCGGGCTTGAAGTTGCGCTTCAGCTCCTCGTTGACCTTGCCCTTCATCCGCTCGTAGGTGGTGGAGTTGCTGCCCTCGATCTGGAAGCCCACAGGTCCACCGGCGATGTCACGCGCACCGAGGTTGGTGGTCATGATGATCACGGTGTTCTTGAAGTCGATCACGCGACCCTGACCGTCGGTGAGGCGCCCCTCTTCGAGGATCTGCAGCAGCGAGTTGAAGATGTCGGGGTGCGCCTTCTCGATCTCGTCGAAGAGGACCACGCTGAACGGCTTGCGCCGCACCTTCTCGGTGAGCTGGCCACCCTCTTCGAATCCGACGAATCCGGGAGGGGCGCCGAACAGGCGCGAGACGGTGTGCTTCTCACCGAACTCGCTCATGTCGAGCGAGATCAGTGCGGCCTCGTCGTCGAACAGGAACTCGGCGAGAGCCTTGGCCAGTTCGGTCTTTCCGACGCCCGTGGGGCCGGCGAAGATGAACGAGCCCGACGGGCGCTTCGGGTCCTTGAGACCGGCGCGCTGGCGACGGATCGTCTTGGAGAGCGCCGCGATGGCCTCTTCCTGACCGATGACCCGCTGGTGCAGGGCCTTCTCCATGAAGACGAGTCGGCTGGACTCCTCTTCCGTCAGCTTGAAGACGGGGATGCCGGTGGCCTGTGCGAGCACCTCGGCGATCAGGCCTTCGTCGACGACCGCGGAGGTCGCGACGTCGCCCGCACGCCACTGCTTCTCAAGACGCAGACGCTCGGCGAGGAGGCTCTTCTCCTCATCGCGGAGGGATGCGGCCTTCTCGAAGTCCTGCTCCTCGGAGGCGATCTCCTTCTGCTCGCGCACGGCGGCGATCTTCTCGTCGAACTCCCGCAGCTCGGGCGGGCTCGAGAGGATCGACAGGCGCAGGCGTGCGCCGGCCTCGTCGATAAGGTCGATGGCCTTGTCGGGGAGGAACCGGTCGGAGACGTAGCGGTCGGCGAGGTTCGCGGCGGCCACGATCGCGCCGTCGGTGATCTGCACCTTGTGGTGCGCCTCGTAGCGGTCGCGGAGACCCTTGAGGATGTTGATCGCGTGCGGCAGCGTCGGCTCGTTGACCTGCACCGGCTGGAAACGGCGCTCGAGTGCGGCATCCTTCTCGAAGTGCTTGCGGTACTCGTCGAGCGTGGTCGCACCGATCGTCTGCAGTTCACCGCGCGCGAGGAGCGGCTTCAGGATGCTGGCCGCATCGATCGCGCCCTCGGCGGCACCCGCACCCACGAGGGTGTGGATCTCGTCGATGAAGACGATGATGTCGCCGCGTGTGCGGATCTCCTTGGTGACCTTCTTCAGGCGCTCCTCGAAGTCACCGCGGTAGCGGGAACCGGCGATGAGCGAGCCGAGGTCGAGCGAGTAGAGCTGCTTGTCCTTCAGCGTCTCGGGCACATCGCCCTTGACGATCGCCTGGGCGAGACCCTCGACGACGGCGGTCTTGCCGACGCCGGGCTCGCCGATCAGGACCGGGTTGTTCTTGGAGCGGCGGGACAGGATCTGCATGACCCGCTCCGCCTCCTTCTCGCGCCCGATGACCGGGTCGAGCTTGTTGTCGCGCGCCGCCTGCGTGAGGTTGCGTCCGAACTGGTCGAGCACGGCGGACCCGCCCTGGGCGCTGGACTGTGTGTCGTTGGTCTGCGCACCGACGGAGGCCGGCTCGCGCCCCGGGGCGCCGGAGAGCAACTGGATGACCTGCTGACGGACCTTGTTGAGATCGGCGCCGAGCTTGACCAGCACCTGGGCCGCGACACCCTCGCCCTCGCGGATGAGGCCGAGCAGGATGTGCTCGGTTCCGATGTAGTTGTGACCGAGCTGCAGTGCCTCGCGGAGGCTGAGCTCGAGCACCTTCTTGGCGCGCGGCGTGAACGGGATGTGGCCGGTCGGCTGCTGCTGACCCTGGCCGATGATGTCCTGCACCTGCTCGCGCACGGCGTCGAGGGAGATGCCGAGGCTCTCGAGGGCCTTGGCGGCGACGCCTTCACCCTCGTGGATGAGACCGAGCAGGATGTGCTCGGTTCCGATGTAGTTGTGGTTGAGCATCTTCGCCTCTTCTTGGGCGAGGACGACCACTCGACGGGCTCGGTCCGTGAATCTCTCGAACATGCTGTGACTCCTTATTCGCACGGGGCGAAGACGCGTGAAGCGCTTGTACATCGAGAGTAACCACCACATCGGGCCGGTATGCCCGTGTTCGCCGTGGGCATACCGGGGGTTGACCGAGTTATCGACAGTCGTTATGTTAACGACAGTCGATAACAACGGTCCGCGCGGACCGACAGGAGGGGACATCGTGAACGAGCTCCACCTTCGACCATCGGCCGCCGTCGTGCTCGACATCGCGCGGCGACTCCCGCACGACACGGAAGGGCTCGTCTGATGACCGCCACCGCCACGACCCCCACCCGCTCCGAGAAAGCGGATGCCATCACCGTGATCCTCTACGCCGCCGTCGCGCTGATCACGGTCGGCCTCGCCACCGTGCTCCGCGTTGGCGGCACGTTCCGTGAGACGGGGGTCGCGTGGACGGTCCCGATCGACCAGCAGCCGATCTCGGCGACGACGGACTCCGGGACCATCTCCGTCGAGGGACTCGCCGACGAGGCGTTGGTCATCGCCGCCGACGTGAACGCGGTGTCGACCACGGCGATCATCGCGGCCATCGTCCTGTGGGCCCTCGCCGCGATCGTGGTCATCGCCGCGGTGACCCTGGTCGCCTGGAACTTCCTGCGCGGGCGGTTCTTCGTCCGCGCGAACGTCCGGGCGTTCACCGCGATCGGATGGACGCTCGTCGGCGCACCGATCCTGATCGTGATGCTGGAGACCATGGGGCGCAACGGCGTCACCGCAGCGCTCGGCATCGGCGACGGGGAGCCCGCGCATCCGCTCGAGTTCTGGACCATCGCGCCCTTCTTCGCGACCGGGGTGACGGTCGGGCTGATCGCCGTCGCGTTCCGCCGCGGCATCCGCCTGCAGAACGAGAAGGCCGCACTCGAGAAGGAAACGGAAGGGCTCGTCTGATGCTCACGTTCGGATCGGCGGAGATCTGGCCCTCACTCCTCTACATCGCGATCGGGCTCGCGGTGATCGCCCTCGTCGTCCTGATCCTGGTCTGGAACGGACGCCGGCGGGGCAGCCGGACGATCGCACTCGACGCCGCGCTCACCCTCTCCGGATGGTGGATCCTGCTCTCCGCGGTGAGCGCCGTGGTCTTCATCGTCAAGGCCTTCACGGTCGACTGGGCCGAACTCCACGGAGAGACCTACGTGTACGTCGGTTGGCCCGACAGCCTGCCCTGCTCCGAATTCGGCGACACCGCCACGACCATGCTCACCTGCCGGGGCGCGAGCCTGTCGGAGTTCACGGTCACGAACGCCTCTCTCGGACTCCGGCTGCTCGCTGCCGCCGCCCAGCTGAGCACCCTCGCCCTCACCACGATGCCCGCCGTGATCGTCGCCATCATCTGCTTCCACACCCTGCGCGGTCGAGTCTTCTCGCACATGGTGGCGCGGGCTCTCACCGGGGGCGCGATCGCGGTCCTGGTCTTCGGCGTGGCGGCCGACCTCCTCGGCGGCATCGCCGCCACGACCGGCCTGCGCGAGGTGTTCACGCCCGACAGCGAGTGGTACCCCTCTGCCTATCAGCTCACCGTCACCCCCCTCCCGTTCGCCGGCGCACTCGGGCTCCTCGCCCTCGCCGCCGTCTTCCGGCAGGGGACGCGCCTCGACCAGGACAGGGCGCGCCTTCAGCAGGAGACCGCACGACTGCAGAAGGACACGGAGGGCCTGGTGTGAGTCCTGCCGAGAGCGACGACGAGTTCACGGGCATCCACTGCCGGCTGGACGAGCTGCTCGTCGACCGCGGCATGACCCTCACCGAGCTGAGCGCCGCGGTGGGGGTCAGCATCGTGAACCTCTCCGTACTGAAGAACGACCGCGCCCGCGCCATCCGCTACTCGACGCTGCGCGCGATCTGCGAGGCCCTCGACTGCGAGGTCGGCGACCTGCTCGTGCTCGCCCCGCGCTGATACGTAGGCAGATGTCTGCGCCCGCGCGTATGCTTGTCTGCATGCGCACCACATTGAACCTCTCCGAAGCGCTCGCGACCGAGGCGAAGGCTCGTGCGGCCGCCGAGGGACGCACCTTCACGAGCTTCATCGAAGAAGCCCTGCGCGAACACCTGGCGAAGCGCCGACCCACTGCGACCGTCGAACCCCTGCCGACCTTCGGCGACCCGCGCACATCACGATTCCTCGTCGACATCGATGACCGCGACGCCGTGTGGGAGGCACTCGAAGAGGCCCCGATCCGATGATCGTGCCCGACGTCAACATCCTCGTCTACGCGTTCCGCGCCGACTCCGCAGAACACCAGACCTATGGCCCGTGGCTGAACGAGGCGCTCGCCCACGAGTCGATCGGAGTGTCGGACACGATCCTCAGCGGGTTCGTCCGCATCGTCACCCACCCCCGGATCACCACCGCCCCCGCACCGGTCGAGGCGGCGCTGGCCTTCACCCGCAGCCTGCTCGCCGCCCCGCGCACGCAATGGCTCACGGCAGGACCGCCGGCCTGGGACCGGTTCGACGCCCTCGCCGCACGCGATCGAGGCATCCGTGGGAACCTCGTCCCCGACGCGTACATCGCCGCCCTGGCCCTGGCGAACGGCGCACGCCTCGCGACCCGCGACCGCGGCTTCGCCCGATTCCCCGACCTGAGGTGGTTCGATCCGGGTTCGGACATGCCGGCACGCGGAGCGAGCTGAGTGCACCGCGTCATCGTTCGTCATATCCGCCCAGGGAATTCTCAGGGAGTCCTAGCGTTGAGCCTCATGGCGTGCACTCGGCGCGCCGCGATTCTGGAGTCCCTCAATGAGCACCACCGCACGCGCCCAGAAGGCGCCTGATACCCGCGGACCGGTCCGGAAGCTGCTGACCTCGTTCGGCTTCCAGATCCTGGCCGCCCTCGTCCTCGGTGTCGCCGCCGGCCTGATCGGCCGTCAGCTCGGCGCCACCGCCGAGAACCCGAACGGCCTCTCCGCGACCCTGGACACGATCGGCAGCTCGTACGTGACGCTGCTGCGCGCCGCCGTCGTCCCCCTCATCTTCACGGCCATCGTCGCGAGCATCTCGAACCTGCGCCGCGTGCAGAACGCCGCGCGCCTCGCCGGCCAGACCATCCTCTGGTTCGCGATCACCGCCTTCATCGCCGTGATCATCGGCATCGGCCTCGGTCTCGTGATCCAGCCGGGCAACCGTGCGGGCGAAGGCCTCGAGACGGGCGACCCCTACACGGTGGGCACGTGGTGGAACTTCCTCCTCGGCCTCATCCCGCAGAACTTCCTCGGCCTCACGGTCAGCACTTCGCCCGGTGCGGCCGACGGCACGTTCAGCTCGAGCGTCGGCTTCAACATCCTCCAGGTGATCGTCGTCGCCGCGGTCGTCGGCATCGCGGCGCTCAAGGCCGGCAAGAAGGCGGAGCCGTTCCTCGTCTTCACCGAATCGCTGCTCAAGGTCATCCAGCGGGTGCTGTGGTGGATCATCCGCATCGCCCCCATCGGCACCTTCGGCCTCATCGGCTCGGCCGTCATCAAGTACGGCTGGGAGAAGCTCGCGGCCCTCGGCTGGTTCGCTGCCGCGATCTACATCGGCCTCGCGCTCGTGCTGTTCGTCGTCTACCCGATCCTGGTGCGCACCCACGGCCTGTCGATCAAGCAGTACTTCTCGGGTGTGTGGCCCGCGGTGCAGCTGGCCTTCGTCAGCCGCTCCTCGATCGGCACGCTGCCTCTCACGGAGCGCGTCACCGAGCGCAACCTCGGTGTGCCCCGCTCCTACGCGTCGTTCGCCGTGCCGCTGGGCGCGACCACGAAGATGGACGGCTGCGCCGCGATCTACCCGGCCATCGCCGCGATCTTCGTCGCACAGTTCTTCGGCATCGAGCTGAACTTCGTGCAGTACCTGCTGATCGTGATCGTGTCGGTCGTCGGATCCGCGGCCACCGCCGGCACCACGGGCGCGGTGGTCATGCTCACCCTGACGCTGTCGACCCTCGGCCTGCCGCTCGAGGGCGTCGGCCTCCTGCTCGCGATCGACCCGATCCTCGACATGGGCCGCACCGCGGTCAACGTCGCGGGCCAGGCGCTCATCCCGACGATCGTCGCCAAGCGCGAGGGCATCCTCAACGAGGACCTCTACAACGCGCCGCGCGAGGGCCTGCCCTTCGCCGACGACTCGGGCGACGACGAGGCTCCCGAGGCGGACGCCTCCTCCGACAAGGAGCCGGTCGCCGCGCGCTGACACCGTCCCGCCTCACGAGAGCGCCCCGCCCCTTCCGGGACGGGGCGCTCTCGCATCCCGGCTAGGCCCGGCCGGGCTGGCGCGTCGCACCGCGGGTGTCGAGCGCGAGCTCCTCCGCGTCCATCGCCGCGATGAGTTCGCGCATGACCTCCTCGTCGAGGTTCCCCGCGTCGCGCTCGGCGAGCAGGATGTCCCGTCGCACCTGCAGCCATCCCTTCGACAGGGCGACGAGGTCGTCGTACGACGGCCGGCTCGCCGCGTCCTCCATGCTCTGCGCCTCGTCGGTGTCGTTCTCGACCCGTGTCATGCGCCGGGTGAAGGCGTCGAACACGCGAAGGTCGACCTCGCCGTACTTCGCCTCCCATTCGACGCGCTTCTCGGCGAGGAACTCCTTCCCGGCCTCGCGGCTCTTCGCACGCACCTCGGCGAGAGCCGCCTCGTCCTCCTCCTCGTCGACGTCGCTGGCGATGCCGAGCCCGCGGATGAGCAGCGGCAGGGTGAGCCCCTGCAACAGCAGCGTGCCGACCGTGACGATGAACGCGACCACCACGATCGCGTGCGACGCCTCGGCATCGAGCGTGGCGAGGTCGGCCGCGGCGACCGCGATCGCGAGCGTCACCACGCCTCGCATCCCCGCCCACGAGATGACGGCGTTGTCCTTCCACGAGAGCTGCAGACCCGCCATCCGCTCGCGCACGATGCGGGTGCGCAGTTCGTCGGCGCTGTGCTCGCTCCACCGTCGCGATGCACGGTGCCTCTTCTCGAACTCCCCGGATTGCACCCCGCGGTCCCAGCGCTCCAACCGGCGGCGGTCCTGGAAATTCGCCCAGGCGCTGGTCGGGTAGATGTACAGCGGCCGCACGAGCAGCACCACCAGCAGGACCGCCCCAGAGAGCAGCAGGATCGGACCGACCGACTCGCTGCCGAGATCGCGGAGCACCCGGGGGAACTGCAAGCCGATGTACGCGAACACGAAGCTCTCCAGCAGCAGGTCGGCCGAGAGCCACAGCGGCTTCTCCTGCTGGCGCGTCGTGTAGTCGGTGCGCGGAGAGTTGTAGCCGACGTAGAGACCCATCGCGACGACCGCGAGCACGCCCGATCCCAGAAGATGCTCGGCGATCGCGTACGCGCCGAACGGGGCGAGGAGTCCGAACGTGCCGATCACGACGGCGTCGCTGATGCGCATGCGCAACTGATGCAGCACGATCCCGAACACGAGACCGACGGCCACCCCGATGCCGACCGCGAGAAGGAACTGCCAGATCCCGTCCCACACCGACACCGTCGCACCCGCGATCGTCAACGAGGCGAAGACGCGGTAGAGCGTGAGCGATGTCGCATCGTTGATGAGGCTCTCACCCGACAGCACGGTCATGATCCGCCGAGGCAGCCCGAGGCGGCGTCCGATCGCCGCAGCCGACACCGCGTCGGGCGGAGCCACGATCGCGCCGAGCAGCAGTGCGCCGGGAAGCGTCAGCGACGGCAGGATCCACCACGCCACGAAGCCGACCGCGACCGCCGTGAGCAGCACGAGCCAGATCCCGAGCCTCCGGATCTGCGGAAGGCTGCGCTTGAAGCCGACGAACGACACGTCGAGCGCGGCCGAGTACAGCAGCGGCGGCAGCACCAGGCTCAGCAGCACATGTCCGTCGATGTCGAGGTCGGGTGCGAACGGGAGGAACGACGCGGCGAGGGCCAGCGTCGTCACCAGCAGCGGCGCCGGCCACCCCCGGGAGCGTGCGAACGCGGCCACGGCGACCGCACCGACGAGGACGTAGAAGATGCCGGCTTCCATGAGGGAAGCGTATCCGCCCGCGACGCGGCGACCATGCGCTGGACGTCAGCGGGGCTCAGGGCGTTTCCGCGCCGGGGCGGAGGGGCCGTCGTCAGCCAGAGACTCGCGCAGATCCGCGTTCTCGTCCTGCAGTTCCAGCACCCGGGCGATCCCGGCGGTGTTCAGGCCGTCCTCCCGCAGCCGTGCCGCACGACGCAGCCGGGCGATGTCGTCGTCGCTATAGCGCCGCGTCCCTCCGTCGCTGCGGGCGGGGGCGAGCAGCCCCTTGCTCTCGAACAACCGCAGAGTCGCCTCCGGGAGATCGACGAGCTGAGCCGCCACGGCGATGCCATAGAGCGGTGTGCGCGAATCGCGATGCGTCATCCTGAGAGATTCCTTAGATCGGGTTGCGAGATCTTCTGAGTTTGTTCTATAACAAATCTACAGCACAGATGCAGATGATCTGCATCAGACTACCGCCCTTCCGGGCCGCACGAAAGGAGACATCATGGCACTCACCTTCGACCCGTTCAGCCAGCTCGACCGCTTCGCAGCGAGCGTGCTGGACACCGTCCGCGCACCCCGGCTGATGCCGGTGGATCTGTATCGCGACGGCGACCGGTACATCCTGCACGCCGACCTCCCGGGCGCCGATCCCGGATCGATCGACGTCGATCTCGACGGCGGCCAGCTGACCATTCGCGCCCAGCGCACCGCCGACACCAGGGAGGGCGTGCGCTGGCTCGCCCGCGAGCGCGGCGCAGGCTCGTTCCTGCGCCAGTTCTCGCTCGGCGAGGGCGTCGACCTCGACGGCATCAGCGCCTCGTACGAGAGCGGTGTCCTCTCGGTGATCATCCCGGTGAGCGAGCGCGCCAAGCCGCGCAAGATCACCGTCGAGTCCGCGGAGCAGCGGCAGGCGATCGACGCCTGACCCGTCGGGGGCGGCGTCCGCGCCGCCCCCGACGAGCCCTCGCCCCTCTCGAGAAAGGAACTCCCATGGCCCTCTCCCCCGCGCTCGATCGCTTCCTCGCAGAGATGGAGTATCCGGCCACGCGAGATGACCTGCTGCGCGAGGCCGCGCATGACGGCCTGGCCGCGGAGGAGCGCGCCGCGCTCGCCGCGCTCCCCGAGCAGAACTACAGCGCCGCCTGGCACATCCGCGCTCGCCTCGCACGTCAGGCCTTCGCGGAGGCGCTGACTCCCGCATCCGCTCTCGTCGCCTGACCGGGGAATGCCGGAGACGGGCGGCGGGTTGTCCCTCGGGATGAATGACGTCGCCCTCTCCGTCCTCGACCTCGTCCCGGTGCGCACCGGCCAGACCAGCTCCGAGGCCATCGCCGCATCCCTGTCGCTCGCCGAGACCGCCGACCGCCTCGGCTATCGCCGGTACTGGTTCGCCGAGCACCACAACATGCCAGCGGTCGCGTCCACCACGCCCCCGGTCCTGATCGCTGCCGCCGCCACCCGCACCTCGCGCGTCCGTCTCGGCTCCGGCGGGGTGATGCTGCCCAACCACGCACCGCTCATCGTCGCCGAGCAGTTCGCCGCGCTCGAGGCCATCGCCCCCGGCCGCATCGACCTGGGCCTCGGTCGCGCCCCGGGCAGCGATCCCGTGATCACACAGCTGCTGCGCGGCTCGGGCACCACGAGCGACGTCGAGCAGTTCCCGCGCCATGTGCAGGACATCGCGGCACTCCTGTCGGCCGAGGGTGCGGCCCTGCGCTTCACTTCAGGCGGTGAATACACGGTGCGCGCCACGCCGTCGGCAACCGGCGTCCCCGAGGTATGGCTGCTCGGGTCGAGCGACTACTCGGCCCAGCTCGCTGCGTCCCACGGACTGCCCTACGTGTTCGCGAACCACTTCTCCGGGCAGGGTCTCGAGCGCGCGCTCGACCTGTACCGCACGGGCTACCGTCCGAGCGAGGAGCACCCGGAGCCGCGCACCTTCCTCACCGTGAACGCCGTGGCGGCGCCCACGCAGGCGGAGGCGGAGGCTCGGGCGCTGCCGCAGCTGCGGATGATGGCCCGTCTGCGCCTGAACAAGCCGCTGGTCGCCCTCGAGACCGTCGAGGAGTCCCTCGCCGCCGCCACGGATGCTGCGACCGACGACGTCGTGCACGCGGCCCGGTCCCGCTGGTTCGTCGGCACCGGCGATTCCGTCGCCGGCGAGGTCACCGCGTTCGCGGAACGGTACGGCGTCGACGAGGTCATGTTGTCGCCCGTCGCCGGTGCGTACGAGTCCGAGCCGAAGGATTCCCCGGCCGGTCGCGCCCAGACACTGGAGCTCGTCGCCGCTGCATCCTGAACATTGTCAAGCCCTGGTCTTCCCCGATGGGGAGGCGTACTCTCGGCCGCAGAGAGGGGTTCGACGATGAGCACCAAGACACTCGCACTCTGGGTCGCGTACGGCACGAACGGCGTGGTCGGGAGCATCCGCCACGACGACGAGGGCTACACCGTCACCATGGTCGGCTCGGACACGACCACCGGAAAATATCCGAGCCTCGCCTCTGCGAAGGGCGCCCTGCATTCCCATATGGCGCCCGGCAGCGATTGGCCGCGCTTCCAAGAGCACTGAACCACGGCATCCGCCTGACCGAGCTGGGCGGTCAGGTGGATGACGTCAGGCTTCCGGCTCGCCGGAAAGGATGCCGCGGAGCCAGTCGCGGGCCTCGACGAACACGTCGTCGGAGTACCGATCGGGGTACTGCACGATCTGCCGGTCGGCGCGCGGATACGACCCGAGGAAGACGACGCGAGGGCTGAACCGCCGGATGCCGAGCAGCGCGTCGGCCATGCGCTCGTGCTCGATGTGCCCGTCGGCGTCGATCACGAAGCGGTAGCGTCCGAGTTCGTCGCCGATGGGGCGGGACTCGATGAGCGAGAGGTTGATGCCGCGCGTCGAGAACTGCTCGAGCATCTCGAGCAGAGACCCGGGGTGGTCGTGCGGGAGTTCGACGATCAGCGAGGTCTTGTCGGCGCCGGTGGGTTCCGGCGAACGCGTCGTGCGGGTGACCAGGACGAAGCGGGTCACCGCCTGGGCGTTGTCGCCGATGCCCTCCGCCAGCACGTCGACGTCGTAGTGGTTCACGATGCCGGGGGCCGCGATGGCGGCCTGCGCCGGCAGCGTCCCGTCGAGCACGCCGATCGCCGAGGCGACGTTGCTCGCCGCCGGGACATGCGAGTGCGACGGCAGATGCTCTCCGAGCCAGCCGTGACACTGCGCGTACGCGACGGGGTGCGCCGCGATCACCTCCACCTGGTCGAGCGTCGTGCCGCGGGGGGCGACGAGCACGAAGTTCACCCGCACGAGGTACTCGCCGATGATGCGCAGACCCGGGAGCGTCGCGAGAGCGTCCTGCGTGGTGGACACACCGCCCTCGATGGAGTTCTCGATCGCGATCATCGCCGCGTCGCTTCGGCCCTCGAGCACGTCGGCGAGGGCCTCGCCTACGTTGTGCACGGGACGCCAGTCCTGACCACGGGCTTCGGCCACCTGGTCGAGCGCCGCTTCCGTGAACGTTCCAGCGGGTCCCAGGTAGCTGTAGGTGCGGCGTTCAGTCACGGGTTTCACCTTAGCCCTCGGCGACCGGGCCCGTGTTCGGTGACTTCTCGGATGCGATCGCGCGTCTCAGGGGGCAGACTGAGAAGATGACCAGCCGTGCCGGCCTCCCCGCGGAGGAAAGTGACCTGATCGATGTCGACGAGCTGATCGCCGCGTACTACGACCGCGCGCCGAATCCGGAAGTGGCGGCGGAGCGGGTCGTGTTCGGCACCAGCGGCCATCGCGGCTCCTCGCTGTCGAACAGCTTCAACGAGAACCACATCCTCGCCACGACCCAGGCGATCGTGGACTATCGCGCCGCACAGGGCATCTCCGGCCCGTTGTTCCTCGGGCGGGACACGCACGCACTGTCGCTGCCGGCCGAGCGCAGCGCCATCGAGGTGCTGCTGGCGAACGGCGTCGATGTGCGCGTCGACTCCCGCGACGCGTGGGTTCCCACGCCGGCGCTGAGCCACGCGATCCTCACCCACAACCGCGGCAAGGCGGCCGACGACCCGACGCGCGCCGACGGCATCGTCGTGACCCCGTCGCACAACCCTCCGCGCGACGGCGGCTTCAAGTACAACCCGCCCCACGGCGGCCCCGCAGACACCGACGCGACGGGGTGGATCGCCGACCGGGCGAACGCGCTGATCGCCGCGGGACTCGAAGGCGTCGCCCGGGAGCGCTTCTCCGACATCGACTGGGATGCACTCACCGGATACGACTTCCGCGACGCCTACGTACGCGATCTCCCGTCCATCATCAACATCGACGCGATCCGGAACGCCGGGGTGAGCATCGGCGCCGACCCGCTCGGCGGCGCCTCGGTCGAGTACTGGGCGCTCATCGCCGAGGTGCACGGCCTCGACCTCACGGTCGTGAACCCCGAGGTGGACCCGACCTGGCGCTTCATGACGCTCGACTGGGACGAGAAGATCCGCATGGACCCGTCCTCGCCGTCGGCCATGGCGTCGCTGGTCGCGAAGAAGGGCTCGTACGACGTTCTCACCGGGAACGACGCCGACGCCGACCGGCACGGCATCGTGACTCCGGACGCCGGGCTCATGAACCCGAACCACTACCTCGCGGTGGCGATCGACTACCTGTTCTCGCACCGGGAGGACTGGCCGCGCGATGCCGCGATCGGCAAGACGCTGGTGTCGTCGATGATCATCGATCGCGTCGCCGAATCGCTGGGCCGCCGGTTGCTGGAGGTGCCGGTCGGATTCAAGTGGTTCGTGCCCGGACTCCTCGACGGCTCCGTCGCGTTCGGCGGTGAGGAGTCGGCCGGAGCGTCCTTCCTCCGCAGAGACGGTTCGGTGTGGTCGACGGACAAGGACGGCATCCTGCTGTGCCTGCTCGCCGCCGAGATCATCGCGGTCACCGGGAAGACGCCGTCGGAGCGCTATGCCGAGCTGGAGCAGGCGTTCGGCGCCTCGGCATATCAGCGGGTCGACGCCCCGGCCACGCCGGAGCAGAAAGCGACGCTGGGCAGGCTCGCGCCGGAGGCCGTGACCGCGACGACTCTCGCGGGCGAGGACATCACCGCCAAGCTCTCCCACGCGCCGGGCAACGGGGCGGCCATCGGCGGCCTCAAGGTGCAGACCGAGCATGCCTGGTTCGCCGCGCGTCCCTCCGGCACGGAAGACGTCTACAAGCTGTACGCCGAGAGCCTGCGCGGGCCCGAGCACCTCGCCGAGGTGCAGGCCGAGGCCCGCGCCGTGGTGTCGGCCGCACTCGGCGACTGACCCGATCGCTGCGGCGACGACGACCGTCGGGGGAACGATCTGATCGCTCCCCCGACGATGTCGTCAACGTCGGATGTAGGTCTCCGCCTGCTTCTTCACGGCCTCGCTCACCGCGCCCGTGCCACCCAGGATCACGATCCGCTGCGGCTTCAGACGCGCCAGCTCCGCCGACACCACCGCGGGCAACGCCCCCGGCTCCGTCAACAGCACCGGACCCCCGAGGTGACCCGCCGCCGCCGCACCCGCCAACGCATCAGGGAAGTCCCGGCCGCTCGCCAGATACACGACCGGCACACCCGCCGTCGGGAACGACGCCTTCGACACCTCGACCGCCGTCTCATACCGACCAGGCCCCGACTGACGCGAGACCCCACCCGACGTGTACGCGCCGGCCTGCTTCTTCACGGCCTCGCTCACCGCGCCCGTGCCACCCAGGATCACGATCCGCTGCGGCTTCAGACGCGCCAGCTCCGCCGACACCACCGCAGGCAACGCCCCCGGCTCCGTCAACAGCACCGGACCCCCGAGATGACCCGCCGCCGCCGCACCCGCCAACGCATCAGGGAAGCCTCGGCCGCTCGCCAGATACGCCACCGGCACACCCGCCGTCGGGAACGACGCCTTCGACACCTCAACCGCCGTCTCATACCGACCAGGCCCCGACTGACGCGAGACCCCACCCGACGTGTACGCGCCGGCCTGCTTCTTCACGGCCTCGCTCACCGCGCCCGTGCCACCCAGGATCACGATCCGCTGCGGCTTCAGACGCGCCAGCTCCGCCGACACCACCGCGGGCAACGCCCCCGGCTCCGTCAACAGCACCGGACCCCCGAGGTGACCCGCCGCCGCCGCACCCGCCAACGCATCAGGGAAGTCCCGGCCGCTCGCCAGATACGCCACCGGCACACCCGCCGTCGGGAACGACGCCTTCGACACCTCAACCGCCGTCTCATACCGACCAGGCCCCGACTGACGCGAGACCGCGGCCGCTGGTGCCGTCGGTGTGACCGCCGTCGACGCTGCAGAGGCCGCAGACGACCCGATCGCGTTCGACGCCTTCACCGTGAACGTGTATGCCGTGCCGTTCGTCAGACCCGCGACCGTCGCCGTCGTGGCCCCCGTCGTCGTGGCCGTCTTGCCACCGGGCGACGCCGTCACGGTGTAGCCCGTGATCGCGGAACCGCCGTTCGACGTCGGCGCCTTCCACGACACCGTCGCCTGCGCGTTGCCGGCCACCGCCGTCACCGCGGTCGGCGCATCCGGAGCCTTCGCCGCGCCCTTGGGCGTGACCGCCGTCGACGCGGCAGAAGCCGCAGACGAGCCGATCGCGTTCGTCGCCTTCACCGTGAACGTGTACGCCGTGCCGTTCGTCAGACCCGCGACCGTCGCCGTCGTGGCCCCCGTCGTCGTGGCCGTCTTGCCACCGGGCGACGCCGTCACGGTGTAGCCCGTGATCGCGGAACCGCCGTTCGACGCCGGCGCCTTCCACGACACCGTCGCCTGTCCGTCGCCGGCCACCGCCGACACCCCGGTCGGAGCGCCCGGCGCCGTCGAAGCCTTCAGGGTGGTGAACGAGACGCGCGGCGACTCCGTACCGGCTCCGACCGCGTTGACCGCGGTCACCGATGCGGCGTAGGTGGTCTGCGCGGTCAGGCCGGTGAGGGAGAAGGACTCCCCCGTGACGGCGATCTCACGCACGAGCGCACCGCCGGTGTAGATCCGCACCGAGTAGCCGGTGATGGGCGAGCCACCCGAGGCGGGCGCGGTCCAGTCGAGCTGGGCGGACGTCTCCTGCAGCTTCGACGCGACCGGCACCGCCGGGGTCTTCGGCACCGAGGGCTTCGCCGTCACCGTCAGCGTCGCGATATCGGTGGTCTTCGTCGTCCCGCCGGAGGTGAAGACCGCACGCACCGCTGCGCCGGAGTCGGCGAGCGCCGCGGTGAGTGCGAGCGTCGAGTCCGTCGCGCCCGCGATCGTCGTGAACGTCGAAGCCCCCTTCTTGCGCTTCTCCCAGCGGATCGTCGGTGCCGTCACGCCCGATGCCGCGGCGCGGAAGGTCGCGGTCTCACCATCGGTCACCGTGACGTCGACGGGCTGGCGCTGGATGGTGAACTCGTCGCTGATGGACTGCTCCGGCGTACGCGGCGCCTCCCCGGAGGCGAGAGCGCGCAGCTGCAGCGGGACGTTCACGGTCCCGCCGGCGGAGACCTCGACGGGATCCGCCTCGCTCAGCGTCTTCTTGCCGTCGAACCACGTCGTGCCCGTCGCCGGCGAGTACACATACAGTCCGTACGACCCCGCCTCCACCGGAGGCAGCGTGTAGTTCCCCGACTCATCAGTACTGGTCTCGATGTCGAGGATCGTGCCCCCCGGCGTCGCACCGAACATCTCGGTCAAGGGCGCGAAGAACGCGCCGATCCCCGAGGCCGGCAAGGCCGCAAGACCCACGGTGGCTCCCGCGAGCGGATTGCCGTCGGGGTCGGAGACCGAGCCTGTGACGACCCCACCGAGGCGCATGGAGGCGTCGATGCCCGTCACCGGCTTGCTCGCGACATCGACCTTCGTCGCGGATGCCGCGGTCGTCGCATCCTTCCACCACTCCTCGACGTAGAGCCCGTTCCAGTTCGTGAAGCTCACCGTGTACGCACCGTTGGCGAGGGCCGGGGTGCGATACGTGCCATCGCCGGCGGTGGTCGCAGAGGCGACGCTCTCCCCCGCAGCGTTCCAGACAGAGACCTGGATGCCGGGCAGGGGATTCGACGTGTTCTCGGCGGTCGCCCTGCCGCTCAGCCGCTGACCCTTGGCGAGCGCGAAAGTGATGTCCTTCAGGTCGGCGCCGGCGACGGTGATACGACGCGTCGAGGTCGAATAGGTCGTGGAGGCTTCTGCCGCGGAGACGTTCCAGGCACCGGGCGAGCCGACCACGATGCGGTACGACCCGTCGGCCTGGGTCCGGCCGTACACGGTCGAGTAAGTGACGAGCGACTGCGCCCGCACGGACTCCCCGGACACCGGCTCACCGGTCGTCGCATCGGTGAGACGGCCGCTGACCGCCCAGCCTCGCTGCGTCGTGATGTCGAGCACGGTCTGCTTCCCGGCGACGACGGTGAACGGCGTCGTCGTCTCACGCAGCGCGTCGCCGTTCTCGGAGTACCCGGATGTGCGGATCCGATAGGACCCCGGTTCGACGGAGAAGCCGAACTGCGCACCGAACCCGTAGGCGGAGTCCACGTAGTTCCACCACTCGCCGTCCTGGCGTTCGATCGTCACATCGGCGCGCGCGATGTCCGATCCGTCGGTGGTCCGGAGCGCTCCCGTGACGTTCAGGTTCTTGCGCAGATCGAAGTCGACCCCGGTGAAGACCTTGCCGGCGACGACCGTGATCGGCGTGGCCTGGTCCGAGGAGGCGGCGCCGTCCCAGTAGTCGCCGTTGACCGACGCGATCCAGGTGCCCGCGAGTCCGGACACCTCCCACTTCACGGCGGAGCCGTCGGTGACGGGTACCGCGATGGAGCGGTACTGGGAGCCGTCCTGCTGGCTCAACGAGACCCAGTACGTCTGACCTGCGACGCCGGTGAGGGTTCCGCTGATCGTGCCGCCGAGGACGGCGGTGACGTCGGCGCGGAACGTCGCGTCGAGGCCGAGCTCGATCACGACCGCCGCCGGGTCGCTCGCGGTGGCGCCGTACCAGACGTCGACGACGCCGCTGGAGCCGGAGGTGACCTTGACGACGTAGTTCTCGCGATTCAGTCCCTTGAACGTGTAGCGACCCTGCGCATCCGTGGTCGCCGTGGCGACGGGCTGGTCGGTGTTGTGCGCGGCGAACACCGAGACCGTGGCGCCCTTGACCGCAGCGCCGCCCGCGAACGAGACCGTGCCGGTGATCGACCCGCCCTTCACGGCGACGAAGTCGATGCCGTCGTAGACCGCGCCGTCGGTCGTCGCGCGCACGAGATCAGCCTCGGCGGCGCTCCTCTTGCCGTCGTACCACTGCTGTGCGGATCCGGTGGAACCCGCCTGCGTCAGGCCGACGGTGTACTCGCCGGCGGAGAGGCCCCAGGACGAGTATGAGCCGTCGGGTCCTGTCACGCTCGACCCGATGATCGTGCCGCCCTGACTGAACGAGATCGTGTCGCCTTCGCGGGGCGTCCCGTCGGGGTCGGTCGATGTGCCGGTGATGCGCACACCGGCCGCCATCGCGGCGTTGTAGCCGGTCAACGACCCGGACGCCGATGTGACGGTGATCGTTCCGGCGTTCTCCCAGCTGCTGACACCGGGCCAGTAGGTGGGCGGCCCCGAGCTGTAGAAGCTCAGGTCGTAGGTGCCGGGCACGACGTTGAGAAGGGTGTACGTGCCGTCCGCCGCGGTGGTCGCGGACCGGGAGAGGCTCCCCGACGTCCACGGGCGCGGGTTGAGCGTGACACCGGCTCCTTCGACCGGCTTCCCCTTCAGGTCGCGGACCGTACCCGAGATCGTGCGGGAGCTGATCGTCACGGCGATCCCGATGCTCGTCACCGCACCGTTCACGACGATCGGCTTCGCGGTGTCGTACGAGCTTCCCCCGTAGTACGCCTCGATGCCAAGACCGTACCCGGTCACCGATGCGCGATACGTGCCCTTCGGAACCGTCACCGACCAGGAGGTCGAACCCGTCTTGATCGAAAGCGGGATCTCGAACTGCGAGTTCTCCGCCGTCAGCTGGAGCCGGGTCTCGGTGGGCGAGAGCGGGCCGGTGACCGTCACGGTTCCCGACACGGCATGTCCTGCGACGAGCGCGACATCTCCGAGCGTGGAGACGGCGGCCTCGGGCTCGAGGACCCATCGGCCCTCCGGCCAGCTCCCCGGGATGATCTTGCGGTCGGTGCCGATCATCCCGGTGACATAACCCGCGCCGGGGGTCACCAGGAGGGCGAACGGACGCGCCGTGTCGACGTTCAGGGTGAAGGTGCCGTTCGCGCCGGTCGTGATCTGCGCGAGGTCTCCGGGACCGTCGCCGAAGAGGGGCTCTGCACGGAGGTTCACGCCGGCAGCAGGGGCGCCGGCCGGGGTCACGAAGCGTCCGGAGACGGTGACCCTGACGACCTCGCCGTACGTCGATTCGGGCAGGTCGGCCGCTGTCGCCGACCCGTCGGTGGCACGCGCCTGCGTCGTCGGCGTGTCCGCGCTCGGCGGCTCGGGGGCGGAGGCCTCGTCGGAGCGGGCATCTGGCGAAGGGACGTCAGCGGGCTCCGTGCTGATCTGGGCTCCATGCGCCGCGGAGACGACAGCGGGATCGTCGCTGACCAGATCGGGGGCCGCGGCGGTGACGACCGTCGACGTCGCGGGCGCGGACTCGCCAGCGACGGCGGGAACCGCGGAGGACGCGATCAGGGCGAGAGCGGTGAGCACGACCCCGCCGGTGCGGAGCATGCGGGACCACCGCCCCCGGTGGGAATCGGACACCACGGCGCGACGGCGCGAACGGACAGGACTCACGGACAATCTCCCCTAGATCGAGCGAAGCCGGCTCAGTCCATTCGATCGAACAACCGGTATTCTGCGCTGATCGTAGCAGAGGGCGAACCATACGTCGGATGAACATATTCCGAAGGACACAACGCCGTGTCCGCGGCACATCGGAAAGGATGCCGAACGACCCTGCGGCGACGAGGCCCCGGCGCGTCGCGCCCCGCCCTCACACCGCGGCGCGTGCGAGCAGCGCGCCGGCTTCGCGGAGCCAGCGCGAGGGGTTCGCAAGGGCCTCGTCGGACGACCCGGCGACGTCGGAGAGAGATGCGCATGCCGCGAACAGCGCGGTGTCGGCATCCGCGGTGATGCGGCCGGCGGCGAGCATCGCGCGCGCTCCGGCGGCGGCGGCTAGGCCGGCGAGGAACGAGGGGACCTTGCCGTCACCGGACTGTCCGTCGTAGGACCCCTCACCGGTGATGACGACGTCGGCATCGGCCATCGCCGCGGCGAGGCCGATGAGCTCTGCCACCTCGGCAGCACCGGGAGCGAGCACGCCGCCCCACGCGACGAGCGCGGCGCCGGTGCCTCCGGCTGCACCGTTGCCCTCCCCCGCGTGGTCGATCCCCAGGAGGTCGGCGAGACGGCGCAGACCGTCGTCGACCAGTGCGACGTCATCCGGGTCGCGCAGCCCCTTCTGCGGCCCGAAGACCGCGGCCGCACCGCGAGGGCCGGTGAGGGGGTTCGTGACGTCCGTCAGCACCCGCACCTCGGGGGCCGCTCGCAGGCCCGACAGATCGACCGAGGCGATGTCGGCGAGGCCACGTGCCCCCCGCGCGACGGGGAGGCCGGACGCGTCGAGGAACCGTGCCCCCAGCGCCGACAGCATCCCGGTGCCGCCGTCTGTCGAGGCGCTCGAGCCGATGCCGACCACGAGTCGTGAGACACCGCGGTCGAGGGCATCGGCCATGGCCTGCCCCAGACCCGTAGTGTCGGCGTCCCACGGGCGCAGTTCGTCGAGCAGCTCGATGCCGGACGTCGAGCCGAGATCGACGACGGCGGTGCCACCCGGCGCCTCAGCCGTCGGCGGCAGCAGGAGCCAGGTGGTGTCGATCCGCACGCCGGCGGGGCCGTCCACCGCGACCGGCACGCGCACGGCACCGGGCACGGCGGCCTCGAACGCCGCGACGGTGCCTTCGCCGCCGTCGGCCATGGGCCGATGCACGAACACGGCGGACGGTTCGACGGACGTCCAGCCTTCGGCCAGTGCCGCAGCCGCATCCGCCGCCGTGATCGTCCCCTTGAAGCTGTCGGGCGCCAGCACCACCGTGGTCATGCGGCGACACCAGGCGTGCTCGCGCGCACGACGACCTCGAGCGGCAGGGGCACCTGTTCCCAGTCGGCGTCGACCGTGGCGCGGAAGGCCTGATAGCCGACCTCGCTCAGCGGCACCCGCACGGTCGTCAGGGCGGGAGAGACATCGCCGCTCACGGGGACGTCGTCGAAGCCGCACACGGCGATGTCGGCGCCGACCTCGCGACCGGCGTCGCGGATAGCCGACATGGCACCGATCGCGACCACATCGCTGATCCCGAAGACGAGGGTGTCTCGCGCGACACCGTCGGCGAGCGCGGCGGCCATCTCCGCGGCACCCGACTCCCGGCGGAAGCCCCCTCGCCGCACATCCTGGACCACGCCGCCGGCTCCCTCGAAGCCGGCGCGGAATCCGGTCAGACGATCGTCCGAGGTACGGACGCCCTCTGCCGCGCCGAGCGCGATCGCAGAGCGGTATCCGAGAGCTGCCATCCGTCGACCGAGCGCTTCCGCTCCGGAGCGGTTGTCGATCTCGATGCGATGGTCTCCGCCGCCGTCCGGTCCGAACGACACGACCCTGCCGCCCAGACGGGCGAACTCGGCGAGCTCCTGTGCCGTCTCGACCTCCATCGGCTCCTGGGTGCGGGAGGCGGCGAGGATCAGGCCCCGCGGCCGCTGCCCCCGGAGCGCGCGCACGATCCTCGCCTCCCGCGCCGGGTCGCGCTCCGTGATGGCGATCGTCACGACGAGCCCGTGCTCGTCGGCGCCGCGGGCCACGCCGGAGGCGATCAGGCCGAAGTACGGGTCGGCGATGTCGGCCACGAGGAGGGCGATCACCGGCGACATGCCGCGAGCCGTCGCCTGGGCCGACACGTTCGCCGTGTAGCCGAGCGCGGCAGCCGCGGTCTCCACACGCTCGCGGTACTGCTCGGCGACCTTGCGCTCGGAGCCGTTGAGCACGCGGGAAGCCGTCGCCAGCGAGACGCCGGCCTCACGGGCGACATCGTGCAGCGTCGGCGCAGGCCCCCTGGCATGACGCGGCGTGCGTCCGGGCGATGTTCCGTCCGCGGACGCTGCGGGCTTGGTCATGACCCCGAGCCTACTTCGCGGTGCGCCGTCATGCCGACCCCGCCCCCGGGACGGATACCTGTCACGATGTCATCCTCTCAACTCCGGGGCGCCTCGGCTCAGGGCAGATGCGGCGAGACGGCGGCCGCGAAGGTCTCGGCCGTCCGGCGCACGACGTTCTCCGGCGCATCCGCCCAGACGTCGGCGTTGAAGATCTCGACCTCGATGTCGCGGTCGTACCCTGTGGCCATGACCGCGCGGGTGAGCGATCCGAAGTCGATCACGCCGTCGCCCGTGTAGTGGCGCGACAGCAGCACGTCCTCCGCGAGCGGCGTCTTCCAGTCGCACACCTGGTACGTGGCGATGCGGCCCTCACGACCGGCGCGGGCGATCTGCGCGAGCACCTGCGGGTCCCACCAGATGTGGAAGGTGTCGACCGCGGCGCCGACCACATCGGCGTCGAAGTCGGCGGCGATGTCGAGCGCCTGACCGAGTGTCGAGACGACCGCCCGGTCCGAGGCGTACATCGGATGCAGCGGCTCGATCGCGAGCGTCACCCCCGCCGCCTTCGCTTCGGGTGCCAGAACCCCGATCGCATCGCGCACACGCTCCCGTGCACCGATCAGGTCGCGCGACCCCGAAGGGAGTCCACCCGCGACGAGCACCAGCACCGCCGCCGACCCCTCGGCACCGGCGGCCGCGAGGGTCGCCGTCTCCTCGATCGCACGGCGGTTGTCGTCGAGGGCCGCGTCACGCTCCGGGCCGACCGGGAGCGTGAAGAACCCGCCACGACAGTGCGTCGTGAACCGCAGCCCCGAGTCCGTGAGCATCCGGGCGGCGGTGTCGAGGCCCACCTCGTTCACGGGCTCGCGCCAGAGTCCGATCGCTTGGACCCCGGACTCGGCCGTGACCCGCAGAGCCGTCTCGAGGTCGGCATGCTTGATGGTTGCCTGGTTGATCGAGAGACGCGGGTCCGGCGTGGTCGTGTCCATCTGTCGGGCGGATGCACGGATGTCGGCGGCTTCCCCGGCGTTTCCTCCGACGGACGTGCTTTCTTCCTGCAGGTGTGCGCGCGGGGGCGTCGAACCCGGCACGGCGGTCATGCGTCCACCCCGTTCAGCTGGAGCATGGCATGCCACCGCTCACGGGCGAGGCCGGGCTGCTCGAGGGCGAGGGAGGAGTTCGCGAGTTCCACGATGCGGCTCAGATGCGGCAGGCTCCGTGCGGAGTGCAGCCCTCCGACCATCTGGAACGCCGGTTGATGACCGTTGAGCCAGGAGAGGAAGGCGACACCCGTCTTGTAGTAGAACGTGGGGGCTGCGAAGACCTGCCGGCTCAGCTCCTCCGTGGGTCCGAGGATGCGCAGATACGCCTCCGCGTCGCCGGCGTCCAGGGCCTGGATGGCCGCCGAGGCCACGGGTGTGATCGCCGCGAACGCCCCCAGCAGCGCATCCGAGTGCTCGCGCACCCCCGCGCTGCCATCCGCTCGGGCGCCGGCGATCAGGCGGACGTAGTTGAAGTCGTCGCCCGTGAACATGCGCACGGCTTCGGGGAGCCGTTCGCGCACCGAGATCTCGGACTCGGCGTTCAGGAGGCTCATCTTGACGCCGGCGACCTTGTCGGGGTTCTCGGCGATCACGTCGAGTAGCACCCCCGACGCCGTCTGCCAGTCGTCTGCCCCGAAGTATCCCGCGAGCTCCGGGTCGAAGGCTGTGCCGAGCCAGTGCAGCACCACGGGCACCGTGGCCCTCGAGAGCACCTCGCGGTACACGCGACGGTAGTCCTCGGCACCGGTCGCGACGCGGGCGAGATGGCGCGAGGCCATGAGCACGGGACCTGCGCCCTGCTCCTCCGTGAAGTGCAGCTGCTCGAGGTAGGCCGCGATCACCTGGTCGAGCGAGATGTGCGGCTCTGCGATGTGGTCGGTGTTGACACCCACCACGACGGAGCCGCCCTCCTCACGGGCGACCTCGGCGCTGCGCGCGATCAGCTCGCGGGTCGCCACGGCATCCAGGCCCATGTTCCGTTGCGCGGTGTCCATCGCGTCGGCGACGCCGAGTCCCCAGGAGTACACGTTGCGGCGGAAGGCCAGGGTCGCGTCCCAGTCGATGTCGGCGGGCTGCCCCGGGGTGTTGTCGGCGTGCACCTTCGGCACGACGTGGGCGGCAGCGTACGCGACGCGGCTGCGCAGAGGAGCAGAGGGCCGTGCATAGACGCCCGAGTCGTTCAGCGCGACATCGGCGGTCTCACCGGTCGCTCGGAGGAGCCGGAGGGTGCTCATGCGCGCCTCAATCCAGGGTGAGGGGCTCGAGCGCGATCTTGCGACCCTCGGCGCTGGAGGTCAGCCCCGCCTCGGCGAACTGCACGCCGCGCGCTCCCGCGAGCAGGTCGAACGGGTACTCCGTGCCCTCGACATAGGAGACCAGGTACTCCTCCCACTGCTGGCGGAAGCCGTTGAGGAAGACGTCGTTGGTGGGCACCTGCTGCCAGTCGGCGTCGTAGTCGCGGGTGTCTTCCAGATCAGGGTTCCAGACCGGCTTCGGGGTGGCGTTGCGCGGCTGGATCTTGGCGCCGAAGAGCCCCACGACGGCCGAGCCGTGCGTGCCGTCGACCTGGAACTCGACGAGCTCGTCGCGGTTGACCCGCACGGTCCACGAGGAGTTGATCTCGGCGATGATGCCGCCCTCGATCTCGAAGATGCCGTACGCCGCATCCTCGGCGGTGGCGGTGTAGTGCTCGCCCTTCTCGTCCCAGCGGTCGGCGATGTGCACGGCCGCCTGCGCGTACACGCTCGTGACCTCGCCGAAGAGGTTCTCGAGCACGTAGTTCCAGTGCGGGAACATGTCCGTGATGATGCCGCCGCCGTCTTCGGTGCGGTAGTTCCAGCTCGGGCGCTGCGCGGGCTGCCAGTCTCCCTCGAAGACCCAGTAGCCGAACTCGCCACGCACCGAGAGGATGCGGCCGAAGAAGCCGGAGTCGATCAGGCGCTTGAGCTTCTGCAGCCCTGGCAGGTAGAGCTTGTCGTGCACGACGCCGGTCTTCACACCGGCCTGCTGTGCCAGGCGCGCGAGTTCGAGCGCCTCGTCGAGCGATTCGGCGGTGGGCTTCTCGGTGTAGATCGCCTTGCCGGCGGCGATGGCCCTGCGGATCGCGGACGCCCTGGCCTTGGTCACCAGGAAGTCGGCGTAGATCTCCCACTGCGGGTCGGCGAGTGCGGCATCGAGATCGGTCGTCCAGTCGTCGATGCCGTGCTTCGCGGCGAGTTCGGCGAGCGTGGCCTCATTGCGGCCGACGAGCATCGGCTTGACCGTGATGCGCGAGCCGTCGGGGAGCTCGATGCCGCCCTGCTCACGGATCGCCAGGATCGAGCGCACCAGATGCTGCCGGTAGCCCATACGGCCGGAGACGCCGTTCATGATGATCCCGATCTCGCGGGTGTTCGCCTGTGTCATGGTGTTCCGTTCCTGTCGCGGGACGCTGTCCGTGCTTCCCGGAAAGAGATTGGAAAGCGCTTTCCCAGATCATGCCACGAGAGTCCGTCCGATCGCAAGCACGGCACGCTCCTCGACGCCGACGGCCGCACACATAGCATGTTCACGTGAGCACGCCCGATCTTCCCGAGGTGCACACCCAGACCCTCGGCGCCGGCGTCGTCAGGCGCGCCACGACCCTCGCCGACGGCCGTGATCTCTTCTACTACGACGACCCCGACACCGCACTCGGAGCCGATCGCGCCGTCGACGCCCGCACCCTCGACGCACGCCCGGGTACGGCCACGATGCGCCTCGATGTACTGACCGGCGACTGGATCACGGTCGCAGCGAACCGCCAGAACCGCGTCATGATGCCGAGCGCGGATGCCGACCCGCTGGCGCCGCAGACACCGGGCAACCCCTCGGAGGTTCCCGCGCGTTACGACGTCGCCGTGTTCGAGAACCGTTCCCCCGCCTTCGGCCCGGCCCTCGCCGAGGCCTTCGGCGCAGCACCACCAGCCGAGAACGCGCCGCGCGGCCTGGACGACCTCGCCGGCCTCGGCCTCGGCCGCACCCGCGCGGCCGTCGGACGCTGCGAGGTCGTCTGCTTCAGCCCCGAGCACTCCGGCTCGTTCGGCACCCAGTCGGTGACGCGCGCCCGCACCGTGATCGAGGCCTGGGCCGATCGCACGGCCGCGCTGTCGCAGCTGCCCGGCGTCGAGCAGGTGTTCCCCTTCGAGAACCGCGGTGAGGCGATCGGTGTGACCCTGCCCCACCCGCACGGGCAGATCTACGCCTACCCGTATGTGACACCTCGCACCGCGCGCGTGCTCGAGTCGATCGACCGGACCGCCCCCGACCTGTTCCACCGGATCCTCGAGTCGGAGCAGGCCTCGGAGCGGGTCGTGTTCCGCGGCGAGCACTGGACGGCGTTCGTGCCCTTCGCAGCGCGCTGGCCGCTCGAGGTGCACCTGATGCCGCACCGACACGTGCCCGATCTCGCCGAGACGACGGATGCCGAGCGCGACGAGCTCGCCCCGCTGTACCTGCGCCTGCTCCGTGGAATCGACGCCATGTACGAGACGCCGACCCCCTACATCGCCGCCTGGCACCAGGCTCCTGTGCGCGTCGGCCGGGACACCGTGCGCCTGCATCTGCAGCTCACGAGTCCGCGGAGGGCCGCCGACAAGCTGAAGTATCTGGCGGGGTCAGAGGCCGCGATGTGGGCGTGGGCCGCGGAGGTCGCACCGGAACAGGGTGCAGCACGCCTCCGCGATGCCGTCGAACGGGCGTCGCAGGGCCCGAACGAAGCGGACTCGGCGTGACCGGCGCCCTGGACGCGGCGTCGGCGCTCTTCCGCGAGCTCACCGGGTACGAGCCCGACGGCCTCTGGTCGGCACCGGGGCGCGTGAACCTCATCGGCGAGCACACCGACTACAACGACGGCTTCGTGCTGCCGTTCGCCATCCCGCAGCGCACCGTCGCCGCGGTCGGCCTTCGCGACGACGACCGGATCCGTGTCGCCTCGACCTTCGCGGACGAGCCGGTGTCGGTCGGCCTCGACGAGCTCGACCGGGTGTTCCCCACGACACCGGGCACGCACCCGGCCGTGCCCGAATGGGCGGCCTATCCTCTCGGGGTCGCCTGGGCCCTGCGCGCGGCGACGGGGGCGACGGGGCGCGGAGTCGACATCGCGATCGCGTCGGATGTGCCGGTGGGCGCTGGACTCTCCTCCTCGGCGGCGATCGAGGGTGCGACCGCCTCCGCCCTGAACGAGCTGTGGCGCACCGACCTCGACGGCACGGCACTGGCCCGCATCGGACGGCGAGCCGAGAACGAGGCCGTCGGCGCTCCCACCGGGATCATGGACCAGATGGCCTCGATGCGCGGCGAGCGCGACACGGCCATCTTCCTCGACTGCCGCACGCTGCATGCGGAGCGCGTGCCACTGGGCATCGCCGATGCCGGGCTCGCGATCCTCGTGATCGACACGCGTGTGACGCACGCGCACTCGACGGGCGGCTACCGCGAACGCCGGGCCTCGTGCGAGCTCGGCGCCTCCCTCCTCGGCGTGCCCGCCCTGCGCGATGTGTCGGTGCAAGACCTGTCGCGAGCGCAGCAGGTGATGGACGACGTGACGTTCCGGCGGGTGCGGCACGTCGTCACCGAGAACCAGCGTGTGCTCGACACCGTCCGGGTGCTGCGGGAGCAGGGCGCGAAGGCCATCGGCGAGCTGCTCATCGCCTCGCACGCCTCCCTGCGCGACGACTTCGAGATCTCGACCGCCGAGCTCGACACCGCGGTCGACGCCGCGCTCGCCTCCGGTGCCCTGGGTGCGCGCATGACCGGAGGCGGCTTCGGCGGCGCCGCGATCGCCCTGATCGACGCGGACGCCGTCGCCGAGGCGTCGGACGCCGTGACCGCAGCCTTCGCGGCATCCGGATTCTCCGCCCCGCACCTGTTCCCGGTCACCCCGGCGGCGGGACCGCGGCGCGACGCCTGAGAGAATGATCCTTCGGGCCGCGACGTCTCCGCGGCAGGAGAGGAACGCCATGTCATGGATCGTCACCGGCGGCGCCGGCTATATCGGAGCCCACGTCGTACGGGCCCTCGCGGACGCCGGGCTCACCCCGGTCGTGCTCGACGACCTCTCCAGCGGCGTGCCGTCGTTCGTGCCGGACGGTGTGCCGTTCGTGCGGGGCAGCATCCTCGACCGTGACCTCGTGGAGCGGACGCTGCGAGACCATGAGGCCGAGGGCGTCATCCACGTCGCCGGCTACAAGTACGCCGGTGTCTCGGTGCAGCGCCCCCTGCACACCTACGCCCAGAACGTCGAGGGCACCAGGATCCTGCTCGAGGCCATGCAGGCCGTCGGCGTCGCGAACATCGTGTTCTCCTCGTCGGCAGCGGTCTTCGGCACGCCCGACGTGGCCCTCGTCGAAGAGGACACCGCGAAGAAGCCCGCCAGCCCGTACGGCGAGTCCAAGCTCATCGGCGAATGGCTGCTGCGCGATCAGGCGATCGCCACCGCCGACTCCGCACGACCGCTGCGGCACACCTCGCTGCGGTACTTCAACGTGGTGGGCTCCGCCGATCCTGCCGTGTACGACGTCAGCCCGCACAACCTCTTCCCGATCGTGTTCGAAGCGCTGCTCGCGGGCAGGACGCCGAAGATCAACGGCGACGACTACGCCACCGAGGACGGCACGAACGTGCGCGACTACGTGCACGTCGGCGACATCGCGGCAGCGCACGTCGCGGCCGCGCAGCGCCTCGCCGACGGCCGTCCGATCGAGGCCGCCTACAACCTCGGCTCCGGCGACGGCCTCAGCGTGAAGCAGATCATGGACGCGGTCGCCCGCGTGACCGGCATCGACTTCACGCCGGAGATCGGCCCCCGTCGTCCCGGCGACCCCGACCGGATCGTGGCCACCGGCGAGCTCGCCGCCCGCGACCTCGACTGGACCATGCGCTACACGGTCGACGAGATGGTGCGCACGGGGTGGGAGGCGCGGCAGGCGGCTCGGTCCTGAGACCTCACAGGTCTCGGGTGCGGATCGGGTAGAGCCAGAAGCACAGCCACGCGAGGGCCGTGAAGCCGAGCGGGATGACCGCGAGCATCAGTCGGATGCCGCCGTCGACGGCGTCCGGCTGCGCATCACCGAGTGTCGCGTCGAACCCCGACGCGGTGAGTACCGCCGCGGCGACGACCGCCTGCAGCACGACGGATCCGCGCACCACGAAGCCGTTCACTCCGAAGTAGGCGCCTTCACGGCGGTGGCCCGTGCGGACGGCATCCTCGTCGATGATCTGCGCGAGCACCACTTCGAGCAGCTGCAGCAGTCCGCCGACGCCCACGCCGACCGCGACGCCGACCAACGCCGCCCCGAGCACGTTCGACGGCGCGAGGTAGCCGAGCACGGCCGCACCGAACACCGCCACGCTCCACAGCAGCGCGGTGCGCGGCGACGTGCGACGCACCACCGCGCTCCAGAGCACGATCGAGGGGATCGCGGTGACGAAGATCGCGCCGAGCAGCAGACTCCCCTCCCCTTCCGGCGCGTGCAGCGAGTAGCGCACATAGAAGGGGATCGCGGCGAGGATCACGGCGATCGAGGTCTGCACGAACAGCGATCCGAGCACATACGGCAGGAACGCGCGGTTGCGGAACGTGTACCTCAGCTGGTCGCGCCACCGCATCGCCTCGCTCGCCGCCTCGGGCACGCGACGCTCGATCATCCCGCCGAGGAACGACCACACGAGCAGCGCCAGGCACACCGCGCCGAGCACGAGCGCCATGCCCGGCCAGCCGATCGCGCTGTAGAGGGCGGGAGCGCCGGCCGTGCCGAGCACCATGCCGAGGATCGCGAAGATCTGCCGTGGCACGTTGCCGCGGGCGCGCTCTTCGGTCGTGCGGAAGATCTCGGGGAACAGCGCCGAGATGTTGAGCACCACGACGACGAACGCGATGTCGTAGACCGCGACGACGACGAGGAACCACGCGATGAGGCCGGCGACGGGGAGCTCCGGCGGCATCCACACGAGCGCGAACGCGACGACCAGCGGCACGATGCCCAGGCCGATCCACGGGATGCGACGCCCCCACGGCGTGCGGATCCGGTCGGAGATCGCACCGACCACCGGGTTCAGCACCGCGTTCAGGATGCCGTGGGCGATCATCGCGACCGCCACCCACCCGGCCGGCACGGCGAGGTGCGACACGTAGAAGTAGACGACGAAGGCCGAGAAGGTCTGGGCCATGAGCTGCGTGGGGAACCCGGAGGCTCCGAAGGCGATGGTCTGCGCCCTGGTCGGGGCCGCGTCGAGACGGCGGTCGCGCAGGCGTTCGGTCAGCGTCGTCATCGATCGGCTCTCCGCTGCAGCTCGCGGAGATCGCGCCAGCCGATGCGCACGAGCGCTTCGTCTTCGATGGCCTGGAGCACCGCGGGATCGCCGAGCAGTCGCAGCTCGTAGCCGCGCTTCGCCGCGCCGAAGTCGACCGCCGCCCGCAGCTCGTCGTCGTCGACCATCGGGTGCAGGTAGATCTCGGTCACCCCGGCGGGCACGGCCCTGAGCAGCGCGATGAACCCGTCTCGCACCTGCTCGTATGTCTCCTCGTCCGTCGTGCCCTCGCCGCGCAGCTCGAAGGGATGCGACCACAGCCGATCGATGATCTCGACACCGGCCGCATCGGCGGCCGCGGCTGCCTCGTCGAGCTTGGCCTGCAATCCGGCGTCGTCGCCCACGCCGTCGGTGCTGCGGGGAAGGCGGAACGGGAGACCGTTGCGGGCGGCGAGCTCGAACACCGTGCGGAGGAAGTCCCGGCCGGTGACGAGGCCGTAGACCGATCCCATGTGGTTGTCGAGGTGCGTCACGTCGACCCCGGCATCGAGCGCGGCCTGCAGCTGCGCGGCGATCTCGGTCGCGACGTCGTCGTCGGATGCCGTGCGCTCGACCGACGCGACGTCGACCGGGAAGAAACCCGCTCGATCGACCAGGGTCGACTCCGTGCCGGTCAGCGGGCGCCAGCGGTACCGGCTCCACTCGCTCGTGAGCACGAGGTGCACGCCGATGTCGAGATCGGTGCGGGATGCCGCGAACGCGAGCGCTTCGGGAGACCACGCGCACGGGACCATGACCGTGGTGGAGTCGATCCGGCCGGCGGCGAGGAGGTCGACGATCGCGGCGTTGGCCGCATGGCACATCCCGAAATCGTCGGCATTGATGATGACCGCCCTGGCGCCGGGGGCGAGTCCGAGACGGTCTGCGAGGTCGGAGGGAGCGGTCATGGGGGTCCTGTCGGGTCAGAACAGCGGGGTGTCGGGGCGGCGGATCGCGTTCAGCGGCCGGGTTTCGCCGCGGGAGTGAGGATGCGGGTGAACAGAGCGCCTCGGAGTGCGGCCGCAGCCTCCCCGACCGCACCGACGAGAGGGGCCTCGGGGCCGAAGGAGGAGACGAGGAACCGCAGGGGCAGCTGCGCGGAGTACTCGCTCGCGACGCGCCGGATCGCGGCCACCAGCTCTGGGTGGGCAGCGGTGCCGCTGAGGATGAACGCCTCGGGGTCGAGCACCAGGCTCACGCTGCCGGCCACGAGGACGATGCGTCTGCCCACCTCCGCGACGATACGCAGCGAGGTCTCGTCGCCCCCGGCGGCCGACTCGAGGTGCTCGGCGAGCGACATGTCGGCGTCGCCCCCTGCAGCCAGCGCGAGGTCGCCGACGACGGCGTCGCTCACGATCGGCGCCCCGATCGGGAGCGGAGTCTGCGGCAGGTACATGACCTCGCCGGCGACGCCGGAGAATCCGCGATGCAGTGCGCCGTCGATCACGATGCCGGCGCCGAGGCCGTCGTCGAGGAGCAGCAGGGCGAAGCTCGCCAGGTCAGCACCCGCTCCGACCGTGAGTTCGGCGAGGGCGGCGAGGTTCACGTCGTTCTCGATCCGGACGGGGCACTCCAGCTCGGCGGCCAAAGCCGCACGGAACGCGCCCCCGTCTGGACCGAGGTCGTCGCGGATGCCGCCGTCCGCCGTGACGATGCCCGGCACGCCGACGACGGCGAGATGTACGGCGTTCTTGGCCGCCCTGAGCGTGCGCCGGCAGTGCTCGACGAGCCCGATGATGTGCGCGACGCGATCTTCGTTCGCGGGGAACGCCGCATGATGCTCGGCACGCACCGCTCCGCCGGCGTCGACGAGGGCCACGTGGGCCGCGTGGTGGTCGACATGGACGGCGGCGGCGAACCCGAGCCGGGGGTGCAGGCCGACGCGTCCGGCCGCTGGTCCGCGCGTCTCACGGTCGAGGCCGGCAGCCGCGACGGCTCCCGCTCCCTCCAGCATCCGCAGCACCTGGGTGACAGCCGTCCGTGAGAGGCCCGTCGTCGACATCAGCTCCGCGCGGGTCTGCGGGCCGCTGCGGGCGAGTGCCTCGAGGATCGCGCGGCCGTTCAGAGTGCGGAGCAGGCCCTGAGGTCCCGCGAGTGGTCTGGACATGTGTTCCCTGGGGTCTGGTCCGTGCGCCGATGCCCGCCAAGCATGCCACATCAGGTCGCACCCGTCGACACTTCGCGTCGCACTCGTCGCCGCGAGCCGGTCGATGGTCGTGCCCCTCTTCCGGCCGGGAAGGCGTCGACGTGCGCTCGATTTGACCTTCCCGGTCGCGGCGTTTACATTACAGAACGGTAACGGTCGCGCTCGAGGGGGGATCGACCCGCCGCGCACACCTGCTTTTCCCCGGAAGGACCCCGTCACGAACGCCCTGCCACCTGAGCACGCTCACGACGCCTCGGACGCTCCCGCAGAACACCCTGCCGCACCCCGACCGCTGTTGCGACGCGACCTGCGCAACGCCGCGATCACGGATCCGCAGCCGCGCCGCGCGACCGTCGATACGCAGCGGCGCCGCGCAGTGACCGCTCCCGAGGAAGTGACGACTCCCGAGGAAGTGACCGCTCCCGAGGAAGAGGTCACCCCTTCACCGCAGCCCGCCGCGACGGACGCGCCCGCGCCCTCGAACCCTCGAAAGCGTCCAGCGCGTAAGGCACCCCGCGCCCGTGCACCTCGCGCACCTCGTGCACCTCGCGCACGGCGACCGTGGGCCAAAGCCAAGGCACTCGGCGCCACCTTCGCGATCGGCGTCATGGTCACCGGAGCGGCTCTGCCCGCACTCACCCCCACCGGCGATGCGTCCGCCGCTGCGGCCAAGGCCGCCGTATCCGCCGTCGATGTCGCGCAGTCCTACACGTCGGCCGACGACATCCGCGCCGAGATCGCTCCGCGGGGGAACTTCTCCGCGACGACGCCGGAGGAGATCAAGGAGACCCGGTCCCGTGCCGTCGCCGCCGCACTCGCTGCCGGCATGCCGCTCGGGAGCGCGGTCGACATCCCGGTCGCCGACCGCATCGTCATGCCGATGGCAGACGGTACGTACTCGTTCACCGACGGGTTCGGCGCCTCACGCCCGGGCCGATCGCACCTCGGACAGGACTTCGCCGCCGGAGTGGGGACGCCGATCAACGCCGCCATGAAGGGCTGCGTCTCCCGCTCCACCGAGAGCTATCAGGGCTATGGCGTGACGATCCAGATCGAGAGCATCGTCGACGGACAGGCCGTGAGCACGGTGTATTCCCACATGACGTACGGCAGCCGAGCGGTCGAGGTCGGCGACTGCGTGGAGGAAGGCCAGTACATCGGCGACGTGGGATCGACCGGTTACGTGTTCGGCTCCTGCCTGCACTTCGAGGTCCACATCAACACGGTCGCCATCGATCCTCTGCCGTGGATGCGGGAACACGTGAGCTGAGCGGACGCGCGATCCGCCGGGTCGCGCCCCCTGTCTCCCACCACCGTAGGGTGGATGGATGAGCCCGCTGGTGATCCGCGACGCCCGTATCGAAGACGCCGAAGAGGTCGCCGGCGTGCACGTCCGCTCCTGGCAGGTCGCCTATCGCGGCCTCATCGACCAGTCCGTGCTGGACGGCCTCTCGATCGACGAGCGGGCAACGGGGTGGCGACGCATCATCGCGCAACCGCTGCCGACCGGACTCGGACTCCTGGTCGCCGAACGCGAGGGACACGTCGTCGGCTGGGCGTCGATCGGGTCGGGCCGCGACCCCGACGGTCTCGCCGACGGAGAGGTCTACGGCATCTACGCCGATCCCTCGGCCTGGTCGACCGGCGCAGGACACGCGCTGCTGGAGGCCGCCGAGCATCGGATCGCCGCAGCGGGCCACACCCGCGCCTACCTGTGGGTGCTCGACGGCAATGATCGCGCCGATGCCTTCTATGCCCGCCATGGGTGGGAGGAGGACGGGGCGATCAAGATCGAGGAGCGCCCGCAGCTCACCCTGCGCGAGCACCGCCGGGTGAAGACACTGTCCTCCTGACCGGTCGGACCGCCTCAGTCGAGCGCGCTCATCACGTGCTTGATGCGCGTGTAGTCGTCGAACCCGTACTGCGACAGGTCTTTGCCGTATCCCGAGTGCTTGAAACCGCCGTGGGGCATGTCCGACACGAACGGGATGTGCGTGTTGACCCAGACGCATCCGAAGTCGAGATCGCGCGAGAACCGCATCGCCCGCCCGTGATCGGTGGTCCAGACCGAGGCGGCGAGCGCGTACGGCACGTCGTTCGCGAGCGCCAGCGCCTCGTCATCATCGGTGAACGACTGCACCGTCAGCACGGGGCCGAAGATCTCGCCCTGCACCACCTCGTCGTCCTGGTGCACGCCCGTGACGATCGTGGCCTCCCAGAAGTAACCGCGATCGCCCTGCCGCCGTCCCCCGGTCTCGATCTTCGCGTGCGCGGGGAGACGGTCGATGAACCCCTGCACCTGGGCGAGCTGTGCCGCGCTGCTGAGCGGACCGTAGAGCACGCCCTCCTCGGTCGGACCGCCCGTGCGCGCGTGGCTGCGCGCACGGGCCACGAGCGCGGCGACGAGTTCGTCGTGACGGGAGGCGTGCACGAGCACCCGCGTCGCCGCCGTGCAGTCCTGCCCTGCGTTGAAGAAGGCGCCGGTCACGATGCCCTCCACCGCCTTGTGCATGGCGGCATCCGGGAACACGATGGCCGGCGCCTTGCCGCCGAGCTCGAGATGCACTCGCTTGACGTCGTCCGCCGCCGACCGCGCGACCGCCATCCCCGCCCGCACCGACCCGGTGATCGCGACCATCTGCGGGGTGGGGTGCTCCACCAGCGCGACCCCGGTGTCGCGGTCGCCCAGCACCACGTTCATGGCGCCTGCCGGCGTATGCCGTGCGACGATCTCGGCCAGCAGGAGCGTCGTCAGCGGCGTGGACTCGGCCGGCTTCAGCACGACGGTGTTCCCGGCGGCGAGCGCGGGCGCGATCTTCCACACCGCCATGTTCAACGGGTAGTTCCACGGGGTCACCTGGCCGATCACGCCGATGGGTTCTCGGCGCACGAACGACGTGTGCCCGGCGAGGTACTCCGCGGCGGCGCGCCCCTCGAGGCTGCGGGTGGCACCGGCGAAGAACCGCAGCTGATCTACTGACTGCATGACCTCGTCGGCGACCAGGGTCGCGCGCGGCTTCCCCGTGTCCTGCGACTCCAGGTCGGCGAACTCCTCGGCCCTGGCCTCCATCTCCTCGGCGATGCGGAACAGCGCGAGCTGCCGATCGGCCGGAGTCGTGTCGCGCCAGATGGGGAAAGCGACGGATGCCGCGGCGTACGCGGCATCCACGTCGCCGCGATCCGAGATCGGGAGCTCACCGTACGCCTCTTCCGTGACCGGATCGAGCAGGGGCATCCGCTGCACACCGCTGGCGGGGACGAATCGCCCGCCGATGAAGTTCTGCAACGGCGCCGAGGTCTTCAGAAGAGTGCGAGACATGGGGACATGGTAGCGACGCGAGCGCGAAATCGAAAGATGAAGCCGCACTACACAACGGAATCAGTTGTGCGCAGCGCTCAACACTGACAATATCGTCACATGAGCACGAAAACAGCACAGCCTACCCTGGATGACATCTCGAAGCGCATCGTCGAGCTGCTCCAGGAAGACGGCCGTCGCCCGTACGCCGAGATCGCCCGCGAGGTCGGACTCAGCGAGGCCGCGGCGCGGCAGCGCGTGCAGCGGATGACCGAGGCGGGCATCATCCAAATCGTCGCCGTCACCGATCCGATGCAGCTCGGCTTCCACCGCATGTCGATGATCGGCATCCGCGTCTCGGGCGACCCTCGCGCGATCGCAGAAGAACTCACCGAGATCCCCGAGCTTGCCTACGTGGTCGTCACGCTCGGCACCTTCGACATCCTGGTCGAGGCGGTGTGCGAGGACGACGCGCACCTCATCGACCTCATCGCGACCCGCATCCGCACCATCCCCGGCGTCGCGCACACCGAGAGCCTGCTCTACGCGGGGCTCTACAAAGACCTCTACAACTGGGGAACGCGCTGAGGCGCCCCCTTTCCACATCGGAGTGAACATGGGCACCACCGTCTTCGAACGTCAGCCGCCGCCGCAGGGGGTCGTCGACGACTCGCTGCGCGATACGCGCCTCGGCGTCTTCTGGCTCGACGACGTCGAGCGGCCCACGCACCCGGCATTGCAGGGAACCGTCCGCACCGATCTCGCCGTCGTCGGCGGCGGTTACGCGGGGCTGTGGACCGCCGTACGCGCCAAGGAGCGGGACCCGGGACGGCGGGTCGTCCTGCTGGAGGCGTCGCGCATCGCCTGGGCGGCTTCGGGTCGCAACGGCGGCTTCTGCGAGTCGAGCCTGACGCACGGCCACGAGAACGGTGTCAACCGCTGGCCGGAGGAGATCGACCGGCTCGAGGAGTTGGGACACGCCAACCTCGATGGCATCGAGGAGACCATCGCCCGCTACGGCATGGATGCCGAGTTCGAGCGCACCGGACAGCTCGCCGTCGCCGTCGAGCCGCACCAGGTCGAGTGGTACCGCGACGAGGCGGGCTTCCTCGACCGCGAGGCCGTGCAGGCCGAGGTGCACTCCGACACGTTCCTCGCCGGCGACTGGGACCGCGACGGCTGCGCGATGGTGCATCCGGCGAAGCTCGGCCTCGAGCTGGCCCGCGTGGCCGTCGACCTCGGCGTCGAGGTCCACGAGCACAGCATGGTGCGCGCGATCGAAGGCGACGGCTCCGGTCCGATCACCCTGGTCACCCCGAACGGACGGCTCGTGGCCGATGCCGTCGCGCTCGGCACCAACGTGTTCCCCTCGCTCCTCAGGCGCAACCGCCTGATGACCGTGCCCGTGTACGACTACGTGCTGATGACCGAACCGCTATCGACGGAGCAGCTCGCCTCCGTCGGGTGGTCGAACCGCCAGGGCCTGGCCGACAGTGCGAACCAGTTCCACTACTACCGGCTCACCGCCGACGACCGCATCCTGTTCGGCGGCTACGACGCGATCTACCACTTCGGCGGCAAGGTGCGCCCGGCGTACGAGGATCGTATCGAGAGTCACCGCAGGCTCGCCTCGCACTTCTTCACGACGTTCCCGCAGCTGGAGGGTCTTCGGTTCACGCACCGCTGGGCGGGGGCGATCGACTCGTCCAGCAGGTTCTGCGCGTTCTTCGGTACCGCGCGCAGGGGGCGCGTGGCGTACGCGACCGGATTCACCGGTCTCGGCGTGGGCGCGACACGCTTCGCCGCCGACGTCATGCTCGACAGGCTCTCGGGCGAGGAGACGGAGCGGACCGAGCTGCGGATGGTGCGCGAGAAGCCGATCCCGTTCCCGCCGGAGCCCGCCGCCTCGATCGGCGTGAACCTGGTGCGCGCGGCGATGAACCGGGCCGACCACGACGAGGGCAGGCGAAACCTGTTCCTCAAGACGCTCGACGCACTCGGCATGGGGTTCGGCTCGTGAGCGGCCTCGCCGCCGGTGCGGCAGTAGATGCCCGGGTCAGTCGAGCGTCGTCGCCTCGGCGTGCGGCATCCGCGCCCTCATGATCCGGACGGCCTCGGGGTTGTCGTCCACGAGCACGGCATCGCGTCCGAGAGCCGAGGCCACCGCCCCCGCCGTCCCGCTCCCCGCGAAGAGGTCGAGCACCCGGTCACCGGGACGGCTCGACGCCGTCACGATGCGCCGCAGGATCCCCTCGGGCTTCTGCGTCGGGTAGCCCGTCTTCTCCCGTCCCGTCGTCGGCACGATCGTGTGCCACCACACGTCGGTGGGCAGTTTGCCGCGCGCTGCCTTCTCGGCCGTGACGAGCCCAGGGGCCATGTAGGGCTCGCGGTCGACCTCGTCGGAGTTGAAGACATACTCCCGCGGGTTCTTCACGTACACCAGGATCGTGTCGTGCTTGGTGGGCCAGCGGCTGCGCGACTTGGCGCCGTAGTCGTACGCCCAGATCAGCTCGTTGAGGAAGCAGTCCCGCCCGAACACCGCGTCGAGCATGACCTTGGCGTAGTGCGCCTCCCGGTAGTCGAGGTGCAGGTACAGCGTGCCGTCGTCGGCGAGCAGCCGCCACGCCTCCTCGAGCCGCGGCATCAGGAACGCCCCGTAGTCGTCGAAGCGGTCGTCATAGGCGCGCAGCATCCCGCGCACCCGCTCGTACGCGTGGCCATGGAACCCGTGGCGCACCTCGGTCTCGCCCACCGGGGGTGCGGGGTCCGAGACGACCGCGGCAGAGGCGTCGGCGTCGTCACTCCCGGGCTCGGGAGGTTCGTCCTGGGGCGCCGACGCCCGACGCGCGGTCACGACCTGGCGCTCCTGGGTGCGTCCGGTGTTGAACGGCGGGTCGAGGTACACGAGCGTGAAGGATCCGGAGGGCAGCGTCGCCGCGACGGCGAGGTTGTCCCCCTCGATGATCGTGACCGCCCCGCGTGCCGGATGCGGTGTCACGGCACCCGATGCAGCCACGCGTCGGTGGCGAACTTCGACTCCACGAGCGCCTCGGCGTCGGCGTACTCGTCGGCGCTGACCGACCCCGTCTCGGCGTCGGTGAGCGAGCGGAAGGTGTCTTTGAACCGCTCGATGATCTCGGCGCGCTCGAGTCCGGTCTGGCTCCGAAGCGGGTCGACGCGCTTCGCGGCCGACGCCGTGCCCTTGTCGCTGAGCTTCTCGCGTCCGATGCGCAGCACCTCGGTCATCACCTGACCGTCGATGTCGTAGGAGAGGGTCGCGTGGTGGAGCACACCCCCGTTGGCGAGACGCTTCTGCGCAGCGCCGCCGATCTTGCCGGTGGGGCTCGCGATGTCGTTCAGCGGCTGATAGACCGCGTCGATGCCGAGGGACCGCAGCGCCTGCAGCACCCAGTCGTCGAGGAAGGCATACGAGTCGGCGAAGGTCATGCCCGCGACGAGGGATGCCGGCACGTACAGCGAGTACGTGATGATCTGCCCCGCGGCCATGAGCATCGCCCCACCGCCGGAGATGCGGCGGACGACGTCGAATCCGTGCCGGGCAGCGCCGTCGGGGTCGACCTCGTTGCGATACGACTGGAACGATCCGATCACCACGGCCGACTCGTCCCACTCCCAGATGCGCAGGGTCGGACGGCGACGCCCCTCGCCCACGCGGGCAGTGAGGACCTCGTCGAGGGCGAGGTTCATGCGCGGCGAGACGGCCTTGTCGTGCACGATCTCCCAGTCGAAGTCGCGCCAGCCCGGAGCAGTGACGAGCGCGCGGCGCACGGCCGTCCCCACCGCCTCCGGCGTGAAGCCGAGCAGCTGCGCACCGTCGGGCAGGGCCCCGCGGACGGCGGCGGCGATCGCGGTCGCATCCGATTCGACGGGCAGCCCGTTCACGGCGTCGTTGATATCGTCCAGCGCCGAGTCGGGTTCGAGGAAGAAGTCTCCTGCGAGGCGGAAGCGGGCGATCCTGTCGTCCTCGATCTCGAGGTCGACGACGACGAGCTTTCCCCCTGGGACCTTGTATTCACCGTGCACGCCTCCAGCTTAAGCCGCACGGCCCGTGATCCGGCGGGTCAGCCGCCGAGGACGACGACTCGCTCCCCGGCACGGATGGGCGTCGAATAGCGGTTGCCCGGCGGGGGCAGGGGGCACACGAACTGGTCGGAGAACGCGCACGGCGGCAAATACGCGCGGTTGAAGTCGATCACGGCGGTGCCGTCGTCGCCGGGCTCGTCGACGGGGAGGAACCGGAAGCGGTAGGTCTCGAGCCCGTTGGTGCCGTCGGCGAACACCGCGCTCAGGGCACCCTGCCCGTTGCGGGTCACGGTCAGCGTCTGTGCGGCGCCCGCCAGCTCGAAGCGCAGCCGACCGGCCACGGGCGTCTCCCGCGCGGCGCCGTCGACCGACGTGATCACGATCTGCTCATCCGGTGTCTGCTCGAAGACCGCGGGCAGCCGCCACCGCTCATCCGGTGCGTAGGCGTCGATCGCCGTGAACCACTCCCGCTGGGGTCGCGCAGAGTTCAGCACGCGCAGGGCGACCGCGCCGTGACGGTCGAACACGCGGAGCTCACGACGCCCGATGCGCAGCGTCTCGGACCCCCGCAGCGTCACGGTCGACCCCGCCTGCCCGAGCTCGCTGCCGCGGATGCCCCCGTCACCCGTGAGGGCCCACAACCCCGGGATGCCGTCGACCGCTGCGGCCTCCGTGATGAGCCAGTTCGTCGACTCCAGCGCGGAAGGCCCGTACTCGGATCCCGCGTAGCGCTCGCGGGATGCGTGCCAGTCCTGCCAGTCCTTGACGAAGCTCATCGGAGCGGATCCTCCCCTGCGAGGGCGGCGCCCGCAGGCACCTGCTCGCTCATACGCGGATTACTGCCCCGAATCTACGGCGGCGCTCCTCGCATCGATGTCGTCTCGTCACACGCCTTCACCGCACGTAACGCCGCGTCATACCCGCACCGTCGGGGAACCGCGCCGACCGGGAGCGGTCGACCGGAAGAGGTCTCAGCGCGCGGGGATGTGCGCGTCGAGCCACGCGAGCACGTCGGCGCGCACCTCGGCTTGCTGCAGCTCCGCGAAGATCTCGTGCCGCGCGTCGGGGTACACGAGCGTCGTGACGTCGGTGAGTCCGGAGCGGCTGCGGTACTCGTCGGCGAGCTTGTGCACGCTGCGCGGCCCGCCTACCGGGTCGTCGCGCCCGACCAGCAGCAGCATCGGGATGTCGCGCCCGAGGTTCTTCGCCGGGCGCCCGTAGAGCCGGGCGGCCTCGATCGGACCGAAGAGTTTGAGGAGGGGGACGTCGGTGGTCAGCGGGTCGTCGGCGAACGCGGCCCACACCGCGGGGTCACGGCTGAGCCACTCGAGACCCGTGGCCCCCTCCCCGGACCAGCGCGCGTTCAGGGGCGCGGCGTTGAGCGAGCCGGGCATCCGCAGCGCGGAGCCGGAGAGGATGACGGCATCCCAGGCCTCGGGGTGATCGTTGACGAGCATCTGCGCGAGGAACGAGCCCCACGAGTGGCCGAGCAGCACGAGCGGAAGGTCGGGGTTCTCCTCGCGGATGAGGCCGGTGAGCTGCCAGACCGCCTCCTTCGCCGCCCGCAGTCCGCCGACACCCAATCGACCGAGTCGCTCGGGGCCGCCGTGCTGACGGATGCCGGTACGCCCGTGTCCTCGATGATCGTCGGCGTATACGTGGAACCCGGCGCCGGTGAGGGCCCCGATCAGCGCGCCGTACCTGCCGGCGTGCTCGCCGACGCCGTGCAGCAGCTGCACCACGCCGCGCGGCGTCCCTTCGGCGGGATGGACGTCGTAGACGATGTCGACGCCATAGGCGTCGGTGAACTCACGGGTATCCATCACGGTGCGAGCCTACCCACCGCCTGTCGCGGCCGCCTACCGGCCGAGGGCATCCCTGATCGCGAAGGCGATGGCGCGATCGGTCACCTCGTAGCCCCCGACCCCGTCGGAGGCGGAGCCCATGCGCACGCCGCCCTCCTCGACCACCGTGCGCTTGGCGGAGAAGTGGATCGCATCGACGCCGGCCGCCGCGAGCGCGGGGGCGCTCGTCGCGTCGACGCCGCTGCCGGCCATGATCTCGATCTCGCCCTCGGCCGCGGCGACGAGCGCACGCAGGGTGTCGAGGCCGTCGATCGCGGCGGACGCGCCTCCGGAGGTCAGCACCCGCTGGAGGCCGAGCTCGCGAGCGCTCCGCAGCGTCGCGACCGGATCGGCGGTGACGTCGATCGCCCGATGCAGCGTGACCGGTGCCCCTTCGGCCGCGTCGCGCAGACGGGCCATGGCGAACAGGTCGAGTCGCCCGTCCGCATCGAGCGCCCCGATGACGACGCCGGAGGCCCCGAGCGCGATCGCGTGGCGCACATCGCGCTCGGCGACCGCCAGCTCGTCCGCCTCATAGTGGAAGCCGCCCGCGCGCGGACGCACCAGCACGTGCACCTCCGGCCCGTCGGCTCCGGCCGCCTCGACTGCGAGCTCGAGCGTCGCGGGCGACGGGGTCAGACCACCGAGAGCCAGCGCCGATCCGAGTTCGACGCGGTCGGCGCCGACCTCCGCGGCGATGCGTACTCCGGCGGGGTCCTGCACGGCGATTTCAAGAGCGAGCGTTCGGGTCACTCCTCCATTGTGCCCGTGCCCGTCCCACCGGCCGTCGCGAAAATTAGATAGACTATCTAAGTAATGTCTGCGTCCGATGAATCCCTCCACCGCACCGCCACCGATCTGCGCATGGCGACCTTCCGGCTGGCCAGGCGCCTCCGGTGCGTGCGCGCCGCGGACTCCATGAGCGACGCGCAGCTGGCCGTCCTCGCCGATCTGCGCATGAACGGACGGCGGACGATCTCCACGCTCGCACAGCGCGAGCGCGTCACCGCCCCGTCGATGACCAGCACGATCAACGGACTCGAGGAGCAGGGGTTCGTCGTGCGCACCCCCGACGAAGACGACCGCCGCCGCGTGCAGGTCGACATCACCGAGGCCGGAGCCGAGATCGTCGTCGAGACCATCCGCCGCCGCGACGAACTGCTCGCCGACATGCTCCGCGAGGTCGACTACACCGAGGACGAGCTCGCCACGCTTCGAGAAGCCAGTGCACTGATGCGGCGGGTGGTGGAGCGATGAGCGCGATGTTCCGTTCCTTCGCGAACGTCAACTACCGCATCTGGTTCGCCGGCGCCCTGGTCTCCAACGTCGGCGGCTGGATGCAGGCGACCGCCCAGGACTGGGTCGTGCTCACCGAGCTGACCGACAACGACGCCACGGCGATGGGCATCACCATGGCGCTGCAGTTCGGGCCTCCGCTCGTGCTCGTGAGCCTGACCGGGTGGGTGGCGGATCGTTTCGACCGACGGCACATCCTGCTCGCGACCCAGACGGCGCTGCTGGCGCTCGCGATCGCGGTCGGCGTGCTGCTGCTGGGCGGCGTCATGACCTTGCCGATGATGTTCGGCTTCGCCCTCGGGTTCGGCATCGTGAACGCGTTCGACGCTCCGGCGCGGCAGGCGTTCGTCTCCGACATGGTCTCGAAGGGCGACACCTCGAACGCGGTCGCCCTCAACTCGGCGTCGTTCAACCTGGCGCGCATGATCGGGCCGGCGGTCGGAGGGCTGCTGATCGTCGCGATCGGCTCCGGATGGGTGTTCATCGTGAACGCCGCGACCTTCCTCGCGATGATCCTCGCGGTGTCGATGCTGCGCACCGGCCTGCTCGCCCCGCGTCTGAAGAGCCGCAGTCGTGGCGGACTGGCCGCCGGATTCCGCTACGTGTGGGGACGCAGCGACCTGCGGGTCGTGTTCGTCACGGTGTTCCTGATCGGGGCGTTCGGCATGAACTTCCCGATCTTCGCCTCGACCATGGCGCTCGAGTTCGGAGCCGGCGCCGACGGCTACGGGGTGCTCAGCTCGGTGCTCGCGATCGGCTCGCTCATCGGCGCCCTGCTCGCGGCTCGGCGGGATCGGGCACGCGTGCGCGTCGTGATCCTCGCCGCCGGCGGTTTCGGCATCGCGGCCTTCGTATCGTCGGCGATGCCCACCTACGCCTCGTACGCGGTCACACTCACGTTCACCGGATTCATGATCGTGACGCTGCTCACCACCGCGAACGGCTACGTGCAGATCACGACCGACCCCGCGCTGCGCGGCCGTGTCCTCGCGCTCTATATGGCGGTGATCATGGGCTCGACCCCGGTCGGCGCTCCCATCGCCGGGTGGGTCGCCGACACGTTCGGACCGCGCGCGGCGATCATGCTCGGGGGCACGGCCGGCTTCGTGGCGTGCGCGATCGGGGTGATCTGGGTCGCGACGTCCGGTCGCCTCCGGCGCGCGGAGAACCGCCGATTCCTGCTCACCCTCGACGAGACCCGACCGCTGAGCGTCGTCGAGCCGGTCGATCCGATCGAGTTCAGCGACGAGGCGGCGGTGACCACGCCGATCCGCCGTCCGCGGGAAGGCGATCTCGAGGGCTGACTCCCGCCGCACGGTTTGTCAACGCCCTCCACGACACGGGGGTCGCGTACATATGGTCGCAGCATGGACGAGAACACAGAACGCACACCCCACCCGCAGGACCCGGCCGAAGGCGCCCCCGGTGCCGGTGTGCCGGATGAGGACTCCGGCCAGGGCGACGGCACGGGAGGCGCGATCCAGGGCGACAGCTCCCGCGGCGAGTCGACCGGCGGGGCGATCCAGGGCGATGCCGGTCAGGGCCACCGCTCGGCGCTCGGCGGCGACGAAGGCACCGAGGATCAGCTCGATGCCGACAATCAGGCCGAGGAAGACACCCTGAGGACGCTCGACCCCGACTCTCCCCCGGCCTGACCCGCCGCGTCACCGTCCCGGGTGCCGGCACCCGTCGGACGGATGCCCGACCACGCGGTGCCACCCGTCGGACGGATGCACGGATGCGCACGTGCCACCCGTCGGACGGATGCACGGCGCGCACGTGCCACTTGTCGGACGGATGCACGGATGCAGGACGACACGCCGCGTCCTGGCCCCGCATCCGTCCGTCCTCCCGACATCCGTGCGCCACGCGCGCGGTGGCCTCCCGACATCCGTGCGCCATCCGGACGGAATCGGGGCCGGGTCACGCCGCGAGATCGGACGAGACCAGCCCGATCGCGAGCATCGCCACGAGCACGAAGGGTGTGACGGTCGCGGCCGTCCAGGCCAGTCGGGTCCAGCGCGGCGCGGGCTCAGCGTCGAGCGGCACGAAGATCGTGCACACGAGCAGGGCCGACCACGCGAGGCCCGCCACCACCACGACGGCGGTGTAGCCCCGCTCGACGCCGTCGAACGCATCCGACCATCGGCTCAGCAGCAGCGGGGCGGAGGCCGCGATCGTCCACCCCCACGCGTTCAGGAACACCAGCCAGGTGACGGGCGGCGGCAGCGCCGTGGCCTTGCGCCAGCGGAGCACGGCGCGCGGAAGCGACCCGAGGACCATCGCGAGCACCGTCACGGGGATCAGCGCGAGCATGCCCGGCGACCGAGGCATGAGCAGTCCGGCCAGCACGGCCAGCACCACCGGCAGGATCACGTTCAGCCCCGACCACCACGACCACGCGGCTCGGTGGATTCCGCGCGCCGCCGTCGCGCGGTGCGCCGCTTCTCTCGTGCTCATGCTCCCCCCGCGATGAGCCTAGCGACCCGGGGTCACACCCCGAGGACGAGCTTGAGCTGCTCCACCGCCCAGTCGAGCTCGGTCGCGCGGATCACGAGGGGTGGCGCGATGCGGATCGTCTGGCCGTGGGTGTCCTTCACCAGCACACCTCGTTCGAGGAGCTTCTCGGCGACCTCGCGCCCCGTGCCCTTCGCCGGGTCGATGTCGACACCGGCCCAGAGCCCCGCGATGCGCACGGCTGTGACCCCGTTGCCGAGCAACGGCGTGAGCGCCTGTTCGAGGTGGGCGCCGAGCGCACGCGCCCGCTCCTGGAACTCGCCGGTCTGCAGCAGTTCCACCACGCGCAGCCCGACGGCGGCGGCCAGCGGGTTGCCCCCGAACGTCGACCCGTGCTCACCGGGACGGATCACACCCAGCACGTCGGCATTCCCCACGACGGCCGACACCGGGAGGATGCCGCCGCCGAGCGCCTTGCCGAGCAGATACAGGTCGGGCACGACGCCCTCGCGGTCGCACGCGAAGGTCTCTCCCACGCGTCCGAGTCCGGCCTGGATCTCGTCCGCGATGAAGAGCACGTTCTTCTCGTCGCAGATCTCGCGGATACGACGCAGGTAGCCCTCCGGCGGGATGACGACGCCCGCCTCGCCCTGGATCGGCTCGACGAGCACGGCGGCCGTGTCGGCGGTGATCGCGGCGGCGATGGCCTCCGCGTCGCCGTAGGGCACCACATGGAAGCCGGGGGTGTACGGGCCGAAGTCGTCGCGCGCGGACTCGTCGTCGCTGAAGCTGACGATCGTGGTCGTGCGACCGTGGAAGTTGCCTGCCGCGACGATGATGCGGGCCCGACCCTCGGCGATGCCCTTGACCCGGTAGCCCCAGGCGCGGGCGACCTTGATCCCGGTCTCGACCGCTTCGGCGCCGGTGTTCATCGGCAGTACGAGCTCCTTGCCCGCGAGTTCGGCGAGGGCCGCGGCGAACGGTTCGAGCCGATCGCTCTGGAACGCGCGGCTCACGAGCGTGACACGGCCGAGCTGCTCGGTGACCGCGTCCACGAGAGCCGGATGCCGGTGCCCGAAGTTCACGGCCGAGTATGCCGCGAGCAGGTCGAGGTAGCGCTTGCCCTCGACATCGGTCACCCAGGCACCCTCCGCCTCGGCGATGGTGACCGGCAGCGGGTGGTAGTTGTGTGCGACGTGCGGCTCGGTGCCCGCCTCGGTCGTCTCGTCGACGGCGGTCACTTCGCGCCTCGCAGTTCGAGCGTGCAGCACTTGATGCCGCCGCCGCCGAGCAGCAGCTCGGACAGGTCGACCGTGATCGGGTTGTAGCCGCGCTCGCGGAGCTGCTTCTCGAATCCGGTCGCACGCGGGGAGATGATCACGTTGTAGCCGTCGCTCGAGGAGTTCAGCCCGAACACCGAGCCGTCCTCGTCCGACACCAGGATCGCGTCGGGGAAACGGCGCTCCAGCTCGGCACGGCTCGCGTCGTCGAACGCGCCGGGGAGGTAGGCGATGTTCGCCCGCTCTGGCCCGCCGTTCTCGACACCCTGCACCGGGTCGAGCACGGCGATCGCGGTGTCGAGGTGGTAGAACCGCGGGTCGGTGAGGTTCAGCGACACGACCTCACGGCCGAAGATCTCTCCGACCTCGCGGTGGCTGTCGCCCGTCGACCGGAATCCGGTGCCTGCCAGGATCACGTCGCCGACGAGCAGGAAGTCGCCCTCGCCCTCGTTGACCTCCTGGGGCATCACGGTGTCGTAGCCGGCGGCGCGGAACCACTCGGCGAAAGCGGGGGCCTCGCCCTGACGCTCGACGAAGCGGAACTCGGGCACGTACGCGCGGCCGTCGATCAGGAAGCCGCCGTTGGCCGTGTAGACCATGTCGGGGTATCCGGCGAGCGGCTCGATGAGCTCGACCTCGTGGCCCAGCTCGACGTACAGGTCGTACAGCTTCTGCCACTGCGCGACGGCGTTGGCGGTGTCGGTGGGCCGCGAGGGCTCCATCCACGGGTTGATGGAGTAGTTGACGGTGAAGTGCTCCGGCTTGCACATCAGGTAATGGCGGCGGTGCGCGGTGCGCACGGGGGCGGCGGAGACGGCGGTTTCCGGCGTCGACATGGATGCTCCTCGAATGGACGGGCGCGGCGGACGCTGTCCAGGGGCCCGGCGGTCCTTCGACCCGCCGCTCGTTCAGAGCCGGCGGCGGGGAAGATGCGACTCGAGCACGCCGGAGTCCATTGTGCCATCCGCGCCCTGTGTGCCGCCAGAGGCCCGAGCCCGTGCCTCAGGACCCGTGCACGACCACCTTGCCCACGGTGTGGCCGGCCTCGAGGTGGGCGAGCGCGGCGGGTGCCTCGGCGAAGGGGTACTCCCGCTCGATCACCGGCACCACCCGCCCCTCGGCCACGAGTTCGAGGAGTTTGGCCAGCACCTCCTGCCGGGGCGTCGCAGCGAGGGGACGGATGCGGCGCGCGCCGAGGGAGAGTACCGCCGCTCGCAGCATCCGCGGCACAGGCCCGAGCACGTGCCCGCCGTCGCCGGTGACCAGCACGATCGAGCCGCCGTGGACGACCAGCCGCTGCAGCTCTCGCAGAGGCATCCCTCCCGCGATGTCGATGATCGCGTCGAAGCGTCCGGTCGGAAGCTCGCTCAGCGGCGATTCCCGGTGATCGAACGTGCGGACCGCGCCGAGGCGCTCGACGAGCGGGGCGTTGCGTGTGCTGCAGGACGCCCAGACCTCCGCCCCGCGAAGCGCGGCCAGCTGCACCGCGAACGTGCCGACGCCGCCGGATGCCCCGATGATCAGGACGCGCGGGGTCGCCGCCCTGAGCCCGACACGAGCCAGGTCGAGCGCCTGCCACGCGGTTCCTCCGGCGATCGGCAGGCTGGCGGCGGTCGCGGGCGCGACGTCGGGCGGGATCGGCACGAGGCGCGAGGCGGGCACGCGCACGTACTCCCCCAGGCCGCCGCCGCCGACCAGTTCGCCGACGACCTCCTCTCCTACCTCGGCGCTGACCACATCGGGTGCGACCGCGACGACGGTGCCGGCGACCTCCATGCCCCGCACCGGATGCTTCGGACGGGTGAGCCCGAAGACCGGCCGCACGAGGAGGGGGTCGCCGAGCAGGAGCCGCACATCGCCGGCGTTCAGCCCGGTGGCCCGCACCCGCAGCAGCACCTCGCCGTGGTGCGGCACCGGCACCGGGATCCGCTCGAGTGCGACTCCTTCGGCGGGTCCGTAGGTCTCGCGGCGCCAGGCCGACATCGTCTCGGTCATGATGCTCCTTCTGGTGACGGCGGGGCGGGGTACTGGAAGACCTCGTCGAGGCCGACGCCGAAGGCACGGGCGATCTGGAAGGCGAGCTCGAGCGTGGGCGAGTACTTCTGCTGCTCGATCGCGATGAGCGTCTGCCGCGTCACCCCGATCGTGCGCGCGAGCTCGGCCTGGGTGAGCCCCGCCTGTTCGCGGTGCAGTCGGATGCTGTTCGAGACGAGGGTGGGTTTGACCATCAGACGAGCCCCCGCCGGTAGGCGATCACCCTGGCGACTCCGCCGACGAGCGCCGAGACCGCGAACCCCGCGAACATCGTGTTGGCGATCCAGAACACGTCGGCTCCGACCGCGCAGAGCAGGATGACCCCGAGACCGGCGATCACGACGAAGGCCTGCTCGACGCGCGAGCCCATGCGGTTGATGTCGCGGTCGCGGATGTCGGAGCGCCCGACCCCGTCGGGGTCCTTCGCTCCGGCGATCATGCCCCAGACGATGCCGATGACGATCGTCGCGACGATGCCGCCGCCGATCACCCAAAGCATCAGCGGGAACCAGTCGACCGCGGTGAGGGGCCCGCCGGCCGCCTGCTGGAGCACCAGCACGACGTACACGACCATCGTGATCGGGCTCACGATGAGTCCCGCCCAGGCGTTGCGCTCTTCGTAGACCATGATGCCTCCGATGTAAAAGATTCTTGACACGCACAGCGTACGCCCGCGCACTCGCGGGTGTCAAGAATTCTTTACACTTCGGTCACCGCGCCTCCTGGCGCCCGTTTAGGGATTGATCCCGTCCGTGCTAACACGTAACGTTTCAGAAGGCGAGGGCACGCAAACGTCGTGAGGACAACCAGTGAGAAACCGCGCACGGGGCACGTCCCACTCCATCGCGGCGATCGCCGGCGCAGCATCAGCGTCGGCGATCGCCCTGTTCTGCATGTACGCAGAGGCCTTTTCCTGGGGTGTGAACCGTGGCACTCTTCTCGACGCCACCCTCACGCCGATCGGCTATGTGACGCCCACGTTCTCGTGGACGTTCATCCTGGCGGAGGGCCTGCTGTGCGCCGCAATCGCCGTGTTCCTGGTGCGCGACACGGTCGCTGCCTATCGGCGGACGCGGTTGGTATCCGCGGCAGTCGCCGCCGCGATCATTCTGCTCATCGCGATCGTCTCGCAGATCACATCCCCCGGCGGATGGGCTTTGAGCGCACTCCCGCTCTGGCAGCGCGGCGGCCACTTCCTCGCGACGTCGAGCGCTTACGTCCTATTCACGGCGCTCCTCGCGCTCTGCGCCTGCACGAAGTTCACTGTTCTCTCCCCGAAGACAACGGACACACCGGACGGCGACAACCCTCAGATCACGTCGCTGCTCCAGGGGTCGAGGTTGCCGTAGCGGTGCGCGGTGATCGAGATCGACTGCTCGTGCACGAACGGCAGCAGTTCGATGCGGGCGGCGGCCGTGACCTCGCCGTCGTATACCGCGAGGTCCGGGTCCCCGCCCGAAGCCTCGGCCAGGGCGGTGTGCAGAGCCGCGACGGCCGCACGACCGCCGACCAGGCGCACCCTGTCGCTCACCGGCAGCACGGGAACCCCCTCGACGACGGGGTCTTCGCGGAGCATCCGCTGCATCCACTCCTCGTCACTCTCGAGGAACACCGGGGCATCGAGGTCGCCCAGCGCGCGACGCACGTCGCCGGGCAGCCCGACCGGGGTCGACAGCACGAAGTCGGCCCCTGACCGCACCCCGGCGATGACGACGCGGAGGAGGTCCTGCAGGGCGGCGTCCGCGGTCGCACGGATCTCGACGGGCACCGGGCGGTAGCGGAACAGGTTGCGCTCGACGCCGAGGTGCGAGACATCGCGCACCTGGCCGAACTCGCGGTCCCAGGCCAGCGCATCCGAGAGGGCGGAACGGCGCAGCCACTCGAACGACTCGTACTCGAGCGACGACTGGGCCGACTCGATCAGCGCGGTGATCCGGGAGTCGAGGCCGCGCAGATGCAGAGTGCTGGAGGCCGGACCACCCGGCTGCGAGCGCCAGGATCCCAGCCCGATCAGGTAGTTCGGGCCACCGGCTTTGGCGCCGGGGCCGACGGCGGAGCGCTTCCATCCGCCGAACGGCTGCCGCTGCACGATGGCCCCGGTGATGCCGCGGTTCACGTAGAGGTTGCCCGCCTGCACCCGGTCGAGCCAGTACGCCAGATCGTCCGGGTCCTGCGTGTGCAGTCCGGCGGTGAGGCCGTACGCGACGGCGTTCTGCATCTCGACCGCGCGGGCGAGCGTCGGTGCGTGCATCACGCCCAGGACGGGGCCGAAGAACTCCTCGGTGTGGAAGCGCGAGCCCGGCTGCACCCCCACGCGCACACCCGGGGTCCACAGCCGCCCGCTGCCGTCGTCCTCCGGAGACAGGGCGGGTTCTATCAGCCACTGCTCCTCGCCTTCGAGCTCGCTCAGCGCCCAGGCGAGCTTGCCGCGCGGCTTCTCGATCACCGGACCCACTTCGGACAGCGGATCGCTCGGGGGTCCGACGTGCAGCGAGCGCACGGCATCCGCGAGCTGGCGGGCGAATCGCGCGGAACGGCCGACCGGACCGACGAGGATCGCGAGCGACGCCGCGGAGCACTTCTGCCCGGCGTGACCGAACGCGCTCTTCACGAGGTCGGCGACCGCGAGATCGAGGTCGGCCGACGGCGCGATGATCATCGCGTTCTTGCCGCTCGTCTCGGCGAGCAGCGGCAGGTCGGGTCGCCACGAGCGGAACAGCGCCGCCGTGTCCCAGGCGCCGGTGAGTATCACGCGGTCGACCGCCTCATGCGTGACGAGTGCGCGCCCGAGATCACCCTCTTCGATGTCGACGAGCGCGAGCAGGTCACGCGGGACACCGGCCTGCCACAGCGTCTCGGCGATCACGGCGGCGCAACGGCGCGCCTGCGGCGCCGGTTTGAACACCACTCCGGAGCCCGCGGCGAGCGCGGCCAGCACTCCCCCGGCAGGGATCGCGAGGGGGAAGTTCCACGGGGGCGTGACGAGCGTCACGGCGGCGGGGACGAAGACGGCGCCCGCGATCGCGTCCAGCTCTCGCGCCCTGGCGGCGTAGTAGCGGGCGAAGTCGACCGCCTCGCTCACTTCGACGTCGGCCTCGGCGAAGACCTTGCCCGTCTCGGACGCGGCGACCTCGATCAACTCCGCCCGCCGGGACTCCAGAGCTGCGGCCGCACGCAGCAGCACGTCGGCACGCTCGGCAGCGGGTCGGCCTCCCCACGAGGGCGCCGCGTGCTGGACCCGCCGCACGGTCTCCTCGAGGGTCTCCGCGTCGTCGATCCGTGCGGCGCCGATCGTCGCGACTCCGAGGTCCGAGACGGGGATGCGCTCGCGCACGCCGCGGGCCCAGTCACGGTTCGCGGGGAGCGCCGGGTCGCTGTCGGCGGTGTTCCAGAAACCGGGTGCGCCGCCCGCGTCCTGCTCCAGCTCGCGGGCGGAGTACACGGCCGTCTCCAGGAACGCTTCCCTGCCGGCGTCGTCCGACCCGCGGGAGATCCCGAGCACGGCCTTGGTGAGGTCGGTCTCCGGCACGGGCGCGACCGGGGCGGGGCGCACGGACTCGTGCACCGGAGCGAGCCGATTCTGGGTGCGGCGCGGGCCGCTGCGGAACGTGGGGTCGGTCGAGCGGTCGAGCGCGTCGAGGAAGCGGTCCTGCTCGCGCACGAAGAGACCCTCGTCGTCTCCGAGCCGGAACGCGGCGGAGAGGAAGTTGTCGGACGAGGCGTTCTCCTCCAGGCGCCGCACGAGATAGCTGATCGCGACGTCGAACTCGGCGGGCGCCACCACGGGCACGTAGAGCAGCACGGGGCCGACCTCGCGCGACACGGCCTGCACCTGGCCCTGGGCCATGCCGAGGAGCATCTCGAACTCCACGGCATCCCGCACGCCGCGCTCCCCGGCGAGCAGCCACGCATAGGCGATGCCGAAGAGGTTGTGACCGGCGATGCCGAGCTTCACGCCCGCGGTGTGCTCAGGCTGCAGCGCCCAGTCGAGGCAGCGCAGATAGTTCGCATCGGTGTCGACCTTGGCGTCGAAGGTCGCGGGCGTCCAGCCGTGCATCGTCGCCTCGACACGCTCCATCGCGAGGTTCGCTCCCTTGACGAGGCGCACCTTGATGCGGGCGCCCCCGTGCGCGACGCGGTCCTGCGCCCAGGCCGTGAGCTCCTGCAACGCGGGGAGCGCATCGGGGAGGTAGGCCTGCAGCACGATGCCCGCTTCGAGTCCGGCGAGCCGCGGATCCTCCAGGATGCGCGTGAAGACGGCGATCGTGAGGTCGAGGTCGCGGTACTCCTCCATATCGAGGTTGATGAACGTGCCGTCGGCGGCCGCAGTCGCATACAGCGGGAGGAGCCGATCGACGACCTCGTCGACCACCTCGTCGAAGGCCCACATCGACAGGTGACTCATGATGGCCGACACCTTGACCGACACGTAGTCGACGTCTGGCCTCTTGATCAGCTCGTGGATGCCGTCGAGCCGGCGCCGCGCCTCCGCCTCTCCGAGCACGGCCTCGCCCAGGAGGTTGAGGTTCAGGCGCGACCCCGAGGCGCGGATCCGCTCGATGGCCGCACCGAGCTTCGCGGGGCGCGCATCGACCACGAGGTGCCCGACCATGTCGCGGAGCACGCGGCGCGCGATCGGCACGACGGGCGAGGGGAGGATCGGGGCGACTCCCCCGCCGAGACGGACGACCGAGCGCAGGTACCAGGGCAGGAACTCGGGCACGATGGGGGCGATCCGATGAAGTCGTGAGGCCGCGGCGCTCAGACTCTCCGGCCGCATCACCCCGTCGACGAAGCCCAGCGTGAAGGGCAGTCCGTTGGCGTCCTGCAGCACGCCGGCGAGACGCGCGGCGGCGGGGTCGGGCTCGACGGCTGCGGCCTCGATGACCCAGCGCCGCGCGAGGTCGACGGCACGGTCTGCGAGGGGTGCGGATGCCACGGCATCCGCCGGGGATGACGACGACTCTGCCATGGTCCCACCCTAGGTCTGGATGCCCCCGCAGCGCGGGAGCCCGCACCCCTCGCCGCGGCTCACAACGCCGCGATGATGTCCTCCACGCGCTGCTTGGCATCGCCGAACAGCATCTGCGCGTTGTCGCGGAAGAACAGCGGGTTCTGCACGCCCGCGTACCCGGCAGCCATCGAACGCTTGAACACGATCACGTTCTCGGCCTCCCACACCCTGAGCACGGGCATCCCGGCGATCGGGCTCCCCGGGTCCTCGGCGGCGGCAGGGTTGACGGTGTCGTTCGCGCCGATCACCAACACGACCGAGGTCGAGGCGAGGTCGTCGTTGATCTCGTCCATGCTCAGGACGATGTCGTACGGCACCTTCGCCTCGGCCAGCAGCACGTTCATGTGACCCGGGAGGCGACCAGCGACCGGATGGATGCCGAAACGCACCTCCACCCCCCGCTCACGGAGCCGACGGACGAGATCGGCCACGGGGTACTGGGCCTGCGCGACGGCCATGCCGTACCCGGGGGTGATCACGACGCTGCCTGCCGCGACCAGCATCTCCGCCGCACTCTCTGCCGTGATCTCGCGGTGCTCGCCGTACTCGGTGTCGTCTGCGGTCGAGGCCGCGATGCCGAAGCCGCCGGCGATCACCGAGAGGAAGGAGCGGTTCATGGCCTTGCACATGACGTAGGAGAGGTAGGCACCGGACGAGCCGACCAGCGCACCCGTGACGATCAGCAGGTCGTTGTTCAGGAGGAACCCGGCCGCGGCCGCCGCCCATCCCGAGTAGCTGTTGAGCATCGAGACGACCACCGGCATGTCGCCGCCGCCGATCGAGGCGACCAGATGCCAGCCCAGGGCGAACGCGAGCACGGTGACCGCGATCAGGAGCCAGAGCTGCTGGTCGTTCACGAACCAGACGGTGAGCACGACGAACGCGATGAGCGCCCCGATGTTCAACCCGTTCTTGCCGGGGAGCATGAGCGGCTTCGACGACATCCGCGCCGAGAGCTTCAGATACGCGACGATCGATCCGGTGAAGGTGACACCGCCGATGAAGATGCCGATGAAGACCTCGGCGTTGTGGATGCCGACCAGCTGCGGCGCGATCTCCGGGTGGGCGAGGTAGCCGTTCCAGCCGACGAGCACCGCGGCCAGGCCGACGAAGCTGTGCAGGAGCGCGATGAGCTCGGGCATCCCGGTCATCTCGACCGCGCGCGCACGCCAGAGCCCGATGGCCGCGCCGATCAGGACCGCGGCGACGAGCAACCCCAGACCGAGGAAGGCCCCGGTGCTCCAGGCGTCGGCGACTGTGAGAGCCACGGTGGCGAGAAGCGCGATCGTCATGCCGGAGATGCCGTAGACCACCCCGGCGCGGGCGGACTCGTGGCGGCTGAGACCCGCGAGGCTCAGGATGAACAGCAGGGCGGCGACGATGTAGGCCGCCCCCGCGAGGGCGTCGACCGTCATTTCCGGCCGCCCTTCGCCGATGTCCCGAGCGTGAACATGGCCAGCATCCGGCGGGTGACCGCGAACCCGCCGAAGATGTTGATCGATGCCAGCAGCACCGCGACAGCGGCGAGCACCTGCACGATAGGCAGGGGCGAGGTGATCTGGAGCATCGCGCCGACCACGATGACGCCCGAGATGGCGTTGGTCACCGACATCAGCGGGGTGTGCAGCGCGTGGTGCACCTTGCCGATCACGTAGAAGCCGATCACGACCGACAGCACGAGCACGGTGAAGTGCTGGGGCAGCGGAGCCGGCGCGAACGCGTTCACGGCGAACAGGGCGGCGACGCCGACGACGATGAGCGTGACCTTGCGCGCCGCGGACATCTTCTTCGCCGGAGCGACCTCGACCGGGGTCGCGGGTGCCTTCGCCGAGGGCGCCGCGGCGACCTGCACGGCGGGCGGCGGCCAGGTGACCTCGCCGTCGCGCACGACCGTGACCGAACGCTGCACGACGTCGTCGAAGTCGATCACCAGACGCCCGTCCTTCGCCGGGGTCAACAGGGCGACGAGGTTCGCCAGGTTCGTGCCGTAGAGCTGCGAGGCCTGCGCGGCCAGGCGCGATGCCAGGTCGGTGTAGCCGAGGATGATGACGCCGCCGTCGGTGACGACGCGTTCGCCCGCGACGGAGCCCTCGACGTTGCCGCCCTGACCCGCTGCCATGTCGACGATGACGCTGCCCGGCTTCATCCGCGCGACGTCGGATGCCGTGATGAGGCGAGGTGCCGGCCGTCCGGGGATGAGCGCGGTCGTGATGATGATGTCGACGTCGGCGGCCTGCTCGGTGTAGATCTCAGCGGCTCGACGGTCGTAGTCGGCACTCGTCGCCTTGGCGTAGCCGTCGGTGGAGGCGGCGACCTCGACGTCGACCGGAAGATAGCTGCCGCCGATCGAGGTCACCTGGTCGGCGACCTCGGGGCGCGGATCGGTCGCGCGGACGATCGCGCCGAGGCTCGACGCCGCGCCGATGGCCGCGAGCCCAGCGACCCCGGCCCCGGCGACGAGCACCTTGGCCGGCGGCACCTTGCCCGCCGCGGTCACCTGACCCGTGAAGAAGCGGCCGAACTCGTGGGCGGCCTCGACGACGGCGCGGTATCCGGCGATGTTCGCCATCGAGCTGAGCACGTCCATCGACTGTGCGCGCGAGATGCGCGGCACGGCATCGAGCGCGAGCGCCGTGATGCCCCGCTGCGCGAGCGACTCGACGAGGTCCGGACGCAGCGCCGGCGAGAGCAGTGCGATCAGGGTCGCACCGTCGGCGAGGAGTCCGATCTCCTCATCGCCCGGGGCCGTGATCGCGAGGACCACTTCGCTCCCCCAGGCCTCGGTGCGGTCGACGAGAGCCGCACCCGCCGCTTCGTACTCCGCATCGGGATAGGAGGCTGCCGCGCCCGCTCCCCGTTCGACCCTGACCGTGTGGCCCAGCTTCCCGAGCGACGCGATCGTCGCCGGGGTGGCCGAGACCCGTGCTTCGCCCGCAGGCTCCCGCACGATGCCGATGACTGCCACTGCTTCCTCCTCCGCCCGTCTGCGTCGACGGGATACCGGGGCTTCTGCGCCCCTGACTTTTCGCTCAGAGTACTGAGCGGCGTGCGGGAAACGCCCCCTCTTCGGGTCTGTGACGGGGAAAGAAGCGGAGTTCTTGCGGAAAGCGCAGGAGGACTCGGTCGAGGTGCTGTCGGTCCTATGCTGTTGCCGTGACCACCCCGCCACCGGAGACCCCGACCCCCGGGCAGGATCCGGCCGTCGCCGCGTCGAACGCGAGCGCGCGGGCGAAGGTCCTCGGCTGGGCGCGGCGCAGCATCGACCTGATCCCGACATCATGGCTGATCACCGGCGCGGGCGCTGTGCTGCTGGCGACGACCGCCGTGTTCGGCGGGCTGGAGGCCGCGGCGGTCGATCCGACTCCGGTCGTCGAGGTCGGCGAGACCTTCGCCGGCTCCGACCTGGAGATGACCGTCGTCGGCGTCGAACTGCGCGACGAGTTGAGCGATGAGCGCGGCCGGACCCTGGTCTTCCCGGACGAAGAGAAGGGCGAGCGGATCCTGGTCGTCACGGTCGACGTCACCAACACGTTCGACACGCCGCGACCGTCGACGGCGAACGCCCCGCAATCCCCGGTCGTCGACGGCATCCGCATCGAGGGGCTCGACGAGAAGGGCGACGTCCTCCGTGCCGACGACGGCGAGCGCGCCCCACGGTTGCAGCCCGATGTCCCCGCCCGCCTGCTGCTCACCTGGACAGTCGGACCGGATGACTTCCACGACGGCGACGAGATCACTCTCACGCTCCCCGAGTCGGACCACTACGTCGGCCAGAGCGTGATGCGCGGCGACTACTGGGTGGACGTCCGCGTCGGAGCGACCCTGCCGGCGACCATCGACGAGGTGAGCGCACCGTGAAGAAGCACATCCTGATCTGGGTCGCCACGGCCGCGCTCCTCGTCTGCGCGTGGGGCGTGTCGAAGGCGACGCTTCCCGACGACGCCCCGAACGCCCCGTTCTCCACGGTCGCGCAGATCGGCGAGGAGGCCTCCACGCGCAATCTGGTCGTGACCGTGACCGACGTGCACCTCGCCGACCGGGTCACGGATGCGGAGGGCTGGTCGGCCGACGGCACCTGGCTCGTCGTCGACCTCGAGGCCGCCACCGGCGTGACGCAGGATCAGAGCTCGTCCCGGCTTGCGGAGCTCACGATCGGCGACCGCACGTTCAGCGCGACGGATCGCGGCACCACCTTCGTCGACCAGCGCCTGGTCACCGGCGTCCCCCGCTCCGGGAGCCTCGCATTCGAGCTCCCCGACGACGTCACCGGCGACCGCGCGACGCTCCGACTGGGCATGCCCGGGTCCGGCCTCGGAGAGGTGCGGCGCGACACCGTGATCGACCTGCCGATCGACCTCGCCGCGCTCCCCGACGAGGCTGAGGTGCTCCTGGACGAGAACGGCTGGGCCCGATGACCATCCCGCCGCCACTCGTGCCGCCCGCGCCCCAGGAAGACCCGGTGCCGGCGGATGCCCCGGCGAAGTCGCCCTCCTGGTGGCGGCGGAACACCCTGGCGCTGGTCGCACTCGTCCTGCTCTTGCCGGCGACCGCCATCGCGGTCGGGTGGCAGGAGTGGTACCAGTACTTCGGATTCGGGGCCCGCGCGGTCACGCCCGTGGTGGTCGCCGAAGACGAGACGACCGATCTCGCCGGCGCAGACTGGGGTCCGGTGCGCGGCGGAGAGATCGAAGAGCTCTCGGGTCTCGACGTCCCTCCGAACACGCGCCTGATCGCGGTCGGGGTGCCGGTGGATCCTGACACGGAGGGGATCGGGTGCGAGACACCGACCCTCGTCGAGCAGTCGACGGGGCGCGAGTGGAGTCCCGTCCGCGCCGAGATCGGGCTGGACTGGAGCCCGGACGAACCGGACACCTGCCTCAGCGAACAGGCCGGCGCCTACGAGCTGATCGTGCCGTTCGTGGTGCCCGATGACGCCGAGGGCCCCTTCTGGGTCGACGTGCGCCCTTACGACGCCGGCGGCTCCTTCGTGAGGTTCGAGTTCGAGCCCTGACCCTCGACGCTGTCCCTGGCCGGTGCGGTGACCATCGCGGCGGCGACGGCGTCCACCGATGAGGGCAGGAGTCCTGCGGCATCGGCGACCGCGCGCATCTCCCCTTCCGCCTCCGAGACGCCCGCCGTGTCGGTGCGGTCCTGCTGGCGCTTGCGGAGCCGCGCCAGAGTGGCGTCGTACGCCCCGCTGATCACCGCGATGCGCACCGGCTCCATCAGCAGGAGCGGCACGAGCGACACGAGGGGCGCGGCGATCGCCCAGAACACGAATTCCTGCGGCCCCACCAGCCGGGTGATGCCGAAGCCGAGGTACGACTCGAGCGCCTTGACGATCACGTACAGCAGCGCATAGGACCCGACGAGCAGCGGGCCGGCGCGCCACATCAGCAGCAGTGCCCGCCCGATCGGCCGGAAGCGGGCACCGAGCTCCTCCCCGAGGTCCTTGAGCCGGCGCACGAGCGGATTCGGGATCACCGCCGCGTGGGCACGCACGCGGGCGATGAGCTCGCTCTCGACCCGCAGCTTCTCGGCGACGATCGCCTGCCCGAAGACCACGCCGGCGATCGTGAGCCAGGCGAGCGGGGCCAGGAGCACCGGCCCCGCCTCGGAGAGCAGCCAGCCGATCCCCTCCCACAACCAGCGCAGCGGGGCGACGGCATCCAGGACCTGCTTCCTGACGGTCTCGAGGAAGGCCATGGCCGCGCGGCTGTCGACCCACCCCTTGATCGCGTCGAAGATGTCGCCGAGCACCATCACCGAGAAGAAGACCCAGACGACCTCGAAGTAGACCGCCACCGGCGACAGCCACTTCGCGAGCTTCGGCGACCACTTCGACCAGGCCCAGCGGCCGGCGAACGCGAGCACGATGATCGAGATGGTCCACACATTGATCGGCAGGTTCAGCACGGTGTCATCCGAACTCACGGGCGGTTCGCCGTTCACGCTCGCCGTCCAGATGATGCCGTTGCGCACCTCTAGAGCGCGCATCGAGTAGGCCCGCACGTCCTCGCCGAGCAGCCCCTGCGCCCAGTACACGGCGAAGAAGGGGAGGATGCCGGCGAGAAGAGCCGACAGGAAGGTACGACGCCGATCCGCCGCGGCCTCCGGCAGCGGGGCGACCTCCTGCAGGTTGCGCAGCCCGTCGCGCAGCACGAGGAACATCGCGACCAGGCTGATCAGCCGGGCGAGGATCGCGATCGGCAGCACCAGGAATCCGAGCGTCGCCGACGAAGCGCCGACGAAGCCCGCGATCTCGGTGATCACGTAGTGCACCAGGACGCCGGCCAGGTACCACGCCATCAGCGCGGGCCAGTGCCGCCAGAGCACACGCCCGGTGGTCGTCAGGATCGCCAGCACACGCCTAAGCTACCGCGCCGGACGCGCGACGACGGCGCACGGCTCAATTCCAGATGCTCGGCGCCTTCGTCCGCACAGGCGGGAGGGCGGACGCCGCAGCCCAGTCGTGCACCCACGCGTCGATCTCCGGCACGCCCTCCGGCTTGCCCACCGCGGCGAACAGCTCCTCGTTGCTGACGGTGCCGCCGGTGCGGCGCAGCATCCGCGCCCGCACGATGGCCCTGGCATAGACCTCGCCGTCGACCACGGCCCTGTGCTCCATGAAGAGGGCCTTGTCGTCGTGGCCGATGAACCGCGACTGCACCTCGAACCGCTGCCAGAGCTGCAGCGACTTGCGGAACGTGATGGTCTCGCTCGACACCACCGCGTACCAGCCGCGCTCCTTCATCGCGTCGAACAGACCGGTGCGGATGAGCTGGTCCCAGCGCCCGAGGTCGAACAGCGACAGGTAGCGGCCGTTGTTCATGTGCCGCAGGATGTCGAGGTCCGTAGGGAGGGTGGTGACGCGCACACTGCCCACCGCGGTGGGATCGAGAGTCTTGCCCTGCCGTACGCGACGGCGAGCGCCGAGGATCACCAAGAGGGTGCGCCAGATCACATTCACGAGGATCGATCGTAGCCAGGCGTGTACGAATCGCGAACATCGTTGTGCAGATCCTCCATGCAGCGGTTCCGCGTCTCGTCACGCGTCCCCTCGATTTCCCCTTCTCGGATGCCCCGCGTAGAGTCGCGACCATGAGCGCCGAAGCCCAGCCTGAAGTCATCGTCCGTCCGGTCCGTGATGTGGATGCGGAAGCCCTCGGTCGCGTGCACGCGCAGTGCTGGCACGAGACCTACGACCACCTGATCAGCAAGGCTGCGCTCGAGAAGGTCTCCCCTCGTCGCATGGCCGAGCTGTGGACCCACTGGGCCGCCCAGGGACCCGAGTTCAAGATGAACGCCGCGCTCGTCGACGGCGAGATCGTCGGGTTCGTCGGCTCCGGCCCGGCCCGTGACAAGGACGCCCCGGCGTTCCGCGAGCTCTACTTCATCTACCTGCTCGACGCGTATCACTCCACCGGCATCGGCCAGAAGCTGTTCGACGCCGCCGTCGAGAAGGACGAGCCGCTGTATCTGTGGGTCGCCGAGGACAACCCCCGCGCGCACCGCTTCTACACGCGCAATGGATTCCGTCTCGACGGCGCGACCCACACCGAGCCCTTCCTCGGCGAGACCCTGACCGAAGTCCGCTTCGTCCGCCCGTGAGGTGAGGCTGGTCGCGGTCACCGGCGGTATCGGAGCCGGCAAGAGCACGGTCTCGCGTGCGCTGGCCGCGCGAGGAGCGCAGGTGATCGACGCCGACGCGACGGCCCGCAGAGTGGTCGACCCGAACGACCCTCGAGGGCCGCGGGTGCTGGCGCAGATCGCCGCCCTGCTCGGCGCCGAGGTGCTCGCCGACGACGGTTCGCTCGATCGGGAGCGCGTCGCGGCCGTGGTCTTCCACGATGAGGAGCTGCGGCACCGCTACAACGCGATCGTGCACCCGGCGATCATGCAGGCCACGGCCGAGGAGATCGACGCCCACCGCGGCACGGAGGCCGTCGTCGTGCACGAGATCCCGCTGCTCACCGCCGACACCGCCGCCCTGCCGTGGACGTACGACCTGGTCGTCACGGTCGAGGCCGACGCAGAGGCGCGTGTGCGCCGGCTTCAGGACGGTCGCGGATACACGCGCGAGCATGCGGAAGCCCGCGTGCGGGCTCAGGGCGGCGAGGAACGGCGCCTCGCGATCGCCGACGTCGTGATCCGCACCGACGGCTCGCCGGCCGACACCGAGCGGCGCGCCGACGAACTGTGGCGACGCCTGACCGCCTGATCCGTCGCCCGTCGGCGCCGGCAGCTCACCGGTACTTGCGCAGCTCCTGACGGGCGACCGAACGCAGGTGCACCTCGTCGGGGCCATCGGCGATGCCCAGGATGCGGGCGCTGGCCCACATGCGCGCGATCGGGGTGTCATCCGTCACGCCCTTGCCGCCGAACGCCTGGATCGCCCGGTCGAGCACCGAGCGGGCCGCCCGCGGTCCGACGATCTTCACGGCGGCGATCTCGATCGCCGCGCCCTTCGCTCCGACCTCGTCGATCATCCACGCGGCCTTGAGCACCAGCAGGCGCGCCTGCTCGATCTCGAGCCGCGACTCGGCGATCCAGGTCTGGATGACGCCCTGATCCGACAGCGGACCGCCGAACGCCTCGCGCTGCATGACCCGCCTCGCCATCATCTCCAGCCCGCGCTCGGCCATGCCGATGCAGCGCATGGCGTGGTGGATGCGCCCGGGTCCGAGCCGTGCCTGCGCGATCGCGAATCCGTCGCCCTCGCCGGCGAGCAGGTTGCCCACGGGCACGCGCACATCGCTGAACACGATCTCGGCATGGCCCTGCTGGTCGTGATAGCCGAAGATCGGCAGCGAGCGGATGACCTCGACACCCGGGGTGTCGATCGGCACGAGGATCATCGACTGCTGCCGATACGCCTCCGCCGCCTGGTCGGTCTTGCCCATCAGGATGAGGATCTCGCAGCGCGGGTCGGCCGCCCCCGTCGTCCACCACTTGCGCCCGTTGATGACGTACTCGTCGCCGTCGCGCACGATCGAGGTCGAGATGTTGCGCGCATCGGAGGACGCGACATCCGGCTCGGTCATCGAGAAGCCCGAGCGGATACGGCCGTCCATGAGGGGGGCGAGCCACCGCTCCTGCTGCTCCCGGGTGCCGAACATGTGCAGGATCTCCATGTTGCCCGTCGACGGCGCCGAGCAGTTCAACGCCTCGGGGGCGATGTAGGGCGAGCGGCCGGTGATCTCTGCGACGTGCGCGTAGTCGAGGTGGGTCAGGCCGGACAGGGCAGGCAGGAACAGGTTCCACAGCCCCCGGGCGCGGGCCTCGACCTTGAGCTCCTCGATGATCGGGGGCACCTCGTGGCTGCGGGGCCCGTGTGCCTCGAGCTGCGCCTGATACACGGGCTCGGCCGGGTACACGAACTCGGTCATGAAGGCGTTCAGACGGTCGATGACCTCCTGTGCCGCGGGGCTCGGTGACAGGTGCATCAGCTCTCTCCTCTCTCGTCGCGCTCGACGGTGTCGGTCGTGGTCGCCAGGATCACCTTGCCGAGCGCCCCACGACCCATCACGACCTCCAGCGCCGCCGCGGCATCCGCGAGGGGATGCACGGCGTGGATGTGGGGACGCAGCTCTCCGCGGGCGTACCACTCGAACATGCGCGCCATGTTCTGCGCGTTGGATGCGGGATGGCGGCGGGCCCATGCTCCCCACAGCACCCCGAGCAGCGAGCCCCCGCACACCAGGAGCCGGTTCATGCCGACCCGGGGGATGTCGCCGGAGGCGTAGCCGACCGTCAGGTAGCGACCGCCCCAGGCGAGGGCACGCACCGCGGTCTGTGCGTGCTCTCCGCCGACCGGGTCGTAGACCACGTCCACACCCCCCGGCGCGAGTCGTCGCAGCTGTTCCTGCAGCGCGCCCTCGGAATAGTCGATGACCTCGTCGGCGCCGTGCTCGAGGCACAGGCGGCGCTTCTCCTCGCTCGACGCCGCGGCGATCACACGGGCGCCGAGCGCCGCGGCGATCTCGACCGCGGCCAGGCCCACTCCGCCCGAGGCTCCGAGCACCAGCACGGTCTCGTCCTTCCTCAGGTCGGCCCTGTCGACGAGGGCGTGGAACGAGGTGCCGTACGCCACCGGGAAGCCGGCCGCATCGACGAACGACATCTCGTCCGGTATCGGGAAGACCATGTCGGCCGCGACGAGCACCCGCTCCGCATACCCGCCCATGCCCGTGAAGGCGAGGACCCTCGCGCCGGGGCCGACGCCGGAGACATCCGCCCCCACCGCGACCACCACCCCGGCCACCTCGGATCCGGGTGTCAGGGGCGGCTCGGTCCTGGTCTGGTAGGTGCCGGCGACGATGAGCCCGTCGGGGAAGTTCACCCCCGCCGCACGGACGTCGATGACGATCTGACCGGGCCCCGGTGTCGGAGTGTCGACCTCGTCGAAGCGCAGCACGCGCGGAGTCCCCAGCCGGTGGGCGACGTGCGCACGCATCAGGAGTCGCCCTCCGGCGCGACGAACGTGGCCCACGCCGTCGCCGCGATGCCGCCCGTCTGGCGGGTGCAGTCGAGCTCGACGTCGATCAGCGCGACGCCGTCCTGCTCGTACTCGCGCAGGACGCGACCGGTGCAGGTGAGCACGTCTCCCGGCCACACCTGCTCCCTGAACCGCGTCCTGAACGAGCGGACCCCATCGGCGCCCAGCCAGTCGGTGGCGTACGTGCCGAGGAGTCCCGCCTGCAGCATCCCCACCGAGAAGGGCGAGGGGTAGCCGGCGGCCTCGGCATAGGTCTGATCGTGGTGGATCGGGTTCATGTCCCCCGACGCGCCCTGATAGCGGACGAAGTCGGTGCGCGTCTGCGGCTCGATGATCCACGGCGCAGGACTCGGGCGAGGGGTCATGACTCCTCCTTCGCGGCGCGGGCGGTCTCGACGCCGGTCATGGTGGAGCGCGCGACGAGCACGCCCTCCTCGTCGACGAAGTCGGTGACCATGACGACGAAGGTCAGCGCGCCGCCTCGCCTCCCCTCCTTGACGTACATGTCCGCGATCCGGGAGGTGCAGTGCAGGCGCGTGCCGGCGGACGGCGGAGGGCCGAAGAACTCGTACTGCTGCTCGGCGTGCAGCACCCGCTTGCCGTCGAGCTGCGCCGCCTCCCACGGGTTGCCGGCGGGCGGCTGCCAGAGGTTGGTCACCGTGAGGAACGTGGGAGGGCTCACCGGCACCTCACGCTCGAGATAGGCGGGGTTGCCCGAGCGGGTCGCTCGCGCGAACTCCCGTATCTTGCCCCGCTCGACATCGAGCACGTACGTCTCACCCACGGTTCCCACCGCATCGAGATCGGCCATGTCCGCTCCTCTCTCAGGCGTGCCGGCTGCGGACCGACACGGGAACGATCTGCTCAGACAAGGTCGACCATCTCCGTCTTCAGCTCTTCGACGGTCCACCGATCACCCTTGTCGATGACCTTGCCGTAGCTCCACGGCAGGAATCTGCGGACCTCACCGCCCTTGGCGTAGAACACCGCGCCGGTCGCGGGGCAGTCCGCGGTGAGCAGATAGGCCACGAGAGGCGAGACGTTGCCAGGGTGGAACACGTCGAAGGCGTCGGGATCCTCCGGTGCCGCGACGAGCTCCTTGATGCCCGGCACATCCTGCGTCATCCGGGTGCGGGCCACGGGAGTGATCGCGTTGGCCCGCACGCCGTAGCGACCGAGCTCCTGCGCGATGATCTGCGTGAGCGAGGCGATGCCCGCCTTCGCCGCACCGTAGTTGCTCTGACCCACCGCGCCGATGAGCCCCGACGTGCTCGACACGTTGACGATCGACGCCGAGACCGCGTCGCCCGCTTTGGAGCGGTCGCGCCAATGCGCGCCGAACATGCGGCACGGCGCGAAGGTCCCGCGCAGCTGCCCGGTGATCACGTCGTCCCACTCCTCCTCGCTCATGTTGACGAACATGCGGTCGCGCAGGATCCCGGCGTTGTTGACCAGCCCATGCACCTCGCCGTAGACCTCGAGCGCGGTGTCGAGCACCTGTTGCGCCCCTGCCAGCGTGGTGATGTCGACGGTGCTCGCCACCGCCGAGCCGCCAGCGGCGGTGATCTCGTCCACGACGGCTGCCGCGATCGTGTCGTCGGCGCCGCTGCCGTCCGCAGCGGTGCCGTTGTCGTTCACGACCACGCGCGCGCCCTCTCGCGCCGCGAGCAGCGCGTGCTCGCGGCCGATGCCGCGGCCCGCCCCCGTGACCACGATCACGCGGCCGTCCAGTTGCTTCGTCATCGTTCTCTCCTCATCGGTGTCTGCGTCGCCGGTGCGGCGCCGTCATTCGTGTGCGGTGCCGGACATCCGCCCGGCACCGAGTCGTTCGAGAACCGTCTGGGCCTCGGTCATGATCCGGTCGATCAGCTCGGCGACAGTCGGGACGTCGTCGATCAGCCCGACGACCTGTCCCGTCGCCATCACGCCGGTCTCCGCATCACCGTCCCGCAGCGCCGCGCGGTAGAGCATCGGCGCATTCGCCGCCATGATCACCTGGCTCCAGGTCAGCCCCTCGTGGCGACGCATCGCGAGCCCCTCGCGGATCATGTGCGACCACGGCGTGCCGGACAGCCGCTGGAATCGGACGGCGTTGCGCGCGGCGCGAAGCATGCGCTGCGGTCCGCGCGTCGATTCGAGGGCATCGATGGTCCCCGCTCGGAGCACACGCTGCGGCACGCCGTCGATCTCGCGGGTGACGACCGTGTCGGTGACGCCCTTCGACAGGTACACGTCCTTCACCGCCTGTGCGACCGGGGAGTCGGTCGTCATCATGAAGCGCGTCCCCATGGCGATGCCGTCGGCGCCGTAGGCGAGCGCGGACACGAGGCCGCGTCCGTCGAAGTAGCCGCCGGCCGCGATCACCGGGATGTCGACGGCGTCGACCACCTGGGGCAGCAGCAGGCTGGTGGGCACGGCGCCGGTATGGCCCCCGCCCTCGCCGCCCTGCACGATGACCGCATCCACACCCCACTCGGCGACCTTCTCGGCATGCCGACGCGCTCCGATCGACGGCACGACCACCAGGCCGGCATCCTTGAGGTGGTCGATCAGCTCGCGCCGCGGGGCGAGGGCGAAGGAGGCGACCTTCACGCCCCTGCGGATGAGGAGGGCGACCCGCTTGTCGACGTCTTCCTGGTTGGCGCGGATGTTCACGCCGAAGGGCGCGGAGGTGTGCTGCTGCACGTGGTCGATGGCCTGAGCGAGCTCGTCAAGCGAGAGCATGCCGCCTGCGATGATGCCGAGCCCACCGGCACGCGCGGTCGCGGCGGTGAGCGTCGCATCGGACACGTACCCCATGCCCGTCTGCACGACCGGATGGCGCACGCCGAAGAGATCGGTGACGCGGGTCCGCAGCGACGGCACGACCACCGGACCGGTCACCCCCGCACCTCGAGGTCGCGCAGGCCCCGCGGATCGATCACGGTGCGGATGAGGTCGAGCTCGTCCGCCGTCGGCAGGCGGGTCTCGGGAACCGCATCGGGAAGCACGAGGTCGAACCCCGTGGCCGCGACCACGTCGTCGACGCTCACCCCCGGATGCACCGATTTCAGGCGCAGCCGCCCCGAGCCCTCCTCGTAGTCGAACACGGCGAGGTCGGTGATCACGTATCGCAGATCGTGGTGCTTCTGCGCCGACGGTCCCGCCGCCCGCGCGTTGTCGTTGCCGACGCCAGACACCATGTCGACCGCCGGCACGAACACGCGGGTGCTGTGAGCGGGAACCCAGTAGCTGGTCGGGTGGTACACGGAGTTGCCGGGGGCTCCGCGCACGCCGAGCAGTTGCACCGTCGGCTTCGCGTGGTCGCCGATGGCCGAGATGTTGGCGTTGCCGTACGCGTCGAGCTGCGTGGGGATCATCGTGATGTGACGCTTGCCGTGCCACACCAGGGTGAAGATCTGGTTGAACGGCAACCAGGCCTCGACCTCGCCGTCGGGCGGACCGCCGAGCGCCCAGGTGCCGCGCATCGCGGTGGCCTCCCCATCGGAGAGCACGAGATCCGGAGAGAACGTGTGACGGGCGAGGCGCACGCCGATCGCGGGGACCGTCCCGAATGCACTCGCGATGATCTCGCCGTCGTCGCGATAGGCGTCGGCACAGGCCACGGCGCAGACCTCGGCGCGGGTGGCGTCGCTCATGAGAGTGCTCCGCTCGCGGTGGCGGCGGGCTGGGCGAGATAGCGGTCGAGGAATCCCTGCCACTGCTCTGGGTCCTTCGCGGCGGCGACGTATTCGCGTTGGAGCTGTTCGTCGCGGTCGTAGTCGGGAACGCACGAGGTGAAGTGGGCACCACCGGGGGCTTCGACGACCCCGCTGACGAGCAGCCGGGGGATGCGGATCGTGGCGGGGTGGGCGTCGGCTGTCAGCTCGGCCGTGGCGACGATGCGCTCCACCGAGACGTAGGCGTTCTCGGCGGCGAGGCAGAAGAGGTCGTCGAAGTACAGGTCGGGCCCGAGGTACTGCGCGTTGCCGTGGATGTCCGCGCGGTTCATGTGCACGAGGGCGGCGTCGAGCGGGATCGCCGGCATCGCCACCAGGGTCTCGCCCTCGTAGGGATCGACGACCGTCTGCAGATGGGGGTTGACCCGCATCACGTCGGAGCCGAGTCCCGCCCGGGTCGGCAGATACGGAAGCCGTATGCCGGCGGCCTGAAGCCCCCACTGCAGCATTCCCTCGTCGTACTCCTCGACCTCGATCGTGCCGTTCTGGCGTGCGGCGCGGAAGTGCGGGTCGAGAGGGATGGAATCGAGCGACACGAAGCCGAAGACGACCTTCTTGACCTTGCCCGCCGCGCACAGGATCCCGACGTCCGGCCCGCCGTACGACACGATCGTCAGCTCCTCGAGATCGGAACGGACGATCTCCTTGACGAGCGACATCGGCTTGCGCCGTGAGCCCCATCCGCCGATTCCGATGGTCATGCCCGACCGCAGCCGGCCGACCACCTCCGCTTCCGTCATCGTCTTGTCCACCACTGCGATCCTCACTGACCCGTCGACACCTAACAAGTGCTTGCTTTTCATCAACGTAGCAAATGCTTGATTGGTTGTATAGTCGGCGGCATGGAGACACCACACGAAGCACGCATGGAGCGGTCGGAGCGCACCGACCTGATCCTCGAGTGCGCCGCCGAGCTGTTCGCCGAGAGGGGCATCGCCGGCACCACGGTGCGTGACATCGCCGGGCGGACGGGCATCCTCTCCGGCAGCCTGTATCACCACTTCCCATCGAAGGACGCGATCGCCGACCGCATCGTCACGCTCTACCTCGATGAGCTGATCGCCCGTTACGAGAGCGTGCTCGCCGCGGGGGGCGACGCCCGCTCCACGCTCGGCGGGCTGGTGCTCGCATCATCACGGGTGAGCCGCACGAATCCCCACGCCTCGGAGATCTACCAGCGTGAGACGGCCTACCTGCGCCAGCTCCCCAGCCGCGACCGCATCCGCGAGGCCACCCGCGCGATCAGGGAGACCTGGATGACAGCCCTCGAACGCGGCGTCGCCACAGGTGATCTGCGCCGAGACGTGCCGGTGGAACTGCTCTACCTGCTGGTGCGGGATGCCGTGTGGCTGACCTCCCGCTCCTTCTCCCCCTCCTCCACGCTCGACCAGGAGGGGATCGCGCGGTCGATCCTGTCGGTGTTCCTCGACGGGGCCACCGCGCAACCGGAGGAGAGGGCCCGCCGATGAGCGCGCACCCGACCGACCGGGGACTCCGCCCCGACGCCGTGTCGGCCTGGTTCGCCGAACACATCGACGGGGCATCAGGTCCCCTCACGTTCGCGCAGATCGCCGGCGGGCGCTCCAACCTCACCTACCTCGTGCAGAACGACTCCGGCGCGCGCTGGGTGCTGCGCCGCGCGCCCCTCGGGATGGGCGACTCCCGCTCGCACGACGTCCTGCGCGAGGCCGGAGTGCTCACACGACTCGCCCCCACCCCGGTGCCGGTTCCCGCCGTGGCAGGGCGCACCTCGGATGACGCGATCACGGGTGCTCCCTTCTACGTCATGGAGCACATCGACGGCGTCGTCCTGCGCGACCCCGCCGCCGTCGAATCCGCCGTGACTCCCCCGCGACGCCGCGCCTTCGCCGCCTCCCTCGTATCGCGCCTGGCCGACCTGCACGCGGTCGACCCCCGCGATGTCGGCTGGGGCGAACTCGCCGAACGCGACGACTACCTCTCGCGCCAACTGGGCCGATGGCACGCGAACTGGGCCGCGGACCGGGTTCGGGTCCTCGACGACATCGGCCGCGCGCACGACCGGCTGCGCGAACTCGTCCCCGCCCAGACCTCGGCGCGGATCGTGCACGGCGACTACCGGATCGACAACTGCGTGTACGGGCCGGACGGCTCGATCCGCGCCGTGTTGGACTGGGAGCTCACCACGGTCGGCGACCCCCTGGCCGACCTCGGTCAATTGCTGACGTACTGGGCCGAGCCCGACGACGAGGTGCGGGCCCTGCAGAACCCCCCGACCCTCGCACCCGGCTTCCCGACGCGCGAGGAGCTGATCGGGATGTACGTCGCGGCCGCCCCGTCCACCGATGTCTCCCGCCTCGACTTCCACGTCGCCTACAACTGGTGGAAGGTCGCGTGCATCGTCGAGAACGTGTACACGCGGATGGCCCGCGGGGCGATGGGCGCGAGCGACCGCCCGCCGGCGTCGTTCGCCGCGCAGGCCGAACGCATCGCGGCGGAGGCGTGGCGCCTCACGCGTGAGCTCTGACGGCCCGAGCCCTCACGCGGACGCGGCCGACAGGCGCCGGCGCGCGCCCTCGGTGCGCGCGTACTCGCGATGCAGGGCGGTCTGACGCAGGGCCGAGTGCAGCCAGAATCCGCGCATGCCCGCCCAGCCCGCCGTCCAGGTCAGCCGCCGCGCGTACTCCCAGACGGGCGCGTCACCCAATTCGTCCTGCAGGGCCGCGACCTCCGCTGTGCGGCGCAGGTGGTGCGCGATCAGCTGGGCCCGCCGCGCGGCGAGGCCACGGAAGCGGTACTCGTGGCCGGGGAGCACCGTGTAGCGGTCGTAGGGGGCGAGCCGATCGAGCGAGTTGAAGTAGTCGCCGAGGGGGTCGCTTCCCGGCAGGGTGCCGATCCCGATGCCCGAGTAGATGCGCGGGAGCACGTGGTCTCCGGAATAGAGGAGCCCGCGCTCCTCATCCACGAGACAGACGTGGCCGTCGGTGTGCCCCGGCGTCGCGATGACCCTGAGCCTGTGCCTGCCGAGTTCCAGCACGGAGTCGTGTCCGATCGGCAGATCCGGCGCACCGGACGAGACCAGACTCGGTCGATCGAACGACGCGAGCAGCTCGTCCCACTCGCTGTCGGGAACACCCCACTCGCGCAGCGTGGTGCGGTAGGTCTCGGCGTCGGTCGCCTCCGGTGCGGTCTCGCTCCGGAGCACGCGCTGCTCGACCGCCGAGAACACCACCCGCGCGCCGACGAGTTCCCGGAGGACGCTCGCAGCCCCGAGATGGTCGGGGTGGAAGTGCGTGGCGATCGACGTGCGCACATCGCCGAGTCGCGATCCCGCGCTGCCGAGCCCCGCCTCCAGCGCCTCGATTCCGGCGTCGTCACCCCATCCTGGGTCGATGAGATGGACGCCCCCGTCATCGAGCAGGGCGTAGCAGAGCGTGTGCGGGATCGTCCCCGCGGGAATGGGCACCGGGATCGCCCAGACGTCGGGCGCCACCTGCTCCGCCACGGGCGTCGCACCGGCGTCCCACGCGGCCAGCTGGGGGACGCTCAACGGTTCGACGACGGTCATCGCGCCCACTCCTCCAACCGACTGCGGAAGTCCGGAGGAATGGGGATCGCACGCTGCGCACCGTCGACCAGGACGATCGTGGTGGTCGCCCGGGACACGAGCGCGTCGTCGTCGAGGCGCACCATGCGGTATTCGAGCGGGAACGACGTCGTGCCCGCCGGCCCGATCCGCAGCTCGAGGCGGATCTCGTCGAACAGCCGCGCGGCCACGAGGTACTCGCACTGCGTGGCCCGGGTCACCGTCGTCCATCCGCGGGCCGCGAGCGAGCGATCCTGCCGGAAGCCGTTGCGGAACAGGAAGTCGCTCCAGAGCGCCTCCATCTTGGGGAACCAGCTCGCGTAGTACAGGATGCCGGCGGGGTCGGTGTCGGCGTACGTGAGCCGACGAGTGTCGCTGTGCAGCATCGCACCCCTCCCTGCCAAGCAAACGCTTGTCCCGAGATCGTATCGCGACGCGCGGGGCGCCACAAGGTCTGCGTTTACCTAGCGTTTGTTTGGTACAGTCGCCCCATTCAGCCCCTCGAAGGAGACGGGAATGGTCGGCACCCTCGACGAGCTCGGCGGTCGCAGCGTCGCGATCACCGGAGCCGGATCCGGCCTCGGTCGCGCCTACGCCCTGGCGGCCTCGCGCGCCGGGGCCCGAGTGCTCGTCGCCGACATCGACGAGCACGCTGCCGAGAAGGTCGTCGAGGAGATCGTCGCGGGCGGCGGCGATGCCGTCGCCCTCGCGGTCGACATCTCCACCGTCGGAGCCGGCGCCCGCATCGTCGACGCGGCCCTCGCTGCGTACGGACGGCTCGACGGCTTCGTCGCGAACGCGGGACTGCTCAGCCCCGGCCCCCTGCTCGCTCAGAGCGCCAGCACCATCCGCCGCACCCTGTCGGTGAACATCGACGGCACGATCGACACGGTCGTCGCCGCGGCACGGGCGATGCGCGCGGGCGGGAGCATCGTCGTGATCGTGTCGGGTTCGCTCCTCGGCTCGGCGGACCTCGCGCTGTACGGGACGACCAAGGCTGCGGCCCTCGGACTCGTCTACGGCCTCGCCGTCGAACTCGAGGGGACAGGCATCCGCATCACCGGTCTCGCGCCCCGCGCCCGCACCGGCCTGTCGGGGCAGATGGGCACGGCCGGCGAAGACAAGGGCGGTGCGCCGGAGGGCGTGGCTCCCGCCGTCACGTACCTGCTCAGCGACGCATCGGTCGCCCTGCACGGGCACGTGCTCCGCTTCGACGGCGAGCGCCTCGCCCTGTTCCGCCCTCCGCACATCGCGCGGGACCTCGCCGCTGAGCGATGGGACGCCGCCACGGTCGCTGCGGCGATCGCCGGACCACTGCGCGACGAGGTCGACGCGGCTCTGCCAGGAGTCGCACGCCGCGCTGGTGGCGGAGCCGACGATGTGCTACACGTTGATACCGCGCTCTCCGGCACGAGCTCGAGCGCAGAGGGGGGCTAGGTGCGTCGAATGCCTGCAGCCACGAAGAGCAAGGCGGAGCAGAGCTCCGAACGACGGGACGAGATCCTCGCGATCGCCGCACGACTGATCGCCCATCACGGGTACTCGGCGACGACCGTCCGCGACATCGCGGACGAGGCGGGCATCCTGTCGGGCAGCCTGTACCACCACTTCTCCTCGAAGGAGGCGATGCTCCAGGAGATCCTGCACGGCTTCATGAGCAGACTCCTCACGAAGTACGAGGAGATCGCCGCCGAGACGACCGACCCCCGCGCGGGGATCGACGCGCTCGTCGAGTGCGCCTTCGCCACGATCGATCGCGAACCGTCCGCGGTCGGGCTCTACCAGAACGAGGCCGCGTTCCTCGCGACCCAGCCCGGCTTCGAGTTCCTGGTCGCCGAGAGCGAGCGCATCGAGAAGATCTGGATCGATCAGCTCAGCTCCGGCGCCGAGCAGGGCATCTTCCACGTCGGAGACCCGTCGGTCACGTACCGCTTCATCCGCGACGCCGTGTGGTCGACCGTCCGCTGGTATCGCCCGGGCGGACGCCACACGGCCGCCAGCCTGACCGAGCAGTTCCTGCAGCTGCTGCACGGCGGCCTGCTCGCGCGCTGACGCCGAGCCGCTCGCGCCCCGGCCAGGGGACGGGAGAGGGCTGCGCTCCGGCGACGCCTCTCCCGCCCTCAGCGGGCCTCACTCGGCGAGCACGCCCCGCAGATCGGCGTCCGCCACGGTCTGCGCCGCGACGATCTCGCGCACCGCACCCTTGGCCACCTTGCCGCCCGCGGCCCGCGGGAGCTCGTCCAGGACGACGATCCGCTCGGGATACAGGTGCTTGGAGATGCCGCGGTCTGACAGGTACTGCGTGATGTCGGCGACCGTCACCGCCGGGCCGTTCACCGTCACCGCCACACCGATGCGCTCTCCGAACACGTCGTCGGGCACGGGCACCGCCGAGGCCATCAGCACGCCGGGATGCTGCTCGACGAGCTCCTCGACCTCGACGGCGGAGATGTTCTTGCCGCCGCGGATGATCAGGTCGCTCGTGCGACCGACGACGCGCAGGTAGCCGTCGCTGTCGACCGTGACGAGATCGGGCATCATGAGGCGTCCGTCGTGGAACAGCTCCTCGTTGGCAGCGGGGTCGCCGTAATAGCCCATGCAGATCGTCGGCCCGCACACTCCGGGGCGACCGGGGCCCCCGGTCTCGGTGATGTCCCTGCCCTGCGCGTCGTAGAGGCGCATGTCCATCACGTCGATCACGCGTCCCGCCGTGCGCAGGCGCTGGTCGGCCGTGTCGCGCAGGCTCGTGTTGCTGATGGCGCCCGACTCGTTCGAGCCGTAGAACTGCAGCACCTTCGCCCCCACGCGTTCCTCGAACTGCAGCGCCCGCTCGTAGGGGACGGCCTCGCCGCCGGTGAACATCGCGCGCAGGCTCCCGAGCGACGCCGAGCCCAGCGCCGGCGCATCGAGCATCATCTTAAACTGCGTGCTCACGCACGCCAGGATCGTGACCTGCTCCGCGTCGATCAGACGCAGCATCTCGTCGACGGTGAACCGCTCCATCAGGACGGTCTTCATCCCGAGCATGGCGCTCGCGTAGTGCGCGGTCCACAGCCCGAATCCGAACGGCCCGGGGACGGCGCCGAGCATCACATCGTCAGCGGTGAAGTCCGCGGCCTCGAACGCCATCTTGGAGAAGGCGATCATGCGATTCGCGAACTGGGTCACGAGTTTCGGCCGTCCCGTGGTCCCCGAGGTCGAGTTCAACATCGCCAGCTCGTTGGGGCCCGCCGCGCGCGCCCTGGTCAACTCGATCGACGCGTGCGGGACCTCTTCGACCGTCGCGGTGCCTCCCTCGAACCGGTGGACGCGGACGGGGCCGGACGGGTCGACGATGATGAGCGTGTCGACGGTCCAGCCGTCCTCGGCGAGATCGGCGACGTGATCGAGGGCAGCGCGATCGCGGTGGCTCTCGCGCATCACGAGCACGGTGGCCTCCGACCGCGACATCAGATGCCTGACCTCGTCGCGACCGGACCGCGCGCCCATGCCGACCGCGACCGTTCCGCTGCGCTCGGCCGCGCACAGGGCGACGTGGAACTCGGCCGAGTCGGGCAGCAGCATCCCGAAGCGGGCCCCGCGGGGCATCAGGGCGACGAGCGCGGTCGCGAGCAGGTCGATCTGCTCGTCGTACTCCTTCCAGGTCAACCGGGTGCCGTCGGCGACGTAGGCGACGCGGTCGGGGGTCTCCCGCGCGTTCTTCGCCACGTAGTCGGCGACGGTCAGGTCACCCCACCACCCCTGTGCGACGTACTCGGCCGTCAGCTGCGCGTCCTGTGCCGGGATCTTCATTCCGCTCCCATCTCCTGTTGGATGATTCCCATCGCGCGCTGATAGCCGTCATCGAGGGCCGCGACGTCGTCATAGGCCCCGCTGAGCTGCGCACGCAGCAGCACGTAGCCGCGATCGATCACGCGCTGCAGCGGCCCGATCGCCGGATCGACGATCAGCACGCTGGCTCCCCGATCGGCGATCTCACGGATCGCGTCGGCGAGTCCGCTGACGATCTTGGGCGCGAGGCCGGTCATCATCTCGTCCAGCACGAGGCAGTGGGGCTCGCCCATCAGCGCTCGGCTCACGACGAGCATCTGCTGCTCGCCGCCCGACAGCACTCCGGCGAGGCGGCTCTCGCGTTCCCTGAGCACCGGGAAGCGGTCGAGCGCCTCGTCGACGGCCGCCTTCTTCAGACGGAGCATCTCGGCCATGACCTGCAGGTTGTCTCGGACGGTGAGCTTGGGGAAGAGCTGACGCCCTTGCGGGACGATCGCCAGCCCGGCCCTCGCCCGCTCGATCGATGCGAGCGACGACAGGTCGGTGCCGCCGAGGTCGATCCCGCCCGTGGCCGCGACGGCACCGTAGACGCCGAGCGCGAGGCTCGACTTCCCGGCGCCGTTGGGACCGACGACCGCCGTGATGCGCCCGGCCGGCGCGGTCAGCGTCGCCTTCTCGACGGCGGTCGCGCTGCCGTAACGGACGGTCAGGTCGGTGATGGTGAGATCAGCGCTCATGCGGCATCCTCCTCCGTGGTCCCGAAGTACACGCGCTGCATCTCCGGGCTCGCGAGGCAGTCCTCCGGAGCACCCTCGAACACGCGTCGGCCCTGCGCGAGCAGCATGACGCGGTCGGCGAGGGAGGTGAGCAGATCGACGTTGTGGTCGACGAGGATGACCGCATGCCCGCGGGACTGGACCTGCCGGATCGCGTCGATGATGCCCGCGATCGAGTCGGCGTCGGCTCCCGCGAACGGTTCGTCGAGCAGCATGACCTGCGGGTCCTGCGCGAGGGCCCTGGCGACCTCGACGAGGCGCTGCTCGCCCAGGGAGAGGTTGGCGCACAGCTCGTCGAGCCCTGGCACGCCGAGTTCCTGGGCGACCCGCGTGACGCGGTCCTGCTCCTGGTCGCGGTGCCGGATTCCGTCTGTGATCACGCCGGCGGTCATGCGCCACCACGAAGGGAACCGCTCAGCGGAGGCGCCGACCAGGATGTTCTCCCGCACCGTCAGCTCGAGCGCCAGATGCGGATGCTGGAACGTGCGCGAGAGCCCCTTGCGCGCGCGGACGGCCGTCGGCCCGCTCAACCGCTCCCCGTTCAGGGTGAGCGTACCCGAGTCGGAGCGCTGGATGCCGGTGATGAGGTCCACGAGGGTGGTCTTGCCCGCACCGTTGGGGCCGACGAGCCCGAGGATCTCCCCCCTGCCCACGTGGAAGGAGACGTCGTCGAGGGCGACGAGACCGCCGTATGCCTTGCTCAGACCCTCTCCGCGCAGGACGACATCGTCCCTGGTTTCGCCGATGTTCATCCGCGTGCCTTTCCGATGCGGCCGCGCACCCAGCCGACGAGGGCCTTCCCGTAGCCGATGAGTCCTGCCGGTGCGATGAGCAGGATCAGCAGCACCCCGATCGCGAGCACGAGCTGGCCGGAGCCCTCGAACGCCGACGGCATGTTCGACGTGAGCTGGATGACGACGATCGCCCCGATCACGCAGCCCCACGCTGTGGCCTGCCCGCCGATCAGCGGGACGAACAGGGCCATGAACACGATGGACAGCGTGAAGGTCTCCGGAGTGATGCTCAACATGAAAGACACGAACAGCGCGCCCGCCAGCGAGGCGACGGCCGCGCCGACCGCGAGGGTGACCGTGGTGAGCGTCGTGGTGCGGGTGCCCATCGCCTCGACGGCCGACGGCACGTCGCGCATGGTGCGTACGGTGACGCCCCATGCCCCGGTGCGGATGCGCTCGATGAGCGTCGCGACCACGACCACCAGCAGCAGGGCGATCGCGAGCAGCAGCAGTCGCGGCGGCTCCCAGCCGAAGAAGGTCGGCGACGGGATGCCGCCGATGCCGGCCGACCCGCCCGTGATCGGCTCGAGCGCGATCACCCACGGCTCGAACGCCATGCTGAACAGCAGCGTGACCGCCGCGAGGTAGAAGCCGTTGAGCCGCCGGGTGAGAAGGCCGAGCACGACCGCGACCGCAGCGGAGATGAGCGGTCCGATTATCCACCCCAGGATCGGCGGCAGTCCGGTCTCGGTGGTGACGATCGCGACGCTGTAGGCGCCGATGGCCGCGTAGGCGGCGTAGGCCATCGACATCGAGCCCGCCATCACGAACGGGATGTACATGCCGAGGGCGATGAGCGCGTACACGGCGACCATGACCAGCAGGTCCTGACGGAATCCGCTGTTGCCCGCCCAGACGAGGGCGATGGCACCGACGGCGACCGCCACGGCAGGGACGATCAAGGCACGCGATCCTGCGCGACGTCTGGCGCCGGGAGCCGGCGCGAGCATCGAGTTCACGGGCATCTCCTGAGTGGTCATATCCGGACCCGCGTCGAGAACAGGCCCTGGGGGCGGAAGGCGAAGAACAGCAGCGCGATCAGCAGGACCATCGTGGTCGGCCCCATGCTGCCGAAGTAGAACGGTGCGAACACCTGGATCGCTCCGAGCACGAAGCCGCCGAGCAGCGGTGCCCAGGTGCGCCCCGTGCCGCCGATCACGAGCGCGAGGAAGCCGACCAGCGTCCACGACAGTCCGCTGGTGAAGGCCACGCCGGTCTTCGGTGCGTACAGCAGCCCGGCCGCGCCTGCGATCAAGCCCGCGAGCAGGAAGGCGATGAGCCGGATCCGCCCGACCGGGAGCCCCAGCAGGGCGGCGGCGCCACGGTTGTCACCCACCGCGCGCAACAGGCGCCCGGTGCGGCTGTGCCTCATCCAGAGCGACACGGCGAGGAAGATCAGGGCCGTGGCGACGATGAGGACGACGGCCGTTCCGGAAATGTACGCCGACCCGATCTGCCACGGCCCGAAGGAGAAGAGCACCTGCCCGGGCAGAGCGGGGCGCCCGAAGATGGCACCCGCGCCCTGCTGGACGATGAACAGCACAGCCGTGACCGCGACGAGGGCAGGCAGCTCGCCGCGCCCCGACCGCTTCTGCACCTGGCGCACGACGAGGAGCTCCGTCAGTCCGCTCGCCACCACCGCGATCACGAGCCCCAGCACGAGGCTGAGGGCGATCGGCAACCCGATCTCGAGCGTGAGCCAGCTGGCGCCGAGAGCCGCCGCCATGGCATACGGCCCGATGGCGAAGTTGAAGAACCCGGCGCCGATGAGGGTGAGTTGATACGCGAGGGCGATGAGTCCGAAGAAGCTGCCGATCTCCAGGACCGAGAGCCACAGCTGAGGGTCGGTCATGTCACTCCGACTCGCAGGCGACCTGGTAGTCCTCCCAGGCACCGCTCGGCTCGTTGTCCTCGTCGAACCCCGAGAGCACGAGGCCGCACAGTCCGTCGGCGCCCATGTGCTTGTCGGGACTGAACGAGAGCGTGAAGCCGGGCTGCCCGAACGAGGCCTCGAACCCGGTGATCTCGTCCAGCGCATCGCGCACGGCGACGGGGTCGTCGGCCCCGCCGGCCGCCTCGATCGCCGCCTTGAGGAGGTAGACCGAGTCATAGGCCTGGGCGTCGTAGGCCGTCAGCCGGTAGTCGTCGCCGTTGGCCTCCTTCAGCTTCTTCTCCAGCTCCTGCGTCTTCGGGTTGTCCATGTCGAGCGCGCCCATGTAGACGACATCGGCGAGCGCACCCTTGTTGGTGCGGGCCCACGAGTCCGGCTGGTTGCCGATCGATGCGAGCGAGAAGCGCAGCACTCCGGGGATCTGCTGGTGAAGCGTGTTGTGCGCGAGCACCTCGAAGTTGCCACCGAGGCTCGAGACCAGGATCGCGTCGGGGTCGGCCTGCTTGATGCGCGCGGCCTGCGCCGTGAGGTCGGCGGCGTCGACCGGCGCCGACTCCTCGGCGACGACCTCGACGCAGTCCTCGAGGATCGGGATGATGAGCTTGTTGATGTTGTCGATGGCCGGGGAGGCGTCGGACAACACGGCGATGCTCTCGTAGCCCTTGGTCTCCATCGCGCCGCAGTAGGCCTCGGCGAACTGGTCGACGCCGTTCGCGAGCATGTAGGTGAACTCGTTGTCCGGGGCCTCCGCGACCGAGGTGGTCACGGCGGTTGGGGCTATGGCCGGGATACCCGCCTGCTTGACGACCGACTTGCCCTGCAGCACGGCCCCGCTGCCGGTGTCGAGCAGGATCACCTGCGCCCCGTCGTCGACGAGCTTCCGCACGACCGTCGGGGTCTTGGTGGGGTCGGACTCGTCGTTGCCGACCACGACGCGGATCTGCTGGCCGTCGATCCCGCCCGCGGCGTTGATCTCGTCGATGGCGAAGCGGATCGTCTTGCCCGCGATCACCGCGTAGGCGGCGCCGGGACCGGTGCTGTCCTCGTCGAGACCGAACACGATCTCGCCGTCCGCGGCGCCGGCGTCACCCGAGCCCGATGTGTCGTCGGCCGCGCAGGCGGCGAGTGAGACGGCAAGTGTGGCAGCTCCCAGCAAGGCGAGCAGTCGCTGTGACTTCACGTGAAACCTCCATTGGTTTCCTCGGTGCCTGGCGCCGCTGTGCGCCAAACAAATGCTTGGTTGCTGCAACCATACCCAGCACGACGGATGACGTCAACGCCGTCGTCGACACGAATCCGGCAGGGGCCACGCACCCGGGTCACCCGCTGCCGGGGGCTCGTCAGACGTCGGGAACCTCTCGCGAACGCAGGCCCCGCGGGTCGAGCACCGTACGGATCAGGTGCAGCTCCTGCTCGTCGGGCACGCGGGTGAGCGGGACATCGGTCGGGATGTCGAGGGGGAAGCCCGTCGCGGCGACGACCTCGTCGACCCGCACCCCCGGATGCACGCTGACGAGCCTCATGGTGCCGTCGGCGCCGGCGAGATCGAGCACCGCAAGGTTCGTCACCACGCCGCGCAGATCGTGGAACCGCATCCCCAGCCGCGCGGCACGATCGGCGCCGACACCCGTCACGGTGTCGACCTCCGGCACGAAGACGCGGGTCGAATGCCGCGGGACGAAATAGCTGGTCGCGTGATTCGCCGTGTTGGTCGCCGCGCCCCGCGCACCGACGAGCTGGTGCGTCGGGCGATCGCGGGGGCCGATCGCCGAGAGATTCTGGTTGCCGTGCCGGTCGATCTGCGGCGCCCCCATGATCACGTGGCGCCGCCCGGTGGCGATCAGCTCGAACAGCTTCGCGTAGGGCAGATGGCCCTCCGGTCGCGTGAAGGGCCGGTCGACGGCGGGGGTGTCGGCGAACAGTGTCGCATCGCCGTCACTGAGGAGGAGTTCCGGCGCATGCGTGAGCCGCGCCAGGCGCACCCCGATGGTCGGCACCACACCGAAGGAGCTCGCGAGGATCGCCCCGGAGCCGCGGAACAGGTCGGCGCAGGCTGTCGCGGCGACCTCGGAACGCGTGATCATCGCGCTTCGCCTCCTTCCGCGGCGGACACCGCGTCCCCACCGTCGAGATACCGCTCGAGGTACCGCTGCCAGGCCTGCGCATCGCGCGCCGAGTCCGCGTACTCGCGCTGGGCCTCCTCGTCACGCGGATATTCCGGGAGCAGGGCCGTGAACCCTGCGCCGCCTGGGGCCGCGGTCACGACGCCCGTCTCGGTACGGTTCAGGATCAACGTCGACGGGTGCGCGGCGGCGAGCTGCTCCGTGCCGACGATGCGCTCCGCCGAGACGACGGTGAGAGTCGCCGCGCGCGCCATGATCTCGTCGAAGAAGGGATCGGGCCCCAGGCACTGCGCGTTGCCGACGCCATCGGACTGCTCGACGTGCACGAGCGCGATGTCGAGCGGGATCGCGGGCATCGCGACCAGGGTCTCCCCGTCGTCGTAGGGCGACACGATGGTCAGGATCTCCGGGTTCTCGGTCACCGCATCGGAACCGATCCCGTTGCGGAGCGCCTCGAAGGGGAGACGCCGCGAAGCCGCCCGCAGACCCGCGACCAGCATGGCCTCGTCGAGCTCGGTGGTCGCCACCACACCGCGCCGTCGTGCGGCGGCGAAGTGGGGGTCGATCGGGATCGAGTCGAGCGACACGAACCCGTGCACGATGCGCGCGGCCTGTCCGGTCGCGCAGAGGATGCCCGCATCCGGACCCCCGAACGTCACCACGGTGAGGTCGCGCGCACCGCTGCGCACGAGCTCTCGCAGCAGCGCCATCGGTTTGCGACGCGACCCCCACCCGCCGATCCCCACCGTCATGCCGTCGCGGAAGAGCCCGGCGATCTCCTCGATCGGCCGCAGCGCCGCCATCAGGTCTCCAGCGTGTTGCCGGTGGCCACGAACTCGTCGCGATGTTCGTCGGCGACGCCCGCCAGATTGAGCTCGAACGTGAAGCCCTGCTCGAAGCGGTAGCTGCGGTTGACGTCGATCGGGTCGATGCCGTTGAGCGCCTCCTTCGCCGCGCGGATCACCCTCGTGTCCTTCGCGGCGATCCGGGCGGCGAACGCGAACGCCGCATCGTCGAGTTCGGCGCGCGGCACCACCTGATCGACCGAGCCGAATTCGGCCAGTCGCTGGGCCGTGACAGTGCGGGCGGAGTAGTACATCGCGCGCAGCATGTGGTGCGGCACGAGCCGCGCGAGGTGCGTCGCGGCGCCGAGAGCACCTCTGTCGACCTCCGGAACCCCGAAGTACGCGTCGTCGGAGGCGATGATGACGTCGGAGTTGCCGACGAGCCCGACCCCGCCGCCCAGGCAGAAGCCGTTCACGGCCGAGATCACCGGGACCGGGCATTCGTAGATGGCCTTGAACGCGTCGAAACAGCCGCGGTTGGCGCCGAGCAGACCGCGGAACCCCTCGATACGCTGCATCTCCTTGATGTCGACTCCGGCGTTGAAGCCCTTGCCCTCTGCCCGCAGGACGACCACGCGGGTCGACCCGTCGGCACCGGCTTCGCGCATCGCGTCGGCCACATCGAACCACCCCTGCACCGGCAGTGCATTCACGGGGGGATAGTTCATCGTGACGACGTGTACGCCCTTGTCCTGCGTGGTGATCTCGATCGACATGAGTGCCTGCCTAACTCTGCTTCCGGTTGTTCTGGTTGTCCTGCCGGTCCGGTGCCTGGGCGACCTGCGACCGGATCCAGGAGACCGATCGGCGAAGCGCCGACTCCGGTCCTTCCTCCTCGATCGCCGGGCCGATCAGCTCGGCATCGACGATGCCCTCGTACCCGGCACGCAGGACCAGGGCGAGAAGCTGCCGCATCGGCAGATCCGCGTCGCCCGGCACCCATCGGTTGGGGAACGACGACGTGCCGAGCACGAAGTCGGAGACCTGCACGATCTCGATCTGCGCCGTCCTACCGGCGACGAGGGCGCCGAGGCCGCGCTCCTGCCAGCAGCAGTACAGGTCGAGGCACACGCCCATCCCCGCTCTCTCGGCGAGCGCGAACGCGTCGGCAGCGGTGTGGGTGAAGCTGATGTCGCTGCGCAGCGACATGGTGTTCTCGACGGCCAGACGCACGTCGAGCGACCCGGCGAGCTGCACGAGAGGTGCCAGGCGTCGGGCGAAGAGGTCTGCCGCACGCTCCCAGTCCAGGTGCCCCGAGGGACCAGAGGTGAGATACACCGTGCCGGCGCCGAGGTCATGCGCTCGGCGCACTCCGTCGGCGAGCACCCCGAGCTGCCTCTCCCACCCCGCGTCGTCGTCCGGGTGCGCGCTGAGCGGATGCACCAGGTAGCCCAGGCGCACGCCGTGCCCCTCGAGCAGGTCGTACACACGCGCGGTGTCATACCCTGCTGTCTTCGCCACGGGCAGTCCGACGAGATCCGTGCCGGTGCGCCCGTACATCGCGATCTCCTCGTCGAGGTCCCAGGACAACGCCGCCATGCCGCTCACGCACACGGCAGGACCGGGGATGCGGGCGTAGATCATGGTCGCGCGTCGACGCCGGCCACGATCTCGGCGAGCGCGCGCTCGACGTCGTCGCGGTCGTATCCGAGCACCGCGGTCTCGTCGGCGTCCGGCTCGAACGCGATGACGGCTCCCCGCCCCTGCACGATGAAGCGGTCCGGCTGGAAGGGGTGCTCTTCGTCGCGCTCCTCGATCACGTGCCGGCTGCCTGCGGCCTCGGCCAGGAGCTGGAAGTACTCGCGGTAGGTGAGGTTGCGATCACCCACGAGGTAGGCGTGCCCTGCGGCCCCCGAATCGAGCGCCCCTTGCACGGCCTGCGAGAGCGAGCGGACCGACATGTAGTTCGTGCCGCCAGGAGGGGCGACCAGCGCCGGGTCTTCGACCTCTCCGCGCACCCACGCCACCATGCGGGCGAAACGTCGGAGTCCGCGCTCATCGGCCCCGACGATCGAGGGCGGATTCAGCGTGATCGCGGAGAAGCCGTCTCCGCTGAGAGCGCGCGCCCCGTCATCGGCATCCCGGCGCGCCGCCACGTAGGGGATGCGCTCCGCCCACTCCGGGTGCAGCTGGTGGTAGTAGCTGCCGATCTCCACGAAGCGCGAGACCCCCGCGGCCTTGGCGAGGGCGGCGAACCGCGGCACGCCCCCGCTCTGCGTCCGCTCCCAGAAGTCGGCGTCCTCCTGCTCCGCCGGGACATGACGGATGTCGTTGCCCGCCGAGAACACGATCGCGTCGAAGCCCTCGAGCGCCACGGGAGCGGACTCGGTCTCGGTGTAGTCGCCGATCAGCCGCGGCATGCCCGCCACGGCGCTCGGGTCGCGGTCGGAGGGGCCACGGCGCGACATGACCGTGACCTCGTCGCCCCGCGCCGCGAGGTCGGCCGCGATGCGACTCCCGATCATGCCGGTCGCACCGACCACGAGCACCCGACTCATGCGAACACCGCCTTCGCGTCCGAGATCACCTGCGCACCATGGCGGCGCAGCTCGAAGGCGCCGTCCGGCCAGCTCTCCAGCTCGAGCACATCGCCGGGCACGACGGGACCGCTGAAGCGTCCGTGCAGCGACGTGAGGTCGGCGGGGTGGGCGCCGCGGTCACGCGCCATCACGAGCGTCGCGGCGGCGAGGGTGCACAGTCCCTGGAGGATGGGGATCGGCTGACCGATGCGCGCCGACGCCTCGGGGTCGATGTGGATGTGGTGGCGGTCTCCGGTGAGTCGGTAGAGCGCGGCCTGCGTGGGGAACGTCGGCACGGCGCCGATCGTCCCGGACCCGCGGTCGGCGGCGGTTGCGCGTGCCGGCCCTCGTTCTCCGCCGAAACCGCCCGTCCCGGGGGCGAACAGCGACCACATCGCGGTGAACTGCGCGCACTCGACGATCACCTCGAAGACCGAGGCGGTGCCCTTGTCCCACACGTCGCCGACGCGAGCGTTCAGGGTGATCTCCCCCGACCTGGGCAGGGGGCCGTGCACCTCGAGCGTCTGGGATCCGTGCACCGCGGCATCGCCGTATGCACCGGCCTCGGCGAGGACGTCGGGTGCCCATTGCGCGAGAGTGAGGCCGAACGACGGCAGCACGCGCAGGCGGTCCTCGAACACGAGGTCGAGATCATCGGCGCGAGCCCCGACCGCGAGGGCATAGAGGATCGCGTCCCTGTCGTCGTAGCCGACGACGCGCGTGCCGAGCGAGCGTCCCGCCCATTCGCCGCTGTTCATGCGCCGTACACCGCCTCGGGGCTGGCGCCCTCATCCACGAGCGCGCGGACCGCGTCGCCGATCTCGGCGGCGGCCCAGCGGCGATCGAGCTCGCGCACCGGCCCGTGGCGCCATCCCTCTTCGAGACAGATCCGACCGCCCTCGATCTCGATCACACGGCCCGTGATGTCGCAGTCGGGGCTCGCGAGCCAGGCCACGAGCGGCGAGACGTTGGCGGGGTCCATGCGGTCGAAGCCCTCGACGGGCGCGGCCATCGCGTCGGCGAAGGGCCCCTCGGTCATGCGTGTGCGGGCGGACGGCGCGATCGCGTTCACGGCGACCCCGTAGCGGCCGAGCTCCTGCGCGGCGACGAGGGTGAGCGAGGCGATGCCGCCCTTGGCCGCGGAGTAGGCCGCCTGGCCGACGCTGCCCTGGAGCCCTGCACCCGACGAGGTGTTGATGACGCGGGCTACGGGGACCCTCCCCTCCTTGGCCTCGGCGCGCCAGTACGCACCGGCGTGCCGGAGCGGGGCGAAGTGTCCTTTGAGGTGCACGCGGATCACCGCGTCCCACTCGTCTTCATCGGCGTTGACGAGCATCCGGTCGCGCACGAAGCCCGCGTTGTTGACGAGGATGTCGAGGCGCCCGAAGGTGGAGGTCGCCTGCGCGATGAGCTCCCCCGCCTGCAGGAAGTCGGCGATGTCGGCACCGTTGGCGACGGCTTCGCCCCCCTCGGCGCGGATCGTGTCGACGACGTCCTGAGCGGGGCCGACCGAGTTCCCCGCTCCGTCGAGCGCCGTACCCAGGTCGTTCACGACGACCCTGGCGCCCTGCCTGGCGAGTTCGAGCGCGTGCTCACGGCCGAGACCGCGTCCGGCGCCGGTCACGATCGCGACCCGTCCATCGAGAATTCCTGCCATGTCCGACTCTCCTTCGAGACCGCGCCGGTGTGTGCGACCGACGGAACACCCTCACCCTAGCAACCAAGCAAACGCTAGGGCAAGTGCGGTAGGCTGCACGCACATGGTCGGTATCCGGCCTGGCGCGCGACACGATGCACGACACAGAGAGGTGTTCCGACATGACCACTCCCCCTATGCTCTCGACGGCACTCACGCGCCTGACCGGCGTCGACCACCCCGTCGTGCAGACCGGCATGGGCTGGGTGGCGGGCGCCCGCCTGGTCTCGGCGACGGCCGAGGCGGGCGGCCTCGGCATCCTCGCCTCGGCCACCATGGACACCGCCGAGCTCGAGCGGCAGATCATCGAGGTCAAGGAGCGCACGGACCGGCCGTTCGGCGTGAACCTGCGCGCGGATGCCGGCGACGCCGAGCAGCGTGTCGACATCATGATCCGTCACGGCGTCAAGGTCGCCAGCTTCGCCCTCGCCCCTCGACGCGAGCTGATCGAGAAGCTCAAAGAGCACGGGGTCGTCGTGATCCCCTCGATCGGGGCGGTGCGTCACGCCGAGAAGGTCGCCGCCTGGGGCGCGGATGCGGTCATGGTCCAGGGCGGCGAGGGCGGCGGGCACACGGGCGCCGTGCCCACGTCGATCCTGGTCCCCTCCGTCATCGCGGCCGTGGACATCCCGGTGATCGCCGCCGGCGGCTTTCATGACGGGCGCGGGCTCGCCGCGGCCCTGGCGTTCGGTGCCGCGGGCGTCGGAATGGGTACGAGGTTCCTGCTCACGCGCGACAGCGCCGTGCCCGACGCCATCAAGCGGCGCTACCTGGGCTTCGGGCTCGACGGCACGGTCGTCACCACGAAGGCCGACGGGATGCCGCACCGCCTGCTGCGGACGGAGTACATCGAGGGTCTGGAGCGGCGAGCCGGCATCCGGCAGCTGCTTCCGACACTTCGTCGCTCGCTCGAGTTCAAGCGCATGTCGGGGATGAGCTGGCGCGGCCTCGCCGCAGACGCCGCCTCGATGAAGAAGGCGACCGGCCGCTCCTGGTCGCAGATGACTCTCGCCGCGAACACACCCATGCTGCTGAAAGCGGGCCTCGTCGACGGCGACACCCGCGCGGGGATGCTCGCGGCCGGACAGGTGGTCGGCCTGATCGACGATCTGCCCAGCTGCGAGGAACTCGTCGACCGCATCGTGCGCGACGCCGTCGTGCACGTGCGCGCCGCAGCATCCTGCATCATCGACTGAGGCCTCGGCGCCGAGACCGGGACCCCGCCGTCCGCGGCGAGGTCCCGGGAGCCGTCAGAGGCGTTCGATGATCGTGACGTTCGCGAGCCCGCCGCCCTCGCACATGGTCTGCAGGCCGTAGCGGCCGCCGGTGCGCTCGAGTTCGTTGAGCATCGTGGTCATGAGCCGCGTGCCGGTCGCGCCGATCGGATGCCCGAGCGCGATGCCGCCGCCGTTGACGTTGACCTTCTCCCGCGGCACTCCGGTCTCCTTCATCCAGGCGAGCACGACCGACGCGAAGGCCTCGTTCACCTCGAACAGGTCGATGTCGTCGAGGCTCATGCCCGCACGCTCGAGGGCGTACTTCGTGGCGGGGATCGGCGCCGTCAGCATGAACACGGGGCTGTCTCCGCGCACCGACATGTGGTGGATGCGGGCGCGCGGGGTGAGTCCGTGGTCCGCGACGGCCTGTGCGCTCGCGACGAGCACCGCGCTGGAGGCGTCGCTGATCTGCGAGGCGACCGCCGCCGTGAGTCGCCCGCCCGGGGTGAGGGTCTGCAAGCCTGCCATCCGCTCCAACGAGGTGTCCCGCCGCACGCCCTCGTCGTGGTCGAGTCCGTTCAGCGGCGCGATCTGGCTCAAGAAGCGGCCCTCGTCCTGTGCGGCCGCAGCGCGCTGGTGGCTCTCCAGCGCGAACTGCTCCATCTCCTCGCGGGAGATGTCCCACTTCTCGGCGATCATCTCGGCGCCGACGAACTGCGAGATCTCCTGGTCGGGGTACCGCTCCTGCCATCCGGGCGACTCGGCGAACGGCGTGGTGAAGCCGTAGGCCTCACCGGCGACCATGGCCGACGAGATCGGCAGCCGCGACATGTTCTGCAACCCGCCGGCGATCACCAGGTCGTTGGTTCCGCTCATCACGGCCTGCGCCGCGAAGTGCACGGCCTGCTGGCTCGATCCGCACTGGCGGTCGATCGTGACGCCGGGCACGTGCTCGGGGAATCCGGCGACCAGCACGGCCGAGCGGCCGACGTTGCCCGCCTGGCCGCCGATCGTGTCGGTCGCACCGATGATGACGTCGTCGAGGGCCGCCGGATCGATGCCGGTGCGTTCGACCAGAGCCTTCAGGCTGTGCGCGCCGAGGTCGGCCGGGTGGATGCTCGAGAGCGAACCGCCGCGCTTGCCGACGGGCGAGCGGACGGCGTCGACGATGTATGCCTCTGCCATGTTCTTCCTTCTTCCTGATCTCACGCGTGCTGACTGCTGACGGCGACGACCTCGCCGGTCATATAAGAGGAGTATGCGCTGGCGAGGAACACCATGACGTTGGCGACCTCCCAGGGTTCCGCCGCCCGGCCGAAGGCCTCTCGGGCCTTGAGCTCCTCGAGCAGTTCGGGCGTCGTGACCTTCTCGAGGAACGGGTGCATCGCCAGACTCGGCGAGACCGCGTTGACGCGTATGCCATGCGGGGCGAGGTCCATCGCTGCGCTGCGGGTGAGCGCCATCACGCCGGCTTTGGCCGCGGCGTAGTGGGCCTGTTCGACCTGGGCGCGCCAGCCGATGACCGAGGCGTTGTTCACGATCACGCCCGCGGTGCCCGCAGCGACCATGCGACGCCCGACGGCGCGGATGCAGCGGAACGTGCCGGTCAGCGTCACGTCGAGCACGATCCCCCACTGCTCATCCGTCATGTCGAGGATCGAGACGGAGCCGCCGAGGCCGGCGTTGTTGATCATCACGTCGATCGGACCGCCGTCTTCGGCCAGATCGAGGAACGCGGTGATCTGCTCCTCGACCGTCACGTCGCACACGGCGGTGCGCACCCGGTCGGCGCCGAAGCGCGCGCCCAGCTCCTGCTGCGTCTGCTCCAGCCGACCTGCATGCGTGTCGCCGAGCACGACCAGTGCGGCGCCCTCCTCAAGACAGCGGACTGCGGCGGCCTGCCCGATTCCTGCTCCGGCGGCCGCGGTGATGACGACGCGCTTCCCGGTCAGAAGGCCGTGGCCGGAAACGTACTCGGGGGTGGTGGAGCTCATGGACGGGCCTCTCGGGGTAGGCCGAGCACACGCTCGGCGATGACGTTGCGCTGGATCTCATCCGAGCCGCCGTAGATGGTGTCGGCTCGGCTGAACAGGAACAGGGTCTGCAGGTCGTCGAGCGCGTAGTCCGGCCCGACCAGGAGCGATGCGGGGCCGGAGACGTCCATCGCGAGTTCGCCGAGCGAGCGATGCCAGTTCGACCACAGCAGCTTCGTCACCGAGGCGCCGTCACCCTGCGCGCCGCCGAGCGTGCGCAGCGCGTGCTGGCGGATCACCTCGAGCTCCATGCGCGCCCGAACCAGCCGGTCGCGGAGCACGGCGTCGTCGATCGCTCCGGTGCGCGTGGCCGTGTCGATCACGGCATCCAGCTCGCGTCGGAAGGCGATCTGCTGGGCCAGGGTCGACACTCCGCGCTCGAAGCCCAGCGTCGCCATCGCGACCTTGAAGCCGTCGCCCTCGGCGCCGACCACGAGATCGGCGTCGGTGCGGGCGTCGTCGAAGAACACCTCGTTGAACTCGCTGGTCGCCGTGAGCTGCAGGATCGGCCGCACCTCGACGCCGGGCTGGGCCATCGGGACGAGCAGGTACGACAGTCCGCGGTGACGGGTGGACCCCGGCTCGGTGCGGGCGATCACGAAGCACCAGTCGGCGTGCTGGGCGAGAGAGGTCCACACCTTCTGCCCGGAGATCGACCACTCGTCGCCGACGCGGTGCGCCCTCGTCGACACGGCGGCGAGGTCGGAACCCGCACCCGGCTCGGAGTACCCCTGGCACCAGAGCTCTTCGACGGCGATGATGCCGGGGAGGAAGCGTGCCCTCTGCTCGGGGGTGCCGTGGGCGATGAGCGTCGGCCCGAGCAGCTCCTCGCCGAGATGGTTCACCCTGGCCGGAGCGTCCGCCCTGGCGTATTCCTCGTGGAAGATGACCTGCTGGGCGATGCTGAGTCCGCGACCCCCGTGCTCGACGGGCCAGGCCACGCAGGTCCATCCGGCGGCAGCCATGTGACGGTTCCACTCCAGCCGCGCCTCGAAGTCCTCGTGCTCGCGTCCGGAGCCCCCGCGTCCCCGCAGCGCGGCGAAGCGACCGGCGAGGTTCTCCTCCAGCCAGCCGCGGATCTCGGCGCGGAAGCGTTCATCCGCGTCGTGCTGCGTCGCGTCCATCTGTGCTCCTCATCGAGTCGTGGTCTTCGGCATGCCGTTCACGTATAGTATCAAGGAAACCAAGCGATTGTTTGGTTTGATGCTGGAGTTCAGAGAGGAACCCGTCATGCCCGTCGAATCCGCCGATGCCGTGGTGACCTACGAAGTGCGGGGGTCGACCGCGATCGTCAGGTTGAACCGCCCCCAGTATCGCAACGCGCAGAACTCGAAGGTCACCTATGCGCTCGACGCGGCCTTCACCCGGGCGGTCGACGACGAGACGGTCAAGGTCATCGTGCTCGGCGGCAACGGGAAGCACTTCTGCGCCGGCCACGACATCGGGACTCCGGAACGCGACATCGACGAGAGCTTCGAGCGCAAGGCCGTGATCTGGTGGGACCATGTCGGCGCGCAGGGCGTCGACTCCCGGTTCGCCCGCGAGTCCGAGGTGTACCTCGGGATGTGCCGCCGGTGGCGCGAGATCCCCAAACCGGTGATCGCGATGGTGCAGGGCGCCTGCATCGCCGGAGGACTCATGCTCGCCTGGTCGTGCGACTTCATCGTCGCGGCAGACGACGCCTTCTTCCAGGACCCCGTCGTGGCGATGGGCATACCCGGCGTCGAGTACTTCGCCCATCCCTGGGTGACCAACCCCCGCGCGGCCAAGGAGATGCTGTACACCGGGGACCGGATGCCCGCTGCCCGCGCGCACGAGCTCGGCATGGTGAATCACGTCGTGCCCCTCGACGAGCTGGAGCAGCGGACCCTCGAGCTCGCCGACCGCATCGGCCGGATGCCGCGCCTCGGACTCGCCCTGGCGAAGAAGGCCGTCAACCAGGCGGAAGACCTCCAGGGCATGCGGGCCGGCATGGACTCGGTGTTCGGCCTGCACCACGCCGCGCACGCGCACAACGCCGAAGTGGGCGGCGACTCCCTCGGCGGAGTCGACGTGCGCTCCATCAAGGCCGATACGAAGGGGGCCGCGCAGTGAACCTCGATCTGACCCCGGAGCAGGAGGCGTTCGCCGCGGAGGCACGCGCCTGGCTCGCGCAGCACGTCCCGGCCACACCGCTGCCGTCGATGGACACCGAGGGGGGATTCGCCGCCCACCGCGAATGGGAGGCGACGCTCGCGTCCGGCCGCTGGTCGGTCGTCTCCTGGCCCGAGCAGTACGGCGGGCGCGACGTCGGCATCACCGAGTGGGTGCTGTTCGAAGAGGAGTACTACCGCGCCGGCGCTCCGACCCGCGTCGCCCAGAACGGCATCTCGCTGCTCGCGCCCATCCTTTTCGAGCACGGCACCCCGGAGCAGCACGAACGGTTCCTCGGCCCCATGACCGATGGCTCGCTGATCTGGGCGCAAGCCTGGTCGGAGCCGGGCGCCGGCAGCGACCTGGCCGCGATCCGCAGCACCGCGCGCCGCGACGACGCCCGCGGCGGATGGGTGCTCAACGGTCAGAAGATCTGGAGTTCCAGAGCCGTCTGGGCAGACCGCGGTTTCGGACTGTTCCGCTCCGACCCCGAGGCGCAGCGGCACCATGGGCTCACGTACTTCCTGTTCCCGATGGATGCGGAGGGCATCACGGTGCGGGCGATCGCCCAGCTCGACGGCACCACCGGGTTCGCCGAGATCTTCTTCGACGACGTGTTCGTCCCCGATGACGACGTGCTCGGCGCCCCGGGCGACGGCTGGCGGGTGGCCATGAGCACCGCCGGCAACGAGCGTGGACTCTCGCTCCGCGCTCCTGGGCGCTTCCTCGCCGCGACGGATCGGCTGATCGCCCTGCAGTCGGGGTCGGGTCGCGACAGCGAGGACTCCGCGGTCGTCGATGCCTGGATCGGCGCAGAGGCCTATCGGCTCTTCACCTGGCAGACGGTCAGCACCCTGCTCGAAGGCGGATCGGTCGGCGCCGAGGGCAGCGTCAACAAGGTCTTCTGGTCGGAGCTCGACGTGCACATCCACGAGACGGCGCTGCGCATCCTCGGCCCCGAGGGCGAACTGCGCGGGGCCACGGCCGTCGACGGGGGCCGCTGGGTCGACGACTATCAGTTCTCGCTCGCCGGCCCCATCTACGCGGGGACGAACGAGGTCCAGCGCAACATCATCGCGGAGCGGATCCTCGGACTCCCCCGCGGCGGAGACGGAAGGCGTGCATGATGCGGTTCCTGCCCACGGAAGAACAGGTCGCCTTCGCTGAGGCGATCGACGAGATCGTCGAAGGGTCGGGCGGCGCGGACATCGCGCGCAGCTGGGCCGACGGCGACACCGCGCCGGGGCTCGCCCTCTGGGAGCAGTTCGCCGAGCTCGGCCTGCTCGGTCTGCGGGTGAGCGAGGGGGCAGGCGGCTTCGGGGGCACGGTGAGCGATCTCGTCGTGGTGTTCGAGCGCCTCGGCTACCACGGTGTGCCCGGCCCCTACCTCGAGACCGTCGCCCTGCTGCCCGGACTCGTCGACGATGACACGCGCGGCGAACTCGCCGCGGGTGCGATCGCCACGGCTGCGGTCGACGAGGTCGCCCCCGCGGCGCTCGATGCGGCTCTCGCGAGCAGGCGCTACCTCGTGCGAGACGGAGCACTTCATCGGGGCGACCTCGCCGATGAGCTGACCTCGGTCGCGCCCACCCGGCGCCTCGCACGCCTGACCCCGCGCGGCGACGCGACGCCCCTCGAACCCGGCGCGCTGGACGCGGCGCTGAACGAGGCCGCGCTCGCTGCGGCGGCCACGCTCGTCGGCGTCGGTGAGCGGCTGCTGGAGGAAGCGGTGTCCTACGCCAAGGTGCGCGAGCAGTTCGGCCGCCCGATCGGCGAATTCCAGGCGCTCAAGCACCAGCTCGCCGATGTGCGCATCGCCCTGAGCTTCGCGCGCCCGCTCGTCTGGAACGCCGCCCTCCGCGTCGACGAGCCCGACGAGGACCGCGCGATCTCCGCAGCGAAGGTCGCGGCGGGCGACGCCGCCCTGCTGGCCGCCCGCGTTTCTCTCCAGGTGCACGGCGCGATCGGCTACACCGCCGAGCACACGCTCCGCATCTGGCTCGGCCTCGCGCCCGCGCTGTCTGCGGCCTGGGGCACACCCGACTTCCACCGGGCGCGGATCGCCCGCGACATCCTCACGAAGGAGCGGTGATGTCATTCGACCCCGATGAGGACCAGCGGGAGCTCGTCGCGCTCGTGCGCGGAGTCCTGGACCAGCGCGCCGACAGCGCGGCGACGCGTCGCGCACTCGACACCGACGAGCGCTTCGACGTCGACCTGTGGCGCCTGCTGTGCGAAGAGATCGGGATCGCCGGCATGGCCATCCCCGAGGAGTTCGGCGGCGCCGGATTCACGCTGCGAGAGGCACAGCTGGTGCTCGAGGAGATCGGCGCCTCCCTCGCCCCGTCGCCCTACCTCGGCTCCGTCGCCATCGCCGCGCAGGCGGTCCTCGCGAGCGGCGACGCCGAGGCCGCCGCACGACTGCTGCCCGGCATCGCTGAGGGATCGTCGTCGGCCGCCTTGGCCTGGGCGGCCCCCGACGGGCGCTTCGCCCCGGAGCGGATGGGCGTGCGCGCCGAGAACCGCGACGGCTGGACCCTCAGCGGGACGAGCGGCTTCGTGCTCGACGGCGCCTCCGCCGACGTGCTGCTCGTGATCGCCTCGTCACCCGAGGGCCCTCGCCTGTTCGAGGTGCAGGACGTGTCCGCCGTGCGCCGCGAGGACACCGCGACCATGGATCAGACCCTCCGCCTGACGACTGTGCACTTCGACGCGGTGCAGGCTCGCCCGCTCGGGGCCGCCGATCCGACCGTGCTGGAGACGGTGCGCGCGCTCGCCCTCGCCGCGGTCAGCGCGGTGCAGGCGGGGACGGCCACCCGAGCCCTCGACGAGACCGTGGCATACGCGAAGCAGCGCGTGCAGTTCGGACGCACGATCGGCTCGTTCCAAGCCATCAAGCATCGCCTCGCCGACATGCACGTGCGGGTCGAAGTGGCCCGGACCGCGTCGCGCGCCGCATCCGACGCCCTCGCCTCGGGCGCCCGCGACCGGTTCGAACTGGCCGCGATCGCGAAGGCCACCTGCTCCGAGGCGCTGGAGCACGTCGCGGCGGAGATGATCCAGCTGCACGGCGGCATCGCCATCACGTGGGAGCACGACGCGCACCTGATCTTCAAGCGCGCTCATGCCCTGGGGCAGCTCTTCGGCACCGCCGGGGAAGAGCGCGAGCGCGCGGCGGACTGGGCTCTCGCTCACGGCTGAGCGGATCGGTTCAGCGCGGCTCAGCGCTCGTACACGTCACGACGGTGCCCGGCATGCACGACGACGACGGTGAGCACGCGTTCCTCGGAGGTCACGGACTCAGACCGACCTCCGTCGCCGGTGATCGGTCAGCGCCGCAGCAGCGACGTCTCGGTCCAGTCGGTGTACTTGCGGCGCTCCCGGAAGAGCCAGTCCTGGCCGACACGGACGAGCGCGTCGTTGTAGCGATCGGCGAGCGTGAACCGCACCCGGCCTTCCGAGGTCTCCCTGATGTGATGCGACATGCAGTAGGTGTGCGCCCGTGCCGTGTCGCCCTCGATCTCGATGTCGCTCGGGGAGAGCACATGGCTGGTGGCCACGAAGGCGGCGAGCGCGTCGAACGCCGCGATCAGCTGCTCACGCCCCTGGGGCGACTCGGCGGGCTCCACGGCGCGCGGTCGGAACATCAGCATCCGCCCGTCGACCGTGAACAGGTCGGCCATGTCGGCGGAGCGCCGCTGGTCGGCGTAGCGCCCGTACCGGGAGATCGTTCGCGTGATCGCGACCCAGTCGTCGAAGCCCTCGTTCACGATGCGCCCTCGGCGCGCTGTCGGTGCAGCGGGGTCGCGGCATCCGGCGGCCAGGAGGTACGCCGGCGGTCCGGCTCCACCGCGACCAGGGGTTCGACCCGGCGCAGGGTCTCCCGACTGCGCCGGGCGAGTTCCTGATAGATCCGCACCCCGTTGCGCTTCCACGCCAGCGCCTGCTCATCGAGGGCGCCGACCACTCTCGCCGGGGCACCGAGCACCTTCGAGCCCGGAGGGACCACCGTGCCCGCCGTCACGACGGCTCCGGCGCCGACCAGGCAGTCCGCGCCGATCTCCGCACCGTCGAGCACCGTCGAGCCGATGCCGATCAGGGCGAACGACCCGATCCGGCAGCCGTGCAGCACGACCCCGTGGCCGACGTGACTGTTCGGCTCGAGCACGGCATCGGCACCGGGGAAGGCATGGACGACGCACGAGTCCTGCACGTTCGCCCCCTCCCCCACGACGATCCGTCCGAAGTCGCCGCGGAGGCTCGCGAACGGGCCGATGTAGCACCCGGGGCCGATGATGACGTCTCCGATCAGGCTCGCGGTCTCGTGCACGAACGCGGTCGGATCGACCACGGGCACGACGCCGTCGAAGGCGTAGCTCGGCATCAGGCGACCTGCCCGCCGTCGATGATGAAGTCCTGGCCGGTGCAGTAGCTGCTGGCAGAGCTGGCGAGGTAGGCCACGAGGTTCGAGATCTCCTCCGGGCGTCCGGCGCGCGGGATGGGGATGCGGGAGATGAAGCCGACGCCCGCCCTGGCGTCTTCGCTGATCATGGGCGTGTCCACCGCTCCAGGGCACACCGTGTTCACGCGGATGCCCGTGCCCGCGAACTCGCGGGCGAGAGCGCGGGACACCCCCCGCAGGCCCCATTTCGAGGCGGAGTACGGAACGCGGTTCGCGTACCCCGCGACACCGGCGGTGGAGGCGATGTTCACGATCGACGCGCCGTCCCCCATGAGGGGCAGCATCGCCTGCACCCCCAGCATCGGGCCGATCAGGTTCACATCGAGCGTGAGGCGGATGACGCGCTCCGTCGTCTCGGCCAGGGGTCCCTCCGGACAGAATCCGGCATTGTTGACGAGCACGTCGACGTGCCCGAACTTCTCCTCCGCCGCAGCCGCCACCTGCGCCCAGGCCTCAGCCGACGAGACGTCGTGGGCGAGTCCGATGGCGCGGTCGCCGAACTCCGCAGCGACGTCGACGACGGCAGCTCCGTCGAGATCGGTGAGCACGAGGTTCGCGCCGAGCGCGTGGAACAGGGCCGCGTGCGAGCGGCCCTGACCGCCGGCTGCTCCGGTGATCACGGCGACCCGGCCGGTGAGGTCGATGACGGGCGTTGCATTCATGGGTGTCCTCCGGGATAGTTATCGAACAAGCGCTAGTTTGACAAGGAGTGAGGATGCCACGGCTCCACCACATCGGCATCACGGTGAGCGACACGGCCGCAGCGACCGCGTTCTACGCGGCGGCGACCGGCGGCGACGTCATCGGTCCCCTGTCGAAGAGCGGCCCCGCGGTCGAGGCCGCCACCGGCTATCGCGGAGTCGAGATCCTGCTCACGTTCATCCGCCTCGACGACGGAGTCTTCCTGGAACTCGCCGAGTACCAGGGCGCCGACAACCCCCGCATCGACCCGGACAACGGTCATACCGGGGCCGCGCATCCTGCCGTGGTCGTGCCCGACATCGAGGCGAGTCTCGCCCGACTGGCGGCGCTCGGCTACGAACCCCTGTCGCAGACGATGACGGCCACGGCCGGGCCGCTCGACGGTTACCGCTACGTCTACGTGCGAGGCCCCGACGACGTGCGGGTGGAACTGCTGCAAGAGCCTCACTGAGCACTCACCGCCGGCGCGGCCACGGCATCGAGCAGACGCAGATCGTCGTCGTCGAGCACCAGGCCGAGCGCGGCGGCCGAGTCCCGCACGCTCTCCGGCCGACTCGCACCCGGGATCGGGATCAGCACGGGCGAGCGTCGGAGCAGCCAGGCGAGCACGACCTGCTGCGGGCTCACCCCGTGCCGCTCGGCGACGAGGGCGACAGACGACGACGACGTGCCGAGCCCCTTGGCCGCACGCATGCCGCCGAAGGGACCCCACGCCAGGAAGGCCAGGCCGTGCGCCTCACAGAGCTGCAGCACGGGATCGCTCGAGCGCTCGAGCAGCGAATACTCGTTCTGCACGCTGACCAGGGCATCGCCGACCACCCGGATCGCCGTGTCGAGTTGGGCGGCATCGACGTTCGAGACGCCGACGCGGACCACGATCCCCTCGTCGACCAGCTGCCGCATCGCCCCCATCGACTCCGCGAACGGCACCTTCACGTCGGGGCGGTGGTGCTGATACAGCGGGAGGGCATCGAGCCCGAGGCGCTGCGCCGAAGCCCTGGCCGCGGCGGCGAGGTGCCCCGGAGAGCCGTCGACCCACCAGGTCGCTGCCGGACCTCGGGTGTGACCGCCTTTCGTGGCGATGACCACCCGATCGAGCGCGGACGGATGCCGTCGGAGCGCCTCGACGAGCGCCCGCTCGTTCACGCCCATCTCGCCCGACGGTCCATACGAGTCGGCGGTGTCGAACAGGGTGATGCCGGCGTCCACCGCGGCGTGCACGGCGCGGATGCCGCGAACGGAGTCCACACCCGGCACCTGGGTCAGGGTCATCGCGCCCATGCCCAGCGCCGAGACCTCGAGGTCGCCGAGCGCGCGGGTCGGCATCATCGTCCGACGGCCGTCCAGCCGCCGTCCACCGGCAGGCACTGTCCGATCACGTGGGTGGCGTCGCGCAGCATCCACACGATCGCGGCCGCGATCTCGTCGGGGTCGGCGAGGCGCCCGCGCGGGGTGCGCTGCTCGACCGCCGCGAGGTCGTACCCGTGGTCCACCATGTCCTGCACCATCGGGGTCAGCGTGTGTCCGGGGGCGACCGCGTTGACGCGCACGCCGCGGGGCGCCCATTCGATCGCGAGGTTCTCCATCAGCTGACGTTCGGCGGCCTTGGCCGGCCCGTAGTCGGTCTGGTTGGCCCACCCGCGGTATGCGGTGGTCGACGACACCAGCACGATCGAGGCCGGCGCGGCATCGAGGCGGCGCACGAGCGCCCGCGAGACCGCGAGCGCACCCACCACGTGCACGTCGAACAGCAGGCGCAGCTGGTCGAGGTCGATCTCGAGCGCCGGAACATACGCGCCGCGCACACCATGGCAGGCCACGAGTCCCCCCACCGGCGCGTCGGCCCAGGTCTCGGCCATCGCATCCTCCACCGCGCCCTCGTCGCGCAGGTCGACGATGCGGGTGGTCACCCCGGCTCTTGCGCTCGGCCGCAGGTCGAACACGGTCACGGCGATACTCCGGTCGAGCAGCTGCGCGACCACCGCATCGCCGATTCCACTCGCTCCTCCGGTCACCACGACGTGGTCGGCGATCGACTCTGCGGTCATGCGCAGCTCCCTTGCTGGTCGTCCTTCTGGGCATGCTACTGTGATTCCCAAACAAGCGCTAGGTCAGCGCGGGTCGCGCGAAGGAGCGGGGATGTCGGACAAGCGGGTGAGCATCGAGGAGGCGGTCGCCACCATCGAGAGCGGGATGACGATCGGCATCGGCGGCTGGGGCTCGCGACGCAAGCCCATGGCCCTCGTGCGCGAGGTCCTGCGGCGCGACCTCACCGACCTCACCGTGGTGGCCTTCGGGGGACCCGACGTCGGGCTGCTCGCAGCCGCCGGCCGCATCCGCCGCCTCGTCTACGGGTTCGTGTCGCTCGACAGCATCCCGCTCGACCCGCTCTTCACCCGGGCACGCGAACGCGGCGACCTCGAGATCGAGGAGTACGACGAGGGCATGTTCGTCACCGGCCTCCGCGCCGCGGCCTCTCGCCTCGACTTCCTCCCCATCCTCGCCGGCCTGGGGTCGGACGTGCTGCCGGCGAACCCGCGACTGCGCACGGTGGCATCGCCCTACTCCGACGCGCAGTACGTCGCCATGCCTGCCCTTCCCCTCGACGTCGCGCTCGTGCATGTGAACCGCGCCGATGCGCAGGGCAACGCGCAGTACCTCGGACCGGACCCCTACTTCGACGACCTGTTCGCCATGGCCGCGACGCGCACCATCGTGTCGGCCGAGAAGGTGATCCCGACCTCGGCGCTGCTCGACGAGGGCTCGTTCCACACGCTGCTGTTCAGCCGCATCTACGCCTCCGCGGTCGTCGAGGCTCCGGGGGGAGCCCACTTCACCACCTGCGCTCCCGACTACGAACGCGACGAGGTCTTCCAGAAGCACTACGTCGCCGCCGCGAAGGATCCGAGCGCCTGGGCGGAGTTCGAGCGCACGTTCCTGCAGACCGACGAGGCCGGTTATCGCGCGGCCGTCGCCCAGTTCCACGCCGATCGAGGAGAGTCATGACCAGCGTCGCCACCCCCGAGACAACGCTCGGTGCCAGCACCGCGGAGGTCTGCATCGCGGCCTGCGCCGACACCTACCGCGACTCGGGCGAGATCCTCGCGCACGCGGTCGGCATCATCCCCGCCCTCGGCGCCCGCCTGGCGAAACTCACCACCGCCCCCGAGATCGTGCTCAGCGACGGCGAGGCCTTCTTCCTCTCCGATCCTCCGATGCCGGGCGACCCCGCCGCTGCGGCCCCCGCGATCGAAGGATGGGCGCCGTTCCGTCGCGTCTTCGACATCGTCGCCACCGGCCGACGCCAGAGCATGATGGGCGCCAGCCAGATCGACCGGTTCGGCAACCAGAACATCTCGCTCATCGGCGACTGGGCACGCCCCACCCGTCAGCTCATCGGCGTGCGCGGCGCACCGGGCAACACCGCCAACCACCGCGTGGACTACTGGGTCGCTCGGCACAGCACCCGCGTCTTCGTCGAGGCGGTCGACATGGTCTCGGGAGTCGGCAACGACCGCGCGCGCGAGGCCGGCCTCCCGCACCATCACCTCGGTGTGATCGTGACGAACCTCGCCGTACTCGGTTACGGCGCCGACGGCATCGTCACCGTGCTGTCGGTCCACCCCGGGGTCGATCCGCAGACCGTGACCGACAGCACCGGATTCGCGCTCGACGCGACGGATGCTCCGCTCACGCGGACTCCCGACGCGGAAGAGCTGCGGTTGATCCGCGAGGTGCTCGACCCGCGCGGCACCCGCAGCCGAGAGGTCGCGGACTGACGGACCCTCCGTCCCGTCCCCGGTGCACTCAGTCGGCGAGGAGGCCCTTGTGCAGCAGATCCAGGAAGTTGTCGGTCAGGCTCGTCGCCGTGTGACCGCGGCCGGGTCGGTACCAGGCGACCGTCGACCACACCGCGTCGCGGATGAACCGATAGGCGATCGGAGCGTCGATCGAGTCGCGGAACACCCCGACCTTCTGCCCCTCGGTGATCTGCGAGAGCCAGAGCGCCTCGATGCGCTCGCTGTTCTCGCCGAGGAACTCGAAGCCGGGCTGACGAGCGAGGAACGACAGCTCGTTCTGGTAGAGACCGACCGCGTCGGGCTGGCTCTCGATGGTCGCGAAGGCGTGCGCGATGAGCTTGTCGAGGATGTCACGCGGGCTGCCGCCTTCGGCGACGATCTCCTCGAAACGTCCGAGCAGTCCCGTCATGAAGCTGCGCAGGATCTCCTGGAGGATCGCCTCCTTCGAGGAGAAGTGGTGGTACAGACTGCCGGAGAGGATGCCCGCCTCATCGGCGATGTCGCGGACCGTCGTCGCGGAGTATCCGCGCTTGGCGATGAGCCGAGCGGCGATCGAGATGATCTGATCCCGTCGCTCGGAGCTCTGCTCCTGGCGGCCCCCGCTTCTGGTCGTTGCCATCACTGCTCCTTCACCGAAAAAATTCACAAGCGCTTGCTCAGTGTGTCGCACAGAACTGTTTTCCCGAAACACCCTCTCGGAGTGTACGCATGATATTGGAAAGGACGACCATGACAGTCTCGGAAGCGACGACAGTGCCCGCCCTCCTCGCGGAGGTGGAGACTCTGGGCGATCATCCCGCCATCGTCGACGGCGAGACCGTCATCAGCTACGCCGACCTGCACGACCGTGTGCGTTCCGTCGCCAGGGCATACCTCGCGCAGGGAGTACGACCGGGGGACCGCATCGGTCTCTGGGCCCCCAACCGGCACGAGTTCATCCTCGCGATGCTCGGCGCGCAGCTCGTCGGCATCGCGGTCGTGCCCCTGAACACCCGCTACACGGGACACGAGGCCGCCGAGATCCTCGCCCGCTCCCGCGCCACCGCGTTGGTGCTCGCCGACGGGTTCCTCGGCAAGTCCTACAGCGCGGCGCTCCGCACGGCTGCGGCCGAACGCGTCACCGACGGGTCGACCATTCAGGGGCTGCCGCACCTGCGAACCGTCGTGACGCTCGACGAGACACGAGACGCCGGAGTCCTCTGCTGGACCGACTTCCTCGCCGCCGGCGAGACGATCGACGAGAACCTGGTGTCGGCGGCGGCCGCTGCGGTGACGCCGGACGACATCATGGACGTGCTCTTCACCTCCGGCACGACCGGCGTCCCGAAGGGGGTGCTCAGCGCGCACCGGCAGACCCTCTCCGTCGCCAGGGCGTGGGGTCTCGGAGCGCGACTGACGCCAGAAGACCGTTACGCCGTGGTCAACCCGTTCTTCCACGGCTTCGGCTACAAGGCGGGAATGATCGCCTCGCTGATGGGAGGGTGCACGATCTACCCGCTCGCGGTGTTCGACGTCGACCGGGTGCTCGAGCTCGTGCAGTCGGCGCGCATCAGCGTCCTCCCCGGCGTGCCCACGATCTTCACTTCGCTGCTCGACCACCCCCGCCTCGGGGAGTACGACCTGTCGTCGCTGCGGTTCGCGATCGCCGGGGCCACCGCCGCACCGGCCACGCTCTTCCACGACATGGTGAACGTGCTCGGTTTCGAGACCGTGGCCCAGGCCTACGGACTCACCGAGTGCGTCGTCGCCACCCTCTCCCGATCCGGCGAATCGCTCGAGCACACCGCGCAGACCACCGGCCCGGCCGTCGAGGGCGTCGAGATCCGGGTCGTCGACGAAGACGGGAACGATGCCGGGCTCGACACCGATGGCGAGATCCTGCTGCGCGGCCCCAACGTCATGCTCGGCTATTTCGAGGATCAGGCCGCGACCGACGCGGTGCTCGACGCGGACGGCTGGTTCCACACCGGCGATGTCGGACGCCTCGACGAGCACGGCTGCCTCAAGATCACCGACCGTCTCAAGGACATGTTCATCGTCGGCGGCTTCAACGTGTATCCCGCCGAGGTCGAGAACGCTCTGCGCAAGCATCCGGCCGTCAACGAGTCCGCCGTGATCGGGGTGGACGACGAGCGCCTCGGCACGGTCGGCCGCGCCTACGTCCTGCTGCTGCACAACGCCGACCCTCGTCCGGACGCCGCCGACCTCGAGGCCTTCTGCCGCACGCACCTGGCGAACTTCAAGGTGCCCCGCGAGTTCGTCTTCGTCGAGGACTTCCCCCGCAACGCGACCGGCAAGATCCTGAAGTCGGAGCTCCGCGCCCACGCCTGACCCCCTTCCCTCCTCCCCCTCCCCATCGATGCCGAGCGCACGGCATCGTGTCGAGCGCACGGCTTATCGGCGCAGGCATCCCGTGTACTCGGCGCGAACCCGTGCACTCGGCTGGGGCGGGGCGGGGGCGGGGCGGGGGTCAGCTCAGGCGCTCGAGCACCATCGCCATGCCCTGGCCGCCCGCGGTGCACATGGTCTCGACGGCAAACTGCTCATCGCGCTCGCGGAGGGCGTTGATCGCGGTGGTCGTGATGCGGGCGCCGGTCATGCCGTAGGGGTGTCCGAGGGCGATCGCACCTCCGTTGACGTTGACGCGCTCGGGGTCGATGCCGATGTCGGCGATCGAGGGGATGACCTGTGCCGCGAAGGCCTCGTTGATCTCCAGGATGTCGATGTCGCCGATCGACATGCGGGCGTACGCCAGCGCGCGCTCGACGGCCTGCACAGGGCCGAGGCCCATGATCTCGGCCGACAGCGCGGACACCCCCGTCGACACGACACGCGCGAGCGGGGTCAGGCCGAGCTCCGCGGCCCGGGTGTCGCTCATGATCACGAGTGCGGCGGCGCCGTCGTTGAGCGGGCAGCAGTTCGCGGCGGTCACGGTCCCGTGCGGACGGAACACCGGCTGCATGCCGCTGATGCCTTCCAGGGTCACACCCGCTCGCGGCCCGTCGTCCTTCGTCACGAGCGTGCCGTCGCCGAGGCGCACCGGGGTGATGTCCGTCTCCCAGAAGCCCCTCGCGGCCGCGGCTTCGGCGCGGTTCTGGCTGAGCACCGCCCACTCGTCCTGCTCTCGGCGCGACACTCCGCGGAACGAGGCCACGTTCTCGGCGGTCTCCCCCATCGCGATGTAGATGTCCTCCAGCTCGCCGCGCTCGAGCGGATCCGACCACACGAAGTCGGGGTCCTGCGCCTCCCGCGCCGTGCGCGCGGCGGCATCGGCCCACCGCGGATTCTTGGTGTCGGGCATGCCGTCCGACTTTCCTGACGCGAACTGCGACACGGCCTCGACCCCGGCGGAGACGAACACGTCGCCCTCGCCGGCCTTGATCGCGTGGAACGCCATCCGTGTGGTCTGCAGCGACGACGCGCAGTAGCGATTGACCGTCGTCCCCGGCACCGCATCCCAGCCGAGCTGCAGCGCCAGCATCCGCCCGATGTTGTACCCCTGCTGGCCCGCGGGCTGTGCGCATCCCACCATCAGGTCGACGATCTCGTTCGGGTCGAGGCCCGGCACCGCGTCGACCGCCGCCCGCACCATCTGCGTCGCGAGGTCGTCGCCGCGCATGTCCTTCAGGCTGCCCTTGAACGCGCGCCCGATGGGCGAACGCACGGCGGAGACGATGACGGCTTCGGTCATGAGGGGTTTCCTTCGGTGATGTCGAGACGATCGGCCTGCTGCACGATGTCCGCGTTCGGGGTGTGGGTGAGGAAGGCGGGCCATTCGCCACCGCCGTCCACAGGGACGACGGCGCCGGTGACGTGCGCGGAGAAGGGAGAGGCGAGCATCACGCACACGGCGCCGAGCTCCTGCGGTGAGGCGAGACGACCGCGCGGGATCGTGCGCGCGATCTCGGCGTACTGCTCGGGGGTGCCGTAGTGGTCCACCGCGCTCTCGGTGTGCACGAGTCCGCTGCTGACCGCATTGACGCGGATCTCCGGCGCCCACTCGACGGCGAGACTGCGGGTCAGACTCTCGAGCGCAGCCTTCGCGGCCCCGTACACGGCCGTGCCGGGGCTGGGTCGCCGCGCGCTGATCGAGGTGATGTTGATCACACTTCCCCGGTGGGCGCGCAGCGGCTCGAATGCGGCTCTGGTCGCGACAGCGGCCGACAGGAAGTTGATCTCGGTGATGGCCTGGAAGTAGCGGGGAGACCCGGCCTCGAAGCGACCGAACGGCGAGCCGCCGACGTTGTTGACGAGGACGTCGAGGCGGCCCCGTCGATTCACGATGCCGTCGATCCACGCCTGGTTCTGCGCGGCGTCTCTCACATCGACGGGGCGGAAGGATGCGGTGCGGCCATCGCGCGAGGGAAGGGTCTCCGGCTCGGCTCGGCCGCAGAACTCCACCTCTGCCCCGGCGTCGAGGAACGCCTCGACCACGCCGCGCCCGACGCCGCGGGACCCGCCGGTGACCGCGACGACCTTGCCCGCGAAATCCATGACCAGGCTCACTCCGCCTCCTCCGTGAGCGGTGCTCCGATGCACCGACCTGTCCATGCTACCAACCAAATGCTAGGTTAGTCGCATGAGTCACGATGATGTTTCTCCAGGGCATCCGCGCACGGTCGTCGTCACCGGCGGCGCGCTCGGCATCGGCGGCGGGATCAGCCGTCGTCTCGCCGCAGACGGAGACCACGTCGTCCTCGTGGACATCGATGCGGATGCCGCTGCCGCGACCTCCGGCGAGATCGAGACGGCCGGCGGACGCTGCACTGTCCTGGTCGGCGACATCACCCAGGACGAGACGGTCGACCGGCTTGCGGCCCTCGTCGAGCGTGAACAGGGCCACGCGGACGTGCTCGTCAACAACGTCGGCGACTTCCGACCGGCGAAGTCGTTCTTCGGGAAGAGCCCGCCGGAACAGTGGCGCCGCCTGCACGAGCTCAACCTGTGGCACGTGTTCACCGTGACCCGCGCACTGCTGCCCGGGATGATCGCCGCCGGTGGCGGGAGCATCGTCAACGTCTCGACCGTCGAGGCGTTCCGCGGCATCCCGGGCAACGCCGTCTACTCGGCATACAACGCCGGCGTGTCCGCCTTCACGAAGAGCCTCGCCGTCGAAGTCGGTCCCTCCGGTGTCCGTGTCAACGCGATCGCCCCCGACCTCGCCGACACTCCGCAGACGCCGGCGGATCTGATGCTGGGCGGTCGCGACCCCGCCCTGCTGCGCTCCTGGCTCCCGGCCGGACGATTCGGACGGCCGGAGGACTACGCGGGGGTCGTGGCTTTCCTCGCCTCACCGGACGCCGCGTTCATCACCGGTCACACGATCCCCGTCGACGGAGGGACGCTCGCGGCATCGGGCTGGTACGGCAAGGCATCAGGGCGCGGGTGGACGAATATGCCGGATCAGGCATGAACTCGCTCGGCGAGCTCTCCGACCGTCAGGAGATCCATGACCTCGTGCTGCGCTACTGCTCGGCCGTCGATCGCGCCGACTACCTGATCGTCCGCGGCGTCTACGCGCGCGATGGGGTCGACCACCACACCGGCTTCTCGGGAACGGCCGACGACTACGTCGCCTGGCTCCGCGAACGCACGGCCGTGTTCGACGGCACCATGCACATCGTCGGCAACCACCGGGTCGAGCTGTTCGGCGACCACGCCTTCGCCGAGACCTACGGCACCGCTGTGCATTGGGGGCGGCCATCGACCGACGAGAGCCTCAACTTCACGAGCGGCTTCCGCTACCTCGACCATATGCGCAGAGAGCCCGACGGCTGGCGCATCGTCGAGCGGACAGCCGTGCGGGAATGGACGCGGTCGGATGCCGGGCGTCTGCGCGAGCCGGAAGGTGAGGGGCCGCGCGGCCGACGCGGACCAGACGATCCCTCGACCGCATGCCGCGACCGCGTGCGTCGAGCGGCGACCGCGCACCCCCTCGAACGAATGGAGCGACCATGACCCGCAGCATCGAGCAGCGCCTGCAGGCACTCGAGGACCGCCTCGAGATCATCGACCTGGAGGCCTCGTACGCGCGGTCGTTCGACGAGCGCGACGGCGACGCGTGGTGCAGCCTCTTCACCGAGGACGGCATCTACCAGTCGAGGCCGATCGGCGAAGCGGCGCCCGTGACGTTCGTGCAGGGGCGTGCAGCCCTCCGTGCCTTCTGCAGCGACGCCGCCTTCGCCGGCATCCACTTCCTGCATCTGCCGCAGCTCATGCTCGACGGCGACACCGCGACCGCCCGCATCCATCTGGAGTTCCACGGCGACTACGCCGAGGATGCAGGCGCTCCGCGTCTGGCGATGCGGGGCTTCTACGACGTGTCGTACCGTCGGGTCGACGGCCGCTGGCGCATCGCCCACCGGGTGACCTCGGCCTTCAGCCGGGAGCAGTCGACGGTGCTCGGCTACCCGGCGGCCTCCGCGCTGCCGGGCTGAGCCGGAAGCAGCAGGCGGAACCGCTCGCACACCACCGGCATGTCCGGCTCGAAGCCGCGAGGGTTCTCGGAGTGCTCCCGCCAGTACCGCTCGTGCACCTCACGCCAGTGCGCGAGCGTGCGGTCGCCCTCGCCCTCGGAGAACGCGTGCTCGGCGCTCACTTCGTCGAAGGGCACGATCGCGATCGCGGTCGTCTCGATCACGGCCCGAGGAACGCCGGCGCCGTCGAGGATGATGCTCACATCGCCCGCGGCCGGAAGCGGATCGCCCGTCGCGTCGTAGTCCCACAGCGATGACGCCGTGCCCGTCTTCACGCCGTCGAGCACGAGCGCCAGCAGTTCATCCGCGTGCTCCGGGATCGCCCCGAAGCCCCACGCCTCCGGCAGGGTCTCCGGCAGGTCGGGCAGCGCCGCCAGCGCCTGGCGCCAGAAGGTCTCGATCGCAGCGTTCTCGGTCACCGATCCAGCGTAGGCGACCGACCATCCGTCCTCCGCCTACGCGACGGCGCCGAAGTACGCCTTCTGCAGATCTTCGAGCGAGACATCGGCTGCGGCGCCGGCCAGGGTCGTGCGCCCCATCTCGATCACCGTGACCTCGTCGGCGATGGCGACGGATTCCTGCACCGCCTGCTCCACCAGGAGGATGCCGATGCCGGTGGCCTTGAGCTCGTGCACCCGCTCCATGACCTCCTTCACGATGACGGGGGCCAGGCCCTGACTCGGCTCGTCGAGGATGAGCAGCTTCGGCTTCGCCATGAGCGCCTGGCCGATCGCGAGCATCTGCTGCTGCCCGCCCGACATGCTCGCGGCAGGCAGGGCACGCTTGCTCCCGAGGATCGGGAAGAGCTGGTAGATCTCGTCTGCGGCCGACACGAGTGCGCGCTTGCCCATCCCGCGCGAGAATCCGCCGAGGATGAGGTTCTGCTCGATCGTGAGCTCGCGGAAGACCTTCTTGCCCTCCTGCACGTACGAGATGCCGCGCGCGACACGCTTGTGCGGAGCATCCGCCAGCGGTTCCCCGAGGTAGGAGACCGTGCCACCGGACACCTTGTTCAGTCCGGTGATCGCCCGCAGCGTGGTCGTCTTGCCGGCACCGTTGCGACCGAGCAGCACCGTGATCTCGCCGGTGCGCACCGTCAGCGAGACGTCGCGCACCACCGTCAGGTCGCCGTAGCCGGTCTGCAGGCCCGACACCTCCAGCAGCACATCACTCATGGTCGCCGCCTCCTGCCGCGTTGGTCTCCGCCGTGACACCGAGGTACTCCTCCATGACACGCGGGTTGCTCTCGATCTGCTCCGGTGTGCCGTGCGCCATGACCGCGCCCTGTGCGAGCACGTAGATGTCATCGGCGACGCGCAGCACCAGCTGGAAGTTGTGCTCCACCAGGATGACCGTCATCCCGGCGTCGCGCAGCCGCATCACCAGACCCTCAAGGACCTCGAGCTCGTCCTCGTCCAGTCCGGAGGCGACCTCGTCGAGGAGCACGACCTTGGGCGAAGCGGCGAGGCTCCTGGCCACTTCGAGCAGACGCCGGTTGCCCAGGGGCAGGGAGTCCGCCGGCTCGTCCCGCTGCGCGCTGAGGCCGACGAGGGCGAGCGCCCGCTCCGCCGCGGCGCGGTTCTCGGCGCGGGTGCGCCAGAACGTCGGAAGACGCAGCACCGAGGCGACGATGGTCGGCCGCTCGGTCGCGTACCTGCCCGCTTCCACCGCCTCGAACACCGTCAGCTTCTCGGGGATGTTCGGCGTCTGGAAGGTGCGCGACACCCCCGCCCTGGCGACCCGGTACGACGACAGTCCCTGGATGGACGTGCCGTCGAGCTCGATGGTCCCGGCATCCGTCTTGTAGAAGCCGGAGATCATGTTCAGCAGGGTCGTCTTGCCCGAGCCGTTCGGACCGATGATGGCCGTCACGGCACCAGGTGCCGCGTCGATCGACACCTTCGACAGCGCCTGGTTGCCGCCGAACGCCTTGGAGACCCCTTCGGTGCGCAGCAGGGCTCCGTCGAGCTTCTCGACCTCGGCGGGCGCCGCCTCGATCGGCTTCATCCCGACCTTGGCCTTCGCCGCATTGTCGGCCTTGCGCAGGAGGCTCCGCAGGAGCCCGGCCAGTCCGCCGGTGAAGGCCACACCGCCGATGAGGAGGAAGGCGCCCGAGATGATGAGGCCGAACTTGCTGAAGTTGGTCGACTGGTTCATGCCGAACTGCAGCACGGCCGCGCCGATCAGAGCTCCGTAGATGCTGGCGGACCCGCCGAAGATCGAGGCCGCGAGCACCGTCATCGCGAAGGAGAACGCGAAGGCCTCCGGCGAGATGAACAGGTCGAGGTTGGCGAACAGCACGCCGGCGATGCCCGCGGGGACCGCACCGATCGCGTACGCGGTGAGCTTGGCGCGGAACACCGAGATGCCCATCGACGACGCCAGGACCGGGCTCTGCTTGAGCACGCGGAGAGCGGTGCCGTGACCGGAGAGCACGAGGTTGCGGATCAGCGCGAACGCCACGATCGTGACCCCCACGATGATCACGTAGTAGGTGCGCCCGTCGATCATCTGCCCGAAGGAGGTGGCGGGCATGATGCCCGCCAGGCCGTTGCGCCCGCCCGTCTCCTCTTTGAAGATCGACAGCACGTCGGGGACGATCAGGATCAGGAAGAACGACGTCATCGCGAGCGACCAGCTGCCGAGGCGAAGACCGGGGATGCCCGAGATGAGTCCGATCACCAGGGCGGCCGCCGCGCCGATGAGCAGCTGCAGCCAGATGTCGGTGACACCCGCCTTGTTCGCGAGGCCCGCGGCGTATGCGCCCGCCGCGTACATGGCGACCTGCCCCATCGCGAGTTCACCGGCGTAGCCGAGGGAGAGGTTCAGGCCCAGCACGATCAGCGCCAGGATGAGCGTGAGCTCGATCTGCCGTGTCGCGGCATAGCCGAGACCGAGGAAGGGGAGGGCGAGCAGCACGACGCCGACCGCGAGGGGCCAGATCCAGCCGGGGACGGCACGCAGTTTCAGCCAGAGAGCAGCCATGGTCACACCGTCCGTTCCACGCGACGGGTGAAGAGTCCCGTCGGTTTGACCATCAGGATCACGATGAGGATGAAGAAGACCGTCAGGCCCGCGTAGTCCGCGCCGATGTAGCGCGTGGCGAGGGCCTCCGCGAGACCCACGATCAGACCGCCGACGAGCACCCCGCCGAGCGACCCGAACCCGCCGATCGCGAGGACCACGAAGCCCTTGAGCGCCAGCGACGCGCCGAGGGTCGCCACCGCGTAGGTCTTGGGCCCGACGAACACCCCGAGGAATCCGGCGAGGATGCCGGTGAAGATGAACGCCATCAGGGCGAAGCGCCGCACGTTCACACCGCGCAGCTGAGCAGCTTCGCGATTCTCGCTCATGCCGAGCAGGGCGATGCCGGTCATGCTCCGTTTGGCGTACTGCGTGAGCACGACGACCAGGACGATGACCAGCACGATCAGAGCGAGCTCGACCGGGTAGACGCGCCCCCCGAGGAACTCCAGAACCTGGTCGCCCATGAAGAAGGGCACCCGCTTGGGCTCGCCGCCCCAGATCACCTGGGCGACACCCTCCATGATGATCGAGGCGCCGAGGGTGGTGACGAGCAGGTTGTGCGGGTCTTTGACGGGCCGGATCGCGACGCGCTCCTCGAGGGCGGCGATGGCTCCGACGATGACGGCGGCGGCGATGGCGACGAGCCACCACGGCAGACCCCAGACGACGATGCCCACGTACGCGAGGAACGCCCCGAGCATCATGAGCGCCGCCTGGGCGAAGTTGAAGGTCTTCTGCGAGAGGAAGACGATGTTGTAGCCGATCGCCACCAGTGCGTAGATCGCACCGAGAGCCAGGCCGGACCAGATGATGGTCATTGCGGTCGGGTTCCTTCCATCACTTTGGCTTGGTGTGCCGACGGCTCGGATCCGAATCGAGATCCGAGCCGTCGGCGGTGTTCACGGCGCCAGCTGCCGTCAGGGCTGGAACTGGCCGTTGACGAGCTCGCCCGGCGGGATGAACGCGAACTGGTCGGGGCTCACGTGGGGGCTGTGTGCATCATCCTCGAACGCGTAGTTCGCGAGGATGGCCGTCTCGGCCGCCTTCTGCACCTCGGGGTCGATGAGGGCTGCCACCAGGGCGTCCGGGTCGTCGACGCCGCCCGCCTTCTCCGCCGCGGCCTTGAACAGCAGGGCCGAGTCGTAGTTGTAGGCGAGGATCAGCGACGACTTGATGTCGCCCGCGGCGAGCATGCGCTCGACCGCGTCGTTGACCTTGGTGTCGTCGGGGTCGTACTGCGTGCTGGAGTACACCTGCATCGTGAGGTTCTTCACCTGGTCCGTGCCGAGCACGCCGTCGGGGGCGGGCGTGGCGATCAGTCCGGTCGCGGCGACCGAGGAGTTGCCCATCACCGGGACGTCCCAGCCGAGCTTCTCGAGGCTCTGCAGCACGTAGCCGAGCGGGGCGCCGTAGGCGTCGAGCACGAGGACGTCGGGGTCGCCCTGCTGGAGGGCGGACAGCTGCGCGGTCATGTCGAGCGCCGCGTTATCGAAGCCCTCGTTCCCCGTCACGGTGAAGCCCGCGTCGGCGAACGTGGTCTCACCGAGCGAGCCGAAAAGCTCGCCGTAGGCGCTGGAGCCGTGCAGGATGGCGACGTCCTCGTAGTCGCGGTCCTCCATCTCGGCGACGAACGATCCGAGGTAGTCGGGAACGGAAGCGCTGAGGTCGAAGCTGTAGGGGTTGACCGAGGGGTCGCCCGAGCCTGTGGTGGGGCCGATGTTGAACGACACGATCTTGTTCTGCGTGAGGATCGGCAGCATGGCTTCGGTGATCGTCGAGGGACCGGAGTTCATCACGAGGTCGGGCTTGCCCTCGGTGGCGATGTATTCGCGGAGCTTGGTGACGGCGACCGTCGGGTCGGCGTTGTCTTCGAGGTGGGTGATCTCGACCTCGCGGTCGAGGATCCCGCCCATGTCGTTCACGGCGTCGACGGAGGCGAGTGCCGCCGTGACGGCGGTCGTCGCGTTGTCCGCGAGGATCCCCTCGGCACCCATGCCACCGAGGACCACGAGCTTGATCGGGTCGCCGCCTTCGCCGTCGCCCCCGTCGCCGGACCCCTCCGCGTCGCCGGCGCAACCGGCGAGCACCACCGTCGAGACCACGATCCCTGCGGCGACTGCCGCGAGTCTGTTGAACCGCATATCCGAACCTCTCTCATCGTTGAGTTAGAGCGACCAAACGCTTGCTTAGTAAATCACACACCGACGCCACCGGCAACGCCCAACCGGTCAATTGCTTGGTTACGATCCGGACACCTGTTAGATTCCGGCTCATGGACAGTGCACAGACTCCCGAGAACCGCCGCCTCCGCGACCTGCCCGGCATCGCCGTGGTGACCGGAGGGACCGGTGGGATCGGCTCCGCGATCGCCAGGACGCTCGCCGCGGAGGGGGTTCGGGTCGCGATCACGCACCGCTCCGACCCCGCGCCCGAACTGCTCACCGCGCTCGGCGAGCAGGGTGAGGCGCATCGGCTCGACGTGCGCGACGATGCGGGCGCCGCAGCCCTCGCCGACGACCTCGTCGCGCGGCACGGCGCCGTGCACACGGTCGTGCATGCGGCGGGTCCGCACGTGCCGATGGTGCACCTGTCGAAGGTGTCCGTCGAGCAGTTCGCCCGACAGGTCGACGACGACCTCGTCGGCTTCTTCGCCATCGCCAGGGCCTTCCTTCCCGCTCTTCGAGACGCGGCCGGCTCCCTCACGGTTGTCACGAGTGCGGGCACCCGTCGATACCCGGTGCGCGACGGCCTCTCGGTCGCCCCGAAGGGCGGTGTCGAAGCCCTCGCGCGCGGACTCGCCGCCGAGGAGGGGCGGTTCGGTGTGCGTGTGAACGCCGTGGGTCCGGGGATGCTGTGGGATGGGATGTCGGCTCGGCTGATGGCGTCCGGCGATCTGGACGAGCGTGCGCTCGAGGTCGCCACCGCCAACATCCCGCTCCGCCGATTCGGGACAGCAGGAGACATCGCGGCTGCCGTCGCGTTCCTGGCCTCGCCCGCCGCAGGGTTCATCACCGGGCAGAAGCTCGACGTCGACGGCGGATTCGGGCTCTGAAGCCCTCGGCGGTCGCTCGCGCCGACGCGCTCATCTCATGCCCTTCAGACGCTCGATGAGCCAGTCGATGCGGGCGGCCTCGTCGCGGTAGAAGCGCTCGGACCATTCCAGGGCGACACCGGAGAACCGCCAGTCCTCCTCCCGGCGCGCTCCGACCGCGTGAGCACCCGCCTCGTCCGCGGTGCGCAGCGCCTCATCGCGGTACGCGGCCAGACTCTCCCGCAGCCGGTCGAGGTCGCCGTTGTGCGCCGCCCACAATCGCAGGATCTGCGAATGCTTGAGCACCACGGGCTCGGCAGCGACCTCGTCGGACCACTGCCGCATGCTCCGACGCCCGAGCTCGGTGATGCCGTACAGCCGACGGCTCTTCGCCGCGTGCGTCTGCTCGACTCGCGAGACCGCCATCCCCAGCTGCTCGAGCCGTCGCAGTTCGGTGTAGATCTGGCTCTGCGACGGCGCCCAGTAGAAGTACGCGAGGCTCTGATCCGCCCATTGCTTGACGTCGTAGCCCGACAGCTCGGTGCCGAACGACAGGATGCCGAGCACGGCCCAGCTCGTCGCCGGCAGTTCAGGTCGTCGGTCGGTGTGCTCACGGTCGCTCACTTGACCTCCTCGTCGATGAGTGAGATATTCCTGATCGTACTATGACTAACAGTCATACCGCTGCTGATCGAAGGAGATCATGTGGACGAGACGACGCGCATGCTGGACCTGCTGAATGCGACGTTCCCCGCGCTGGCGACGATGGACCCGCTCGCCGGACGCGCAGCCGCCGACGAGCGGATCCGCCCCGCGAGCAACGTCGACGACGTCTCGTCGACGGACGACCTCGTCATCGATGCCGGCACCCACCGCATCCCGATCCGGGTGTACCGTCCGCACGAGTCACGGCCGGACGCGCCCACGACCGTGTACGCCCACGGCGGCGGCTTCCTGCACGGGTCGATCGCCGGACACGACGGTTTCTGCCGTCGCTGGTCGCGCGCCACGGCGAGCGTGGTGGTCTCGGTGGACTATCGGCTCGCCCCGGAAGCGGGGCCCGGCGCCGCCCGCGACGACGTCCTCGCCGCCGTCGACTGGACGGTCGCCGCCGGCCTCGCCGATCACGGGGTCGTCCTCGCCGGCGACAGCTCGGGCGGGAACGTCGCGGCGGGCGCGGCGGTCGGCCTCCGCGACCGCGGTGCGAGCCCGGTGGTGGGACAGGTGCTGCTGTATCCCTTCCTCGACCCGACGATGTCGGCGCCGAGCCACCGCACGAGAGCGAGCGGGTACTTCGTGACATCCGAGCTCCTCGCGCACTACTGGCGCACCTTCCTCGGCGACCGCCCCGACCGCTTCGACGCCGACGTCACCCCGCTCGCCGTCGACGATCTCGGTGGCCTCCCGCCGGCGATCGTGGTCACAGCCGGCCTCGATCCCCTCTGCGACGAGGGCGCCGTCTTCGCCCGTCGACTGCGCGAGGCCGGAGTCCCGGTCATCCTTCGTCACCACCCCGACCAGTTCCATGGCTTCCTGACCATCCCCGGCTACGGACCGGGCGTCAGCGCGGCCGACATCCTCTGGAGCGACCTGCACTCCCTGACCACCCTCGACGCGAAGGACCGCACATGATCCCCGAACACGACGTCATCATCGTCGGCGCCGGCTTCGCCGGCCTGTACTCCACCATCCATGCGGCGGCAGCGGGCCTCGACATCCTCGGCATCGAGGCGGGCGACGACGTGGGCGGCACCTGGTATTGGAACCGCTACCCCGGCGCACGCTGCGACGTCGAGAGCATCGACTACTCGTTCTCGTTCGACGACGACCTGCAGCGCGAGTGGCGGTGGAGCGAGCGCTATGCGACGCAGCCCGAGATCCTGCGCTATCTGAACCACGTCGCCGACCGTTTCGATGTCCGCCGGCACTACCGGTTCGGGGAGCGCCTGTCGGCGGCGTCCTGGAACGAGCCGGAGCAGCGGTGGGATGTGCGCACCGAGTCAGGGTTCGAGGCGTCGGCGCGCTGGCTGGTCATGGCCACGGGAGGACTGTCGAAGCCGCAGCTGCCCGACCTCGCAGGCCGCGACACGTTCACGGGCACCGTGCTCCAGACATCGGCCTGGCCCGAGGACCCCGTCGACCTGCGTGGCAAGCGCGTCGCCGTGATCGGCACCGGATCCTCCGGGGTGCAGACCATCCCGCTGATCGCCCGCGACGCCGCGGAGCTCACGGTCTACCAGCGCAGCGCCAACTACAGCGTCCCGGCGTTCAACCGGATGCTCGACGACGAGGAATGGCAGCGCCAGCAGGAGGAACTCCCGCGGCGACGCGAACTGTCCTGGAACGGCGCAGCCGGCTCACCCTGGACGAGCCACCCCACGCCCTTCGCGGAGGCCGACGAGCAGGAGCGCGCTGAGGTGTTCGAGGAGAGCTGGACGCGCGGGGGCGTGCTCTTCGCCAAAGCCTTCCAGGGCCTCACCGTCGACCCGGTGATCAACGATGCGGCCAGGGTCTTCTTCGAGCAGAAACTCGCGGAGCGCGTACCCGATCCGCAGACTCGGGCCACACTGACCCCGCAGGACCATCCCGTCGGCACGAAGCGCATCTGCACCGACACGGGGTACTACGAGACGTTCAACGAACCGCACGTCGAACTGGTCGACCTGAGACGAGAACCTCTCGCAGAGGTCACTCCCACCGGCATCCGCACCTCCGAACGCCACCGCGAACACGACGTGATCGTCTACGCCACGGGGTTCGACGCCATGACCGGAGCGCTCACCGCGATCGACATCCGCGGCCGCGACGGGCTCTCGCTGCGCGAGGAGTGGGCAGGCTTCCCCTCGACCTATCTCGGCGTCGCCCTGCCCGGCTTCCCGAACCTGCTCGTGCTCAACGGGCCCGGCAGCCCCAGCGTGCTGTCGAACATGGCGCTCACCTCGGAGCAGCAGGGCGACTACGCGCTGCGCATCATCGCGCACTGCCGCGCCGAGGGGTACACGTCGATCGAGGCGCGGGCAGATGCAGCGGCCGCCTGGACGGCGCACTCGCTCGAACTCGCCGACCGCACGCTCTTCGGCGCAGCTCCGTCGTGGTACACCGGCGCGAACATCGCGGGCAAAGCCAGGGGTTTTCTGCCCTACATCGGCGGCTTCAAGAACTACATCGACCACTGCGAAGAGATCGCGGCAGCGGACTACCGGGGGTTCGTGCTGTCATCCCGGTGATGCGGCATGGAGAAGCGGGGCTGGTCTTCGATGCGCAGCGGCACTAGAGTAAAACAAGCAAACGCTTGGGCAAGGGAGCACGGGATGAGTGCAGTCGACTTCGGATTCGCAGCAGGAGACGCGGTGCTCATCACCGGCGCAGGCAGCGGCATCGGGCGGGCGACAGCCCGGCATGCCGCGGAGCTCGGTCTCGCCGTCAGCCTGTGGGACCTGAATCCCGCGGGACTCGCGGAGACCGCGGACGAGGTGCGCGCGACAGCCGCCGCCGTGCACACCTGGGCAGCCGACGTCTCCGATGACGCGGCGGTCGACGCCGGCTTCACGGACGCCGTGCGCACGCTCGGACCGATCCGCTACCTGCACAACAACGCCGGGCCCGCCTCGAGCTCCGACATCCCCTTCGACCGGGCGCTGGAGATCTGTGTCGGGAGCGTCCGCCGCATGACCGATACGTGGGCGGCCACCGGTCCGGGCAAGGGCGCGGCCATGGTCGCGACGACCTCGGTCGCGGGCAATCTCGTCGGCACGGACAACGCCTGGTACTCGGCATCCAAGGCCGCGATCATGGGGTACATCCGCCACCTCGCTGCCCACCGCGCCGCGGAGTTCCGCTCCAACGGCGTCGCACCCGGCATGACCGACACCCCGCGCCTCGCGGGCTTCGCCGGCAGCGAGACGGGGCAGCGGGTACTGACCCGCATCCCTCTGAAACGCATGGCCACGCCCGACGACATCGCCTGGGCGACGCTCTTCCTGCTCTCCCCGCTCGCCGGCTACATCAACGGCGTCTTCCTCCCGGTCGACGGCGGATGGACGGTGACGCAATGACCGAGGTCGATCTGCGGACGATCGGCGACCGCCAGGACATCGCGATCCTCCTCGCCCGCATCGCGCAGCTCGCCGACGCGGGAGACCCGGAGGAGTACATCCAGTGCTTCACCACGGATGCCGTCTGGGACCTCACCGATGCCACCGACCTTCCCATGGACGTGCAGAGCATCACAGGGCGCGAGGCGCTCCTGGCCGGCGTGCACGAGCGCAGGGCCGCGGGCATCCAAGGGCCGGGCAGTCACACCCGCCACGACGTGTCCAGCATCACGGTCGAGGTGCACGGCGACCGTGCGAGCGCCCGCTCCTACTTCCGCTATTACCGCGGCACCGACGGCATCCCGTCGCTCGCGGCGATGGGCGTCTACGCCGACACGTTCGTGCGGGGCGAGGCGGGGTGGCGGCTGCACCGTCGCACGATCACGCGGGGCTGAGGGCACCCCCTGCCTTGGGGATCTCGCCAACGGAACGAAGGGGACGCCGCTCCCCCGAGGGAACGGTGACAGTGAAGTCGGAACGAGAAGGCCAGGAGCGCGTGGTGGTGGGTCTCCTCGCCGCGTGCGGCATGCTGACGTCGCTGCAGTTCACCCTGATCGTCCCTCTTCTCCCCCTGATCCCCTCTCTGCTCGACACCACCGCCGCCGATGCCTCGTGGCTCATCACCGTCACGCTCCTCGCCGGGGTGGTAGGCACCCCGGTCGTGACACGCCTCGCCGACATGCACGGTCGACGCCGCATGCTCCTGCTGTCGATGGGGCTGCTCGTGGCCGGCTCGGTCATCGCCGCGGTGATCCCCGGTTTCACGGCCGTGCTCATCGGTCGCGCCCTGCAGGGTTTCGGCACCGCGGTCGTCCCGATCGGCATCGGTCTCCTGAGCGCGCTCGTCTCCCGCCGCCGCGCCGTCCTCGGCATCGCGCTCATGAGCGGCACGCTCGGCATGGGGTCAGCGCTCGGTCTCGTGCTCGCGGGGCCTCTGCTCGACGGAGGAGGGCTGCCGACCGTGTTCTGGTGCTCGGCGATCGTCGGCGCGGTGTTCTGCGCCCTGATCCGCTGGCGCATCCCGGAGGCTCCGGCCGGAGACTCCCGCGGGTTCGACCTCGTCGGAGCGGTGCTCCTCACCGTCGGTCTCACCTCGCTGCTGCTGGCGATCTCCCGCGGACAGTACTGGGGCTGGACCGCTGCGCTCACTCTCGGACTCGCTGCTCTCGCCGTCGCGACCCTGGTGCTGTGGATGCTGTGGGAGCGACGACATCCCGCCCCGCTCATCGATGTGCGCACGGCCATGCGTGCACCGATCCTGCCGATCAACGTCGCGTCGTTCTTCGCGACCTTCGGCATGTACGCGAATCACCTTTTGACCACTCAGGAAGCCCTCGCACCGCGATCCACCGGGTACGGCCTCGACGTCGCCACCGCAGCGGCCGGCATGTTCCTGCTGCCCTCGGCGCTGACCATGATCGTCCTCGCACCGCTCGCCGCGCGGGTGATCACGCGTTTCGGCGGGCAGCGGGCCCTTCTTCTCGGGTCGGCGATGATGGCGCTCGCTTTCGTGTTCCGGATGCTGTTCCACGGCGGCGCCGTGCCCGTGCTGATCGGCTCCGCGCTGGTCGGAGCCGGAGTCGCGTTCGCCTTCGCCGCGATGCCCTCTCTCATCACGGCATCCGTCCCCGCAGACGAGGTCGCCACCGCCAACGGCGTGAACTCCGTCATCCGCACCCTCTCCGGAGCCGTCGCAGCCGCCCTTTTCGGGTTCGTGATCGCGGCACTGCCCTCCGAGACCGATCCCGCGTTCCTCTCGGAGCAGGCGCTCCAGATCTCGCTCGGTTTCGCGGCGGCCTGCGGTGTCATCACCGCGCTGTTCGCGACCTTCCTCCGCCGCCCGCACCCCCAGGAGCCCGCATGACCCTCTTCTCGCCGCTGCACCTGCGTGAGGTGACCCTGCCGAATCGCATCGGGATCTCCCCCATGTGCATGTACGCCTCACAGGACGGTCAGGTCTCCGACTTCCATGTCGCTCACCTCGGCCGGTTCGCCCTCGGCGGGGCAGGACTGGTGATCGCCGAGGCGACGGCCGTGCACCCCCACGGCCGTATCTCCCCCTTCGACACGGGGCTCTGGAGCGACGAGCAGGTGCCGGGATGGCGACGCGTCACGGCGCTCGTCGCCGCATCCGGATCCGTTCCGGGCGTGCAGCTCGGTCATGCCGGAAGGCGCGCGGCCGTGCGGGAGCCCTGGCGTGCAGGAGCCCCGCTCGACGAGACGGATGCCGCCGCGGGCTTCGCGCCATGGCCCCTCGTCGCACCCAGCGCGCTGCCGGCGGGACCGGGTCACGCGATGCCCGCAGAGCTCACAGCGCGGCAGATCGCCCATTCGGTGCAGGACTGGCACGACGCGGCCGTGCGCGCGGTCTCGGCGGGCTTCCGCTTCATCGAGCTGCACGGCGCGCACGGATATCTGCTGCACTCGTTCCTCTCCCCGGTGTCGAACCGCCGCACCGACCGTTACGGCGGCAGCGCCGAGAACCGCCTGCGGTATCCGCTCGAGGTCGTGGCCGCCGTCCGCGATGCGATCGGCGACGGCATCCCCCTGTCGTTCCGGGTCTCGGCCGTCGACGGCGCGGAGGGCGGCTCGGGCATCGAGGAGACCGTCCACATCGCCCGCCGTCTCGCCGCGGCCGGGGTCGACCTGATCGACACCTCATCCGGAGGCATCACCACCGACCGTTCCACCGACACCCGCATCCGCCGGGGCTTCGCGTTCCACGCCGACTTCTCCCGTCGGATCCGCGACGAGGCCGGAGTCCCCACCGCGACCGTCGGCCTTGTCGTCGATGCAGAGCAAGCCGAACGGCTCCTCGACCACGGCGACGCCGACATGGTGCTCCTCGGCCGCCAGGTGCTCGACGACCCGAACTGGCCGCACCACGCGCGCATCGCCCTGGGCGACGACAGCCACGACTCCTGGGATGTGCGATACGGCAGCGCGCTCGGCCCCCGCGCCCGCACACTCGCCCGCCTCACCGCATCCGGCGAAACCCCTCTCACCCGCTTCTCCCCCTGACCCCCACCCCGGCACCCCCGGCACCCCCGGCACCCCCGGCACCCCCGGCACCCCCGGCACCCCCGCCCGGACCCTACCCGCGGGCACACCTGCACGACCCGGGCCCACCTGCACGACCAGACCCACACATCCGTCGTGCATCCGTCCCTCCGTCGTGCACCCGTCCCCCGTCGTCCCCCGCGGCTACGCCCGCCGCGCACCCTGCACCCGAGCACGCCTGCACGATCCGGGCACACCTGCACGACCAGATCCACACCTCCAACGTGCATCCGTTTCCCCGTCATGCATACTCGTCCGCCGTCGCCCACCCCTCCGTCGCCCGCCCCCTCCATCGCTCGACCCCGGGCACACCCGCTCGACCCCGGGCACACCCGCACGACCCCGGCACACCTGCACGACCAAACCCGCGCATCCGTCGCGCATCCGTCCCTCCGTCGCGCATCCGTCCCCGCCACCCACACCTCCGCGTCAGGGGCCGAGCAGCTCCCGCGCAGCGGCATCGCCGTCGAGCAGACGGTTCCGACGACGGTGCACACGCCACCCCTCACCCGTGCGAAGAAGCTCCCACCTGTTCGCGCTGACCCGCTCGCCGACCCACCGCTCCCCCTCGCGCAGCATCACGACCGAGTGCGTCACCGCCACCGCGCGGTCGCCGTCGATGTCGATGCGCGGCGCCGACACGATGTGCGCGCAGCCTCGACGCATGTACTCGCGGTGCGTGGGGATCGTCACGAGCGAGCGGATACCCTCGGCATCGAGCACCGTCTCGTCGAACTGGTAGGTGCCGTCCGGAGCCCAGAGCGCCGCCACCGCATCGGCGTCTCCGGCATCGGCGGCCGGGCCGTACCGCGCGATGAGTTCCGCGATCTCGGCACGATCCTCGAGTGCGCGCAACCGCCGCTCCAGCGCCTCGCTCACCAGTCCTGCCAGGGGATGATCGTCTTCACCGGGGTCGACAGCATCGGCTCGCCCGCCGAGGGGAACCGGTCCTCCACCGCTCGGAGTGCGGGCGCGACCACCGCCGGATCGTGTTCGAGGTACACGAGGCGGATCCGGATGCTCCCCGGCGCATCGGACGGCGACTCGTCGAAGGGAAGCGAGGAATGCCGTTGCGGGTGACTGTAGGAGAAGGTCCACACGCCCGCCACGCCATCGACCTCGAGAAGTGCCGGGATGATCTCGCGGTCCTCGCGTTGGTGGGCGGCATGGGCCTCGGAACTGTGCGGGTCGGCGAAGCGCGTCGCGGTGAGGTGCACCCCGCGATTCGGCCGATACGGCAGCACCTGCGCGTCGACCAGGGCGCGCGGCGCCGCATACCCCTTCACGGGTCGGAAGAACGCCAGCAGCGGACGATGGATGCCGGGGATCAGCGGACCACGCCCCCACTGGAACGAGGCTTCGCCGAGTGCATCCCAGGCGGCGACGGACTCCTCCACCGGATCGCGGAACCAATACATGGCGACGAAGTCGACCTCTCCCGCGAGGGAGCCGCTGCCGAGGTCCACGTACTCCGGCCGCACGTCCCACCGGTCGCCCCAGGCCACCCCGGGGAGGGCGAGGTTCTCCGGCCGATGGTCGAGTTGGTGCCAGCGGCTGTACTCCCCATGCAGGGAGCGGTCGTCGACGCGGACGAAGGAGAAGAAGGCGAGAGGCGCGAACACACCGTCAGTCAAGCGCTTGCTTGGTTGTGTGTCAACACCGACGGCCGGTGTCTACGAGTCCCCCGACGGGGATGCAGAAGCGGGATCCACCGAGGACGGCAGACCGAGCGACAGCAGCAGACTCACGAAGCCGAGGCCGAAGGTCGCCACGAGAACCCCGAGCACCCCCAATGCCACGAAGAGATCGGCCGTGTGGATCAATGCGGTGGGCGCCGCAGTTCCGACGAACTGGGGAATGAACCACACCGCGACCTGGATTCCCAGCACCCACAGCGGCATGCGGTTCCACGGGGCCGGGACGACACGAGCGCGAGCGATGTGGGCCGAGACGACCAGCCCGGCCCCCAGCGCGACCAGGGGTGACACATAGTTCCAGGCGACCCCGGCGCGCGCCTCCGCCGGCGTGTCCGGACCACCGAAGAGGTCCATCAGAGCGTCGACCGTCGGCCACACCGCGAGGACGGCCGACGCCACCAACGCCGACCGCCGACGCCCGACGACGCTCTCCCGCCGATGGAGACCGAGCGTCAGGGCGAGGACCGCCACTCCCCACAGCACCGCACCCAGAACCGCCAGCGCGGCCGCCGCTGCGGACGAGGCGATCGAGATCCGGACCACCTCGACGGCACCGCTCACCGTGAACCCGACACCGCCGATGAGCCCCGACACGCTGCGCAGTTCCATGTCCATACGTTAGGACGGCCACCCCGAAACGTCAATACCATATAAAACTATAAATCTCTTGTTTAACACGCTAGATATTGCAATAGTGAGGGCAGGCGGGCAAGAGCGAAGGAATGATCATGAGTATCAGAGCAGTCGCCGTAGCTGGTTTCGCCGTCGCTGTCGCACTCGCCGCCGGCAGCCCCGCACTCGCTTCGGAAACCCCGCCGGTTACGTCGCCCGACGTCGCTACCGACCCCATCCCCGTCGAGCCGCTGGACGCCACACTGGTGATCGACGGCACGCCCACCGACATCGCGGTAATGCCTGACTTTGATCCGCGGGCTCCGGCCTTAGTTCTTGACAGCGGCGGCAGCCCAGTCGCGGTTCACGATATCGAGCTCGTGCGAGGGAATGGAACGAGGGCGACGGTCCGACTTGTGGATACGACAAGTAGATCCGCCCTCGCGGGCTGCAGCTGGTACTCCTGGGTCGCGCCGGGTACGGGCACCTGGTACGGCTCTGTGAACGGTTGCTCATTCATCGGTCTGACCGCAGCGACCCCGGTCGGCTACAGCTGGACCGTCGATGCTAACTCCGTCGGCTCTGCCTGCCTCAAGGGCCGGGGCTATCAGTACCTCACTTGGCCGGGTGGCGGCGGATACTCCGAATTCTACGGACCCATCGGCTGCGGGAGCGGCGGGAGTGCGGGTGGCGACTCACTCCCCTGGGGGAATGTGGCGTCGACGAAACGCCTACAGATGATCTCCTACTCCGCTCCAGCAGGCGCCGCAGGCATGTTCCAGTAGCCCGGGGTATAGAGGGCGGGCGCGGGCAAGAGACTCGCGCCCTGCCCGCCGTCAGCGACCCGAGACCTTGCCGAAGACCTTCGCGATCGGTGCGAGCACGAGCGGCCGAGCCGCGACCCACCCGATCGCGATCACCACGAGCGACACGATGAAGACCCAGAAACCCGTCCACGTGACCGCATCCTGCGACGCGAACATGTGGTTCAGGTTCCGCAGGAAGCCGGTCAGCATCACGAGCGCGACGTGGGCGATGATGAACGCGACGAAGTACAGCATGATCGGGAAGTGCAGGGCGCGCGCCCACTCGACCGGGTACGCCTTCGACAGCCGCTCGGCCCTCTTCGGCCACAGCCCCGACATCCGGAAGCCCGTGATCGCGGCCAGCGGCGCGGCGATGAACACCGTCACGAAGTAGGCGAGCTGCTGCAGGCTGTTGTAGTTGTTCCAGCCGTTCTCGTGCGGCCAGTCGAACGAGACGTACTGCAGTGCAGCCGAGAGCGCGTTCGGGAACACCTCCCAGCTCGTGGGCACGATCCGCACCCAGTGCCCCGTGACGAACAGCAGCACCACGAAGATCACGCCGTTCACGAGCCACAGGATGTCGAGCGACTGGTGGAACCAGAGGTTCAGGCTGATCTTGCCCTTGGCGTTGCCGCGCGGCGTCCAGAAGACGGTCGGCCGCTTCTCGGTGCGCACCTGGAGTCCCGAGCGGATGATCAGCACCATCAGGAACATGTTGAAGAAGTGCTGCCACCCGATCCAGGGGGCGAATCCCGGCTCGACGGCGATCGCCGGCTCGTACTCGCCGGGGAACGCCGCGAGGAAGTCCTGCATGAACGGGAAGCTCAGGAGCGTGCGCACGAGAGCGATCGCCGCCCCCGCGAGCACGCCGAGCGCGGCGGCGCCGAACAGCACGGCGATGGCCTGCGTCCAGGTGGGACGACGACGGTCGGATGCCGGAGCCGTGGCGATGCGGCGCGGAGCCCGTCCGTTCCACACCGTGCGACTCGACGGCAGGGGAGCGCTGAGGTCGGCGACGGCGGGGACCGCGACGACGGACGTCGCAGCGGCGGCACTCTCGGCCCCGACGCTCTCCGACGCGGTCGGAGCGGGGGCGAGCGCGGCGTCGGTCGCAGACACCGTGTCAGAAGCGGCCGATGCCTGCTCGACACGCACGGCCGGAGCTGTGCCCGCTGGCGGCCAGGGCTCTCCCCCGACGACGCGCGGCAGGCCGCGACGGACGCCCGAGGCGACGGCAGCGGCCTGTGCGGTCGGCGTGCGTGTCGACCGCACAGCAGTCGCCGGCGCCGCAGCGGTGGGAGCCGTCGTCTCGGTCGTCGCACCGGTCGTCGGAGCAGCAGCGGCAGTCACCGGAGCTCCGGTCGCGGCGGCCGGTGCCGCTTCGGAGAGGACGGCTGCGTCGGCTCCGGCCACCGCGTCGACCGGCGGCCAGGGCTCGCCGCCCGGCACACGCGGGAGGCCACGACGCACGCGCGATCCAGCCTGAGCGGACCGCGCGTCCGTCGAAGGCCCCGCGACAGACGCGGCACCAGCTGCGACGGACGCAACCGCAACGGGCTCAGCCCCAGCGGACTCAGCCCCGACAGGCTCAGCCCCGACAGGCTCCGCCGCAACGGACCCAGCCGCGACAGGCTCAACCCCGGCTGATCCGTCGACGACCTCCGACTCCGCAGCACGAGGAGAATCGTCCACGACCTCGGCGGACGCATCCGCAGGGGGCCACGGCTCTCCACCGGGCACACGCGGAAGACCGCGTCGCAGCATCCGCGTCGCCATGCCTACTTCTTCCGTGCCTCGAGGGCCGCGATCACCTGCGGCACCACGGCGAAGACGTCGCCGACGATGCCGAAGTCCGCGACCTCGAAGATCGGCGCCTCGGGGTCCTTGTTGATCGCGACGATGTTCTTGGAGGTCTGCATGCCCGCACGATGCTGGATCGCACCCGAGATGCCCAGGGCGACGTACAGCTGGGGCGAGACCGAGACGCCGGTCTGCCCGACCTGATGGGACTGCGGGATGTACCCGGCGTCGACCGCCGCCCGTGACGCACCGACCGCGGCACCGAGCGCGTCGGCGAGCTGTTCGACAAGCACGAACTTCTCCTTCGACGCGAGACCGCGACCCCCGGACACCACCCGGGTCGCACCGCGCAGCTCAGGACGGGAGGAGGCGACCTCGAGGACCTCGACGGGTCCGGCCGTCGCGGCGACCGCACCGGATGCCGTGACGGAGAGTGCTTCGACCGAGTGGTTCGCCACAGCTTCGGCACGCGCCTCCACGGCGCCCTGACGGACCGTGATCACCGGGGTGCCGAACGTGGGAGCCGAGTCGACGAGGTAGGCGCCGCCGTAGACGGAGTGGTGGGCGACGACGCCCTCGTCATCGCGCGAGACCCCGACCGCGTCGACCGACAGCGCGCTCTTCGTCCGCACGGCGAAGCGTCCTGCCACGTCGCGGCCCGAGATCGAGTTCGAGATGAGCACGGCGTCGGGGCGCACCTGCGCGGCGGCGGCCTCGAGGGCATCGACGATCGGGACCGTGAGCGATGCGGCCTCGCCGTCGGCGGTCAGCACGACCGCCGCACCCGCCGCAGCGACCTGGTCCACGGCCGCCGGGCTGCCGCCGACGATCAACGCGACGGGCGAGCCGATGGTCGCGGCCGCGCCGATCAGGGCCGCCGTGCTGCTCGCGGCAGACCCGGAGGGGTCGATGTCCACGAGGACGAGGATCGGGTTCTCGGACGAGGTCATCTCACACCAGCCTGTTCTGCACGAGGAACTCGACGAGCTTGTCTGCGGCGTCGCCTTCGTCCGTGATCTTCACGCCGGCCGCCCTCGGGGGCTTCTCCGACACCGCCGTCATGATGGTCCGCGGAGCGAGGGATGGGTCAGCCGACACCCCGAGGTCCGCGAGGGTGAGCACCTCGAGGGGCTTCTTCTTCGCCGCCATGATGCCCTTGAAGTTGGGGAAGCGCGCATCGGGGAGCGCCTCGGTGATCGAGATCACGGCGGGCAGCGGAGCACTGACCTGCTGTCCTCCCGCGTCGGCGGCCCGTGTTCCGGAGACGCCGTCGGCGGTGATCTCGACCGAGCCCAGCGCCGTCGCCTGCGCATATCCGAGGTGCTCGGCCAGCATCGCCGGGATGACACCGCCGGAGCCGTCTGTCGAGAGGTTGCCCGTGATCACGAGGTCGGGCGCACCGCGACGGATCGCCGCGGCGAGCACCTCTGCGGTGAGACCCAGATCCGCGCCGGCGAGGTCCTCGTCGGCGATGTGCACGGCAGATGCCGCGCCGATCGCGAGTGCGCGGCGGACGGAGGCCGTCGATCCTGCGGGAGCCATCGACACGGCGACGACCTCGGTGCCGTCGTTCTTGTCGGCATAGCTGAGCGCGACTTCGAGGGCTCGTTCGGTGATCTCATCGAGCACGACATCGCCTGCCGCCCGATCGGCGAGCCCGGTCTCGAGATTCAGTTTGCGATCGCCATAGGTGTCCGGCACCTCTTTGACCAGGACGAAGATCTTCATCGAATGCTCCTCACGACACGGCGAGTCTATCCGTATCGCCCTCTATGTAGCCAAAAGCGAAGTTATTCACGGCCGGAGGGCCCGAATCCGGGTGACAATGTATACATAATCGACAACGCGACGGATGCTTGGCCCAGCGCCCTGCCGCATCGTCCCGCGCCGGTACCGTAGAGACGTGACCCGACCCCGCCCCCTCCCCGTGGACCCGCTCGCCGAGGCGAAGAGGCAGTGGATCGCGCACGGGTGGGCGGATGCCGCCGACGGCATGGCGGTGGTCACCTCGGTCATGCGCGCCCAGCAGCTGCTGCTCGCCCGCGTGGATGCGGCGCTCAAGCCGTTCGCGCTCAGCTTCGCCCGGTTCGAGGTGCTGCGCCTGCTGGCGTTCAGCCGCGCCGGTCGCCTGCCCCTGTCGAGCGTCGTCGCACGTCTCCAGGTGCACCCGACGACGGTGACCAGCACGGCGGAGCGTCTCGTCCGTGACGGCCTGGTGGTGCGCGAGCCGCACCCGCACGACGGCCGCGCAGCCCTCCTCGCCCTCACGGACGCAGGACGCGAGCTGGTCGAGCGCGCCACCAACGCCCTCAACACCGAGGTGTTCGCCGATCCGGGGATGGACGACGGCGATGCGGCTGAGCTCGTCGCGATCGTGGCACGGCTGCGCAAGGCGGCCGGCGACTTCGCCGATCCGCGTCCCCAGCCCGACGCTCTCTGACCGGTCTCGGCTCCTCCCGCGATGGGTTCCCTCGGGGCGTACGATCTCGGCATGAGCGAACTGCGCCTGCACACCACCCTCACCGGCCGCGGACCCGCTGCGGCCATCCTGCTCGACGACGAGCAGGTCGCATCCCTCGGGGCGGGGAAGGCGTTCCCCGTCGCGGTCACGATCGGCGGCCGCACCGCCCGACTGCGACTGGCGCGCATGGGAGGCGAGAACATGATCGGGTTCAGCAAGGCGGTGCGCGCCGAACTGGGCGTCGAGATCGACCAGGAGATCGATGCCGTGATCCGCGTCGACGGCGCGGAGCGCACGGTCGACGTTCCCGCCGAGCTCGCGACGGCGCTCGATGCCGACCCGAAGGTGCGTGCCGCCTTCGACGCGCTCAGCTACAGCGTCCGCAAGGAGCACGCGCGCGCGGTCTCCGAGGCCAAGCAGGATGCGACCAGGGAGCGGCGCATCGCGAAGATCGTCGACGGCCTCACCGGCTAGCGGTTCTGAAAGTCGGGCGCCCGCTTCTCACGGAAGGCCGACATGCCCTCCTTCTGGTCCGCGGTGTCGAACAGTGCGGCGAAGGCCTGCTTCTCGTGCGCGAGGCCGTCGGTCAGGGTCGTCTCCATCGCGGCATCCAGTGCCGCTTTGGCCGCGTACACAGAGGGCAGCGACTTCGAGGCGATCGTGTCGGCGAGGGTGGTCGCCTCGGCGAGGAGGTCGGCTGCCGGCACGACGCGTGACACGAGACCAGAGCGCTCCGCCTCCTCGGCGCCCATGAACCGGCCGGAGAGCACGAGCTCGGCCGCCTTGTAGTAGCCGACAGCGCGGATCAGACGCTGTGTGCCGCCCATGCCGGGGATGACGCCGAGGTTGATCTCGGGCTGACCGAACTTGGCCGTGTCGGCAGCCAGGATGATGTCGCACATCATCGCCAGCTCGCAGCCCCCGCCGAGGGCGAAGCCGGACACCGCCGCGATGACGGGCGTGCGCACCGCCGCGAACTCGTGCCAGACGCCGAAATGGTCGGTCGAGAGCATCTCCGCCGCGGACATGCTCTCCATCTCCTTGATGTCGGCACCGGCCGCGAACGCCTTCTCCGAGCCGGTCAGCACGATCGCACCGACGCCCTCGTCCGCATCGAACGCGACGGCGGCGGCGGTGACCTCGTCGGCGAGCCGGCTGTTCAGCGCGTTGAGCGCTTCCGGTCGATTCAGGGTGATCCACCCGACCCGTCCGCGCTGCTCGACCAGGATCGTCTCGTACTCGCTCATATCGCCTGCCTTCGTGTCGTGTCGTGTCGCGTCGCTGTCCAGTATCGTCCTTCGCCTCTCGCGCGCCCCGCACCCGCACCCGCCGCGCTGAGGGGTCAGGACACGCCGCATACCGCACGGCGGCGCGGCGTGTTGTGACCCCTCACGGCCGCGCTCGCACGGGACTCACACGACGCCGTCGCGGATATCGGTGATGATGCCGGAGAAGTCCCTGGTCGCACCGTCACCCGCGGCGAAGGCGGCGTACAGCTCCTGCGCGAGCCGGCCCATACGCGCATCCGTCGAGGTCTGCTCGATCGCCTGCAGCGCGAGGCCGAGGTCCTTCGCCATGAGCGCCCCCGCGAAGCCGGGCTGATAGTCGCGGTTGGCGGGGCTCGTCGGCACGGGGCCGGGCACGGGGCAGTTCGTCGTGATCGACCAGCATTGACCGGACGCCTGCGACACGACGTCGAACAGCGCCTGGTGCTCGAGCCCGAGCCGCTCGCCGAGGACGAACGCCTCGGCGACGGCGATCTGCGACACCGCGAGCACCATGTTGTTGCACACCTTGGCCGCCTGTCCGAGCCCCGAGCCTCCACAGTGCACGATGCGCTTTCCCATGACCTCGAGCAGCGGCAGAGCGGCGGCGTAGTCCTCGTCGGAGCCGCCGACCATGAACGCGAGCGTCCCGTTCTCGGCACCGACCACCCCGCCCGACACCGGAGCGTCGACGTTGCGGTGCCCGGCGGCGAGCGCGAGTGCATGCGCCGCCCGCGCCTCGTCGACCGCGATCGTGGACGACTCGATGAAGAGGGTGTTCGGCCGCGCGGCCGCGAGCAGTTCCGTCCGGTAGGCCTCGATCACGTGCTTCCCCGCGGGGAACATCGTGATGACGACGTCGGCGTGCGCCACGGCATCCGCTCCGCTGGCCGCCACCGGGATCCCGGCCGCCTGTGCCGCCTCGATGGCCGCGGGCACGAGGTCGAAGCCGTGCACCTCGTGGCCGGCAGCGACGAGGTTCACCGCCATCGGCAGCCCCATGTGTCCGAGACCGAGGAACGCCACGCTCGTCACGATGCGCTCCTCATCGACGCCGACCCCGCCGGCCTCAGCATCTCGCGTCCGACGATGAGTCGCATGATCTCGTTCGTCCCTTCCAGGATCTGGTGCACCCTGAGGTCGCGGACGACCTTCTCGATGCCGTAGTCCTGCAGGTATCCGTAGCCGCCGTGCAGTTGCAGCGCACGGTTGGCGACGTCGAAGCCGGCGTCCGTCGCGAAGCGCTTGGCCATCGCACAGCGCATGGTCGCGTCCGGCGCCTTCTCGTCGACCGCCTGGGCCCCGTCGCGCACCATCAGGCGTGCGGCGTGCAGGTCGGTGCGCATGTCGGCGATCGCGAACAGGATCGACTGCTTCTCGGCGAGCGGCTCTCCGAACGCCATCCGCTCGTGCACGTACTGCACGGCCCTGTCGAGCGCCCACTGCGCCCCGCCGAGCGAGCAGGCGGCGATGTTGAGGCGTCCGCCGTTGAGAGCAGACATCGCGATCGCGAAGCCTCGTCCCTCGTCGCCGAGCATGGCGGATGCCGGAACCCGGACGCCGTCGAAGATCACCTGGCGGGTGGGCTGCGCATGCCAGCCCATCTTCTTCTCGGGAGCCCCGAAGCTCAGCGCCTCCGCATCACCGGGGACGAGGAAGGCGCTGATCCCGCGCGCTCCCGGTTCCCCTGTGCGCGCCATCACGACGTAGACGGCGGCCTCGCCCGCGCCGGAGATGAACTGCTTCACGCCCGTGAGCACGTAGTCGTCACCGTCGCGGACGGCGCTGGTGGCGACGTTCGCAGCATCCGAGCCGACGCCGGGTTCGGTGAGGCAGTAGCCGCCGAACTCCTGCATCGCCGTGAGCTGCGGCAGCCACTGCGCGCGCTGCGCATCGTCGCCGTAGCTGTCGATCATCCACACCACCATGTTGTGGATGGAGATGTAGGCGGCGACCGCAGGATCGCCCTTGGCGAGCTCCTCGAAGATCGCCACGGTGTCGGTGCGGCTCAGGCCCGTGCCCCCGAACTCCTCGTCGACGTAGATGCCGCCCAGACCGAGCTCGCCGGCGCGGTTGAGGGATTCGCGGGGGAACAGGTGCTTCTCGTCGCGCTCGGCGGCGTAAGGGGCGAGTTCGGTCTCGGCGAACTCGCGTACGGCGCCGAGGATCGCCTCGCGCTCCTCGGCGGTGGTGGTGACGGTGGTCATGGTCATCGCGATTCCTTGGGGAGATTCCGGGCCTAGTGCATGGTGGGGATGACGAAGCTGGCGCCGTCGCGGATGCCGCTGGGCCACCGGCTCGTCACCGTCTTGGTCTTCGTGTAGAAGCGGAAGGCGTCGGCGCCGTGCTGGTTGAGGTCGCCGAACCCGCTGCGCTTCCAGCCGCCGAAGGTGTAGTACGCGATCGGCACCGGGATCGGCACGTTCACGCCGACCATGCCGACCTCCACGCGCGCCGCGAAGTCGCGGGCCGCATCGCCGTCGCGCGTGAAGATCGCGACACCGTTGCCGTACTCGTGCTCCGACGCCATGCGCAGCGCCTCCTCGTAGTCGGCGGCGCGGGCGATCACGAGCACGGGGCCGAAGATCTCCTCGCGATAGATCGCCATGTCGGTCGTCACGTCGTCGAACAGCGTCGGTCCGAGGTAGAAGCCTTCTTCGTGCCCGTCGACCCTGAAGCCGCGTCCGTCGGCGAGAAGCGTCGCCCCTTCGTCGATCCCCTGCTGGATGTACCCCTCGACGCGTTCGACCGCGGCGCGCGTGACCAGCGGTCCGTAGTCGACGTCGGCGGCGAGCGAGGGTCCGACCCGCAGCTGCGCGACGCGCTCGACGAGCTTCGCCGCCAGCGCGTCGGCGGTCTCCTTCCCGACGGGGACGGCGACCGAGATCGCCATGCACCTCTCTCCCGCCGATCCGTAGCCCGCGCCGATCAGGGCGTCGACGGCCTGATCGAGGTCGGCATCAGGCATCACGATCATGTGGTTCTTCGCGCCGCCGAAGCACTGGGCCCGCTTGCCGTGCGCTGTGGCCGTGGCGTAGATGTACTCGGCGATCGGTGTGGAGCCGACGAATCCGACCGCACGGATGCGGTCGTCGGTGAGCAGAGCATCGACGGCTTCCTTGTCGCCGTGCACCACGTTGAGCACCCCGGCCGGGAGCCCGGCCTCGAGGAACAGCTCGGCCAGGCGCACCGGCACAGAGGGGTCGCGCTCGCTCGGCTTGAGCACGACGGCGTTGCCTGCCGCGAGTGCCGGACCTGCCTTCCAGAGCGGGATCATGGCGGGGAAGTTGAACGGGGTGATCGCCGCCACGACGCCGAGCGGCTGCCGCATCGAGTACACGTCGATCCCTGCGCCGGCGCCCGTGGAGTACTCGCCCTTGAGCAGGTGCGGGGCTCCGGCGGAGAACTCGATGACCTCGAGGCCGCGCTGGATGTCACCCTTCGCATCGTCGACCGTCTTGCCGTGTTCGCTCGCGAGGAGCTCGGCCAGCGACGTCATCTCCTGCTGCACCAGGTCGAGGAAGCGCAGCAGCACGCGGGCGCGTTTCTGGGGGTTCGTCGCCGCCCAGGCGACCTGCGCCTCCTCGGCGTTCGCGATCACGCGCCGCACCTCCTCCGCCGAAGCGAGAGGGACGCGCGCCTGCACGGCACCTGTGCTCGGATCGAACACGTCCGCGAAGCGACCCTCATCCGGCGTCAGAAGCGATCCGCCTACGAAATGGGCGATGGTACGAGTCATTGTGTGACACCCCTCCGTGCCGTCGTTGGCACTTTGACGAGTTTACTCGGACGACCGGAGATTTACTAGGACATCCTTGCATCGACGCGTTCCGGACGTTCACTGCGACCCGTGGGTTGTTCGCGCCGCGTTCACCGTCCGTCCATCTCGTCCGACTACAACTGCAAGTGCGCGGACAAAGACTCAGACCGGATCGGGTGTCACGTCATCCGCGCGATGGTGAGCGCTCTTGCTCCCGTTGCGGCGCCCACGCCGCAAGACCCCCGCCGAATCGGGTCGGCGGGGGTCTTTCTCGTGCGGCGCCGGACGGCCGGCATCGCGCGGCCGCCGAACTAGAATCGACGATGCGCCGCCACCCTGGCGCATCCGCCTCGACGCCCCGACCCAGGGCGCCCGTTCCGCCCGAGGAGCGCACCATGTCCGAACCCGTCACGGTCTCCATCCGCCGCGAAGTCGACCCCGGCCGCATCACGGAGGCGACCGCCTGGGTGCAGACCGGCGTGAACCTCGCGACGAAGTATCCGGGCTTCCTCGGCTCCGGCTGGGTGCGCGCCGGCGAGGACTCGCAGGTGTGGCACATGCTGTACCGGTTCGCGAGCGAGGAGTCGCTCGTCGCGTGGGAGCAGTCCGCCGAGCGTACGTGGTGGCTGTCGATGGGCGAGGGATTCGTGCGCAGCGAGCGCTCCAAGCGTCGGACAGGGATCGAGGGCTGGTTCGATGAGCCGACGACGGGGACCATCACGCTCCCGGCAGCCGACGGGAGCACCGAGACGGTGACGGTCGCTCCCGCTCCCCCGCGGTGGAAGCAGGCGACCTCGATCTGGCTGGGGTTCTTCCCGGTCAACGTGGCCTTCACATACGCGATGAGCCCCGTCCCCGGGTGGGACTCCCTGCCGATCTGGCTGCGGGTGCTGGTCACGACGCTCGTGCTCACGCCGATCATGGCGTACTGGGTGCTGCCGTTCGTCACGCGTTCGCTGCGGAGCTGGCTCACCCGCTGATCGTCGGCGCCGCTCACCCCACGGCGAGCCGGAGCACTCTGTCGATCTCCGCCACCGCATCGGTGAGCGGGCCGGGTCGACGCACCAGGTAGAGCGTGTTGATCGGCGCATCGTCGGTCTCGCGCAGGACGACCAGGCGGCCATCCTCCAGCTCGTCGGCGATCAGATACGTCGGCAGCACGGTCGCTCCCGCCCCGGCGACCGCCGCTGCCGCGAGCGCACGGAGGTCGGGGACGATGAGCGTGGGCGTGCGCTCGAGCCGCGTGGCGAAGACGTGCCGCCAATACCGGCGCAGGATCGGCACATCCCCCGCATAGGCGAGGAGAGGCACGCCCTCGAGGTCGGCGGGGCCCAGTCCGGTCGACGGAACCACCCCGAGAGACGGGGCGGCGACGAGAGCGAACTCCTCATCGATCAGCGCGGCACACGGAAGGGCGCGGCCCCGGGGGCGCACGGCCGAGACAACGACGTCGAGGCTCCCGGCCCGAAGCTGCGTGAGCAGTTCCTCTGCCAGGTCCTCGACGACCGTGATGCGCCGCCCGGCCGCGATCATCGGCGCCACTGCGGGCATCACCACACGCTCGACGAACTCCGCCGCTCCGCCGATGCGCACGGGCGGAGTCTCCGCCGACCCGCGGGTCCCGACGGCGAGAGCGAGCGCATCGAGCGGGCCTGACACCCGCACGGCCAGGTCGTCCGCGCGGGGCGTCGGGCGGATGCCTCGTGCATGGCGGACGAAGAGAGGCTCCCCCACGATCCGCTCCAACGCCTGCAGCTGCGTGGTCACCGACGACTGGGCGACGCCGAGCATCCGTGCGGCGGCGGACACAGACCCCGAGCGGTGCGCGGCGAGGAAGGTGCGCCAGAGACCGAGGTCTCGCAAGCCATCGCCATTTCGATCACTCATATCGCGAATCTATCGGAAGCAGGTGTGATCACCCGCCGTTGTCCCAGGTATCGCATCCGCACGGCCTTCGCCGTCCGACCATCTGGGAGCACCAATGTCTTCTGTCCTCTTCGTCGTCACCGGCGCCCGCACCTGGACCCTCGCCGACGGCACGATCCATCCGACCGGCTACTGGGCCGAAGAGCTGCTGGTCCCCTATCGCGCCCTGCTCGACGCCGGGCACACGGTGACCTTCGCCACCCCCGGTGGCGTCGTGCCGATCGCCGACCCGGCCAGCATCGGCGATCATGACACCGCGGCGATCGACGCGATCGCAGGCCTCGACGCTCCCCTCGTCCTGGCCGACATCGACCCCTCCGCGTACGACGCGGTCTACTACCCCGGCGGTCACGGACCGATGCAGGATCTCGCGACGGACGAGGACTCGGCATCGCTCATCACCGCCACGGTGTCGGCAGGCCGCCCGCTGGCCGCCGTCTGCCATGGGCTCGCCGCGCTTCTCCCTGCTCGCACCGCGGCGGGCGCACCCGTCGTCGCGGGCAGACGCATCACGGCGTTCACCGACGAGGAGGAGCGCATCGGCGGTCTCGCCGAGCGGGCTCCGTTCCTCCTCGAGAGTGCTCTGCGCGCCGAGGGGGCCGACCTCGCCGTCGCGGAGCCGTGGAGCGACCACGTCGTGGTCGACGGGCTGCTGATCACCGGCCAGAACCCGCAGTCGTCGGCCTCCACCGCCGTCGCACTCATCGCCGCACTCGGCTGAGCGCGTCTAGGACGTCGTCCCCGCGCCCCCGGGCGTGACCGGCGTGTCCGCGGGTTCCACAAGAGAAAGAGGATCCGCGATGTCCTCGAGCGACTTGCCCGCGGCGCTCACCCCGAACACACCGCACACGATGCCGCCGAACATCATGATCGCAGCCCCGAGCACGTAGCCCCAGAACAGCGGGCCGCGGTCGCCCGACTCGGCGCTCGCGCCGATCAACGCGCCATAGAGCACCGGAGCGACCGCGCCGACGAGCTGGCCGATCGAGAAGACGTAGGAGATCACCTGGCTGCGCAGCTCCAGCGGGAAGATCTCGCTGACGGTCAGGTAGGCCGCAGACGCACCGGCGGAGGCGAAGAAGAAGGAGGCGCACCAGAACGCGGTGTGCGTCGCCGCGTTCAGCACGCCCGCGTTGAAGAGGAATGCGCTGACGAGGAGGATCGCGCCTGCGAGCACGTACGTCGAGAACAGCATCCGGCGCCGGCCCCAGGTGTCGAAGAAGTGGCCGAGGATGAGCGCGCCAGCGAGGTTGCCGACCGCGAACACGATGAAGTACTGCGATGCCGACGCCGGAGGCGTGTCGTAGAAGTTCTCCAGCACGAGGGCGTAGGTGAAGAAGATCGCGTTGTACAGGAACGACTGCGTCACCATCATCGTGATGCCGACGAGCGTGCGCCGCGGGTATTTCTTGAACAGCACCTTCGCGATGACGAGGAACGGCACGCTGCCGTACTCCTTGACCGTGATGGCCTTGCTCTCGTCGACCGGATCGATGGTCTTGCCCTCTTTGCGGATGCGCTCCTCGATCTGATCGACGTTGCGCTCCGCCTCCTCCTCACGGCCGTGCGTCATCTGCCACCGCGGGCTCTCCGGGATGTGCCGACGGAGCCAGATGATGAGGATGCCGAGCACAGGACCGACGAAGAAGCTGAGCCGCCACCCGAGGTCGGCGGGAAGGAGGTCGGTGTTCAGGAAGAACATGTTCGCGACGGCACCGAGAGCCGCACCGCCCCAGTAGGTGCCGTTGATGGCGATGTCGACACGTCCGCGGTACTTGGCGGGGATGATCTCGTCGATCGCCGAGTTGATCGCCGCATACTCGCCTCCGATACCGGCACCGGCCACGAACCGCCAGATGTAGAAGAACCAGGGTGCGAAGGCGAGACCGGCGACGGCGGACCCGACGAGATAGACCGCGAGCGAGACGAGGAACAGGTTCTTGCGCCCCAGCCTGTCGGCGAGGCGTCCGAACACCAGGGCGCCGAAGACCTGCCCCAGGAGGTAACAGGTGCCGGCGAGGCCGACTTCCGCCGGCCCCATGCCCAGGGTCGCCGCGTACCCGTTCGCCGCGACGATCTGCACCTCGAGCCCGTCGAGGATCCACGAGAACCCGAGGCCGACGATGATCATCCAGTGGAATCGCGACCAGGGAAGACGGTCCATGCGGGCCGGGACGAGAGACCTGACCTCCGTGACGGCGTCGGGAGCAGACATGGATCCTCCTTCGCGGGCGACCCGTTCGCCCCGCATCTGTCTTACTCCCCGGAGGAATTCGTCGCATGGTCTTGACCGGGGCGTCGTCCGGGCGCTACACGACAGGCGCGGCAGTGCCGGCCTGACCCGCGGGAACTGCCGACCGACCCCACCGCCGGAGCGGATCAGTCCGCCGCCGCGTCCAGCGCGAGCGACGCCGAATGCGCATCCGTGATGACGACCTGTGCGATGCCGGAGTCGAGGACCGCCCGCACCGCGCGCGCCTTGTCGGCGCCGCCGCCGACGGCGACGCGGAGCGGGATCGCACGGGTGGCGTCCTCACCGATTCCGACGATCAGGTCTTCGAAACCCGAGATCGAACGCCCGCTGCTGTCGAGGAGCACCGTTCCGATCTCCGCGACCACGTCGCGGTCCGCGAAACGATCCATCTCGCCGACCTCCGCGACCTGCGTCGCCAGCAGCGAGGCGTCCGGCCATCCGCCGATCGTCAGATACGCCGCCGTGACCGCGGAGAAGCGCTGCACCGTGCGGGCGTTCGCGGGGTGGCGGAGAATGCCCTCCTTCTGCCCGTCCGGGACGAAGATCGGCGCGTAAAGGGGGAAGGTCGCTCCGCCGCTCATCCGCCCGATGTTGAGGATCGCCTCGACGCCGTTCGCGAGGTTCGGATCCCCGACGCCGGTCAGCTGCACGACATCCAGCCAGGGCAGCTGCTCCACGCACCGGGACATCGCGACGGAGGTCCGGCCGGGGGTCATGCCGACCACATCGTCTTCGACGGCGTGCTCGACGAAGAACCGGGCCGCCACCGCGGCGAGCGCTGCCCGTACGTCGGCGACCCCCGTCGACGGCGTCGCCACGACGATGGCGGACTCCAGACCGTACCGGCGTGCGAGACGAGCGGACAGATCGACCTCGACGGGATCATCCACCACAGCTCGGACTTCGATCAGTCCGAGCTCCCGCGCACGCCGCACCATCCGCGCCGCGGCGAACCTCGATATGCCGAGCTCCTCGGCGATCTCGTTCAGGGGCCGCCCTTCGGCGAGGTTCTGCATGGCCACGTACACGTAGGCGACCCGCTGATCGATTCTCGGTTTTGCGCTCATATGTGCACCATACCTTCCAGAGCGAGCGGTCGAGACACAATGATCCGGTGATCCTCCCGAGCAAGGCCCGATCACCCGCACGACCACACCCCGATGACCAGAGGAGGTCATTTTGCTGCGCTCAGCACACCACCGCCACCGCCGTTCCGCACTCGCCGGCATCGCGCTGCTCTCCGCGGGGCTCGTCCTCAGCGGCTGCGCCGCCGACGGATCCGCATCGGAGACGCAAGCCCCGCTCGACGGGTTCGACTGGAAGAACTTCCAGGGGCAGGAGCTCAACCTCCTGATGAGCGAGCACCCGTACTCGAACGCGATCAAGGCGCACCTCGACGAGTTCGAGGACCTGACCGGAATCGACGTCAACCTCGAGACCCTGTCCGAGACCGACTACATGGTGAAGCTCCTGACCGAGCTGCAATCGGGCTCGGGCAACTACGACGCGTTCATGACCTCCCAGCCCATGAACTACCAGTACGCCGCGGCGGGGTGGGTCGAAGATCTGCGTCCCTGGATCAAAGACGAGACGCGCACGTCGCCCGACTGGGACTTCGACGACTTCTACCCCGCGCTCATCGACTCCCTCCGATGGGACAAGACCGAGTACTCCGGCGCCGGCAAGGGCGGGCTCTGGGCTCTGCCGGTGAACGAGGAGGGGTACGCGCTCTTCTATCGGAAAGACATCCTCGACGCCGCGGGCATCGCGGTGCCCCAGACGATCGACGAGCTGCTCGCGGCCGCGAAGCAGTTGAACGGCACCGAGTACGACGGACACAAGATCTCGGGATTCGTGAGCCGCGGCGACAAGACCTACCCGACGCTCAACCCGTTCAGCACCTTCCTGCTCGCCCACGGCGCGAAGGACATCGTCGACGGGAAGGCCGCGGTGAACTCACCGGAAGCCGTGGCTGCGACCCAGCAATGGGTCGACCTCATGCAGTACGCGCCGAAGGCGGCGAGCACCTACACGTGGTACGAGGCTCAGCAGGACTTCATCGCCGGCAATGCCGCCTTCTACATCGACGCCGACCACATGGCACCCGACTTCGAGAAGAGCGCGATCGGCGGCAAGGTCGGCTACGCGCTGCCTCCCGAGGGTCCGGCGGGCCGCGGCTCGAGCATGTGGGTGTGGTCGCTCGGCATGAACGCCGCGTCGGAGCACAAGGACGCGGCCTGGCTCTTCATGCAGTGGGCCTCGTCCAAGGAGACGCTCACCAGCGCCATCGCGAACGGGAACATGAACCCGACACGGCAGTCCGTGGCGCAGAGCCCCGAGATGTCCGACGCCACCGCCGACTGGGGCGGTTACAACGAGACCTGGCAGAAGATCCTCTCCGACTACGCCACGTGGGCGTACACCCCCTCGTCCACGTGGCCCGAGATCGGCGACGCCTGGGCCATCGAACTCCAGTCCGCGGTACTCGGGCAGAAGACCGCGAAGCAGGCGGCAGACGACGCCGCCGACGAGATCGATCAGATCATCTCCGAGTGAACCAGAGGGGGCGGCCCGGTTCGGGCCGCCCCCTCTGCGGGAAAGAAGCCGATGAAACACAAAGCGTCCCTGCCCTACCTGCTCGTCCTCCCCGGCCTCGCCGTGCTCGTGGCCATCATGTACCCCTTCCTGACGGGTGTCGCCTGGTCGTTCACCTCGTACCGGCTGAGCCGCGGAGCGCCGGAGATCAACGGAGGGAAGAACTTCCTTGTGCTGTTCAGTTCGGGCGACGGGTGGCATGCGATCCTCGTCACCCTGCTGTACGCCGTCGGCGTGGTGGCCGTCGAGCTCACCCTCGGGATCCTCATCGCTCTCGCGCTCAACCACGGTCGCTACGGCAGCGTCTTCCGGATCATCGTCGTGCTCCCCCTGCTGATGCCGCCGGTCATCGCGGCACTGATGTGGAAGGTCATGCTCACCGAGAACGGCGTGACGAACTGGCTCATCGAGGCGCTCGGGGGCACGGGTTCGCTGTGGTTCAACGGACCCGACACCGCGCTGCTCTCGGTGATGCTCGTCGATGTCTGGCTCTACACGCCGTTCGTGGTCCTGCTGATGCAGGCGGCCCTCAAGAGCGTGCCTCCCGAGCTCCGCGAGGCCTCGGCGGTCGACGGCGCCGGCAACGTCCGCCACTTCTTCGCGATCACGGTGCCGATGATCACCCCCGTGCTCGTCGTCGTGGTCGCCTTCCGCGGGATCGACTCCCTCAAGATGTTCGACGTCATCTACACGACGACGAAGGGCGGTCCCGTCGACGCCACGACGAATCTCCACGTGCTGGCCTACCTGGACGGCATCCGGAACCTCAACTTCGGAGCTTCGATGGCCGCGCTGGTCGTCCTGTGGGCGATCTGCTACGCGCTCTCGTTCCTGCTCCTCAAAGCGCGCCGGAAGGAGATCTCCGCATGACCACGCCGGAGAACGCCCGCACGATGACCATCCCATACGTCTCCCGCGGCACCAGACGCTCTCGGCGCACCACCGCTCACGGACTCGTGGTCGCCGGCCTCTCCCTGTGGTCGCTGTTCACCCTGGGGCCGATCGCGTGGATCTTCCTGATTTCGCTCAAGACACCGGACCAGATCGTCTCCAATCCGCCGCTCTTCCTCTTCGCCCCCACGCTCGACAACTACATCGAGGTCTTCAGCGGTCCCGAGTTCCTGACCCCGTTCGCCAACTCGCTGATCGTCACCGCCGGCTCGCTCCTCGTCACCCTGGTAATCGGGCTGCCCACCGCCTATGCCCTCGCGCGCTTCTCGTTCCGTGGCAAGGAGAACATCGCCTTCGGCATCCTCTCGCTCCGCTTCGCGCCCGAGCTGCTGATCATCCTGCCGCTGTACCTGATCTTCCAGAAGACGCACCTCGCCGACAGCTACCTCGGCCTGATCCTGGCGTACCAGCTGGTGACGCTGCCGATGCTGGTGTGGATGCTGCGCTCGTTCATCGAAGATCTGCCGGGCGAACTCGAGGAGGCGGTGGCCGTCGACGGCGGCACCCGCTGGACGGCGTTCCGGCACGTGCTGTTCCGCCTGATCGCTCCCGGCCTGGCGGCGAGCCTGATGCTCTCGTTCGTCTGGGCGTGGAACAACTACACGCTGCCGCTCGTGCTGGCCGGTCGCCACACGCAGACGGTGACGACGGGGTTGCAGCAGTACATCGGCTACCAGTCGATCGAATGGGGCCCGATGGCCGCCGCCACCATGGTCTCGATCGTCCCCGGCATCCTCTTCGCGGTGTTCTCGCTGCGGTGGATCGTCGGTGGCCTGACGGCGGGAACCGTCAAGGGCTGACCATCGCACATCCGTCCCCGAGAAGAAGGAGAGAACCACCATGACCGCCACCCACCCCGAAGACATGCTCGCGAGCGTGCTCACCGCGCCGCGCACCGTCGAACTCCGCCGCGTCCCGGTGCCGCCGGTCGGTCCACGCCAGGTGCTCGTACGCGTCGAAGCCGTCGGCGTCTGCGGATCCGACACCCACTTCTACGAGACGGGGCGGATCGGCGACATCGTCGTGCACGGCGACGTCGTGCTCGGACACGAGTCGGCGGGCACGATCGTCGCGGTCGGCTCCGACGTGTCGGCAGACCGGATCGGGACGCGCGTCTCCGTCGAACCGCAGACCGTCTGCCGTCGGTGCGAGTACTGCAAACGCGGGGACTATCACCTGTGTCGCGCGGTGGAGTTCTACGGCGCCTGGCCCTGCGACGGGTCCTTCGCCGAGTACGAAGTCATCGACGACGACTTCGCGCACCGCCTGCCCGACGGCGTCTCCTTCGAGCAAGGAGCGCTGGCGGAGCCCGTCTCCGTCGCCGTCCATGCCGTTCGGAGATCCGGCATCACCGCCTCCTCGCGCGTCTTCATCACCGGGGCGGGTCCGATCGGCGTGCTGAACGCCCAGGTGGCTCGCGCCTTCGGCGCGACCGAGGTCGTCATCAGCGATCCCGTGGCAGGTCGGCGAGAGCATGCGCTCGCGCACGGAGCGACCGCGGCGATCGATCCGGCTGACGTCGATCCAGCCGACTATCAGGAGCGCTTCGACGTGTACATCGACGCCTCGGGCAACGCCGCCGCGATCGTCTCGGCGATCCCGACGCTGCGCCCCGGCGGCACGGCCGTCCTGGTGGGGATGGGAGCGGACCGTCTCGAACTGCCCATCGCGATGATCCAGCACCGGGAGATCACCCTGACCGGAACGTTCCGCTATGTCAACACGTGGCCGACGGCGCTCGATCTCATCGCCACCGGGACCGTGAGCGTGGACTCCCTCATCACCGGTCGGTACGGACTGCAGGACGCAGGCGAGGCGCTCATGAAAGCCAAGACGGACCCCACCGCGATCAAGACGATCGTGGTCCCTGCGCTCACCGCCCGGTGACGTGCCCCGCGGGTCGGAGACACGCTCGACGACTCCGACCCGCGGCGGTCTCAGGTGCGCGGCGTCATCGCGTCGACCGCAGCCGCCTCGATCGCGAGACCAGCCTGGTACCGCTCGAGATAGCTCGCGAAGCCGGCGGCATCCCGCTCGTCCGGGGCGATCACGACGGCGTCGTTCTCGGGGAAGACGCACTCGTCCAGGTACCTGCCCAGTCCGGTCCGCTCCGCGTGGGCGAGATACGACGCCAGGACCGCGATCCCCCACGCGCCGCCCTCTCCGGCGAGACTGCCGACGGCGACAGGAACGTTCAGCGCCCCGGCGAGCAGCCGCTGCGCCACCCCGCGCGTGCGGAACAGACCCCCGTGCGCGAACAGCCGGTCGAGCCGCACGCCCTCCTCCGACAGGACCCGCATGCCGAGGGCGAGCGCCCCGAACACGCCGTAGAGGTGCGACCGCATGAGATTCGCCAGCGTGAAGGAGTCCGCGGGCGAACGGACCAGGAGCGGATGGCCGGCGGAGAGACCGGCGATCGGTTCGCCGGCCAGATAGTGGTAGGAGAGGAGGCCCCCGGCATCCGCTTCCCCATCGAGAGCTTCACGGAAGAGCACGTCGAAGGCCACGTCGTCGTCAACCGGGCGGTCCGCCGCCGCAGCGAACCGCACGAAGAGGCGCGCCCAGGCCGCGATGTCACTGGCGCCGTTGTTGCAGTGCACCATCGCGACCTCGTCGCCCGCCGGAGTCATCACGACGTCGAGCTCTCGGTGGGCCTTGCTCAGCGGCCGCTCCAGCACGACCATCGCGAAGATGCTGGTGCCGGCGGAGACGTTGCCCGTGCGCGGTGAGACCGCGTTGGTCGCGACCATGCCCGTCCCGGCGTCGCCCTCGGGAGGACACAACGGGATGCCTGACTGCAACAGCCCGGACGGATCGAGCAGCAGGGCGCCCTCGACCGTGAGCTGACCCGCCGGCGTCCCGGCGCGCTGGACCTCGGGGAGGAGGTCGCGGAGGGGGCGCGGCAGCTGATCGCGTACGAGGTCGTCGTACGCCGCGAGCATCCGTTCGTCGTATGCGCCTGTCGCCGGATCGATCGGGAACATGCCCGATGCGTCGCCGATGCCGAGCACGCGATGACCGGTGAGGCTTTCGTGCACGTATCCGGCCAGCGTGTTCAGCGCGGCGATCCGCTCCGTGTGCGCCTCTCCCGCACGCACGGCATGATGCAGGTGCGCCACCGACCAGCGCTGCGGCACGTGCACCCCGAAGAGTGCGCTGAGTTCGGCTGCCGCGGCGGCCGTCCCGGTGTTCCGCCACGTGCGGAAGGGCGTCAGGAGTGCCCCGTCGGTGTCGAAGGCCAGGTAGCCGTGCATCATGGCGGAGATCCCGATGGCGCCGAACGTGGTGGGTCGGATGCCGTACCGGTCGTGCACATCGGCCACCAACTCCGTGTACACGGCGCGCAGCCCCTCCCACACATCGTCGATGTCATAGCTCCAGACGCCGTCGACCAGGCGGCTCTCCCACGAGAACCCTCCCGTCGCCAACACGTCTGCCAGGTCGGCCCCGACGAGACAGGCCTTGATGCGCGTGGAGCCGAGCTCGATGCCCAGACTCGTCCGCCCAGCGAGGATGTCTGCGCGTGCCGTGCCCTGCGCCCTCATCGCCGGACGTCCGTGCTCTGCCCGTACACATCCTGGTACCGCGCGTACAGGCGGTCGATCGTGTCCGCGGGCAGGGTCAGGAGCTCACCTCCCGCGCGCGCGTGATGGACCGTGCGCGCGATGTCCTCGACCATGACGGCCGCCTTCACCGCGTCCCTCGCATCCGCTCCGATCGTGAACGGCCCGTGGTTGCGCATCAGCACCGCGCGTGAACGCCGACCGCTGAGGGTCTCGACGATGCCGCGTCCGATCGAGTCGTCTCCGATGACTGCGAGAGGTCCGACGGGCACCGGTCCACCGAACTCGTCGGCCATGGCCGTCAGCACGCAGGGGATCTCCTCCCCCCTGGCCGCCCAGGCGACCGCGTATGTCGAGTGCGTGTGCACCACCCCACCCACCTCGGGCATGTTCCGGTACACGTAGGCGTGCGCGGCGGTATCGCTGGACGGCGCGAGGTCGCTGCCCGGTGTCCCGGCGATCGCGCGACCATCGAGATCGCACAGGATCATGTTCTCCGGGGCGAGGTCGTCGTACGACACCCCGGAGGGCTTGATCACGAACAGCTCGTGGCCCGGCACGCGAGCGGAGACGTTGCCCCCGGTCCAGACCACGAGTCCGTAGCGCACGAGCTCGCGATGCAGACGCGCGACCTCGACGCGGAGCTCGTGGATCGAGCGACGGAGTTCGGGCGAGAAGTGGGGTATGTCGACACTCAAGAGGGACCTCGGGCTAGCTACCGGTAAGAAGGGTCGCCCGCGCGGGCGACCGTGACATGTTACCTTCCACCTGTCCGAGACGGCGACTCCGAGACGGATCAGCGTGCCGCATGGCTGCCGGCCCCCACACGCGACGGACGCGCCCCCCGAGCGGGAGGCGCGTCCGTCGAACTGTCGAGATCAGTCCTCGATGTGCCGCTCCTCTGGACCGTCGTAGTGCGAGAGCGGACGGATGAGCGCGTTGGCTCCGGCCTGCTCGATCACGTGCGCCGTCCATCCGGTCACGCGCGCCGCCACGAACAGCGGGGTGAACGTGAGCGTGTCGAAGCCGATGAGGTTGTACGCGGGTCCCGAGGGATAGTCCAGGTTCGGGTAGATGCCCTTGCGCGCCACGAACTCCGACTCGAGCGCGTCATACAGCGCGGCGACCTCCGGGCGGTCGTAGTGCTCCACGAGGGTGTCGAGCGCCGCCTTCATGGTGGGCACACGGGAGTCGCCCTTCTTGTAGACGCGGTGCCCGAAGCCCATGATCTTGCGCTTCTCGGCGAGAGCCTTGTCGAGCCAGGGCCCCACGTTCTCGGCCGAGCCGATGTCGTCGAAGATATGCAGCACGGCTTCGTTCGCACCGCCGTGGAGCGGCCCCTTGAGCGCACCGATCGCGCCGACGACCGCCGAATACAGGTCGCTGAGCGTGGAGGTGATCACGCGAGCCGTGAAGGTGGAGGCGTTGAACGAGTGCTCCGCGTAGAGGATCATCGAGCGGCTGAAGGCATCGACGACGACCTGGTCGGCCTCTTCGCCGAACGTCATCCACAGGAAGTTGGCGGAGTAGTCGAGGTCGTCGCGGGGGGCGATGGCCTCCTGGCCGCGACGACGCCGCTGCCCGTAGGCCACGATCGCGGGAAGGGCCGCGAAGAGGCGGATGCTGCGCTCGAGGTTCTGCTCGGGGCTGCCGCCCGCATCGAGCACGGATCCGCCGGCACCGGGGTCGGACGCGCCGATCAGGCTCACGGCGGTGCGGACCTCGTCCATCGGATGCGCCTCCAGCGGCACGAGGTCGATCGCGGCCTTGACGTTGTCGGCGAGCGCGCGGTGTATGCGCTCCTCGACGCGGAACGCCGCGAGCTCCTCCGGCGTCGGCAGCTCGCCGTGCCACAGCAGGTAGGCCACCGCCTCGAATGGCTGCGTCGCCGCGAGCTCCTGCACCGGGTAGCCGCGGTACAGCAGGCTGTTCGTCTCGGGGTTCACCTTCGAGATCGCGGTCGTGTCGACGACGACGCCCGCAAGGCCCTTTTTGATGTCCGGCTCGGTCATGGTCACTCCTTCGTGATGGTGAAGTTGAAGACGCCGGAGTCGAAGTGGTTGTACGACTCGTAGTCGATCAGGTCGTAGAGATCGGCGCGGTGCTGCATCTCGCCGAGCTTCGAGGTCAGGTGCCCCTCGTCGTTCAGAGTATCCAGTGCACGGCCTGCCGCCCCCATCGAGATGCGCAGCAGCGACACCGGCCAGATGACCAGGTTCACTCCCGCGTCTCGCAGCTGATCGACGGAGAACAGCTCGCTCTTGCCGAACTCGGTCATATTCGCCAGGATCGGCACGTCGAGCGCCTCGGCCATGGCCTCGAACTCGGCGAGCGTGCGCATGGCCTCGGGGAAGATCGCGTCCGCCCCCGCATCGACCAGCGCCTTGGCGCGGTCGATCGCGACGTCCAGACCCTCGATCGCGCGGATGTCGGTGCGCGCCATGATGAGGAAGTTCTCGTCGCGGCGGGCGTCGGCTGCGGCACGGATGCGCTTGATCGCGGTGTTCTCGTCGACCACGGCCTTGCCGTCGAGGTGGCCGCACCGCTTGGGGTTGATCTGGTCCTCGATGTGCGTGCCGGCGAGACCCGCGTCCTCGAGCTCCTGGATCGTGCGGGCGACGTTCATCGGCTCACCGAAGCCCGTGTCGGCGTCGACGATGGCGGGGAGGTCGGTCATGCGGGCGATCTGCTTGGCGCGGCCGGCCACCTCGGTGAGCGTGGTCAGGCCGATGTCAGGCAGGCCCAGGTCGGCGGACAGCACGGCTCCGGAGATGTAGACGCCGTCGAAGCCCTTCTGCTCGATCAGGCGGGCGCTCAGCGGGTTGAATGCGCCGGGGAAGCGCAGCAGCTCTCCGCTCGCCAGCCGCTCCCGGAACAGTCTCCGCTTCTCGGCCGGTGTGATGGTGGAGTACAGCATCAGAACAGTCCCTGGGGAGCCGGAGCGGCGTCGAGCACGCCGGGCTTCGCGACGATCGAGAGCTCGCCGACCTCGGCGGCCGTCAGCTCGGGCAGGCGCTGCACGAGGGCGAGGAACCGCTCGATCTCGGCGGGTTCGAGCACGGGTTCTGCCAGCAGACGGAACTTCGCGATGTAGTTCTCGCGCGCGAACGGACGTGCTCCCAGCGGATGCGCGTCGGCCACGGCGATCTCGTCGACCACGGTCGACCCGTCGGTCAGACGGATCTCGACGCGGCCGCCGAACGCCTTCTCGTCCGGGTCCTCGGAGTGGTAGCGGCGCGTCCACTCGGCATCCTCGGCCGTGGTGATCTTGTGCCACAGGGCGACCGTGTCGGCACGGCCGGCGCGCTCGGGGGCGTAGGAGTCGACGTGGTGCCAGCCGCCGTCCTGCAAGGCGACCGCGAAGATGTAGGGCACCGAGTGGTCGAGCGTCTCGCGCGATGCGGTCGGGTCGTACTTCTGCGGGTCGTTCGCGCCGGAGCCGATCACGTTGTGGGTGTGGTGGCTGGTGTGGATGACGATGGCGTCGATGTTCTGCGGGTCGCGCAGCGCCGGGTTCTCGATCCCGAGCTTGCGGGCGAGGTCGATCAGCGCCTGGGCCTGGTACTCGGCCGAGTGCTCCTTGGTGTACGAGTCGAGGATCGCGCGCTTGGGCTCGCCCGCGGCGGGCAGCGGCACGTCGTAGGCGGCACCCTTGCCGTCGAGCATCCACGCGATCACGCCGTCTTCGCCTTCGTAGATCGGCGCGGGGCTGGTCTGCCCGCGCATCGCCCGGTCGACCGCCTCGACGGCCATCTTGCCGGCGAAGGCCGGGGCGTGCGCCTTCCAGGTCGAGATCTCGCCCTTGCGGCTCTGACGCGTGGCGGTCGTGGTGTGCAGACCCTGTCCGACGGCCTGGTAGATCGTCTCGACGTCGAGCCCGAGCAGGGTGCCGATGCCGGCGGCGGCCGACGGGCCGAGGTGGGCGACGTGGTCGATCTTGTGCTTGTGCAGGCAGATCGCGCGCACCAGGTCCATCTGGATCTCGTAGCCGGTCGCGATGCCGCGCACGAGCGCCCGTCCGTCCTTGCCGGTGTGCTGCGCGACCGCGAGGATCGGCGGGATGTTGTCGCCGGGGTGCGAGTACTCGGCGGCGAGGAAGGTGTCGTGGTAGTCGAGCTCGCGCACGGCCACGCCGTTCGCCCACGCCGCCCACTCCGGGCTGGTGCGGCGGTCGAGTTCTGCGCCGAAGAGGTTCGCGCCGACGCCGCCGGTCGAGACGGGGTGGCTGAAGGCCTGTGCGCGGGCCGCGTTGATCGGGGCACGGGTGAGCGAGGCCGCCGCGACCGACGCGTTGTCGATGATGCGGTTGATGATCATGTCGACGACGTCCTGCTCGACCTCGACGGGGTCGGCGGCGACCTCGGCGATCTTCCAGGCCAGCTGGTCTTCACGGGCGAGGTTCTCGTCGCTGCGGTGCACGCGGACGTGGTGGGTGACGGTCATGAGCGTCCTTCGCTGTTGTGGGGAGAGTCGTCGGGGAGGGAGTCGAGGATGCCGGCGAGCGCGTTGTGCAGGTGCACGTGCGTGGCATGGGCTGCGAGGTCGCCGTCGCGCGCCGCCAGGGCCTCTGCGATGATCCGGTGCTCGGCGGCCGAGGCAGCGAGGCGGGCGGGCTTGTCGCGGGCCATGCGTCGCACGCGCACGAGGTGCGTGCGCACGGTCCGCAGGGCCGAGGCGATGTAGTCGTTGTCGACCGCCGCGTCGAGCGCGGCGTCGAAGCGCGCGATGAGCGCGTAGTACGCATCACGGCCTTCGGCGGCGTGGAGGTCGACGTGCGCGAACTCGTCGGCGAGCGCGGCGAACAGCGCGGAATCCCCTCGTGCGGCGGCGAGGCGGGCCGAGCTCTCCTCGAGCGCACGGCGGATCTCGAAGAGCGAGCGGATGTCGTCGGCGTCCAGATCGGCGACGACCGTGACCCGCGGCGACTGCTGGACCACGAGGCCGTCGGCAGCGAGACGACGCAGCGCCTCACGCATGGGCGTGCGGCTCACGCCGAGCCGTTCGGCCTGCTCGACCTCGCCGAGCACGGCGCCGGCCGCGAGCACGCCCGACTGGATGTCGTCCAGCAGGGCCGTGTACGCGCGATCGCTCGCGGAGGTCCGCTCAGCGGGAAGGGTCATCCCCTCAGTGTATACATAAGGTTGATCCGGATGCCCCTTTTCCTCGTAGATGCGTTCCGGCGTATACATTCTCCGCAGAAGCCGGCGGCGTCAGGACGGGGGTGCGACGGGTTCGCCGAGCTTGACCACGATGACGCCGACGAGCACGAGCACCCCGCCGAGCGCCTGCAGCAGGTCGGGGAGCTGCCCGAGCAGCAGCCACCCGTACAGGAGCGCGGCGACGACCTCGGCGAGCGCGACGAACGAGGCGAGCCGGGATCCGAGCATCCGCGTCGAGGCGATCCCGAGCCCGTACCCGAGCGCGGTGGCGATGACACCCATCGCAAGGACAGGGACGAACCAGGGCACGCTGCCGAATCGGTAGGAGACGTCATCCGTCGTCCACGCGATCGGGGGGATGCCGACGGCACCCGCGAGAGCGAGGGCGACAGCACCGAGCAGCAGACCGCTGCCGGCGAGGGCGATGGGCGGCAGACCCGTGTCGGCCTTGGCGGAGAGCACGAAGTAGGCAGCCGCCCCCACCATGGCCCCGAGCGCCCACAGGATGCCTGGCACGTTCACCTCGGCGCCGGTGACGACGTCGAGCATCAGCACCAGCCCGACGAAGGCGATGACCGCCCCGATGACGCTCTTCCTGCTCGGCCGCTCCCCTCGGCGCAGCCACAACCACAACAGCACGGCGATCGGGGCGGTGTACTCGACGAGCAGCGCGATGCCGACATCCATCACCGCGACAGCCTGGAAGTAGAAGAGCTGGGTGGCCGCCACCGCGAGCAACCCGTAGGCGAGGATCATGCCGAGGTTGCGCCGCAGGAGACCCCAGCGGCCGCGGAGCGCCAGGATCGTCGGGACGAGGAGGACGACGGCGGCGACGCAGAGACGCGCAGTGACCGCCGCCCCCGGCGTCCATCCGGCGTCGATCAGGCCGCGCGCCCACCCGCCGGACATGCCGAAAGAGAACGCGGCGGCGATCGCGAGCGGCATTCCGAGGCGCACCCCGCCCGCCGAGGCGATCGCCGTGTCACTCGTCAACCTCCTCATGATCGATGACGCTACGCGCGCCCCAAGTAAGATGTCAACATGATCTTCACCGATGACACGGAAGAGGCTCTGCGGGCTGCCGTCTGGCTCGTGAACTCCGCCGAAGAGCCGGACACCCTGGCCGACCTCGACGACGAGGCGGCATTCCTCCGGGAGTTCCCTTACACCGGGCGGCTCGATCGCGACGACCGCGAGGTCTCCGCCCTCCGACGTCTGCGCCCGCGACTGCGCGCGATGCTGCTCGCCGGACGCGACGAGATGGCCGAGCGGGTCAACGATGCGCTGGCCGAATCGCGCCTCACTCCTCGACTGCGCCGCCACGACGGCGCCGACTGGCACCTGCACGCCGTCGCCGACGAGCAGCCGCTGGCCGAGCGCATCCTGATCGAGACCGCGATGGCTCTGATCGATGTCATCCGCACCGACGAGGGATCCCGCCTCAGCGTGTGCGAGGACGACACCTGCCTGTCCATCGCCCTCGACCTCTCGCGCAACCGCTCGAAGCGGTACTGCTCGACGACCTGTGCGAACCGGAACGCCGTCGCCGCGTATCGTGCGCGTCGCGCGACCACGGCTCCCTGAGTCGACTCGTTCGCCCCGGACCTCGACACGCGTAAACATCCGATGTCTATACTGGCTACGACACGGGCTGCGGCGTCGCGGCCTCCCGATCGATCAGGAGAATCATGAAGTTCGCGCGGCTCGGCACCCTCGGCTCGGAGATCCCCGTCCTCGTGGAGGATGACCGTTACCTCGACCTGCGTCCCGTGACATCCGATGTCAACGGCGATTTCCTCGAGAGCGATTTCGTCTCTCGTGTCGCGTCGGCGCGCGACGCCGGCCAGCTGCCCGAACTCCCGGATGCCGACGGGATGCGCATCGGCGCCCCCATCGCCCGTCCGAGCGCCGTGATCTGCATCGGGATGAACTACGCGGCGCACGCCGCGGAATCGGGCTCGGAGCCGCCGACCATCCCGATCCTGTTCCTGAAGACCCCGAACACCGTCGTCGGGCCCAACGACCCCGTGACGATCCCGCGGGGCAGCGAGAAGACCGACTGGGAGGTCGAGCTCGGCATCGTGATCGGCGCCCGCGCCGCGTACCTGGACTCCCCTGCGGACTCGCTCGCGCACGTCGCGGGTTTCGTCACCGCGAACGACGTCTCCGAGCGCGCGTTCCAGATCGAGGTGTCGGGCGGACAGTGGTCCAAGGGCAAGATCGCCCCGGGGTTCAACCCCACCGGCCCGTGGCTGGTCACTCCCGACGAGGTCGACCACCAGGCGCTCGGCCTGCGCAGTTTCGTCAACGGAGAACCGCGGCAGGACTCGAACACGAGTGACATGATCTTCACGGTCGAGCACATCGTGCATCACCTGTCGCAGTACGTGACCCTCGAGCCGGGCGACCTGATCCTCACCGGCACTCCGCAGGGTGTCGCACTGTCGGGCCGGTTCCCCTACCTCGCCGCGGGCGATGTGGTCGAGATCGAGATCGACGGTCTGGGCCGTCAGCGCCAGGAGTTCGTCGCCTGGGAAGCACGGCGATGACCGGATCGCTGGAGGGGCTGGTCGCGATCGTCACGGGCGGCTCCTCCGGCATCGGTGCGGCGATCGCTCGACGCCTGGACGCCGACGGAGCCACGGTCGCGGTGCTCGACCGTGGCCGCTCGACAGCCGCCCCCGCGTTCCCCACCTTCGTGGCTGACGTCTCGGACCGTGCGAGCGTCGACGCCGCGGTGGCTCGCGTCGCCGAGGCGTTCGGCCGCATCGACATCGTCGTGAACAACGCCGGAGTCGGCGCACAGGGCGATATCGCCGCGAACGACGACGACGAGTGGGCGCGCGTGCTCTCGGTCAACGTGACCGGCATCGCCCGCGTGACCTCGGCCGCGCTCCCCTGGCTGCGGCAGTCGCCGTCCGCCGCGGTGTGCAACACGGCATCCGTCGCGTCCACGATCGGCCTCCCGCAGCGCGCGCTGTACAGCGCCTCCAAGGGCGCCGTGTCGGCTCTGACCCGCGCGATGGCCGCCGATCACCTGCGCGAGGGCATCCGCGTGAACGCCGTCGATCCCGGCACCGCGGACACACCCTGGGTGGGCCGACTGCTCGACGCGTCCGCCGATCCGGCAGCGGAACGCTCGGCGCTCGAAGCACGGCAGCCCCACGGCCGCCTGGTCGACCCCGACGAGGTCGCCGCTGCCGTCGCCTATCTCGTGAGCCCGGAGGCGGGCTCCACCACGGGCGTCGCCATCGAGGTCGATGGCGGCATGTCACGGCTGAGACTCCGACCGGAGTGAGCACGGCACTCGACCGATCCGACTTCGGATCATGCACCAGGAGGACGCCATGGCGGTGACAGACGACGCGATCGCGAAGATCAAGGCGATGATCGTGTCGGGCGAGCTCGCCCCAGGCGATCGCCTTCCCCCGGAGAAGGAGCTGTCCGAACGGCTCGGCCTCTCCCGGAGCTCCATGCGCGAGGCGGTCAAGGCGTTGGAGGTGATCCGTGTGCTCGATGTGCGCCGGGGCGACGGCACCTACGTGACGAGCCTCGAACCGCATCTGCTGCTCGAGGCCGTCTCGTTCGTCGTCGACATGCACGACGACGACTCGATGCTCGAGATCTTCGCCGTCCGCCGGATGCTGGAGTCGCAGGCGTCGGGCCTTGCCGCCACCCTCGGCTCGGACGAGCAGATCGCGGCACTGCAGCGCGAGGTCGACGGGGTCGACGCCTCGGTCAACATCGACGAGCTCGTCGACCACGACATCCGGTTCCATCGCGACATCGTGGAGATGGCAGGCAACGCCTACCTCGCCAGCCTGATCGAGCACATGAGCAGCCAGACGGTCCGCGCCCGCGCCTGGCGGGGTCTCACCGAGGCCGATGCGCTCGACCGCACGCTGTCGGAGCACCGAGCGATCGCCGACGCCATCGCGATGCGCGACCCCGCGCTGGCCACCTCTCTCACCACCGCGCACATCGCCGGAATCGAGCGCTGGCTGCGTCACGCGACCTCTCCCTGAGCGTCACCGTTTGCGCTCCGCTGCGGCGACCGTCCGCCCCGTTCGGCGTCGGATGCGGCCGGTAGTGTCGATGGCATGACCTCCTGGACCAGCACCGCCATCGCCCTGCTGGAAGCCGACGCGAACCGCAGCGCCGACACGCACCTGCACCTGTTCCCGCTGCCGCCGGAGTGGGGCATCGACCTGTACCTCAAGGACGAGTCCGTGCATCCGACCGGTTCGCTCAAGCACCGCCTCGCGCGCTCGCTCCTCCTCTACGGCCTGGTCAACGGACGCATCCGTGAGGACACCACGCTCGTGGAATCGTCGAGCGGATCCACCGCCGTCTCCGAGGCGTACTTCGCCCGGATGCTGGGACTGCCGTTCATTACGGTCGTCCCACGGTCGACCGTGCAGGAGAAGATCGACCTCATCGAGTTCTACGGCGGCACCTGCCATTTCGTCGACCGTGCGGAGGACATGTCGTCCGAGGCGCAACGGCTCGCCTCGGACTGCACGGGCCACTACCTCGACCAGTTCACGTTCGCGGAACGCGCGACCGACTGGCGCGGCAACAACAACATCGCCGAGAGCGTGTTCAGCCAGCTCGCACAGGAGCGGCACCCGAGCCCCCGGTGGATCGTGACCGGCGCGGGTACGGGCGGGACCAGCGCGACCTTCGGGCGCTACGTGAAGTACCGCAGGCATGAGACGCGGATCGCCGTGGTCGACCCCGAGGGCTCGGCCTTCTACGACGGGTGGGCGGGCACCGTGGATCCCCCGGTCGGACGCCCCAGCCGCATCGAGGGCATCGGCCGCCCCCGCGTCGAGGCCTCGTTCGTGCCGACCGTGATCGACGAGATGATCCGCGTCCCCGATGCGGGCTCGATCGCTGCGATCCGGCTGCTGCGCGAACACACCCTGCACTGGGCAGGAGGCTCGACCGGCACCAACCTGTACGGCGCGTTCCAGCTCATCGCGCGCATGCGTGCCGCGGGCGAGACGGGCAGCGTCGTGACACTCATCTGCGACAGCGGCGTCCGTTACGCGAACACCTACTACTCCGACGAGTGGGTGGCCGCGCAGGGCTGGGACCTCGACCCGCACCGTGCGCGGATGGAACGCTTCCTCACGGACGGCCTCTGGGTCGAGTGAACACCGCGGGCTACGCTGGCCGCATGACAACTCTGATCCTCACCGTCGCGGGTGCAGACCGTCCTGGCCTCGTGGCCGCCGTCGCCGATGTGGTCGATTCCCACGGGGGCAACTGGGAGAACAGCTCACTGGCGGAACTGGCCGGAACGTTCGCGGGAGTGATCGAGGTCTCGGTCGGTGACGACAGGTCCGACGAGTTGGCCTCTGCGCTGCGCGGGCTCCAGGGCCAGGGACTCCTCACGGTCGCCGTGCTCACGGGGGCACCCGAGCGAGGGGCCGACGACGATCAGGTGCTCGAGATCCAGGTGCTCGGCAACGACCGGCCGGGCATCGTGCGAGAGGTGTCCGGCGTGCTGAACGCGCACGCGCTGAGCATCGAGGAGCTCACGACCGAGACACGGGATGCCGCGATGGCCGGTGGCCGACTCTTCGAGGCCTCCGTCGTGGCGAAGGTCCCGGCCTCCGTCGATCTGGATGCTCTGCGTGCAGACCTCGAGCGTCTCGCCACCGAGATCCAGGTCGACATCACCCTCGGCTGAGACCGCCCCCGTCTCACCGAGACCCCGCTTTCACGCCGCGATCCCGCCTTTGCCGGCGTCGGTAGGGGGCGGTTCGTACGTACGGGGCCGGGTCGGTGCGGCGCCGACGTTCAGGCCGGGCGCGAAGGATCAGCCTTCGCGCTCCGGGCCGGCCAGACGGCCTAGGCGAGAGCCTGCCCAGAAACCAATCAGCAGCATGCCCGCGCCACCGACGATCGCCGATGCCACAGAGAGGTTTGTGATCGCGTACGTCGGCTGTATGGGGTTGGCGAACGCCATCGACGGAATGCCCGCCCATCGAACTCGATCCGCAATGAGACCCACACCCGCCCCCAGCGTCAAGACGACACCGAGAAACACCGATGATCAGTTCAGCGCGCACCTTGAACGCCATGTCGCCCCCTCGCTTGTTGTCGTCACCCAGGCCCACTCCATGGGGAACACCAAGTGAATCATACGTGGTAGAACGTTACATGTCTTGGCTGCAGGAGGTCGAAGGAGCGCCGACCCACCCGCATTGCACGAACCGGCCCCCTGCGAACATCCGCAGGGGGCCGGTTCGTGCGTCAGGGCCCGGTCGGTGCGGGCCTCAGACCAGGCGTGACTTCGGCGAGACCGAGTACGTGCTCTCGGCGTCGCGGTTCACGGTGTCGCCGAGGGCGGTGTCGATCGCGGCGAGGGTGTCGGCATCGAGCTTCACACCCGAGGCCTTGACCGTCTCGGCGAGCTGCTCCGGACGCGAGGCACCGACCAGCGCCGCCGCCACGTTCGGGTTCTGCAGCACCCACGCGATGGCGAGCTGCGGCATCGACAGCCCCGCCTGCTCGGCGATCGGCTTGAGGCGCTGCACCGCCGTGAGGATGTCGTCTTTGAGGAAGCTCTTGATGAAGTCGGCGCCGCTGTGCGGGTCGGTCGCTCGCGAGCCGTCTGGCACCGGCTGACCGGGGAGGTACTTGCCGCTGAGCACGCCCTGCGCCATCGGCGACCACACGATCTGCGAGATGCCGAGCTCTTCGGACGCGGGCACGACCTTGCCCTCGATCACTCGCCACAGCATCGAGTACTGCGGCTGGTTCGAGATGAGCTGGATGCCGAGCTGCTTCGCCAGTGCGTGGCCCTCGCGCAGCTGCTCCGCAGTCCACTCCGAGACGCCGATGTAGAGCGCCTTGCCCTGACGGACGACGTCGGCGAAGGCCTGGAACGTCTCCTCCAGCGGGGTCTCGTAGTCGAAGCGGTGCGCCTGGTACAGGTCGACGTAGTCGGTGCCGAGGCGCTGCAGCGAGCCGTTGATCGACTCGAAGATGTGCTTGCGGCTCAGACCGGTGTCGTTCGGGCCCTTCGGTCCCGTCGGGAAGTACACCTTCGTGAAGATCTCCAGACCCTCGCGGCGCTGCCCCTCGAGGGCCTTTCCCAGCACGACCTCCGCCGCGGTGTTCGCGTACGTGTCGGCCGTGTCGAAGGTGGTGATTCCGGCGTCCAGGGCGGCGTGCACGGTCTTGACCGCGGCGTCGTCCTCGACCTGAGAGGCATGGGTGACCCAGTTGCCGTACGTGATCTCCGAGACCTTGAGACCGCTGTTGCCGAGATAGCGATAGTTGACCATGGATCAACGCTACTGGCTGCCCGCGACGGCGGGGCCGGGCTCGGCCGGTCGCCGACGCGCGGCCGTCACGATCGCCCCCACGAAGAGGGCGATCGCGGCGAGGGCACTCACGACGTACAGCGGCCGCGCCCAGGGCGAATAGTCCGCACCGCCGATGCCGAACGTGTCGGCGAGCGCCATGCCCGCACCGAACGATGCGACGAAATACCCGATCGCACCGAGCATCAGGAGCACGAGGAACCCCATCGCGACGACCAGGGGATGCGCCCGCGTGAGGACGGCGAAGAGCGCGAGGCCTACGGCCAGAGCCACCCCGATGCCGAGGATCACGAACGCCGGCACCGGCATCAGGCTCTCCCCCGCTTCCGACATCTCGAACCGGATCTGCGCGAGCGTGAGGCCAGGGGCGGCGGCGAGCGGATTGAGCACCAGGATCTGCACCGCGGCGAGCGCTGCATAGGCGGTCACGGCGAGTACGCCGACGATCGAGATCCACAGGGTCGTGCGCAACGTCGCTGTCATGCGGGTCATCCTAGGAAGCCATCCCGAGAGTCTCCCGATATTCTCGCCAGGCGGCTCCGAGCCGGCGGATGCCTTCCGCCAGCACGTCGTCGGAAGCGGTGAAGGGGATGCGGATGTGATCGTCGGGAGAGGCCGACACCGCGAAAGCGGCGCTCCCGGCGATCGAGACGCCGTGCGTGGCGGCGACCCTGGCGAGGGACGCCGCCGACCCCGCCGGCAGCCGGACCCAGAGCGAGAGTCCGCCGCGGGGAGGCTCGACGTTCCAGTCGGGCAGGTGCTCCGCCATCACCGCCTCGAGCAGACGCAGCCGCTCCTGGTGGATGCGGCTGTTCGCCCGACGGAGGTCGTCGGCACGGGCGATCAGGTCGAGTGCGAGCAGCTGACCGGGGACGCTCGTGGACTGATCGGCGAGCTGCCGAGCGCCGCGCAGCCGCCGCACGAGCACGGGGTCGGCGCGCAGCCACCCGATGCGCAGCCCCGCCCACACCCACTTCGACACCGACTCGACGACGATGATCGGTGCATCGGCGCGTTCGGCGGCGAGGGAGGGCGGCACGACGCCGTCGAAGGAGATGCCGGCGAGCACCCGGTCTTCGATCACGGGGACGCCGTACTGGGCTGCGAGTTCCGCGACACGGTGCCGAGCGGCCGCGGGCAGCCGCGTTCCCGTGGGGTTCTGGTGGTGCGGATTGAGCGCGACGAGCACGGGCCGGAGCCGCGCGATGGCCTGCTCCAGAGCATCGACGTCGAGCCCGTCGTCGCCCATCGGGACTCCGTGCACGGTCCCCCCACGCAGACCCACCGAGTCGGTGACACCCGGCCACGTGATCTCCTCGGCCAGCACGACGTCGCCCGGACCGACGAGCGCGTTGACGACCAGGCTGATGGCCTGCTGAGCGCCGTGCGTGACGAGGATCTGCTCGGGCGTGGTCGGCGTGCCCTCAGCGGCGTACATGTCGGCGATCAAGGTCCGCAGCGCAGGGAGGCCCGCAGGGTCAGTCTCCGGCAGCAGCGCGAGCTCGAGGCGCGGTGTGTGCTCGCGGATGAGCTGCACCCCGAGGTCGGAGATCTGCGGCACGGTGCGCAGCAGGTCGATCGCATTCGGCAGTGCGGAGAACAGCGCCTCTCCCCTGCCGGGACGCTGCACCGGGGCGACAGCTGCCGCAGCTCCGGCGATGCGTGTACCGCTGCCCTGACGCCGTTCCACGAGTCCGCTCTCGGCGAGCGCGGCGTAGGCGGCGACCACGGTCCCGCGCGACACCGAGCTCATCGCCGCGAGCGCACGCTCCGCCGGCAGCCGATCTCCCGGTCGCAGTTCTCCGCTCGCGACGAGACCCTCGATGCCGCGGGCGAGGCGGGCGGCCAGGGTGCCGTCGCCCTGCGTCCAGCGACCGAGTCGCGCGGACAGCGACTCGGACGAGACCTCGCCTGCCTGCACGAGCGCGGCCGCCCGAGCCGGAACCGTGGCCGAATCGTGGACCACTGGCCGGGTATTGGCCCTGTCATCGCTGCGCATGACATCCGATTCTGGACCAATGAACAGGCCATTGACCACCAACGACGTCGAACTCGGTCCAATCGACCCCGATTGGACCATCACCGAGCTGCTCGACTGGCTGAGCAGCGATGACGCACGCCAGCACGACGTAACCCTTCAGCACCCGCTCGCCCGCATCGAGGCAGCGCTGACCGGGGAGGACTGGTCGCGGATGCCGTCGACGGTCGCGCTGATCCGCGCCCTAACGCTCCTCGCACCCGCTCACGGGTCGACCGTGATCGCGGACATCCTCCGCGCATCGCAGATCCTGGCGAGGGTCGCATAGATCGCATCGGAGGCTGCGACGCGAGGGCAGGACGGCGACGTCAGGTGGCCTGCGCGGAAGGAGGCGTCGTCACGATCTCGGCGCGGTCACGGAACCCCTCGGCCGTCACCTTGTCGAGCGCGACCTGCTTGCGGATCGCGGCCGCCTTCTCGTACAGGCTCGGATCGCCATAGCTCGTGAGCACCTTCACCAGCACCGGCAGCAGCTCGATCATGAAGAACAGCGCCGCGATGAGGATGTGAGCCCACAGGATCGCGGGCTCCTTCTCACTCAACCGGTTCAGGCCGCTGATCTGGCTGAGCAGGCCGACAGCACCCGCGTTGCCCTGCGCGACGGCATCCGCTCGGGCGTTGTAGGCCGCGAGCGCCTGGTCGTAGGTGTCGCGCGCGGTCGGGAGCTGCGACTTCGCCTGCTCGCGGTTCTGCGCCTCGGACGAGGAGGTGTTCTCCTTGGCCGCAGTCCCGGCGGCGGCGAGCTCCTCGTTGGCCGTGCGCAGCTGCGCGGCGAGCGCGTCGTAGGTCTGCTGGGCCTCGGCGAGCTGTGCCTTGGCGGCATCCGAGCTCGCACCCTCGCCGTTGACTCCGGTGCAGCCCGGAACGGTGCCTGCGCCTTCACCCGTCAGCTCGCACTGGTACAGCACGCGTGCCTGATCGATCACGGCCTGCTGCGCCGTCATCTTCGCGGTCACGTCGTCGACCGTGGCCTGGGCTGCCGACTCCGTCGCCGAAGAGGACTCCGTCCCTGCGACGATGCCGGTCGCGGCCTGGTTCTCGAGCTCGGCGACCTTGGCGGATGCCGCATCGAGCGCGATCTTCTCCGGCCCCGACTCCAGAGCCTCCTGGTCGGACTGCGACTGCGTGATGTTGGTCGACGCGACCTCCCGGGCGATGTCGTTGTGGAAGACCTGGAGCACGAGCGGCTCGGCCACGACGAAACCGATGATCGCGGCCATGATCACCCGCGGGATCGCGAGACCGATGAGCCGCCAGACGTTGCGCGTCGAACTCATGGTCGAGGTGAGGAAGCGGTCGAGGTTGAAGATGATGAGCGCCCACACGATCGCCAGCGGGACGGCCAGCCAGATCGCCGCCTGCACACCGGTGGTGAGGGCGAAGAGCATCGAGATCGCCGAGACGAGGGCGGTGCCGGCGAGGACGAAGAACATCTGCACGAAACGGGGTGTCTCACCGGGGACGCGGTCGAGGATCTCGCCTTCCGCCCCACCGAGGATCGCCAGCGTGCGTGCGCGCGAGCCCGGAGTGCGCGGGGCGCGCGTGCGGCGGGGCTTGCGGACACGAGGCTCGCGCGCGGGCTTCACCGGCGCGGGCTCGTCGGCGGCGACCGCATCGGCGATCGGGGTCGCCTCGGCAGGGTCTGCGACGGGAACCTCGCGGGTGGCGTCGTCGGTGCCGGTGGGCTCGAATTCGCGCAGGAAGTCGAGGTCATCCGTGACGGCTTCGGGCTCGCTGTCGAGGATGATCCGACCCTGCGAGTCGTAGCGACCCGGTCGGTGGGCGGAATAGGGCATCCGAACAATCTACGAAATACCGCCTGTGGATACCGTGGAAAAGTCCTTGGAGCGCCTCACAGGAAGCTCCCGCTCCTCCGGAACTCGAACGCGGTCAGGATGCCGGGAGCAGCCGGTCGAGCGCCGCGGCGTAGGCGGCGAGGGCGTCGTCGAGCGTGAAGTGCCCGGCCGCGGCGAGCGTGCCAAGGCCATGGATCTGGCCCCACAGGGCGACGACATCGGTGGGACGGTCGAGTCCGGCCGCGGCGGCGGCCTCGGCGAGCACGGCCTCGAGCCCGTCGATCAGAGGCGCCATCGTGGCGGTCGGAGACCCGGGGATGCAGACCGTGGGGTCGTAGACGGCATCGAACGCGTGCGGGTGCTCCACGGCGAAGCGGATGTACGCGGCACCGCCGTCCTCGAGTGCCGCCCGCGGAGTCGATGCCTGCGCGGCGGCCGCACGGACCTGCGCGAGGAGGTCGGCCATGCTGCGCTCCGCGAGCGCCTTGAGCAGCCCGAGCCGGTCGGAAAAGTGGTGGTACGGCGCGTTGTGACTGACGTTCGCGGCGCGCGCGACCTCGCGGAGGCTGATCTCCGCGGCCGGCATCCGCTCGAGCAGCTGCATCGCCGCATCCTCCAGCGCGCGGGCGAGATCGCCGTGGTGGTACCCGTCCTTCGAACTTGACATGAGCAACATCCTCTCCTATCTTGACAGTGTCCACCAGCTTGACACTGTCCAGATAGGAATCCGCCATGTCCACTCTCGTCATCGACGGCCACCCCGACGCGCACTCCCTGACCGCCTCGCTCGCGCAGCGCTACGCCGCGGGCCACGGAGATGCGCGGGTGCTCGCCCTGCGCGACCTCGACTTCGACCCGCACCTGCGCTTCGGCTACCGGGAGCGCATGACGCTCGAGCCCGACCTCGTCGATGCGAAGCAGGCTCTGCACGACGCCGACAGCATCGTCGTCGCCGCCCCGCTCTGGTGGGGATCGGTCCCCGCGCTGCTCAAGGGATTCTTCGACCGCGCCCTGCTGCCGCAGCAGGAGTACCGCTACTCGAAGCTCGGTCTTCCCGAGGGCCTGCTGCCCGCTCGACGGGGACGGCTGCTGCTGCTCGCCGACACCCCCTGGTTCGCGGTGCCCTTCACCGGGCTGCCGGCGCAGACACAGGTGGTCCGCAACACGCTGCGCCTGTGCGGCGTGAGCTCGGTGCGCACGACGCGCATGCTCGGGGTCAAGGGGGCGGACACGGCGACCATCGCGCGGTGGCTCGACCGGGCCGAGCGGCTCGGTGCGATCGACGGCAGCCGGACGCGGGCGCCTCAGGCCATCGCGGCCGACGCGGCCTCGTCTTCCGTCGTCGCGACCAGCTGACCGCAGGCGCCGTCGATCTCCTTGCCGCGGGTGTCGCGGAGGGTCGTCGGGATGCCGGCGTCGTTGAGCCGGCGCACGAACTCGTTCGTGACATCCTTCTCGGATGCCGTCCAGATCGAACCGGGCGTCGGGTTCAACGGGATCGGGTTCACGTGCACCCAGCCGCGGCCGCGCTGGTTGAGCTTCTCGGCCAGCAGATCGGCACGCCAGGCGTGGTCGTTCATGTCCTTGATCAGCGCGTACTCGATCGAGACCCGGCGGCCGGTCTTGGCGTAGTAGTCGTAGGCGGCGTCGAGGGCCTCGTCGACCTTCCACCGCGAGTTCACCGGGATGAGCTCGTCACGCAGATGGTCGTCGGGCGCGTGCAGCGACAGCGCGAAGGTCACCGGGATGTTCTCGTCGGCGAGCTTCTTGATCGCTGGCACGAGGCCGACCGTCGAGACGGTGATGCCGCGAGCGCTCATGCCGAGGCCGTCGGGCTGCGGGGCGACCATCGAACGCACCGCATCCATGACGCGCTTGTAGTTGGCGAGCGGCTCTCCCATGCCCATGAAGACGATGTTCGACACGCGGTCCATGCTGTGGTCGTCGGCCTTCTTACCCCCGAGGCCGCCCTCGGCGATCAGACGGTTCGCTCGCACGATCTGCTCGATGATCTCGGCCGTCGACATGTTGCGGGTCAACCCGGCCTGACCGGTCGCGCAGAACGGGCAGTTCATGCCGCAGCCCGCCTGGCTCGACACGCACAGCGTGATGCGGCCCGGGTAGCGCATGAGCACCGACTCGACCAGCGCGCCGTCGTGCAGTCGCCAGAGGAACTTGATCGTGTCGCCGCGGTCGGTCTCGAGGCGCCGGACCTCGGTGAGCAGCGGGGGCAGGAGTCCGGCCACCAGCTCGTCGCGGATCCCCGCGGGGAGGTCGGTCATCTCGGCGGGGTCCGACGTGTAGTGGCGGAAGTAGTGGGTCGACAGCTGCTTCGCGCGGAAGCCGGGCAGCCCGAGCTCCTTGACCTTCTCGGTGCGCTCGGCCGGAGTGAGGTCGGCGAGGTGCACGGGCGGCTTGCCGCGCTTCGGGCTCGCGAACTGCAGGAGCGGACGCCCCTCGGCGTCCTTCTGCTGCGTCCAACCCTCGGTCGCAGGGCGCACCTGGGGTGAACGGGTCTCGCGGATCGCCCCCGAGCGGGACGACGCGGGCGCTGCGTGTGGCCGCGTCTCGCGCGTGCGGGGGTTCTCGGTCATACCTCCAGGGTACCGGCGCCAGGGTGGGAGACGGCTGGGCCGGACGGCCCCGCTCAGCCGAGCAGGGGGCGCTGCGCCGCGCGCTGCCGCTCGTACTCGGCCCGCGCGTGCTGCGCGGTGGCGGTGTCTGCCACCTCGGCGACCGGTACGTCCCACCACCCCTCGCCGTCGGGTCCATAGACCAGCGGGTCGCTCTCGATGTGGATGAGCGTCGCCCGGTCGGACGCCTTCGCAGTGCGCATGGCCGCACGCAGGTCGTCGATCGCCGTTGCCCCCGGCGCGATCTCGATCACGTCGATGCCGTAGCTGCGGGCGTTCATGGCGAGGTCGACCGGCAGCGGATCGCCGTCCTGGAAGCTGCGGGCCTCGGGATCGTAGCTGCGGTACTTCGTGCCGAACCGCTCGGAACCGACCGTCTCGGACAGGTGCCCGATCGACGCGAACCCCTGGTTCTGGATCAGCACGACGATGACCTTGAGGTTCTCGGCGACGATCGTCGCGAGCTCGGAGCTGAGCATGAGGTACGAGCCGTCGCCGACCATGACCACCACGTCGCGTTCGTCGCCCGCCGCCTCGAGCCCGCGCTTGACCCCGAGACCGCCCGCGATCTCGTAGCCCATCGTGGAGAACGCGTACTCCACGTGATAGCCGAGCGGATCGCTCACGCGCCACAGCTTGTGCAGGTCGCCGGGAAGGGATCCCGCCGCCTGCACGACGACATCGGCGTCGGCGACTTCGGCCCGCACCGCGCCGATGATCTCGGGCTGGCCCGGCAGCGCTCGTCCGGTCGGGGTGAGAGCCGCGTCGACCACGGCGTCCCACTCGCGCTTCTGCGCGGCGACATCGGCCGCGAGCTCCCCGCTCACCCGTACGTCTTCGAGTTCGGCCGTCAGCGCGACGATGGCCTCCCGTGCATCGGCGATGAGCGGAAGCGAGGTCCCGTGCTTGTACGCGTCGAAGGCGGCGACGTTCACGTTGACGAACACCGCGTCCGGATGCTGGAACGCCGTGCGCGAGGCGGTCGTGAAATCGCTGTAGCGGGTGCCGATGCCGATGATCACGTCGGCCTGGGCGGCGAGGCGGTTCGCGGCCGTCGACCCCGTGGCACCGATCCCCCCGACGTACTGGGGGTGATCCCAGGGCAGCGCGCCACCACCCGCCTGCGTCGTGCCGACCGGGATGCCGGTGGCCTCCGCGAACGCCCGCAGCGCCTGCTCGGCGCCCGAGTAGATCACCCCACCGCCCGCGACGACCAGGGGCCGTTCGGCACTCCGGATCGCGGCGACGGCCCGAGCGAGCGGTCCGTGCTCGGGCAGCGGGCGGCGGATGTGCCACTCGCGGTCCTGCAGGAACTCGAGGGGCACGTCGAGCGCCTCGGCCTGCACATCCTCCGGAAGCGCGATCGTCACGGCGCCGGTCTCGACCGGGTCGGTCAGCACGCGCATCGCCGCGAGCGCGATCGAGAAGAGCTGCTCCGGGCGCTGCACGCGGTCGAAGAACACCGAGAGCGGACGGAACGCGTCGTTCACGGTCAGCCCGATGTCGTGCGGCCGCTCCAACTGCTGCAGCACGGGGTCGGCGACCCTCGTGGCGAAGGTGTCGCTGGGGAGCAGCAGCGCGGGGAGCCGGTTCGTCGTCGCCAGGGCGGCTCCCGTGAGCATGTTCGTGGCACCGGGACCCACCGACGCGGTGCTGGCGAACGTGGCACGTCGACGGTGCATCCGCGCGAAGCCCACGGCCTGATGCACCATCGCCTGCTCGTTGCGCGCCTGGTGATAGGGCATCAGGTCGGGCTGTTCGAGGTTGTACTGCTGCAGCGCCTGGCCGAGACCGGCGACGTTGCCGTGCCCGAAGATGCCGAACATCCCGGGGATCGTCCGCTCCCGGATGTCGCCGTCGACCGTCCACTGGTGCGACAGGAACTCCACGAGGGCCTGCCCGATCGTCATCCGCTTCGTCGGCATCACTGCGCTCCTTCTGCTCGTCCGGAGGATCGTGCGCGATACGGGAGTCGGGGGTCGAAGTCCTGCCCGCTCCAGCTGTCCCGCACCCAGGCGTGTGCGGGGTCGTCGGTGATGAGCCAGGCACGATCGCGATCCGGGCCGGCCATCACGTTGAGGTAGTAGAGGTCGTAGCCGGGCGCGGCGACGGCGGGGCCGTGGTACCCGAAGGGCACCAGCGCGATGTCTCCCGTGCGGACGCGCTCGGCGATGTCGATCTCGCCGGCGGCCGAGGAGTAGGTCGCGAACATCCCGAACGCCGCATCGGCGCGCGCGGGGTCGCCGTAGGTGCGCGTGGGTGCGGCCTCGAAGTAGTAGATCTCCTCGAGCCGCGACTCCCGCCCCGGGACCTGCTCGTCGTGCTTGTGGGGAGGATACGACGACCAGTTCTCGGCGGGGGTGATGACCTCGCACACGATCAGGCGCTCGGCATCGAGGGCCTCCGGCGTGCCGAAGTTGTGCACCTGGCGGCTCGAGGCGCCGGCGCCGCGCAGCTCCACGGGAGTCTCCTCGGCTCTGACGTGCCTGGTCGGATGCACGACGTCGGTGCGCGCGGCGGCGACGGCGACTCGCCCCCGGCCGCGGACGACGGCGGTGGACGCGCAGGACAGATAGAGCACGTCGGTCGGCCCCTCGAACACCGACGCGCGTCCGGTCAGGACGGTCTCGGAGACGGCCCCCTGCTCGGTGTGCTCCACCGTGAAGGAGCCGTGGAGCGGGACGATGATCCGCTCCATGCCGGTGTCGGCGAGGGCCAGCTGCTCCCCCTCGGCGAGCGTACCGATGCGGATGGCGGTGTGCTGCCACCCCGGTGTGCGCTCGTCGACCACGCTCTCCCAGCCGTCACGGCCGAGCGTGCCGCGGCGGTGGAACCACTCCCGATCCTCGGTCATGCCACTCCTGTCCGTGCGTCAGCTGTTCTGTGGGAAGCCGAGGTCGATGCCCCCGTGGGTGGCCGGGTCGAGCCAGCGGCTCGTGATGGCCTTCTCGCGCGTGAAGAACTCGAACCCGTGGACACCGTACGCCTTGGCATCCCCGAACAACGACGCCTTCCATCCGCCGAACGAGTGATAGGCGACCGGCACGGGGATGGGGACGTTGATCCCGATCATCCCGACCTGCACCTCGTGCTGGAAGCGACGTGCGGCACCTCCGTCGTTCGTGAAGATCGCCGTGCCGTTGCCGAAGCGCCCCGAGTTGATGAGGTCGAGCCCCTCCTGGAACGTCTCGACGCGCAGCACCGAGAGCACAGGGCCGAAGATCTCGTCGCGGTACGCCTGCGAGGTCGTCGGAACCGCGTCGAGCAGTGTCGGCCCGAACCAGAACCCGTCCTCCCGGCCCTCGACCGTCAGACCGCGGCCGTCGACCACGATCCTGGCGCCGTCGGCCTCGGCGACGTCGACGTAGCCGGCGACCTTGGCGCGGTGCTCGGCGCTGATCAGCGGGCCCATGTCGGGCTCGCCCGCACCGTCGCCTGCGCCGTCGCCGATCCGCAGGCGGCCGATCCGCTCCGAGATGCGTTCGATCAGCGCGTCCGCGACGGGCTCGACGGCCAGCAGCACCGAGACCGCCATGCAGCGCTCACCCGCCGCCCCGAAGCCCGCGTTCACCGCCTGATCCGCGACGAGATCGAGGTCGGCATCCGGCAGCACCAGCATGTGGTTCTTCGCCCCGCCGAGCGCCTGCACGCGCTTGCCGTTGCGCGCAGCGGTCTCGTAGATGTACTGCGCGATCGGAGTGGAGCCCACGAACGAGATGGCCGACACCTCGTCGCTGTGCAGCAGTCCGTCCACGGCCTGCTTGTCGCCCTGCAGCACCGTGAACACGCCGGCCGGAAGCCCGGCCTCCGACCAGAGCTCCGCCATCCACAGGGCGGCCGAGGGATCCTTCTCACTGGGCTTCAGGATCACGGCGTTGCCCGCGGCGATCGCGATCGGGAAGAACCACATCGGCACCATCGCCGGGAAGTTGAAGGGAGAGATGATGCCGACCACGCCCAGCGGCTGCTTGAGCGAGTAGACGTCGATCCCCGTCGACGCGTTCTCGGAGTAGGCGCCCTTGATCAGGTGCGGGAAGCCGGTCGCGAGCTCGACGACCTCCTGCCCCCGCAGGATCTCGCCCATCGCGTCCGAGAGGACCTTTCCGTGCTCGGCGGTGATGATCGCCGCGAGCTCCTTCTTGCGCGCGTTCAACAGCTCCCGGAAAGCGAACAGCACGCTCTGCCGCTTCGCGATCGACCACCCGCTCCACTCGTCGAACCCGCGCCGCGCCGAGGCGATCGCGGCCGCGATCTCGGCCTCGTCGGCGAGGGCGACACGGCCGCTGATCCGCCCGGTCGCGGGATTGAACACCGGCGCCGTGCGCGTGCTCGCCGACGGACGCGGAGCACCATCGATCCAATGGCCGATCTCGGGGATGTCGGAGGTCATGGAGTCCTTCTACGGGTCAGGCCGTGCGGCCGGGGTGGACGAGGGAGGCGGCGACGTCGATGGCCGCTGCCACGTCGATGTCGGAGGAGTACAGCAGCGTGCGGCCGACCGTGAGGCCGCGCACACCGGGGAGGGACAGGGCGTCCTCCCACGAGGAGAACGTGTCGTCGGGGTCGGCGCCCGCGTCGCCGCCGAGCAGCAGCACCGGCATCGTGGTCGCGGCCAGCACGCGCTCCATGTCGTCCACCACGGGGAGCTTGAGCCAGGTGCTGGCGCTGCTCGCCCCGAGGCCGCTCGCGATGGCGATCGACAGCATCACGGCGTCAGGACTCAGGTCGTTGACCACTCTTCCGTCGAGGCGGCGGCTGAGGAAGGGCTCGAGCATGATCGGGAGGTCGGCACGCGCGGCCGCGGTCACCGCGTCGGCCGTGGAGGCGAGTGTGGGCGCCGTCCCGTCGTCGTCGAGGTTCACGCGGAGCAGGGCCTTGGCGAAGTCGATGCCGGAGTCGACCATCGCCGGCACGTCGTACCCCGTGTAGCGGTCGTCCATCTCGAAGCTCGCGCCGCGCAGCCCGCCGCGGTTCATCGAGCCGACCACGATCTTGTCGTCGAGCAGGCCGAGCACGGCGAGGTCGTCGATGATGTCGGGGGTGCCGAGCACGCCGTCGACGCCGGGGTGTCGCAGCGCGATCGCGAGGCGGTCGAGCAGCTCGTACCGGTCGGCCATGGCGTACGGCGATCCGCCCACCGCCAGGGCCCCGCGGGCGGGGTGGTCGGCGGCGATGATGAAGAGCCGTCCGTCGTCGCGGATGATGTCACGGCGACGGCGCCCGGCGAGGGTCTCGCGGATCGTGTGCGGCGACTCGGCACGCACGGCGCGAAGCCGCTGGAAGTCCGCCTCGGTCAAAGCTGTCATCTCACGCATCTCCGTTCACGACCTCGGCGACCTCGCGCTCTGTCGGCATCGCCGTCGAGCACTCCCGTCGGCCGGCCACGATGCCGCCCGCCGCGTTCGCGTAGGTGAGGGTCTTCTCGAGTTCCCAGTCCGCCAGCAGCCCGTGGCACAGCGCTCCGCCGAACGCGTCGCCGGCGCCGAGCCCGTTCACGACCTCGACCGCGGTCGCGGGGATCTCGACCTGTCGCGACCGCGTCTTCGCGAGGACCCCGCGGGGGCCCTGCTTGACGATCGCCAGCTCCACATCCCGTTCCAGGAGCGCGTCGGCCGCCCGCTGCGGGTCGGTCTCGCCGACGGCGACCTCGCACTCCTCACGATTGCCGACGGCGACCGTGGCGAAGCGCAGGGCGTGCTGGATCTGCGCCCTGGCGTGCTCCGGCGTCTCCCAGAACATCGGCCGGTAGTCGAGGTCGAACACGGTGTGGGCGCGTCGGCCACGCCTCTCGAGCAGGTCGAGGTGCGTCTGCCGGCTGGGCTCCTCGCTCAGGCCGGTCGCGGTGAACCAGACGAGCGCCGCCTCCCGCACAGTCTCGTCGTCGACGTCGTCCGGGCGGATCTGCAGGTCGGGTGCGGTCGGCTCGCGGTAGAAGTACAGCGGGAAGCCGTCGGGCGGGAAGATCTCGCAGAACGTGATCGGCGTCTTGTAGGTCGGGTCGGTCGCCACGAAGTCGTTGCGCACCCCGAGCCGCTGGAGTTCGTCGCGGAGATACTGCCCGAAGGGGTCGTCTCCGACGCGCGAGAGGAGGGCGGTGTCGTGCCCGTACCGCGCGGCGGCCACCGCGACGTTGGCGGCGCTGCCTCCGAGGTACTTGCCGAAGCTGGTGACCTCGCCGAGTCCGACGCCGTCCTGGAGCGGATACAGGTCGACGCCCAGCCGACCGATGGTCAGGATCTCGGTGATCGATCGTTCCTCTGTCATCGCGCCCCCTCTCCCTCTCGCATTTGTCTTAACATTAGCACTTAGTTGACCTTCCGAGCACTCAGTCGATCGCGCGACGGATGCTGAGCATCCCACCGCCCACCACGCGGGCGGCCGCCGCATCGAAGGCGCCCCCCTGCGCCTCACCGGCCAGGTCGACCCGCGTCCACTCGCCGGGCGATGTGAACTCCAGGTCGCGCTCCTCGTCGAGGTAGTTCACGAACCGCAGCTCGGCCTCTCCCCCCACGCGCCGCGCCGACTCGAGCACGACATCTCCGGAGACCACGGCCGGGAAGGCCGCCTCGGGCAGCGGACCATCGACCTCGCCGGAGCCCCGGACCACGAGCGGGTCGTACCGGAAGAGGTCGCCGGCGCGCACGGCACCCGCGTCGTCGGCACCGACCATGATCGCCAGGTCGGTGTGCACCGCGACGCCCAGGTACTGCGCACCGGGGACGGGGATCTCGGAGCCGGCCGGCTCATCGCGCAGCGGGTGCACGTTCACGCTCATCATCCCCACCGAGCGCGACAGGGTGACCGCGAGCGCATCGGGGGCATCCGGCGTCGAGACCAGCTCGTACTCCGACAGCTTCTGCACCAGCACCGCCGTCGACCCCGCGGCCGCGAAACGGTAGGCCGGATAGGTGGGCAGCGGGAACTCGCCCCAGCCGCCCTCGGCCTCGCGCCCGCGCACCGTCGTGCCGTACTGCCCCGCGCTGCGGGAGGAGTCGAGCCCCGTGCCGTCGACGGGGACCAGCACCCGGAGCCGGTGGTCGGACGCGGTGTTCACGTAGTCGATGCCGACCCGCAGGAACCCCTCGCCCTCGCGCAGCTCGATCGTGGTCTCGGTCTCCAGCGGCACCGTGCGGGTCGAGCGGCGGCGGTCCTGGTCGAGGCTCACCGGCAGGTCGTAGGTCCGGCGGATGCGGATGCGACCGCGCAACGGACCCTCCTCGACCACGGTCACCTCGACCGACGACGGCGTGGACACCGCGGAGGCCGCATCCACCGGACCGTAGTTGTACGAGTCGCCGCAGTCGCCCTCGTCGACGAAGGCGAGCGCGCCGTCGATCGACGATCCGTCCGCCCCATCGATCCGGACGGTGCCGTCGGGGTTCACGGTCGCCGTCAGCGCCGCGTTGGAGAGCGCCTCCGCGGTCACCGTGACCGGGTCGGCGGAGGCCGCAGCGCTCGTCTCGTCGACCGCGGCGAGCGCGAGTCCGTCGACGTCGACCGCGAGCAGAGCGCGGTGCCGCTGGTCGGCGATGGTCTCGACGTGCCAGAGGCCTTCGCCCCCGGCATCCGCCGCCACGCGTTCCTCCAGCTCGACGGTGAAGGCCGCCAGGTCCCACACGCCCTGCGCGCTCTCGGCGACCTGGAAGCGCAGCGATCCGTCGCCCCACTCGTAGCCGTTGATCTGCTGCCCGAACAGCTCGCGACCGTGGATGCGACGGAGGATCTTCGGCAGGTCGGCGGTGCGCATGCGCTCGTCGCCGAGCACGGTCGGCAGCGGGTCGAGCAGCTGCACGCCGGGAGCGAGCGCGCCGGGGTCGACGCCGTGCAGCGTGACTTCGACCTGTGCGCGCCGCGCGAACCCCGAGGGGTTGAACACCAGATGCCGTGCCGGCGAGACGGCAGCCGACACGTCGCGCAGCACGCTGTCGATCACGCCACGGGCGATGTGCCCCGCGGTGTGGATGCGGGTGCCGACCTGTTCGGCGGTGGCGTCGACGCCGCAGCCCGTGACCGAGTCGTGCGCGGTGCTCTCCACGATCCGGTACCAGGCGGTGTCGAAGAAGGAGCGGTGGTCGCGCGTGCCGTACAGGAGGTCGAGGCGCTCCGCCGCAGTGAGCGCCTGCTCGGACCGGGCCATCTCGCGCTTGAGGTTCGTGCGGATCGAGAAGACACCGGGCAGCAGGTTCCCCCTGGCGTGCGAGCGCATCTCGCCGTGCACCTGCGGGAGGGCGGCGAGCGCGTCGGCGTCGGTCGCGTACCGCGCGAGGTGCTCGTCGAGCGTCGCGATCGAGAGGTGCGGCTCCTGCCCCGCGGCGTCGTACTCGCGGATGACCTCGGCGAGGTCTTCGGGCGGTGCGGAGTGGTCGGTGCCGAGCATCGCGAGCACCGGGTCATCGCCGTACCACGACGCGGTGCGCTCGGCGTAGTCGGGGGCGAGCGCGGGGAGCTGACCGGGCAGCGCGAACATGTCGAGCCCGTTGCCGTACCCGTCGAAGAGGTACTCGCAGCGCACGGCGTCGCCGTTCGGAGCCACCCAGGCGAACGCATGCTCGGCGACATCGGCGGGGACCCCGCGCCAGAGGGCGCTGTGGCGGATGCCGAACCCGGCGAGGATCTGCGGCATCTGCGCCGCGTGACCGAACATGTCGGGGAGGTAGCCGACGGGCATCGCGCGACCGAGGCGCGCGCTCGCTGCCCGGCCGAGCTCGAGGTTGCGGATGATGGTCTCGCCGTCGCAGCCGAACTCGTCGAGCAGGATCAGGAACGGTCCGATGCTCAACTGCCCGCGCTCGACCAGGGTGACCACGCGGTCGCGCATGTCGGGGCGCATCTCGAGGTAGTCCTCGACGGCCGCGGCCTGACCGTCGAGCGTGAACCGGTACGACGGCTCCGCCTCGAGGATGCCGATGAGGCGGTCGAGCATGTGCACGAGCCGGAGGCGGAACACATCGTGCGGCTCGTACCACTCGCGATCCCAGTGGGTGTGGGGGACGACGACGATCTCACTGCTCACGGGCGGGGACTCCTGAATCTCTGGGTGGGACGTTCGGGCGCGGTCAGGCGCAGAGGGCGGCGATGCTGCGGTCGGCGTGCAGCAGGTAGTAGGGGCCGGAAGCGGGATCGCCGTCGAAGGAGGCGCTGTCGCCGTGCACCGAGCGTCGCTCCCCCTCGCCGTCGACGAGGATCAGGCCGTCGGCGTCGATCGCGAGCAGCTCTCCGTCGACCCGCAGCAGCACCGGCGCGGTGAACAGGTCGGGCACGCTGAGGCCGTCTCGCACCGAGACCCCGCCCATGATGGCGGTGCGACCGGCGGCGACCCCCGCCAGGATGGCCTCGACCGAGTCGTCTTCCGCCGCCACCCAGGTGGTCGGCGTGCCGGGTCCGACGCCCTGGCTCCGCATGTGGAAGTCGGCGCCGCCGAGGAGCACGGCGCTCTTGTCCCACCGCTCGTGGAAGGCGAGCGGTGAGGTGGCGATGAGCTCGCGGTACCAGGTGGAGTGCCACAGCTCGATCGCGCGCGGGGTGCGGTCGAGGGGGTGCAGCCACGAGCAGTCGCCCGAGATCGGGTGGTTCACGCTCAGCACGCCGCCGCGTCGCTCGACCTCGTCGACCCACTCCTGCGCCGGTCGGCGGAAGTCGATCCAGCCGATGTCGCCGAACGCGTTCGCGTGACCACGGTGCGTGGTGACCTCCTGTCCGGGGAGCAGCGTGATGCCCTGCTCCGCCCCGACGACGGGCAGGTGCGCGTGGTGGCTGACCGTGTTGTGGTCGGTCACGGCGAGGAAGTCGAGCCCGGCGCGCACGCCGAGCGCTGCGAGGCCGGCGATGCTCTCCCGGCCGTCGGAGTGCAGCGTGTGCGCGTGGAAGTCGCCCGCGTACCAGCGCAGACCGTCGGCCGCAGGGAGGTTCCTGCTGCTGCCGCGAGGCACACCGTCGACGCGGTCGGGCACCGGACCGTGATCGATGCCGGACTCCGCGGGCAGCAGGATCTCGACCACGACGTCGGCTCCTCCAGCGCTCAGCCGGTGCACCCCGAGGATCACGTTCCACTCGCCCTCTTCCGGACGACCTGGGAGGTAGCCGGGGGTGGCGTCGTCGGCACGGATCACGTAGTCCTGCCGTGCACCGCCCGACCATCCGCGCCACCCCGCGGCGCCCTCGCAGCCGAGGTCGATCACCGCCGCCTCCGCGTCATACGAGATGCGCACCTCGAGCGAGTCCGTGCCGCGGGGCACGTCGAACGGCACGCGCACGTAGCGGTCCTCGTTCTGGATCTCGTGAGTGAGGTGGAGGGTGGTGCGGATGCTCGCCATCAGCCGATCCGCTCCGTGCTCTCGGCGTCGAACAGGAGCGCGCGGTTCAGCTGCGGCACGACCCAGCCGCGGTCGCCGGCGACCGGCTCCTGCTCCTCGGGGACGACGACCTGCATCTTGTGCTCGCCGGCGCTCACCAGCACGAGGCTCGTCGCGCCGAGGGTCTCGGTGACGACGACCTCCGCCGCGATGCCGCCGTCGACCGGCTCCGTCGACCAGCGCAGGTACTCCGGGCGGATGCCCCAGCTCACCGTCTGGCCGTCGCGCACCGTGGCCGCTGCCTCGACGGGAACCGGCACGTCGGCGTCGCCGATGCGCACGGTGCCGCCGGTGACCGTGGTCTCCAGCAGGTTCATGGGCACCGAGCCGATGAACCCGGCGACGAAGGTGTTGTTCGGGCGGTGGAAGATCTCCCTCGGCGAACCGATCTGCTGCAGCTTGCCGGCCTTCATCACCGCGATGCGGTCGGCGAGCGCGAGCGCCTCCGCCTGATCGTGCGTCACGAACACCGTGGTGACACCGAGGTCGCGCTGCAGCTCCTTGAGGAAGGTGCGCGCCTCGAGCCGCAGCCGCGCGTCGAGGTTCGAGAGCGGCTCGTCGAGCAGCAGCACGTCGGGGCGCGTCGCCACGGCGCGGGCGAGAGCCACGCGCTGCTGCTGACCGCCGGACAGCTGTCCAGGGCGGCGCTCGATGAGTCCGTTCAGAGACAGGCCGTTGGCGACGGACTCGGCCGTGGTGCGGCGCTCGCCCTTGGCCACGCGGCGGATCCGCAGCGGATAGGCGATGTTGTCGCCGACGTCCATGTGCGGGAAGAGGGCGTAGTCCTGGAAGACCATCGCCACCCCGCGCTCGCCTGGCTCGGCGTTCGTGACGTCCTTGGTCCCGATCGTGAGCTTTCCCGAGGTGATGCTCTCGAGGCCCGCGATGGAGCGGAGGAGCGTGGTCTTCCCGCATCCGGACGGACCGAGGAGGGCGAAGAACTCGCCGTCCGCGATCTCGACGTCGACGCTGTCGACGCCGCGCACCCCACCGGGGTACTCCTTGACGAGTTCTGTTGCGATGATGGCGGCCATCAGGACTTGATCCCTCCGTGGAAGCGGAAGCCGTAGCGGCGGTTGACGAAGAAGTAGATGAGGAGGACGGGCACCGAGAACACCAGCGAGAACGCCGAGATGAGTCGCAGATCGGCCTGGCCGCTCTCGGTGTAGAAGGTGTACATGAGCACGGCGGCCGGCTGCATGTCGGGCGTGCGCAGCAGCAGGAACGGCACGAGGAAGTTGCCCCACACCTGCACGATCGTCCAGATCGCGATGAACGCCAGGCCCGGCCGGGCGATCGGCACGACGACGTCCTTGAGGATGCGGAACGGCCCTGCACCGTACAGTCGCGCCGATTCCTCGTACGACTTCGGGATCGAGTCCATGAAGTCCTTGAGGATGAAGATCACCGTGGGCAGGATGCCGCCGGCGAGCACCAGGATGACTCCGACGTGCGTGTTGATCAGCTGCAGCTGGTTGATGAGCTGGAACGTGGGGACCATCGCCGCGGTGCCGGTCACGATCGACGACAGCAGCAGCAGCCCGTACAGGATGCCGTCGCGCCCGGGGATGTTGATGCGGCTCATCGCGTACGACGCCAGAGCGCCGAGGACGATCACGAGCGCCATCGTCCCGATGCCGAGGATGAGCGAGTTCAGGATGGACTTCATCGCGTACGGGTTCTCCACCAGCCGCGCGAAGTTGTCGAGGGTCCAGTCCGGCCACGACACGGTCAACGAGGGGGTCGCGTCGAACGGCGCGAGGATCAGCCACACCATCGGCAGCGCGAAGAACAGCGACACGAGCACGAGCACGAGCGTGAACAGGATCCGCGACACGAAGTGGGTCACCGAGCGGTCGCGAGCCACCGTCTTGATGGTCGTCATCATGAGCGCACCTTCTTCTTCGTGCTCCGGCCCCGCGAGACGCGCGTGTACATCAGCGCGATGACGAGGTTGATGAGGAGCATGATCAGCGAGATCGCGGCGCCGAGTCCGAGCTGTCCGCCCGGGATGGCGGTCTGGTAGATATACACCGAGAGGATGTCGGTCTGGCCGTTGGGCCCACCGGCCGTGAGCAGGTACGGCGTGAACGTGTTGAAGGTCCACAGCGTGATCAGCAGCGTGTTGGTCAGCAGGTGGCCCTTGATGTTGGGCAGGATCACGTCGCGCAGCTGCTGCCACGTGTTGGCCCCGACCATGCGGGCGCTCTCCAGCTGCGACGGCGGCACGGCGCTGATCGCCGAGGAGAACAGCTGCATCGAGAACGCGGTCCCGACCCAGATGTTGAAGATGATGATGCACTCCATCGGGTGCTCGATCAGCCACGCCGCTCCCTCGGTGCCGAGCAGGGCGTTCAGCGTCCCGGTGCGTCGGTCGAGGAGGGCGAGCCACAGGAATGACGCGACCGAGGCGGGGATGACCCACGCGGCGAGCACGAGCGTCTCGACGAAGGTCTTGACCCCGGCGCGCACGTTGCGCAGCATCCAGGCGAGAGCGAACCCGAGGACCGTCTGCCCGATGATGCCCGAGACGAGCACGAACACGAGCGTGAGCCACAGGGAGTTCCAGAACCGCGGGTCGTTCAGCGCGGTCGAGAAGTTCTCGAGTCCGACGAACTGCGGGCTGGCGGCCGCGAAGCCGGTCAACCGGTAGTTCGTCATCCCGAGGTAGACGGTCCAGATCGCCGGGAAGAGGAGGAACAGCCCAATCAGGAGCAGGCCGGGCGCCGCGAACAGCGTCGCCCGTGCCCGCCCGAGACCGGCGACATCCTCCGCGCGGCGCCGGCGGGGAGCGGTGACGCTCCCCGCCGGCATCGTTGCGTGCGTCATGGTCACTCGGAGATCGAGTCCGGACCCACGACGCCTTCGAGTCCGCGGACGTACGTCTTCAGGGTGTCGTCGACCGAGGTTCCGGTGGCGACGTCGAGCGTGGCCTGCTGCAGCAGCACCGAGACCTGCGGGTAGGCCGCGAGGCCGGGGCGGTATGCCGTGATCGGCAGCACCTCCTCGCTCACGAACGTCAGCATCGGGTCGGACGAGAGCAGCTTCTCGTTCACGTCGTTGCGCGGCGAGATCGCGAGGGTGCCGGCGGCGCGGGCCTCGTACGCCTCGGGCGAGTTCATGAACGCGAGCAGCTCCCACGCCAGCTCGGCGTGCTTCGAGTTGGGGTTGAGCACGCGGCCGGTGCCTCCCGACATCGACACGTAGTCCTGGCCCTCGATGCCCTCGCCCGGTTCGATCGCCGGGATCTTGGCGTAGCCGACGACGTCGTCGCGGTCTGCCATCGGCGCGGTGCCGACGCCCTCGGCGGGGTTGATCACCGAACGCCAGAAGTAGTCACCCTCCAGGAGGATGCCGATCTTACCCTCGGCGAAGAGCTGGAACGAGGTGTCGCGGCCCGAGGCCTCCTGCTGCAGCACCGGATCGCCGAGCCCCTCGTCGACATAGATCGTCTTGTAGAGGTCGAGCACCTCCTCCATGCCGTCGGTGGCGCCGATCCACTTGCCGTCCTCGAAGACCTGCTCGCCGGTGCCGACCAGCATCGGCAGCAGCCCCTGCATGGTCGTCGCCTCACCCATCGCGGTTCCGGCGTTGAGCTGGATCGGCGTGACGCCGTCGAGCTTCTTCAGGTCGCCAGCCGCGTCGAGGATGTCGTCCCAGCTCTCGGGAGCCCAGTCCTCGTCGAGGCCGGCCTGCGCGAAGAGATCCTTGTTGTAGTAGAGCACCCGGCCGTCGGCGCCCTGCGGCACTCCGTAGCGCTCACCGTCGAACGACAGCGCGTTCTGCACGGCATCGGGGATCTGCGCCCAGCCGTCCCAGTCGTCCACGGCGCTGCCGCCCACCTCGGCGAGCGGCTTGATGTACCCGGCCTCGGCGAACTCGCCGACCCAGATGCCGTCCATGCCGATGATGTCGGCGCCCTTGCCCGACTGGAGGTCGAGGGCGATCTTCGTCTTGTAGTCCTCGTCGTCCACGCCCTGCGGCTGGAACTCGACGGTGACGTCCTTGCCGTCCTCCTCCATCGCCTTCTCGAACTCGGGGATGACCCAGTCCGCGATCCAGTCCGCTTCGGCGGCGTTCTTCCCGCCGGTGATGGAGTTGGTGGTGAGGGTGAGGGTGACGGGGCCAGACGACTCCTCCGTCTCGGGCTCCGAGCTTCCGGAGCAGCCGGCCAGGACGACCGCACCGACGGTGGTGAGGGCGAACGCCGCGAGCAGGCGGCGCTTTCCATACGTGACCATTTCCGACCTTTCTGTGTCGCTGATCGCCGAGCGGGAACCGCTCGGATTCGGGTGTTGCGGGGTGTCTACTGCGCGGCTTCGGCGCCCGGTGCGAGTGCGAAGCCCTTCGAGAGCGCGAGAGCGCGGATCATCCGCTGCCCGACGCGCACGTCGGCGACCGACTCCTCGACGCCCGCCCCGGAGGGGCGTTCGCCGCGGACCAGCGCCGCCAGCGCGTACAACTCGTTCTCGAAAGCCTCTTGCTGCATCCAGCGCGATTCGCTCACGCGGATGCCGAGCTCCGGGTGACTCTCGGTCACGCGGAGGATGGTGGGGAGGTTGGTCACGTACGGCACTCCGAAGACGAGCTCGATCGTTCCGGTCTCGTGGTGGAAGGTGACGGTCTCCTGGTAGTCGGGGTAGCCGTCGATGTAGTGCCAGTCGACGGTCCACGGCGTCTCGTCGCGCGCGAGCGCTCCCCGCAGGTGCACGGAGCCCGGCATCTTCGGCCCCCAGTGCTGTGCGAACGACACCTCGCCCAGTCCTCCGACGAGCGACCGGAGCAGGCCGACGTCGTGCACGATCGAGCCGAGCACGACGTTCGTGTAGAGCGTGCGGAGGTCGGCGGGCAGGTCCGAGCCGACGGCGCCGTCGACGATCGAGGAGGTCGCGGCGAGGAGGGGTTCCAGCGCCTCGCGCGGAACGTCTCCGGTGGGCGCGGCGAGGCGTGCGTAGGCGAGCTGCGAGCCGTCGAGCGGATGCATCACCTGCACGCTGACGGCGCGCAGGCTCACGTCGGCCAAAAGGTCCTTCGCACGCAGCGAGGCCGTGTCGTACTCCTTCATGTAGCCGACGCGCACCCAGTCGCGCAGGTCGATACCCGCGTCGTCGGCGTACGCGGTGAGTGCATCGAGCTCGGCCACGGAGTAGGCCAGCGGCTTCTCGGCGAGCACGCGGATGCCGGCACGGACGAGGCGCAGGGTGTCTGCGGCATGCGACCCGGTGGTGGCGAGGATCGCGGCGTCGACCTCGAGCGCACCGTCGACCTTCGCGGCGACGAGGTCGTCGACCGAGGTGAACCTGTGCGCGTCGGCCACGCCGTATCGCCCGCCCATGTCGGCGGCGCGCTCAGCGGAGAGCTCGACGAGCGCCGCGATGGCGAACGTGTCGGCGTTCCTGCGCAGCAGGGGGAGGTGCACGCTCTGGCTGATCGCACCGAGACCGATGACGGCGACGCGTGTGACGCTCATGCGAACCACCGCCGCAGGGCCTCGCGGTTGGCGACCTGGTCGGCCTTGGCGCGCTCGACGTCTGCCGCCGAGCGCGGCACGACGTCCTGCTCGACGATGAGCCAGCCCTCGTATCCGCTGGCGACGATCTCGTCCAGCAGTTCGGTCACCGCGAGGTCGCCGTCGCCGAGCGGCACGAAGACGCGCTTCTCCCACACGGAGCGCATCGGATCGTCGTCCTGGAGCGCCTCGTCCAGGATCCCGGTGCGGGCGTCCTTGAGGTGGAGGTGGTTGATGCGGTCCCGCCAGCGACGGAAGTCGGCCAGAGGATCTCCCCCGCCGATGAGCAGGTGACCGGAGTCGAAGGTGAGGCCGACGTCGGTCGAGGCGAGGAGCGCATCGACCTCCTCGGGAGTCTCGACATGCGTGCAGGCATGGTGGTGGAACGTGGGTTCGAGTCCGCGTTCGCGCACCCGGGAGACCGCGGCGTTCACGCGGTCGGCGAATCGCGCCCAGGCGTCGCCGCGCAGCGTTAGCTCCGGCGCTCCGCCCGGCTTCGCCTTGCGCTCCGCGCTGCCCGAGTCGGCGAGCGTCGGCAGGGGCGCCATGTCCTGGTCGTTCTCGGCGGCGGTGACGAACACATCGAGGATGTCGTCCAGCGCGGCGAGAGCCGCGGCGAACTGCTCGTCGTCGGCCGCGAAGGGAAGATCGGCCCAGCCACCGGCGAGTTCGAGGCCGTGTCGGTCCAGGCGATCCGTGAGATCCGCGCCACGCCCGAGCAGCCCCACGGGGCCGAGGTCGATGCCCTGGTAGCCGGCCTCGCTGATCCAGCGGGCGAGCTCCTCCCCCTGCGGCAGAGCGACGAGGTCCGGCCGAGCCAGCTCGAAGACTCCGTAGCTGACCGGAGCGTTCGCGATGCGGATCACGCGTGTTCCTTTCTCCATTGAATGGTCGGACCCAGGTCCGTTGAGAATGTTAGCAGGTCATGACATATGCATCAATCGTCTTCCGAGAAGCCCTGAACGACCACCGATCGCACGCCGTCCAAGCGGGCGATGTCGTCGATCAGATCCGATCGCGCGTCCGGCGCCGCCTCGGCGAATTCGAGGGTCGCCCGCATGTCCGAGTCGCCGTGGATCCGGGCAGCGCCCAGGAGCGTCGCGGGCAGTCCGCGCCGCTCAGCCGCCGCCATGACCTCGCGGAGCGCGCCGCGATCCGCCGCATACTGCAGCGTGACGCGCAGGCGCTCCGGCTCAGGGCGCACCCGATCGCGCAACCGGGACAGCGGCCCCACCGTCAGCAGATGCAGGGCGGTGCCCGCGATCGCCAGCAGGGGCATGTTCGCGCCGCATGCCATGCCGATCGCGGCGACCACCCAGATGGTCGCGGCCGAGGTGAGCCCCGAGACGGCGTTGTTGCGTACGAAGATCACTCCGGCACCCAGGAAGCCGATCCCGGAGACGACCTGTGCAGCGATGCGCGAAGGATCGACCGCGACGTCGGGGCCCAGCACGCCCTCGAACCCGTAGGCCGAGATGAGCGTGAAGATCGCCGACCCCAGCCCCACCAGAACGTGTGTGCGGAGCCCCGCGTTCTTCTGCTTGCGCGAACGTTCGACGCCGACCGCGAGCGAGAGCACGAACGCGAGACCGAGGAGCCCGAGCTCGACGAGGAGGTGCGGATCGCCGATCACGCTCCTGTCCCGTCATGCATGTCAGCACAATAGCACTTTAAGCATATCCGCCGGCGCGCTGCGGCCTTTTCGACGCCTGAAGGCCCCCTCAACCCCGGAAAAACGGGGGAAGTCGAGGATGGATCGGATCGTATGATTGTCGCTACAATGTGACTCCCTGACACAGAGTGGAGCACCCATGGCCGATGTCGTCACCCCGTGGCCGAACGACCTCTTCGCGGACATCGACCGCACGGGCCCTGTTCCGCTGTACTTCCAGGTGTCGACCCGCCTCCAGAGCGCCATCCAATCGGGGGCCATCCCCGCAGGCGCCCGGCTCGAGAACGAGGTGTCGATCGCCGAACAGCTGGGACTCTCCCGACCCACCATCCGGCGCGCGATCCAGGAGCTCGTCGACAAGGGGCTGCTCGTGCGGCGACGAGGGATCGGCACGCAGGTCGTGCAGGGGTCCGTGACGCGGCAGGTCGAGCTCACCAGCCTGTTCGAGGATCTGCAGAGCGCCCATCACGAACCGGGCACGCAGGTGCTCACCCACGAGGTGATCGCCGCCTCCGACGAGATCGCGGCCGCGCTCGCCCTCCCCGCCGGTACCGAGGTGCTGCATCTGCGGCGTCGACGCAGCACCGACGGCGTCCCGGTCGCCGTGCTCGAGAACTACCTGCCGAAGGAGTTCGCCGACATCGCCGTCGAGCAGCTCGAGTCCCGGGGTCTCTACCAGGTGCTGCGCGCCAGGGGCGTCGCCATCCGCGTCGCCAAGCAGAAGATCGGCGCCCGCCGCGCGGAGGCGGACGAGCCGGAGCTGCTGGAGATCGAGGCGGGCGGACCGCTGCTGACGATGGAGCGCATCTCGTTCGATCAGTCCGGCGCGGCGATCGAGTTCGGGCACCATTGCTATCGTCCAGACCTCTACCGGTTCGAGACGACGCTCGTCGCCAAGTAGCCCCGCTGCTGCGGCAGCACACCAGCCTCGGGCTGAAGGAGTCGAAGGATCTGATCGACACCTGGGAACCGGCGGGCGCTGACCCTGGGCGACGAACCCCGCCGGCGCAGAGGAGAATGGGACCGTCCCCCACCGCAAGGAGTCTCATGCCCGACCGTCTCGCCCATGCCCGCACGACCGGGATCCTCGCCGTGCTCAGAGCTCCGTCGCCCGAGCTGGCACTGGAAGCATCCGAGGCGATCATCCGCGGCGGAGTCACCGGCATCGAGGTCACCTTCTCCACTCCCGACGCGCCCGCCGTGATCCGCGAGCTGATCGCTCGGCACGGCGATGCCGCGTACATCGGTGCCGGCACCGTGACGACGGCGGCCCACGCGGAGCAGGCGGCCGACGCGGGCGCGCAGTTCCTCGTGAGCCCGGGGACTCTCCCGCACCTCACCCGCACGATGCTCGACACCGACCGGGTGGTCATGACCGGCGCGATGACCCCGACCGAGGTCATGAGTGCGCTCGAGCTCGGCGTCGATGTGGTGAAGATCTTCCCCGCCTCGCTGGGCGGACCCGGCTACCTCGGCGCCCTGCGCGGCCCCTTCCCCGATGCGCCTCTCATGCCGACCGGCGGCGTGAACCCCGACAACCTCGCCGCCTGGTTCGCTGCGGGAGCCGTCGCCGTCGGCGCGGGCGGAGACCTCGCGAACGGGGCGTCGATCGCCTCCGCCGACTGGGCCGACATCGAGCAGCGCGCGGCCCGGTTCACCGCGGCTCTCTCCGCCGCACGGAACTGAACGAGCGCCACTGCGCCGGATTTGGTATACCGGATGCATGCGCGTGCTACGGATGTTGAGGGCGGGCGTCGCGGCCGCGATGCTGCTGACGACGGGCTGCACGGCCGCGCCGCATCCGACCCCGCCGACCCAGGAGGCCCCCGTGACCGACGCCACGATTGATCTGCTCGACGCCGCCACTGCCGGGGATGCCGATGCCGTTCGCGTCGCACTCGACGAAGGCGCCGACATCGAGGCGCGGGGGGACTCGGGGATGACGGCCCTGGTCGCCGCGACCAAGGCCGACCACGTCGAGGCCGCCCGAGCGCTGATCGAGGCCGGCGCCGACGTCAACGCGAAGGACGACATCCAGGACTCCGCGTACCTGTACGCCGGCGCGCGGGGGCATGACGAGATCCTGCTCCTGACGCTCGAGAACGGCGCCGACCTGACGAGCACGAACCGCTTCGGCGGGACGGCGCTGATCCCGGCATCCGAGCGGGGACTCCTCGCGACAGTAGAGATCCTCCTCGACGCCGGCGTCGACCCCGACCACGTGAACAACCTGAACTGGACGGCCCTGCACGAGGCGATCGTGCTGGGAGACGGATCCGCCCGCTACGTGGACGTCGTGCGCGCGCTCATCGACGGCGGTGCGGACGTCGGCATCCCCGACGGCGACGGCGTGCTGCCGGTCGACCTCGCCCGTACCCGCGGCTACGACGCGATCGTCGCCGAACTCCAACGGTGATCGCCCTCGACCCCTGGGCCTGGGCGGCTCTCGTCGTCGCCGCGGTCGCGATCGGCATCTCCAAGACGGCACTGCCCGGCGGCAGCATCCTCGCGATCGCCCTGTTCGCTGCGGTGCTGCCCGCCCGCACCTCGACCGCCGCGACCCTGCTCCTGCTCATGGTCGGCGACGTGTTCGCGTTGATCGCCTACCGCCGCCACGCCCACTGGCCCACTCTGCTGCGCCTCGCTCCGGCGGTGATCGCCGGACTGCTCGCGGGGTTCGCCTTCCTCGCCCTGGCGGGTGACGGCATCGTGCGCCGCGCGATCGGCGTGATCCTGCTGCTCATGATCGCCGTGACCCTGTGGCGGCGGTGGAGACAGAGCAGGACGGATGAGACGCCACCGGGGTCAGGGATCCTGCTCGCCGGCGCCTACGGCACTCTGGGCGGCTTCACGACGATGGTCGCCAACGCGGGAGGACCCGTGATGTCGATGTACTTCCTCGCCACGCGGACCCCGGTGCAGGTGTTCCTCGGCACGTCGGCATGGTTCTTCGCGATCATCAACGTCGTCAAGGTGCCGTTCCTCGCAGGACTGGGCCTGTTCGAGGCTCCCGTGCTGCTGATGGATGCCGTGCTCGCCCCGCTCGTGGTCGTCGGTGCGCTCCTCGGGCTCGCTGTCGCACGCCGGATGAATCAGCGCGTGTTCGACCGCATCGTGATCGTGCTGACGATCCTCGGCGCGGTCTACCTGCTGATCTGAGCGACCTGGCCCGGCACTCCCGGCCGCGCCTCCTTCCCGGCGCTCAGTCGAGGAAGATGTCGGGGAAGAGCGCGGTGTCCGGTGTGCCGGGTACTGCCGCGTACCGTGAGAAGTCGGTCACGCCGTCGGCCTCGAGCACGTCCTCGACGATGAGCGTCTGTCCTGTGTACGACGCCGCGGGCTTGAGCAGCACGGCATAGGCGGCATCGGCGTAGATGTCGGGCGTGCGGCTCGCCGCCATGACCTTGTCTCCGCCGAGGAGGTTCTGCACCGCCGCCGTCGCGATCGTGGTGCGGGGCCACAGCGTGTTGGCGGCGATCCCGTCGCGCGCGAACTCCGCAGCGAGTCCGAGGGTCGCCATGGTCATGCCGAACTTCGCGAGGGTGTATCCGGTGTGCGCGCCGAGCCACTTCGGCGTGGGGTTGAGGGGCGGCGACAGGGACAGGATGTGCGGGTTCTCGGCATCCTTGAGGATCGGCACCGCGGCGCGCGACAGCATGAAGGTGCCGCGCACGTTGACGTCCTGCATCAGGTCGTACTTCTTGGCGTTCAGATCGAGCGAGCGCGAGAGGTCGATCACGCTGGCGTTGTTGATGACGATGTCGATGCCGCCGAACTCGCCCTGGGTCTTCATGACCGCTTCGGTGATGTCGTCGTCGTCGCGCACGTCGCCCACGATCGGCAGCGCCTGTCCGCCCGCCGCCCTGATCTGTTCGGCGGCGGTGTGGATCGTGCCCTCGAGCTTGGGGTGCGGGGTGTCGGTCTTCGCGAGCATGGCGATGTTCGCGCCGTCCGCGGCTGCCCGCAGTGCGATCGCGAGTCCGATGCCGCGGCTGCCACCCGACATCAGGATCGTCTTTCCAGCCAGTGTCATGAGTTCTCCTAGGTTCTGATCGCGAGTGCCGTTCGTTCCCGTCGAGGCGTGGGTCAACGCGGGGCCATGCGGATGGCCCCGTCGAGGCGGATGGTCTCGCCGTTGAGGTAGCCGTTCTCGACGATCTGCTGCACGAGGGCGGCGTATTCGTCGGGGCGACCGAGCCGTGCGGGGAACGGCACCTGCTGGCCGAGCGAGTCCTGCGCCTCCTGCGGCAATCCCATCAGCATCGGGGTCTCCATGATGCCGGGCGCGATCGTGCAGACACGGATGCCGTGCCTGGCGAGTTCGCGGGCGACCGGGAGCGTCATGGCGTGCACGCCGCCCTTCGATGCGGAGTACGCGGGCTGCCCGATCTGCCCGTCGAACGCGGCGACGCTCGCGGTGTTCACGATCACGCCGCGCTCCTCATCGTGCAGTTCGTTCTTCGCGATCACGGCAGCAGCCTGAGCGACGACGTTGAAGGTGCCGACGAGGTTGATCCGGATCACACGCTCGAAGTCGGCGAGCACGGCGGGGTGACCCTCGCGGTCGAGCACCTTGGCCGGCGGTGCGATCCCGGCGCAGTTCACGACGATGCGCAGGGGCGCCGCGGCCTGCGCAGCGGCGACGGCGGCTTCGACCTCTTCGGCACTCGTGACGTCGGCGGCGACGAAGAGCCCGCCGAGCTCGGTCGCGATGTCGGCGCCCTTCGACGAGGCCAGGTCGATGATCGTGACGTGGGCGCCCGCGGCGACGAGTCGGCGCGCGGTGGCCAGGCCGAGGCCGGAGGCCCCGCCGGTGACGAGTGCGCCCTGTCCGCTGATCTGCATCTGATGTTCTCCTTCGAACGTCGACGTGCGACTGAGTCCCAGCCTACGTGGTTCCTGGTTCCAGAACGAACCGCCTCACACGCTGGCGCGAGACCCCGTTCGGGTGTTGGCTGGACGCATGGAACTGCGTCGAAAGCGAGCCTACGACACCGCCTCGGCAGACGACGGGTTCCGCGTCCTGGTCGACCGGCTGTGGCCGCGCGGCGTATCGAAGGAACGCGCCGCGATCGACCTGTGGGCGAAGGACACGGCGCCGTCGCCGGAACTCCGTCGCCAGTGGCACGGCGCCCCTGCGGAGGAGTGGAGCACGTACGCGGATCGCTATCGCGCAGAGCTCGCAGAGGACTCGGCGCACGCGCTGGAGGACCTCGCCGCACAGCTGCGGAGCCACCGCGTGGTGACCCTCGTGTACGCCGCACATGACCTGGAGCACAACCACGCCGTGGTGCTCGAAGAGGCGCTGCGCCCGCTGCTTTGACCCTCGGTCCGGGTGGCTCAGGCAAAATGGGGGCATGTCGATCCCCGTCGAAGACATCGCCGTGCCCGACCGCGTCCGCCTTCTCGCCGGAGACGCCGACCTCGAATGCGTCTGGCGCAACGACTACGGCGGCCTGACGTTCCGTGCCACCGGAGTCTCCGAGCCCTTCTTCGTCAAATGGGGGCCGCGGAACCTGGAGTTCACCCTGAGCGACGAGGCCGAGCGGATGCGCTGGGCGTCACGCTGGATCACGGTTCCCACCGTGCTCGACAGCGGCTCGGATGAGACGCACGAGTGGATGGTCACCGCCGCGCTCGACGGACTCAGCGCCGTGGACCCGCGGTGGGTCGCCGAACCGGCGACGGCCGTCCGCGCCGTGGGCGAGGGGCTGCGCGCGATGCACGATGCCCTGCCCGTCGCGGAGTGCCCCTGGGAGTGGAGCGTGCCTTCCCGCATCGCGAATGCGGAACATCGCGGCATCGTCGTCCCGGAGTCGTTGCGCACAGCGCCCGAGGTCGACCGTCTCGTCGTGAGCCACGGCGATGCGTGCTGCCCGAACACCCTGGTGGGCGACGACGGCCGCTGGCTCGCGCACGTCGACCTGGCGCTGCTGGGCGTGGCCGACCGCTGGGCCGACCTTGCCGTCGCATCCATGAGCACCGAGTGGAACTTCGGCCCCGGCTGGGAGGACGCACTGATCGAGGCTTACGGCCTCGAGCCCGACCGGGAACGCCTCGCCTACTACCGCGACCTCTGGAACGCCGCCTGAGCCCAGGCCCTCTTTCGCGCGCGCTTCCTGTGTAGATCTGCGCGCGCCGGGCCGACTCAGGCGCCGGGTCCCAGGATGAAGTTCCAGGCGCCGGTGGCGACGGCCGCGGCGATCGCGACACCGGAGATCGCGGCCCCGACGGCGAGCAGCGCCCACTCGGGCCCGCCGAACCGCGACTCGCGCGCCCAGGTACGACGCCCTGGCGCCCCGAAGCCCCTGGCCTCCATGGCGGTGGCGAGCTTGGCGCCGCGACGGATGGAGAGCACGAGCAGTGCGAAGGCCATCCCGAGGAACCGGCGGATGCGCCCTCGGTCGGCGACGCCCCTGGCGCGGCGCGCGAGTTCGAGCGCACGCCAGTCGTCGAGGAACAGGCCCACCATGCGCAGTCCGGCGAGAGCACCGAGTACGAACCGCGCCGGCAGCCGCACGATCTGACCGAGGCCGTCGGCCAGGTCGGTCGGGTCGACGGTGATGAACAGCACGACCGAGGGCAGGGCGATCGCGAGCACGCGCAGCATCGTCGCGAGCGCGAGAGCCAGCGACCCCTCGCTGATGCGCAGCACGAACCAGTCGACGTAGACCACGCCACTCGTCTCTCCGTAGAGCGCGATGGTCAGACCTGTGAGAGGGGCGGCGAGCCACACCGGCCAGGTGCGAACCCAGAACTCGCGCCACCCGATCCCGGCGAACAGGAACAGCACGAACTCGAGCACGAGGGCGACGGACGCCGACACCGGATCGAGGGTCAGGATCAACGGCACCGCGATCAGGGCGCTCACCCCGAGCTTGGCGACGGGATTGATCGCGGCGACGGCTCCCGTGCGTGCGCGTGTGTCGATCAGGGCCATCGTGCGCCCCCGAGTTCGAACCTCTCGGCGTGCAGCGCCCTCGCCACATCCAGGTCGTGCGTGATCGTCACGATCGCCGACCCCTCCTCGCGCAGCATGGCGAGCATCGCGACGAGCTCGGCCCAGGTGCGGGCGTCCTGCCCGAAGGTCGGCTCGTCGAGCACGAGCACCCGCGGTCGGGTCGCGATGGCCGCGGCGACCGTCAGCCGGCGCTTCTCACCGCCCGACAGCGTGTACGGATTGGCGGCGGCGAGATGCGCGAGCCGCAGGCGGGAGAGCAGTTCATCGCTGCGTGCGGCGATCTCATCCTCACCCACGCCGAGCGCACGGGGGCCGACGGCCAGCTCATCGCGCACGGTCTTGCTGAGGAGCTGGTGCTCCGGCTCCTGGAACACCATGCCGATGCGGGTCAGCAGCTGCTTCGATGCCCAGCGGATCGGCGAGGGACCCGCGCCGGCGGCGAGCACGTCCGACGCGGTCAGGTCGCCGCTCGCCGGAGGGAGGAGTCCGGCCACCGTCAGCCCCAGGGTCGACTTGCCCGCCCCGTTGGGTCCTGTGATCGCGAGCACCTGTCCCGCGTGCACGTCGAGGTCGATGTTCTCGGCGACCGGTCGCCCCTTGACGCGCGCGACAGCCAGGTCGCGCGCCGACAACAGCGGAGTCCCCGGCGCTCCCCGCGGGGGCGGCGGCTCCGCCGGCGGATGCCCTGGCACCCAGACGCCGTCCGCGGCGAGCTGCGCGCCCTGAGCTCCGAGGACCTCGGCCGGGGCCCCGTCTGCGACCACGCCGCCCGCCCCGAGCACGATCACCCGCGTGATGAGGGGCAGCCACACGTCGAGGCGATGCTCGACCACGATGAGCGTCGCCGGGTGTACCCGCAGCATCCGTTCCACCGCGTCGCGCACCTCGCCGACTCCCGCGGGATCGAGGTTCGCCGTCGGCTCGTCGAGCAGCACCAGCCCCGGTCGCATCGCGAGCATTCCGGCGAGCGCGAGCCGTTGCTTCTGCCCGCCGGACAACGCCTTGGTCGGGTGGTCCAGCGGCACGTCGAGGCCGACGGCGGCCAAGGCGGATTCCACGCGCGGCCAGATCTCCGCACGGGGAACCCCCAGGTTCTCGCAGCCGAACGCGACGTCGTCGCCCGTGCGCGCCAGGATGACCTGCGAGTCGGGATCCTGCAGCACGAGGCCCGCGCGCCCCCGGGTGGCGACGGCAGGGGCGTCGCCGACGAGCAGCTCGCCTGCGCTCTCGCCCTCTTCCTCGCCGCCGAGAACGCCCGCAAGTCCGTGCAGCAGCGTCGACTTGCCCGCGCCGGAGGCCCCGAGCACCAGGACGCGCTCGCCGGGATCGATGCGGAACGAGATGTCGCTCACCGCCCAGGCGAGCCGACTCGCATGACGCCACCCCCAGCCGCGCGCCTGCACGGCGGCCGGGGTGGACCGATCCGTCGACATCAGACCCGCACGCGCGCCTCGCGGCCGGAACCGAAGCGGTCGAGGGCCCCGGTCGCGGCGATGCCGCGCGCCAGCACCCAGGACAGGGCACCGGCGATGACCGCACCCGAGATGACCGTGCTGACGAGATAGATGATCGTGAAGGCAGGACCCGAGCCCGCATACCAGAGCACGAGGTTGTTGATGCCGCCGGCCAGCGCGGCACCGGCGCCCGCGAGGATCGCGACCGGCAGCGACCAGCGACGGTAGAAGAAGAGCAGGAAGATCAGCTCGGCGCCCAGGCCCTGCACGAGACCGGCCTCGAGCGTGAGGAACCCGCCCCACTGGTTGCCGATGAGGGCCGACACGACCGCGGCGAGGAGCTCGACGTAGATCGCCGCGCCCGCCTTGCGGATGATGAGCCCGCCGAGCACCCCGGCGAAGAGCCATGGTCCGTCGAGGAGGCCCTGGATGCCGGGAAGCAGCGGCTCCAGGAGCGCCTTCGGCCCGAGGTAGCCGACGTTCCAGGCCAGGAAGATCAGGCCGGCGGCGACGCCGATCACGCTGGCGACGACGATGTCGACGATGCGCCAGCGCAGGAAGCTCCTGGCGGGGGCAGCGGTCTGCGTCGTGGACGCGGATGTGGATGTGGACGTACTCATCTGAACTCCTCCCTGCGCTGGCATTACCCAGATCAGGTTCGACGGTCGAAGCGCGATTCGCTCCCTCTCAGCCCGGCTCGCCGGACTCCCGTGGTTGTGGTGAAGATCTTACCCGCTGACGACACCCGCGTGGCGACAGGGCCAGCGCCGCGGAACACGCCCGGGATTGGGTACCGTAAACGAGTGACTGCTTCAGATCCCGCCGACGAGGCGACGGGCGTCGTTCACGACGACGACCCGTCGGACACCCCCGCCGACGCTGCGGTCGAGCCGGCGGTCGCTGCGGCAGCGGGTCCGCGCGGCGGTTCGGGCTTCGCCGCCGATCGCCTGTTCGCGGGCGACGCACCTCCGCCCGACACTGCGATCGCTCCCGCGATCCCCGTCGATTCGGCTGCTCTGGGTGCGCTGTTCACGGTGGACGACGCCGGTCGCGATGGCGAACCGGAACCCGTGGGCGACGGGGACCGCGCGATCGTTCCGGAGGATGTGATCGCCCCCGAGGACGTGATCGAACCTGAGCACGTGATCGAACCTGAGCACGTGATCGACCCGGGGCCCGCTCCCGAGCATGTGATCGACCCGGAACCCGTGACAGAGCCGACCCTCTCGCCTCCTCTGACGAAGCCGCCGTTCACGCCGAAGTCGCCCCGCGTCGAGGAGATCGCACCCGAAGACGCCGACGCCCTGCTCGACGCGAACGCTCCGCAGTGGGCGAACGACGAGACCACGGCGACGGCCCTGACCTGGGTCGACGCCTCGGCGGTCGCCGCGCACTCCCCCACGGCGACTCTCGACCAGGCCGCGGAGCCCGAGCGGAACGGTGGCCTGCTGCGCGGAGCCCGACTGCGTCCGGCCGTCGCCCGCCCCGGGATCCTGGCGCCGTTGGCCACGCTCGCCGGTCTCGTCGCGGTGTACGCGGGTACGACGCTGCTCTGGCCGTTGCACGAGGTACCCCCGACTGTCGCTGTGGTCGAGTTCAGCGCCGCACCGGCTCCCCCGGCGGCGCTCACCTGGCCGGGAGAGGGCAGCGCAGCCGTCGGCATCGCGGGGTTGAACACCGCCGCGTCCATCGCCGACCCCGTGAGCATCGCGAGCATCACCAAGGTCGTGAGCAGCCTGATGGTGCTCGATCGCATGCCGCTCGCGCTCGGCGAGCAGGGCCCCGAGTTCGGCTTCACCTATCGCGACAGCGTCGAGTACTGGGACTATCGGCGCAGCGACCAGTCCGCCCTCGACGTACCGGTCGGCGGCGTGCTGACCGAGTACCAGCTGCTCCAGGGCACGCTCCTCGGCTCGGCCAACAACTACATCGACCGCCTGGCGTCGGAGATCTGGGGCTCCGACCGGGAGTTCGCGGCGGCTGCCGAGGTCTGGCTGCGCGAACGCGGTCTCACGGGCATCACTGTGGTGACCCCTTCCGGCTTCGACGAGCGCAACGTGTCGACCCCTGAAGCCCTGATCGCGCTGGGCGAGCTGGCCATGCAGAACCCCGTGTTCGCCCAGATCGTCGGCACCACGTCGGTCGACCTCCCCGGCGCGGGAACCGTCGTCAACACCAACGGCATGCTCGTGGACCCGGGCGTCGTCGGCATCAAGACCGGGACCCTCGTCGGGTGGAACCTGCTCACGGCGAAGGACGTCACGATCGGCGACACGACCGTTCATCTGTACGCCGCGGCGCTCAACCAACCCGGTGACGACGAGCGGCTGGCCGTCACGCGCTCCCTGTTCTCCGAGACCGAGGCGGCGCTCGCGGCCCAGGCACCGGCTGTCGCCGAGGGCACGGTCGTCGGTCGGGTCACGACGCTCTGGGGCGAAGATGTCGACGTCGTCACCGAGAGCGATGCCGATGTGGTGCTCTGGAACGGCGCCCTCGCGACCACCACCACGACGTTCGATCTCGGTGACGAGCGCGATGACGGCGGTCGGGTGGGTACGATGACCGCGGCCGGCCCACTCGACAGCACGACGGTGCCCCTGGTGCTGGCCGAGGACGTCGAGGGGCCGAGCCCCTGGTGGCGTCTGACCCATCCGCTCGAGCTGCTGGGCGTCACCGCCGACCGTCCCTGACACCCGCTCCGCCGACCGCCGACCCGACCGGGAGCACAGGCACGGAGCGCAGACACGGCGTGCACGCGACAGCGCCCCACCCCGGCATGCCGGAGGGGGCGCTGTCGTGACGTCTCTCGCTCAGGTACGGTCGGCGGTGCCGTCCGCTCCGTCGTCGAGAAGCGCCTGGGCTGCCGCGGTCTCGGCCGCGGGCAGGTTCGCCCCGACGGACGCGCCGGCCACGGCGGCCACCGTTTCCGACTCGGCCCTCTCCTCCGCTCCGGCGTCGCCTGTAACGACGACCGGCGTCGATCCGGTGAGCGCGTCTTCGGCGTCGATGTCGGTGGCGGCCTGCTCGAACTGCGACTGGTACAGGCGCCAGTAGGCCCCCTGCGCCGCGATGAGCTCATCGTGCGTGCCCTTCTCCACGATGTCGCCGTGCTCCATCACGAGGATGAGGTCGGCGTCGCGGATGGTCGACAGGCGGTGCGCGATCACGAACGACGTGCGTCCTTCGCGGAGCGCGGCCATCGCGTGCTGCAGCAGCAGCTCGGTCCGGGTGTCGACCGCCGACGTGGCCTCATCCAGGATGAGGATCGACGGCTGCGCGACGAATGCCCTGGCGATCGTGATGAGCTGACGCTCACCCGCCGACACGTTCGCGGCATCCTCGTCGAGCACCGTGTCATAGCCCTCGGGGAGCGCGTGCACGAAGCGGTCGACATAGGTGGCCTTGGCCGCCGCGAGAACCTCGTCGTCGGTCGCGGTGGAGCGACCGTACCGGATGTTCTCACGGATGCTCCCGGCGAACAGCCACGGGTCCTGCAGCACCATGCCGGTGCGCGACCGCAGCTCGTCGCGGGTGACCTCGGCGATGTCCTGCCCGTCGAGCATGATGCGCCCGCCGCTGAGCTCGTAGAAGCGCATGATCAGGTTGACCAGGGTGGTCTTGCCCGCACCGGTCGGACCGACGATCGCGACGGTCTGACCCGGCTCCACGCGGAACGACAGGTCACGGATGAGCGGCCGCTCCGGCGTGTACGAGAACGCGACGTTCTCGAACTCGATGACGCCCTTGCCGTCCACCAGCTCGGGGGCATCGGCGTCGTCAGCCTCCTGTTCGTCCGCATCGAGCAGTTCGAAGACCCGCTCGGCCGACGCCGTACCGGACTGCACCACCGCGGCCATGCCGCCCAGCTCGGACAGCGGCTGCGTGAACTGCTGCGAGTACTGGATGAACGCCTGCACATCGCCGAGTCGCAGCTGCCCGTTCGCGACCATCAGACCACCGAGCACCGCGATGCCCACGTAGCTGAGGTTTCCGACGAACATCATCGCCGGCATGATGATGCCGGAGAGGAACTGCGCCTTGAAGCTCGCCTGGAAGAGCTCTTCGTTCTCGACCTGGAACTTGTCGAGCGCATCCTTCTCGCGTCCGAACACCTTCACCAGCGCGTGACCCGAGAAGGCCTCCTCGACGCGCGCGTTCAGTCGGCCGACCTTGCGCCACTGCGTGCCGAAGGCCTTCTGCGACCGCGGCCCGATGATGCCGAAGATCACACCCATCAGCGGCAGCGTGACGAGGGCGACGAGGGCGAGCTGCCACGAGATGGAGAACATCATCACGAGCACGCCGATCACGGTCAGCACCGAAGTGAGCGCGCCGGAGAGCGACTGCTGCATGGTCTGCGTGATGTTGTCGATGTCGTTCGTGACACGCGAGATCAGCTCACCGCGCTGCACCTTGTCGAAGTACGACAGGGGCAGGCGGTTGATCTTCGCCTCGACCGACTCGCGCAGACGCCACATGGTGCGCACCATGATCACGTTGATGACGTAGCCCTGGATCCAGGTGAGGAAGGCCGCGGCCACATAGATCCCGAGAACAGCGGCGATGACCAGACGCAGCGCATCGAAGTCGATGCCCTGGCCGACGGTGAAGTCGCCCAGCGCCCCGACCTGGTTCGCGAAGTCGTCTTGACCCGCACCCCGCAGCGCATCGACCACGACGTCTTGCGGCGTCCCCGCCGGGAACCCGGGGAAGTCGTCGGTCGGCTGTCCGAGTTGGATGGAGATGAACCCCTTGTAGACGAGGTTGGTGGCCTCGGCGAGCACCTTGGGTGCCGCAACCGTGAGGACCACGCCGATCGCACCGAGGATCGACACGAAGACGAACCAGATGGCTGAGGGCTTGAGCAGCCCGATCATGCGCGCGAAGCTCGGACCGAAGTTGTCGGCCTTGCCCGGAGCGACGCTGTCCCAGTCGCCGGAGTTCTGGCGCGCCTGCTCGGCGAGCTCGGCCTCGTACTTCTCCTCGGCGCTCAGCTCGACCTCGGCGACCGCGGCTGCCGGAGTGCCGCGACCGCGCCTTGCCTTGCGCTTTTCGTTGTTCTGCTCGCTCATGCGTCCACCCCCAGCTGCGACTCGACGATCTCTCGGTAGGTGTCGCTCGTCTCGAGCAGCTCCTCATGCGTGCCGACGCCGACCATGGTGCCTCCGTCGAGGACGACGATGCGGTCGGCATCCGTGATCGTGGAGATCCGCTGCGCGACGACGATCTTCGTCACGTGCGGCAGTTCCCGCCACAGCGCCTGGCGCAATCGTGCGTCCGTCGTGAGGTCGAGAGCCGAGAACGAGTCGTCGAAGACGAGGATCTTCGGCTGGTGGACGATCGCGCGCGCGATCGCGAGACGCTGACGCTGACCGCCCGAGACGTTCGTGCCGCCCTGGGCGATGCGGGACTCGAGGCCCTCCGGCATCTCCTCGACGAAGTCGCGACCCTGCGCGATGTCGAGCGCGTGCCAGAGTTCTTCGTCCGTGGCCTCTTCCCGCCCGTAACGCAGGTTCGACGCGACCGTGCCCGTGAAGAGGAACGGACGCTGCGGCACCAGGCCGATGCTGTCCCAGAGCGACTCGACGTCGGCCTCGCGCACGTCGGTCCCGCCCACGCGCACGGAACCGCCCGAGACGTCGAAGAGTCGCGGGATGAGCGAGATCAGGGTCGTCTTGCCAGAGCCGGTGGAGCCGACGATCGCCACGGTCTCGCCCGGCTGGGCGGCGAAGCTGATGCCCGTGAGCACCGGGGAGTCGGCTCCGGGGTAGGTGAACTCGACGTCGTCGAGCGCCACGGATCCGGGAGCCGGGAACTCGGTGACGCCGTTGTCCGGACGCACGAGCGTGGACTCGGAGTCGAGCACCTCGCCGATGCGCTCGGCCGACACCGCGGCGCGCGGGATCATCATCGCCATGAAGCTCGCCATGATGACGCCGCCCATGATCTGGCCGATGTACTGCATGAAGGCGAACAGCGTGCCCACCTGCACCGTGCCGTTGTTGACCTCGATGCCGCCGAACCAGATGACCGAGACGACGGTGACGTTGAGGATCAGCATGAACAGCGGGAACAGCAGCACGAAGAGCGAGCCGACCTTGCGGCCGACGACCATGATGTCGGTGTTGGCGCCGCGGAAGCGCTCTTCCTCGATGCGCTCGCGCACGAACGCACGCACCACGCGGACGCCGGTGAGCTGCTCGCGCATGATGCGGTTCACGTTGTCGAGCTTGCCCTGGTAGCTGCGGAACAGCGGCACCATGCGCCCGATCACGAGCGCCGCCAGGATCAGCAGCAGAGGGACGGAGACCGCGATGAGCCAGCTGAGGCCGACGTTGGTCTGCACGGCGAAGATGATCCCGCCGATCGCGAGGAGCGGCGCGGTCACCAGCATCGTGGCGCCCATCATCGCGAGCATCTGCACCTGCTGCACGTCGTTCGTGTTGCGGGTGATGAGCGAGCCGGCGCCGAACTGAGAGACCTCACGCTCGGAGAACGCGCTGACCTTGCCGAACACGTCGGCGCGGATGTCACGACCCGCGCCCATCGCGGCGCGTGCGGCGAAGTAGGTCGCGGTGACCGAGGCGATGATCTGGCCGAGGGACACGGCGAGCATGAACAGCCCGGTGCTCCAGATGTAGGCGGTGTCCCCTCGGGCGACACCCTTGTCGATGATGTCGGCGTTCAGGCGAGGGAGGTAGAGGGTCCCTGCGACGCTGGCGAGTTGGAAGACCAGGACGGCGAGCAGCAGCCATCGGTATCGGGAGAGATAACGGAAGAGGATTTTTCCCAGCACAGGCGGACTTTCTAGGAAGGATGAAGCGGCGGATCTCCCGGCAGACGGATGCCGACCGACGATCGGCCACAAGACAGAGTGCCACGTTCCGCCGACATTCGTATCCCCCTCGGGGCTGACCTTCGCTCACAGCGAACCACTTCCCGCGGCGACCGGAGGTTCCTGCACGCAGGAGAACAAATGCGGAAGCCGACGCGTACGCATCTTGTGTTCCCCGGCTGGCACAACTTGTGATAGACATATGGCACAAGACAGAACGGACCCCGCATGCCTGCTCACCTCGCATCCCTGATCGACCCGGCGCAGCTGGCGGGTGCGCTCTTGTCGCTGCCGTTGGTCTCGCTGCTCCTCGCGGCGATCATCGCGGTCGGGATCTCCGTCTCGCCCCGATGGGCGGAACGGAGGCGGAGCCGCGTCCGGCTCACCCCGTCGGCCGCGGCCGCGGTGTCGGCCCGCTACGCACCGGAGCACGTCGCCCTCGGCATCGCGGCGATCGCCGTGATCGTGATCTTCGCCGCAGAGAACCTGATCACCGGATACGTCCTCGACCTGTTCGGCGTGAGCCTCAACGGGGTCGTCTCCTGGTGGCGGTACGCGACGCCGGTGTTCACGGCATCCGTCGGCGTCGCCGTCCTTCTGGCGCTGATCGCGACACGAGGCAGCACCCCTCCCGAGCAACCCGTCGTCGCCGCGCGCCGGACCTGGCTGACCTTCACCTCCCCGGGGGCATGGGTGGGCACCGCCCTCGCCCTTCTCGCCCTCACGACGACCACGCTGCTCGCCGGAGTCTCCTCATCGAACATCGACGAGGGCCCGTACGTCTATCTCGAGATCGACGTCCCCAACGAGGCCATCGATCCGATCCGCCCCTGGTTCTACGGCTGGGCGTACGGCGTTCCCGTCCTGATCTGCGCCGCCGTCCTCGTCGCCGTCACCGTGGCGGCACTGCGCGCCAACGCGGCCCGCGCTTTCCTCCGCCCTGAGACGGTCGACGCCGAGCAGCGCGAACGTCGCGACATCGCGAGCGGGATCACCCGACTCACGACATCGGCAGCGCTGCTCGCTCTGGCGGGGGCTCTCCGGTTCATCGCCGAAGCGGGATCCGTCGCCGGGCTCACGGTCGAGGGCGACGGCCGCAGCGACACTTACGACGCCGTCTGGCGATACGGAGAGATCGCGGCTGTCGGCGGCTGGCTGGCACCGGTGCTCGAGGTCACGGCGTTCGTGCTTCTATTCCTCGTGACCGCTCACCTCGCGCACGTCTCCGAGTCCGCCGCCTCTGCCCAGCCCACCGCCGACGCGAGGGCCGCACGGTGAGCCCGAGTCCGAAGCTGTCGCCGGCCGACGAGGCGAATCCCGCCCTCGACATCTACCGACAGCTGCGCGGCCTCATCGTCTCGGGCCAGCTCGGCGCCGGCGAACGGCTGCCGACCGTACGCCAGACCGCGAGCGACCTCGGCGTGGCTCCCGGCACGGCCGCCCGCGCCTACAAGATGCTCGAGGCCGAGGGACTCGTGGTGTCGCGTACCGCGGCGGGCACTCGGGTCGCCGAGTCCGCAGGGGTGCTCCCGGCAGCGGTTATCCGGCGCATCCGCGATCTCGTCGACGAGGCCTCCTCGGTCGGCGCGGACCCCGACGACGTGGTCGACGTGCTCCGGACGATCTGGCAGACGCGCACGGCCGACGCGCCCGCGGTTCCGAATCCGTGACGGGCCACCTGTCGGGAGCTTCGACGCGGATCGCCGCGAAACGTGTCGGTCCGCCCGACAGGCGTGCATCCGTCCGACGAGTGCGCGGGCGGAAGACGGGGACTCAGAACAGCGGAGGCTGCGGCACGTAGGCGCGGGCGGGGGCTCCCGCGTCCGGGGCGAGCTCGGCCAGCGTCGGCGGATCCCACCGAGGGTTCCGATCCTTGTCGACCAGCTGCGCGCGGATGCCCTCGACGAGATCCGGATGCTGGTTCACGAACCACATCACACGTCGATACTCGCCTTCCAGCGCGGCGCGGAGGCCAGGAAGATCGCGCGCCTCGCGCACGGCATCGAGCGTGACGGTGAGGCCTGTGGGCGCGAGCCCTTCGAGGAGGTCGGCCACGGCGACGGCCTCCGTCGTCCCCTGGGCGTGCAGGCGCTCGATGATCTCGCTCACCGTCGGGGCGGAGAACGCGGCATCGATCCAGTCCTTCGACTCCGGCAACCGGGTGGGCTCCGGCGTCTCGTCGAACAGCAGCACGATCTCGCTCGGTCCGGTCGGATCCGCGCGGAAGGCGAGGGCCTCGCTCAGCGCCTCCAGGCGGTCGGACGGGACGAAGTGGTCGGCGAAGCCCAGATACACGGCATCCGCGCCGCTCATCGTCGCGCCGGTCAGACCGAAGTACTCGCCGAATCGCCCGGGCGCCCGGCCGAGGAGCCAGGTGCCGCCGACATCGGGCGTGAACCCGATCCGCGTCTCGGGCATCGCGAGCTTCGAACGCTCCGTGACGATCCGGATGGCCGCGTGACCGGCGAGCCCGATGCCGCCGCCCATGGTGATGCCGTCGGCGAAGGCGACGATCGGCTTCGGATACTCGGCGATCATGGCGTTCAGGGCGTACTCGGCGCGGAAGAACTCCGCCGTCTGCTCGGCCTCTCCCGCCACGATCTGCGCGTGCAGCGCACGGACGTCCCCGCCGGCGCACATGCCACGGTCCCCTGCTCCGTCGAGCAGCACGATCTGCACGTCGGAGTCGTCGCGCCACGCGTTCAGGGTGTCGGTCAGGATCTCGATCATCCCGACGTCGAGCGCGTTGATCGCCTCCGGGCGATGGAGAGTGAGTCGCCCGAGCGCTCCTTCGGTGCGGACGAGGACTCGCGATGCAGCCAGAGAATCGGTCACGCGTGCCAGGCTACCCCGTCGGCGAGGGCGGGGATTCCGCGCGAAATGCGGGATCCGACAGGCTTTTCCGGCAGGATAGGGAGGAACTGTTCACTCCGAAGAGAGGTCACGGATGCCTGAAGGACAGGTGCTGGAGTTCACGCACGTGACGAAGCGCTTCAATGAGGTTACCGCCGTCTCGGACTTCTCCGCGCGCGTCGAACCCGGCGCTGTGACCGCCTTCCTCGGCCCGAACGGTGCAGGCAAGACGACATCGCTGCGCATCCTGCTCGGTCAGGTGCGCGCGACCTCCGGGACCGCCACGATCGGTGGCACCGCTTACGCGGAGCTGCGTCAGCCGCTGCGCACCATCGGCTCCGTGCTCGAAGAGACCGTGTATCGCCCCCGGCGCACGGCCGAGCGGCAGCTGACGATCGCCGCCAAGGCGAACGGCATCCCGCTCGCGCGCGTCGGCGAGGTCCTCTCCCTCGTCGGGCTGGAGGGCGAGGGCGACTCCCGGATCGGCGGATTCTCGCTCGGTATGCGTCAGCGGCTGAGCGTCGCGCACGCGCTTCTCGGTGACCCAGGCGCACTGGTGTTCGACGAACCGGCCAACGGCCTCGACCCCGAGGGGATCCGCTGGATGCGGCTGCTGATGCGCCGCCTCGCCGACGAGGGCCGCACGGTGCTCGTGTCGTCGCACGTCCTCAGCGAGGTGGAGCAGGTCGCCGACAACGTGCTGGTCCTGTCGAAGGGCCGCCTGGTGCTGTCCAGCGGCATCGAGACGCTCGCCGACCCGAAGGGCGGTTCCGTCGTCGTCGACGCCGCTGATCGAGGGGCGCTCACGGCCGCCCTGGCCCAGGCCGGGTTCGACATCGAGGTGCTGCGGTCGGGCCTGACCGTCCGCGGGGGTGACGCCGGCACTGTCGGAGCCGTCGCCGCCGAGGCCGGGATCGCCCTGAGCACGCTCGTGCAGCGCGGGCCCACGCTCGAAGACGTCTTCATCGATCTGATGCGCGGAGGACGGCTCGCTTCTCCGACTGGAACACCTCTCCCGTCCGAGTCCTCGCCCGCAGTCGCTGGGACCGCCGTCGACAACACCGCCGAGACCGCAGAGGAGCCCTCCGTACCGGCCGAGACCCTCGTCGCCGTCCCCGTCGCAGCGGCCGCCGCCTGGGCGGCGCAGGCCACCGCGGCACCCGCCGATTCCGAGGAGTCCGCGGACGCGCTCGCAGCCGCGGATGACGCGACGCAGAGCCCTGCCGACGAGACTCCGGCGGCTGAGGATTCGCCCGCGGCGGAAGAGACGACGACGGCTGACCTCGCGACGTCGACGGAGGAGGCGACGTCGTCGGAAGAGGCGGAGACGTCGGAAGAGGCGGAGACGCCCGCGGACTCCGCCGACTCAGCTCAGACGGACGAGGGAGGGGAGCCGGCGGCGGTCATCACCTCGGACGAGGAATCGCCCCGGCGATCGTTCGACGAGATCCTCTTCGGCTCGGCAGCTCCGGTCGCCCCCGCGACCACGAGCGCAGGTGAGGCGAGTCACGGCGTCGCCGAGATCTTCGAGAGCACTCACGACGCCGGCGATGGGTCGGTCGCGCGCGCAGGCGATGAAGACGACATCGCGACCCCGGTCGACGCCGACCCCGACGTGGATGAGACCGCGTCGAACGTGGACGGCACGGACGCGGACGCCGAAGCTGCCACCGAGGCTGCCGCCGACACCGACGCTGCCGACACCGACGCTGCCGACACCGATGCGACCGACGCAGAAGCAGACGCAGCTGACACCGATGCCGGCGACGTGAGCGACGACATCGAAGGCGAGCACGTGGGTGTCGAGATCTTCGCCGACCTCGCCGACACCGACATTGACACCGACGCCGACACCACCGAGGATTCAGGTGCCGACGACTCGAGTGGCGACGGGTCGGGCGCCGACGCCGTCGATTCCACAGACGCGGACGCCGTCGATTCCGCAGAGACCGACGACGCCGATCCGCGCTCGGCGGCCGTCAGTTCGATGCTCGCTGCTGCGGCTCGCGCCTATTACGAGGACGAACCGAAGGACTACCCGCTGGGCGACGAGTCCGAGGCGACCCCGGCTGAGTCCGGCGACGAGGGTGCGCACTGGAGCATCGCCTCCACGGGCGTCATCGACACCGTGCCGCTGTCGGCATCCGACACGACCGCCGAGGAGTCTGCGCAGCCGGTTGCCGACGGGAGCCCGGCCGAGGACGGCACGCAGGCGGAAGGCGCCGATGCCGAGGTCGACGGCCAGCACCACGACGGTGAGCACCACGACGGTGAGCACCACGACGGTGAACACCACGACGGCGATCGCCACGACGGTGAGCACCACCGCGACTGAGGCCTCCGCATCGACGAGAACGCCCTCCCGACCCGACGGTCCGGAGGGCGTTCTCGATTCCTGAGGCGCTGGATACGCGACTCGCGCCCTTGATCGGATCAGGCAGGCCGAGGGCGGATGACCGGTCGCCGACTCCCCTTCGTCACCGGCGTCGGCGCTGTGGCGACGATCTCCTCGACGTTCGCCGGCTCGGCAGAGACATCGAGTCGCAGAGCCTGAGTGAGGGCGAGTCCGTGGCGCGTGGTCAGGATCAGCCGACGGTACTGCTCGTCGCCGTCGAGGTCGATCACGACGCTCGGCCGCCGTCGTCTGATCAGGACGAAGTCGAGGCTCCCCGCTGCCTTCCAGCTGCCGGCCGCGAGGACGCCAGGGATGTGCGTGCCGGGGTTCGGCACACCGCGAAGCCAGGTCCACGCGTCTTCGGTCAGCTGAACCTTGGTGATGGTGTCGCGGGCGATACGGAGGTTCTCCCGGTGGAAGGTGGCGGCACGCTCGATCGGCGAGAGCACGACCTCGAGTTGCGTCTGGTCCAGCAGCAACGTCACCATGCCACTCAGTCTGCCAGCGCCGCCCTGCCAGTTGTCTGGAAGTTGCTCACAGGAACGCAACGATCCCTTGTCGATGAGCACCAGTCTCGACCTTCCCGCTACCGACTTTCGCAGGAAGGCTCCACACGTGACCGGCGCCCGCGGCAGTTACGGGCGCGCGGCGGCCGCGGCCGCGGCGGCAGCGGGGAGGGCGGCCTCGATGTGCTGCAGCTCCTCCTCGCCATGCGCTGCCGTGAGGAACCAGGCCTCGAACACACTCGGCGGAAGAGCCACACCCTGCTCGCGCAGCGAGTGGAAGAACGGAGCATAACGGAACGACTCCTGCGCCTGCGCCTCGGCGTAGGTGCGCGGCGCCGACGCGCGGAACGACGCGCTGAACAGGTTGCCCGCTGAGGCGACCGCATGAGTCACGCCCGCCGACGTCAGTGCGGCATCGAGGGCAGCGGACACGCGTGCGGATGCCGCGTCCACGGTCGCGTACACCTCGGGCGTCGCGAGTCGCAGCGTCGCGAGCCCGGCCGCGACCGAGAGCGGATTCCCCGACAACGTACCCGCCTGATACACGGGTCCGAGCGGCGCGAGCAGGTCCATGACCTCGGCGCGACCACCCAGCGCGGCCAGCGGCATCCCCCCGCCGACGACCTTGCCGAACGTGAAGATGTCGGGGAGGTACTCCTCACCCGCCGCGGCCTGGAGACCCCAGAAGCCCGCCGGATGCACGCGGAAGCCGGTCAGCACCTCGTCGAGGATCATCAGGGCGCCGTGTGCGTGCGCGGTCTCGGCGATGAGGCGGTTGAACCCGGGCAGCGGAGGCACGACCCCCATGTTCGCGGCCGACGCCTCGACGATGACCGCGGCGATGCGCTGACCGTGCTCGGCGAACACCGCAGCCAACGCCTCGGGGTCGTTGTACCCGATGACGAGGGTCTGCGCGGCGATCGGCGCAGGCACACCCGCGGATCCGGGAAGAGCGAGCGTCGCGACGCCCGAACCCGCCTCGGCGAGGAGTCCATCCGAGTGGCCGTGGTAGTGCCCGGCGAACTTCACCAGCAGGTCTCGGCCGGTGGCACCGCGCGCGAGGCGGATCGCCGTCATCGTCGCCTCGGTCCCGGTCGAGACCAGGCGCACGCGCTCGATCGGACGGGTCTCGCCGAACCTCACACGGTCGGCGATCAACGCCGCGAGCTCGACCTCACCCTCGGTCGGGGCACCGAAAGACAGCCCCCGTGACGCCGCCTCCTGCACCGCGGCGACGATCTCGGGGTGGGCGTGCCCGAGCAGAGCCGGACCCCACGACGCGACCAGGTCGACATACTCGCGCCCGGCCGCATCCGTCACCCTGGCGCCCTTCGCAGATGCCAGGAACCGCGGCGTCCCGCCGACGGAGCCGTACGCGCGCACCGGCGAGTTGACGCCACCGGGGATCACTGCACGGGCAGCGGAGAACAGGTCGTCGTTGCGGTCGGTCATGAAAACTCCTCAGTCAGCCGCGCAGCCAGCCCGCAGCCTCGGTCGCCCAGTACGTCAGCACCGCATCGGCGCCCGCACGGCGGATCGAGAGCAGGGACTCCAGCACGGCGGCTCGGCGGTCGATCCAGCCGTTCGCGCCGGCGGCCTCGATCATCGCGTACTCACCCGAGACCTGGTATGCCCACACCGGAATGCTCACCGTGTCGCGCACCTCGCGCAGCACGTCGAGGAAAGCCATCGCGGGTTTCACCATCACGATGTCCGCGCCTTCGGCCTCGTCGACGACAGCTTCGCGCACGCCCTCTCGACGGTTACCCGGGTCGAGCTGGTAGGTGCGCCGGTCGCCGGTCAGCTGCGAATCGACGGCCTCGCGGAACGGTCCGTAGAACGCACTCGCGTACTTCGCGGCGTAAGCGAGGAGCAGAGTGTCGGTGAAGCCTTCCGCATCCAGGGCGGCGCGGATCACGGCGACCTGACCGTCCATCATCCCCGACAGACCCAGCAGCTGCGACCCGGCCCTGGCCTGCGCGAGCGCCATGGATGTGTAGCGCTCGAGCGTCGCATCGTTGTCGACCGAGCCGTCTGCCGCGAGCACACCGCAGTGGCCGTGGTCGGTGAACTCGTCCAGGCACAGATCGGTCTGCACGACGAGCGCATCACCGACCTCGGCGGCCAGCGCCTCGGTCGCGATGTTGAGGATGCCACGGGGATCGTCGGCCCCGGAGCCGCGCGCATCGCGCACGGCCGGCACACCGAACAGCATCACGCCGCCCACGCCGGCTTCGGCGGCTTCCACAGCCGCGGAACGCAGGGAGTCGAGCGAATGCTGGGCGACTCCTGGCATCGAGCCGATCTCGACCGGCTCGGAGAGACCTTTGCGGACGAAGAGCGGGAGCACGAGCTGTCGGGGCTGCACCGAGGTCTCGCGCACGAGATCGCGCACCGCCCTCGACTGGCGCAGTCGCCTCAGGCGGACATCCGGGTAGCTCACGGCGCGAACTCGTCAGCGGCGTGCGGAAGTGTGAAGTGCGAGACCGCCTCGATCAGGGCGTCGACGGTCTGACGATCGGCGACGACCGACACCGGCAGGCCCGCTCGCTCGGCGTCCTTCGCGGTCCGCGGCCCGATCGCGGCGAGCAGCGTCTCGTCGGGGATCTCCGGGAACTGCTCGCGCACCTGCTCGGCGACAGAGCCGCTCGTGATGAGGATCGCGTTGATCCGACCGTTCTCGACATCGCGGCGGATGCGCTCCGTGACCGGCACGCCGACCGTGCGGTAGGCGACGACACCGTGCACGTCGTGCCCGGCTTCGGACAAGAGTTTGCTGAGCACGGGCTTGGCGATCTCGCTGCGCAGGGCGAGGATGCGGCGCGGCTCCTTCTCGAGGGCGATGAGCTGCTGAGCCATCCCCTCCGCCGAGTTGTCCTGCTCGGGGACCAGCGTGACCTCGTAGCCGACCGCCTGCAGCGCCGTCGCCGTCGTCTCGCCGACCGCGGCGATCTTGGTCGAGCGGGGCACCTGTGCCCGGTGTGCGAAGAGCACATCGACCGTGGTGGCGCTCGTGACGGTCAGCCAGTCGAACTCCCCCGCCGCCAGCTGCGCCAGGGCGGCGTCGAGCGTGGCCTGGTCGGTCGTCGGGGCGAAGTTGATGAGGGGCGCCACGACGGGGACGGCACCCAATGCACGGAGGCTCGCGGCGACGCCGTCGCCCCAGGGCCCGCCGCGGGGTACGAGGATTCGCCAGCCGTCCAGCGGTCGGTCCTGCTTGATTTCGGAAGTGGTCATGAGGATTTATTGCTCTCGGGGTACGAGGCCGGCCGCCCCTTGATCGAGCAGCCGACGGGCAACAGTGAACCCGAGCTCGCGCGCTGCGTGCATCGGGTCTGCACCATCGGCAGCATCCGCTCCATTGCCACTGCCGTTCCGACGAATATACTCCCCGTTCAGGGCTTCGGTGACGTCGAGGCCGATCCGGCGGCTGCCGTCGAGGGCGTAGACCACCGTCCTGACGCGGATCGAGGAGCCGTCGACGACGGCGTGCGCTGCCATGGGAGCCTGGCACCCCGCGTCCAGTCCTTCGAGGATCGCACGCTCCACCGTGATCGCCAGGCGGGTCGGCGCATCGTCCAGTTCCGCGAGAGCCGACAGCAGTTCGTCCGGGGCATCAGTGCGCGTCTCGACCGCGAGCGATCCCTGCCCCGGAGCGGTCGGCCATTCGGCGAGACCGAGCTCCTCCCGGCGCAGCGGCGAGTCGGTCTCGAGCCGTGACAGACCCGCGGCCGCGAGGATCACCGCGTCCAGCTCTCCGGAGGCGACACGTGCCAGGCGGGAGTCGACGTTGCCGCGGATGTCGACGACCTCGGCACCGGGCGCCCTGCGGTGCACCTGCGCGATCCGACGCGGCGAACCCGTGCCGACCGTGCTCCCGGAGCGCAGTTCGTGCAGGGGGACGCCGTGACGGGTGAGGACGACGTCGCGCGCGTCTTCGCGCCGGGGCGTCGCCGCGATCAGCAGCCCATCGGGGACGGCCGTCGGCAGGTCCTTCAAGGAGTGGACGAGGAAGTCGCACTCGCCCGCGAGCAGTGCTTCGCGGAGCCGGGTGGCGAAGATGCCCTGCCCGCCGATCTCGGAGAGCGACGCACGGTTCGTGTCGCCCTCGCTCGTGATCGGAACGAGTTCGACCCGGCGGCCGGACACCTTCTCGAGTGCCGCGGCGACGTGACCCGATTGCGCCTGCGCGAGCGCACTGCGACGGGTACCCAGACGGATGGCGGTGCTCATGACGTCTACTGGAGCACGTCCGCGATCTCGTCGAAGCGGAGTCTGCGCCCGGTGTAGAAGGGCACCTCCTCCTTCACGTACATGCGCGCATCCGTGTAGCGGAGGTCGCGCATCAGGTCGACGAGGTCGGTGAGCTCATCGGCTTCGAGCGGAAGCAGCCACTCGTAGTCGCCGAGTGCGAAGGATGCGACCGTGTTGGCGAGCACGCCCGTGAACGCGGCACCACGGCGGCCGTGGTCGGCGAGCATCGTGCGGCGATCCTCCTCGGGAGCGAGGTACCACTCCGGAGTGCGCACGAACGGATACAGGCACAGCCATTCCTTGGGCTCGACACCGCGGAGGAAGCCCGGTACATGCGCGCGGTTGAACTCGGCGTCGCGGTGCACGCCCATCACGTTCCACACCGGGAGCAGCGACCGCAGCAGTTCGGTGCGACGGAGCCGGCGCAGCGCCTTCTGCAGCTCTTCGGCGGTGTCGCCGTGCAGCCACACCATGAGGTCGGCGTCGGCCTTGAGCCCGGAGACGTCGTAGAAGCCGCGGACCGTGACGCCGGAGTCCTCGATGTAGGAGACGATCGTCTCGAGCTCGGTCGAGTCGTTCTCGGTCACCGGCACGTCGGGATTCCGTCGCCAGACGGCCCAGAGGGTGAAGCCGGACGGGTTCTCATCGCGCTCTTCGGACATCATGCTCCCCAGTCTGCCTCGTTTGCGGAGGAGCCGCTAATCACCCCAGGACGAGCGGACGACGGCCTCCGGAATGACGGGTCCTCGTGTGCGCAGGTGCGTCAGCGGGCGATCGCGCGTGCGATGGCCCACACGGCGCCACCCACGACCGCCGCGACACCCACCGCGGCGGCGATCGCGCCGATCGGATTGCGGTCGGCGAAGACTCTGGCTTTCGCGGCGCCGCGCACCGATGCCTTCTCGATGCGACGAGGGATGTTCCCCTTCACCTCGATGGCGGCGAGAGCGGCCTTGAGCTCGGCGCGGGCCGACGCGACGGGATCGACGATGCCGCCGGGGACAGCAGTACGCGGCAGCGACTCAGAGTTCGTCATCGCCGGCCTCCTTCACGAGTCGGATGTCTTCGGCCACGGCCTGCGCCGGGTTCTGGCGCCGGAGCACCTTGCGGAACTTGAGGATGCCGAGCAGGGCGAACAGCAGCACGGCGAGGATCAGGATTCCGAAGACGGCGATCGCGGAGAGCCACACCGGCCACCAGGACGACAGCCCGGCGATCGCGAAGACCAGGATCACGGGCACGGCCCAGAACAGGAAGAACAGGGCGACGAGGAACCACACCGAGCCGATGCCGGCGTCTTTCGAGGTGCGCGAGATCCAGGCCTTGGCGGCATCGATCTCCGCCTTGACGAGGTTCGTGACGAGTTCCGGAAGATCCCCGAGGAGGGTCAGCAGACTGTCGTCGGCACGATCTCGGTATCCGCGGGGCATGTCAGGCGCCGGACTTCTTCGGGGCCGACTTCGCGGCCGCCGGCTTCTTCGCGGCGGGCTTCTTCGCGGTGGAGGTCGACGATGCGGTCTCCTTCGCGGCCTCGACCGCCTCTTCGGTTGCTTCGGCCAGATCCTCGGCTGCCTCGCGACCGGTGGCGATGGCGGAGTCGAGGCGCTGCCCCGGGGTACCGGAGCCGGTCACCGACTTCGCGACCTTGACGACACCGGTCCAGAGCGCTCCGGGAACAGCCGCGGCCTTGTCGCCGACGAAGCCCTTCACCTTGGAGACCTGCTCCTGCACCGGGTCGAGGTGCCACACCTTCAACCACTGCGTCTTGATCTGCTCGTAGCGCTCACGCCCGGCACGGGTGCCGAGGACGTAGCCCACGCCGAGCCCGACGACGAGTCCGATCTTCCCCTTCATGGGGTCTCCTCACCTTGTTCCGGTTGTCCGGCCAGATTCGCCCGGTTGGGATGTGGCCGCAGGCTTCCGCTCCCCTCGGCCAGGTACCCAGCGTAACCCCGTATGCCGATTTCGGCATCTACGGGTCAGAGGGTTGACACGGAGCGTTCGATCACTCCCACAACAGGGCGCGACGGATTCGGTCGGCCTCGTCACGCGCATCGGGAATCACCTGTGCGAGCCCCGTGCCGGCGAGCCAGGCGCCCACCACGGCGACACCGGGAACGGCCCGGATCGCGGCGCGCGCCGAGGTGCGCCGTTCGCCGGAGCCGATGATCGAGGCCGGCTGCGACTGGACGAAGCGGCCGCGGTGCGACGCGATCACGGACTCCGGGGCGAGTGCGACTCCGAGCAGGGCTGCGGCTTCGCGCCGCGCGAGGTCTGCCGCCTCGTCATCGGTCATCCCTGCGGTCGCAGCCGGCTCCCCCTGAGCACCGAACGAGACGCGGACGATCTGCCGGTCACCCGCAGCATCGCGCACCCATCCCCACTTCGCGGTCGAATGCGTGAGGGCCTTCGCCGTGTGGCTGCCAGGGACGGTGAGCACACCGGTGCCCCGCGGGGCGGCAGCCAGTCCGGGTGCGTCGAGGAGGAGCGTGACGATCTCGATCTCGGGCGACGAGGCGGCCTCGGTGCGCTTCAGCGCGGGCACCGCGACCGCGAGGATCTCCCGTGCGACGGCCTCGGGTGTCGCGACGATGACGGCGTCGGCCGCCACCTCCTCGACCGTCGGTTCCGCCGCCAGGTCTTCCACGATCCGCTCTGCGATGACGGGGTCTGCGTCGTCCAGCGCGGAGACCTCGCCGGGAGCGACCTCCATCTCGATCGACCACGCGTCGCCGACTGCGCGGACGCCGCGCACCCGCACGCCGGTCCTCACCTCGGCCCCGAGTTTCGCGAGGTCCTCCGAGAGCGCGTCGACGAGAGTGCTCATGCCTCCGGCCAGCCCCTCGACCGCAGCGCCGGGCGTCTTCGCTGCGGCCGGGGGGCCTGCGACCGTCGCGGCGGCCTCATCCCGAAGCGCCTGCACCGCACCGGAGAGCGAGCCGACCCGGGTCAGTGCGGCGTTGAGTCCCGGCGCTGCGACGTCGATGTCGACGTCGTCGGGGGATGCCGAGTAGACACCGGTCGTCACAGGTGCGACGAGACGGTCCCGCACCTTCGTCCCCATCCGCGAGGCGACGAGCTTTCCGAGGCTGAGCTGGTGTCCGATCGTGAGCGGCGGGCGGACGCGATCGAGGTAGGCACGCCAGACGCCGGACCATCCGATGATGCGGCGGACGTCGTCCTGGAACGGATTGGCGGGGATGCCCAGGATGCCGCCGGCCGGAAGAGGGGCCGCCCCTGTACCGGGGATGCCCGCGAGCCATGCGCCGCCGGCCTGCGGCACCACGATGCGGTCAGCGAGGTCGAGCTCCTCGACGAGCGCGCGCACGATGCCGCCTCTCGTGGCGTAGCTCTCGGCCCCGGCATCGACGGTGACGCCGTCGAGATCGACGCGGCGGATCGCCCCGCCGAGCACATCGGCGGCTTCGAGCACCGTGACACGCATTCCGACCTTCGCGCACTCCCTCGCCGCGACGAGGCCCCCGATGCCGCCCCCGACCACGACGACATGCTTCTCCGCCGCGCGGGCGGCGAGGTCGGACGGCTCGGACGAGGAAGGCTGGGTGGTCATCGGTGTCGATTCTCCGATCGAGGTGATCCGGTGGATGTCAGATCGTGTGGGCCAACTCGACGATGCGGGTGAGCTGGTCGGGGTCGGTCTCGGGCGGAACGCCGTGCCCCAGATTGAGGATGTGCGCGCGTGCGGCTCGCCCGCGTTCGACGACGTCGCGCACATGCGCCTCCAGCACGGGCCACGGGGCGCCGAGCAGTGCCGGGTCGATGTTGCCCTGCACCGTGACGTCCGGTCCGAGGATCGCGGCGGCCTCGTCGAGGGGCTGCCGCCAGTCGACCCCGACGCCGTCGGCCACGCCGTCGAGGCGCATGTCGTCGAGGAACCGTCCGGTCCCCACGCCGAAGTGGATGGTGGGGAGACCGATGCCCGACAGCGCGGCGTGGGAGTGCGGCGCGACGAAGGCGCGGTAGTCGGCCGTGCTGAGGGACCCGGCCCAGCTGTCGAAGAGCTGCACGACCGAGGCTCCGGCATCGCGCTGCGTCTCGAGGAACCGCCGAGAGACCTGCGCGAGCCACCCCGCGAGACGGTTCCACGACGCGGGATCCGCGTGCATCATCGCCCGCGCCCGCAGGTGCTCCTTGGAGGGCCCGCCCTCGACGAGATAGGCCGCGAGAGTGAAGGGCGCGCCGGCGAACCCGATCAACGGGGTGTCGCCGAGCTCCGCCGTGACGAGTCTGACGGCTTCGGCGATCGCCGTGCCGTCCAGGTCGTCCGGATCGATCGCGGTGATGCGGTCGACATCCGCTGCCGTGCGCACCGGATCGGCGAACACCGGGCCGCGACCGGGCTCGATCTCGACGTCGACACCCGCGAGCCGCAGCGGGATGACGATGTCGCTGAAGAACACGGCGGCGTCGACGCCGTGACGGCGGACCGGCTGCAACGTGATCTCCGCCGCGAGGTCCGGGGTGAGGCACGCGTCGAGCATCCGCGTGCCGACCCGCAGGTCGCGGTACTCCGGCAGCGACCGACCGGCCTGGCGCATGAACCACACCGGGGGGTGGTCTGGACGGTCGCCGGCGAGGGCGCGCAGGAGCGGGGCGTCGGAGAGGGCCATGCCTCCATCCTCCCATTCCTCCCTTGTGCGCCTGCCGAATCGGGCCGTGCGAATCCGGTCGGCGGACACTCCGGTACAATCGGTATGTGCTGCTGTGTGTGACGGCGAGTCACAAGACCGCCTCCTTCGAACTGCTCGAACGCCTGAGCCGCACCCCCGACGACGTCGCTCCCACCATCGTGGGCATGACGCCGTGCGTGCAGGGTGCCGTGGTCCTCGCGACGTGCAACCGGTTCGAGGCGTACGTGGAGATGGATGAGCCGGTCACGGCCGCCGGCGCCATCGGCGTCGAAGCCGTGATCGAAGCGGTCGAATCCGCGACCGGCATCCCGGCCGCCGACCTCGACGGGGCCTACACCGTGCACTCGGGCCGCCGCGTCGCCGAGCACCTGTTCTCCGTCGCCTCAGGCCTCGAGTCGGTGGTCTCCGGCGAGGGCGAGATCGCCGGACAGGTGCGCCGCGCGCTGAAGTCCGCGCGCAAGGACGGCACGACATCGCCCGAACTCGAGCGCCTGTTCCAGCGCGCCAGCCAGGCCCAGCGCAAAGTCAAGAACGTCACCGCCCTCGGCCGCGCCGGCCGTTCACTCGTCCGCCTCGCGCTCGAGCTCGCGGACAGCCGCATCGCCGACTGGTCCGCCGAGCGCGTGCTGTTGGTCGGCACCGGATCCTATGCGGCGGTCACCCTCGCCACCCTCCGCGAGCGCGGCGCCGTGAACATCTCGGTGTACTCGCCCTCCGGCCGTGCCGAGGTGTTCGCCGCGAAGCACGGCATCCGGGCGATCACCGCCGAGGAGTACGCCCCGACCGCCGCCCGGTCGAGCCTGCTCATCACCTGCACCACCGCCACGGAACCGGTGCTCGGACCGGAGCACCTTCAGCTGCCGACCGGCCTCGCCCCGGCGGGCTGCCCCGTCGGCGCGCACAGCCAGCTGGTGGTCGACCTCGGCATGCCCCGCAACGTCGACCCCGCGGTCGCCGCTCTCGAGGGAGTCGCACTCCTCGACCTCGAGACCATCCGCCTGCACGCACCGCTCGAGGAGCTGCAGGCGACGGACGCCGCGCGCAGCGTCGTCCGCGAAGCCGCAGAGACCTTCCATGTGGTGGGCGCACGTCAGAGTGTGACCCCGTCGGTCGTTGCCTTCCGCTCGCACATCTTCGAACTGCTCGAGCGCGAGATCGATCGTGCCCGCGCTCGCGGCGACGAAGACGGCAAGGTCGAGCAGGCTCTGCGGCACCTCGCCGGGGTGCTCCTGCACACGCCGACCGTCCGCGCGCACGAGCTCGCCGCCTCCGGTCGCGCCGACGAGTTCGCCTCCGCGCTCGCGGCCCTGTACGGCATCGCGCCCGAAGCCGACGGCGACTCGGCGATTGGCGACGCCGCGACCGCCTGACGCGCTCGGCCGCAGGTGGGACACTGGAGGCATGGCCCTTCACATCACCGGAGACACCGCCGCCGACGAGCTGCTGACCGAGAATCCCCTGGCCCTGCTGGTGGGCATGCTCCTCGACTAGCGTGTTGGCTAACCATAGTTAGTATGTAACCGTGACAAAGGCAGCGATCTACACGCGGATATCTCTCGACACTGAGGGCGAGGCGCTCGGGGTGGCCCGTCAGCAGCAGGACTGCCGGGAGCTTGCAGCCCGTGACGGCCTCGACGTGGTGGCGGTGTTCACTGACAATGACACCGGCGCTAGCACCCGCTCTCGGAAGAAGACGCGCCCCCAGTACGCCGACATGCTGCGCCGCGCACGGGACGGTGAGTTCGGGGTGATCGTGTCGTACTCCAATAGCCGCCTGACGCGCCGCCCCCTGGAGCTTGAAGAGATCATCACACTGTACGAGCGCCATGGGGTGCGGTTCGTGACCGTGGTGTCGGGCAATGACGACCTAAGCACGGCTGACGGCCGTATGGTGGCGCGCATCAAGGCCTCCGTGGATGCAGCCGAGGTGGAGCGCACCGCTGAGCGCGTGGCCCGGAAGCACCTGGAAAGCGCGCGTGAGGGCAAGCCGGTAGCCGGAACACGACCGTTCGGCTGGCAGCAGGGAGGGCGGGAGCTTCACGCCAAGGAGGCCAAGCTGATCCGTGAGGCCGCAACTGACATCATCGCCGGTGTCGGCACGTACGCCATTGCCAAGCGGTGGAATGACGCAGGGGTGACGACCTCGACGGGGCGACCGTGGCAAGGGCACGTACTGACGCGCATGATGAAGTCCCCCCGGCTGGCGGGCTGGCGTATCCATCAGGGCCAGATCGCTATCGGGCGTGACGGGCAGCCGGTACGGGGTCAGTGGGAGCCGGTGCTGGATCAGGCCACACACGACGCCGTTGTCGCTGCCCTCAGCCCGGAGGACAACCGCTCCCGCGTGCCCCGGAAGAACGCGCGTCACTACCTGCTAACGGGCACGCTGCGGTGCGGCCTGTGCGGGGCGGTGATGTATGGCAACGCTGCGAAGTACCCGACGTACGGGTGTTCAGGAAACGGGCACGTGGTGGCCGCGAGCGTTGCGCCGGTTGATGACCTTGTCACCCGCGTGGTGCTGACACGACTGGCCGATGTGGCCGTGAAGTCCCCCAAGCTGGAGTTCGACGGGGCCGCGCGCCTTGCTGAAGTCGAAGGTGATATCGCGCGGCTCATGGCCTCGTTCACGGCGCGCGAGCTGTCCGCCGAAGTGGTGTTCCCCGCCGTTGCCCAGCTTGAAGAACAGCGTGACGAGCTGCGCAGCCAGAAGCGCCGCGTCGAGGCAGCGGGGGCAGGGCCAGACTTCACGAACGTGGACCGCGCAGCGTGGGGCCAGATGGGCGTAGATGAGCGGCGAGCGGTAGTTGAGACACTGCTGGCTGCGGTGCTGGTCCGCCCGGCCACACGCAAGGGGAATCAGTTCGACCCTGACCGCATTGAGTTCGTGTGGCATGACACCCCGGCAGCCGAGGGCATGGCCTGATCAGGCGGCTGCACCTCCGGTCATAGCGCCGCCGCGAGGGCGTCTGAGACCTGCTGTTGGGTCGGTAGTCCCGCCAGCCCTGCCGGGGTGATGTAGACGCGGCAAGCGAGGTCGGCGGTCTGCTCGCCGGGGAACAAGTCGGTGCCGTCAAGCGTGATCGTCGGCGAGCCTCCGAATCCCGAACTTGTCGCTTCTTCGGGACTGTTGATCAATCGATAGGTGACGCTCTCGGAGCGGCCGAGCGAGGCGAGCGCGCGCGATACTCGGGCTCCCGCTTCCTCCCAGTTCGGGCAATCCACGATGTGCAGCACTTCAAGGTTCATGAGTCTATTGTGGCGCGGTCGGCGAGAAGGAGGCGCTTCTGCGCGGCGGCGACCGTGCCGACTGTCCACGTGGTGCCGGTGGCCGTGGTGAGCCCCTCGGCATTGAGCGCGTCAGCCGTGGCAGCGAGCGTGAGGGTGCGCCGTAGCTCCATGAGCCGTTCCCCCGTGGCCTGTGGCAGCACCGAGACCCGCCCCATGTGACGCCCCGCCCGCTTGGCTGCCTGCATGGCGACGGACGTGCGCTCACCGATCACGCGGCGCTCCCACTGTGCGACGGACATCATCAGGTTGGCTACGAGCTCACCTGTCGGGCTTGAAGTGTCCACCCCGAGGTCGATAGCGACCAGTGCCCACCCCCGCGCACGGGCGAGTTCAAGCACGCCTGCGAAGTCCACGACGCTGCGGCTCAGGCGGTCGAGCTTGGCCACCACGATGCCGTCAACGTCGCGCCGCTTCGGGTGCAGCCGGGTGAGCGCGGCCTGTAGCTGCGGGCGGTCGAGGGACTTGGCGCTGAGGCCTTCGTCTACGTGCCAGACCATGTCCCAGCCGTGCGCGTCTGCATACCGCTGGATGGTGTCACGCTGCGCATCCAGCCCGAGGCCGCTGCTGGCCTGCTCCTCGGTGGACACCCGCAGGTAGCCGATCATGGTGGTCATCACTTGGCCTTGCGCGCCGGGGCGGTCTTGGCGGCAGGCTTGGTCACCTTCTTGGCCGGTACAGCCTTGGCGATGGGCGCAGGTGAGCCCTCCCGGCAGCCGTCACAGAAGTCGATGCCGTGGGTGTAGTAGGCAGCTGACTGGGTCGGCGCGTAGACGTGCGTCTTGTGCTCTTCGCAGAAGGTGACCCACTTGCCGCCTTCCGGGTCAAGCCCGATTTCCTCAGGGTGAGCAACGGTGAGCTTTTCGCCCGTGGCGCGGATGGTGCGAGTGAACATGTTGGCCTCCTTAGCGGATTCGAACGTTTGTTCGATATATGACACATTACATGGAAGGGGACCCTTCAACAAACACAATGTTCAAACTTGCCTCTTGACACTGAGCAATGTGCTGAGCCCACAGGACCAGCGCGGGCCAGGTGCGCCGCTGCCTACCCGTCGGCGAGCGCTTCTGAGTGCCCTCTCACGGACCTAGCGCCATGCCCTGCCCCCAGGTACGCCAGAGGCCCCCCAGCATGTGCCAGGGAGCCTCTGGGTGCCGGGCGATGCACCGCCCAGCGGGTGAGGGCAAAGGAGTTGAAATCCCTCACCCAGTCAGGGGTCAGATGTTCGGCGCCGCGTACGTCATCTGGTTCGCCATGTTGTAGGCAGCTCCCGACGTGTTCGCCTCGACGTAAGCCAGCGCAGCCGCAGCACCGGCCGTCTCCGGGAACGCAGCCTGCCACGTCTCGACCACACCGGACATGCCCGTGTTGCGAGCACGGTTCCCGATGGCGTGGGCCATCTCGGCGTCACCGTTGGCGATGGCGTCGTTGAGCATGTCCACCGCCTCCTGCTGGTCGATGATCTTGCGGGCACGGTCGGCGGCGTCACGGCGCAGCATGATCGAGTTGGCATCCGTGGGCTGGTTGCCACGGAACTCCTTCTCGACCTGGTCGCGCAGGTTCTTGACGAACGCCTCCTGCTCGGCCTTGATCCCGTCGAGCTTGCTGCGAGTGTCCTTGTCCAGCGCTTCCCGCTTGTCGCGCTTGGCGAGGTCGCTGGTCATCGGGTCATCCTTGATCGCCTGGAGAGCGGCACGGTGCGCCTCCTTCACCTGCGCGGCCTGCTCCTTGAAGCCGTTCAGGGCGGCGGGGAGGGTCTGCTCGACGGACTTGGCGGTTGCCTTGCTCATGATGGTTCTTCCTTCTGTGTGATGGGTGCCGGAGGTACCGCCCCGGCGTCGGTGGTTGATGTGCGCGGGCGACCGCTGCCCCGTCCTGCTCGGTCGATGCCAGCCCAGAAGCCGGAGTCAACTCGCGAAGCGACGGCGAAGTGGTTGCACAGGTCACGGATGGGACAGCGCGCACATATGACGGCGCACGCGTCCCGCTGGTCGTCGGTCCGAGAGTCGGCGGTAAACAAGTGCAGGCCGCTGCAAGGTGGCGCGTAGTGTTCCAGCGCGGCTTTCAGGTCTTCCCATGCCTCATCAGCGCTCATGGCAGCCCTCCTGCGTGCTGCTGTGAACCGCCGTACAGCCGTGAAGGTTTTTCATGGCCCGCGCCCACCTATACGCGCTGCGCAGGCGAAAACGACTCGGAGTCATTTCCCACCCCCGCCTGGACCCGTTTACCGTTTTGCCTAAGGGCGGCAAACGGGAAAACGGCTCGCTGGCACCTCTTGGCAAACCGCTGAAAACGGGTGCAAACGACAAACGACGAGTGCTCATTCGGAGTCCTCCGAGCTGTCTTCGTACATGCGGATGAGCGTGTGCAGCAGCCCGCCCCGCGCACCCGGTGATTGCTCGATGTAGCCGCTGTCAACGAGCCAGTCGATAGCAGCGCCCGCCTTCGTGGAGTCACCCCCGGCTGCCATGCGCAGCGCCGTCTTCGACATGGGCTTGTCGGCCTCGACCAGCACCTTGCAGATCTTCACGAGCCGCGCCTTGTAGGCGATCTCGTCAGCGAGCTCACGCGGCATCGGTGCGACCAGGCTGAACCTGCTGCTCCGGCCGGCGACCACATCAACCTTCAGCTCGGCTACCGTCTCGCCCTCCGCGAAGTTGCCGAGGCGATCCTTCGCGCACACCAGCCGCGCCCTGCCTGACTGCTTCTTGCTGAACGGGGTCACGACCTTCTGCAAGTACTGAACGCCGGTGATTGCCGACCGCTTGCGCTGGCTGCCGATAGGCCAGAGGCTGTCACCCTCGGTGTTCTTCGGGCTGTGATCCAGCAGCAGCACCGCAGGCCCGAGCCGGGACACGTAGCGCGGTGCCAGCTGGAACCACTCGACAATGTCGTCATCGTCATTCGGCTTGAAGCCTTCCATCGCGAGGGATTCGCCCGTGGAGTCGAACACGACCAGCGACGGTGACAACCGCTCGATCAAGTCACCCACGACCGCAGGCGCGAACCGGCCTGTAGGCGAGATGTACGTGAACCGGTTGCGGATCACCTTCGGCGGCACCTTGTAGTTGTGAACCAGGCGCTCCAGGATGCCCTGCGTCGTGTCCTCGTAGTCGATGTAGACCACGCGGTTGCCCGCATTGAGCTCCTGCGCGCAGGCGATCAGGGCCGTCCACGACTTCCCCGCGTTGCTGTGCCCGTGGATGCCGTTGACGCGCCCCGCGTACAGCAGGAACTCCGCGCCCTCGACGGCCAGTAGCTCCGGCTCGATGGGTGCCAGCGTGCCGTTGACGATGCCGCGCAGCACTTTGCTGAAGTCCTCCGGCAGCCAGCCCGACGCCTCCGCTTCTAGCTCCTGCACTTCGTCCTCCGGCACCAGATCGGCCTCCGGCACCACGGGCGCGCTCTTCTTTCGGACGGTCATGCGCCCAGCCCCTTCCCGGCCGACTCAACTACACGGCGGGCCTCCCTGGGATCCATGCCGATGTCCTCGGCAGCGTCGATGAGGCGATCCAGCCCGCGCTGATCTACCCCGGCTTCATGCGCACGGCGCGCGGCCCAGTGCAACCCGTCATGCTTCTCCCCCGGCTGCAAGGTGCGAACGAACGCGGCCAGCGCGACAGGGTCGGTGGCCCGGGGGTTGCGGCGCGTGATCCGGGTGCGCGGCAGCATCAGCGCGACGACCTGACGGGGCAGCCGAGCAGCCTCGCGGTAGACCCACTCGTAGGGCTTTCCGGTGTCCGGATGAACGCTCGGCGGCATGACCATGTAGCCGTTGGTCTTCAAGTCGATGCCAGCGGGGATGCCGCCCCTGTACGGCTGCCGGAACGGGCGCAGGAAGTACAGGTGACGCCCGCCGTCACGGCGACCGCTGATGACCTCGAGCGTGGGCGGTAGCTCAACCCCGGCGCGCTGCTCCAAGGCTTCGAGGCTGCCACCATTGCGGGGGTCGACGTCGAACACGAGCAGACTGTCAGGCACCGGGGAGCCGATGTTCCAGTCACCATCAGCCCACATGCGCCGGATGATGCGGGGATCGGTCGAGGCGTCCAGGTGGCCGTGAGGCGTGACGGGGCGCTTGCCGTCGAGCGGCAGTACCGCCCATCCGTTCTCGGCGAGGTTGAGCGCAGCGCGCAGCATGGGGGTCATCGGGTCACCCCCATCGGCAGCCGCAGCAGGCGCGGATCGGAGGGGAGCCACCAGAACACCCCGTGGCATTCGTGATCGTTCAGGTACCCGTTGACGTCGAACAGGTGCCAGTCGTGCGCGGCGTAGAGGCGTTCCATCCCCCAGCGCAGCTCATCCGGCGACCAGAACCCCACGTTCTCCCACACGGGCGGCTCGTCCCATTCGCCGTGAATGTGGATGTACCCCCACGGCGGGGCGGTGCGCGGAGCTACGCCAGCATGCTCAGCGAACGGACGGAACCATTCGATCTGGGGACCGAGGCGCAGCACGACCATCGCCTCGGAACGTGACAGCCTCGGCTTCGCTGGGTACTCGACTTCGGTGAACGGCGCGGCTGCCAGGGTGCTCATTTCACACCTCGCAGCAGGGCGGTCAGCCGGTGGATCTGCTGGTTGGTCAGCGGGGGCGCTGCGGCAAGCGCACGCTTGACGGCGTCGGCAATCTTGGCTTCGGCCAGGTCGCGACGGCCCTTGGCTTCACGTTCGGGATCATCGAGGCGACGCCCGACCATGATGTCGGACTGTGCCTTGGCACGGGTTGGAGGCTTGGAGCTAGCCATGGGAGCTTCTTCTTTCGCGGGATGAAGAAGCTCCCGCTAAGAAGCTCGACCGGTTGGTCTAGGCACCGAGGTTGTGTGTCCGCCCCTAGTGCGGCTCCCGTCGGCTTGTATGCCATGTCATGAGGCCATAATGTTTACCGCGCCGACCACCAGCGCTATTCAGTTGTGGGTACTGCAAGCCTAGATGAAGAGCACACCCTCCGCCGCAGCGGCGCGGTGTAGCTCGTCCTGGAAGGTGTAGCTCGTCCTGGAAGTTGTCGTGCTCGTACACCCGTTCCCGTTCGCACCCGGCGACCGGGCACTTGAACTCGGGGCGCGGGTACTGCTCCACATCGTCGTCTGCCTTGCGCACGAACCATTCGTCGTGGCGGCCGTCAACGCGCACGAACGCGCCCTCAGCGTCGTCCCACACGTATCGGCGCAGCCGGACAAGTCGCTTGTGTGCCGTGCCCTTGGGGCAGGCGACAAGGACGCCCTTCGCCTTGACTGCGGATTCCATGTACGCTATTGTGCCCCCCTCGGTCGCCAATGGCACAATTCGGTTCTCTGCGGCGTGTTTAGCTCTGAGGCGTGCGCTGGCCCCGGAGCAGGGGGTAAGGGCGGCGAGGGGCCGTTAGACCGCCTCGGAGGCGCTCAGAGCCGCTCGCTACGACCCCTGCTGCTCCGCCCGATGGGCCGGTAGAGTCGTGGCATGCCCTCGCCGCAGGCTGTAGGTGGCCAACGCACACGCTGTGACCAGCAGGTTCCGATGGAGACCGCGTTCGCCGGTCCGCTCAAGATCGAGCAGCGCACCGGGGCTGCGGATGCTACCGCGATCGCCACCATGGCCCCCGATGAGTTCCTCGAGGCGTTCCGGCAGACTCCCGCCGTGCACCGGTTCCCGGGGTCGATGGCGACGCGCGTGCAGACACTGTGCCAGACCCTCGTCGACGACTGGGGCGGCGACGCCGCGGCCCTGTGGACCGAGGGCGATCCGGACGGACCCGAGGTGCTGAAGCGCCTGAAGGCCCTCCCCGGATTCGGCGAGCAGAAGGCGAAGATCTTCCTCGCGCTCCTCGGAAAGCAGTACGGCTTCACGGGCGAGGGCTGGCGCGAGGCGTCGGCGCCCTATGGCGAGGACGGCTCCTACCGCAGCGTCGCCGACATCGTCTCCCCCGAGTCGCTCACGAAGGTGCGTGAGCACAAGAAGGCCATGAAGGCCGCGGCGAAGGCGCAGAAGTGAAGCCGACGGGCCACGACGTCGCCGGACTCATCGCCCGTTCCTCCCCCGCGATCCGCCGTCGCGACGCCGAGACGCTGACCGCGCTCATGCAGGAGATCACCGGCCGCGAACCGCAGACGTGGGGCACGATCATCGGTTTCGGCTCGTGCCATTACCGCTACCCCACCGGCACGGAGGGCGACAGCGGACTGCTCGGCTTCGCCCCGCGCAAGGCGGCGACCACGATCTACCTCTTCGACGGCGCCGACGCGCACGCGGACGCCCTCGCAGAACTCGGCCCGCACACCACGGGCGTCGGGTGCCTGTACATCAAAGACCTCGAGCAGGTCGACCTCGACGTGCTGCGGGGCATCCTCGAGCGTTCGCTGGCCTGGGTCGAAGCCGGGGGAACGCCCGAGGTGCAACTCACCGTCACCGGATGAGTGTGCGAGCCGACGCAATCATCCGCGGAGCACGACAGCTCCCCCCTCGGGCACTCGGACGTGCCGGACGCCCTGCCGCTCCGCGTGTCGTCGCCACCGGCGATCGTGCGTGACCGTGACGATCGCCCCGGGGTGACCGATCAGGGCTGACTCGAGCTGATCCACCAACTCCGGGTCCAGGTGGTTCGTCGGCTCGTCCAGCAGGATCACGTCCGCGGGCGAGGCGAGTGCGACGGCGAGATCGAGTCGGCGACGCTGCCCCACGGAGAGCGAGCCGACCGACCGGGCGGCGTCCTCCTCGCGGAGCAGACCCTGACCGATCAGCACGCCCAGAGCGTCTGCGAGAGGCACCCCCGACCGGGTCGCGAAGGACTCGACCGCGGTGGCCGTGCCGCGACCCCGCACATCCTGGCGGAGCCATGCCATCCGCACCCCGGCACCACGATCGACCATACCCGCGTCCGGTGCGAGCTCGCCGGAGACGAGAGCGAGGAGTGTGGTCTTGCCCGCCCCGTTGGGCCCGGTCACCAGCCACCGCTCCCCAGGACGCAGCGTCCAGTCCTCCAGGCGCAGACGTCGGTCACCGTGGTCCAGACGAAGGCCGTCCACCCTGATCAGGGCACTGTCCGAAACCGTCTGCTCCCCCGCCGCCATGCGGAAGCGCAGCGGCTCCGGGGGCGGCGGACACGGGTGCGCGCGCAGTCGGGCGACGCGCTCCTTCGCCATGCGGATGCGTCCGGCAGCGCCGTGCTCCCTGCTGCGGGCCCGGAACGCACCGTGTCCGAATCCGTCGAGTTCGAGCTTTCGCGGGATGGCATCCATCCGGAAGGCGTTCGCGGCGATCAGGGCCTCGTTGCGCGCAAGATCGGCCTTCCATTCCTCGTGACGCTCCGCCAGCCGCCGCCGCTCCGCCAGCCGCGCGCGGAGGAACCCGGCGTACCCGTCCCCGTACCGACGCAGCGCCCCGTCCTGGACCTGGACGATGTCGATCGCGAATCGCTCGAGGAAGTCCCGGTCGTGCGTGACGACGATCAGCGCACCGCGATGCCCGTCGAGCCGCTCCGCCATCCACGAGAGCGCCTGGTCGTCGAGGTCGTTCGTCGGTTCGTCGAGCAGTAGCAGCTCCGCATCGGCCGACAGCGCCACGGCGAGCGCCAGCCGCGCGCGTTCACCGCCGGACAGCGTCGACACGGGGCGGCCGCGGCGCAACCCGCCGACTCCGAGCTGATCGAGCGCGGCGTCGATGCGATGATCCACGTCGTAGCCGCCGCGCGCCTCGAAGCGATCCTGCAGCACGGTGACCTCCGCCATCGCCCGCTCCTGGTCCTGCCCGGTGGTCGCGGTGACGAGCGCGTACGCGCGTTGGAGGTCGTGCTCGAGGATCCGCAGATCGCCGAGCAGCAGGTCGATGGCCGCGTCGATCGTCGCGCCGGGAGGGAATGTCGGATCCTGCGCGGCGTGCGCGATCCCACCGGGGACCTCGATCACCGCCTCTCCCGCGTCGGGCGTGATGACCCCGGCGAGGAGATCGAGGAGGGTGGACTTCCCGACGCCGTTGTCGCCGATGATCGCCAGCCTGTCGACGGGGCCGACGACGAGATCGACGCGGTCGAGCACGATGCGATCGGCGAAGCGGACGCTCGCGGAACGGAGCTCGCAGCTCCGGTGGGCGCGGGAGCGCACGAAGGGAGTCGACGAAGATGCAGGGGTCGATGAGAGTACAGGGAACATGGGATTCCTCTCCGACGGCACGTTCGTGCCGTGGGACACGCGTCCGTGGACGCAGTTCGGGAAGGGACCTCGAACGCACCGGCGCCCGGCTGCGTTCGCTCAGGACCCGCCGCGGAGAGGAGCTCTCGACGCGGCGTCCCGATCTATCGGATCAGAGTACCCACGAGGAGAGAACATAGCAGGCTCCGACCACTCAGCACCAGCATCGGGTCCGCGTCGACCTCGCCACACGCGAACCACCCGCACGGACACCGTGCGGGTGGTTCTGCGAGAGGGTCATCGCGAGAGGTGCTCAGCGCCCGTCGGCGAAGAACGCACGGATGTCGGTGGCCAGCACATCCGGACGCTCCAGGGCGGCGAAGTGCCCGCCCTCGTCGAAGCGGCTCCAGTGCACGATGTTCGCGTTGTCCCGCTCGGCGAAGACCCGGATCGTCTGGAAGTCGTCCGCGAAGACGGCGACCCCCGTCCGTGCGGCGTTGATCCGGGGCTCGGCGCCCTCCGCGGCGGCATCCGCCCTGGCGTTCTCCAGGTAGCTGCGGCTCATGCCCGAGGCCGCGTTCGCGAACCAGTTCACGCTGACCTCGAGCAGGATCTTCTCCAATGGCACGAGCGACGTGCCGTTGCCGAACGAGTTGAACAGTTCGCTGTACGCCAGCAGCCCCACCGGGGAGTCGCTGATGCCCACCGACACGGTCTGCGGGCGGGATGCGTTCATGGCGTTGTATCCGCCGACCGACTGGAACCACTGCATGTGCTCGAGGCCGGCGTAGTCCGCGGGCTCGAGCTTCTCGAACTCCGCCGGGTCGCCCGAGGGGAACGAGAACAGCTGCAGCACGTGCAGTCCGAGGAATCCTGCGGGTTCGATCAGGCCCAGCTCGCGCGCCACCATGGCGCCGTTGTCCGAGCCGTGGATGCCGTAGCTGTCGTAACCGAGGGCACGCATCAGACGGTCGTACGCCGCCGCGACGCGCGCCGTCGTCCACCCCGCCGCGGCCAGAGGCTGCGAGAAGCCGTAGCCGGGAGCATCCGGGATCACGACGTCGAAGGCGTCTTCGGCACGGCCGCCGTGTGCCACCGGGTCGACGAGACGGTCGATCAGGTCGAGGTAGTCGACCGAAGAGCCGGGGTAGGTGTGCGCGAGCAGCAGTGGCGTCGCGCCCTCGTGCGCGGAACGCACATGGATGAAGTGGATCGTCTGCCCGTCGATCTCGGTGGTGAAGCGCGGGACGGTGTTGAGCCGGTCCTGGGCGGCCTTCCAGTCGAACGCCTGCCAGGCGGCGACCGCCTCGCGCAGATAGGAGTTCGGGGTGCCGGCGTCCCAGTCGTCCGTCGGCGACGGCTGCGGGAGGCGGGTGCGGGCGAGACGATCCTGGAGATCGGCGACCTCGGCGGCGGAGACCGAGACGGTGAAGGGGCGGAAGGTGAGCGTCGTGTTGTTCATATCTCGAAGGTAGAAGCGCATTAGGCTGGATTCGTTCCTAACTACGAACGACTTTCGGAAGGGGCCCGGTGGCTGATCCGACCGCGCGGCTGCTCGCACTGCTGGCCCTGCTGCAGACCGGCCCTGCGCGCTCGGGTGCCGATCTCGCCGCGCGACTCGGCGTCTCCTCCCGCACCGTGCGGCACGACGTCGAGCGGTTGCGCGCCCTGGGCTACCCGGTCGACGCCACGCGAGGACCCATCGGCGGATACCGTCTCGCCGCGGGCGGCAGCCTCCCTCCCCTCCTCCTCGACGACGAGGAGGCCGTGGCGGTCACGGTCGGGCTCCGCGCCGCAGCGGGCATCGCGGGCGTCGCCGAGTCGGGAGCCAGGGCTCTCGCCAAGCTCGAGCAGGTTCTGCCCTCCCACTTGCGCCCTACCGTCGATGCCCTCCGCTCGAGCGTCGACCGCGCCCCGGAGAACAACGACACCGACGCCCCCGACCCCGAAGTCGACGCCGCAACCCTGCGGGCCGTCGCGAGTGCGATCCGCAATGCGGAGTGGCTGCGCTTCGACTACGAAGGCACACCGGTGCTGGTCGAGCCGTATCGACTGCTCACCTGGGTACGACGCTGGTACCTCGTCGCGCGCGACCCGCGGACCGAGGACTGGGGAACGTATCGCGTCGACTGGATGGAGCTTCGGATGCCGACGCATCGGCGCTTCGATCCGCAGCCGCTCCCCGGCGGCGACTACACGGCGTTCGCGATGCGGACCATCGCCGTGAGCGGCTGGAAGGTGCACGCCCGACTCCGGATCGACGCCCCGGCGGAAGCCGTGCTGGACCGCATCCATGCCGCCGTCGGCGTGGTCGAACCCGTCGACGACGAGCACTGCATCCTCGTCACCGGCGCCGACAGTCTCGATACCGTCGCCGCGTACATCGGCATGCTGATGATGGACTTCACCGTCGAGAGCCCACCCGAACTGCTCCCGCGCCTGCAGCTTCTCTCCGAGCGCTACGCGCGGGCGGTCGCGGGGAGCAGCTGAAAGACCCCGCCGGCCACTCGGGTCGACGGGGTCTCGGGCGCTGCGTGCTCAGGCGCCGCGGAGGCGCTCCGCGAGGTACGCGTGCAGCTCGTCGATCGAGACGCGCTCCTGCGCCATGGTGTCGCGATCGCGCACCGTGACGGCACGGTCGTCGAGCGAGTCGAAGTCGACCGTGACGCAGAACGGGGTGCCGATCTCGTCCTGGCGGCGGTAGCGGCGGCCGATCGCGCCCGCGTCGTCGAAGTCGACTGCCCACGAGCTGCGCAGCGTGTCGGCGACCTCACGGGCGAGCGGCGACAGCTTCTCGTTGCGCGACAGCGGCAGCACGGCGGCCTTGACCGGGGCGAGGCGCGGGTCGAGCTTGAGCACGGTGCGCACGTCGGTGCCGCCCTTGGCGTTGGGCACCTGCTCCTCGCGGTAGGCGTCGACGAGGAAGGCCATCATCGCGCGGGTGAGGCCGAACGACGGCTCGATCACGTACGGCGTGTAGCGCTCGCCCGTGGCCTGGTCGAAGTACGTCAGGCTCTGGCCCGACGCCTCGCTGTGGCTGGAGAGGTCGTAGTCGGTGCGGTTGGCGACGCCCATCAGCTCGCCCCACTCCTTGCCCGCGAAGCCGAACTTGTACTCGACGTCGATCGTGCCGGCCGAGTAGTGCGCACGGTCGTCTTCCGGTACGTCGAACTGCCGCATGTTCTCGGGGTCGACGCCGAGGTCGATGAACCAGTTCCAGCAGGCCTCGACCCAGTGGTCGAACCACTCCTTCGCCTCGGCCGGCGGCGTGAAGAACTCGATCTCCATCTGCTCGAACTCGCGGGTGCGGAAGATGAAGTTACCCGGCGTGATCTCGTTGCGGAACGCCTTGCCGACCTGGCCGATGCCGAACGGCGGCTTCTTGCGACTCGCGGTGAGCACGTTCGAGAAGTTCACGAAGATGCCCTGGGCGGTCTCGGGGCGCAGGTAGTACAGGCCGGACTCGTCGTCGACGACGCCGAGGTACGTCTTCACCAGACCGGAGAACGCCTTGGGCTCGGTGTACTGGCCCTTGGTGCCGCAGTTCGGGCAGGGGATGTCGGCGAGACCGTTCTCGGCCTTGCGCCCCTTGCGCGCCTCGAAGTCCTCGATGAGGTTGTCCGCGCGGAAGCGCTTGTGGCACTGCAGGCACTCGACCAGGGGGTCGGTGAACGTCGCGACGTGACCGGACGCCTCCCACACGCGCTTGGGCAGGATGATGCTCGAGTCGAGGCCGACCATGTCACCGCGACCGCGCACGAACGTCTGCCACCACTGACGACGGATGTTCTCCTTGAGCTCCGTGCCGAGGGGGCCGTAGTCCCAAGCCGACCGAGAACCGCCGTAGATCTCACCCGCTTGGAACACGAATCCGCGGTGGCGGGCGAGGGCGATGACCTTGTCGAGACGGGACTGTTCGGCCATGGTGGCTCCAATGGTCGGATGCGGAGAAGCCCGTGAGCACGGGCACCGTTATTCTACCGGTGGTCGCAGCGCGTCCCCTGGTCGCGGCCGCCCCCGGAGAGTAGCTTCCTGGCATGAGCACCGCAGCTTCCGCACCGCGTACCCGCGACGACGACACCCGCTTCTTCGGGCAGCCCTGGTCGCTCGTGCACATCTTCGGCGTGGAGATGTGGGAGCGGTTCAGCTTCTACGGCATGCAGGGCATCCTGCTCATCTACCTGTACTACTCGGTCGCCCAGGGCGGCCTCGGTATCCCCGAGGCGGTCGCGGGCGGCATCGTGGGCGCGTACGGCGGCTCGGTCTACCTGTCGACCATCCTCGGCGCCTGGCTGGCCGACCGGCTCTTCGGCGCGGAGCGCGTGCTGTTCGTCAGCGCGATGGTGATCGTCGCGGGCCACCTCGCGCTCGCGCTCCTGCCGGGGCTCGTCGGGGTCGGCGTGGGTCTCGTGCTGGTCGCCCTCGGCTCCGGCGGCCTCAAGGCGAACGCGACCTCGGTCGTGGGCAGCCTGTACACGCCGGAGGACCCGCGCAGGGACGCCGGCTTCTCGCTGTTCTACCTCGGCATCAACCTCGGTGCGTTCCTCGGCCCCATCCTCACCGGCATCCTGCAGTCGACCCTCGGCTTCCACTGGGGCTTCGGGCTGGCGGCACTCGGCATGACCCTCGGTCTGGTGCAGTACTCGTTCGGACGCCGGGCGCTCCCGGCCTCCGTGCGCGAGGTCCCGAACCCGCTCCCCCGGTCGCGTTATCCGCTGGCCGGGATCATCGCGGGCGCCGCGATCCTCGTCCTCGTCGTGCTCGTGCTGACCGGCGTGATCCGCGCCGACAACCTGGCGACCATCGTCATCATCGGCACGGTCGTCGCTGCGGTCGCCTACTTCGCCGTGATCCTCTCGAGTCGCCGCATCGACGCGACGGAACGGTCGAGGGTCTGGGGGTTCCTGCCGCTGTTCGTCACGAGTGTCGCGTTCTGGTCGCTGTACCAGCAGCAGTTCACGGTGCTGACGGTGTACTCCGACAAGCGCCTCGACCGGAACCTGTTCGGCTGGGAGATGCCGGTCTCGTGGGTGCAGTCGATCAACCCCGTCTTCATCATCATCCTGTCCGGCGTCTTCGCCGCGATCTGGACCCGGCTGGGAAAGCGTCAGCCCTCGACACCGGTGAAGTTCGGACTCTCGGCGATCATCATGGGGTCGGCGTTCCTGCTGTTCCTGCCGTTCGCCGGTGGGGGCGCGAACTCCACGCCGCTGCTGGCGATCGTCGGCATCCTCTTCGTGTTCACGGTCGCGGAGCTGCTGCTCTCGCCCGTCGGGCTCTCGGTGACGACCAAGCTCGCACCGACGGTGTTCCACACCCAGATGGTCGCGCTGTTCTTCCTGTCGATCGCTCTCGGAACGGCGATCTCGGGCGAGCTCGTGAAGTTCTACAACCCCGACGACGAGGTGCCGTACTTCTCGATCCTCGGCGGCATCGCCATCCTGGTCGGCATCGGCCTGCTGCTGAGCGTGAAGCCCGTGCTCAGGCTCATGCGCGGGGTGCGCTGAGCACTGCCGCGTGAGCGGATCAGGGGCACCGGGCTTCAGACGGTGAAGAGGTAGCCGCGCGCGTTGTCGTAGCCGGCGACCTTGAGGCCGCTCCCGAGCAGGCCCTCCATCTGCGCCCGCAGGCGGAGACGCCACTCATGGGCGGCCGCCGGATCGGAGACGCGCAACGACTCGATGTCGTCCGGGATCTCGAGGGTCTCGACGACCGCGTCGTCGGCCGGGGGCTTGGCGATGTCCGCGAGCGCCCACTCGACGTCGAGACGGTCGCTCTCATCGCCCGCGTCGCCGCCGCCGAAGATGCCGTAGCGGTTGACCGAATAACCGGTGGCGCGGGCGCCCAGCACCGTGAAGAAGAAGTGCGCGTTGCGTGCGACCAGCGGATCGAAGACCCACGTGATGCGGCCGACATCACGCGAGAAGGCCCACTGACGCTGGTGCTCCTTGAGCTCGCGCCCCCACCCGCGTCCGCGATACTCGGGCAGCAGCGCGGTGATGTGCGAGTGCATCGCACGCCGGGCCGGCTCGCCGAAGAACGCGATGGAGGCCCCGACCATGCGCTCCTCGTCGCCTTCGCCGTCGAAGAAGCCGACGACGTAGTTGCCCGATTGCTGCAAGGCGCGCAGCGTGCCGGCATCCACCACGCGCTGCGGGCCCCGGATGGAGTCGAGCAGGCCCTGCGCGTCGAGGATGAGTTCAACGGTGTCGAGGTCACGGATGGTTCGCACGCACCCAGTCTGCCCCTCCCCGGCCCGTTCGAGGAATCGGGATCGCCGGATCACCGGTACGGGAACGCCTCGCCTCCGCCAGCGGCGAGCGCCTCGGCGACGATGCGGATGTGCTCCTCCGCCATCTCCGGTGGCAGCGGAGGGAGGATCTCGTCCCAGAACGCGAGCACGGCTCCGCGACCCTGCATCATGCCCGCTGGGCGTCCCAGCGCCCACAGGTGCATATGCGCCGAACCGTCGTTCCAGCGGCCGAAGTGGCAGCGCGCGACACCCGGGACGCTCTTGACCGCCTGCGAGACGCGCTGCAGGAGCGGGCCCAGTGCGGCGAGCACGTCGTGCGGGGCGTTCTCCAGGAGCCAGTGCTCACGCGGGGCGACTCCGCCGATGAAGGGCAGCCCGCCGACGTCCCATCCCGCGCGGACCTGCCAGAGCTCGTCGTGCCAGAGCGTGTACTCACTGGGCCCGCAGTGCCCGCACTCCTCCGGGTCCGTCTCTCCGGCGCGGGGCTTCTCCGGCACGAGCATCGGCTCGAGCGGCCGCATGGTCACCGTCTCGAAAGCCCAGGGCAGGCCGTCCGCGATGGCCGAGGCATCGAGCACCTCGCCGATCGGGAGTCGGCGGTGGTACGCGGAGTCGGCGGGGTGCTGTTCGAAGGCGGCGTCGTCGCTCATCCCGCCATGCAATCATGCCGCCGGCGCGGGAGTCAGACCTTCCGCAGCGCGTCGCGATCCAGCTCCGCCACCGAGGTGAGCCCGGCGAGACCGAGCGTGATGTCGAGTTCGGCGAGCACGTTGCGCACGACTTCGCGCACCCCCGTCTCCCCCGCGACGCCGAGACCGTAGGCGTAGGGGCGCCCCAGCGCGACGACGGTCGCCCCCAGCGCCAGCGCGATCACGGCGTCCGCCCCACCTCGTATCCCGGAGTCGAACACGATCGGCATCCGTCCGGCGACGCGCTCCGCGATCTCGGGCAGCACGTCGAGCGTCGGCACCGACCGGTCGATCTGGCGGCCGCCGTGGTTCGAGATCCAGATCCCGTCCATGCCCGCGTCCAGCGCGGCCTGCGCGTCGTCGGGGTGCACGACGCCCTTCAGGATGATCGGCAGGCTCGTCCACTCGCGGGCCTTCGCCAGATCGGTCCAGGTCAGCGCCGGGGTGGAGAACACGTCGAGGAAGGTCTCGACCGCAGCCCGCGGCAGCGGGGATCGCAGGTTGTCGCGCAGAGACCCGCCGCCCGTGAGAGGCGCCCCCTTCCGTGCGATCGTGAGCGCGGCGGCGACCGCCTTCGGTGTGACCTTGACGCCGGGAGCATCGCCCTTCGGCACGGCGGCGCGCTCACGCACCAGCTCCTGGAACACCGCATCGCTCGTGTACTGCGCGATGCCCATCCCGCGGGTGAACGGCAGGTAGGCGAGATCGAGGTCACGGGTGCGCCAGCCGAGCAGGTGCGTATCGAGCGTGACGACGATCGCCTCACACCCCGATGCCTCGGCGCGGGCGAGCAGCGAGCGGTTGAGGTCGTCCGACGCCGACCAGTAGAGCTGGAACAGCCGGGAGCCGAAGGGCGTCTCCCGAGCGATCCGTTCCATCGGGAACGACGCCTGGTTCGACAGTGTGTACGGGATGCCGAGGGACGCCGCGGCACGCGCGACCGCGAGGTCGGCATCCGGGTGTGCCATCTCCATCACCCCGAGCGGCGCGAGCAGCAACGGGGTCGGACGCGTCTTGCCGAGGAACTCCACGCCGAGATCACGGGTCGAGACGTCGCGCAGAGGGCGGGGCCAGACCTGCCAGCGGTCGAACGCCGCACGGTTCGCGGCCATGGTGCTCTCAGCGCCCGCACCACCGGCGATGTACGCGAAGGCCTCGGCGCTCAACGCCTTGCGGGCGGCCGCCTCGAGTCCCGCGGCGTCGATCGGCACTGCCGGCCTCGTGCCGCTGATGCCGGCGCGGTAGATGTCGGACTGGGTACGCCGGGAGATGCCGCGGTGGGCGGCGGGATCGTCCGGAGCGACGCTGCTCGTGACCATGTCGACATGCTAGCCAGGCGCGAACGGCCCCGCACCGTCCGATCGCCGATAGCCTTGGCCGGTGGGTGCGAACGACGAGAGAGCCAGGAAGCGCCTCTCCCGCACCCCGCCGAAGTGGGCGATCGTCGCCGTCCTCGCCTTCGCCGGACTGTGCTCCTCGTTCATGTTCACCCTCGTCGTGCCGCTGCAGGCCGAACTGCCGCAGCTGCTGAACGCCTCGCGCGAAGACACGAGCTGGGTCGTCACGGTCACCCTGCTGGTCGCCGCCGTCGCCACCCCGATCTCGGGACGCCTCGGCGACATGTACGGCAAGAGGCGCGTCGTGATCGCACTGCTGACGATCCTCGTCCTCGGTTCCGTGATCGCCGCGGTGTCGGGCTCCATCGTCGGCGTGATCATCGGACGCGCACTGCAGGGAGCCGTGACGGGTGTCGTCCCGCTCGGCATCGCGATCATGCGCGACGTGCTGCCGCCGGAGCGTCTCGGAACTGCTGTGGCCCTGATGAGCGCGACCATGGGCGTCGGTGGCGCGATCGGGATGCCGGTGGCGGCGTTGCTCGCCCAGAACGCCGACTGGCACATGCTGTTCTGGCTCGCCGCAGTGCTCGGGGTCGTCGGGCTCCTGCTCGTGCTCGCTGTGATCCCGGAAGACGTGCTCCGCTCCCCCGGCCGCCTCGACGTGCTCGGCGCCATCGGCCTCGCAATCGGCCTCACCGGCATCCTGCTCTTCGTCTCCCGCGGCGCCGAATGGGGATGGACGGCGCCGCTCACCCTGGTCTGCATCATCGGCGGGGTCGCGGTGCTCCTGCTGTGGGGCTGGTACCAGTTGCGCAGCAAGGACCCGCTGCTCGACCTGCGTGTGGCCGCTCGACCCGCGGTGCTCTTCACGAACATCGCCGCCATCGGGATGGGCTTCGCCCTGTTCGCGTCGAACGTGACCTTCCCGCAGATGCTCGAGATGCCCGCGGTCGGCGGCGCCGGATTCGGGCTCGACATGGTCGCGGCATCCCTCGTGATCATGCCGGCCGGTCTGGTGATGATGATCATCTCCCCGCTGTCGGGCTGGCTCGAGCGCACGGTCGGCCCGCGCCCGCTGTTCACGGTCGGCGCCGCCGCGATCGTGCTCGCCTACGTCTTCGTGCTGCTGTGGTCTTCCGAGGTGTGGCACATCTTCGTCGCCAACATCTTCATCGGGGTCGGCATCGGCTTCACGTTCGCCGCCATGCCGATGATCATCATGCGCTCGGTCCCCGCGAACGAGACCGGCGCCTCGAACGGGCTCAACGCGCTGTTCCGCTCGGTCGGCACCTCGAGCGCCTCGGCCGTCATGGGCGGGATCCTCGCCGCGATGAGCGTGGAGGTCGGCGGTGTCGCCGTGCCCACCCGCGCGGCCTTCGAGGTGTGCTTCTGGCTCGCGATCGCGGCGGGCGTGATCGCGGTGGTGCTGTCGCTGTTCATCCCGAAGCAGCGCAGCTCCGAGCAGCACCCCTCCCTGCCCTGAGCCCCCGCCGAGTACGGTCGCAGATTCGCACCGAGGGCGCAGGTCCTCGCGGGGACCTGCGACCTCGGGCGGGGTCACGACGACGCCGCGATCACTCGATCGTGACGGTGACGTCCTTGTGCGTCTGGGTGACGAGCGTGTACCCGCCGGCCGTGTCGGAGAAGCGCACCTTCACGTAGGGCGTCGCGGCGTCGATCGCGTCGATCGTCACGACGCTCCGTCCGGAGACCGTCGCCTTCGACACGGTGAACCCGGTCACCGGCGTCCAGTTCGTGCCGTCGGAGCTGCGGTACACCTGGATGTTCGACGCGGCGATCGCATTGCTGCTGTTCGAATCGCGCAGGTGGATCGCGGCGATGACCTCTCCCGCGGAGAGGGGGTGGTTCACCACGAGGCTGCGTCTCTTGATGTCCCATCCGGCGTTGATCCCGAGGGCGTCGTCGAAGTTGCTCGCCCGCCGTGTGAGGGGCCGGTCGTCGTGGTCGACCATCCCGACCCGCAGCTGCGATCCGCCGGTGCGGGGGGAGGATGCCGAGATCACGTCGCCCGAGACGAGCCCGGCACCGCCCACTGTTCCCGTCGTGGGAAGCGCGACCCCGTCATGGTGCAGGGCGAGGGGACCAGACCCTGCGGACATGAGGCTGACGGCCGTGGTTCCGAGCGCGCTCATCGTGGTCGCGGGTGTGACGGTGGTGCGCCGGTACGCGTAGGGATAGTCCCAGTCCACCGCGTCCGACCGTTGCACGAAGAGGGTCGGGTTGGCCGCGTTCGCCGCGTCGCTGGCCGCCTGCTCCGCCGCGCACTCCGTGGCGTCCGACTCGTTCAGGATGTTGAACGCGAGACGGTTGTTCCCGGTGAAGAGCACGAACAGTCGCCCGTCCGACAAGTATTCGGCGTCGGCGTAGATCGGGTTCGTGACCCCGGTGGGCAACTGCACGTCGGTCGCATTGCCGAATGTGGTGCCGTCGTCGTAGGTGGTGTACATCTTCAACGCGGAACCGACGGCCGTCGTGAAGAGCACCTTGGAGCGATCGGCCGTCAGCCCGTCCGAGCACGAGGCGACGAAGGCGGCAGGACCGCGGGCGGCGAGGCCGGTCGGAACCGGCTCGGACCAGGTGAGGCCCTCATCGTCGGAGTACATGCGGAAGCCGGTGCGATCGACGAGACGCGAGTCGTAGCGCATGACAGCCATCAGGCGACCGTCTCGCAGGGGGACGATGGTCGTCTCGTTCAGCCCCGCGGGCATCCAGGACGAGCCGAGGGGGCGCAGCGGTGCGTCGAGCTGCGGATCGAACGGGCTGAAGTCGCCCCAGGTCGCTCCGGCATCCTCCGATCGCAGCACTCCGCTGAGCAGCGGCTCGGGGTTGAGATTGGCGTAGTCGGTCGACGCCGGTGGCTCGGAGCTGCCCCAGACCGGCATGAGGAGGGTGCCGTCGTCGAGCTCGACGATCTCGCCGAACTGGAACGCGCCGTACCAGTCGGGGGTGATCGTCACGGGCGCGCTCTTGCCGGTCCACGTCGTGCCGCCGTCTGTCGACCGTGCGATGAAGATGTCGGTCTCCCGATCGAGGTAGTGCTGGTGGATCGTCTGCAGGTTGTACGGCAGCAGGATCGTGCCGTCCTCCAGGGTCGTAGCCGATCCCGCCGAAATGCGCGACTCGGGGTCGGTTGGCGCCGCGAACTCGACCGGGGCGGTCCAGGTCGCACCGTCGTCCGCGGAGCGTGTGGTCATGATGCCCACGTCGGCGGCGCCGTCGTTGCCGGTGTTGTAGAACGCGATCAGGTCGCCGTCGGCGTTCTTCGCGAGAGTGGAGATCACGACCGGAGCGGCGCTGCTCCCGGTGTGGATCACCCCGCTCGAGACGATGTGGATGGCTGGGTCGGCGGCATACGCCGCAGCGGGAGAGAGGAGGGCGATGGCGCTGCCCGCGATCACCGCGAGGGACAGGGCTCTGAAAGGGCGTGCGGATCGTGACATGTCAACTCGTTTCATTAGGTGAAACTGCTGTTTCATTATCTACGGCGACACTAACCAGCACATCCGCATCGGTCAAGGACCTCCGCCTCGGGCGCGACCCGGTTCGCGGGCTCGACACGGAGGCGGGAGACGAAAGGCACTCAGCCGGGAATTCCTCACGATCCCGCCCCCGTGGGCTTGCAGGGTTCAGTCGCCGAGGTAGGCCACGGCCTCGATCTCGAACTGCAGGAACCCGAACCCCATCGCGATGGTCGTCCTCGCAGGACGCGGATGCGCGAAAGTCTGCAGATACAGCTCGTTGTATCTCGGAAGCGCGTCCTCGTCGCGCACGAAGACGCCGAGGCGCACCAGGGCGCCGCGGTCGGCACCCGCCTCGGCGAGCGCTCGGTCGAGGTTCTCGACCGAGCGTCGGAACTCCTCGTCGAACGTGCCGGGGACGAACGCCCCGGTCTCCGGGTCGGTGGACGCCTGCCCCGACACGTAGAGCCAGTCCCCCGCTCGCACGGAGCGGCTGAGCACGCGGTCGGGGTGGGCCCCGAAGTGGTCGATCATCTCTTCTCCATCCCGGCGCTGATCGCGCCGATCGCCCTTCTCAGGGGTGCGAGCCTGTGCTCGAACTCCACGGAATCCTCGGGGTCCTGCACCTTGGCACCCAGGAACAGCATCCGTTCCCAGGACGCCGCATCGATCTCGTCAAGGGTCATCCGCACGCCGTCGCCATCCAGCAGAGATGCCGGATCGTCGGACCGCAACGGGTTGTGAAGGTCGTCCCAGGCTGCACCGAGCGCTCCCGCCGTCGCCGGCGCCCCGGAGAACATCAGCCCTGACAGAGTCCCCGCCCGGACGAGCTGCCGGACGTGTTCGACCGGGGTGCGCGCCGAGCGACCCTCGATCGCGGATCGGCCCCAGTTCACGGACTGACCGGACACCGCGCCCGCTGCCTGCGCCTCGGCGACCGCGGCCTGCTCCGCGGCCAAGGACAGGTATCCCTTGACCGGTGTCTGCCCCGCGAGGAGGGCGTCGCAGTGCTCGACGATCAGCGCAGTCCCTTCGGCCGCGTCCGTGAGCTCGCGCAGGGACAGGGCGAGCGCCGACGCGTCCGCACTCACGCTGTCGACCGCCCGCGGAGCCGAGTGCAGCTCGATCGCGCGCACGGCCGTCCTCCCGAGCACGGCGTCGAGGCGCCGCGCCTCGGCGAGAAGCCGTCTGATGTCGTCCACGGCCGCACGCCGACCGTCGGCATCCGACGAGGCGAGCCCATAGCGAGGGTCCGTCGCGCTGCCGGCGATGGCCTGGGGAAGTGCAGTGACGACAAGATGCCACCCCTCAGGAAGCAGCTGCGCGAGATGCTCCGGTCCGCGCGGGTGCAGCGTCCCCCGGAAGAAGACCTCGAGGCCGCGTGCGCCTTCGATGGCGGCGAGCGCTTGGAACCACCTCCGCTCGGATCGCTCGTCGAACGCAGGCCTTCGCGGCTCGGCGGCGTAGGCGCCGAGGGTGAGTCCGTCGATCATCGTGGTCGTCGTTCCGACCCGACTCGCGCCCTTCTCACGCGGGGACCCCGGAGGCAGCGCCGAGATCGCTGTCGGCGAAGGCCGCTGCAGCGCCGATCATCTCGCTCATCCCGCGGGCGACGGCGGCGGTCTCCGCGACCGACAGACGACTCGTCGGCGCCGACAGGCTCACCGCCACCGGCAGCGTGGTGCGCGGCACGAGGACAGCAAGGCAGCGTCCGCCGATCTCGTTCTCCTCGTCGTCGAGCGCATACCCCCGTTCCCTGGTGCGCTCGACCTCCGCCAGGTACTCGTCCTGGTCGACGATCGTGTTCTCCGTCAGCGCGGGCATGCCCTCCTGGTGCAGGATCGCCCGCACCTGCGCGGTGGTCATCCGCGTGGCGAGGACCTTGCCGAGCGCCGTGGCGTGGATGAACTCCCGTTCCGCGGCACGTGGAGCGTTGCGGATCGACGCGCGGCTCTCGACGATCTCCAGGTACGCCACCCGCGAGCCGTCGAGGAGTCCGAGGTTGATCGTCTCGCCGAAACGGTCGCGCATGGCGACGAGCTGAGGGCGCAGGCGCCGCGAGAGGGTTTCGAGCCGATCGCCGTTCAGGGAGATCCCCATGCGGTAGTCGCCGCTGTCATCGCGCTCGACGTACCCCCGCTGTTCGAGCGTGCTGAGGTAGCGGAACACCGAGCTCTTGGGGAGCTCCGTGGCCTCGGCGAAGTCCATGAGACTGAGTCCGTCGGAGGTCGCCTGGACCAGGTCCAGGATGTCGCAGACCCGCTGCACGGAGCGGATGGAGTAGTTGGCGTCGCTCATAGTGGATTCCTTGTCGTGACGAGGTCGTCGGAGGCGAGACCGAGCACTCCGGGCCGGACGGGCGTCACACCGACCACCGGCTGACCGGAGACGATGGCGGCCGCGCGCTGCAATGTGGTGACGATGCCGTCGCTCGGGGCGATGACGATCTCCTGCTCCCGCCCGAAGACGTCGATGACACGACCGACCGGATCGCCTCGACGGACGGGGTCGAGGAGCGCCACGATCCGTTCGAAGAAGCCATCAGACGTCACGGCGGAGAACGCATCGGTGTCGCCGTCCCCATGCACCCACAGCGCAGGGGTGGGACGCGTACGCGGCGGGGTCTCGGCGGCGACCAGCCCGCAGGCTTCGAGCACGGCGCGCACGCCGTCTGCGTACGCGTCGACGTATCTGCGTTCCAGGACCCCGCCGAGGGGCGACTCGACATACAGCGCCGGGATCCCCCGCTCCGCCGCGACGGTGAGCGTGCGGCCGGGACCGAGGCGCGGATGTGTCCAGAGCATCGGCATTCCGAGCCCGAATGCGAGGCGGACGGCCTCGTCCGCAGCGGCGCTGCCGTCGTCGAGGCAGCCGACGAAGAGCGGCATGTCCGCCGCGCTGTTGGAGGTGTGAAGGTCGACGATCACGTCGGCGTGCGCGAGCACCTCGGACGTGAGGAGGTGCGCCAACTGCTCCGTCTGACTGCCATCCGCACGGCCGGGGAAGCTCCGGGCGAGGTTGCCGCCGTCCTCGGGAGATACCCGCATGTCGGCGCGGCGTGCGGCCTCGTGCGCGACCGGGATCACGGTCACCCGACCGGCGCGCAGGGTACGGATGGTGTCGGCGACGGTCCCTGCCGCGACGATCCCCCCGATTTCGTCACCGTGCACGCCTCCGAGCACCACGACGTGCGGGCCGTCCTGGCGGCCGCGCTGCTCGAACACGTCCACGCCGATGCGTCCGTCGGCGGTCGAGAGCCGCCGAGCCAGCGGATCCGCTCCGTGCTCACTCATCCATCTGCCTCTCTGTGAGCCGTGCGAGCACGCCGGCGACGGCATCGGCAGGGATCACCGGGACCTCGTGCGCGCCGGCGATCCGGCGTAGCGCCTCGACGTCCTTGTATCCGGCGCCGGTGAGGACCACGGCGACCCGATCGTCGTGACCCACCTTGCCCGAGCGGACGTCGGCGATGACTCCGGCGAGCGCCGTGGCACCGGCGGGCTCCACGAGGATGCCGTGCTCCCTGGCGAGCAGTCCCTGCACGTCGCGCACATCGTCATCGCTCACGGCCGTCGCGTGTCCGCCGGAGGAGAGCACCGCGCGGGATGCGCCCTCGGCGTCGTACAGGATCGCCATCTGCAGACCGGAGATCGAGGTCTGCACGGGACCTCGCATGCCGGACAGATCGCCCCCGAGCGCTGCGGGCAGCGCCGCCGCCCCCTCCGGATGCACCCCGACGACGCGCACGGATCCACCCGCCGTTGCGAATCCCCTGCCCAGGCCCGTGAGCAGGCCACCGCCGCCGACCGGGGCGTACACCACGGAGAGGTCTGGCACGTCCTCGGAGATCTCGTACGCGATCGTCTCGACTCCGCTCATCGCCTCGGGCGCGTAGTGGAAGCCGGTCAGCATCGGGTAGTGCCCGCTCGTGCGCGCGGCTGCAGCGATGGCATCGGCAACGGCCGCCGTCGAGGCGGCATCATGGCCGACTCCCTCGACCCGGTACGCCGTCCCTCCGGCTGCCGTGATCTCCAGCAGCTTGACCGGCACGGTGTCGGAGAGGGTGAAGAGGACGGCTCGACTCCCGGCCGCGGCGGCGTAGGCGGCGGCTGCGGCTCCTCCGTTTCCCGACGACGTTCCGACGAGGCCCGCGAGGCCGTCCTGCCGCACGAGTGAGGCGGCGACAGACGCGATCCTGGCTTTGAAGGATCCGGTCGGATTGCGGTCCTCGGCCTTCAGGTGCAGCGAGCCGAGGCCGAGCCGTCTCCCCAGAGTGTCGCTGAGGTCGAGGAGGGGCGTGTCGCCTTCCCCGAGCGAGACGATGTGTCGCGGGTCGCGGATCGGCAGGCGGTCGTGGAATCGCCACATGCCCCGGCACGGGAGGGGAGCGCTCATGTCGTGACCTCCGTCTCGTGACGGACGCCTCGGCGCCGCAGGCGGGGATCGGGCACCGGCACGGAGGCCAGGAGGCGACGCGTGTAATCGTGCTGCGGGTCGTCGAACACCGACTCGGTCGACCCCTGCTCCACGATCTCGCCGAGGTACATCACCGCGACGCGATGTGCGATGTGGCGCACCACGGCGAGGTCATGCGCGATGAAGAGGTAGCTGAGCCCCAGCTCCGCCTGTAGATCGGCGAGGAGGTTGATCACCTGCGCCTGGATGGAGACGTCCAGCGCCGAGACGGGTTCATCGAGGATGAGCATCCGCGGTTCCAGGGCGAGCGCACGCGCGATGCCGACCCGCTGCCGCTGTCCGCCGGAGAACTCGTGCGGGTACCTGGCGGCGAACTCCGGGCGCAGTCCGACGAGGCCGAGCAGTTCGCGCACCCGCGCGCGCCGTGCGTCCCGGTCGCCGACGCCGTGGATCCGCAGGGGCTCCGCGATGATGTCGCCGATCGGCATCCGGCTCGGGAGCGAGGCGTAGGGGTCCTGGAAGACGAACTGCAGCTCTCGGCGCAGCGGGCGCCAGGCCGCGGGGCGCAGCCGGGTGATGTCGCGTCCCTCGAACTCGATGCGCCCCTGGGTCGGGGCCTCGAACCCCATGATCGTCTTGGCCACGGTGGTCTTGCCCGAGCCGGACTCGCCAACGATCGCCAGGGTCTCACCCGGTGCGACGTGGAAGGAGACGCCCCGGACCGCCTTGACGGCTCCACGCTCGCGTCCGATCAGTCTCTGACGCCCCGGGTACTCCTTGACGAGGTCCTCCACCAGGAGGATCGGCGTGGTCGTGTCCGCGCTCATGACAGCACCTCGATCCGCTCGCTCTGCGCATAGGCCGGGTCGACGTAGTGGTCCTCCCCCACCCGCACGAGCCGATGGTCCCCGGAGGGCGCTCCGCTCCCCGGGAGGGCGACGGTGCCGGTCGGCGGCAGCTCGGGGCGCGCCCCCACGGTCGCCAGACGTGTGGTGCTGCGATCCATCCGCGGAAGGCTCGAGAGCAGCGACTGCGTGTACGGATGCCGGGTGTCGTGGAAAAGAGCGTCCACGGGCGCCTGCTCGACCACCCTTCCGCCGTACATGACCACCACGCGATCCGCCATCTCGGCGATCACGCCGAGGTCGTGGGTGATCAGCACCAGCGCGGCATCGACCTCGTCGCGCACGCGCACCAGCAGGTCGAGGATCTGCGCCTGGATGGTCACGTCGAGCGCGGTCGTCGGCTCGTCCGCGATGATGAGCTTCGGCCGGTTGGCGATCGCGATCGCGATCATCACGCGTTGTCGCATTCCCCCGGAGAACTGATGCGGGTACTGTTTCGCCCGCCGCGCGGCGTCGGCGATGCCGACGTCGCTCAGCAGCTCGTGCACCCGGGCTCGGACCGCCGGTCTGCCGAGTCGCCGGTCGTGCCGCCGGATCGACTCGGCAATTTGCTCACCGATGGTCATGACGGGATTCAGGGCCGTCATCGGGTCTTGGAAGATCACCCCGATGTCACGACCGCGCCGACGGGAGAGCTCCTTCTCCGATTCCGTCAGCAGGTCGTGTCCGGCGAAGTAGGCATGGCCGCCACGGACGACGGCCGACGGCGGGAGAAGACCCAGCGCCGACATCATGGTCACGCTCTTGCCCGAGCCCGACTCCCCGACCACGCCGAGGCACTCCCCTGGGCGCACGTCGTAGGACACGCCGTCCACCCCACGGACCGTCCCCGACTCGGTGCGGAACTCGGTCACGACGTCCTGCAGCGAGAGGAGAGAGCCGACGGGGTCGGATGTGAAGTAGGTGTTGTCGATCATCGGTGGCTCCTCGGGTCGGAGGCGTCGCGGAGGCCATCGCCGATGAAGTTCACCGCGAGAACGGTGATCGCGATCGCGCATCCCGCAGGTATCCACAACCAGGGCATCGATTGGAGGACGGTGAACGACTGCGCTTCGTTGAGCATGTTCCCCCAGCTCGCGGTGGGCGGCGGCACGCCGAGTCCGAGGAACGACAGCCCGGCCTCGAGCAGGATCGCCTGCGCCACCAGGATCGTCGCGACCACCGTGAGGGGGGCGATCACCGAGGGGATGACGTGCCGGACGAGGATGTGCGCGGTGCTCGCGCCGAGTCCGCGCACCGCCCTGATGCTGTCCTGGTCGCGGAGCGAGAGCACGAGTCCGCGCACGATGCGGAACGCTGTCGGCCACTCGAAGAGCCCGACGGCGAGGATCATGGTGGTGATGCTGGGCCCGGTGAACGCCACGATGATGATCACGACGATCAGGGTCGGGAACGACAAGACCACGTCGGTGATGCGGCTGAGCACCGAATCGACCCAGCCGCCGAAGAAGCCGGCGATCGCACCGAGCACGAGTCCGATGACAGTCGCGGTCAGGGCGACCGTGAGCCCGACCAGCAGCGAGACCCGCCCACCGGCGAGCAGACGCGCGAGCACGTCGCGACCGGCGGAGTCGGTGCCGAGGAGGTGCTCGGCGTTCGGGGGCTGACGGATCGCCGACGGATCGACGGCGTTCGGATCGAACGGGAGGAGTAGCGGCCCCACGACGGCGGCGAGCACGACGACAAGCAGCACGACGGCGCCGACGACGGCGAGACGATGGCGGAGGAACCGGCGGAGGGCGAGCCTGCGCGGACTCAACTCCTGAGGTGCGCCGGGCGAGGAGACGGGTGCTGCGACAGTATCGGTCATGTCACGGCCTCACAATCTGATCCGCGGGTCGATGATCGCGTAGAGGATGTCGGCCACCAGGTTGCACAGCAGCACCAGCAGCGCGATCATCATCACGAAGCCCATCAGGATCGGGTAGTTGCGCGCGAGGATGGCGTCCAGCGCCATGCGGCCGACGCCCGGCCAGGAGAACAGCTGTTCGATGATCACGGCCCCGGCGAACAGCACCGGGATCTGCAGGGCGACGACCGTCACGAGCGGGATCAGCGCGTTGTGCAGACCATGACGCAGCACGATCCGACCGCTGCTGAGCCCCTTGGACCTCGCCGTCGTCATATAGTCCTGACCGAGCACCTCGATCATGCTCGACCGGGCATAGCGCAGGTACGGCCCGGCGAGCATGAGACCGAGGATGCTGCCGGGCAGCAGCAGATAGTAAAGCGCATCGAGGAATCCTCCGCCGCCTCCTGGTGACCCCATTCCCGCGGTGGGCAGCCAGCGCAGGGTGAGTCCGAAGACGAAGATCCCGACCAGCGCGACGAAGAACGGCGGCACCGAGATCATGATCAGGCTGACGAAGCTGAGTCCGTAGTCGGCGATCGTGTTTCGGCGGAGGGCGGCGATGATTCCCAGCGAGATGCCGACCACCAGGGCGATGACGAGCGCGAAGCTCACGAGCCGCACGGTGGCGCCCAGCCGCTCCGACAGGACGACGGCGACCGGGCGCCCGTCCGTGTAGGAGTAGCCCAGGTTGCCCTGGAGCAGCTCGCCGATCCACCGCACATACTGCACGGGGAGCGATTGCGTCAGGCCGAGCTGTTCCCGCAGGCGTTCGAGAGCGGCTTCACGGTCACCCACGAAGCCGATCGGATTGAGCATCATCTCCGCCGGATCGCCCGGCATCGTGCGCACGAGGATGAAGAGGAGGAGGCTGATGCCGAACAGCACGGCGACGGAGATCAGCAGCCGACGGACGAGGAAAGCCGCCATGTGCGCCCTTTCTTCGGAGTGGGAGGGGATGCGGGGATCGGCGCCGCGGGATCATCGAGCCCGCGGCGCCGATCGATGGGTGTGTCAGCTCACTCGACGGTCCATTCCGCGATGTTCCAGAAGGCGTTCGTCGGGAGCGGGTTCACCTTGAACCCCTTGAGCCGCTCGCTGGTCGCCGCCAGCGTGTCCGGCACGTAGAGCGGGAAGATCGGCAGCTCGGTGTTGATGATGTGCTGCGCGTCGGCGTACGCCGCCGCCCGTTCGTCCTGGTCCGTCGTGGCGATGCCCGCGAGCAGCGCGGCGTCGAGGTCGGGGTTGCAGTAACCGGAGAGGGCGCCGTTGTCGCACAGGAGCCGCACGTTCAAAGCGGCAGGGTCGACGTTGAACAGTCCGTAGCCCGAGATCAGCAGGTCGAAGTCGCGGTTCTTGATGGCTTCGCCGAGCGCGGCGTTGTCGTACTGCGTCACCTTGGCGTTCATGCCGATCTCCTGCAGCTGACCGGCGATGATGGTCAGCGCCTGCTCGCGGTCCTTCGGACCGGGGACGATCTCGAGGCGGACCTCGGTCGCCGGGTCCCAGCCGGCCTCGGCGAGGAGTTCCTTGGCCTTGTCGACGTCACGGGTGTAGTGGACCAGATCGTCGGGCACAGCCCAGTCCGGCCCGTGCTGGACGGTGTCGACGACTTCGCCGTACCCGGCGATCACCTGGTCGACGAGGGCCTCACGGTCGATGCCGTACATGATCGCCTGTCGCACCCGCGGGTCGGACAGCTTGCCCGCGTCCCACGCGTTGTGCAGCGCCATGATGCCGGGGCCGCCGATCTCGTGGAAGGACACCCCGGAGAGCTCGCGGATGCGATCGGCGTCAGAGGCGGCGACCTGCGAGAAGTCGATCTCTCCGGTCTGCAGCTGCGCCTGAGACGCGTCCGTGGCCATGAACTTCGCGTAGACGTGGTCGAGGCCCAGGTCTTCCCGGTACTCGGGGTTCGGAACGAACTCGACCTCCTCGTCGGTGACCCACTTCGAGAACAGGTACGGTCCGATCCCGACCTCCGGCTCCCGGAAGGCGGGGTTCGTCGCCAGGTCGGCGACGGGCATCTCGCCGTAGACGTGCTCGGGGAGCATGAAGTACTGCGGCTCGGCGAAGTCGATGATCTTCGCCGAGTTCGGGTGGGTCAGGGTGAGCGTGACCGTGGTGTCGTCGACGGCCTCGATGCCGCTGACGGAGTCTGCTGTACCTGCGGCGACCTCGGCCGCACCGACGATGTCGGCGAAGACCCCGGAGATCTGCGATCCCGACTCGGGGTCGGCCATCAGGTTGAGCGTGTACACGACGTCGTCGGAGGTGAACGGTTCGCCGTCGCTCCAGTTCACGCCCTCGCGGAGGTGGAAGGTCCAGACCGTCGCATCGTCGCTGACCTCCCAGCTCTCGGCGAGGCGGGGTTCGAACTGACCCTGGTCGTCGACGCCGACGAGGCTGTCCCAGTGCAGGGTCTGGATCAGCTGGTTTCCGCCGACCTGGAGGATCAGCGGGCTGAAGGTGCTGGGGGCGTTGTAGAGCTGGACGCTGACATCGCGGGATCCCGTCTCGTTCGGCGTGCTCGGCGATGAACAGCCGGCCAAGGAGAGCGCGACAACGCCCGCGACGACCGCGAGCAGTGTTCTCTTCTTCACAGCGGGTACCTTTCTCGGAATGCGTTTCGGGAGGTGGCTCCGTGAACCCCGCGAACCGGCGTCTCATCTGTCGGCACTACAGGTTTCATTTCGCAATACTCCCGCGTCTTCTTCTCAAAGGGAAGAGGAGATTGTCTCATTCTTGTAAACTTCGCGTTTCATTTACTGAAACCTCACGGTCTCGCGAGTGTGTTCCAGCCGACGTAGCGACCGCTGCGCTCGTCGTACGAATAGAAGTAGACCCGGAAGGCGGAGCCCTCGCGCACGACGGCGGGATACCCGCACTGGTACTCGGCGGTCAGCCGTCCGTCGCGCGGGTCCCGCAAGGCCACGGGTTCGCTCCACGTGGCCCCTTGCGGGTCGCCGACCCGGGCCTCGACGGCCGGCTCGATCCCGCTCCCCTCCGGCGCGCAGCGCCGCGAGACGAGCAGCAGCCGCCCGTCGCCGAAGCGCGCCAGGGCCGGGGACATCCCGGAGAACGCCAACTGCTCGTACGGCGTCCAGGTCGCACCCCTGTCGGCGGAGTACGCGCGATGGAACCGCAGCGTCTCGTCTCGGCCGACGCCCTGCTGCCGCAGGACCGCGAGGAGTCGACCGTCCTCGAGCAGGCACACGCTGGTCTCCGAGAATCCGTCGGTGGGGTCGTGCGGGCGGAAAGACGGGTCCGATGTGTCCTCGTCGCCGTCCGCCCTGTCGCCGTTCCCGGTGTCGACGTACGCACCCGTGAGAGAGGCATCCGGGTCGAAGGCGATGGTCCCGGCGATCCGCCAGGATGCTCCGGCGTCCCGCGAGCTCAGCACGGCCGAGCGCCACTTCTCCTCCGCTCGCTGCCGCCCCCAGATCGGCCACAGAAGCTCACCGTCGTCGAACTCCAGGATCTCGCCGTAGACCGCGGGCCAGTGGAAGTCGATCCGCACGTCGTCGCCGGCGTCCCAGGTCGCGCCGTCGTCGCGGGAACGCACCAGCCGGAGGGCGATGCGGCGACCGGCCGTGCCCTCCCCCGGGGTCCAGCGGACGGTGTTGACCGGGAGGAGGATCGTGCCATCGGACAAGCGCGCCATGCCGATCGCCCCGAGCACCGCCTCCTCGTCGCCGCGCGGCACCGCGACAGGCACCGCGCGGGTCCACGTCGCTCCGCCGTCGAGGGAACGGGTGACGTGCACCTCTCCCCCCGGCCAGCCGTCCGGCACCGTCGAGTAGGCCACGACGTGGGCGGTCGGGGTGCGCACGGCTGCGGGGAACATCGCCGGCGCGTCGGCGACGATGCCGACATCGTCGATGCGGAGGGCGTCCGACATCATGACTCCCGCGCGGCGTCGACGATGCCTCGGATGCGGGAGGCGAAGCCGTCGGTGGGCGCCGTGAAGGGCTCGGCGACGGGAGACACGGGAAGGCCGAGCGTGTGAGCGGCCCCGACCTTCAGCGCGTTGATCGCCGCCGCCGGGCCTCCCGCTCCGTCGAGGCTCACGCGCAGCACCTCGAAGAGCGCCAGGTATCGGCGCACGGATTCGAGGTCGGCCGCGCCGTCGCGGTGCGCGTCGTACATCGCCACCGCCGGCGCGGGGAGCACGTTGGCGAAGCCCGGCACGATGCCGTCGAAGCCGAGGACGAATGCCGCATCGATCGTGATCTCCGACCCGATGTAGGTGCGGAACCCCTCGATGCCCGACACAGCCTCGACCAGGAGCCGTCCCGCGGTCAGGTCGCCCGATGAGTCCTTGACGCCTGCCAGCGCGCCGTCGGTCGCGAGCCGGGCGATGACGCCGGCCGGGAGCTTCCTCGGCGTGCGCGGCGGTACGTCGTAGGCGACCACCGGCACATCGACCGCTGCGGCGACGAGCGAGAAGTGCCGCTCCAGTTCGCTGTCGCTGGAGTCGAAGAACAGAGGAGGGAGCACGAGCACGGCATCGGCACCGGCGGCGACCGCATCGCGCGCGGCGACGACGGCCTCGTCGGTGCCGAGTCCGGCGACCCCTCCCCAGACCGGGACACGGCCGGCAGCGGCATCGACGACGACCTCGATGGTCCTGGCGCGACGAGCAGGCGTGAGCGAACCGAGCTCGCCGGTCGAACCGACGGCCAGGAGACCGTGGATACCGGCGGAGATCTGCGCCTCGGTGAGGACGTTCATCGCCGCGGCGTCGGGTTCGCCGTCGGGGGTGAGGAAGGTGACGAGAGGAGTGACGATTCCAGAGGGCAGCGCGTCACGGGTTGTCATTTGAGACTCCAAGGTCGGGTTGGGTGGTGGAGGTCAGGAGAGGAGGAAACCGCCGTCGACGAGGATGTCGATTCCGGTGAGGTATCCGGCGTCCACGCTCAGAAGGAATCGCACGACCGCGCCGATCTCCTCGGGGCGTCCGCGACGTCCGGCCGCGGGGGTGCGCACCGCACGCTGATCGGGCGGACTCGGCGGTGCGACGCTGGAGGGCGTGTCGATGTCGCCCGGCGAGACGGTGAGCACGCGGATGCCATACGGAGCGAGCTCGAGAGCCGCGCTCCGCGTGAATCCGAGGAGCCCCGCCTTGGTGGCCGAGTACACCGCCGCCGCCGGTGCGGCGGTGTGGGCGAGGACGGACGCGGTGCTGACGATGACTCCGCCGCCCGCCGCGATCATGTGCCGGGCCGCGGCCGCGCTGCACCGGATCGCGGCGCCAAGATTCACGGCCAGCATGCCGTCGACGTAGACATCGTCGACGTCGAGCAGCGCGCGATGGGCGGGCGGCCCGGTGATGGCCGCGTTGTTGACGAGGCCGTCGAGACCTCCGAGGATGTCGGCCGCGTGATCGACCAGGCGCTCGGCGGCCCCCGCCTCCGAGAGGTCCGACACGACACCGTCGACCCGATCGCCGAGACCGGAGGCGGTGAGGGCGTCATCGAGCTCGGCCCTGGTGCGTTGCGCCACCACGACACGGGCTCCCGCCTCGAGGAGCGCGGCACTGATCGCCGCCCCGATGCCGGTCGCGCCGCCCGTGACGAGCACCCGACGCCCTGCGAGCGCGGTCATGCGACGAGTCCCGCCGGTCGCCCGCCCTGCGCGTAGGCCGCGACGGCTGCCCGGATGTGCTGGTCACCCGCACTGAGCGCGACGGCCCCGTGTCCGGGGAAGAGCTGCGCGACACCCAGCTCGTCGACGGCGCGGAGGCTGCGGAGGTAGGCGACCTCGTCCGTGTCAGGCGTGTCGAGCACGGCGGTCCTCCCCTGCGCGAAGACCAGATCGCCGCTGAAGAGCGCACGCCCGCTCGGCAGCTCGGCGAGGTACGCGGTGTGATCGGCGCTGTGACCGGGTGTCGGCACCGCATGCACGACGACCGAGCCGACCGCGATCCTCTCGGCGACCTCGACGCCGGCGACGGCGTGCAGCACCTGATCGGCGGGATACACGCCCGTCCGGCGCGCTTCCGGCAGACCGATGGCCTCCTCGTCCGCGACCGCGAGCCACTGCGCCGTGAGCGCCGAGGCGAAGACGGGCGCGCCGAGCTCGCCCGCGAGATCAGCGGTCCCGCCCGAGTGGTCGACGTGCCCATGCGTCACGAGGACGCCCATCAGCGTGCGCCCTTCGAGAGCGGTGCGGACGCGAGCGAGAAGCTGCTCCGGCGCACGCCCGGCACCGGTGTCGATGAGCACCGCCTCACGGCCCGAGGTGAGCAGGTAGGCATGCCCATCCCATGGATCGCTGATCCCGAATCCGAGATAGCCGCTCGCGACGAGCGTGCAGTCGGCGGTCAGCTGCACCGGAGGCTCCCTTCAAATGAAACTTCCTGTTTCATTTCCATGCAGTCTGTCGGCCACCGTCGCCGGTGTCAAGAGAAATCACATCGACGACCAGCCGCCGTCGACCGGGATGACCGCGCCGGTGACGTACGAGGCCGCATCCGAGGCGAGGTAGACGAGCGTCCCGGTCACGTCGTCCTCGTCCGCGAGTCGGCGCAGCGGCACGCGGCGCTCGTAGGCGTCGACGAACCGTTCATCCTGGCCCTCCGAGCGCAATCCGCCGGGGCAGATGCAGTTGGCGCGCACACCGAGGGGACCGAGGGCAGCGGCGAGGTACCGCGTGAAGCCGACCATGCCCGCCTTGTCGAACGAGTAGAAGGCCGGCATCGTCATACCGGTCCCCTCGTAGATCGAGAAGTCGGGGGCGACCACGCCGTAGATCGATCCGATGTTGATGATCGACCCCGACCCCCGATCCGCCATACCCTTCGCGAGGGACTGCGTGACGTGGAAAAGACCGCGGGAGTTGACCGCCGACGTCGACTCCCAGTCGTCGACGCTCGTCTCGAACAGCCCTCCCCCCGCGCGATGGACGGCGTTGTTGACCAGCACGTCCGGCGCACCGAACCGCTCGAGGAACGCCGAGGCGAAGCGTGCGGTGCTCTCGGCGCTCGCCAGGTCGAGCGACATCGCCGACGCCTCCAGTCCGTCTGCGCGCAGGGTGTCGGCCGAATGCTCCGCACGCCCCCCTTCGCGCGAGGTCACGACGACGTGGGCGCCCGCCTCGGCGAGGGCACGGGCGAAGAGGCTGCCGTAGAGGCCGCTGGCCCCGGTGACGACGACCGATCGCCCGCGCAGCGAGAACCGATCGAGGAAGGAGGAAGGCGAAGCAGACAAGGAGTCGATCCTTTCGGGAGGGCCGATTGACAGCGCCCCGGGGACGCGATATCAATGTGTCTCATAGAGTGGTGAAAATCATTCCACAGAATGAAACACTTCGAAAGCCCCGGAAGGACCCCTGTGCACCCGACCCGTCGTGTGGCCCTGAGCGGCCTCGGATCGATCGCCCGCCAGCACGCCCAGGCGCTGCGTCGGACCGCTGGCACGCGGATCGTCGCCTTCGACCCCAGCCCGGAGATGCGGGAGGAGGCGCTCTCCCGAGGTCTCGTGGACGAGGTCACGACGAGCTTCGACGCACTCGTCGACGGCGACCTCGACGCCCTCATCATCGCCGGGCCCGACCACGTGCACATCTCGCAGCTGTCCGCGGCCTCGCTTCGGGGTATCCCGACCCTGGTGGAGAAGCCGGTCGCGGAATCCTCGACGGCACTGACCGACGCCCTCCCGTCGCTGCGCGCGTCCGCCGCACCCGTGCTCGTCGGCTATGTGCTGCGACATCGACGCGTGGTCGAGACCGCCCGACGGATGATCCTCGACGGCGAGATCGGCCATCCCGTCTCGTTCCAGGTGATGCTCGGTGCCTATGGGACGATACCCGCGGCAGCCTCCCGCTTCGCGACAGCATCCGCCGACCGGCTGTACCGCGACTACTCGCACGAGTGGGACTACCTGCGGTGGATCTTCGGACCTGTGGGCGAAGTCGTCGCAACCGCCCGCACCGTGGATCACGTGCCGCATGTCGAGTCACCCAACCTCGTCGACGCGCTGCTGCGGCATCAGAGCGGCATCGTCGGCGCCGTGCACCTCGACTACGTCGACCAGCGCGGCACGCGCACGCTCCACGTGGTCGGCAGCGGCGGCACGCTGTTCGCCGACATCGCCCGCGGCACGATCTCGGTTCGACGTGCGGGCGAGAACCTGGAACGTCACCACGACTTCGCCGAGTCGCCGGCCGAACCGCTCGCCCGACAGGCCGCGCATCTGCTCGAGCTCGCGGGCGACCGCGGCGTGACACCCCGAGTGGGTCTGGACGATGGGCTCGCGGCCCTCAGCACCGCGGAGGCCCTCGTCCGCTCGGCGGCCGACGACCGCTGGACCGCCGTCGACGCCTCGGCCCCCTGACCGCGACCCGAAGGGACAGCATGTTCACGGATCTCGCCGAACCCGAGCTGCGCGCGTACCGGAGCGTGCAGCAGGAACCGGAGGACTTCGACGCCTTCTGGTCGGAAACGCTCAGGGAGAGCCGGGAGGCAGCGTGGACGCCGCGACGGGAGCGGGTCGACGCCGGCCTCACGACGCTGTTGGTGTACGACGTCACGTTCTCCGGCTACCTCGGCGATCCGGTGCGGGCCTGGCTGCGCCTCCCCCGTGGTGCACGAGGCCCCCTCCCCGCGGTGGTGCAGTACGTCGGTTACGGGGGTGGTCGCGGGCATGCGACGGACGATCTGCTGTGGGCGAGTGCCGGGTTCGCCCACCTCACGATGGACACCCGCGGCCAGGGCTCGTCGTGGAAGGCCGGTGCGACCGAGGATCGTCACGGCACCGGGCCGCAGTTCCCCGGAGTCATGACCCGAGGCATCCAGGATCCGCGCACCTACTACTACCGACGACTCTATGCCGATGCGGTGCTCGCGGTCGACGCCGTCCGCACCATGGCGGAGGTCGATCCGCAGCGGGTGGGCGTACTGGGCCGCAGTCAGGGCGGCGGTCTCGCCCTCGCGGCAGGAGCACTCGCCGACGACGTCAAGGCCGTGATCGCCCAGGTGCCCTTCCTGTGCGACTTCCCGCGGGCGCTCGGCCTCAACGACGAGCCGCCGTACAGCGAGATCACGCGCTTCCTCGCCGTGCACCGCGAGGAAGCCGCCACCGTCCGCCGCACGCTCGCCTACTTCGACGGCGTCAACCTCGCGCGCCGCGGCACCGGGGCGGCGACCTTCAGCGCAGGGCTCATGGACGCGACGTGCCCGCCGTCGACCGTGTTCGGTGCTTTCCACGAATGGCGCGGTCCGAAGGAGATCGAGGTCTGGCCCTTCAACGGTCACGAAGGCGGAGGCCCGACGTCGGATGCCAACGCACTCGCGACACTTCGACGACTGCTGACCTGACCCCCGCGGCAGCGACGCGCACAGGGGCTCAGGCGGGGCTGGCCAGCTCCTTCGTGAGGGCTTTGGCGACGCGGGAGAGCTGGGAGACCACGGTCGGCACCTCGTCGAGGGGCAGCTGCGTGTCCGGTGCGCTCACGCTCAGGCCGGCCGGGATCGCCGTGCCCTGCAGAGCGACGGCGACGCAGCGACCGCCGATCTGGTTCTCCGACTCGTCCATCGCATAGCCTCGCTCGCGCACCTCGGCGAGTTCCGCCAGATAGGCGTCGGGGTCGGTGATGGTCTTCTCGGTGTACCGCGGCATGCCGTGCATCGCGAGGATCGAGCGCACCGACTCCTCGCCGCGCACCGCGACCATGACCTTCCCCAGCGCCGTCGAATGGATGAGGCTTCGCTCGCCAACCCGCGCCGCGAGCCGCATCTGACGCGGGCTCTCGTACACCAGCGCGTGCACGACCTGACCGCCTTCGAGGTAACCGAGGTTCACGGTGAGGCCGAGGTCGTCACGGAGCCGCGTGAGGCGCGATTCTGCGAGGCGCTTGAGTCGCTCCAGCCCCACAGAGTCGGGGGCCTGGAAGGCGAGGCCCAGCCGGTAGAGCGAGGTGTCCGCGTCCCGCTCGACGAAGCTGCGTTCCTCCAGCACGGTCAGGTACCGGAAGGCCGTGCTCTTCGGCATACCCGTCTCGGTCGTGACCGTGAGCAGCGAGACCCCTTCCGAGCTGGCACGCACGAGATCGAGGACGTCGCACACCCGGTCGACCGCTCGAATCGAGTACCTGCTCGGGGTCGACGCCTCTGGGGCCACCGTGTGCTCTTCTCTCCTGGGCGAGTCCGGCCGGGAGAGCCCGACCGCGGTGCTCCATCGTACCCCCCGTGCCCCCTGCGGCCCGGGATCACGGGAGCTGCGGACGCGACCTCCGGTAGTCCAATCGCTCGAGCACGGAGTCGGTCTCCCCCGGTGTACCCGCATCCACGAAACCGGAGACGAGCGGCGCCCATCCGGCACGCAGCGCCGCGGCACCCTTGAGCAGGAGGACGTCGTACTCGCCGACGTCGATCCCCATGCTGCCGAACAAGTGGGGGTCGTTGGGCTGCCGCGCCTCCCCTTGCACGACGAGGTCCAGTCCGCCGGCGCGCACCCAGGCTGCGCCACCCATACTCACCTGCACGCCGGTGGCCATGGGACCTGTGTTGGCGAACACGCCGTCGGTCACCCTGAGCACCTCGACCTCGAGGTCGAGCGGCGGGCCGGATCGCGGCGATGCCCATCCCCCGAGACGGACCCCTATCGTGGCACCCTCGCCCGCTTCCTGGAGCAGAGCGAGCGCACGCGGATCCGCGATCGTCCCGAGGAACCGTCGTCCCGGATGAGCGCTCGCCTCGTGCGCGAGCCACGTGGTGTCTCCCGGTGACCCGCCGTTGATGTTGTCCCCGGTGTCGGCGATCACCTGAACCCCGGTAGCTCCCAGCGCGATCCGCACGGCCTCCGCTGCCCCCGGCAGGTCGCGTCGGAAGAGGGACGCCGTCCCGGTCGCGAGAGCGAGCAGCTCATCGGCGGCAGCCTCGGCGGCCTCGGCGTGATCCGGATCGGCCGTGATCTGGAATCCCATGCCCGTGAACGCGGTGTCGGCGTACGCGTAGCCCCCGTGCACGGTGGCGTTGCGGATCCCCGGACGAGCTTCGATCCGATCTGCCAGCTCCCAGAGCGAACGGAGCGGCTCATCCTCGGTCCGCTGCGCCGCCGGGGCAGCGACGAGCGGAAGCCCACGATGCGCCCGGTGCGGCACCGGCTCGCCGCGCAGCAGCGGTGCGAGCATCCGTGCCGCATCGACACCCCGCTCATACGTGTCGACATGGGGGTTGGTGCGGTAGCCGATCACGATCTCGACGTCGCGGAGTCGAGGCGCCGCCATGTTCGCGTGCATGTCGAGTGCGATCGCCACGGGGCGGCCGGGGAGCACCGCCCGCACGAGCTGGACGAGGGATTCCTCGGCGTCCCGCTCGCCGTCGACGAAGAGGTCGCCGTGCACCTCGAACAGCACGCCGTCGATGTCCTCCGCAGCCGACAGGGCCGACTGCAGCTCGGCCCGGATCGCCTCGAACGCCGCACGCTCGACCGTGCCGGAGGGCGTGGCGAAGGTCGCGAACAGGGGCACAGTCTCCAGGCCCGCCGCTGTGGCGCCGTCGAGGAACCCGCCGATCATCGTCCTCGTACCCTCGAACGCAGTGACGATCTCCGACCCGCGGTACCAGCGTCGGGCGAAGGCGTCGAGGCCGGTGCGCAGGGGCGAGAAGGTGTTGGTCTCGTGGTAGACGGCGAGGACCGCCACCCGAGGGTGCGATGTCACCGTCGACCGGCCGCGAACGCCGCGATCGACTCGTCGACCCTGGCGAGCGTGTCGTCGACCAGAGCCTCGTCGTGCGCGGTGGAGAGGTACCAGCGCCCACCCGGCACCGCGAAGACCCCCCGACGGAGCAGCTCGACCAGGAGGTCGGCGTACCCCTCCTGGTCGGTTCTGCGGAAGTCGTCGAAGTCGGTGATCGCCGCCACGCCGAGTCCGACCTGCACAACGGGACCGACCTGGTTGACTGCGGCGACGATGCCGTGCCGGGCCAGAGCCTCCCTCAGTCCGGAGGCGAGGCGCCCGCCGAGCCTCTCCAGCTCGTCGAAGGCACCGGGAGCAGAGAGCTCGGCCAGGGTGGCGGCGGCCGCTGCGAGCACGAGCGGGTTGCCGTTGTAGGTTCCGGCGTGCGTGACCCCCTCGAGCGTGAGGTCGAGATAGCGCGCCTTCCCGAGGAGCGCGGACAGGGTGAGCCCGCCGGCGACCGCCTTCGCCAGCACGACGATGTCGGGGATCACGCCGTAGCGTTCGACCGCACCGCCGCGCGCGATGCGCAGACCGGTGATGACCTCGTCGAACACGAGCACCAGCCCGCGCTCGTCGCAGATCCTCCTGACGCCTTCGAGGAAACCGACGGGTGGCTCGATCACCCCCGAGTTGCACAGCACGGGCTCCAGGAACACCGCTGCGATGTCATCGCGCGACGCGAGGAACGACTCGAGAGCCGCGAGGTCTCCCCACGGCAGGGTGTGCGCGTAGTCCGCCGAGCTGCCGAGCTGCCCGCGGCTCTCCACGGCGCCCATCGAGGCATCGCCCGGACGATAGCCCACGAGCATCGGGTCGGACCAGCCGTGGTAGTGCCCGCCGAACTTGACGAAGTGATCGCGACCCGTCGCGGCACGCACGATCCGCAGCGCCGCCAGGTCGGCTTCGGTGCCGGTGTTGGACCACAGCACCCGCTCCATTCCAGGGAATGCTTCGAGCAGCTGCTCGGCGACTTCGTACTCGAGGTGATGGCCGGACCCGTAAGTCGCTCCTCGGACGATCTGATCCTGCACGGCGGCGACCAGGCGAGGATTGCCGTGGCCGAGGATGTTCGGACCCCAGCCGAGCACGTAGTCGTGGTAGTCGTTGCCGTCGATGTCGGTGAGGATCGCCCCGGCACCGCCACGGAAGTAGATAGGGTGCGGTCGGGCGCTCGCGCGGAGCGCCGTCGCGACGCCGCCGCTGAGCGAGTTCCGGGCTCGCTCCCATGCTGCGCGGGAAGCAGGCCATTCGGTGATCGGCATATGGAGCAGTCCCTCACGTTTTGTCTAGTGCAACTAGGTGTTTCATAAACACTAGACAGCCGACGTCGGCGGCGTCAACTGTGCGCGAGGTCAGAGCACGCGCGGGTCGGGATCGCCGTCCTGGGGCGGACGCAGCCGGGCGGGGATCGGCCAGGCGAGGACGAACTGCGCGGTGGCCGGGCGGGTCATGTCGCCGAAGTCGTCCACCTTCACCACGATGCGTCCGGGCGCACCTTCCTCGTCGGGGGTGACTTCGAGGATGCGCACCCGCAACGGACGCTCATCCTCGCCCTCGAGCATCCACGGCTCGGCCAGCCAGGCGATGCCGTGGTCTTCCAGCGCCGCCTCGGCGTCGAGCCACTCGATCGGCGCGGACACCGGTCTGCCGAGCACGTCGACGGCGACCCAGTCGTCGCCGTCCGGATGTATCCACCCGAGCAGCTCGCCGTCGTCGCGGCGGTGCGGGGTCCAGTCTGGTCGCGGCATCCCCCGATGCTAGCGAGAGCAGGCGAACACGCGAGAACAGGCGGATTCGCGCGCAACCTGCCTGATGCGGCGCGAATGCCTGATGCGGCGTGCGCGCGTGGATGCAGAAGGAGGGACAACAGCTAGTGCGTGTACTCCATGAGCTCCACGCCGAGGACGCGGAAGACGTCGTGGGCCCGGAGCCGGTGCGTGATGGACAGGTCGTCGAAGCACACGATCAGCGCGTAGGCGATCCCGGCACGGGGACCGGCGAGGACGCCCGCTTCGGCACGGACGCCGCGGTCGCGGCCGGTCTTGTTCACGAACAGCAGGCCGTGGGCATCGTGGTCGTGGGCGAAAGGGTCGAGTCCGGTCGCCGACGCCACGAGGCTGAGGTCCTGGTTGAGGCTCAGCCACTCCGACACCTGCGCGCTGACCGCGGCGTCGACGACTTGCGAGTTGACGAGGGCCGAGAAGAGTCCGGCGAGTTCGCGTGCAGATCCCACGGCGACCTGGGGCGCGTCATCCGGTCCGCGCCGGTCGCGGAAGCGATCGAGCAGGGCCGTGCGACGCAGCCCGAGCGCTTCGATACGGGCGCGCACCCGGTCGTGCCCGACCTTCTGCAACAGGGCGTTCACGGCGATCGGGTCGCCCGCCGTGGCGGCGAGGACGGCGAGGTCTTCGAGAGGAAGCGCCGGCGCATGCAGGTGACGCCACAGGCCCGAGGTCTCGACGGCATCCACATCCGACCGCTCCACGATCTCGAACGGGTCGAGGGTGCCGTTCTCGAACCCCGCGGCGACCTCGATCAGCAGGGGTACGACGCCGAGACCCGCGACGGGCATGGTCACATGATCGTCGCCCGCGAGCACGTGGACGTGGCTGTCGAGGTCGACGACGTGCACCGACACCTGTGCCCCGGCCTCGACCAGCTCTTCCAGCGAACGCAGCGTCGACGTGAAGGACCGGCGACCGAGCGCTGCGCGACGCGGCAGGCGACGACTCGTGCGCTGGGAACGACGACCCGCGGGAGCGGACTCCTGCGCGGCACCGAGAGACTCGGGGACCGAGGAGTTGCGGAACCCTTCACCAGGCTCGAAAGCGCCCACGCGTGATCCTTAAGGAGGGGGGATTTGCGGGATGCCGAGGGGATGCGCTCCCCAGCGGCAGGGATATCGTAACCCCACCGCCGGGGGATGGCTCACAGAGTGCGCCGATCGGTCACCAGATGGTCACTCGCGACGCGGCAGGCAGCCACAGCGCATCGGCCTCGGTGACGCCGAACGCCTCGTAGAACGCATCGATGTTGCGCACGATCTGGTTGCAGCGGAACTCGTTCGGCGAGTGCGGGTCGATAGTCAGCAGTCGCAGCGTCTCGGCGTCGCGGCTCTTCTGCTGCCACACCTGGGCCCACGAGAGCAGCAGGCGCTGCACGCCGGTGTATCCGTCGATGACGGGAGCCTCCGCGCCGCCGAGTGAGAGCTCGTACGCCTTGAGCGCGATCCCGAGGCCGCCGAGGTCGCCGATGTTCTCGCCGATCGTGAGGGCGCCGTTGACGTGATGCTCCGCGTCGAGGCCCTCCGGAACGAGGGCGTCGTACTGCGCGATGAGCGCCGTGGTCCGCTCCTCGAACGCCGCGCGGTCGGCATCGGTCCACCAGTCCTGCAAGCGCCCGTCGCCGTCGTAGCGGCTGCCCTGGTCGTCGAAGCCGTGACCGATCTCGTGGCCGATCACCGCGCCGATGCCGCCGTAGTTCGCTGCCGCATCGCGCCCGGCGTCGAAGAACGGGTACTGCAAGATGGCCGCGGGGAACACGATCTCGTTCATCGACGGGTTGTAATAGGCGTTGACCATCTGCGGGGGCATGTGCCACTCCGCGCGGTCGATAGGCTTGCCGACCTTGTCGACGTTGCGGTCGTGCTCGAACATCGATGCCCTGCGGACGTTGCCGAACAGGTCGGTCCGGTCGATCTCGAGGCTCCCGTAGTCGCGCCACACCTCGGGGTGGCCGATCTTCGGGGTGAAGGCGTCGAGCTTCGCGAGCGCGCGCTCCCGTGTCTCGGGGGTCATCCACTCGAGGTCGGTGATGCTCCGGCGATAGGCCTCGACGAGGTTCGCGACCAGTTCGTCCATTGCAGCCTTGGCCGTCGGCGGGTAGTGCCGCTCGATGTAGACCTTGCCGATGGCCTCGCCGAGGGCCCCCTCCGTGAGGGAGACAGCACGCTTCCAGCGTTCCCGGATGGTGGGGACGCCGGTGAGCTCGGTGCCGTAGAAGGAGAAGTTCTCCTGCACGAGGTCGTCGGTGAGGTACGGCGCCGCCGCGTGCACGGCCTTGGACCGGAGCCACGCCTTCCAGTCGTCGAGGCGCTCGGCGGTCAACAGCGTCCCAAGTCCCTCGAAGAAGCTCGGCTGCGACACGACCACCTCGTCGAAGGCGGTGGGGTTCGACGGCGAGACGGACTCGCGCCACGGGACGAGGTCGACGCCCGCGAGCTCCTGCAGCTCGTCCCAGGTCTTCAGGTTGTAGGTCGCCACGGCGTCACGGCTGCGCACGTTGTCCCAGTGATGTGCCGCGAGCTCGGTCTCGAGCATGATCGCACGCTCGGCGTTCTGCGCGGCATCGGGGACGCCGGCGAGGTCGAGCAGCCGCTCGAGGTGCGCACGGTACGCGGCCCTGGTGTCGGCGAAGGTGTCGAGGCGGAAGTAGCTCTCGTCCGGCAGCGACAGCCCGGCCTGGACGAGCACCGGAAGGTAGCGCTCGGGGTCGCCGGGGTCGCCGTCGACGTAGAGACCGATGATCGCCGCACGACCATCCCGGTCATAGGCGCCGACCGTGCGGAGGAACGCGGGGATGTCGGCGATCGCGTCGATCTCGGCGAGGGTCTCGGCCAACGGTGCGACCCCGGCGGCGTCGATGCGCTCGGTGTCCATGAAGCTCGCGAACAGGTCGCCGATCTTGCGGTCGAGCGTGCCCTCCGCGGCGTCCTGCGACTCCTCGATGATCGTCCGCACGTCCTTCTCGGCCTGTTCGGCGAGCAGGTGGAACGACCCCCAGCGCGCTTTGTCGCCGGGGATCTCGGTGCGGGCGATCCAGGCGCCGTTCACGTGACGGTACAGGTCGTCCTGCGGGCGGATGTCGGAGCTGAACTCGTCGAGGGCGAGGCCAACGGGAAGAACGTCAGTCATGCGCACCAGCCTAAGACCCACCGGGTCACGTGAGGTCGGGGGCGCCGCCGAACGGAAGGAGCACGTTCATGCGGAAGCCCTCGTCCGTGTGCTCGGCGAACACCTCGCCACCATGGGCGCGTGCGAGACCGCGTGCGATCGACAGCCCGAGACCGGCTCCCGACGCGACGCCGTCGTGATCGACCGGGGATGTGCGCGCCGCATCTTCGCGCCAGCCCACGTCGAACATACGGTCGAGGTCCTCCACGGCGACGCCGGTCCCGTGATCGAGGACGCCGAGCACGAGCCGGTTCCGCTCGATCTCGGTGGCCGAGACGACGATCTCGGTGCCACGCGGGGCGTGCCGGATGGCGTTGGTCAGCAGGTTGACGATGATCCTGCCGAGGTGGTGCGGGTCCGCCCAGAGAACATGGCCACCCACTCCCCTCTCCACGATGCGCACACCGTGTCGGTCGGCCGCAGCGGCGACGTCGGCGACAGCGTCGGATACCACGTCGAGAAGCTCGACCTGCTGCGTCTGCACCTGCACCGCCCCCGAGGTCAGTGTGGAGAGCTCGAACAGGTCGTCGACCATGCGACTCATCGTCTCCACCTGCACCCGCACCTGCCCGGCGAAGAGCTCCGGCGCGTCCGCCGCGCCCACCTCGATCGACTCGGCGAGCGCACGCACCGCGGTCAGCGGGGTTCTCAGATCGTGCGAGATCCAGGCGAAGAACCGTCGTCGCGCCGAGTCGAGGCGTTCCAGCTCCGCCTTCGCGGCATCCACCCTCGCCGACGCATCCGCCAACTGCACCGACAGCTCGTCGAGCTCGCGGGATCCGCCCTGCGCTGCCGTGATGACGCCCCCGCGCCCCACCTCGTCGAGCGATGCCGAGAGGCGGCCGAACGACGACCGCATCGCCCGCGCGACGACCCACGCGGTGGCCAGCCCGAGGATGAGGGACACCCAGATCACGACGAGGAGAACGGTCAGGTCGTGCGGGGAGATGTACATCTCCACCGAGATCGCGACGACCCCCGCCGCCATCGCGACGACCCCGGCACTCGCGACGAGCATCAACTGCGCGCGGACCGACCGGCGTCGCATCAGACGCAGCAGCGCCAGTGTGACTGCGGCCACGCAGACCGCGGCGATCACGCACGTCAGCACGATCGTCAGGACGTCGGCGGCGGCGAGCTCGATCATGAACCGTCGCCCAGCGTCGAGAAGCGGTAGCCCACGCCCCACTCCGTGCGCAGGTGCACCGGGTCCCGCGGATCGCTCTCGATCTTCTCCCGCAGCCTCCGCACGTGCACCGTCACCGTCGACGGTTCGCCGAAACTCCAGCCCCACGCCTCACGAAGGATCTCCTCACGACCGAGCGGCCGCCCCTCGTTGCGCGCGAGGAAGAGGAGCAGGTCGTACTCGCGCCCGGTGAGCGCGATCTCCTCGCCACGCACGCACACGCGACGTCGAAGCGGATCTATCGCGAACACGCCGACGCGCACCTCCCCGGCCGATGCCTGCCCCCTCTGAGAGCGCCGGACGAGCGCGCCGACCCGCACCAGGAGTTCACGCAACGAGAACGGCTTCGCGAGGTAGTCGTCGGCACCGAACTCGAACCCCTCGATGCGGTCGTCCAGCTGCCCGAGCGCCGTGAGCATCATGATCGGCACGTCGGAGAAGGACCGCAGGTCGCGGCACAGCTCGTCGCCGCTGATGCCGGGCAGCATCCGATCGACGACGACCACGTCGGGGGTGCCGTCGCGCAGCGCCGTCCGCGCGGAGACGCCGTCGCCGAAGGTGGAGACCACGTAGCCGTTGGCCCGCAGATACGCCCCCACGGCTTCGCGCACGGTGGGGTCGTCTTCGACCACCACGACCTCGGCTGCCTCCTGCATGGGGTCGACACTAGTCGCGGCCGCTGCGGCCCCGACCCGTTCCTTACGGTTCCGAAAGGTCTTCCCCGCCGGGGGCGTCGGCTTCCTAGCGTTCTTCGAAGTGCGATCCGCCGCGGCATCCGTCGCTCAGGGCACAGACATCGCACACCGTGAACAGGAGATCCTCATGCGCAAGACAGCTCTCGCCGCCACCGCGGCTCTCACCCTCGCCCTCGCCCTCTCGGCGTGCAGTTCGCCTGCCGCGACCGAAGACCCCGCACCGGAGTCCTCGATGTCGCAGAGCACCGACGACGGCACGGCGATGACCATGACCGAGATGACCGGTGAGTTCATGGGCCTGAACGACAAGATGGTCTCCGGCACAGTCACCGTGTCGGACGACGAGATCGCCCTCTCCGACTTCTCGTCGGACGAAGGTCCCGACCTGCACGTCTACCTCACCAACGGCACGGACGAGGCCGCCGTGTCCGAGGGCATGCTCGTCGATGCCGTCTCGTTCGACACCGCCTCGCAGACCTTCATGCTCGACGATGTCGACACCTCGAAGTACTCCTACGTCGTGATCCACTGCGACAAGGCGAAGGCCGTGTTCGGGGCAGCCGAGCTGTCATGACCGGATCGCGACCGGCGTGGCACCTGATCGTCTCGGCGCTCGGGGGCGGGGCCAGGGTGGCGGTCGGGGTCCTGTGGCTGAACGAGGGCTTCGTGAAGTATCGGGCGGGCTTCGGGGCGGCCGACATCGCCTTGGTGGCCGGGAGCACGGAGGAGAACCCTCGGGTGCCGTGGTTCTTCGCGCCCGTCGGGTCGTTCATGCAGACGGCTCCGGGACTGTTCGGGGTGGTCATGCCCGCGCTCGAGGTCGCCCTGGGGCTCCTGCTGGTCGCGGGGCTGCTGACCAGGATCGCGGCGTTCCTGTCGATCGGGACGCTGATGCTCTATTGGAGCGCGGATCAGCTGACCGCCGCGTACCCGGCGATGGTCGTGCTCTCCGCTGTCGTGCTGCTCCTGCCGGCCGCGGGACGCTTCGGAGCGGACGGCTGGCTCCGAAGGCGGAGGCGGGTCAGCGCGTGATGCGCATCCGGAGCACGTCCGTGCGCTGCAGCGTCACTCCGTAGGCGAGAACCTCGCCCTGGACGTCGGTGGTCACCTGCTCCGTGCGCAGCACCGGCGTGCCGGCGTCGACGTCGAGCGCGGTGGCCTCCGGCTCCTCGAGCTGCACCGCCTCGATGTCGGTCGTCGTGTGCGAGACGACGTCGTCGATGTGTCCGTTGAGCATGTCGAACAGGCCGGAGTCGACCGTCGTCATGGGCGCGGGGTCGATCGCGACGCCGTGGATCGTCGCAGGGATGTGCTCGATCATCTGCGCAGACGGGGTGTCGTCGACCGCGAACAGCCGGTAGACCCGCCACACCCCCGACTCCGGCTCGACGCCCAGCACCTCGGCGATCTCGGGTGGAGCGGGCACGAGCGTGTACCCGGCCTCGCGCAGCGCGACCGTGCGTCCGACGGCGTGCACGCGGTCACGGTACGAGGCGATGGCCGACATGCTCAGCGACGACGAAGGTCGAGGCGCGCTGACGAACGTGCCGACACCCCAGTTGCGCGTCACGAAGCCCTCGGCCTCGAGCACCCCCAGCGCCTCACGCACGGAACCGCGGCTCACGTCGAGGCTCTCGGCGATCCGTTTCTCGTTGGGGAGCCTGTCGCCCACGACGTAGTCGACATCGATCAGCTGTCGCAGCGCCGCGACGGTGTTCCTCACTACGCTGTCACGCTTGGCCATCGGGTCCCATCGAGAAGTCTGCTGTCGTACGTCGAGAAGTTGTCCTCTCGGATTTCTACCAGACCTCGCCGAGAACACGCATCGCGTTGCCGCCGATGACCTTCGCGATGTCCTCGTCGCTGTAACCGTGTTCGACGAGCCAGGCCGTGATGTTCCAGAAGTTCTCGCCCGGGTTCTCGAGACCCTCGACGTACTCGACGCGCGGGTGCTTCTCATGCTCCGGCGACTTCTGCGCGTAGTTGCCCGCGTAGGCCTTGTGCACGGCGACGTGGTCTCCGAACATCGTGTCGGGGCCGAAGGAGACGTGATCGATGCCGACGAGGTCGACGCAGTAGCGGAAGTGGTCCATGACCGAGTCGATCGAGTGCGTGAGGTGGTCGGACGAGATCGTGGTGTGCGGAGCCGCCTCCAACCCGATGAGCCCGCCGCGCTCGGCGCACGCGATGATGGTCTCGTCGCTCTTCATGCGGTCGATCGGCCAGACGGCGCGCGCACCGGCATGGGTGATCATGACGGGCACGGCCGAGTGGTCGATCGTCTCCAGGCAGGTCCGGTCCCCCGAGTGCGAGATGTCGATCAGCATGCCGAGCTTGTTCATGCGATCGACGGCCCGACGACCGAAGTTGGTCAGACCGCCGTCCGCCGGCTCCGAGAGGCCGGAGCCGAGCATGTTCGACTGCGAATAGGCGATGCCCAGCTGACGCACGCCGAACCCGTACAGCATGTCGATGCGGTCGAGTTCGTTCTCGATCATGGTGGAGCACTCGAAGCCCGCGATCAGTGCCACCCTTCCGTCGCGCTTGGCGGCGTGGATGTCGTCCACGCTCGTGGCCAGCCGGACGTAGTCCTGCTTGGCGAGGTCTGCGAGGCGGAATCCGAGCGCGTAGATCATGTCATCCCACTTCCAGCCGCTCTGACTGGTCACGCAGGATGCCCCCGCCATGAAGTTGTCGATCACGGCGGTCAGCCCCGACCGCGACAATCCCTCGTAGCCCGTGCGCTGACGGCCGGTGCGGTTGTACCGCCGTACCTGGTCGCCGTCGTCCGGCAGCACGATCGCGTGCTCGTGCAGGGAGAGCACGATGTTCTCGTCCATCAGCCGACGCATGCGGGCCCGCTGCTCCTCGTCGAGGTCGAAGGCCCGTGCGGGGACGCGATCGACCTCCGCTGCGAGGTCGAAGTGCTGGTAGTCGCGGCCGGCCTCCAGGTAGCCGTACGCCGTGTATCCGGAGTACTGCGGGGCGTTCCCTGCGGGGAGGACGGGCGAAGAGGACGAAGAGGACATGACGGTGCTTCCTAGCGTGCGAGGGTGTTCTCGGGGATGAGGGGGAAGTGGCAGGCGACGTCTCGGTCGCCGGATGGTGCTGTGGCCCGCAACGGCGGCGCCTCGCTCGCGCAGACGTCCTGCGCCCGCACGCAGCGCGTGCGGAAACGGCATCCGCTCGGGGGATCGACGGGGCTCGGCGGATCGCCGGCGAGCAGCGAGCGGCGACCGCCCCGTCGCGTCGGGTCGGGCACGGGGACGGCCGCGAGCAGCGCGTCGGTGTACGGGTGGGCGGGGGTGTCGTAGACCTCGGCTCGGTCTCCGATCTCCGCGACGCGCCCCAGGTACATCACGCCGATGCGATCCGAGATGTGACGGACGACGGACAGATCGTGTGCGATGAAGACGTAGGCGAGGCCCAGTTCGCGTTGCAGCCGCTGGAGGAGGTTCACGACCTGCGCCTGCACCGAGACGTCGAGTGCCGAGACCGGTTCGTCGCAGATGATGACCTCCGGTGAGAGCGCGAGCGCACGCGCGATCCCGATGCGCTGGCGCTGACCGCCGGAGAACTGGAACGGGTAGCGATCGAGGTGGTCCGGGTTGAGGCCCACCAGCTCCGCCAGCTCCGCGATCCTCGCCTCTCGTCCGCCCCGCGGCGTCACCTCGGGATGGATCTGGAACGGCTGGAGCAGCGTCTCGCGCACGGTGCGGCGCGGGTTGAGCGAGGAGTACGGATCCTGCAACACGATCTGCACGCGCCGGCGCATGTCGTCGCGCTGCGCGCCCCGCAGGCGGTGCAGGTCGGCCCCGCGGAAGCGCACCGCACCGGAGGTGGGCGTCTCCAGGCCGACGATCGTGCGCGCCAGGGTCGACTTGCCGCATCCGGACTCGCCGACGATGCCGAGCGTCTCGCCCTTGCGCAGTTCGAAGCTCACGCCGTCGAGCGCGCGCACCACACGTCCTCCGCCACCGAATCGGCCGCCTCGCACCGGGAAGTGCTTGGTGAGGTCCTCGACCGTCAGCACCACGTCATGCTCGTCCACTGAGCACCTCCTCACGTCGATGGCACGCCGAGACGCGTCCGGTGTCGGCGCCGACGGGCCGTAGCTCCGGCCGCTCGGTCGCGCAGATGTCGATCGCCGCGTCGCAGCGGCCGCGGAACGCGCACCCCTGACCGAGGTCGAGCAGGTTCGGCGGAGCGCCGGGGATCGCCCACAGCACGTCGTCGTCGCGGTCGGGGCGTGGCATCGAGCGCAGCAGGCCCCGCGTATAGGGATGCGCAGTCCGCTCGAACAGCTCGAAGATGGTGCCGCGCTCGACGATGCGGCCGGCGTACATCACCGCGACCTGGTCGGCCACCTCTGCGACGACGCCGAGGTCGTGCGTGATGAGGATGAGCGCCATGCCCGTCTCCCGCTGCAGCTGCACGAGGAGGTCCATGATCTGCGCCTGGACGGTCACGTCCAGGGCGGTGGTCGGCTCATCGGCGATGAGCACCTTCGGCTCGAGGGCGATCGCGAGCGCGATCATGATCCGCTGCCGCATCCCGCCGGAGAACTGGTGGGGATAGTCCTTCGCGCGCTCCGCCGGCGAGGGGATGCGCACGCGGCCCATGAGCTCGACCGCACGCTCCCACGCCGCCCGACGGCTCATCCCCCTCCGCACACGCAGCAGCTCGGAGATCTGGCCGCCGACGGTGTACACCGGGTTCAAGGCCGACAGCGAGTCCTGGAAGACCATCGCGATGCCCTCGGCGCTCACGGTACGACGTGCGGCAGGATCCATCGTGAGCAGGTCCTGCCCCTCGAACAGGATCTCGCCCGCCGAGACCCGCCCCGGCGGGGTCTCGATCAGGTTCATGACGGTCTGCGCCGTGACGGACTTGCCCGACCCCGACTCGCCGAGGATGGCGAGCGTGCTGCCGGCCGGCACCTCGAAGGTCACGTCCTGTGCCGCGCGCACGACACCGTCCCGTGTCGTGAACTCGACGCTCAGGCCGCGCACGCTCAGCACCGGATCGCTCAGCACCGGATCGCTCATCCGCGCACTCCCGCTCTGTGCAGGAAGTCGCGCACGACCGCCTGGAACCTCTCGGGCTCCTCCAGCTGCGGCGAGTGCCCCGACTCCTCGAACACCACGAGCTCGGCGCCGGGGATGCGATCGACGATCTCCTGGGAGGCGGGGACGGGCGTGCGCCAGTCGTGCCGTCCGACCACGACGAGGGTCGGACACGCGATCTCCCCCAGCCGCGGAAGGAGGTCGTACTTCGGCATGTTCACGCCGAACGCCGCGTTGTGGGTCGCGTGGTGGTAGGTCGTCGCCCTCGCCTTGCGCTCGGTGGCCTCCGGGTCGTACGCGTGGTCGTAGAGGGGCAGGATGCCGCGCCAGTACCGCTCGAATTCGGCGTCGTCGGCAAAGTGCCCCGTCCCGATCCGCGCGATGGTCCAGTCGTCGATCACGACCCTGTCGGTCTGGCGCGCCCGTTCGACGGCCAGGTGGTCGTAGGCGGTGTTGGCCGCGGTGTCGCGCAGGATGAGCGCGCTCACCCGGTCCGGGTGGGCCAGCGTGTACTCCATCGCGAGGAAGCCGCCGTAGGAGCCCCCGGCCATCACGATCGTCTCCAGACCGAGGCTTTCGCGGATCGCATCGATGTCGGCGACCCATTGCTCGTGGGTGTACGGCGGTTCGTCCGCGGATTCGCCCGATCCGCGGGCATCGAACGTGACGATCCGGTAGTCGTCGCTGAAGGGTCCGAACGAGCGCACCGGCTCCGCACGGGAGCCCAGGCCCGGCGCCCCGTGATGCACGATGATCGCCGGGGCATCGTCGTCCCCGAGGATCTGCAGCTTGATCCTGGCGCCGTTGACGGTGTCGAAGTACTCGCTCATGCGATCGTGTTCTCCTCGAGAGTGCGCGGATATCTGGTGAGGCGCTGCGGACCGTCTGCGGTCACGAGCACCGAATCGGAGATGCGGTAGCCGGCGTGGCCGGGGATGTAGATCCCCGGCTCGCTGGAGAGGATCATGCCCGGGGCGAGCACGGTCGGGTCCCCGTCCTCGACCCACGGGGCCTCATGCTGGGCGATGCCGATCCCGTGGCCCTGTCGGTGGCGGATGTAACCGCCAAGACCCGCATCGCGGATGACGTCGAGGCACTCGGTGTTGACGGACGCGCAGGTGCGACCGACCGTCATCGCCTGCGTGCCGATCTCCTGTGCCCGCAGCGCGACGTCGAAGTACGCCCGCTGCGCGGCCGAGGGCTCCCCGATCACGAACGTGCGCTCGCTCTCGACGAACCGACTCCCGACGGCGGCGCCGAGCGACAGGATCAGCGTGTCGCCGATCTCGAGTCGACGGCGGCTGGGCAGCCCATGCGGACGTGCCGCATTCGGCCCCGCGTACACGAGTCCCCCCGCGAGCTTCGTGGTGTAGATCACATGCGAATAGCGCTCGTACATGCGGTCGGTGCCGAACCCAATCACCGCGCGGGCGAGCTCGCCCTCGGTGGGCAGCGGCCCCCCGGATCGCAGGGCCGCCTCGATGAGCGCCCTTCCGGCTCCGAGCATCTCGTCGCACACGTCAGCCGCCTGGCGGTGGAGCTCGATCTCCTCAGGTTCCTTCCGCAGCCGCAGATCGCTCAGGATGCGGGTGCGGATGAAGCTGCTCGAGGGGAGAGCATCCACCAGTGCCGCCTGAGCCCCGATCGTCAGGGCGCTGCTCACGCCGATCCGTGCGAGCGGAGTCCCGCTCTTCGCCAGCTCGTCGGCCAGATGCTGCTCCGGCGTTCGCACACCCGGGTACTCGAAGTAGGTCCGGATGTCGGCATGCACGCCCTGTGCTGCCGCGTACTCCGCGTCCAACTCCGGCAGCAGCGCGAACCGGGAGCCGTCGCGACCGAACCAGAGATAGACCGGACGTTCCGTCACGGCGTAGAAGAAGCCGATCAGGTAGGCGACGTCGCCGGGCACGGTCACGATCAACCCGTCGAGCTCGTCCTCGGCGAGGCGCGCGCGCACACGATCCTGGATGCGCTGGTAGAAGTCGTCTGCGAGCTTCATCACACACCTCTCAGGCGCGGGTCGCGCGAGTCGTTGTAGCGGATGCCGGCGATGGTCGCGGCGAGCACCAGGACGAGGATCGCGAGCGAGGGGAACAGGGTCTGCCACCATGCCGTCGCGATCACCCCGGACCGCTGCGCGTTGAGCAGGATGCGACCCCACGACCAGGTGCTGGGGTCGCCCATGCCGAGGAAGCTCAGTCCGGCCTCGGAGATCACCGCTCTTGCCGCCTGCAGCAGAACGCTGACCACGACGAGGGGCATGACTGCCGGGAGGATCTCGGTGGAGAGGATGCGGATCGGACCAGCGCCGAGTACCCGCGCCCCGTCGATGTAGGGCATCGACGACACGACCAACGCGTTGGAGCGGATGAGCCGGGCGACTTCCGCCCACGAGAGCACACCGATCACGACCGTGAGGGTCAGGACGCTCGGCCCGGCCAGCGCGGTCACCAGGATCATGAGGGGCAGCAGCGGGAGCGAGAGCATCACGTCGGTGAGCGTGGTCACGATCGGGTCGAGTCGTCGGACGTAGGCCCCGATCAACCCCAGGGCCGTGCCGATGACGATCGCGATGACGGATGCCGCGGCCCCGACGATCAGGCTCACCCTGGTTCCCCAGACCACTTGGGCGAAGATGTCCTGCCCGAGATCGTCCGTACCGAACCAGTGCTGCGCGGACGGGGGCTGGAGGATGTCGACGCCGAGTCCGCTCGGCTTGTCGACGATCATCGGCCCGAAGATCGCTGTCAGCGCGAACACGACGAGCACGCCGACCGAGAGCCATCCGGATGGCGAGGCGAAGTAGCCTCCGCCGCGACGTCGGCGGCGGGTCAGGGCGTCGAGGTTCGTCGGCGCGGGAAGTGTGGTGCTCATGTGCGGATCCTGGGGTTGAGGAACATGGCGATGAGGTCGGTGGCGAGGTTCGCCAGGACGACGGTGAGGGCGAGGATGACGAAAGCGCCCTGGAGCATCGGGTAGTCGAGCTGCTGAACCGACTCGTAGATGAGGCGTCCGACACCCGGGTAGGCGAAGATCGTCTCGGTGAGCACGGCTCCGCCGACGAGCGTTCCGAGCTGGAGGCCCATCAGCGTCAGCGCGGGGATGAACGCATTGCGCAGCGCGTGCAGCCAGATGGTCCGGCGGGGTGTGTACCCGCGTGATCGCGCGCTCTTGATGTAGTCCTCGCCGAGCACCTCGAGCATGTTGGTGCGGAGGGTGAGCGCGTACGGCCCGACTTGCACCAGGACGAGCGAGAACAACGGCAGCGCCAGATGCTGGAACAGGCTCAGGTAGGCGGCGAACCCTCTGGTGTCGGGGTCGATCGCGCCGCCGATCGGGAACATGCCCAGGTTCGCGGCGAAGACGACGAGCAGGAAGATGGCGACGCTCGGCACGAACAGAGCATTGCTGGTGATGCCGAGGAACTGTACGAGCTTGTCGACCGCCTTTCCACGCCCAACGGCTGCGTACACGCCGAGCGGGATCCCGATCAGGATCGTCAGCACGAACGCCGAACCCGCGAGCAGGAGCGTCCACGGCAGCCGCTCCAGGAGCACATCGGTCACGGGGACGAGCTGCCGGAACGAGACACCGAGATTCCCGGTGAGCAGCTCGCCGAGATACAGCAGGTACTGCACGAGCAGCGGCTTGTCCAAGCCGTACTGCTCGCGCAGCGCCTGCTGCATCTCCGGGGTCATGTCGCCCTCCACGACGAGGAGGGTGGGATCGGCCGGCAGCAGCCGCAGCAGGAAGAACGTGATGGTCACTGCGATCCAGATGGTGAGCATCGCCCGCAGGGCCTTCTTCGAGGCGTAATGCAGCATGCCGTCCCTTCCTCCTCGTCGTGTTCTGATCGATCGACCGGGTCAGACCGGTCGGACCTGCGCCAGCGAGTAGCCGGTCACCATGCCGAGCAGATCACTCGGCGACGGGTCGAAGCCCTCGAAACGGTCGGAGCGGTAGGCGAACCGGAACGTCTCGACGTACAGCGGGGTCAGCAGCGCCTGATCGTGGACGTACTCGTCGATCGCGCGGATCTTCTCGACGAACGCGTCCTTGTCGACCGTCACCGCGGCGTCGTCGATCAGAGCGTCGAGCTCGGGGTCCTGCACCAGGTTGTAGTTGATGCCGCCGGGGTTCGACGAGAGATAGGTGCTCCGCAGCTGGTCCATCGGGTTGTCGAAGACGCCCCACTGCGAGAGGTCGATGTCGTACTGGCCGTCCTTGGTGCGCGAGAGGAAGGTGTTGCGTTCGATGCACGCGACGGTCAGCTCGATACCGGCATCCACGGCGTCCTCGCGGACGACCTCGGCCACTCGGGTGAGGTTGGCGTTGGACTGGTCGCAGAGCACCTCGAACGACAGCCCGTCGAGCATCCCGTCGCCGTCGGCGTCGGTGTAGCCCGCGTCTTCGAGCAGCGCCTTCGCGCCGGCGGGGTCGAACGGATACGCCTCGAGGTCGGGGTTGTCGAACTCCCCGAAGATCGGCGAGATCGGACCGACCATCTCCTGGCCGTCTCCCTGGAGGATCGTCGAGATGATCGACTCGGTGTCCACCACCATCGACAGCGCCTGGCGCACCGGCTGCTCGGCGAGGGTCGCGTTCTGCATGTTGTAGGTGAGGTGGGCGAAGCCGAGGGATCCGACCTCCTGCATGGTGATGTCCGCTTCGGACTCGAGCGAGGCCGCTGCAGATGCGGGGACCGGCGTGCCCATGAGGTCGATGTCGCCGTTGCGCAGCGCCAGGATCATGGTGTTCACGTCGGGGTAGACGACGTATTCGACCGTACCGACCGCGGCACCGCCCTCAGGCGCGTAGGGATAGTTCTCATTCGCCTTGAGCACGTACCGCTGGCCGCGCTTCATCGAGTCGAGGACGTACGCGCCGGCTCCGACCCAGCCGTCGGCCTGATCGTTCGCGAAGGTGCTGAGGTCGCCGGCTTCGCTGAAGATGTGCTCGGGGACGACGCGCATCCAGAATCCGACGCCTTCGGCGAAGGGCGCGTACGGCTGGGTGAGGTGGAAGATCACCGTCGTGTCGTCGGGGGCCTCGATCGATTCCACCCAGGTGAGCTTCGCGGCGACGTTGCCGAGCTGGTTCTCCATGATCGCCTCGGCCGTGAACTTCACGTCGGAGGCGGTCACCGGCTCCCCGTCGCTCCACTCGAAGTCGTCGCGGAGCGTGTAGATCACGGTCGCGCCGTCGTCTTCGAGCGTGTACTCCTCGGCGAGTTCCGGCACCTTCTCCGCGTTGCCGTCGATGCGCAGCAACTGCGGGTACATCGCGTTGAGGATCCAGCTGTCGGTCTTGGACAGCGAACCGAGCGGGTTGAAGTTCGCGACGTCGGTCGTGGTGCCGATGCGGAGCGTCGATGCTCCGGCCTCGGTGTCGGGCTGTTCGCCCTGGTCCTCGTTGAGGCCGCAGCCCGCGAGGAGGAGCGCGGCCGCGGCGATGCCCGCGACGATTCCCGTGCCTCTGTATCTCTTCATGTGTTACCAGACCTCTTTCAGAACTCGCAGAATGTTCGTGCCGATGACTTTGCGGATGTCCTCGTCGCCGTACCCGTTTTTGACGAGCCAGCCGACGATGTTCGTGAAGTTCTCCGCGGGGTTCTCCAGGCCCGCGACGTGAGAGACGCGCGGATGCTCCACGTGTCCGTGTGCCTGACTGATGGTCAGGTGGCCGGAGAAGGAATCGTGGAGCCCGACGTGGTCTCCGAAGTTCGTGTCGGGGCCGAAGGCCACGTGGTCGATGCCGACCAGGTCGACGCAGTAGCGGAAATGATCCATCACCGACTCCAGCGAGTGCTCGGGGTGCTCGGCGGAGAGCGTCGTGTGCGGGGCGGCTTCGATGCCGATGACTCCGCCCCGTTCGGCACACGCGATGATGACCTCGTCGGGCTTCATCCGGTTGGTCGGCCAGACGCTGCGCGCACCGGCGTGTGTGATGAACACCGGCACGGACGATTCGTGGATCACGTCCATGCTGGTGCGGTCGGAGGAATGGGAGATGTCGATGGCGAGACCGAGTCGGTTCATGCGCTCGACGGCTCGACGTCCGAAGCTCGTGATCCCGCCGTCCTGGGGCTCTGCGAGTCCCGAGCCGAGCTGGTTCGCCATGGAATAGGCGATGCCGATCTGACGGATCCCGAGACCGTAGAGGATGTCGAGCCGGTCGAGCTCGTTCTCGATCGCGGTGGCGGCTTCGAGCCCTGCGACGAGGGCGATCCGACCTGTGGCCTTCGCGTTCTCCAGGTCGGCGACGGTCCGGGCGACGACGACGTGATCCTGCTGCGCGACGTCGGCGAAGCGCAGGCCGATGTCGAACACGACGTCGTTCCACTTCCACCCGTTCTCACTCGTGACGCAGTTGGTGCCGTTCATGAAGTTGTCGAAGAAGGCGGACATGCCCGATCGCGCGAGTCCGGCGAACCCCATGGCGTTGCGCCCCGTGTGGTTGTACTCGCGCAGCTGATGCGGGTCGGCCGTGAGGATCTTGGGGTGCTCATGCAGTGAGATCGCATGCTCGTCGGAGAGAAGGCGGGCGACCCGCTGCACCTGATCGGGGTCGAGCCCGAGCTCATACGCCGGAACGCGGCCGAACTCCTGCGCCAAGGCGAAGACGCGGTAGTCGACGTGCGGCTCCAGGTAGTCGAAGGAGGTGTATCCGCGATAGTTGCCGCTTGGCTCTTGCATGTGTCTCCAGTGGTCGGACCTCTTACCTCTCCGACTATAGGGATGCGACAATGCAGCGTCGAGCATCGCACGAACTTCGTAACACGGTGGTTACAAAGACTGGAGGTCCTACCTTTAGGGAAGCAGATTGCGGGTCACGACGCGGGCGTCACCCGCGGCGGAAGAGACGACGTCGGCGCCGCACAGGCTCGTCGGGCGCCGATTCAAGCCGTGCCGCGCGGCGCGCCGCCCAGGCCGCCACTTCGGCGTCGACGTCACGAGGAGCCGTCACGACGGGCGGGCCGCCCTGGAGCTGGCGGCGCGCCTCGCGCACCCGCCGGTTGAAGTCCTCCAGCACGTCACGCACGTCGGACTCGCGTCCGAGCAGGTCGAGTTGGTCGTTCAGCTCCCGATCCTCCGTACGCAGCAGGATGGCGGGCGGTCCGAGGCCGGTCAGGTTCTCGGTCTCGATCTTGCGGCGGATCCACCAGTCAGGGTCATGGTGGGCGCCCAGTCCTTCCAGAGGCTTGCCCGCGCCTGGCAGGTCGTCGAAGTCGCCGCGGCGGATCGCCACCTGGATGGCGGTCTCGATGAATGCGGCGCGATCGACGGCTGCCGCGATCCCTGGTGCGGTGCCCGACTCCTCGTCGCCGACCGCCTCGTCGCCGTCCGCGCTGTCTCCGCTCCGCCGGTTCGCGAGATACCGTGCCGCGGCGTCCCTGGGGTCCGTCATGATGCACCTCCGTGGCATCCGAGCTCCTCTCCACCCTACGACGGCGCCGGCACCGCAGGACGGACGAGGTCGGCCCCAGGTCATAGGCTCGGAGGATGACCGCGCGCACCTCCCTCAATCGAGAGATCCTGCGTCTGGCGGTTCCCGCACTCGGCGCGCTCATCGCCGAACCCGCCTTCCTGATCGTGGATGCCGCGCTCGTCGGGCACCTCGGCACGACTCCGCTCGCGGGCCTCGGCATCGCGGGGGCGGTGCTGCAGACCATCGTCGGACTGATGGTCTTCCTCGCCTACTCGACCACTCCGGCGGTCGCCAGACGCTTCGGCGCAGGCGACCCGGGGGCTGCGGTGTCGGTCGGCGTCAACGGGATGTGGCTGGCGCTCGGCCTGGGCGCCGTGCTCGCCGTGATCGGCGCGGTCTCCTCCCCCTGGCTCGTCTCGCTCTTCGGTGCGGGCGAGGCGGTGGCCGCCCAGGCCAACGAGTATCTCGTCATCTCGATGTGGGGCCTGCCTGCCATGCTCATCGTCTTCGCGGCGACGGGTCTGCTGCGCGGAATGCAGGACACGATGACGCCGCTGTGGATCGCCGGACTGGGCTTCGGTGCCAACGCCCTGCTCAACTGGCTGTTCATCTACGGACTCGGCTGGGGCATCGCGGGATCCGCCGCCGGCACGGTGACGGCCCAGTGGGGGATGGTCGCGGCCTACGTGCTGGTGATCCGCCGCCTCGCCACGCGCCACAGCGCCTCACTGCGCGCGCAACGCGCCGGGATCCGCAGCACCGCGACGTCGGGCGGCTGGTTGTTCCTGCGCACCGTGAGCCTGCGCGTGGCACTGCTCGCGACCGTGGGCGTGGCCACCGGCATCGGCACCGATGAACTCGCGGGGTGGCAGATCGTGTTCACGATCTTCTCCGCTGCGGCCTTCGCGCTCGACGCGCTCGCCATCGCCGCGCAGGCTCTCATCGGCAAAGAACTGGGTGCCGGTGACGAGCAGCGGGTGCACCGGGTGCTCGCCCGTACGGTCGCGTGGGGCGCCTGGTTCGGCGTGATCGTCGCGGCGATCATCGCCGCGCTGTCCGGGCTTCTCGGGATCGTCTTCACGGGTGATGCCGAGATCGCGGCGCTCGTGCAGCCGGCACTGCTCGTGCTGGCGGTCGCACAGCCGATCGCCGGCATCGTCTTCGTGCTCGACGGGGTGCTGATGGGGGCGAACGACGCCCGATACCTGGCGATCGCCGGCGGCCTCAACCTGGTGCCGTTCCTGCCCGCGCTGTGGGTCATCGCCGCGACCGGTGTCGACGGCAGCTCCGGCCTCGTCTGGCTCGCGGTCGCATTCTTCGGCGTCTATCTGCTCGCTCGGCTGGCCACTCTGGGCTGGCGGGTGCGCTCGGGGCGCTGGCTCGCCGCTGCGGCCTGACGCGGCCGCTCGTTCCTGCACGACCACGGATGAGAACGACTTATCCACACCAGCTGGATTTGGCGGAATACTACGTCGCCGACCCCTGGCTTCCCGCCGATGATCGGGGAATGCTGAAGGGATGCTCGGGATGACGGAACCACAGGTCTGGACACTGATCGGCGTCTTCGCCGCAGGGATGTTCGGCACACTCACACTCATGTCGACGATGTTCCTGCGCACGATGCAGAACGGATTCGAGGGGGTGCGCATCGAGATGCGCAATGAGTTCGCGAGCGTGCGCACGGAGTCCGGGAGCGAGTTCGCCGGCGTGCGCACCGAGATCCGGGCGATGCACGCATCGATCATCTCGATCGCGATGTCAGCGCGATCTACCGCCACATCTTCGGTATCGACCGCGGCTGATCGCCGCGGCGCCCTCCGCGGCTCAGCTCAGGCGATCTCGAGTTCCGCGATCACGATCTTCTTCATGTGCATGAGCGCCTGGATCTGCTCGGGCCGCTGCTGCAGGAGGTCGAGTCCGGCGGGGACGACCTGCCAACTGACGCCGAAGCGATCCTTGCACCAGCCGCACGCCTCGGCTTCCGGGACCGCCGACAGCGCATTCCAATAGTGGTCGATCTCGTCCTGGTCGGCGCACTCGATCATGAACGACACCGCCTCGTTGAACGTGAACACCGGGCCGCCGTCGATGCAGCCGAACCGAGTGCCGTTCAAGGTGAACTCGCCGTTGAGGACCTTTCCCGACATCCCCTCGAAGTGCTCGCTGAGATTCTCGTCCGGGTAGCGGGTCACCTGGTCGATCGACGAGTTCGGGAACACCGAGACGTAGTACTCCATCGCCTCCTGCGCACTGTCGACGAACCAGAGATAGGGACGGATGGGTGTGACGCCTGCCATGTCGGCCTCCTCGATCGGCACTCACGCTACGCCGAGGATTCGTGGCTGTCGAGGGGTCCGTCACTCAGCCGGCGTACCGTCGACACCACTCGTACATGATCACGGCGGCGGCGGCACTCGCGTTGATCGAGCGCGTCGACCCGTACTGGGTGATCTCGATGTGAGCGGATGCCGCGGCGAGCGCCTCCGCCGAGAGTCCAGGCCCCTCCTGGCCGAACAGCAGCACGCACCGCTGCGGAAGATCGGCCCTGTCGACCGGTACGGCGCCATCGACGTTGTCGACCGCGATGATCGGAAGGCCCTCAGCGGCGGCCCATGCGGCGAAGGTCTCGACGTCGTCATGGTGCACGACGTGCTGGTAGCGATCGGTGACCATGGCCCCGCGCTTGTTCCAGCGGCGACGGCCGATGATGTGGACGGTGTCGGCGAGGAACGCGTTGGCGCTGCGCACGATCGACCCGATGTTCATGTCGTGCTGCCAGTTCTCGATCGCGACGTGGAACGGATGCCGCTGCGTGTCGAGGTCGGCCACGATCGCCTCCATCCGCCAGTAGCGGTAGCGGTCGATCACGTTGCGGGTGTCACCGGCCGCGAGGAGCTCCGGGTCGTACTGCTCCCCCTCGGGCCATGCCTCCGCGCCTCCGGGCCATGGCCCCACTCCGTAGCCGGGCTGGGCGGTGGATCCGACGGCCGGCTCCACCCGCGCCGGAGGGTTCGGGCTCTGCGGTGCGGCGTCATCCATCCCGCCAGGCTATCGCCGCGACTCCCGCCGGGCCGCACCCGGGGCGAGGCATCGCGAAGATATTTAGGTGTACCGAAAAATGCGCTAGGGTTTCGGTGTGCCTAAAAATACCGCGCTCCCGCTGACGGCCCGGTCTGCCCGCCCTGCCGGTGCACCCCGCAGCCTGTGGCTGCTCGGACCGGCGCTCGTCGCCGGTGTCGCCTACCTCGATCCCGGCAACGTCGCCAGCAACATGACCGCGGGCGCGCAGTACGGGTACCTGCTGGTGTGGGTGGTCCTCGCGGGCAACGTGATGGCCTGGCTGATCCAGTACCTCTCCGCGAAGCTCGGCGTCGTCACCGGCCAGAGCCTCCCCGAGGTGCTGGGCACGCGACTGACCCGGCCGTGGGCCCGCCGGGCGTACTGGCTGCAGGCCGAGCTCGTCGCCATGGCCACCGATCTGGCTGAGGTCATCGGCGGCGCGGTGGCCCTGAACCTGCTCTTCGACGTTCCCCTGCTCCTGGGCGGTCTGATCACGGGCGCGGTCTCGATGGTCCTGCTCGCGGTGCAGAGCCGCCGAGGAGCGCGTCCGTTCGAGTTCGTGATCATCGGTTTGATGGCCGTCATCACGATCGGCTTCGTCGCCGGAGTGTTCGTGGCGCCGCCCGACCCGGCAGGAGTGCTCGGCGGGATGGTGCCGCGCTTCGAAGACACCGGTTCGGTCCTGCTGGCCGCCTCCATCCTCGGCGCGACGATCATGCCGCATGCGATCTACGCGCACTCCTCACTCGCTCGCGATCGGTTCGGCGCCACGACCGCTCATGTCGGCGACGAGGCGGCACGCACCGACACCTCCCGAATCCGCCGCCTGCTCACCGCCACCCGGTGGGACGTGTCGATCGCGATGGTGATCGCCGGCAGCGTCAACCTCTGCATCCTCCTGCTCGCCGCCGCCAACCTCGCCGGCGTCGAGGGCACCGACTCGCTCGAGGGCGCGCACGCCGCGCTCGCCGCAGGGCTCGGGCCCGTCGTCGCGACGTTCTTCGCCGTCGGGCTGCTCGCCTCCGGCCTCGCGTCGACGTCGGTCGGCGCTTACGCCGGCGCCGAGATCATGCATGGGCTCCTGCACGTACGGATCCCGCTGCTCGCCCGACGGCTGGTCACCCTGATCCCCGCGCTCGTCATCCTCGGCATCGGGTTCGATCCGACGCTCGCGCTGGTGCTCAGCCAGGTCGTGCTGTCGTTCGGCATCCCCTTCGCGCTGATCCCCCTGGTCGTGCTCACCGCCCAGCGCCGGACCCTCGGCCCCTGGGTCAACCGCCGAGGGACCACCGCAGCCGGGGTGCTCGCTTCCGTGCTCCTGATCGCGCTCAACGGTGCACTGCTCTGGCTGGTGCTGACCGGAGCCTGAGCCCGGATAGGCTCGACACATGTCTGCCGAGAGCGCCCGACGCAACGTCCGCATCCTCACCTGGATCAGCTTCGCGACCGGCGTGATCGGCGGCCTTCTCGTCGCGTTCCCGAAGGTCATCGGCGCCGGCAGCCCGTGGGTGCAGCTCGCACTGGGCGTCGCCACCCTCGTGCTGGCCTTCCGCGCCCGCAAGGTCGGCATCGCCGAAGTCGAGGGGTTCGACGGCCGACTCTCGCTGGCCGCCGCCCTCCTCGGCTTCCTCGTCCTGTTCTTCGCGGGTCAGGCTGCATACGGCATGCTCGCCGCCGCGACGAACTGAGCCGCACCTCCGGGCCTCACCGCGTGGGCCGGCGAGCGCACCACGTAGGCTGGGCAGGTGGCATCCCCGGCAGCTGACGACTACCTGAAGACCGTCTACGCGCACACCGAGTGGCAGGACGCGCCGATCACCCCCTCCGTGCTCGCCGCCAAGCTCGGGATCGCTCCGTCGTCTGTGACCGAGATGGTGAAGAAGCTCGCCGCCGCCGGCCTCGTCTCACACGTGCCCTATGGCGCGGTTCGGTTGACGGATGCCGGCACGGCTCGCGCACTCGCGATGGTGCGTCGGCATCGCCTGATCGAGACCTGGCTGGTGCAGGAGTTCGACTACGGGTGGGACGAGGTGCACGACGAGGCCGAGGTGCTCGAGCACACCATCAGCGACCGCCTGCTCGAGGGCATCGACGTCCGACTCGGGCGCCCCCGCTTCGACCCGCACGGCGATGCGATCCCCGACGCCGACGGCCGCATCGAACGCGAACCCTTCGTCCTGCTCGCCGATGCCCCGGTCGGGCACACCGGCCATGTGCTGCGCGTGGACGACCGCGACCCCGAACTGCTGCGGGCGCTCGACGCCCTCGGCCTCGCGGTCTCGTCGACCGTGACCGTGATGACATCCGGCGTCGAGGTCGGCGGTGTCGCGACGGCACTGCCGGATGGCGCGGCTCAGGTCGTCTGGCTCAGCGCCTGACGAGCGCACCACGGTCGGGCGCGACACGGTCAGGTGCGCGTCACCCTCGGCCTCTAGGCTGTGCACATGGCACAACGAGACGACATCGAATGCTGGCTCACCGACATGGACGGCGTGCTCGTCCATGAGAACGACGCCATCCCCGGAGCGTCCGAGCTGCTCGCCGGGTGGGAGAGCGCCGGCATCCCGTACCTGGTGCTCACGAACAACTCGATCTTCACCGCGCGCGACCTGTCGGCACGCCTCCGCATCAGCGGACTGCACGTGCCGGAGGAGCGCATCTGGACTTCGGCTCTCGCGACGGCCGACTTCCTGAAGCAGCAGTTGCCCGGTGGCTCGGCCTTCGTGATCGGCGAGGCCGGCATCCTCACCGCTCTACACGATGCCGGCTTCATCATGACGGAGACGAACCCCGACTTCGTGGTCGTCGGCGAGACGCGCAACTACTCGTTCGAGGCGATCACCAAGGCCATCCGCCTCATCATCGGCGGGGCGCGCTTCATCGTCACGAACCCGGACGCCACGGGCCCGAGCACCGACGGGCCGCTGCCGGCGACTGGCGCGATCGCCGCCCTCATCACGAAGGCCACGGGCAAGGAGCCCTACGTGGTGGGCAAGCCGAACCCGATGATGTTCCGTTCGGCGTTGAACAAGATCGGCGCGCACTCGAAGCGCACCGGCATGATCGGCGACCGCATGGACACCGACGTCGTGGCCGGCATCGAGGCGGGCCTGCACACCGTGCTGGTGCTCACGGGGATCAGCGACCAGGCCGAGATCGAGAAGTATCCGTTCCGCCCCGACGAGATCGTCCAGTCGGTGGCCGACCTGCTGCCGCGGATCACCGAGACGATCCCGACGGTGAAGACGAAGAAGTAGCCGGTGGGCGCGCTCGACGACGGTGAACGGGTCAGGGCGGCGGATGCCGCGGCCTGGCGCGCGTGGCTCGAGGCGAATCACGAACGGGCCGCGGGTGTCTGGCTGCTGAGCGTGCGCGGCTCATCGCACGGGGTCGGCTACGAGGATGCCGTGCGGCAGGCGCTGTGCTTCGGATGGATCGACGGCCCGGTGCGCGTGTTCGGCGACGGGACGGACGAGCGCGCGAACGGGCAGTGGTTCTCCCCGCGCCGACCGGGCAGCGGTTGGGCCGCGACGAACAAGGCGCGTATCGCGGAGCTCGAGGCGGAAGGATCGCTGGCTCCCGCCGGCATCCGGGCACTCGAGGTCGCGAAGGCGAACGGGTCGTGGACCGTGCTCGACGGGCCGGAGGCCGGCATCGAGCCGGAGGAGCTGACGACCGCCCTCGATGCCGTGCCCGCCGCACGTGAGAACTGGGACGCTTTCCCGAAGTCGGTCAAGAAGTTCGGACTCACCCAGATCGCGATGGCCAAGCGGGCAGAGACCAGAGCCGCCCGCATCGCCAAGATCGTGGCGGATGCCGCGGAAGGGAAGCGCCCATGAGCCAGAGCGACCTGCTGTTCCTGGTGATGTTCCTGATCCTGCTCAGCACGCTGACGGTGTTCATCGTGCAGCTGGTGCGCTCCCGCCGTCGCCGCGGACCGGACGAGGGTGCGGGCGACGGGCGTGCGGGCTGGTGGGAAGGCCCCTGGGACGACGACGACCGCAAGCGCTGAGCCCGGCGCTGCACGGATGTCGGGCGTTCGCGCGCATGTCGGGCGAATCGGGCGGATTCCGCGCCGATCCGCACATCCTCCCGACGGATGAACACCCCTCCCGGTCAGCCCGCGAGCGACGCCCCGGGGATCGCGGCGAGCAGCTCGCGCGTGTACGGGTGCTGCGGCGCGTCGAAGATGCGCTCCGGCGTGCCGCTCTCGACCACGACGCCGCGCTGCATCACGTGCACCTCGTCGGAGATCATGCGCACGACGGCGAGGTCGTGGCTGATGAACAGGTAGCTCAGCCCCAGACGGCGCTGCAGGTCGGCGAGCAGGTCGAGGATCTGCGCCTGCACCAGGACATCGAGCGCGGACACCGCCTCGTCGAGCACCACGAGTTCAGGCTCGAGGGCGAGCGCGCGGGCGATCGCCACGCGCTGGCGCTGCCCGCCCGACAGCTCATGGGGAAGCCGCTCGGCCATCGCCGCCGGCAGCGCGACCTGCTCCAGGAGCTCGAGCACCCGCGAGCGCCGCGTCGCCGTGGAGCCGATGCGGTGCACGCGCAGAGGTTCGGAGATCGACTGCTCGACCGTGTACCGGGGGTCGAGCGAAGCGTACGGGTTCTGGAACACCGGCTGCACGCGGCGACGCAGGGCGAACAGCTCCTTGCGGCGGAGCGTGGTCAGGTCGACCCCGTCGAAGAGGATCGCCCCCGAGGTGGCGTCTTCGAGACCGAGCACCATGTTCGCCGTCGTGGACTTCCCCGAACCCGACTCGCCCACGATCGACACCGTGGTCCCGCGGCGGATCTCGAAGCTCACTCCGTCGACGGCCGTGAAGCTCTGGGGCTCCCCCGCCTTGGGCGCACGGAGGGCGAACTCCTTGCGCAGGTCGCGGATCTCCACGAAGGGCGTGCCGCTCGCGGCCTCGCGCTGCGGCAGGGCGTCCCGGCGCGAGGCGAGGCTCGGCGCGGCGGCGAGCAGCTGCTTCGTGTACTCGTGCTGCGGATCGCCCAGCACCTCGACAGACGTGCCCTCCTCGACGATGCGACCGCGGAACATGACCACGATGCGGTCGGCGCGCTCCGCGGCGAGCGCCAGGTCGTGCGTGATGAGGAAGACCGCGGTGCCGAGGTCGTCGGTGAGCGCGTCGAGCTGGTCGAGGATGCGCCGCTGCACCGTCACGTCGAGGGCCGAGGTGGGCTCATCGGCGATCAGCAGGCGCGGTTTGCAGGCGAGACCCATCGCGATCAGCACGCGCTGGCGCATGCCGCCGGAGAACTCGTGCGGATACTGGTGCGCGCGCTGCGCGGCATCCGCGATCCCCACCATCTCCAGCAGCTCGACGACCCGGGCTTTCGTGGCGTCGCCGTGGGTGTGGCCGTGCACCTCGAGCGCCTCGCCGATCTGCTCACCCACGCGCATGAGCGGGTTGAGGTTCGACATCGGATCCTGCGGCACGAGGCCGATCCCGGCCCCGCGCAGCGAGACCATGGCGTTCTCCGGGAGCTCGGTCAGCTCGCGCCCGTCGAAACGGATGCTGCCGGCGGTGATCACGCCGTTCTCCGGCAGCAGTCGGTTGACCGCGGCCGCCGTGGTCGACTTGCCCGATCCCGACTCCCCCACGATCGCCACGGTCTCGCCCGCGGCGACGTCGATGGTGATGTCGCTGATCGCGGTGACCAGCGCGGAACCGGTCCGGAAGGCGACGGCGAGGCCGTTGATGCTCAGCACGGGCTCGGTGGTGCTCATGATGTTCTCGTTCCTTCGTTGTCACGGAGTGCCTGGCCGCCGACGGATGTCGGGTCGTCGCCCACGAGTGCGGGAAGCGCCGTGCGCCACAGCGTCTCCGTCGGCGCGGGTTCGGGCGCGAAGAGGCGGTTGGTCAACAGGACGGCGGCGGTACCGGTGCCCTCGACGATGCCGAGGGCGCAGCCGGTGTAGCCGGGGTGCCAGAGCATCCGGGTCTGCCGACCGGCGACGTCGACGCTGTCGCTGCGCCACCCGAGGGCCTGCCCCGCGTCGGGTCCGTCGCGGAACAGCTCCGCCACGACCTCCGAGCGCCACAGCTCCGGGTGCGTCTCGGGGGCGGCGAGCGCGGCGCCGAGGGTGAGCAGGTCGTCGGCGGTGCTGAAGAGTCCCGCATGACCGGAGACGCCGCCGAGCGCGTGGAAGCAGTTGCCGTCGTTCACGCTTCCGGTGACCTCGCCCTCACGCCACGCGTAGTCGCGGTCGGCGGTGAGGATCGGGTACGGCTCGCCGGTCGCGACCATCCGACGCTCGGCCGCATCACCGATGCCGGAGGATGCCACGGGCGGAGCGGCGGGACCGTAGCCGGTGCGGGCGAGGCCGAGGGGTGCCGTGACGAGCTCACGGACGGCAGCGTCCAGGGGTGTTCCGGTGACGACCGCGACGATGCGGCCGAGGAGCATGAAGCCGAGGTCGGAGTAGTGGCGCCCCTCATCGAGCCCGTAGCGCAGCGGGATCGCGTCGATCGCGTCGGCCGGATCGAGGTGCTCGCGGTCGAGGTACAGCGGCTGCCATTCCCAGAGTCCCGCGCGATGCTGCAGCAGGTGACGCACGGTCGTCCCTGGTGCGCACGCCGTGCCGGGCAGGAACCGCTCGACCGGGTCGTCGAAGTCGAGGTCCCCACGGCTGACCAGCCGCAGGATCGCGGTCGTGGTCGCCGCGACCTTCGACACCGAAGCGATGTCGAACGCGGTCGCGGTGGTCATCGGCGTTCTCGCGAGGTCGGCGAAGCCGCCGGCGGCGAGGACGCGTCCGGCCGTGGTCACCGTTCCCGCGACGGCGCCCCGGGGCGCGGAGGCGCTCGCCAGGACGGCGGCGACGGCCGCGACGGCGCTCCCCCCGGCGCTCATGCCCACTCCTTGCGCATGCGCTGCTCGGGTTCGCCGAACTCGGGCTGCGTCCTGGTCGCCCCGTCGGGCTGCCAGCCCTTGGCCTGGTAGAAGCCGATCGATGGCAGGTTGGCCGCGAACACCCAGAGCGTCGCGGCATCGGCTCCGGCCTCGCGCAGCGCCTCGGTCGCATGCGACAGCAGCGCGCCGCCGATACCGCCGCCGTGGGCTCGTGGCGAGACGTACAGCGAGTGCACGGCGCCGTCGATGCCGCCGTCCGCACCGGGAGTCGCTGCGTACCGGGTGAGCCCGAGGATGACGCCGTCCCGTTCCGCGACGAGCACCGCCCCGTCGGCAGAGGTGAGCACCCGGCGCCACAGCGTCTCGGCGCGCTCATCCGTCATCGCCTCGACCGCCGCATCCGGCAGCACACCGCGGTAACTCTCGCGCCAGCACGCGAGGAACACCTCGAGCACCCCCGACAGGTCGTCCGGGGTGGCGCGGCGCACCTGGAGGTTCACGATGCCGCGGCCTCCGTGAGCACGAGGGAGTCGATCGAGGCGACCGGCTCCGGCATCTGCAGCGGACCGGCACCCGGGGTGATGGTCCCGAGGATGCGCGGCTCGCGCGCTCCGGTGCCGCCGGGGACGATCGCGGGAACGCCGTGCATCGTGGACCAGCCGATCAGCGCCAGGAGGATGGCCTCCTTGCTGTCGGCCGGCGCCCCCAGCTCATCGGCCAGCACGACCTCTGTCGCGGGGAGCGCGGCACGGAGACCGTCGAGGATCAGCGGGTTGCGGCATCCGCCACCTGACACGGCGAGGAATCCGATGCCAGCGGACTCCACGTCTCGCGCAACTGTGCGCACCGTGAGCTCGGTGAGCGTGCGCACGAGATCGGCGACCGCGATCTCGCGCCCCTGTGCGGCGAGGTGCTCGTGCACATAGCCGAGGTGGAAGTGCTCCTTGCCGGTGCTCTTGGGCGGGGTGAGGGCGTAGTACGGGTCGTCGAGCAGCGCATCGAGCAGTGCCTCGTCGACCGTGCCGGTGCGGGCGATCGCGGCGTCGTCGTCGTAGCCGAGCGGGTTGAGGTCGTGCTCGACGATGACCGCATCGACCAGCGCGTTCGCGGGGCCGATGTCGTACGCGACGAGGCCGTCCTGGCGCACGACGGTCATGTTCGAGATGCCGCCGAGGTTCAACGCCGCCGTGACGCCCGCACGCCCGCGGAGAAGCAACTCGTCGAGGAACGACACGAGGGGGGCGCCGTGCCCACCCACGGTGATGTCGCGGATGCGGATGTCGGACACCACGGGCGCGCCGACCTTCTCGGCGATCCACGCCGGCTGCCCGATCTGCAGGGTGCCGAGCGCATGTGCGCCGTCGACCCAGTGATACACGGTCTGTCCGTGCGAGCACACCGCGTCGACACCGCCGACCTCCGCCGCGATGTCGGCTGCGACCTCCGCGAACGCCTGGCCGATGAGGGTGTCGAGCTCGGCCACCTCGGCGAACATCGTCTGCGCGGGCGGCAGTGCGGCGATCAGCCGAGCCCGCAGCTCGGGAACGTACGGCACGCTCGTCGCCGCGAGCACCGTGCCGCGCAGGTCGACACCGTGCGCGGTGAAGCCCCCGCTCGTCGCGAAGTCGACGACGGCCGCATCGATCCCGTCGTGTGAGGTGCCGGAGATCAGCCCGAGGACGCGCATCAGTTCTCCTCCAGAGCGGTGCGCAGCCGGCCACCGGCCGCGTCGAGTCGAGTGCTGGCCGCGGCGAGGTCCTCACCGCGGCGGATCATGATCGACGCGAGCTTCACGTCGTAGGCGGCGGCCTCCAGCGCAGCCACCGCCGCGTCGCGGTCGGCACCCGCGATGGTCTGCACCATGCGGATCGCGCGCTCTCGGAGCTTGTGGTTCGTCGCCTTCACGTCGACCATCAGGTTGCCGTAGGCCTTGCCGTTTCGCACCATCGAGATGGTCGAGAACATGTTGAGCACGAGCTTCTGCGCCGTGCCGGACTTGAGGCGCGTCGACCCGGACAGCACCTCGGGGCCGACCTCGACCTCGATCCCGTGCTCCGCGGCCGCGCTGAGCGCGGTGCCGACGTTGCAGGAGAGCCCGATGCTGAGCGCCCCGCGCTCGCGCGCACGGCGCACGGCCGCGATCACGTACGGTGTGCGTCCGCTCGAGGCGATCCCGATCACGGTGTCGAGCGGTCCGATGCCCGCGTCATCGATGGCTCGGGCCCCCGCGTCCGCATCGTCTTCCGCACCCTCGACCGGGTTCACGATCGCCCCGGGCCCTCCGGCCATGATCGCGAACACCAGCTCCGGCGGAGTGCTGAACGTCGGCGGGCACTCCGAGGCGTCGAGCACGCCGATACGTCCGGGCGTTCCGGCACCGACGTAGACCAGGCGTCCGCCCTGCGCCATCCGAGCGGCGGTCGCCTCGATCGCCGGGACGATCTGCGGCAGTGCACGCTGCACGGCGGCGGGCACCGTGGCATCCGCCTCGTTCATGGTCTGCGCGAGTTCGGCGACGCTCATCTGGTCGAGACGGGCATACCGGGGGTCGCTGGACTCCGTGGCGAGTCCGCCGAGATCCTCCATGGTCATCGCTTTCCTCTGTTCCGGGGGTCGAGACTGTCGCGCAGGCCGTCACCGAGCAGGTTCAGGCCGACCACGAGGAGCACCACGACCACGCCGGGCGCGATCATGGTCCACGGGGCGATCGTCACGAGGGTGCGCGCCTCGAAGATCATCGAGCCGAGCGACGGCGCGGGCGGAGGGGTGCCGAGGCCGAGGAAGCTCAGCGAGGCCTCGGTGAGCACGGCCCACGACAGCGACAACGTGACCTGCACGATGATGATCGACGTGATGTTCGGCAGCACATGCCGGAACATGGTCGCCATGCGGCTCTGCCCCGTGCTCTTGGCGGCCTTGACGTACTCGACCTCGCGCAGCGACAGCACGGGACCGCGGGTGACGCGGATGAAGATCGGCACGTAGACGATCGCGATGGCGACGGCGATCGTGAACCAGTTCCGGTCGAAGACCGACGCCAGCGACAGGGCCAGCAGCAGAGGCGGGAAGGCGAAGAGCACGTTCGTGACCGCGGTGATCGCCCCGTCGGAGATACCGCGGTAGAAGCCGGCGATGAGTCCGCAGACGGTGCCGACCACGGTGGCGAACGCGACCGCGACGAGCGAGATCAGCGCGGAGTTCGCGACACCGGCGGCCACGCGCGAGAAGACGTCGCGGCCGAACTGATCGGTGCCGAACCAGTGCACGCCCGACGGTGGCTGGAGGCGTGACGGCGGGTCCTGGGCGAGCGGATCGAACGGCAGCAGCCCGAACGCCGAGATGAGGCTGAGCACCCCGAGCAGGATCACGATGATGAGGCCGGCGAGGCCGCTGCGGCTGCGCAGCAGGAGGCGCACGCGCTCCATGGTGCGCCCGCCGCCGGGGGCGATGGTCGGGGTCTGAGAGATGTCGGTCATGCGGCACGCACCCGAGGATCGATGACCCGGTACAGCAGGTCGGTGAGCAGATTGACGATGACGAAGGCGAGCGCGATCACGAGGACGGTGCTCTGCACGAGCGCGTACTCCTTCTGCTGGATTCCCAGCAGGACCTGTCGTCCGATGCCGGGCAGCGAGAAGATCTGCTCCACGACGACGGCGCCGCCGAGCAGGTAGCCGAACTGCAGACCGGTCATGGTGACGATCGGCACCAGCGCATTGCCCAGCACATGGCGCACCTGCAGGCGGCGGGGCGGCACGCCCTTGGCCTTGGCGGTGCGGATGAAGTCGTTGGCGCGGATCTCCAGCACCGCGGTGCGGGTCGTGCGCATGATGGGCGCGGCGATGCCGAAGCCGAGCACGACCGAGGGCAGCAGCATCTGCTGCAGGTTCAGCAGCGGGTCCTCTAACAGGGTGACGTAGCCCTGACCGTTCGGGTTGAACCCGAACGACGAGGCGAGGACCGCCAGCAGCGCGGTGCCCAGGAGGAACGCGGGGATCGAGAGGCCGGCGAGTCCGACCACCTGTCCGACGCCGTCGCGGACCGAGTCGGGCTTCGAGGCGGAGAGCATGCCGAGGGGGATGCCGATCGCGAGGGCGATCACGATCGAGAAGATCGCGAGCTCGAAGGTGACGGGGAGCGCGGCGAGCGTCAGGTCGAGCACGCTCGTCTGCGCGCGGGAGGAGAAGCCGAGGTTGCCCGTGAAGATGTTGCCGAGCCAGGAGAAGAACTGCACGAAGAGGGGCTGGTCGAGGCCGTAGTACGACTCGAGAGCCGCGCGCTGGGCGGGGGTGAGCGCTGCCGCCTCGGTGCCGAGACCCGAGCTGATCTGATCGCCCGGGATGGCGCGCAGCATCAGGAAGACGAAGATCGCGACGCCGAGGAGCGTGCCGAGGGCTGCGAAAATGCGTCGCAGCACGCTGTTGCGGAGGAGCTGTCTGAACATGCGAGTGTGTGGTGCCTGTCGTCGGGGAACGAGGGGGTGCGAGGTGCCGCACCCCCTCGGTCCGCTAGGAGATGGAGGTGGTCCGCAGGTACTGCAGCGAGCCGTTCACCATCGGGACGAACCCGTCGACGTTCGACGCCGTCGCGGTGTACGTGTAGCTCGTGAACAGCCAGATCCACGCGGCGTTGTCCTCGAGGTTCTCGGAGACCTGCGCGTAGATGTCCTTGCGCTTGTCGGGATCAGCCGTCTGGCGACCTTCGGCGAACAGCGCGTCGAGCTCGGGCGACGAGTAGCCGGCGACCTTGTTCAGGTTTCCGGTGCTGGTGAAGTAGCGGCCGTACATGCCGTCGGGATCGGGCCGACCGCCGTTGAGCGCCACCGCGGCGTCGAAGTCGGCGGCGATCCAGCGGTCGACGAACGCGCCGGACTCGAGCACCTCGAGCTCGAGGGTGATGCCCGCGTCGGCGAGCTGCGCCTTGAGGTTCTGGGCCTCGTTCACCGAGGTGGCATACTCGCCCTGCGACACGATCGTCTTGATCGTGACGCCGTCCTCCTTGCCGGCCTTCTTCAGGTAGTCGGCGGCCTTGTCGAGGTCGCGCTCGGGGCAGGGGCGCGCGTCGGGGTCGGACTTGTACGCCGGGGAGGTGATGGGTCCGGTGACCTCGCCCTCGCCGAGAGCGGCGGTGTCGAGCACCTCCTGGCGGTCGATGGCGCACTGGATCGCGAGGCGGACGTTGACATCGGTCAGGTCTCCGCGCGTGGCGTTCAGCTGCAGCGCGTGGTAGCTGAGCTGCGGGGTGGTCGCGACCTCGACGTTCGCACCCTCGGCGGTCTGCGCGACCAGCGGGTCGTCGAACACGGCCAACTGCACGTTGCCGGACTGCATGGCCGACACGATCGACGACTCGTCGGGGATCACCCGGAACTCGACGGTGTCGAGCAGGGCAGCGTCGCCCCAGTAGTCCTCGTTCTTGGCGAGGGTGATCGACTGGCTGGCCTTGCGGTCGTCGAGGATGAACGGACCGGTGCCGTTCGGGGTGGTGTTCAGCGCCTCCTCGGTGTCGTCCGAGGAGAGCATCGCCATGTTGATCACGGCGAGGTTCGCCGGCAGGGCCGCGTCGGGAGCGCTGAGGGTGAGGGTCACGGTGGTCTCGTCCGTCGCCTCGACCCCGGTGACCGATGCGAGGGAGCTGGCCGCGACCGCCGCGGTGGCCTCATCGGCGATCGCGTCGAGCGAATACTTGACGTCCTCGGAGCCGAACGTGCTGCCGTCGGCGAAGGTGACACCCTCACGGAGGTGCAGCGTGACGGTGAGGCCGTCGTCGGAGACATCCCACGACTCGGCGAGACCCGGGACGACGTTGAGCTCCTCGTCGAACTCGGTCAGCGTGCCGTACAGGTTCTGCAGCACGTTGACGGCCTGGAACTGCGTCGCCTTCCACGGGAACAGGGTGTCGGGGTCGCTGGTCACGCCGATGACGAGGTCGCCGCCTGCGGCGCCCTCGGCGGGCTTCGGGTCGGACGCGGGTGCGGAACAACCGGTGATGACGAGCGCCAATGCGACGCCCGTGGCGGAGAGAGCGCCGAATGACGCCCGCCGTGCTGTGCTCATGCTGATTCCTCCTGGCTGGGGACCGCGTCGCCCTGGGTCGGTTCCGGCGATGCTGCCCGAACGTCCCACGAACATCCTCGGTCTGGGTTGGTACTAAAAGTACACGAAGGTCGCTTCTGATGTAACGGAAGTTCCTCTACTGTTATGAACACCGAACGGAGAACACATGTCCCCTGACGCCGCCCGCGACGACGCCGGCGCGCATCCCGTGCTCGTGCGCATGCGTGCCATCCGACCCGAGCTGCGCCCGAGCGAGCAGCGCATCGCCGACCTGTTCCTCACGGACCCGGCGGGCACGGCCGGACTCTCGATCGCCGAGCTCGCCCAGCGCTGCGACACCTCGACGACCTCCGTCGTGCGCTTCTGCAAGCGTCTCGGCTACGAGCATGTGCGGGAACTGCGCAACCACGTGCTGCGCGACGTCGAGCGGGAGACCTTCGACACCGCGGCGCTCCCCGCCGTCTCGGGAGACATCGACCGCAACGACACCCTGACCGACATCGTCGCGAAGGTCTCGCTCGCCGAGACCCTCTCACTCGCCGACACCGCCAAGGTGCTCGACGTGGAGTCGTTGCGCGCCTCGGTCGACGCGATCACCTCCTCCTCCAGGGTCGACATCTTCGGCGTCGGCGCCAGCTCCATCGTGGGACTCGACCTGCAGCGCAAGCTCACCCGGATCGGACGCACGGCGCTGGAGTGGTCAGACCCGCACGCCGCGTGGACCTCGGCCGCGACCCTCGGACCGGGCAACGTCGCGATCGCCGTGTCTCACAGCGGGGCGACCACCGACACGATCGAGTTCCTGATGCTCGCGCGCAGCGCCGGGGCGACGACGATCGCCATCACCAACCATGCGGGAGCGCCGCTGGCCGCCCAGGCCGACATCGTGCTCACGACCGCGGCGCGCGAGACGGGCTTCCGCTCGGGTGCGCTCGGCAGCCGGATCGCGCAGCTCATGGTGGTCGACTGCATCTTCATCGGCGTGGCGCAGTCGAACTACGACCGCTCGATGGAGGCGCTGCGCGACACGTTCGCCGCGGTGCACAGGGAGCGGACGGCGGGGGCGTGATCCCGGACGCCGGGCGCGCGCGAGCGGGACTGTTCAGCGCGTTCGCCGGCCTCGGCGTCACCGCAGCGCTCGTGCCGGCCGTGCTCCCCGCGGCGGAGCGCTCGATCGACGCCGATCTCAGCTCGGCCGTGCCCGCACTGTTCGCCGGACTCCTGATCGGGGTGATCGCCTCAGGCCCCCTCCTGATGCGCCGTCCGCCGCAGATCGCCCTGATCCTCGGCGGCGCGCTCCAGGCGGCGGCCATCGTCGGGGTGGCACTCGCCGCGACGCCCGCGGTGTTCATCGCGGCGGCGGTCGTCGCCGGGTTCGGCTTCGGACTCGTCGAGGCGTCGGGATCCGTTGCAGCCAAGTCGGTCGCCGTCGGCAGCGCGACCGGCCTGCTCAGCGCGCTGCTCGGCACCGTCGCCGTCTGCGCTGCGGTCACCCCGCTCGTCGTCGCCCTCGGTTCCGGCGTCCGCCCGGCGCTCGGCATCCTGGCCGTGGTGCCGCTCGTCTCCGTCGCGGTCTTCTCGGTCGCGATGTTCTCCCACCCGACGCCGTCCGACCCGACGCCCACGGCGGCGTACACCGAGGCGCCCTCTCGTCGCGACACCCGCGGACTGCTCGTGCTTCTCCCGTTCGCGGTGGCGTTGCCGCTCTACGTCGGCGTCGAGACCGTGCTGTCCGGGTGGTCGGCGGTGATCCCCGGGCGGATCCTGGCGATCGATCCTGGCGTGGCCGCCCTGGGCACCTCGGCGTTCTGGAGCCTGATGGCGCTCGGCCGTTTCGGCGCCGCGACGCTGCGCCGCCTCGCCGTGCCGCCCACCCGGATCCTTGCCACCGCCACGTGCGCCGCCGCCGTCCTGATGGCGGCCGCAGGACTCCTCGTCGACCGCGCCCCCGTCTGGGCCCTGGTCGCCCTGGCCGCCGTCGTCGTGCTCCTCGCCCCCAGCTACGGCCTCATCCTCGGCCTCGCGCTGGACCGCCTCGACCCGGCCCGCAGCGCGGCCGCGACCGGAGCACTCGTCGCGTGCGGCGCGGTCGGCGGCGCTGCCATCCCCGCGCTGATCCTCATGATCGGTCGCGATCCGGCGTCGGGGACGACCTTCCTGGTCGCGGCCGCACTGTGCGCGCTCGTCCCGCTGCTGGTGCTGGTCGCCGCTCGACCTCCCCGACCTGCGACCGTACCGCGCTGACATCCCCTGCGCATCTGCCGACATTCGCGACCTTCTCACAGATGCCGGAATACCGGCGCTCGCACCGGCGCAGGCGGCGTACCGTCGATGACACACCCATCCGCAGCAAGGAGCGCCCGTGTCCACCGAGGTCCTCACGATCGTCGTCAGCGCCATCGGCATCGGCATCGTGCTCACCCTCGGCACCAGTCTGTTCACCGCAGGGGCATGGCTCGTTCGCCGCATCGATGACCGCATCGACGCCGTAGACGAGAAGCTCAGCTCTCGGATCGATGCCGTCGCCGCCGACGTGACCGACCTCAAGATCTCCGTCGCCCGCCTCGAAGGACCGCCGCGACACCTGCTCACCGCAGGACGGAGATGAGACCGTGACGACAGACACCCTCACGATCGTCGTCAGCGCCATCGGCGTCGTGCTCACCCTCGGCACCAGCACCTTCGTCGGCGCAGCCTGGATGGTGCGCCGCATCGACGCCGTCGACGAGAAGCTCAGCAGCCGCATCGATGCCGTCGCCGCCGACGTGACCGAGCTCAAGATCTCCGTCGCGCGCCTCGAAGGCCCTTCACGGCACCTGCTCATCGCGAGCCGCTGAGCAGCGTTCCCGGTACGACCTACCGCAGCACGAGGGCCGCAGCGCCGATGAGCGGTCCCTCGTCGCCCAGCCCCGAGCGCACGACGCGGGTACGACGGGAGTATTCGTGCACGGCACTCGCGGTGAGCGCCTGCTGCACGAGGTCGATGTAGTCGGGCGACACCCGAGAGAAACCGCCGCCGATGGCGACGACGTCGAGGTCGACGAGGGTCGCAGCATCCGCGAGCGCCTCACCCACGGCACGGGCCGAGCGCTCGATCGCCGCCCGAGCCAGACGATCGCCGGCCGCCGCATCCCGCGCGAGGTCTTCGCCCGTGGCGCCGGTCCAGCCCTGTTGCTGCGCCCAGGCCGCACTCGCCGGGCCGGAGGCGATCTCCTCGAGCGTCAGCCCGCCCTCTCGGCGCACCTGCCCGAGGTGTCCCGCGTTGCCGGTCGCACCGGGGATGTAGGCGCCATTCGCGACGAAGCCGCCGCCGACGCCGGTCGAGACGACGATCGAGAGCGAGGCGCCGGCGTCCTGCGTCGCACCGAGCCAGGACTCGGCGAGCGCGAGCGCACCTCCGTCGTGACCGAGCACGGTGGGCACGTCACGTCCGACGACCGAGGATGCCGCCGCGTGAACCGCCTCAGCGAGCGCGAAGCCGCGGGCGAGCGGCATGTTGACCGGCATGATGGTGCCGAGTGTCCGGTCGACGGGTCCGGCGCTGCCTGCGCCGGCGCCGACGAGCTCGGCATCTCCGGGCAGCGCGGCGAGCGCGTGCTCGACGATCGCGACGACGGCGGCGTGCAACGCCTCGAACGTCGCTTCGCGCCCCGTCGCCTGCCGGCTGCGGCTGCCCGTGACGAGCACCCCGCGCTCATCGACGAGCGCGGCCTCCATCTTCGTGCCGCCGACGTCGACGGCGAGAGCGTACCGCGTCACTGCGGGTCGAGCCCGAGGTCGTCGAGATCGAACGCGGCGCGCCACTCCAGCCCCTCGGCCTCGATCGCGGCCTGCGCCCCCGTCTTCCGGTCGACGATCACCGCGACCGCGACGACCTCGGCGCCTTCCTTGCGCAGAGCTTCGACGGCCTTGAGCGCCGACTGTCCGGTGGTCGAGGTGTCTTCCAGCACGACGACGCGCTTGCCCTTGACGTCGGCGCCTTCGATCTGGCGGCCACGCCCGTGGTCCTTGGGCTCCTTGCGCACGACGAACGCATCGAGCGGCCGGTCGGTGGCCACCGAGGCGTGCAACACGGAGTTCGCGATCGGGTCGGCGCCGAGCGTGAGACCTCCGACGGCGACCACATCGAGGTCCCCGATCAGGTCGAGCATGATGCGGCCGATCGCGGGAGCGGCGCGGTGATCGAGCGTGAGCTTGCGCATGTCGACGTAGTACGTCGCCTTCTTGCCGCTGGAGAGGGTGAAATCGCCGTGGAACACCGCCTCGTCCTTGATGAGGTCGAGGAGGGTCTGGCGGTCTGCGTCGAGTGCGGTCACGGCATCCAGTGTAGGAGGCACGGCCTAGGCTTGACGCATGCGCTTGGCCACCTGGAACGTCAACTCCATCCGCACCCGTGTCACCCGCACCGTCGAGTTCGCCGTCCGCGAAGACATCGACGTGCTGGCGATGCAGGAGATCAAGTGCAAGCCGGAGCAGTTCCCCTACGGTCCATTCGAAGAGGCCGGGTACCACGTCGAGGTGCACGGGCTCAATCAGTGGAACGGCGTCGCGATCGCAAGCCGGCTGCCGATCACCGATGTGCGCACGGCGTTCGACGGCATGCCGGGGTTCGCGAAGGGGCATGAAGGCCCCGACGCACCGCTGGAGGCGCGTGCACTCGGCGTGATGGTCGACGGCGTACGCGTGTGGAGCCTGTACGTCCCCAACGGCCGTTCGCTCGACGACCCCCACTACCTCTACAAGCTGCACTGGCTGGAGCAGCTGAAGAAGTCCACGGCTGCCGAGCTCTCGGCGAACCCCGATCTTCCGCTCGCTCTGGTCGGCGACTTCAACATCATCCCGTTCGACCACGACAACGGCGACCCCGACATCGTGGTGGGCCGGTCGACCCATGTCTCACCGCCGGAGCGCGAGGCCTTCTTCGCGTTCCAGGACGCGGGTGTGACCGATGTCGTGCGCCCGCTGCTCCCCGAGGGATACACCTACTGGGACTACCAGCGGCTGAAGTTCCCCCGCAACGAGGGCATCCGCATCGACTTCGTCCTCGGCTCGCGCACCCTGGCTGAGGCCGTGACCGGCGCCTCGATCCACCGCGACGAGCGCAAGGGCGAGCAGCCCAGTGACCACGTCCCCGTGGTCGTCGACCTGGATGGCCGCCGTCTGGGAACGGGCGGCGCGGCGGAAGACGACGATCTCCCGATGATCTTCTCCTGAGCGCCGCTCCCATGACGGTGCGACTGATCGCCACCGATCTCGACGGCACGCTGCTCGACTCCTCGTCCGGGGTCTCGGTGCGCACGAGGTCGGCGCTCGACGCCGCCCGTGACCGCGGCATCCACGTCGTGCCCGTGACCGCCCGGCAACCCATCGGTCTGCGCGCGATCGCGGCTGATGCGGCCTTCGACGGCTGGGCGCTCTGCAGCAACGGGGCATATGCCGTCCACCTCGTCGACGGACGGATGCTGTTCGCAGAAGAGCTCCCGGCCGACACGATCCGCACGCTCGCCGACGCGTTGCGGGCGAGCATCCCCGGCCTGCTGTTCGCGAGCGTTCGGGAGGGCGGCGAGACGTTCGTCGCCCAGCACGGCTACGCCGAGATCGCCGACGTCTCCGACCACAAGCGAGACCCGGAGACCATGGGCGGCGTGCCGCTCGAACAGGTTCTCTCCGCGCCGAGCCTGAAGCTCGTCATCCGGCATCCCGAACTGGCACCCCCGACCCTGTTCGAGGCGCTGCGCTCACTCGGACTCACGGGTTTCGAGGCCACCCTGTCCGGGGCGCCGTTCGTCGAGGTGATGGCGGAGGGCGTCACGAAGGCCACCGGCCTCGCCCGCCTCTGCGACCACCTCGGCATCGACCGCGCAGACGTCGTCGCCTTCGGTGACGCCCTCAACGACGTGGAGATGCTCCGCTGGGCCGGCCGCGGCGTGGCGATGGCGCATGCAGCCACCATCGTCCAGGACGCCGCCGACGAGACCACCGCCTCGAACGACGAGGACGGCGTGGCGAAAGTGATCGAGCGACTGCTCGGCTGACAACAGCTCCGCCGCGACGGTCGAAACGCGCCCGGTCACCTCAGCCGAACGTCCCGACCTCGGGTACTCGGTCCGTCCTCCCGTAACGGAACAGCGTCACGCCCTCGTCGTCGGTGATCGGCCGCTCGAGCAGGCGCAGCACGGACGGCAGGGCGTCGTCGGCGAAGACCTTCTTCCCCGCGCCGAGCAGGATCGGGTACACCCAGAGGTTCAGCTGGTCGAAGAGCCCCTCGGCCAGCAGCGTGTGCACGAGGTCGATGCTGCCGATCACGTGGACTTCGCTGTGCGCGGCGCGCATCGTGGCGATCTCGGCCGCGAGGTCGGCGCCGACGCGCGTGCTTCCCGCCCACTCGAGGGCGAGGTCGTCGTCGCGGGTCGCCACGTATTTCGGCACCCGGTTGAAGAGCGTGCCGATGTCGCCGGACTCTCCCTCGGTGTGATGCGGCCAGTAGGAGGCGAAGATGTCGTAGGTCCGGCGACCGAGGAGCAGCGCATCCAGCCCGCGCATGCCCTTCTCGACCTCGGGTCCGACGCCGGAGGAGGGATACCCCGCCTGCCAGCCGCTGAAGCCGAACCCGCCAGACGGGTCTTCGTCGACGCCGCCGGGCCCCTGTGCGACCCCGTCGAGCGTCATGAAGAGGTCGATCAGGATGCGGCCGCGCGCGGCGTCCTGCGTGCTGTCAGTGCTCATGTCGTGCTCCCTGCAGTCATTCGTGCGATGTGGAACGTGGCCGAGAAGGCGTCGAGCCAGGAGTCCTCTCCGCGCACCACCGCGACGACATCCTGCTCGATCGCCTCGGCCGCGGTGAGGTCTCCGCCGATCAGGTGACGGATGCCGGGGCCGGCGACGATCACGGCATCCGGATCCCCCTCGGGGAGTCGTCCGCCGACGGGCGGCGCCGGAGGGGCGAGCTGCGCGATGCGGAGCCCGCCGTCGCGCACGGATGCGCGCAGCGCCACATCCCCCACGTGGAGTTCGTACTCGCCGTCTGTCGCGACATCCGCCTGGAACGCCGTGCGCAGTGCCATGGTGAGCGAGTCCGGGGTGACCACGTCGCCCTCTTCGGGATCGCCCATCGCCTGGAAGCCCCAGCGACCGAGCGCGAGCATGATCGGCTCGAACGAGCGCCCGTACGGGGTGAGCTCGTACACGAGGCCGCAGTTGAGCAGCGGGACCCGGCGGACGACGCCGCCTTCCTGCAGCTCCTTCAGCCGCGTGGAGAGGATGTTGGTGGGGATGCGCGGCAGGCCCTGCTTGAGGTCGGTGTACCGACGGGGACCGACGAGCAGATCGCGGACGATGAGCAGACTCCACCGCTCCCCGATCAGCTCGACGGCGGTCGTCACGCCGCAGTACTGGCCGTAGCTGCGCGCCGCCATGTCAGGCCGACGCCGCGTGATCCGCCACGTGGTCCGGTCCGTTCTCGACGGCCTCGGGGGTCATGTAGAGGAAGCCGAGGGAGTTGCCGTCGGGGTCGTCGAGGTCGCGCGAGTACATGAAGCCGTAGTCCTGCACGGGCTTGGGTTCGGTGCCGCCTGCTGCGAGGCCCTTGGCGAGGATCGCATCGACCGCCTCGCGGGAATCCTGGCTGAAGGCGACCGACACCTGGACGACCTCGTTCGGGTCGGCGATGGGCTTGTCGGTGAAAGTCGCGAAGAAGTCGCGCTTGAGGACCATGAAGTAGATGTCCTCACTCCACACGATGCAGGCGGCGTTCTCGTCGGTGAACTGCGGGCTGATGTCGCAGCCCAGCGCCGTGTAGAACGCCTTGGCGCGCTCGAGGTCGCTGGTGGGCAGGTTGACGAAGACCTTGGTCATGATGACTCCTTTGTCCGGTGTTGTGCGCTCATGCTTGCAAATAACAACCATGCTTGTCAATAGCAAGTGATCGATCCGTCGCCAGGGGGATGCCTCGATCCGTGCACCGGCCTTACGGTGGAGAGATGCCCGCCGAACCGTTCATCCGCACGCCGACCGAGCGCGAGCGACGCGGCGACCTGGTGCTCGCGGCCGTGATCTTCGTCGGCGCGGTGCTCAGTGCGGCCCTGTCCGCCATCTCGCTGATCTACGGCGACCAGCAGGCCGAGCTGTGGACAGCGCTCGTCTACGCCGTGGTGGTCGCCGTCCCGCTCGCCTTCCGGCGCCGTTGGCCCGGAACGGTCGCGGTGATCGTCTCCCTCGCCTACTTCGCGGCGGTGACCATCCGCGTCCCGGAGATCTACGTCGGCAACATCGCGATGTTCATCGCCCTGTACACGGTCGGGGCGTGGATGAACGACCGACGGCGCGCCCTCATGGTGCGCGTGGCGATCATCATCGGCATGTTCGTGTGGCTGGTGATCACCATGTACCGCGACGCGATCAGCGAAGCGGACGAGGCGGACGTCGTCGCGGGCGCCATGTCTCCCTACGTGGCCTTCATGCTGATCCAGCTGCTGCTGAATGCGCTGTACTTCGGGGGCGCGTACTACTTCGGCGAGCGCTCCTGGGCGGCCGCAGCCCAGCGCGCGGTGCTGGAGCAGCGCACGGTCGAGCTGGAGCGCGAACGCGAGGTCACCGCGGCACAGGCGGTCGCCCTCGATCGCGTGCGCATCGCGCGCGAGCTGCACGATGTCGTCGCGCATCACGTGTCGGTCATGGGCGTGCAGGCGGGCGCCGCACGACTCGTGCTCGAGCGCGACCCCGCCGAAGCCGCCCGCATCCTCTCCGGCGTCGAGGGTTCGGCGCGCGACGCGATCCACGAGCTCCGCCAACTGCTGGAGACCCTGCGCACGCCGGGCGGCGAGACGACGGACGCGGCGTCGACCCTCGCGCTCGACGACATCGCCGACCTCGCCGATGCCTCCACCGAGGCGGGGCTGCCCACGGACTACGCGGTGATCGGCGAGCCGGTGCCCGTACCGTCGCTGGTCGCGGTGAACCTGTACCGGATCGCCCAGGAGTCGCTCACGAACGCCCGCCGTCACGCCGGGAGCGGAGCGACGGCCGACGTGCGCGTGCGGTACGACGAGGACGGGGTCGAGGTCGAGGTCGTCAACACCGGCCGCACGATCACCCAACTTCGCCCTGGGCTCGGCCAGCTGGGGATGCGCGAGCGCGCCGCGGCGTCCGGGGGGACGCTCGAGGTGACCCCGCGGTCGCTCGGCGGACTGCGCGTGCGAGCTCGAGTGCCGCTCGCAGCGACGACATCGGGCGCGGACCGATGAGCGCCCCGATCCGCGTCCTGCTGGTCGACGACCATGCGCTGCTGCGCGCCGGCTTCCGGACGATCCTGGACACCCAGCCCGACATCACGGTGATCGGCGAGGCGTCGTCGGGCAGGGAGGCCGTGGCCAAGGCCGCCGCGCTCCGCCCCGATGTGATCACGATGGACGTGCAGATGCCCGACATGGACGGCATCGAGGCGACCAGGCTCCTCGTCGCAGATCCGGCGGTCGGCGCGGCCATCGCGATCGTCACCACCTTCGATCGCGACGACTACCTGTACCAGGCGCTGGACGCGGGTGCGAGCGGCTTCCTGCTCAAGAACGCCGGGGCGGAGGATCTGATCGCGGCTGTCCGTGCCCTGGCCGCGGGCGACGGCATGCTCGCCCCCGAGGTGACCCGCCGCGTGCTGGCTCGATTCGCCGCGACGCCCGCTGCATCGGTGCCGGGAGTCCCTGTCGACCGGGGTCCCACGCCGAAGGTCGCCCTCGCGGAGCCGCTCACCGACCGCGAGACCGAGGTGCTGACGCTGCTGGCCGATGCCCGCAGCAATGCCGAGATCGCCAGGGCACTGTTCATCGGCGAGGCGACGGTCAAGACGCATGTGTCGCGCATCCTCCAGAAGCTCGGCGCACGGGATCGGGTGCAGGCGGTCGTGCTCGCGTATCGCATGGGCCTGGCGTGATCCCGCGCCTCCGCCCTCCGCGATAACCTCGGATCCATGCCAGACGCCGCTCCGCTGTCCCGTCCGATCCTGGCGGGGGTGGTCACGGCACTCGTGGGCTTCACGAGTTCGTTCGCGGTCGTGCTCACCGGACTCGACGCGGTCGGGGCGGACGCCGCACAGGCAGCCAGCGGTCTCCTCGCGGCGAGCCTCACGATGGGACTCGCGTGCGTGGTGCTCGCCTGGCGGTTCCGCATGCCGATCACGGTGGCCTGGTCGACTCCTGGTGCCGCCCTCCTCGTGGCGACGGGCACCGTGGAGGGCGGATGGCCTGCCGCGGTCGGCGCCTTTCTCGTCACGGCCGCGCTCATCCTGCTCACTGCGCTGTGGCCGGCGCTCGGCGCTCTGATCGCCCGCATCCCGCCGTCGATCGCGCAGGCGATGCTCGCCGGTGTCCTGCTGCCGCTATGCCTCGCGCCGATCACCGGCATCGTCGCCAACCCCTGGGGCGTGGTGCCTGTTGTGCTGGCCTGGCTGGTGTGCACACGGCTCGCGCCGCGCTGGGCGGTGCCGCTCGCGTTCGTCGCCGCGGCGGTGGTGGTCGCGGTCTCGCTGGTCGTCGACGGAGCGTCGTTCGACGCGTCCCTCCTGCTGCCGGGCTTCGTGTTCACGGCACCGACGTTCACGGTAGGGGCGCTGGTCGGCCTCGCCGTGCCGCTGTTCATCGTGACCATGGCCTCGCAGAACGTGCCGGGCATCGCCATCATGCGCAGCTTCGGATACGAGGTGCCGTGGCGTCCGGCGATGCTGGTCACCGGGCTGGGAACCGCGCTCGGGGCCACCGCCGGCGGGCACGCCATCAACCTCGCGGCGATCAGTGCCGCGCTCGCCGCATCGCCGGATGCCGACCCCGACCCGAAGCGACGGTGGGTCGCCGGGGTCTCCACCGGAGTGTCGTACCTGGTGCTGGGCGGCTTCTCGGCCGCGTTCGCCGCTCTCGTGGTGCTCGCGCCGGAGGCCGTGATCCCCGCCGTCGCGGGACTCGCCCTGTTCGCCGCGTTCGGATCGTCGGTGCAACAGGCCATCGACGATCCGGGCGAGCGGATCCCCGCGGTCGTGACCTTCCTGGTGGCGGCATCCGGAATCTCCGTGCTCGGCGTCAGCGCCGCGTTCTGGGCCCTCGTCGCCGGCCTCCTGGTGCGCACCGCGCTGCACGCCGGCCGTCGCTGACAGGGGGTCCACCGGGCGGGGGTGGAGAGTCCGCCGGGCGGGGGATGTCGCGCGTCGATGCCCTGCGTAGCGTGAAGGGCATGACGACAGGAATGCTCGAACTCTCCGGCATCACCAAGAGCTACGGCTCGCGGCGCGTGCTCGACGACGTCTCCTTCACGGTAGCCCCCGGGCGGCTGACGGGCTTCGTCGGCGGCAACGGCGCCGGGAAGACCACCACCATGCGGATCGTCTTGGGGCTGCTGTCCTCCGACGGCGGCCGGGTCGACCTCGACGGTGCACCGCTCACGACGGCCGACCGCCGCCGATTCGGCTATATGCCGGAGGAGCGCGGCCTGTACCCGAAGATGAAGGTGCTCGAGCAGATCGTGTACCTCGCCCGCCTGCACGGATTCGGCAAGCAGGACGCCTCGGACCGGGCGACCGCGCTGCTCACGGAACTCGGCCTCGGCGAGCGCCTGAACGACACGATCGAGTCCTTGTCACTCGGAAACCAGCAGCGGGCGCAGATCGCGGCATCGCTCGTCCACGACCCCGAGGTGCTGATCCTCGACGAGCCGTTCTCCGGCCTCGACCCGCTCGCGGTCGACGTGGTCGCCGGGGTCCTGCAGTCGAGCGCGGCGAAGGGCGCGTCGATCCTGTTCTCCTCGCACCAGCTCGATGTGGTCGAGCGTCTGTGCGACGACCTCGTCATCCTCGCGGGGGGCACCATCCGCGCGTCCGGCTCCCGGGACGCGCTACGCGCCGAGCACGCCCGCGACCGCTACGAGCTGGTGTCCGCAGGCGACGCCGGGTGGCTGCGCACCGAACCGGGCGTGACCGTGGTCGACTTCGAGGGCGGATATGCGCTCTTCGACGCGGACGGCCCGGAGACGGCCCAGCGCGTGCTCCAATCCGCGGTACAGCGTGGTGATGTCGCCAGCTTCGCGCCCAAGCATCCGTCCCTCGCCCAGATCTTCAAGGAGGTCATCCAGTGAGCACCCCCGCCCCCACCCGCGGCTCCAACGGCATCTGGCTCGTCGCCGAGCGCGAGATCGGATCCAAGCTGCGCAGCAAGGCCTTCCTGATCTCGACCGGAATCCTCCTGATCCTGGCCCTCGCGGGCATCGTCCTCGGCGGGTTCGCGAGCAAGAACACCGACACCACGCCGATCGCCGCGACCGCGGAGACCGCGTCGGCCGTCTCGGCCATCCCGAACGTCGAGGTCACGACGGTCGCCGACGAGGCCGAAGCCGAGCAGCTCGTGCGCGACGACGAGGTCGACGCCGCCGTGCTTCCGGGCGACGGACCTTCGGGCTACACGATCGTCGCGCTGCAGGACGCCCCCGGATCGATCGTCTCCGCGCTCTCGATCTCCCCCGAGGTCGTCATCCTGGAGCCGGCGACCACGAACCCGCTGCTGCGCTACTTCATCGCCATCGCGTTCGGGCTCGTGTTCATGATGGCCGCCGCGACGTTCGGCGGGACCATCGCGCAGAGCGTCGTCGAGGAGAAGCAGACCCGCGTGGTCGAGGTGCTGCTGTCGGCCATCCCGGCTCGCACCCTCCTCGCGGGCAAGGTGATCGGCAACACGGTGCTGGCGATGGGGCAGATCCTCGCCCTCGCCGCGGTGGCCACGATCGGGCTGATCGTCACGGGTCAACGCGAGGTGCTCACGACCCTCGGGGCGCCGATCATCTGGTTCGCGGTGTTCTTCCTGTTCGGCTTCATCCTGCTGGCGGCGATGTTCGCGGCTGCCGCGTCGATGGTCTCCCGCCAGGAGGACATCGGCTCCACGACCACCCCGATCACCATGCTGATCATGGCGCCGTACATCCTCGTCATCGTCTTCAACGACAACCCGCTGGTGCTGACGATCATGTCGTACGTGCCGTTCTCGGCCCCGGTCGGCATGCCGATGCGCCTCTTCGTGGGCGAGGCGCAGTGGTGGGAGCCGCTGCTGAGCCTCGTGATCCTCCTCGCGAGCTGCGTGGCCGCGATCGTCATCGGCGCGAAGATCTACGAGAACTCGCTGCTGCGCATGGGGTCCCGCGTCAAGCTCAAGGAGGCCCTGCGCGGCTGACGCCGCCGCAACCGAGAAGCCCCCTGATCCGCATCGCGCGGGTCAGGGGGCTTGGTCGTCCGACCGGGTCCGGTCAGATCACGCCGTCGGCGATCGTGGTCGGGTTGCCGAAGCGGTGGTTCGTGATCGAGACGGCCTGCTCGTGCAGGAACGGCAGCATCTCGACGCGGCCCGCACCGGTCACCGCGTGCGACCAGACCGCGACATCCGGGCTCCCGCCGAGCGCCTCGAACAGTGCCGACGCGTCACCGCCGACCAGACGCACGCGCTGCCACGTGTTCGCCGCCTTGGCGTAGCGCCTGGTCCACGCGGCATCCGACTCGTGCTTCACGGTCACGCCGTGCGCGCGCAGCGCCTTCTCGACGCGCGAGGGCAGGGCGGGAGCCGAGACCGTGAACGGGCTGCCGCTGCGCAGGGCGGAGGCGAGCACGCGGATGCCGTCGGCCAGGGCGGCGTCCTCCGCGATGCGCACATCGACCGCGGCGGGCCGGTACCGGAAGAGATTGCGCTCGACGCCCAGGCCGGACTTGTCGCTGACCGTACCGAACTCGTCGATCCATGCCCGCTCGTCCGCTGCCGCAGCGCGCTGCAGCCACTCGACCTCGCCCGCATCCAGCTCGGCACCGGCCGCGTCGAGCAGTGCGCCGACGCCGGGAGCGACCGCGGCACCCGGAGCGACCGGCGGCAGTTCGGCCGGACGCCACTCCCCGAGGCCGAAGAGGTAGTTCGGCCCACCGGCCTTCGCCCCGGCGCCGACAGCCGAGCGCTTCCATCCCCCGAAGGGCTGACGCTGCACGATCGCACCGGTGATGCCGCGGTTCACGTACAGGTTGCCGGCCTCGACGCGGTCGAGCCACGTGGCCACCTCGTCGGAGGCGAGCGAGTGGATGCCGGCGGTGAGGCCGTAGTCGACCGCGTTCTGCAGGCGCAGCGCCTCGTCCAGGTCTTCGGCGTGCATGATGCCGAGCACCGGGCCGAAGAACTCGGTCAGGTGGAAGTACGACCCCTCGCGCACGCCCGTCTTGACGCCCGGAGTCCACTGCTTCCCCTCATCGTCGAGCTTGCGCGGCTTCACCAGCCAGCGCTCGCCCTTCTCCAGCTTCGTCAACGCGGTCAGGAGCTTGCCGCTCGCCGGCTCGATGATCGGACCCATCTGCGTGGCGGGGTCATCGGGCAGGCCGACGCGCATCGAGGTCACGGCATCCACCAGCTGACGCTCGAACCGCTTCGACTCGGCGACCGATCCGACGAGGATCGCGAGCGAGGCCGCAGAGCACTTCTGCCCCGCGTGTCCGAAGGCGCTGCGGGCCACATCGGCGGCGGCCAGGTCGAGGTCGGCGGAGGGGGTGACGATGATGGCGTTCTTGCCGCTGGTCTCGGCGAGCAGCGGCAGGTCGGAGCGGAACGAGCGGAACAGCTGCGCAGTCTCGTACGCTCCCGTGAGGATCACCCGGTCGACGGACGGGCTCGCGACCAGGCGGGTGCCGAGGTCGCGCGAGGCGAGGTCGACGAGCACGAGCAGGTCTCGCGGCACCCCGGCGGCCCAGAGCGCCTCGACCATCACGGCCCCGCAGCGCTGGGTGAGCTTGGCGGGCTTGATGACGACCGCTGACCCCGAGGCCAGCCCCGCGAGCACGCCCCCTGCGGGGATCGCGACCGGGAAGTTCCAGGGAGGGGTGACCACGGTGACCTTCGACGGCACGAACTCGGCGCCCGAGACGGCCTCGAGGTCCTTCGCGCGCTCGGCGTAGTAGTGCGCGAAGTCGATGGCCTCGCTGATCTCGGGGTCGGCCTCGGCGATGGTCTTGCCCGCCTCATGCGCCATGATCTCGATCAACTGACCGCGACGGGCGGCGAGTTCGTCACCCGCGCGGTGCAGCACGGCGGCACGGTCGGCGGCCGACAGCGCGGCCCACTTCTCGGCGGCAGCGGTCGCCGCGGCGAAGATGCCGTCGAGCTCGGCATCCGTCTCGACCTTGGCGATCGCGATCGTGTCGATCCCCAGAGTCGAGGAGACCGAGCGCTGCAGGATCTCGCGCCCCCAGGTGCGGTTCGCGCCGAGCGCCGGATCGGTGTCGGCCTGATTCTCGAACCCCGTCGTCGTACCGACGGGGGTCTCCGCGGTGCGGTCCTGCACACGGTGGGATGCCGGCACGGAGCGGTCGAGGTCGAGGGCGGCGAGCGACCGCTCGAAGCGCTCACGCTCCCTGGTCAGGAGCCTCGGGTTCGAGGCCAGCTCGAACACCGCAGACATGAAGTTCTCGGAGCTGGCGTTCTCTTCGAGGCGGCGCACGAGGTACGCGATCGCCACGTCGAACTCGGCCGGGTTCACGACCGGTGTGTAGAGCAGGAGGCGCCCGACGTCTTTGCGCACGGCCTCGGCCTGACCCGTCGCCATGCCGAGGAGCATCTCGTACTCGACGGCATCCGTCACACCGCGGGCCTGGGCGAGCAGCCACGTGTAGGCGATGTCGAACAGGTTGTGACCGGCGATGCCGATGCGCACGGCATCCAGTCGCTCGGGCGTCATCGCCCAGTCGAGCACCCGCTTGTAGTTGCTGTCGGAGTCCTGCTTGGTGCCGTAGGTCGCCAGCGGCCAGCCGTGGATCTTCGCGTCGACCTCTTCCATGGCCAGGTTCGCGCCCTTGACGACGCGCACCTTGATCGGCGCCCCACCCTTGGCGCGGCGGGCGGCTGCCCACTCCTGCAGGTGCTGCATGGCGCCGAGGGCGTCGGGCAGGTAGGCCTGCAGCACGATGCCGGCTTCGAGGTTCTCCAGCCCCGGCTGATCGAGGATGCTCGTGAAGGCCGCGATCGTCAGGTCGAGGTCGCGGTACTCCTCCATGTCGAGGTTGATGAACTTCGCCTTGCCCGCAGCTTCTGCACGGGCGGCGAGTTCGTAGAGCGGGGTGAGCTTCTCGACGACATCTGCCACGGCCTCGTCGAACGACCACATCGAGAGCTGGCTCACGACGCTGGAGACCTTGATCGAGACGTAGTCGACGTCGTCTCTGGCCAGGAAATCGCGGGTGCCCTGCAACCGATGCCCGGCTTCACGCTCGCCGAGGACCGCCTCGCCGAGCAGATTGAGGTTGAGGCGGTTGCCGCTCTTGCGCAGCTTGGCGATGGCGGGTCCGAGCTTGGCGGGAGTGGCATCGAGCACGAGATGGCCCACCATGGCGCGCAGCACGCGGCGGGCGATCGGCACCACGACGCCGGGCAGCTTGGGTGCCCAGAACCCACCGGTCTTGATCGCGGCTCGCAGATAGCCGGGGAGCAGCGTCGGGGTGATCTCCGAGATCTCGGCGAGCTTGCGACCGGCGACCCGCAGATCTTCGGGGCGCATCACGCCGTCGACGAAGCCGACGGTGAAGGCGAGTCCGTTCGGGTCCTTGAGCACCTCGGACAGGCGCTGGGCGGCGGGCTCGACGGGGTGCGTCTCGCTCTCGGTGAGCCAGCGCTGCACGAGGGCGGCGACGTCTTCGGTGCGGGGGGTGGTGGTGTCGGCGGCGACAGACATCGGTGGGACCTTCCAAGAGAGCGCAGACCGGGGTTTCGTGTGCGGCTGGATCATTGTCCGCCCGCTCGGTAGGCTCCGTCTATCAACCGATTTGCGTGAATTCTGTTCACTCGGACTGAACGGATGGAACCGCGATGCTCGACGTCAACCGCCTGCGGATGCTCGTGGAACTCTCCCGCCGTGGAACCCTCTCGGCCGTCGCCGATGCGCTCTCCTACAGCAAGGCTTCGGTGTCGCAGCAGCTGAGCGCGCTCGAGCGCGATGTCGGAGTACCGCTGCTGCGCCGAGTGGGGCGCGGAGTGCAGTTCACACCGCAGGGGAACGTGCTGGTCGCCGAGGCGATCGGCATCCTCGATCAACTCGAGCACGCCGAGGTCGCCGTCGCCGAGTCGCTCACCGAGGTGACGGGAACCGTGCGCATCGCGGTCTTCCAGTCGACCGCGCACTCACTGCTGCCCCGCGCGCTCGAAGCCCTCACGGATCGGCATCCGGCATTGCGCGTCGAAGTCACCGAGTGCGACCCCGAGACCGGACTCGTCGGGGTGTCCAGCCGCGACTTCGACCTGATCCTCGCCGAGCAGTATCCGGGGCACAGCCGCCCGATCCACGCCGACCTCGACCGGGTGGTGCTCGCGCATGACGCGATCGCCCTCGCGCGAAGCCCGGAAGCCCCCGCGCACGCCGACGCGGTCGCAGCGCTGTGGTCGACTCGAGACGAGCCGTGGGTGCTCGAACCCGCCGGCACCGCATCCCGCGCCTGGGCCGAGCAGCTGTGCCGCACGGCCGGGTTCGAGCCCGACGTGCGATTCGAGATCGCCGACCTCACGGCACACGTACGGCTGATCCACGCCGGCCTCGCTGTCGGTCTCCTGCCCGAGCTCGTGTGGGCGGGCGATACTCCGACCGTGGGCCTGGCCGCACTCCCCCACGAGCCGCGACGTGAGATCTTCTCCTCCGCTCGCCGCGTGTCTGCGGCCGCACCGTCCATCCGCGCCGTGCGCAGGGCGCTCGCGGACGCCGCCGCGCAGAATCTGCCGACCTGAGGACGCGTCGACACCCGAGCTCCGGGAATATGCATGCACATGCATCTGTTTGCTCCCGTGTACCCGGACGAAGGAGTCCGATCCACTCCTTCCGAAAGGCACTTCTGTGAGCACTCCCGTCATCGACCGCACCGCACCGACCGAGCACCCCGTCCTCGACGTCCTCGCCGGCCGCTGGAGCCCTCGCGCCTTCGACGCGCAGAACTCGATCGACGAGGCCAAGCTCGCCACCGCTCTCGAGGCCGCACGCTGGAGCCCTTCCGCCAACAACACCCAGCCCTGGCGCTTCATCGTCGCCCGCCGAGGTACGGCTCTGCACGCCCAGGTCACAGGTGCACTGATGGGCTTCAACCAGGCATGGGCCGGCAACGCCGCGGTGCTCGTGGTCGCGATCGCCGAGACGACTGCGGCCGACGGCACGCCGATCACGCACGCGCTCTACGACCTCGGCCAGGCCGTCGCGCACTTCTCGGTGCAGGCCCACCACGACGGACTCGTCGTGCACCAGATGAGCGGATTCGACCCGGAGGTCGTCCGCGAGTTCGCCGACCTCGAGCCCCGCTTCGTCCCCGTCACCGTCTTCGCCGTCGGCGAGTTCGGTGACATCGAGGCCCTTCCCGAGGTGCTGCAGCAGCGTGAGGTCGCCCCGCGCGTGCGCCGCCCGATCGACGAGACGGTCATCCTGAGCGCCTGACGCGCGCTTCCGTCGACGGGACCTCCGGAGTGTCCGGGGGCCCCGTTAGCGTGTGCGGATGGATATCCTCCGCATCACCGGCGCGCGGACGAACAACCTCCGCGACATCTCGCTCGACATCCCCAAGAAGCTGCTCACCGTCTTCACCGGCGTCTCCGGATCGGGCAAGTCGTCGCTCGTCCTCGACACGATCGCCGCCGAGGCGCAGCGACTGGTCAACGACTCGTATTCGACCTTCATCCGCGCCCGGCTGCCGCAGCTGCCCGCGCCCGACGTGCAGGCCATGGACGGACTGACCTTCACGGTCCTGATCGACCAGCGCCGGTTCACGGGCAACGCGCGCTCGACCGTGGCGACAGCCACCGACCTCGCCTCTCTCGTGCGCCTGGTCTTCTCACGCGTCGGCGAGCCGTCTGCCGGCTACTCGCCGGCGTACTCGTTCAACGACCCGTCCGGCATGTGCCCGACCTGCGAGGGCCTCGGCACCGTGTACGACATCGACATCGACGCGCTCATCGACCCCGAGAAGAACATCGACGAGGGACCGGTACGGTTCAGCCTGTTCCGCCCCGGCGTGTACCGCTGGAAGCGCTTCGCATACTGCGGACTGTTCGACCGCGAGAAACCGCTGAAGGACTACTCGGCCCGGGAGATGGATCAGTTCCTCTACGCCGACAAGCTCAAGCTCGACGACCCGGATCCGCGGTTCCCGCAGAGCGCCCGGTTCGACGGCGTGATCACCCGGATGCGCGACGTGTTCCTGAAGCAGCGGCCGGTGAAGATGTCGGCGTCGGTGCGCGAGGAGCTCGACCGGCTCGTGACCCACCACACCTGCCCGGATTGCGAAGGCGCGAGGGTGAACGAGGCTGCGCGGTCGAGCAAGATCGACCGACGCTCGATCGTGGACTGGATGCGGATGCCGGTGGCCGAGCTGCACACCCTGCTCGGCGCCTTCGACGATCCGCGGGTGGCGCCGGCCGTCGAGGGCATCCGTCATGTGCTCGACGCCCTCCTCTCGGTCGGGCTCGGCTACCTCACGCTCGACCGCGAGTCGTCGACCCTGTCCGGCGGAGAGGCACAGCGCGTCAAGATCGTGCGCCATCTGGGCAGCGCACTGACCGACGTGACCTATGTGTTCGACGAGCCGAGCACCGGGCTGCACCCCGCCGACATCCAGCGCCTCGTCGCCCTGCTGCAGCGGTTGCGCGATGCGGGCAACACGATCCTCGTCGTCGAGCACCATCCGCAGGTGATCGCGGTCGCCGACCATGTGGTCGACCTCGGTCCCGGTGCGGGCTCTGCAGGCGGCATCGTGCAGTTCGAGGGGACGCCCGCCGCGCTGCGCGGCAGCGAGACACCGACGGGACGGGTGCTCGCCGAGCCGCTGCGGGTCCGAGACACGGCTCGCGCGCCCTCGGGCCAGGTCACCGTGCGAGATGCGCGCTCGCACAACCTGCGCGGGTTCGATGTCGACGTCCCGCTGGGCGTGCTCACCGCGATCACCGGGGTGGCGGGATCCGGCAAGAGCTCCTTCGCCACGGTGGAGCTGCCGCGCCAGCATCCCGAGTTCACGGTCGTGGGGCAGGACCCGCTGCGCGGAGGGGCCCGCTCGACAACCCTGAGCATCCTGCGGATCGCCGACACCGTGCGCGGGGTGTTCGCGGCCGCTTCGGGCCTCGACCCGTCGTGGTTCAGCTTCAACTCGCGCGGCGCGTGCCCCACCTGCCGCGGACGCGGGCACATCACGACCGAGCTCGCGTTCCTCGACGATGTCTCGCTGCCCTGTGACGCATGCGGCGGCCTGCGCTTCAATCCGAAGGCGCTCGGCGTACGGGTCGACGGCGCCTCGATCGCCGACGTCCTCGCGTCGACACCTGCCGAGGCCGGTGAGCTGTTCTCCGCGCATCCCGACGTGGTCTCGGCGCTGGACTGGGTGCAGCGCACCGGCCTGAGCTACATCCCGGTCGGGCGCTCACTCGACACCTTCTCCGGCGGCGAGAAGCAACGTCTGCTCCTCGCCCGGCATCTCAGCGACCCGCGGCGCGACCCCGCCGACCGGATCATCCTCGACGAGCCGACGTCGGGGCTGCATCCGACCGACGTCGACACGCTCAACACCCTCTTCGACGATCTGCTCGACGGGGGCGCGACCCTGGTCGTCGTGGAGCACAACCTGCGCGTGGTCGCGCGCGCGGACCACGTGATCGACATCGGTCCCGGCGCCGGGTCGGACGGCGGTCGGCTGATCTTCTCCGGCACCCCCGCGGAGATGCTGCGCGACGACGACTCCCTCACCGGGAAGGCTCTCGCCGCCGCGTCCGGCTCGCACTCGTGAAGCCGATCAGTCGTCGAGCAGCTCGGCCTCGATCACCTCGTCCTCGTCCTCGTCCTCGGACGTGGGCTCGGGGTCGGGCGTCGCCGACGTGAGCACGAGGCCCATCCCGTCGGCTGCCACGTCGACGCGGACGGTGTCTCCGTCGTGCACGTTGCCCGAGAGCAGCGCGGTCGCCAGCTTGTTCTGCACCTCGCTCTGGATGAGCCTGCGCAGCGGTCGGGCGCCGAACATCGGGTCGTAGCCGCGCTCCGCGAGCCAGGCTCGAGCGTCAGGCGTGACCGCGAGCGTCAGCCGACGGTCGCGCAGGCGGTCGTGCAGCTGATCCACCGACAGCTCGACGATCTGCGCGAGGTCGTCCTCACTGAGCGCCGAGAACATCACGATGTCGTCGAGTCGGTTCAGGAACTCCGGACGGAAGGCCTGACGCACCAGCGCCATGACCTGCTCGCGCTTCTCGTCGGGCGACAGCACGGGGTCGATCAGGATCGGCGATCCCAGGTTCGACGTGAGGATCAGGATCACGTTCGAGAAGTCGACCGTGCGCCCCTGTCCATCGGTCAGTCGACCGTCGTCGAGCACCTGCAGCAGCACGTCGAACACCTCGGGGTGCGCCTTCTCGACCTCGTCGAGCAGGATCACGCTGTACGGACGGCGCCGCACGGCCTCGGTCAGCTGACCGCCCTGCTCGTAGCCGATGTAGCCGGGAGGGGCGCCGACGAGGCGGGACACCGAGTGCTTCTCGCCGTACTCCGACATGTCGATGCGCACCATGGCGTGCTCGTCGTCGAAGAGGAACTCCGCGAGCGCCTTGGCAAGCTCGGTCTTTCCGACACCGGTCGGTCCGAGGAACAGGAACGAACCGGTCGGCCGACCGGGGTCGCTGATGCCCGCACGCGAACGACGAACGGCGTCGGACACCGCCTTCACGGCATCCTTCTGCCCGATCAGGCGCTTGCCGAGCTCGTTCTCCAGGTGCAGCAGCTTCTCGCCCTCGCCCTGCAGGAGACGCCCGACGGGGATGCCGGTCCATGCCGCGATCACCGCGGCGATGTCCTCCTCCGTGACCTGCTCGTTGACCATGCGCGGTTCCGCCGGCGTCGAGGCCTCGGCCTGCTCCGCCTCGGCGATGTCACGCTCGAGGCGCTTGATGGTCTCGTACTCGAGCTTCGACGCCTTCGTGTAGTCGGCGTTGCGCATCGCGAGGTCGCGCTGCGTGATCGCGTCGTCGAGCTGCTTCTTCAGTTCACCCACGCGGTTGAGGCCCTGACGCTCACGCGCCCATCGGGCCTCGAGTTCGGCGAGCTGCTTCTCCATCCCCACGAGCTGCTCGCGCAGGGTGCCCAGACGCTCCTTCGAGGCCGCGTCCTTCTCGCGCTTGAGAGCGAGCTCCTCGAGCTTCATGCGGTCGACCTGGCGCTTGAGCTGGTCGATCTCGACGGGCGAGGAGTCGATCTCCATCTTGAGCCGCGACATCGACTCGTCGATCAGGTCGATGGCCTTGTCGGGGAGCTGGCGTGCGGGGAGGTAGCGGTTCGAGAGGGCGGCGGCGGCCACGAGGGCGCTGTCGGAGATCGTGACTCCATGATGCGCCTCGTACCGGCCCTTGAGCCCGCGGAGGATCGCGATCGTATCTTCGACCGTGGGTTCGCCGACGTACACCTGCTGGAAGCGCCGCTCGAGGGCGGCGTCCTTCTCGATGAACTCGCGGTACTCGTTGAGCGTGGTCGCGCCGATCAGGCGCAGCTCCCCGCGGGCCAGCATCGGCTTGAGCATGTTGGAGGCCGCGACGGAACCTTCGCCGCCGCCCGCGCCCATCAGCACATGGAGCTCGTCGATGAACGTGATGACCTGTCCGTCGGATTCGGTGATCTCCTTGAGTACCTGCTTCAGCCGCTCTTCGAACTGGCCGCGGTACATCGCGCCGGCAACGAGGGCGGAGATGTCGAGCGTGACCAGCTCCTTGTCCTTGAGGGATTCGGCCACGTCACCCGCGACGATGCGCTGAGCGAGACCCTCCACGACGGCGGTCTTGCCGACGCCGGGCTCTCCGATGAGCACAGGGTTGTTCTTCGTGCGGCGGGTGAGCACCTGGCTGACACGACGGATCTCGCTGTCGCGTCCGATCACGGGGTCGAGCTTGCCCTGACGGGCGCGGTCGGTGAGGTTGATGCCGAACTGCTCGAGGGCGGACTGCTGGTCTTGATTCTGGGAACCGGTCTGCGGGGTGGTCATGCGCTCCTCCTGAGGATGCTCCTTCTGGTCGTCCCTGGCCCGCCAAGTCGGGGAGCCAGATTAAAAGTTGAGTGGTGTTGACTCAAGTTTAACACTCACCGGATCGCTCCTCCAGCCCTGCTCAGTGCTCCCGCGCGATGGCATCCCAGATCGCCGCTGCGACGAGACGCTTGGACCCCGACGCGACGCCGGCATCGACACCGCCGGGCCCCAGGATGTGCACGGCGTTCTCGGCGGTCTCGAATCCCCGCTCCCAACCCACCGCGTTCACGATGAGCAGATCGACGCCCTTGCGCTGCTGCTTGCGGTGAGCACGTTCGAGAAGTTCGACCTCGTCTTCCGGGGTCTCCGCGGCGAAGCCGACGACGAGCTGGCCCGGCCGTCGCGCCGAGGCCAGCGCCGCCACGATGTCCTCGTTCTCCGCGAGCTCGATCGGGGGCACTCCTCCGCTCTCCTTCGTGAGCTTGCGCTCCGACACCTCGACGGGCCGATAGTCGGCGACCGCGGCGGCCATCACGACCACGTCGGCCTCGACCGCCTCGCGTTTCATGGCGTCGGCGAGCTCGGCGGCAGCGCCGACTGTGACGATGCGGATCGCCGGATGCCGCGCCTCGGCCAGGACGTCGCCCGCGATGTTCGCCGCCACCAGGGTCACCTCGGCCCCGCGGGCGGCGGCCTCCGCGGCGAGCGCGACCCCCTGCCTGCCGCTGGAGCGGTTGCCGAGGAAGCGCACGGGGTCGATCGGCTCCCGCGTGCCGCCGGCCGAGACCACGACGCGCACACCCAGGAGGTCGCCGGGCGTCAGCAGCGCCTGCGCGGCCGCGAAGATCTCCTCGGGCTCCGACATCCGGCCTGGACCACTGTCGCCGCCCGCGAGCTCACCGTCGGCGGGTCCCACGATGTGCACACCGCGTTCCCGCAGTGTCGCGATGTTGGCCTGCGTCGCCCTGTTCCGCCACATCTCGGCGTGCATGGCGGGGGCGATCAGCACCGGAGCCTCGGTGGCCAGCAGGGTCGTGCCCAGGAGGTCGTCCGCGAGCCCGGCGGTCATCTTGGCGAGGGAGTTCGCGGTCGCCGGCGCCACGATCACGAGGTCTGCGGCCTGTCCGAGAGCCACATGCCGCACCTTGGCCACGTCGTCGTGCACGCTCGTGGTGACCGGATGCCGGCTGATCGCCTCCCACGTGGGCAGCCCGACGAAGCGCAGCGCATCTTCGGTGGGCACCACCGTCACGTCGTGCCCACCCTTCGTGAGCAGGCGCACCAGGTGCACCGTCTTGTACGCGGCGATGCCGCCTGTGACTCCGACGACGATGTTCACGTCTCGATTCTGCCCCAGCATCCGCCGCCGCGGGCCGACGCGAGCATCCTCGACCTAGACTGGCACCCGTGTGCACGGTCGTGATCGATGTCGAGGATGCCGGATCCGCACGACTGCTCGCAGTCCGCGACGAGGACCCGCTACGGGCCTGGGACTCCCTCGGCGCCTGGTGGCCGGAGGACTATCCCGGCGTGATCGGCATCCGCGATCGCCGCGCAGGTGGCGCCTGGCTCGCTGCGAACCCCGGCGAGCGGCGACTCGCCGTGCTGCTGAACCGGGCGGATGTGCGCGACCTGCCGGACGGGCGAGCCCTCTCCCGTGGTGCGCTCGCCCTCGAATCGGTGACGGGCCGCTCCCCGGTCGCACCGCTGTCGATGCACGGCTTCAACCTGCTCGAAGTCGGCCCCGAGGGCGCGCGCGTGCTGTCGTGGGACGGGGTCGAACTGCGCGAGACGCGCATCACCCCCGGCACGCACATGATCGCCCACGACGACCTCGACGACGCGACGACCCCGCGGATCGAGGCCTGGCTGCCGGAGTTCCGCGCCCTCGGACCCACCGCCGACAGCCCGGACTGGACGGCTGAGTGGACGGCGCTGCTCGCCTCCTCGGCCGCGCTCCCCCCGGAAGACGACAGGGCGATCATCCGCGACAACCGCCCGCACGGCTACCCGACGCAGTCGCTGCTGTACTGCATCGCCTCCGTCACCGCCGAGGGCGTCGAGGTGCGCGATGTCACGCTCCCCTCGCCCGCGCACTGGGGCGAGTAGTCGGCACGGCTGCGGACAGGGCAGCCGACCCGATCAGGCCGCAGGCACCGAGGACTCCTCGGCGCACGAGAACCGCGCGCGATAGGCCGTCGGGGTGAGGCCGAGCACTCGAGCGAAGTTCTGCCGGAGCACGGCCGCCGACCCGAATCCGCATTCGTCGGCGATGTGGTCGAGGGGCAGGTCGGTGCGCTCCAGCATCCGCTGCGCGTGGATGATGCGCTGGCGCGCGAGCCAGGCCGCCGGCGTGGCCCCGTACTCGGCCTTGAAGCGCCGCGCGAACGTGCGCGGCGACATCAGAGCCCGTGCCGCGAGCTGGTCGACGCCCAGGTCGTCGCGCAGATGAGCGACCGCCCAGTCGGCGACGGCGGCGAGCGAATCGGTGGGCACCACCGGGATGGGACGGTCGATGAACTGCGCCTGCCCGCCGTCGCGCTGCGGGGGGACCACCATGCGGCGGGCGATGCGATTGGTGAGCTCGGCTCCTACCTCCTGTCGAAGCAGGTGCAGGCACGCATCGATCCCGGCGGCCGTCCCCGCACTCGTGATGATCTTGCCGTCCTGCACGAAGAGGACGTCCGGGTCGATGTCGATCTGCGGATACATGTCGGCCATGACATGCGCGTACATCCAGTGCGTGGTCGCACGACGCCCGTCGAGCACCCCGGCGGCGGCCAGGATGAACGACCCGCTGCACACGCTCATCACCCACGCCCCGCGCTCGACCGCCTTCCTCGCCACATCGAGAAGGAGAGGGTCGATGTCGCCCCAGCGCTCCCGCGGCAGCGGGCAGAACACCACGAGGTCGGCTTCGTAGGCGTAGGTCAGATCGTGCTCGACGTTGATCGAGAAGCCGATCTTCGACGTCACGACGCCCGCGCGGGGAGCGACGATGCGGAAGTCGAAGTTTGGCACTCCGTCGTCGGCGCGATCGAGACCGAACGCCTCGCAGGCGACGCCGAACTCGAAGGGCGCGAAACCGTCTTGGACGACGCAGGCGACAGTTCTCATGCAGATGCTCCCGATTGGCAGTTTTCGTTTGTTCGGAGTCTATTCTGCCACTCGTGGCGGTTCAACGCCGATCGTAGCCTTTCTGCCATGTTCCTCATCATCGCACTCCTCGCCCTCGCCGTGTGGGCGATCGTCGCCACCGTCGTGGAACTCCGCCGCGACGGCTATCGCCGCACCCCGACCGACTGGACCCGCGTCGCGGACCGCGACATCTCCCAACAGGCCGAGTCCGGCCACACCTATCGCTGACGCGGTACGCTCCCTTCCGCGCCGTGGAGCGGACGGGGCTACGCTCGTCGTCATGAGCGAGCCGCAGCAGCCTTCCGTTCCGCCCACCGGCCCCGTCGAGCCCACCGGCCCCGCCGAACGGCAGCATCCGGCCTCGCCCCCGGCGCCGCCCGCCACCCATCTCCCCGCGGCTCCGCAATACCCGACGGCTCCGCAATACCCCGCCGTTCCGCACTACCCCGCCGTTCCGCAACACTCGGCGGGCCCGGAAGGCCATCCCCCTGCGGCCACCCCGGCAGCCCAGGCGTATCCGACGGCATATCCGACCGCGTATCCGGCATCGGCCCCGGCCAGTCCACCGGCGTACGCGGCACCGGGGACCGGCTTCCCCGGTCAGGTCCCACCCCAGACGCAGGGGCGCGCGGCCAACCCGCTCGGCGTCACGGCGTTCGTGATCGCTGTGGCCACTCTCGCCGTCAACCTGCTCAGTTCCCTGGCACGACCGTTCGTCTACGGCGGGGGTGGCGCCTTCGAGTTCATGCTCGCGCTCGACAACGGCATCGGGATCCTCAGCTTCTTCGCCTACGTCGTCGCCCTGGTGCTGGGGCTGATCGCGGTGCGCCGTTCCCCGTCACGACTGCTCACCGGGATCGCCATCGGCGTCGCGGGAGCCGGTGCCGTCGGACTCGTGTTCACCGGACTCACGATCGGGCTGTACCAGTACTTCTGAGGTCGCCCCGGCTCAGCCCGCGGCGAGCACCCGGTCGTAGACCTCGATCATCGCCGCGGTGCGCGAAGACTGCCGGAACGCCTCCGACACCGCGGGAACCGGAGTGGGCGCACTCCCGGCGGAGATGTCGGATGCGGCGCGCTGCAGCGTCGCCGCGAGCGCAGCGACCCGCTGGGTCTCGAGCTCGCGGCCCGACGCGTCGGCGCCGGCATCCGGGACCGCCCAGAGTCCGCCGCCGAGCTCTGCGGCGATGTCGGGATCGCAGATCACGGAAGGCGTTCCGAGCGTGGCGGCCTCGAACGGGGTCATCCCCTGGGTCTCGAAGCCGATCGACGTCTGCACGAGCGCGTCGGCCGCGGCGATCCGCGCCAGCGTCTGCGGGTAGGTGAGGCGGCCGGCGAAGTGCACGCCCGCGCGGCCGGCGACGATCTTCTCCGCAGCGGCACGCTGGCCCCCACCGCCGATGACCTCCAGGTCGGCATCGATCCCCGAAGCGACGAACGCCTCGAGGAAGGGCAGCAGACGCTTCTCGGGACTCATCCGCCCCAGCCACACGAAGCGCGGCCGGCCCGGAGCGCGCTCCACGGGGGCGGCGGCCAGGATCTCGTCGCGCAGGTCATCGTCGATGCCGTTCCAGATCACGTCCACCCGGGGGAAGACGTCATGCTGCTCGAGGCGCGCGGCGAAATGCGTCGACGGCGCCGTCACCGCCGCTGCGCTCGCGGCCAGTCCGCGCAGGAACGCCCAGCCGTCGGCGCCGGGCACCGGGTCTCCGATGCCGCGCATGGCGACGCGTCGCCATGCGTTCAGCACCGCCAGGACCGGACTGTGCAGCGGGGTCACAGCGGCGATCCCGACGTCGACACGGTTGTGCATGGTGTGCACGACCGGGATGCCGTGGCGGCGGGCATACCTGTGACCGATGAACGCGCCCCAGAAGTCGGCCTGCACGTGGACCAGATCGACCGGCGGCCTCCTCGTCATCGCCCTGTCGAGGAACCGATCGGTCGCACGGCCTGGCCAGCTCATCGAGTACTCGCGGTCGACCGTGATCGGCATCGAGGGGAGGTCGATGTACGCCCCGCCGTGGGAGCCCGACGAGGGACGGGACCCGTGCATCCGCGGCGCGACCACCGTGACGGTGTGGCCTGCGCGTTCGAGGAACTCGCGCTGCAGCCGCATCGACACCTGCGCGCCGCCGAGGGAGTCGAGGTGCTGATCGCCGAAGAAGACGATGTGCATGTCAGGCCGCTCTGCTACTCGGGCAGCGGCTCGTCGCGGTACAACGCCTCGAAGGTGTCGAGGGTGCGGTTGATGTCGTGGATCACGACGCCGTCGAGCGAGGCCTGCTGCATCCGCTCGTACTCGGCCGGCGACGCGGTGAGCACGTCGGTGAGGCGCGCCGCCAGCTCGTCGACGTCTCCCGGCGCGAACAGGTAGCCGTTCTCTCCGTCGTGCACGAGGTGCGGGAGCGCGACGGCGTCCGCGGCGACGATCGGCAGGGCCGAAGCCATGGCCTCCATCGTCGCGATGGACTGCAGCTCCGCGATCGACGCGATCACGAACAGGCTCGCGCGCGACAGCAGGGCCCGCAGCTCCTCGTCGGTCGTCCGGCCGTGGAAGGTGACGCGGTCGGCGAGCCCGAGCTGTTCCGTGAGGTGCTCCAACTGCTTGCGCTGGTCGCCACCGCCGACGATGTCGAAGGTCGTCTCCAGCGCCGGGTCGAGCTTCGTCAGGGCCTTGAGGATGACCTCGACCTGCTTCTCGGCGGTGAGGCGCCCGACGAAGACGATGCGGTTCTTGTCGCGCGGCCCGATCACGGGGGCGTACTGCGTGCGGTCGATGCCGCAGCTGACGGGGATGACGCCCTGCACTTCGACGGTCTTCTCGAGGAAGTCGGCGGCACGGCGGGTCGGTGTCGTGATCGCCCTGGTGAGGTCGAAGGTGCGCTTCGCGTCGGCCCAGGCGAAGCGGAGCACGAGGTCGTCGATGAACTTCGGCATGGTCGTGTGGTCGAGGATGTTCTCGGCCATCACGTGGTTCGTGGCGATCACCGGGATGCCGCGCTCGTGCGCGATGCGCGACAGGCCGCGGCCGATGACGATGTGCGACTGGATGTGCACGATGTCGGGCTCGACCTGGTCGAGGACTCTGCGCGCGTAGTGCTTGGAGCGCCACGGCCACACGAAGCGCAGCCAGTCGTGCGGGGGCCAGCGCACGGAGGGCAGTCGGTGCAGGGTCATCGGCTCACCCTCGATCACCTCGGTGCGGGCCGCCGTGCGACGGTAGGCCTGGTTGGGGGCGACGACGTGCACATCATGTCCGCGCTGGACGAGGCCGGCGGCGAGGCGCTCGGCGAACCGCGCGGCGCCGTTGATGTCGGGCGCGAACGTGTCGCAGCCGATCAGGATCTTCAGCGGGCGGGGCGCGGGATCGGCGGCGGGGCCGCTCGACGGATCGATCGGATCGTCGGAGGAGGTCACAGACATGCTGCCTTACGATGTGGCGGCCAAGGAGAGCCCTGGTCGGGCGCTGGCCACTCTACCCGAGGGCCCTGGTCGGACCGCCGAGGCATACCGGCATCCCTTCAGCCTCAGCCAGTAGCGTGGAACGCATGCGACTGAGTGCCGAGGCCGATCCCCAGCTGTGGATTCCCGTGACGGACTCGCTGGGCTGGAAGGGCCGCCGGCATCGCAAGGCCGCGATCCGGATGCTGCTCGGCCAGGTCAATGCAGCCGTCGGCGCGACGGAACGCCCCGGCTCGCGATTCGGCGCGTGGGCGATGAGCCAGGCCGCACCGATGCTCATGAAGCGGGCGGATGGCCGGGTGCTCGTGTGGACCTGGAAGGCCGAGCCCGAGCTCGTCGTGGCGATGGCGACCGCACGGGTGCTGACGCCGGATGTGCGGATCGCCCGGGCCTCGATGCCGATGGACTACGACGACACCGAGTCGTTCCCCACCCGACTGGGCATGGGCGAGAAGCTGCTCGTGCCGATGCCGCCGTCTCCCGCCTCTCCCCCCTTCGCGACCTACACCTGGGACACGGGCACGCATCTGGTGACCCTGACCGCGGTGTGCAGCGACAAGGAGCGCTTCGGCACGTTGATCGGCGCGCTCGACGATCTCGCGCGCAGCCTCCGCATCGCCGACGACCTCACGGGTGGCGAGTCGCCCGACGTGCTGCGCCTGCCGCCGGCCTGATCTCGACTCCGACTACACAAATAGTGAAGTTTGGTAACTATGTAGTAGCATCATCATTATGGATCCGCTGCTGCTCGACCGCCTGCTCCAGATCGGCGACCTGTTCCAACGCGACATGGCACGTGCGTTCGAGGGGACGGGACTGACGACGGCGCGGGTCCACCTGCTGTGGACCCTGCAGCACGCGGGCCCGTCCACTCAGAAGACGCTCGCCCGACTGTGCGAGGTCAGTCCCCGCAACATCACAGGGCTCGTGGACGCATTGGAGGCGAGCGGGCACGTCGCCCGCGCCGCGCACCCGACTGACCGACGCGCCGTGCTGGTGACGCTGACCCCATCGGCCGCGGCGACCATGTCGCGGATGCAGCAGGAGCACACCGAGTTGAACGACACCCTGCTCGCGGCCGTGGCGCCCGAGGATCGCTCCGCGCTCGAACGCGGCATCGCCGCGATCGCGACACGCCTCGAGGTCCTGGTCGCCGGGGCCGCCGATGAGGGAGCGACGCCGTGACCGACGCCACCATCCCCTGCTCCGCCGCCGCACCGGCGCCCTCCACGGCACCCACACCGCCCACGGCCCCTGCGACGCCTGCCCCTTCCACCGGCGACGAGCGGCTCGCACACCCGTCGCCGACGCGCATGGCCCGCATCGGGAGCCTGCTCCACCGCGCGCTGATCGCCGAACTTCGCGTGTACTCAAGCATCGGCCGCGCGATCGCGAGACGGCCGGCGGTCCCGGCCGGCGGTACGGGGATCGGCTACCACCGCCCGGTGCTGACCGTCCTCCTCATCTTCATCGTGCTCTCCGCCGTGGAGATCCCGATCCTCGACCTGATCGTGCACCCGTGGCCCGCCGTGCGCATCCCGATCCTGATCCTCGGCATCTGGGGACTCACCTGGATGCTGGGGCTGCTGTGCGCGATGCTGCTGCGCCCGCATGCCGTCGGCCCCGACGGCATGCACGTGCGGAGCGGTCTGGAGGTCGACGTCTTCGTCCCGTGGGAGGCGGTGGCCTCCGTGGCGATCTCGAAGCGCGTCGACGAGCCGAAGCGGCCGCGCGTGACCGTGTCCGACAAAGGCGCCGAGTACGCGGAGCGGATGCAGGACGAGACGAACATCGAGATCGAACTCGAGCGTCCTCTGGCCGTGCGTCTTCCAGGACTCGCACCGCGCGGCGGACAGCACGAGGTCACGAGCATCCGGCTCTGGGCCGACGAGCCCCGCGCGTTCCTCGACGCCGCGCGACCGTTCCTGACCGCCGCGGACTGAGCGGACGACGGCTGCCGCCAGGAACCCCGATCACTCCAGCCCGTGCTCCGCCAGCCACGCCTTCGCGACCCGCGCGGGCGCGCGCACGAGCCAAGCATCCGTGATGATCTCCTCGAGTCGGTCCCGGTCGACGACATCGAGACGCACGAGCAGCCCGGGGTAGCCGTCGAAGTGCGGGATCGTGAACAGGTCCTCGGGCTCGGCCGCGAGCAGAGCCTCCTTCTCACCGAGGTCGCCCACGCGCACCGCGAGCACCTTTCCGGCCGGCCAGTCTCGTCCGAGCTCGGAGAGCTGACGCAGGTCCGTCCCGCTCGGACCTCGCAGCCACGCGAACTGTCCGCTCTTGACCCGCCACGCAGCCTCGCCGGTGTGTCCGCTCACGGTCTCTTCGACCCCGGGCAGAGCGAGGGCGATCGCGCGCACTTCCTCGATGCTCACCATGCCGTCATCGTCCACCCGGCGGTCCGTCGCCGCAACAGGCCCGCGCCCGTCACCCATTCACGCGAGATCAGGCATTCACGCGAGATCAGGCAGATCCACGGGCGATTCGCCTGATCCCACGCTTCTGCCCGACCCCGGGCGCGCGCTCAGCGCACGATGCGGAGCGTGCGCACCTCGAACGGCCGCAGACGCAGCGCGCCGCCGGTCCGCGCATCGTCGAGGTCGTCTTCGATCAGGCTCACCTCGCGCACCTCGCGGTGCGCGAACCCGATCGTCAACTCTCCGGTCGCACGCCGCCCGAGCGCCTCGTACACCCGCACGATCACGTCACCGGAGCCGTCGTCGGCGAGCTTGACCGACGACACCACGATGCCTTCGCCCTGCACACTCACCAGGGGCTCGACCTCGTGTGCACCACGCACGACCGTGGGCAGAGCATTGATACGGATGCCCTCGGCCGTGGCGATCGCGGCATCCGCGCCGATCACGAAGCCCACCTCGATCTCGTGGTGCCCGTGGTCGGTGTCCGGATCGGGGAACCGCGGGGCGCGCAGCAGCGACAGCCGCACGGTCGTCGTCACCGCGTCGTCGGAGACCTCGCGCGCCGTGTCGTACCCGTAGATCGAGTCGTTCACGAGGGCGACACCGAAGTCCTGCTCGCGCACCAGCACGAACCGGTGCATGGAGGTCTCGAACTTCGCCGCCTCCCAGCTCGTGTTGGTGTGGGTCACCCGCGACTGGTAGCCGAACTGGGTCTCGGCCTCGGTGTGCGCGGCCTGGATGTCGAGCGGGAACGCGAGCTTGAGCAGCTTCTCGGTCTCGTGCCAGTCGACCTCGTTGCGCAGCAGCACCGTGCGCGACTCCGGCGCGAGGACGATCGTCTGCGAGATGGTCGACTCCGAGAACGGGCGCACGACCACGATCTGCGCGACACCCTTCACGACAGACGCCTCGATCGAGGAGACCGCGGTGATGTCGTCGACGCTGTTGCGGTAGTAGCGGTCGATGTCCCACGCATCCCACATGTTGGGGAAGTCCTGGTGCAGCTGGAACAGGTTCGCGGACTTGCCCTGCGCGACGGCCTCGCGACCGGTGGCCTTGTCGACGGCCGACACGATCAGGCCATCGGCCGAGACGAGCACGGAGACGAGCTCGTTCTCCAGCCGCCAGCCGCCGTCCTCCTCGGTGAGCGAGACCGGCGCCGCCGTGGGCTCCGCCACGAAGGCCGCCCCGAGCGCGCGACCGCGCCCGACAGAGGTCGGATCGAACCGCAGCGCACGGTCACCCTCGCCGGCGAGCGAACGGCGTGCAGTGTCCGCGATGTCGCGGGCGTCCGACAGCACGTCGCTCAGCACGGCCACGGCCTCTCGGTGCACCCACGCGATCGAGGTGCCCGGCAGGATGTCGTGGAACTCGTGCAGCAGCACCGCCTGCCACAACCGGTCGAGCTCGGCCTGAGGGTACGCGGCACCCGTGCGCACGGCATCGGTGGCCGCCCACAGCTCGGCCTCGACCAGCGCGTGCTCGGCCCAGCGGTGCAGCGCCTTCGTGGCGTGCTGACTGGTGAGCGTGCCGCGGTGCAACTCGAGGTACAGCTCGCCGACCCAGACGGCCGGATGCGGGAGCTCGGCCTTCGCAGCGTCGAAGAACGTGTCGGGGTGCTCCCACACGACCTGCGCACTGCCCTCGAGGTCGCGCAGGCGCTCGGCCTTCCCGGTCATCTCCCTGGTCGTGCCGCCGCCGCCGTCGCCCCAGCCGACCGGGGCGATCGACCGCGAGCTGTGCCGGTTCTCCTTGAACTGCCGGGAGGCCTTCGCGACCTCCATGCCACTCAGCTGCGAGTTGTAGGTGTCCATCGACGGGAAGTGCGTGAACACCTGCGAGCCGTCGATGCCCTCCCACAGGAAGGAGTGGTGCGGGAAGACGTTCTGCTGGTTCCACGAGATCTTCTGCGTGAAGAACCACTCGAATCCGGCTCGGCGCATCAGCTGCGGCAGGGCCGGCGAGTAGCCGAAGCTGTCGGGTAGCCACACGCCCTTCGACCGGATGCCGAACTCGCGCTCGAAGAACCGCTGCCCGTGCGAGAACTGCCGCACGAGGGACTCGCCCGTGGGCATCACGGTGTCGGACTCGACCCACATGCCGCCCAGAGGCAGGAAGCGCCCCGCGGCGACAGCGGCCTTGACCCGCTCCCACACCTCGGGGCGGTGCTCCTTGATCCAGGCGTACTGCTGCGCGCTGGACATGCCGTACTGGAAGTCGGGCTGCTCCTCGATGAGCGTCGTCATCGAGGAGGTCGTGCGGGCGACCTTGCGGATCGTCTCGCGCACGGGCCACAGCCACGCCGAGTCGATGTGCGCGTGACCGACGGCCGAGATCCGGTGTGCACTGGCTTCGGCGGGTGCGGCCAGCACCTCGGCCAGTCGGGCACGGGCGTCGGACGCGGTCTCGACGATGCGCTGCAGGTCGAGCACGTCGAGCGCGTCGTCCAGCGCCTGCAGGATGCGCATGCGTCGCGGCGAGGTCGACGGCAGCTCGGCCTGCAGCTCGAACAGCACCTCGAGGTCGAGGGAGAGGTCGAACACCTCCTGCTCGAACACCGCGAGATCGAGCCGTCGGAGCCGATACAGAGGCTCCTTCGACGAGGTGAGGATGTCGCCCTCCTGCGTCGGGAGGAAGGGGTGGTAGTCGAGGAGGACGGGGTTCGACGCGCCCTCCAGGTAGAGCTCGACGGGCTCGTCGCCGACCGCGCTCTCGGTGATCGGCACCCACTGGTTCCTCGGGTTGATGCTCTTGATGGGCGTGCCGTCCGGGCGGTACGCCAGAGCCTCGCACTGGAAGCCCGTCATGTTCACGTCGAAGCCGAGGTCGATCAGGGCCTCGACGCGACGACCGGCCCATTCCTCCGGCACGCGCCCGGTCAGACGGAACCACGTCGTCCCCCACGCCGGCCCCCACTGCGCGCCGACGGCACCCGGTTCGAAGTCGAGCGCCAGACCCTCCGCCGGGGCGATCGGCTCGCCGGGCAGCGGGTGGAGGGCGACGTCCAGCGGCACGGAGGCCGAGTGGATGGCGGGCCGGACCCGCTCTTCGAGGACCCGCTTGACGCGGCCGACGGTGAGGGAGGTGTCGTCATGCATGGGTGTGTTCTCCGGGCTCGACGGTGAGTGCTGGTTCGCGGCGCCGCGCCGTGCGGGCGTCCGGTTGATGCTATCGGATTTACTAAAGCGATCTAGTAGAAGTCTAAACCGATCAAGTAGGGTGAGGGACTATGAGTCCGGCGAAACGTGTCACGATCGCCGATATCGCGCGCATGGCCGGGGTCTCCCCCGGCGCCGTCTCGTTCGCCCTCAACGGGCGCCCCGGCGTGAGCGACGAGACCAGGCAGCGCATCCTGTCGATCGTGGACGAGAACGGGTGGCAGCCCAGCTCGGCCGCCCGCGCCCTGGTCGGCGCCCGCGCGAACACGGTGGGCTTCGCGCTCGCCCGTCCGGCACGATCGCTCGGCTCCGAGGCGTTCTTCACCGATCTGATCGCCGGCATCGAGTCGCGACTGTCCGAGAGCAAGGTCAGCCTGCAGCTGCGCCTCGTGACCGACATCGCCGAGGAGATGGAGGTGCATCGCCAGTGGCGCTCCTCCAACCAGGTCGACGGCATCATCCTGATCGACCCCCGCGACGACGACCCCCGCAGCGACCGCATCGCCGCCCTGGATGCGCGCGCCGTGCTGATCGGCTCCAAGCCCTCGCCCGAGGGTGCGGTGCCGAGCGTGTGGATCGGCGACGACGCCGTGGCCGAGACCCTCTTCTCGTATCTCGCAGCGCTGGGCCACTCCCGCATCGCCTACGTCGCCGGACCAGCCGAGCTGGAGCACACGCGCCTGCGCGCCGAGGTGCTGGAGAACATGGCATCCGACGGCATCCACGGCGAGGTCATCGCGACCGACTTCTCGCCCGCCCGCGCCTCCGCGGTGACCCGCTCCCTGCTGTCGGGGCGGCAGCGTCCGACCGCGATCGTGTACGACAACGACGTGATGGCCGTGGCCGGACTCCGCGTCGCGCAGGAGATGGGGCGGCACGTCCCCCGCGACGTCTCCCTCGCCTCCTTCGACGACTCCGTCATCGCGGGACTGATCAATCCGTCGATCACCGCGATGACGAGAGACACCTTCGAGCTCGGCGAGACGGCGGCCACCCTCCTGCTGCGTCAGATCGAGGCGGGGACGACGTTGCCCAGCATCGAAGGCCCCACCCCCGTGCTCACGGCGCGCGAGAGCACGGCGCCCCCGGCCGACCTCGCCTGACGAGCACCGATATCGCCTGACGAGCACCTCCCGCCGGCCGGCCGACCGTGCGACCCTCAGGCCTGGACCACGGTGTTGACCGAGCCGTAGGGGTCGACGGCCCTCGCCGACAGGTCGGGACGGATGAGGCGACGGATGCCCCTGGCGTCGAGCGCGGCGGGGTCGAGGGCATCGCGGGAGGTGACCAGCGCTGGGTCGAGTCCTGCGGCGCACGCATCCACCCACGCCTGGAACACCGCGCCGCCCGGGCTCAGTGCCGCGCGGCTCAGCGGCACCTCGCGCTCGTCGACGTCGACGACGATCGCGGTCTCGCGCAGCGGCGGGGCGGTGCGCTGCCGCAGCTCGGGGATGAGCTCGGCGAGACGCCGACCGAGGGGTTTGGCGGCGCCGTCCTGACCGATCAGGCCGAGGGAGTACTCGAGCTCGGGGAAGTCGCCGAGGTCACGGCTCACATCGTGCGAGCACCACCAGGTGATGCCCCACAGATTCTCGGTGCGCGCGGCCGAGCGGACGGTCGCCTCCAGGAAGCCGGGCATCTCGCGCTCTTCGAGGCAGTTCGACGGCGCACCCACCTCCTGCAGCCATACCACCCGCTCCGGATCGGTCGCGAACGCCCTGGACAGCTCGATCAGGTACTCGGCGTGCCGGTCGGAGGCGACGGAGCGGCCGCCGTAACGCTGAGCCGTGCCGTTGAAGATCCAGGAATGGATCGTGGTCATCGCGCCGAGGCGGGACGCGTGCGTCGGCGTGAAGCCGTGCCCGTCCATGTACCAGACCGCGTCGTATTCGCTGTGCACGTGCGGCAGTCCGGGAGCGGACTCCTCAGCGGCCGAGAGCAGCGACGAGATCCACGCCCCGGCCTGGTCCTGCGTGACCGGCCAGGGCGAGGGGTGGGTGTGCGCGGAGAACTGGTTCGTCTCGTTGCCGAGCGTCAGGCCCAGGAAGTTCGGGGCGTCGCGCAGCGCCTGTCCGAGCCGCTCGACGAGAGCGACCTGCCCCTGCAGCGCCTTCTCATCCGTGAACATGTTCTTGTCGTGCCAGGTGTACAGCCATGACGGCACGAAGTCGAAGCTGGAGAGGTGCCCCTGGATCACGTCGATGCTCGCGTCGAGTCCGAACTCCGCGGCGACATCGACCACGGCGCGGACGTCGTCGACCGCCTTCGCGCGGATCAGGGTCCGGTTCGGCTGCAGCACGGTCCACAGCGGGAACACGCGCACGTGGTCGAGTCCGAGCGCGGCGAGGGCGGCGAAGTCGCGGCGCACGTCGTCGAGGTCGAGATCGAGCCACGAGTGCATCCAGTCCTTCGACGGCGTGTAGTTCGCCCCGAATCTCAGGGGAGCATCGAGAGCGCCGCGCTGCGTCATGTGTTCGGACCTTTCGGACGGTGACCTCGGACGAGGCCATGGTCGCACCACTATAACGCTTGAGCAACGAGCAACACACCGCACCGGCCAGCGACGGCAGGAGCAGAGCGCTATGCGTCTTGACAGCAGAGGAATCGGATGGTTTCATCTGCTAAAGCGTTGTAGTCCCCTCGGGGGACGGCACGCGGATTCGCCCGCCTCGAGGAAGAAGCACGATGAAAGTTCCCACACGCATTGTCGCTCTGGCAGCATTCAGCATCGGCGTTCTGGCGCTGACGAGTTGCACGGGGGGCGGCGGAGCCACCGGCGACTCGGGTCCCATCGACACCTCCGGCGAACTGAGCGGGTCGATCCAGTTCCAGACCTGGTCGCTCAAGAACGAGAAGTTCACCCCCTACTTCGAAGACCTCATCGACGCGTTCGAGAAGGAGCATCCCGACGTGAAGGTCGAGTGGCTCGACCAGCCGGGCGACGGCTACCAGGACAAGATCCTGAGTCAGGCGAACGCCGACACCCTCCCCGACGTGCTGAACCTGCCGCCGGACATCGCGTACCCCCTCGTCGCCGCGGGCAAGCTGGTCGACCTGGAGACCGCCGACCCCGACCTGAAGTCGGTCTACAACGCCGGCGCCTGGGACTCGTACAGCCAGTACCCCGGGGTCGACGGCACGTACGGGCTCCCCTGGTACCTCTCCAGCGACGCCTCGTGGTGGAACCTCGCACAGCTCGCTCCCTTCGGCGTGACGGAGGACAACCTCCCGACGACCGTCGACGAACTCCTCGACCTCGCGAAGGAGATCGCGACCGAGTCCGGGGGCAAGGTGCAGCTGCTCTCGTCGATCCCCGCGCTCGACACGTTCACGGCTGCGGGCATGGAGGTCATCGACGACGAAGGCGAGTTCGACTTCAACACCGACGAGGCCGCCGAGATCATCCAGGCGTACGCCGATGCCTACGCCGCCGGCGCGATGCCCGCCGAGGCCCTGACCGGCGACTACGGCGGGAACGCCGAGGCCTACATCCAGGAGAAGGTCGCCTTCACGACCGGCGGCACGGGCTTCACGACCGACCTCCAGAAGGACGCACCTGCCCTGCTGGAGAACACCGTGGCCACCCCGCGCCTGGGCATCGCGCCGCTGTACGTGCAGGGCCTCAACGTGTCGGCCGACTCGGACAACAAGGAAGCAGCGCTGGCCTTCGCCGAGTTCGTCACGAACGAGGAGAACCAGGTCGCGTTCTCGTCGCTCGCCGTCGGAACCGCTCCCGGCACCGCGGCAGGCGGCGACGAGGTCGTCGACAACATCGCCTCCTCCGTGACCGACGAGAAGCAGCTCGCCGCGATCGACACCGTGTTCGGCGCGATGAAGGACGCCAAGGCGCTCCCGTTCCAGTGGACCTCCGACATGGCCACGTACATGACGCAGCAGATCGCCCTCGCCATCAACGGCGAAGCGGACCCGAAGGCTCAGCTCGACAAGATCGTCGAGTACGCCAACGCGAACCGCGTGGATCAGTAAGCCATGAGCGCGAACACCGGCATCCGGAGCAGAGGGACGACCATGAGATCGCACAAGTGGTTCACCCCGTGGCTCCTCATCGCCCCCGCCGTCATCTGGGTGCTGGTGTTCGCGCTCTGGCCGTTCCTCAACACGGTCTTCCTGAGCTTCACCGACGCGCGGCCGCTGCGCACGCCCGGTTTCGTCGGCGGAGCCAACTATGAGCGCATGTTCGGCGACGAGATGTTCTGGAACGCGCTGACGACCTGTCTCATCTACGTCGTCGTCTGCGTCCCGCTGCTGACCATCCTCCCGCTGCTGCTGGCACTGCTGGTGCAGAAGAAGCTGCCGGGCATCTCGTTCTTCCGCACCACCTTCTACTTCCCCGTGATCGCCTCGGTCGTCGTGGTCGCTCTGATCTGGACCTGGCTGTTCGACAGCCGCGGCATCATCAACCAGACCCTCGAGTTCCTCGGCCTGATCGACCAGCCCATGGCGTTCCTCGTCGACCGCTGGCTGCTGCTGGGCTGCGCCATCCTGCTCACGGTCTGGAAGGGCCTCGGCTACTACATGGTCGTGTACCTCGCGGCGCTCGGGAACGTCGGCAAGGAGCTGCACGAGGCGGCGATGCTCGACGGGGCCGGGGCCTTCCGCCGCTTCCTTTCCGTCACGATCCCCTCGGTGCGCGGCGCGATGCTCCTCATCTCCGTCCTGATCGCCGTGTCGGCCATGCGGGTGTTCGCCGAACTCGACGTGCTCTCCAAGAGCACGGGCGGCCCCGGCGGCTACGACATGTCGCTCGTGATGCTGATCCGCCAGGTCGGTTCCGGCCTCAACGGCAACATCGGCTACGCGTCCGCGATCAGCGTCGCGCTGTTCCTCCTCACCCTCATCCCGCTCGCCGCGATCGCCTTCATGAATCGCGAGAAGAAGGCGAAGGCTCCCGCATGAGCACCCTCACCCCGCCCCGCGCCGACGACTCCCCCGCCGTCGAGGATCGTCCCGCGTCTCCCGCGCGCGAGCGCATCTTCCGACGCCGCGGGTCCGGCGACTTCAGCAAGCCGTCCCTGGGCGGACTGATCGGTCGCTACGCCCTCCTCGTCTTGGTCCTGTTCCTCGTCATCGGGCCGTTCATCTGGCAGCTGTCGACCTCGTTCAAGGGCCCTCAGGAGAACATCTACTCCTTCCCGCCCGAGCTCATCCCGCGCGACCCGACCCTCCAGAACTACTCGCGCGTCGCCGACATCGTGCCGGTGTACCTCTACGCGTGGCACTCGCTGCTCGTCTCGGTCGGCACGGTCGTGAGCAACGTGGTCCTGGCCACGTTCGCCGGCTACGCCCTCGGCTGCATGCGCTTCCGCGGCAAGTGGATCGTGATGGGGATCCTCCTGTCGACGCTGCTGTTCCCCGGCGAGGTCACGGTCACGAGCAACTTCCTCACGATCCGCGCACTGGGTCTGGCCGACACCCTGTGGGGCGTGTTCCTCCCCGGTGCGATCAGCGCGATGAACGTGCTGCTGATCGCGACGGCGTGCCGCATGATCCCCAAGGACGTCCTGGATGCAGCCACCGTCGACGGTGCGACGACGTGGCAGCGCATCCGCCACATCGTCTGGCCGAACATCCGCGGCATGGTCTCGGTCGTCGCGATCTTCGCGTTCATCGGCGCCTGGGACGACTACCTCTGGCCGCTGATCGTGCTCTCCGACCCTTCGAAGTACACGCTCACGGTCGGCATGGCGTACCTCAACAGCAGCTTCTCGGTCGATCCGCGACTGATCGCCGCCGGCACCATGATCGCGCTCGTGCCGATCGTCATCATGTTCTCCTTCACGCAGCGCTTCTTCTTCAAGGGCGTGCAGGAGGGGGCGATCAAGGGGTGAGCGTCGCGCACCTCACCCCGGCGGAGGGCCCAGACGATCCGCCGTCGTCTCGTCCGCGCGCGGGTGTGCTCGCCGGACCCGTCTTCGCCTTCGCGTTCGACCCCGCGGTCGGCGAGCAGCGGGTGGACATCCCGGAGCTGACGGACATCGTCCTCACGGGCGAGACCGTGCTGCACTGGGCCTTCTACGCCGACGGCCGCGACGCGACGCATGCCCCGCACGCCGCTCTCGCCGTGGCCGTCGACGTGCGACTCCCCGACGGCACGCGGCTGACCGATCACGCCGCGGTCCGCGACCGCTACGACTTCCCGATCGACCCCGAAGCGCAGTTCGCCGCCCGGTGGTCGTTCCCCGAGCAGTGGAACGCCGACACCGTGTCGCTCGCACCGTTGGGCCCCGGCCGCCGCGGAGCCGTCGAGCTCGTGCTCGGCACCGCGTCGCTCGCCGCGGCATCCGGACTCCCCGCGCGTGCGACCGGCTTCGTGCAGGTCGTCGTCGAGGAACGCCCGGCCCCCGGGAACGTCCCGCCAGTCGAGCGGGTGGACACGCGCCGGGGCAGCCACTCGGGGCCGCGTTTCTCGCGCGGCAACACGATCCCGGCGGTCGCCGTACCCCACGGCTTCACCTTCGTCACGCCCGCCACCGATGCATCGGACTCCCGCTGGCCCTATCGCCCGTCCGTGCACGACGATCCCTCTGGCCGGCGACTGGAAGCTCTCCAGTTCTCGCATCAGCCGAGTCCGTGGATCGGCGATCGCGCCGTGCTGCAGGTGATGCCGTTCCTCGGTCGCCCCACCTCGCAGCGTGCCGGTCGGAGGCGATGGATCGTCCCCGGCTCGGAGCGGGCGCGTCCTCACGGATATGCGGTCGAGCTGGGCGACGGGCTCCATGCCGAGATGACGGCCACCTCGCACGCGGCCGCCTTCCGGGTCCGGGCCGAAGACGCGGATGCGCGTGTCGGCTTCGTGATCGACCAGCTCTCGGATGAGGGCCGACTCGTCTGGACGGACGACGACCGCTTCGAGGGCTGGATCCCGGAGGGCCGGGAGGACTGGGGCAACGCACCGCGCTGCTATTTCGCAGGGGCCGTGATCTCAGACGCCCCCGAGGCTCCGAGCGAGCGGTCGATGCTCGACGACGACGGGCGCGGACGGGTGGCCGGCTGGATCGCCGGGCGTCGCGGATTGGAGGTCCGCATCGCGGCGTCGTTCCTCTCCGTGGAGCAGGCCAGGCGAAGTCTCGACCTGGAGGCACCGGCCTCCGTGCCGTACGAGCGGCTGAGGGAGGAGGCGGCGACCTCGTGGAACCGGGTGCTCGAGCGCGTCACGATCCCCCCGATGCCGGCGGCCGCGACGCCGTACCGCGCGCTCGCCGACGAGGAGCACCGTGCCAGGATCGCCGCGGCGCTTCATCGCATGCACCTGTACCCGAACAGCGCCGCCGAGAACACCGGAACGGCGGAGGATCCCGTGTGGCGGTTCGCCGACGTCTTCGCACCGCGCGAGACCTACGGTGAGTGCGAGACGAGTGCGCCGATCGCGGAAGGCGAGCTGGTCGTCAACAACGGCTACTGGGACACCTATCGCACCGAATGGCCGGCGCTCGCCCTTCTCGACCCCGCACTCAGCGGAAGACTGCTCGACGGCCAGCTGGCCCAGTACCGGCGCGGTGGCTGGATGGCCCGGTGGAGCGCTCCGGGATACGTCGACAGCATGGTGGGCACCTCGAGCGACCAGATCTTCGCCGACGCGGCCCGGTGGGGCGTGGCCTTCGATCGCACAGTCGCGTTCGAGAGCGGCTGGCGGAACGCCTGCGAGCCCGGGCCCGACGCCCGGAGGGGGCGCAAGGGCATCGCCCGTGGCCGTTTCACCGGGTACATCTCCTCCGATGTGCCGGAGGGCATGAGCTGGAGCATCGAGAACGCGGTGAGCGATGCCGCGCTCGGCCGGTTCGCCGCACGGCTCGCCGACGAGGACGAGTCGGGAGGCGACGCGGCGCGCTACCGCGCCTTCGCCCGCTACTTCGCCAACAGAGCGCTCTCGTACCGGTCTCTGTTCGACGCGGGCACCGGGTTCTTCCGCGGCAGGGATGCGCACGGAGAGTTCGCGCCCGGCTTCGATCCGCGGACCTGGGGCGGTGACAACGTCGAGACGAACGCATGGGGCATGTCGGTCGGCGCCGTCCACGACGGTCACGGGCTCGCCGCTCTGCACGGCGGACCCGGGGGGCTCGGTCGTCACCTCGACGCGCTCTTCGCCGAACCGGAGACCGCCGAGGAGCGCTTCGGCGGCGCGTACGGCACCGTGATCCATGAACAGCGCGAGGCCAGAGCGCTGCGCTCCGGCATGTGCGCGATCTCCAACCAGCCCGCCCACCACATCCCCTTCATGTACGCGTTCTCCGACCGCCCGTGGCGCTCGGCGGCGATCGTGCACGACCTGGCCGGACGCCTGTTCGCCGGGGCGCACATCGGCCAGGGGTTCCCCGGCGACGAGGACAACGGCGAGATGAGCGCCTGGTGGCTGTGGGCGGCGCTCGGGCTGTATCCGTTGGAGCTGGCGTCCGGCGTGCTGCAGATCGGCTCACCGCTGTTCGACGACATCCGCGTCGACCGGGGCGACGGGTCGTCCCTGCGCATCCGTTCCCGTCGCAGCGGGCCGGGAGCCACGGTGCTGCGCGGTGCCAGGATCGACGGGATCGCACTCCACGGAGCCGAGCTGCCCATCGCTGCGCTCGTCGGCGATGCGGAACTCGAACTGGACTTCGGCACCGATCCGGCGGAGGCGCTCGAGAAGGCCGACTCCACGGCGACGGGCATCACCGCGTGGTGCGAGGACCTGACCGGCGGCACCGGCGAGGTCATCGCATCGGCCGCGGTGCGTGATGCCGCCTTCCTGTTCGACGACGGGGATCCCGCGGGTGCGGTCGGGGTCACCCTGGCCGCAGGTGAGTGGGCGGGGTGGCGGTTCCCCGAGCCCCGGGCCGTCAGCGACGTCACCGTCACGATGGTCGACGCCGCATCGTCGTCCTCGCTCTGCTGGGAGGTCATCGGGGAGGACGGCACCTGGACGCCCGCACCGCCGACGCACGTGGCCGGCCTCCCTCCCGACCGCACCACCCCGTTCACGCTGACGTCTCGGGTCGTGACCCCGGCGATCCGCGTGCGGGCGGATGCCGAGGTCACGATCCGTCAGGTGGAGGTCTTCGACCTCGGGTGATCACGACCTCGGGTGATCACTTCGACAGGATGAACGACACCTCGGTGGTGTTGCCGGCGACGTCGACGACCTGCAGGGTGTTGGAACCGCGGACCGCCCCGAACGCGCCGGGCTTCACGAAGTTCAGATCGCTCCATCGGTCATCCGCGAGGTCTTTCAGCACTCCGTTGACGTACAGCCGGTCGATCTTCCCCTCGTCGTGCAGCGCGAAGCTCACGCGCTGATAGACGCCGTCCTTCCCGCCCTTCGTGAACCGCGCACCGTCCTTGACCGTGACGGTGGGCGGCGTCGTGTCGCGCGGTGCCGCCCGGTACACGGTCGCCTCGCCCTTGAGCTCATCGGTGATCCCCGACAGGAACGCCGACTGGTCCGTCGCGGTGAGGTTGTAGGCGACGTAGACGCCGTAACCGTCAGCGGCCGTGCGTGCGGCGAAGTCGGCCGCGGTCGCGGCGGAGGTGTTCGACAGGTCGATCGCCGCGGCGCCGATCCGACTCCGGTCGTCGAGACCGGGAACCGTGGGCGCGTCATAGGTCGGATAGTAGGGATTCCACGCGTAGTCGAGCACATCCGCGGTGTCGAAGAGGCTGAAGTCCGTGGTCGTGTACGTCGGTCCGATCGCGTACAGGCTGATGATCTTGTCCGGCCCGAGCCGATCGCGCAGCGCGGTGGCCAGCCAGCCGAACGACTGCGGATTCGGCTGCGGCGTCCCGTTCGCCCCGTATTCGGTCCACTCATCGTCGAAGTCGATGCCGTCGAGGCCGTACGTCGTCACCGCGTCGGCGAGCTGGGCGGCGAAGGCATCGGCGTCGGCGTAGGTCGTGAAGTTCGCGAAACCGGCGCCCTGGTGGTTGCCGAGCACCGACAGCAGCACCTTGGTGCCTTGCGCCTGGACCGGTCGGATCTGACTCTCGGCATCGTCCAGCGTCTCGGTGACGCGCTCGTTGAAGTGGAGATACGCCTTCTCCCCGTCGTAGTTGATGTTCGCGGCGAAGATCATCGCCATATCGATGGCTGCGCGCCCCGATTCGGCGAGCGTGTAGTCCGCCACGTTGACTAAATCGTTCGAGTTCACCTCGACGTAGACCGCGAGCTTCGGATCGGCCTCCTCCGTATCAGCGGTGGCGGCACCCCCTCCCGCGAACGCGATCCCTCCGGCGACCGAGAGTGCGGCGAGGGCCGCGAGCCCCCTGCCCAAGCGATGATTCCCGGCGTGCGAGTGGTTCATGACTGATCGTCTCCTTTGGCGTCGGTGTCGCTCTTACGTCGCAGCTGCGCGACGTGGGCCTGACTATATCGCTTAAGTAGTCGCGGGGGAACCATGTCTCTCTGGCGGATGCAGAGCTTTCCGGGGATGCTGGAGCCATGCGCGCCCTTCGGTCCCTCTGGCGATATCCGGTGATCACCCTGACGGTCGTCGTCTTCGTCGCCGTCGGGATCCTGCACGCCGCCGACGCGGAGGCCGTCGGTCGCTGGATCGCCACGATCTACGTCGCGGCGGTCGTGGCCTGGACGCTGGTGGGCATGGTGCGCGACGTGCTCCGCGGACACGTCGGACTCGACATCCTGGCCGTGGTCGCGATGGTCGCCACCCTGGCCGTCGGAGAGTACATCGCCGCGCTGATCATCGTGCTCATGCTGTCGGGCGGGGAAGCACTCGAGGACTTCGCGGGCCGTCGCGCCAGGCGGGATCTGTCAGCGCTGCTCGACCGTTCTCCGCGGACCGCCCACGTGCTCGCGGCACCGGAGGCAGCCGGCTCGGACGAGTCACGCGACGTGCCGGTCGACGACGTCGTCGTGGGCGACGTCCTGCTCGTCCGCCCCGCCGAGATCGTTCCTGTCGACGGAGTCCTCCTCACCGAGGACGGCACGTTCGACGAATCGTCGCTGACCGGCGAGAGCATGCCGGTCACCCGAACGGAGGGCGAGGAGGTGCTGTCCGGCGCCGTCAACGGCAGCCGCGCGATCCGGATCCGCGCGCTGCGCACCGGGGCCGACAGCCAATACCAGCAGATCGTCGCGCTCGTGCATTCCGCCGAGTCCTCGCACGCGCCGATCGTGCGATTGGCCGATCGCTTCGCCATCCCGTTCACGGCTGTCGCGCTCGTCCTGGCCGGCGCGGCATGGGCGATCTCCGGCGACTCCACGCGTTTCGCCGAGGTGCTGGTGCTCGCGACACCCTGCCCGCTGCTGATCGCTGCCCCCGTCGCCTTCCTCGGAGGGCTGTCCAGAGCGGCGAAGTCGGGCGTGATCATGAAGAGCGGGGCCGTGGTCGAGCAGATCGCCCGCGTGCGCTCGGCCGCCTTCGACAAGACGGGCACGCTCACGCAGGGGCGCCCGGAACTCGTCGACGTGCGACCGGCCGCGGGTTTCGACGCCACGGAGATCCTGCAGCTGGCGGCCTCGGCGGAGCAGTACTCCTCGCACGTGCTGGCCGACGGCATCCGCCGTGCTGCCGCCGCACGGGGACTCGTGCTGCACGCGGCAGAAGAGGCGAGTGAGACCGCCACGAACGGGGTGTCGGCGACGATCGGCGGGCGGACGGTCGTGGTGGGCAAGCCGGCGTACGTCGCCTCGCTCGCTCCCGACACCGTCAGGGCGACGCTCGGCGTGGGTGAGGCCGCGGCCTACATAGCGGTGGACGGACGCTTCGCCGGCGTCCTCGTGCTCGCAGACGCCGCACGCCCCGAGGCGGCGGCCGTGGTGTCGTGGCTGCGCGTGCACGAGGTCGAGCGGGTCGTCATGCTCACGGGTGACGTGCATTCGACGGCCGAGTCCGTCGGCACGCAGATCGGGATCGACGAGGTGCACGCCGAGCTGCTGCCTCCCGAGAAGGTCCGACTCGCGTCCGAGCTCCAGCCACGCCCGGTGCTGATGGTGGGCGACGGCGTGAACGACGCGCCGGTGTTGGCGGCCGCAGACATCGGGATCGCCATGGGGGCGAAGGGAGCGACGGCCGCGGGCGACGCCGCGGACGTCGTGATCCTCGTCGACTCACTCGCGAAGGTCGTCGATGCGATCGCGATCGGGCGTCACACCCTGCGCGTCGCCCTGACGGCGATCTGGATCGGCATCGGGCTGAGCGTCGGCCTCATGATCGTCGCGATGACCGGCGTCATCCCCGCGGTCGTCGGCGCACTCGTGCAGGAGCTCGTGGATCTCGCGACGATCCTGTACGCCCTGCGGGCGTTGAGTGGTCCGCCGAGTGGACTCCGCCCCGATGCGGTCTCCCGTACTGCACCGAATCCCCCATCGGCGGGTTCTGCACAACCACCGGGTTCCGCGTCTACCGCCACCGGAATACCGTGACACGCTGACCCTCCACACACAGACTGGAGGCATGCCCTTGAACGACCCGCAGGTATGGACCCTGATCGGACTCTTCGCCGCCGTGATGCTCGGCGGCGTGACGCTCATGACCACACAGCTCAGCCGCATCATCCGCGCCGAGGTCGACCGGATCGACGGCACGCTCTCCGCACGCATCGACCGGATCGACGGCACCCTCTCCGCACGTATCGACGGCATGGACGCGCGGCTCGGCCGCATCGAATCCAAGGTCGACGACCTCGACAAGGAATTGACGAACCTCGCCACGCGATTCTGGCGCTCGCAGTAGTCTCCGCGGCACGGGCCCCGATCAGATCGCGACGTCGCCCACGAGGTTGACGGCGATCCCCATACCCGCGAACATCGCGGCCTTCGCGACGAGTGCCCTGTCGGCGGTCTCGGCATCGGGCGCGTAGACGAGCTGGGCGTGGTTGGCCTTGTGGCGGGCCATGAACTGGTCACGAGAGATGCCGTGCAGCACCACGTGAGCGATCGGCCACTCCGGGTTCGTCGCGTCCTTGCGCCGCTGCGTCTCCTCCGCCGGCAGCTCGACGACGCTCGCGCGGAAGATGTCGGCCTGCAGGATGCCGTCGGCGATGAACACCCGCGACAGCACGATCTCCCCCGGCTTCGAGACGCCGTTGATCGTGGCGCCCCCCGCCGGGAAGAACACATGCCCCTGGCGCCAGCCCTCGGCGTTCTGCCAGCCGCCCAGATGCGACCCCGGCACGGAGCCGGAGATCTCGTACACCCACACGAACTGCCCGTCGAAGTCCTCCCCCCACCGCACGTCGTGCAGCGTGTTGTCGGGGACCAGTCCCATCGCGCGCCACACCCGATCGGTCACGAGGGCGTCGACCGCGACCCCCTCGTCGGCCTCGTTGAAGTGCGGGAACGCGCGCCCCTCATGCAGCACTCGTGAACCGTCGCGCGACAGCACCGGCGGACGTTCCGTGGAGTTCAGGATCCCCTCGGCCAGATCCGAGGCGGGCACCAGGTCTTTCAGGCCCTGCTGGTACTGGATGCCGACGGCATCGAGGCCGAAGTCGTCGGCGATGCGCAGCGCGGCGATGTACATCTTCAGCTGCCACTGCACCTGCTCGCGCGTGAGCTCGGTGGTGGCATCCTCGCCGTACCGGAATGTCATTCCGGCGTCGATCAGCCAGTCGTACGCGGCATCAGCCTCGTCGTCGGCGACCTCCAGCATCTCGGCGTAGAGCGCCGACTGCGACAGGCGTTCCTTGTAGATGCCGGTGCGGTTGAGCAGCTCGTCGTCGAAGATCGCGTTGTACATGCCCATGCACCCCTCGTCGAAGACGCCGATGATGGCCTTGTCGGCGAGGAGTTGCGCGGCGAGCGCTTCGCCCAACTGCTTCTCGGGACTGTCCGGGAGGGCGGGTAGGGCGCGCACATGCGAGGCGTCGTGCGTGACGGAGCCGGTCTCGGTCCACTCCCTGATGCCATCCGTGAACCACTCGTCGGTGAAATCGACCGACCAGGTCGTGGCGTAGGGCTTGCCCATCTTGGTGAGCCCCGCGTTCAGACCGAGGAGTCCGACGAGGCCCGGCCAGTCCCCGGCGAAGTTCGCGACCGTGAGGATCGGCCCTTCATGCGTGCGAAGACCTGCGAGCACGTGATGCGAGTACTGCCAGTTCGCGATAGCCACGACCAGGGGCGCGTCCACCGGGATGTTCCGGAACACCTCGAGGCCCATCCGCTGGCTCGAGATGAAGCCATGACCGGTGACCGGATCGACGCCGAAGGGGCGGACGACCTCCCACCCGAGCGACGTCAGCACCCCGGTGACGCCTGCCTCGAGGTCGGCCTGGGTCGGCCACCCCGCGACGTTCGCCGATTCACGAAGGTCACCCGAGGTGATGAGGTACGCGGTCTGCGGGGCGGCTGCGGGACGAGCGGCCGGGGCCGGCAGGGTGTAGGTGGTCATGATGCCTCCGGGTTGGGGATGGGTTCGGTGCTCCGCTGCGCGGCGGCGAGATCGTGGATGACGGACCGTGAGCCCTCGTACAAGCGCAAATACCGGTCGAAGAGGGTGTCGTAGAGGGGCTGCAGCTGCGTCTGCGGCCGGATGCGCTCGGCGATCGGGTTCCAGTCGGTGATGGCGGGTGCCGCCCCGGGAGCCGCCGTCGCGGTCGCGGCGAGGAAGGCCGCGCCGTAGCTCGCGCCGATCGTCGTCTCCGGCAGCTCCTGCACGAGACCCGTGACGTCCGACACGATCTGCAGCCAGAGCCGCCCCTGGGTCCCGCCGCCGACGGCGACGATCCGACGGATGTCGGCGCCCGCTGCGCGCATCGTCTCGACGTTGTGCCGCACCCCCAGCGCGGTGGCCTCCAACGCTGCGCGGTAAAGGTCGCCGCGCGTGTGCGCGAGCGTGAGGCCGGCGATCACGCCGCGAGCGTCGGGGTCTTGGATCGGTGTGCGCTCCCCCGCGAAGTACGGCAGCATGAGCACCCCTCCGGCGCCGGGTCCTGAGGCCTCGGCTTCAGCGAGGAGTACGGGATAGTCGGCTCCCGTGAGCTCGGTCATCCATGCGGTGAGAGCGCCGGAGGTCGAGAGCCCTCCTGCGAGGTTGCGCGTGCCGTCGAACGCTCCGGCCGTCGTCCACATGGAGGGCGTGCGCAGGCTCTCGGTGCCGTTCGTGAACACCATGAACATCGTCGTGCCGTACATGAGCATGAGGTCACCCACCTCGTGCGCGCCGACGCTCACCGCCTCGGTCCACGCGTCGATCGTCCCCGCGATCACCGGGGTGCCCGCGGGGATGCCCGTGGCCGCGGCGGCCTCCGTCGTGACCTCGCCGGCGACGTCCCCTGCCCACAGCAGCCGAGGCTGCGCGATCGGGCCGGCGTATCTCGCCCACCACGCGTCATGCCAGCGCGCGTGGTCGATGTCGTAGAGCGGCGACACCTGGCTGGCGGACTGGTGGTCGAGCACGTAGGCGCCGGTCAGTCGGCCGGCGAGCCAGGAAGCCGGCATGTACAGGCGTCGGGCCCGCGCCCAGGCGTCGGGCTCCTCATCGGCGACCCAGGCGATCTTCGGTCCGCCGGCCTGCGAGGTCAGCGTCGAGCCGCCGAGCCGGGTGATCTCGTCGACGCCGAGTTCCCGGGTGATCCTGTCGATCTGGGCCGTGGAGCGGGTGTCGACCCCGTAGAGGATGGCGGGGCGCACGGGCTCGTCGCTCTCGTCGGCGAGCAGGATGCACGGCCCCATCCCGCTGACTCCGACCCCGGCGATCTCCACGTCGGCGACCGCTCCGATGAGCTCTCGGGCGAGCGACACGAATTCGTCCCACCAGATCCGCGCGTCCATCTCCACCCAGCCGGTGTGCGGGCGGTCGACGTCGTGCGCCCTCGTCGCGGTCGCGACGATGGAACCGGTGGCATCCACGAGCACGCCCTTGCTGCTCGATGTGCCGATGTCCACCCCGAGGGTGCAGCGCATATGTGTCCTCCCTGATGTCGGACGTCGACGTCCGCCGATCTGGTGGCCACTGTACGCGAAATCGATTTCATGATGCAAGGGAGCCACTCTTCCTGCACAGGAAATCCGCCCCGCGGCCTCCTCACAATGACCGTTCCCGAGGTCAGGGACCACCGGAATACCGTGACAACGTGGGCTCTCCCGCACAGGATGGAGACATGCAGATGAACGAGCCTCAGGTCTGGACTCTGATCGGCGTCTTCGCCGTCTTCATGCTGGGTGCGCTCACGCTGCTCATGCGTCAGAACGACAGGATGATCACGTCGCTCCGCGGCGAGCTGACCGCGAAGTTCGACGGCATGGACGCGAAGTTCGAGGCGCGCTTCGATGCGATGGACGCGAAGTTCGACGGCATGGACGCGAAGTTCGAGGCGCGCTTCGGCTCGATCGATCACCGACTCGAAGAACTCGACAAAGAGGTCGCGAACCTCGCGACCCGGTTCTGGCGTTCTCGCTGACCCCGTTCAGCTCCGCGGGTTCGCGGGCTGCACCTCGTTGCGCAGCACGACCGTCCGAGCCGGCTGCTGATCGCCCTTGATGCGCTCGAGCAGCATCCGCGCAGCGGTCACACCCATGTGCCGGGCGGGCAGCCGCACGACGGTGACGGCCGTGGGCGACAGAGTCGTGAACGGCAGTGAGCCGATGACCGCGACTCCGACCTCCGGCGGGGTGAGTCCGTGTTCGGTCAGCACCTGGATGGCGCCGACGCCGATGAGGTTGTTGCCCGCCACCACGGCATCCGGCGGCTCGGGAAGCGCGAGAAGCTCCTCCATCGCGGCGCGACCGCCATCGACGCGGAAGGTCGCGAATCGCGCGAGCTCATCCGGATCGAGGTCGGGGTGCGCTGCGGCGAGCGCCGCACGCCATCCCGCCGCGCGCTCGGCGGCCGTGTCGATGTGCTCGGGTCCGCCGATGTAGGCGATGCGCCGGTAGCCGGCGTTGATCAGGTCCTGGGTGGCGGAGGTGCCGGCGGCGCGGTTGGCCATGACGACACCGTCGATGTCGTACGTGGTGCTGCGGTCGACGGCGACCACGGGACGGCCGGTGGCGAGGATCGTCTCGAGATCGGAGTGCTCATCGGCGGTGGCGATGATCACACCCGACATGTGCTCGGCGATCGCGATCCGGAGGTACGTGGCCTCCTTCTCGAGCTGCGCATCGGAGTTGCAGAGCACGACCGAGTACCCGGCCTCGGAGGCGACGTCCTCCACCCCGCGAGCCATCTCGGTGAAGTAGGGGTTCTCGATGTCGGGGATCACGAGCGCGATCACCTCGGAGCTCTGGCGGCGCAGCGTGCGGGCGGTGCGGTTCGGGGTGAACTTGAGCTTGGCGGCGGCGTCGCGCACGGCTGCGACCTTCTCGTCCGACACGCTCGTCCCGTTGAACACGCGCGAGACCGTCGCGGGAGAGACCCCCGCGAGCTCTGCGACGTCGTAGATCGTGGTCATGCACCCTCACTGCCTGTCCGATCGCGCCGGACGTGAAGCAACAGTATCGCGCACGTTCGCGTTCTCTGGTGTTCCGATCTGAAATCGATTACATTGGCGGCCATGACTTCTGCACCCTCTGATCTGGCATCTCTCGCGGCGCTGCGGCCGATCCAGACCCGCTCCATCTCACCCGAGAACTTCGACGGCTCCGCGGGGGGCGGCGGCCGGGCGACCGAGGGAACGGGCGCCGCGAACGCTCGCGACCTCGGCCCCGGCTGGAAGATCTCGCCGAGCGTCGACATCAAGGCCGGCGAGACGTTCGAGCTCGCGAGCATCCGCGGAGCGGGCAAGATCACCCACATCTGGATCACGACGCACACCGACAACTGGCGCACCCTGCTGCTGCGGGCGTATTGGGACGGGGCGGAGGAGCCGGCGGTCGAGGTGCCGTACGGCGACTTCTTCTGCAACGGATGGGGCGTCTTCGCGCAGGTGAACTCGCAGACCATCGCCGCCAACCCCCACGGCGGCTTCAACTCGTACTGGCCGATGCCGTTCCGCGATGGTGCGCGCCTCACGATCGAGAACACCTCCGTCGTCGACGTGCGCGTGTACTACCAGGTGACCTACGAGGTCGGCGGCGACCACGCGAACGACGCCTACTTCCACGCGCAATGGCGGCGATCGAACCCCTTGGAGGAGCTCACCCCGCACGTGATCCTCGAGGGCATCGAGGGGCAGGGCCAGTACGTGGGCACGTACATCGCGTGGGGAGTGAACTCCAACGGCTGGTGGGGCGAGGGCGAGATCAAGTTCTACCTCGACGACGACACCGACCATCCGACGATCTGCGGCACCGGCACCGAGGACTACTTCGGCGGCGCCTGGAACTTCGACATCCCGGGCCGGGGGTACACCGAGTTCTCGACGCCGTACCTCGGGATGCCCCAGGTAATCCGCCCCGACGGCCTCTACGTGTCGCAGCAGCGGTTCGGCATGTATCGGTGGCACCTGCTCGACCCGATCCACTTCGCGACGGGCATCCCGAAGGTCGACATCCAGGCGCTCGGCTGGCGCAGCGGCTGGCGCTATCTCCCGCTGCGCGACGACATCGCCTCGACGGCGATGTTCTACCTCGACCGGCCGACGGCTCGTCGCCCGAAGACGCCGACAGCTGACGACTTGGAGGTGCACCTGGGGTCCGCTCCCGTGCCGGACATCGGGGCCTCCCCCTCGCGGCCGCCGCAGGACTGAGCCCCGCAGGACTGAGCCCCGCAGGACCGGGCCCTGCGGGGATCAGTCCCCGCCCGCTCAGCCCGCGCGCACCACCGTGAAGGGGCAGTCCCCCTCGACCACGTCGATCTCCACCTGTTCGCCGACGGTCACCGTGCCGTACCCGGCTGAGCCGACCCAGGGCCAGCGGCCGGGAGCGCCGACGTGCAGTTCGCCGTTCGCCTCATCGACGCGCACACCCGACCGGGCCTGGAGCAGCGTCCACCCCGCCATGGCCCTGGCGTAGTGGTCGCCGCACTCGATCTCGTTGTACGGGTTGCGGCGGCGGCCGTCATGACGGTTCCAGAGCCCGTCCAGCACCTGCCGTGCCTCGTCTTCCAGCCCCTCGAAGACGCAGTGCGCCGCGACCTGCCACTCGATGCCCGTCCACACCTCGTCCGCGTAACGGGTCGGCACGTCGGGGCGGCCGCCCTCAGGCCAGGTGCACATCAGCAGCCCGACGTCCTCCGCAGTGTCGGCATAGACCCGGTAGGGATGCTCGAAGTCGGCGAAGCCGTGCCGGAGGTTCGAGGCGACCACGTGACGCAGAGCGCTGCGCACGTGCTCCGGCGGCAGGATGTGGCCGAGTCCGAGCTGATGGGCCCACCACTGTCCGATGACCTGATCCGAGAGCACCCCGGTGCGCCATTGGTAGTCCTCCGGGTCGCCCTCGTCGAGCACCTGGATGTAGTGGGTGCCGTCGAAGAGTGCGTCATCGTACATCTGTGACCCCGACTGGAACCGCTCCTGCGCCTCGGTCGCCGCGTCGGCATCTCCGACGAGAAGAGCCAGCTCCTCGTAGGCCCGCAGCGCCGCGAGCCACAGCGTGCCCATGAACGGGTTCGCCCCCGCGAGGTCGATGTCGTGGGTGCTGGGCTGGATGCCGCGGAGCACGCCGTCGCCGTCGCCGTCCCAGCGGTCGACGATGTGCGTATAGAGCCTGACGAGCTGCGGCCACCGCCGCTCCAGCCAGTCACGACCGGCACCGCGCTGCACGTCCCTGAGGGATTTGAGGATGGTCGCGAGCATGCCGTCGAGCGCGGGCTCCTCCGGTCCGCCGATGAACTCGTCCGTCATCTGCGGCAGATAGGTCGGCACACGCAGCCGGTGCGGGATCGCGCCGTCGGCGGCCTGCATCACGTCGAACTCGGTGTCGCGCATGTCACGCTCGAGGCTCGGCCAGAGACCCGCGAGCGCCGCCTCGTACTGCCAGACGTGGGTGCAGTTGAGCGGACACGATCCACCGAAGACGCCCGACCACATCCAGGTCGAGTCGCCGAGCGATCCCTCGTAACCGTAGAACCTGCCGTCGGCGCCGATGAAGCACGTCGGGCTGCGAACGTAGGCGGCCTGCGCGGCCAGGTGCTCGACCTCGCGGGGGTCGAGGCTGGAGTCGACGAGTGTCGAGGTCCACTTCGCGGTGCGCTCGGTGAGTTCACCCCAGCGTCGCTCGACCGTCGACTGCACGTCCATCGCGTCGAGGAATCGCAGTCCGTACGCGTTGCCGAGGTAGAAGCGCGATGACCCCCACTCGGGGTGCGGCCGCCCGAACTGCTCGATGTCGACGAAGCGGTTCGGCAGATGCCAGGAGATCGAGAAGCGGATGGTGCGGGACGCCCCTGGCTCGAGGGCGAACGGGACACCGACCACGCCGAGCCACGACCGTCCCTGCGCACTGGCTCCGGTTCCGCCGCGAGGCGCGTTGAGCTGCGGATCACCCACCGTGGGAGCGAGAGCGAGCCGGGACCGACCGTCGTTGGCCGCGCGCGAGCGCAGGAAGGCGTCCAGGTGCTCGAGCCCGCTGCATCGGGTGAGGACGGCCGCGCTCTCGTCGTCGGCCGCGAGGACGAGCTGACCGGCGAGCTGGTCGCTCTCGTCGAGGGACGGGTTGTCCATGACGATGCGCGACCACCCCTTGCCGCGGCGCAGCCGGTTGACGTTGCCGCCGAGCCCCGGTGTGCTGTCGGAGATGGGCGTGATGCCATCCCAGCCGATCGCGTTGAGGAGTGAGCCGGCGAGCGTGCCGTGCACCGCGATCGGTCCGGTGTTGGTGAGCGTGAACTCGAACATCCCGGTCGGGATCGAGCTGAACTCGACATCGCGCGGTGCGAGCGGATTGAGCACACGCATCCGCACCGCCACGGGATGACGGGTGTCGGTGAGGTCGACCTCGGCGATCGGATAGGTCCCCCGGAACGAGGCGGACTCGAACGTGCCGAAGGCCTCGGCCGCTGCCGTCATCCACTCCGGCACATGCCCGTCGGTGGTGAGCGACGCCGCGGGGTCCGGCACGGGGGTGCCCTGCACCATCGAGATCACGTTGAGGGGCGGCTCGACCTGGGTCACCCGCATCCAGAACCCCGTGCCCGGCAGAGCGCCGAGGTGGTTCGGCATCCCCTGCAGCTGCCATTGACGCAGCGAGCCGTCGGCGTTCACCGCGAATCCGCCGGTGCCGATCCCCCCGACCGGCATCGCGAGGGCCGGAGCCTCGGTGTGGGGGCGGGACTGCGGCAGGATGTCCGTCATGATTCTCCTCTGGCGGGTCGGCGGGCGGGCGGGAGCGGGGGAAGGGCGACGCCGGATGCCGTGGCCGCCGGCCAGGCTGCGGCCACCGCGAGCACCATGAGCACCGGGGCGACGAACAGCAGGAGCCCACCGAACCAGGTGAGTCCGAGCCAGGTGAGCGCCGACGAGGCGGCCAGCGCGGCGAGGGGTCCCGCCGGACGACGCAATGCCGCGACGGCGGACACGGTCACGAGCGTGCGCAGACTCACGTCGTCACGCATCGCCCCCACCGGTACGGCGACCACCGCGACGATCGCGCAGAGTACGGCCACGAGGGTCGCGGCCACCGCGAGCACCGGGAACAGGGGTACGGCCGCCGCCTCGGCCACGGCGGCTGTGAGCATCGACCACGCCACCGCCACGGCGGGCATACCCGCGCCGAGGAGCATGAGGGTCAGGCGCCGCCCGTAGCGCGCGGGAGGACGGTCGAAGATCCGGTCGTGCATCGAGCCGAGCGCCCAGGCGGCAGGGAACGCCGAAGCGCCGACGACGAGCACCGGGACGAGTGGCGACCCGGGGCCGAGCAGCGCCGTCGCGAAGGCCCACGCCGCCAGTCCCGTCACACCGGTGACGCCGAGAGGTGCGAGCGCACGCCAGGCCGCTCCGGGCAGCCGCAGGAGCACCGGGTCGATGGAGCCGCGCACGGGCGCGGTCACCCCGGTCATCCCTTCAGTCCCGTCGACGCGACACTCTCCACGATCTGACGTTGGAAGGCCAGGAAGACCACGAGCAGCGGCACGACGACCATGGTGATCGCGGCGAACACGATGACCGCCGGCGCGGCGCCGAACCCGTTCTGCAGCGTGACCAGTCCGAGCGGAAGCGTCATGTTCTCCGGGCTCGACAGGAAGATCAACGGCCCGAAGTAGCCGTTCCACGATGCCTCGAACCCGAGGATCGCGAGGGCGGCGACCGCTGGCGCCGACAGCGGGATGAGCATGCGGAACAGGATCCACAGGTGTCCTGCACCATCGAGCCGCGCCGCCTCGTCGAGCTCACGGGGGATCGTCTTGAAGTACTGCGAGAGGAAGAAGATCTGGAACACGTTGATCAGGGCCGGAAGCCACAGCGAGGCCAGGGTGTCGACGAGGCCGAGCTGGCGCATCATGATGAAGATCGGGATGATCACCAGCTGCCCCGGCACCATGAGGGCCGAGAGCATCACGACCAGCAGCACCCGGCTGCCGCGGAAGTCGATCCTGGCGAACGCGTACGCGGCGAGCACGGAGAAGAACAGGGCTCCGACGGTCGAGATCAGCGCGAGCGCGAGCGAGTTGCCGAACTGCTGGAAGAACGGCATGTATTCGAACACGTCGCCGAAGTTCTCGACCGTGAACGGGATCGGCAGCCACCGGGGCGGCGACGCGAAGGCGAACTCGGGCTCGGTGAGGCTCTGGACGATGAGCCAGATCAGCGGCGAGAGCATGAGGATGCCGAAGACCACGAGCACGATGTCGACGATCACCCCTCCGACACTCGGCCGGTGGCGGCGGCGAAGGCGAGCGCGCTCGACACGGGTGAGGACATCGGTCTGCGCCGGATCGACGGCGGGTGGCAGCAGCGTCATGATTCGTGCACCCACTTCCGGCGGCCGAGGAACTGCAACACGGTGACTCCCATGATGATGAGGAACACGAGCAGGGCGACGGCGGCGGCGTAGCCCATGTCGAACGCCTGGAAGCCCTTCTCGTACAGATACATGATGATCGTGGTCGTGGAGTTCTGCGGCCCGCCCTTGGTGATGATCTGGATGGGGTCGAAGATCTGGAACGCGCCGATGAAGGTGATGATCGTCGCGAAGAACAGGGTCGGCGACATCAGCGGCAGCGTGACGTTCCAGAACACCTGCCACGACGTCGCGCCGTCGGTGCGCGCCGCTTCCACGAGTTCACTCGGCACGGTCTGGAGACCCGCCAGCATGATGATGAACGTGAACCCGACGGTGTGCCAGAGGTCGATGAAGATGATCGCCGGCATGGCCCACGCGGGATCGGCGAAGAAGTTGGGCAGTTCGATTCCGAAGCCGGCCGCGTACTGCGCCACGTAGCCGAACGTGGGATCGAGCACGTACTTCCATAGCAGTGCGACCGCGGCCCACGAGATGAGGAACGGGAAGAAGATCGCCACGCGCGCGAAGTAGCTCAGCACGCGACTCGCCACCCGGTTCACGGCCAGCGCGAGCAGCAGCCCGAACACCAGGTGGGTGACGATCGATGCGAAGGCGAACACGAAGGTGTTCAGCAGCACCTGCGGCAGGATCGGGTCCGAGAACAGCGTCGCGAAGTTGTCGAGGCCGACGAACTCGGGCTGCGTGAGCATGTCCCACTTCAGGAACGCGAGCACGATCGCGAACACGAACGGTCCGGCGACGAACACGAGGAACAGCAGCAGCGCGGGGCTGACGAACATCCAACCCGTGATCGCGGTGCGACGCCGCTGGAGCTCGGCTCCAGGGCGCCGCACCGGACGGGCAGCGGTCAGACTACTCACCGACCAGCTTCTCCAACTCGGCCTGCGCCGCGTCGAGGGTCTTCTGCGCCTCCCCCTGGCCGGCGATGATCGTGCCCCAGGCCTCTTCGATCACCTTCTGCGCCTCGGCGCCCTGGTCGATCGACGGGATCGGCGTCGCGAACGACATCGCCTCGCTCAACCGGATGGTGCCCTCCGGCGCATTGTCGGTGAACGCGGGCGAGTTCGCGACGGACTCCCGCGCGGGGACGATGGTTCCGCCGATCTCGGCGAAGTAGCTGCCGGCCTCCTCCGACATCAGGAACTTGATGAACGTCCAGGCGGCCTGCTTGTTGTCGCTGTTCTTCGCGATGTTCCAGGCGTCCCATCCGACGGGTGAGCCGTTGCCGGTCTGGGTCGGCCAGTTCACGACGACGGTCTTGTCGACCATGTCGAGCTCGCGCACACCGAGCACGGGCCAGCGTCCTCCACTCAGGATGGCGAGCTTGCCCTGCTTGAACGCGGTGTTGCCGTCGAACTGACCGCCGGGCTTCGGGGCGAGGCCCATCTCGACCAGGCTGCGGGCGAACTCCGCGGAGGCGACGGCCTCGGGCGAGTTGTAGGTGGGGGTGCTCCAGTCCTCGTTGAACGTGCTGGCGCCGTTGGTGGTGAGCCACGGCATCACATCGACGAAGTAGCCCGATCCGGCGCCGACCAGGTACGCACCGGTCTTCTCCTTGATCTGCTTTCCGGCGGCGACGAACTCGTCCCAGGTCCAGTTGCCGTCCTCCGGGATCGCGACACCGGCCTTCTCGAAGACGTCCTTGTTGAGGTACATGGCCATGGTGTTGAACCCGCCGGGGATGAACACGGTCTCCCCCTCGGGGCCGGCCGCGAACTCCTCGTTGAACTTCTGCAGGTTGGGGCTGATGTCGTCCCAGTAGTCGTCGACGACGTCCTGGTCCTGCTCGATGTAGGGGGCGAGGTCGGCGAGGATCCCCTTGGAGGCGAAGAGGCGCTGGCCCTCGGTGGCGACCTGGATGATGTCGATCTTCTGGCCGCCCGCCAAGCGGGTCGCGACGGTGGTCGAGAACGTGGCCCAGTTGCCGCTCGGGATGCCGACGGCCTTGAGCTTGATGTCGGGGTATTCCTTGTTGAACTCGGCGAACAGCGCGTTGAAGGCCTTCTGCTGATCGGCGTCGCCCATGTAGACGAAGTTCAGCTCGCCGCTGTCCGGCTCTCCTTCCGCGCCCGCTCCTCCGCCGCCGCCACCGCCGGAGCACCCGCTCAGGGCGATGCCGGCCACGGCGACGGATGCTGCGACCTTCCACATGCGACTGCGTGTCTTCCGCATTGGTCCTCCTCAGGACGTCACTCATCTTCGAGTCGTGCTGTGTCTCGGCTCCTGCCGATGGGTACCGACCAGCGCACGTCGATCCGCGGTGATCGGGTATGCGTCAGAGTAGGCGAAATCGATTTCATGCGCAAGAGTCGCGAGAGGGTCATCCGTCCGCGGCGCGGTCGAGGTCCACCGAGAACCAGAACACGTTGTAGGGGTCCCAGAGCGAGAGGGTGAAGTAGATCCGTCGCCCGTCGTCCGACACCTGGCGGGGATTCAGATACGGCGCGTACAGCCCGGGATAGTCGCCACCGTCGATCACCTCGATCGGCTCTCCCCATGGACCCCACGGCGTGATCCCCTCGCGGATGTATGCGTTCCCGGCATCCGAATACGTCATGATCCACCGTTCGAGGTACGTCGACCACATCACCGAGAGCTCGCCGATGGTCCCCTCGACGATGGTCTCCGCCTCGGTCATGTCGTCGCTCCACCGCGGACTCTCACCCTCGAGACCCGCGTAGTAGGAGTAGGCCGACTGGTCCTCGACCGCCTCCTCCGTCGCGGGGACGCGCATCAGCTTCACCTCCCCGAACCGGCCGGACGGGATCGCCCACAGGTAGATCCAGTCCTTGCCCGCCTCGGTCACGGGAGCGGCGGCGAATTGGACGAAGTTCGAGTCCCCCGGCCATTCGACACCCTCCACCGGATCCCAGCTCTGGCCGTCGTCCCGCGAGACGATGAGTGCGGAACGGCGGGAATCCCAGGCCCCGGGGTCGCCCCAGAAGCTCACCGACATGTAGGAGACGTAGATCGTGTCCCCAATCGCGAAGCCGGCGGTGGGGATCTTCGTCACCTCACCGCTCCCGTCGTTCGCATCGTGGTCACCCTCGATCATCGGGGCCGCGAGACCGATGCCGTCGCTCACCCACCCGTCGAAGAAGATGCCGTCGGAGGGGTCGTCGTCGGTGCTCCATGCGGCGACGTTCGAGCGCCACTGCCCACCCTGGCCACCCGTGGTCCCCGGCGCCCGCTCGCCGAAGGTGTCGCCGAAGAAGAAGAAGGTCTTGTCGCCGACGGTCGCCATCGACCCCAGGTCGGTGCCGGCGACGCCGACGGACTCGGTGTCGTTGATGGCCGCGGGACCGGTGAGCTGCGCGACCTCGGTGAGACCCGACACGCCATCGAGGACGAACGGCTTGTCCTGATCGGTGTCGATGTCCACGGTGTCGTCGTTCGCGGTGCCTCCGGAACAGGCGGCGAGGCCGAGCGCGACGACGACGGATGCCGCCGCGGCGATCGGGCGCAGACGGCGCAGGCGGCGGGCGGGGGTGTCGGACATGGTGCTCCTCGTCGAGCGGCAGATGAGATGCCGAATCTAGCGAAATCGATTTCAGATTGCTAGGGCTCCGGCCGCGGGAAACGTCGACGCCGCCACCCGCCAGCCTGCAGAAACGACGGATGCCGTGGGGTCTCCCCCACGGCATCCGCACTCACCGAGCAGGCGTCAGCCTCGACCGCCCGTGACGTTGGTCCACCCGGAGGGCGCAGACCGCTCGCCCTCGCCGAACTCGTTCACCGCCGTGACCGTGACCCGGTAGCGTCCGGGGTGCACGTCCGCGAGTGTCGTGCTCGTCTCTCCGGCCGCGACCTCGACGCGGATCGTGCGCCCTGACGTCGCCACCGCCTCGACCACGTAGCCCGTGATCGCGGAGTCGCCCGCGTCGGCCGGCGCGGCCCATGCCACCTGCAGCGATCGGCCGGAGCCCACCGCCGTCGGCGCGGCCACCGCCCCCGGGACATCCCGCTGAGCGAGGTCCTGCACCGGAATGCGGGTCAGCTCGACGTCCTCCTTGTTCGTGCCGTACGAGACGTAGAGGTCGTCGCCCCAGAGGACGCTCTTCTGGTAGCTGTAGCCGAGGTTCTTGGACTTGCCTTCGTATCGGCGCGGCTGAAGATCGTTCGCGTCGCGCAGGACGTATCCGTCGTCGAACGTCTCTCCATCAGCGCTCAGGACGATGACCAGCGGGAAGCGGGTCTTGGTCCCGGTCAGGCTGCCGACGAGGTAGGCGGTGCCGTCGGGCAGGTTTCCCGCGCTCTGCTTCGTCCGCGAATCCGGCACGTTCGTGACGACGGAGTCCGACCAGGTCGCACCGTCGTCCTCGCTGACGGAGGCGAGCTTGAACATCGAGCTGCCGCCCTGATCGCGGAAGGTCATCACGATCGAGCCGTCCTCCCTGACGTGCCAGCTCGGCTCGAGCTCGCGCGACATCTCGTCGGGCAGATACGGCTGATTGTCGAACTCCCCCTGCGTCCATCCGGTCACTCCGAGGGGGTCGTCCGTGTAGTACGGCTTCACCTGCAACCCGGGCTGCACGTGGAACGCCGTGAGCACGCGGCCGCTGGGGAGCGCCTTGACGTCCTGCTCGATGATGCCGTCGACGGGCACGCCGTTCTGGTCGGTCACGCGCTGCGGAGCCGACCAGTTCACGCCGTCGGTGCTCGTGACGTACTCGGTGTATCCGCCGCGGGGCTTGAGGGCGGCCGGCCACACGTTGAGGTAGGCGACGAGGGTCTCCCCGTCGGTCCACCATCCTCCGTTGGAGGTGTAGCCGTCGGTGCGCGGCGCCGTGAGCGGAACCGGCTCGGACCAGACCTCGCCGTCGTCGCTGACGCTGTACTTCACGACGGTCTCCGGGGCGTCCTCGTCCAGCGCCGAACTCTGCCACTGGGCGTACAGCTTTCCGCGGAACGGCAGCAGCACGGTCCCGTGGTTGAACTTGTCGTCCTGATCTCCTGGTTCGAAGATCGTGACGGTCTCGGCGTTCTCGGCCTGCGGCAACCCGAGCGAGATCAGGGACGTGGTGTCGATGAGGCCGTCGACCACCCGGATCGGCGCGGACTCGTCGTCGGCGACGGCGGGTCCGGCGAGACCGGCGACCAGCACCGCGGCGGTCAGCAGCGCACCCGCAGCGAGCGTTCGCCTGCGGAGTGTGACGTGTGAGGGCAGCATTGCAACTCCTTTGTCGTGCGACGCCCGTCGTCGGACGCCGCGGTTTCAGTGAAAACGAGGCACGGCGCGTTCGAGACGCGCGAGCACCTCGGCGTCCGGCTCGGGGATGGGCATGCGCTTGCCCCCGACCGGGCGCCCGGCGAGGCGGTGGACGGCGCGCATGCGCGCGGGGGATCCGTCCACGGCTTCGACGACCTCGTCGATGTCTGTCTGCAGTGTCGCGATGCGACCGGTGTCGTCCGCGAGAAGAGCGTCCCGCATCGCGACGAACGGCACCGCGAAGGCCGATGCGACACCCGAGATCACCCCGTCCGCCCCCGCTCGTCCGGCGCGCGCGAAGTCGCCGTCCGCTCCGGTGTAGATCCGGAAGCCCTCGGGCAGCCGTTCCCGGAAGGACGAGATCAGGTCGAGCGATTCACCGCTCACCTTCACTCCGACGACCCCGGGCAGCTCTGCGAGACGGACGAGGAGATCGGCATCGACCGGGATGCCGGTGCGGGCCTCGAACATGTAGACGTAGACATCGAGTCCAGCGGCCTCCGACGCGACCTCGCGGAAGAAGTCGTAGACCTCGTCGGGTGTGGCTGGAAGGTAATAGGGGGTGAGGACGGCGATCTCCGTCGCTCCGGCGTCGCGGGCACCGCGGATGAGCTGCGACACCTCGAACCGGCTCGCCGCCCCCACGTGCACGATCACCCGCACGCCCGCCAGGATCTCCACCGACAGGCGCGCGACGGCGTTGCGCTCCTCGATCGACAGGGCCGGGAACTCACCCGTCGTCCCCAGCACGAGCGCACCCTGCACGCCGGACGCGGCGACGTATTCGAGGATCCGGCGTGAACCGTCGAGGTCCAGCCCTCCGCTCTGATCGAACGAGAGGGGTACGGCGGTGATGATGTCGTGCGAGCGCATGGCGATGGAGCTTCTTTCGAGCGAGGCGTGGAGGAGGACGGACGTCGGATGCAGGCGTCTCATCGCGTGCATCCGACGGAGGGGTCAGCCGGCGAAGGCCTCGTCCATGGCGCGCAGCACGTCGTCGACGCTCGCCTGGTCCGAGAACAGCTGCTGGGTGCCGATGAACAGCGCCGACTGGGCCTTGGCGTTCGGCCAGCCCTGATCGGGCATCGGCGCCGTGTCGCCGGCGGCGATGATGTCGGCGGCGGACTGCATGACGGGGTCGAGTTCGACCTCGGCGTCGCTCAGCGCGGGGATGCCGGGGGCGGTCGCGAACCAGATCGCCGTCGCCTCGGGGGTCGCGAGCCAGTCGACGAAGTCCAGCGCGTTGACCTTGTTCTTCGCCGACTCGTTGACGGCGAAGCTCACGCCGATGCCGCGGGGGATCGCCGTGGTGCCGGAGTCGTCTCCCGGCAGCGCGAAGAAGCCGAACTCGGTTCCCTCCGGGGCCGTCGAGGCGATCTGCGGATACGAGGCCAGCACCTGCACGACGCCCACCGCGGCGCCCGAGTTCACGAGCGCGTACGACGCCGTCACGTCGGTCCCGAGCGGGTCGTCGTTGAAGCACCCGGCGTCGCTCATCTCCAGGTACTTGTCGAAGGCGTCACCCCAGCCCGACCCCGCGAAGGTCGCGGATCCATCGGTGAGCTCGGCATCGAAGTCCGGGGCGTCGCCGTAGACGGTCGAGGCCACGAGCGCGTACGGGATGAGCTGCGTGACCCAGTCGGTCTGGATCCCGAGGGCGAATGCGACCTTGCCTGCGTCCTTCACATCCGCGCAGTAGTCGAGCAGTTCACTGTAGGTCGTCGGCACCTCGAGCCCGAGCTCGGCCAGGGTGCCGGTGTTGTAGATGGCGCCGACGGCGTCGAGCTTCGACGGCAGCCCGTAGGTCTTCCCGTCGATCTGCAGCGTCTCGGCAGTGCCCTCGTCGACCGCGTCGACCCAGGGACGGTCCGACAGGTCGGCGAGGTATCCGGCCCCCTGCAGGACGTCGATGGCGCCCGGGTTGCCTCCGCCGGCCCACACCGTGAAGACGTCGGGCGCGGTCCCGCTGGAGAGCTGCGTGCGCACGGTGGTCTGGAACTGGGAGGTGTCGGCGACGGTGAGGTTCACGTCGAGGCCGGTCTTCTCCTCGTACGCTTCGACGACGGCCTCCATCGGCGCCTGGTTGTTCGAGGTGGTCGCGATGGTGAGCGCATCGGTGGGCTCGTCCGGCGACGCTGCCGGTTCCGACGAGCAGGCCGCGAGGCCGACGGCCGCGACGGCGACACCGGCGACGATGGCGATGTGACGCAGTTTCATGGTGGATAAACTCCAATGCAGGAAGGGGGCGAGAGCCCCCGGAACAGGTGTGAGCGGGGTGGCGGGGGTCATCCGGCCGGGAAACGGAAGGTGAAGGTTCCGGATTCCAGCCGCAAGCGGATGCTCCCCTGGCCGTGGTCCATCAGGGTGACGCCTTGCGAGTGCGTCGTGTTCTCGCCTCCTTCCGTGATCTCGGATGCCGAGCGGCAGGGAAGCTCGGCGACGGCAGGCGCCCCGGGAGGAACCGTGACCGTCCAGGTGATCTCGTCGCCCTCGCGGCGCCAGGCGCTCTCGACCCGTCCGCGCGGAGTCTCGAGCGCCCCTTGCGCGTGGGTGAGGAACGGATCGAACCGCGGCGCGAGCCTGAGGTCGCGGTAGCCCGCGGAATCGCTCTGCTGCGTGATGCCGAGGATCCCCGACAGGAACCACTGCCCGACGGAGCCGAGCGAGTAGTGGTTGAAGCTGTTCATGCGAGCCGACTGGAACCCGTGCTCGGGCGTCCATCCGTCCCAGCGCTCCCAGATCGTCGTGGCCCCGTTGCGCACCGAGAACAGCCACGACGGGTAGCGGTCGTTGTGGAGCAGGCGGAACGCGAGATCCTCCCGCCCGATCTCGGCGAGCACGGGGCACAGCAGCCCGACGGTCACGAAACCCGTCGTCAGGGACACGTCGCGGCGCAGCACGGATTCCACCAGCTTCTCCGCGATGCGGTCGCGCTCGGCGTCGTCGCGGTGGAGCCCGAACGACAGGGCGAGCAGGTATCCGCCCTGCGTGTCACCGGCCACGGTGCCGTCCGCGGCGATGAACGCGGACCCGAATGCGGCGGCGATCCGTTCCCGCAACTCGTCGATGTCGTCGGCGTCGTGGTCCCTGCCGACGAGTCGGAGGGTGCGCGCTGTGAGGTCGGCGCTGTGCGCGAAGTAGGCGGTCGACAGCACGTCCTTGCGCGTCTCCTCGCCGATCTGCAGCCAGTCGCCGTAGTCGTTGCCGACCTGTGCGCGCCAGATGAGGGAGGGGTTGTGCCGTTCGACGTGTCGCACCCACGCGATCATGGAGTCCGCCGCCTCCTCCAGCACAGTCAGGTCGCCGGTCGCACGATGGATGTGCCACGGGATCGTGACGCCACCGTCTCCCCACGCCGGAGCGCCCTCGCGGAGGTGGATGAGGTGCGGCGCGATGTCGGGGAACGCACCGTCGTCGTTCTGCGCGCTGCGCACGTCGCGCATCCATCGCCGGAGGAGCGGTCCGACGTCGGCGATGGCCAGGGCCGTCGGCGCGAACACCTGGGCGTCGGCGAGCCAGCCGAGACGCTCGTCCCGTTGGGGGCAGTCGGTCGGTATGGAGACGAAGTTGCCCCGGAGCCCCCAGCAGATGTTCTGGAAGAGACGATCGAGCGGGGCGTCCGACGACGAGAAGTCGCCGAGGAACTCGACGTCGTTGTGCAGCACGACGGCCTCGACGTCGGCAGCGTCCAGCGGCCCTTCCAGCCCGGTGATCTCGGCGAACCGGAACCCGTGCAGGGTGAACCGCGGCTCGAAAACCTGCACCGTCTCGCCGTTCGTCCAGAACACGTCGAGGGGCTCGGCGGTTCGCAGGTTCGCGGTGTACAGCTCGCCGTGGTCGAGCACTTCGGCGTGATCGAGCTGGATCCGGGTGCCCGCGGCCTGCCCCCGCACGGTCAGGCGCACGCGGCCGACGAGGTTCTGCCCGAAGTCGACGATGTGCCGCCGCTCCCCGACCTCCTCGACGGAGACCGCCGGCAGTGTCGCGGTCGCCCTGACCCCCGGGTCCACCTCGGGGGTGAGCCGATCGACGTCGGTCCCCACGACCACCGCCGACGACCAGTCGGAGATGTCGGTGTCGGGAAGGTGCCAGTCGGGCTGGGCACGACGGGAGTCCTCGTACTGTCCCATCAACAGGTCGGCGTAGAGGATCTCGCTCGCGGTCTCGCGCCAGGACTCGTCCGTGGCGAGGGTCGATCGACCGCCGTCGGTCGCGTCCATCGTCAGCTGCACGAGGAGCGCCGGCTCCGTGCCGTAGTGCTGAGCCTGGTGCCGACGGTCGGTGCCGATGAAGCCCACGTACCAGCCGTCGCCGAGCAGAGCGGCGATGCTGTTTCGGCCCGGACGCAGGTGGGCCGTGACATCCCAGGACTGATAGGTGATCCGGTCCCGATACTCGGTCCAGCCCGGAGCCAGCTCGTCGACGCCCACGCGGTGGCCGTTGACGTACAGGCGGTAGACGCCCTGTGCCGAGGCGTGCACCTTCGCCACCGCCGGCACGGCGTCGAGGTCGAAATGACGGACGAACCGTCGTACCGGCTGGAGCTTGTTCACGGTGAAGCTGATGTCCGTGTCCTGCGGCGGCAGAGCGACGTGCCGGTACACCGGGTTGCGTCCGATCCACGCCGCAGCCCATTCGTCGGGATGGACGATCCCGGTCGCGAACGCGGCGACGCGCTCGACCACCGCGCCGGTCTCGTCTTCGACCGTGACCGTCCAGTCGTAGTCGACGGAGGATGCGAGCGGGGCGCCGGCGTAGCGGATGCCGGTCGTCTGCGTCGACTCGACGCGCCCGGAGTCCCAGGCCCGCGCGCTGCCGCCGCCAGGAAGACGCGCGGCGACGACGACGCGATACGCGTTCTGTCTCGCACCCGTCCGGTCGGAGCGCAGGCGCCACGAGAACACCGGTGCCGCGACGATGCCCTGCGGCGAGTCCTGACCGTCGGCACGCAGCGCATAGGGTTCGAACGCGCTCATCCCTTCAGCCCGCCGGCGAAGCCCTGGATGATCTGCTTCTGCATGAGGAAGTAGACGAGCAGCACAGGAACCACGCTGATCACGAGACCCGCGAACACGACCGGCCAGTTCGACACGAACTGCCCGACGAACGCATACAGCGCGACGGTGACGGTCTGCTGCGGAGTGCCGCTCAGGTAGAGCAGCGGCACGAGGAAGTCGTTCCACACCGCGATGGCGTTCAGGATCACGACGGTCCCCGTGATGGGGCGCAGGAGCGGGAAGACGATGCTGAGGAACGTGCGGAACGTGCCGGCGCCGTCGATCGCCGCCGCCTCCTCGTAATCGCGGTCGAGCGTGCGCAGGAAGCCCGTGTACAGGAAGACCGAGAACGGCACCTGGCTGCCCGTGTAGAACAGGATCAGCGAAGCGAGAGAGCCCAGCAGCCCGAGGTCGCGCATCGTCTGGTACAGCGGGATGAGGGCGACCTGGAACGGGATCATCATGCCCGCGAGCACGATCCAGAACAGCGTGGTCGACAGCCCGGACATGACCCGTGCCAGCGGATAAGCGGCCATCGAGGAGATCGCGACGATGAGCACGACGCTGGTCACGGTGACGATCGCGCTGTTGAGGAGTGCGGTCCCGAGGCCGGCTTGATTCCACGCCTGGACGAAGTTGTCGAGCGTGGGCTGAGCGGCGGGGACGAGCGGCGACGAGGAGTCGTTCGCCGAGCGCAGCGACATGTTCACGAGGATGTACACCGGGAACACGAAGATCAGCGCGATGCCGATCATCAGGACCTCGCGGGCGAAGACGCCCTTCGTGTAGCGGAACATCAGTCATTCCCCTTCCGGGACAGACGCTGCTGGCCGACGGAGAAGATCGCGACCACCACGGCGAGCACGAGTGCGAGCGCGATGCCGTAGCCGAACTCGTTGAACTGGAACGCCGACTTGTAGAGCAGCGTCGAGAGGGTCTCGGTCGAGCCCCCAGGCCCGCCGGCGGTGAGGACGAACACCTCGGTGAACATCTTCAGACCACCGATGATCGTGAGCATCACGTTGATCGCCGTGGCGGGGGCGAGCAGGGGCCAGGTGACCGACCAGAAACGACGCCACGCGCCCGCACCGTCGACGGCCGCTGCTTCGTTCACCTCCTGCGGGATGGACTGGAGCCCGGCCAGGTAGATCACCATCGAGTAGCCGGCGTGCTGCCAGACCACCATCATCACGATGGAGAAGGCTGCCCAGAACGGATCGCCGAGCCAGCTGGGCGCGACGTCGCCGAGCCCGAGGCCGTCGAGGACGCCGTTGACCGCGCCGTCCGGTGTCAACATGAACTTCCACAGGTACGCCACCACGACCGGTGTGATGACGACGGGCGCGAAGAACAGCACACGTAGGAAGTTGCGGGACTTCAGCCCGGAATTGACGCCGAGCGCGAGCAGCAGACCGATCCCGTTCTGCAGCACCGTCACCGCGAACGCGAAGATCAGCGTCATCTTGAGCGCTTCGAGCGAGCTGTCGCTCGTGAAGATGCGCACGAAGTTCGCGAAGCCGACGAAGTCGTAGTTCTGCGACAGGCCGTCCCAGTTCGTGAACGCGAGCACGGCGCCGCGGATCGACGGCACGATGACCGCGAAGCCGTAGAACAGCAGCGCCGGGATCGCGAGGAGGAGCAGGGCCTTCGACTGGGCGACGCCGACGAAGCGCCGACGTGGACGAGGGTCTTCGTGCACGGGGTCCGCCGGCACGGTTGCAGCCTCTCTCGCCTCGAGGATGCTCATGAGGCGAGGCCTCTCGCCGACGCGGTCTCCGGTCCGATGAGGGCCTGGACGGCGTGGCTCATCCGTCCCCGCGCGCCGTCGAGGTGCTCGCGGAGTTCGGTGCGCACCTTCTCCACGTCGCCCTCCTCGATGAGGTCGAGCAGGCGTCCGTGATCGTGGGCCGAGGGGTGCAGGTCGACGTCTTCCTCGACCGTGAGCTGCATGAGGCTGGCGAAGACAGGCTCATAGGCCTCCCACACGTCGATCAGGCGACGGTTCCCGCCCACGCGGTAGAGGAGCGCGTGGAAGCGCATGTCGGCGTCGGCGAAGTCCGCGGCCGCCGAGCGGTCGGCGCACGCCACCATCTCCTCGACGATCTCGCGACCGATGCGCAGCTGTTCCGGCGTCGCCTGAGCGATCGCGCGGGTCACGGCGACGAGCTCGATGGACTCGCGCAGCTCGTAGAGGTCGTCGATGTCGCTCTCGCTGAGTCCGACGACGAAGAAGCCCCGCCGTCGCGACTCGACGAGTCCCTGCGACTCGAGCTGGCGCAGGGCATCGCGCACGGGTCCTCGGCTGACGTCGTACTCCGCGGCGACCGAGTCCTCGACCAGGTGCGTGCCCGGTTGCAGGTGTCGCCGCACGATCTGATCGCGCAGCACAGCTGCCAGCTGATCTCCGAGCGCCGGCGCTCGGGTGGGCCTCATCGTGACCACTGCGTCACCCCTTCGTGTACCGTTAACGATCGACAGTTAACTGGAATCGATTTCAGAAGTCAACTCGGGTGCACGAAAAGCCCCGCCTCACGAGAGCGAGACGGGGCGGGCGCCTGAGGGCCGGCGCGGTTCAGCTCAGCCAGGCCGGCGCTCGACCGCGGAGGAATGCCCCGTCGACCGAGAACCGCCCTGCGCCGGTGAAAGCGAGCGCGAGCGCTGCAGCGCCGAGCACGGCGACGAACTCGTACCCGCCCTCGCCCACCCAGAGACCCGCGGGAAGGTGTACCGCGACGAGCGCGACGATCATGTCGATCGCGAGCAGGATGCCCACCGGGCGGGTGAAGAGCCCGAGCATGAGCAGGAGGCCGCCGATGAGCTCGACGAAGGCGACGATCGGCGCCGCGATCTCGGGCAGCGGGATCCCCATGCCCGCGAAGCTGCCGATCGTTCCGGGCAGTGTGAACTCGAAGATCTTCTGCGCACCGTGCGCGGCGAAGATCGCGCCGACCACGACGCGCAGGATCAGCAGTCCCAGCGAGGGGGCGGACGAGGAGGCTTTGGTGTTCGTCATGAGGAGTTCTTCCTTCGTGGCAGGACACCCGCGCGCCAGGCGCGGAGCAGGGTCGTTCCCTGCGTCCACGCTAGGAAGCGCACTTTTCCATCTCCTGTGGGCATCGGTCGCCCGAGTCGCCCGCGTCGCCGAGGACGCAGATCCCCGACCTACGCGGTCCCGCGCGGATCCCAGAGCACGACGTCGGTGGAGCGGCGGATGCGACGACCGCTAGGCACGGGCACGACGCCCGCGGATCCCGCGGCGAAGACCCGCACGCCCGGCCGGTTCTCGCGCTCGGTGCGCAGCGCGCTCTCGAGCACGGCGATCCGCCCCCGCAGCATCCTGTTCTCATCTTCGAGGTCGAGCAGACGGGCGATCGCCGGGAGGCTCATGCCTTCGGAGGAGAGCTGCGCCACCTCGCGCAGCTGCTCGATGTTCCGGGGGGAATAGCGGCGGGAACCACCGGTGGTCCGTCCTGGTACCACGAGTCCGATGCGATCGTACTGCCGGAGGGTCTGCGGGTGGAGGCCCGAGAGTTCTGCCGCGGCCGCGATCGCGAACACAGGCGTGTCAGCGTTCATCACAGGATCTTCTCTCCACTCCCGCTTCCTGCTCCACGTGCTGCTCGCGCACGCGCTGCTCCGCCGCCCGCGCACGCAGGCAGAAACGCCGGATCAGGCACATCCCTGTCGGAACGGCCTGATCCGGCGCGAACGCCTGCGTCGGCACGGGGGCAGCAGAGGTCGGTCATCGCCGAGCTTTCGCCATGAGCTCGGCCCGCGGGTTCTCCGTGGGTTCGAGCTCCTGGAACTTCTCCAGAGCCTCACGTGCGGCCTCGTCGAGGTGCGTCGGCACCGCGACCTGGAGCTCGGCGAGCAGATCGCCCGTGCCCTTCGATGTCGCGACTCCTCGCCCCTTGACCCGCAGCACCCGCCCGGAGGGGGTGCCCGGTGCGACGCGGAGCTTGACCACGTCTCCCCCGAGGGTCGGGACCTCGATGGTCGCGCCCAGGGTCGCCTCGGTGAAGGTCACCGGCACCACGACACGGAGGTTGAGCCCGTCGCGTGTGAAGACCGGGTGCGGGCGCACCGTGATCTGCACCACGATGTCGCCGTTCTCCCCGCCGTCCGGCGAAGGGCGGCCGCGACCGCGCAGACGGATCTTCTGCCCGTCCGCCACACCCGCCGGGATCTTCACCTTGAACGGCTTGCCGTCCTCCCCCTGCAGGGAGATCGTCTCGCCCTGCACGGCCGTCGCGAAGTCGAGCGTGGTGCGGGCCGTGACGTCGGCGCCGCGCTGTGGACCGCCGAAGCCGCGGTAACCACCGCTCGGCTGCCCGAAGCGCCCGCCTCCGAAGCTCGCACCCTGACCCTGGTTGAACACCGCGAAGATGTCCTCGAAGTCGGCGGTCTGCCCTCGACCCTGCTGGCCGAAACGGCTGAACACGTCTTCGAACCCACCGGCGCCCTGGCCGCTCGCCGTGAAGCGAGCGCCGGAGCCCATGGCACGGATCTCGTCGTACTCCTTGCGCTGTTCCGCGTCGGAGAGCACCGAGTAGGCCTCACTGATCTCCTTGAACTTCGCTTCCGCCTTGGCATCACCCTGATTGGAGTCCGGGTGGTACTTCCGTGCGAGCTTGCGATACGTCTTCTTCAGATCCGCATCGCTGACGTCCTTGGAGACCCCGAGGGTCTTGTAGAAGTCCTTGTCGAACCAATCCTGGCTGGCCATCGATCACCTACTCCGCGGGGACGGCGACGACGACCTTCGCGGGACGCAGCTCGACGTCACCGAGGCGGTAGCCCACCTCGACGACCTCGAGCACCGTGGTCTTCTCGGCGCCGGGGGTCGGCTGCTGGAAGATGGCCTCGTGGCGCTGGGGGTCGAACTCCTCGCCCTTCTCGCCGTAGGCCACCACTCCGAGACGCTCCACGACCGCGCGCACCTTCTCGGCGATCACGGCGAAGGGCGTGCCCTCCACCAGGTCGCCGTGCTGTGCGGCGCGATCGAGGTCGTCGAGCACGGGGATGAGGCCCTTGGCGGCTTCGCCCTTCGCGCGCTCGATCTCGATCTGGCGCTGCTCCTCCGTGCGACGGCGGTAGTTGGCGTACTCGGCCTGGAGCCGCTTGAGGTCGTTCAGCAGCGTGGACTCGAGGTCGGCGAGCACGGCGTCTTCGGCCGCGGCCTCACCAGTCTGCGTGGCCCCGAGGATGTCGTCGACAGTGAGGTCTTCGGCAGTCTCGGGATTCACGGCGCCGTCGACCGGCGTCTCGTCCGAGCCCTCGGCGGCCTGCGCCTCACGGGAGTCCTGGTGCGGCACGGGGCCGGATGCCTGAGCATCCGACCCCTCGCTGCGACCTTCGGCGGACTCAGGATTCTGGTTCTCGTCGAAGTTCTTGTCGGTCATGGTTACTTCTTCTCGTCCTCGTCGTCGACGACCTCGGCATCGATGACGTCTTCCTCGGAGGAGGGGGCGTCACCGGTCGGGGCCTCGCCGTCAGTCGGAGCACCGGCGGCGGCATCCGCCTGCGAGGAGGCGTAGATGGCCTCGCCGAGCTTGGACTGCGACTGGTTGAGCTTGTCGAACGCGGTCTTCACAGCGTCGTCATCCTCACCGGCCAGAGCCGTCTTGAGCGCGTCGACGTCGGCCTTGACCTCGGTCTTCACGTCTTCAGGCAGCTTGTCGTCGTTCTCGGTGATCAGCTTGTCGATGGAGTACGCGAGCGTCTCGGCCTGGTTGCGGACTTCGGCCGCCTCACGGCGCTGCTTGTCTTCAGCGGCGTGCTCTTCGGCCTCGCGCACCATGCGCTCGATGTCTTCCTTCGACAGCGAGGAGCCGCCGGAGATGACGATCGACTTCTCGGTGCCGGTGCCCTTGTCCTTCGCGGACACGTGCACGATGCCGTTGGCGTCGATGTCGAAGGTGACCTCGATCTGCGGGATGCCGCGGGGAGCCGGGGCGATACCGGTCAGCTCGAACGTGCCGAGCGGCTTGTTGTCGCGCGTGAAGTCACGCTCGCCCTGGAAGACCTGGATCGCGACGGACGGCTGGTTGTCGTCTGCCGTGGTGAAGGTCTCGCTGCGCTTGGTCGGGATGGCCGTGTTGCGCTCGATGAGCTTGGTCATCATGCCGCCCTTGGTCTCGATGCCGAGGCTCAGCGGGGTGACGTCGATGAGGAGGACGTCCTTGCGCTCGCCCTTGAGGACACCGGCCTGGAGCGCGGCGCCGACGGCGACGACCTCATCCGGGTTGACGCCCTTGTTCGCGTCCTTGCCGGTCTCGCGCTTGACGAGCTCGGCGACCGCGGGCATACGGGTCGATCCACCGACGAGCACGATGTGGTCGATCTCGGAGACCTTGATGCCGGCTTCGCGGATGACATCCTCGAACGGCTTCTTGGTGCGGTCGAGGAGGTCCTTCGTGAGGTCTTCGAACTTCGCACGGGTGATGGTCTCGGACAGCGACACCGGGCCGGACTCCGTCAGCGACAGGTACGGCAGGTTGATGCTGGTCGACGTGGAGGAGGAGAGCTCCTTCTTCGCCTGCTCCGCAGCCTCCTTGAGACGCTGCAGGGCGATCTTGTCACCCGACACGTCGACACCCGTGGTCTCCTTGAACTGCTTGATCAGGTAGTCGACCAGGCGCTGGTCCCAGTCGTCTCCACCGAGGCGGTTGTCACCGGCGGTGGCGCGCACCTGGATCGTGGAGAAGTCGTCGTCCTTGCCCACCTCGAGCAGCGAGACGTCGAAGGTTCCGCCACCCAGGTCGAAGACCAGGATGAGCTCGTCTTCCTTGCCCTTGTCGAGGCCGTAGGCCAGAGCGGCCGCCGTCGGCTCGTTGATGATGCGCAGGACGTTGAGGCCCGAGATCTCGCCGGCCTCCTTGGTGGCCTGACGCTCGGCGTCGTTGAAGTACGCGGGGACCGTGATGACCGCGTCGGTCACCGTGTCGCCCAGGTACGCCTCGGCGTCGCGCTTGAGCTTCATGAGGATGCGCGCGGAGATCTCCTGCGGCGTCCACTTCTTGCCGTCGACGTCGAAGCTCCAGTCGGTGCCCATGTGGCGCTTGACGGATGCGATCGTCCGGTCGACGTTGGTGACGGCCTGGCGCTTCGCGGTCTCACCGACGAGCACCTCCCCGTCTTTGGTGAAGGCCACGACCGAGGGGGTCGTGCGGAACCCCTCGGCGTTGGCGATGACCTTGGGCTCGCCACCCTCGAGGACGCTGACGACGGAGTTGGTGGTTCCGAGGTCGATACCGACAGCACGTGCCATGTGTTCTCTCCTTTGTTGGAAGTTCGTTTTCAGAAGTTCGTGTGGCGCAGAAGTCCGCGTTGCCCGGAAATCCGCGGCGATCAGGGAAACCTGAGTCGCGATGACTCAACTGTACGCCCGCCGATCGCGCGTGTCAAATCAACTTGATACGAGTCGACTCAAGTTTGCCGACACGGATCCAGAGACCCTCTGCGCCCGATCGGAAATCCGCTGAGGCTGCGAATCAGAAGGGCGCCGGGGCGTGCTCCTCCACGAAGGTGACCGTGTTCTGGGGCTGCTCCCGATCGACATAGACCCTGCCCGTCGGACTCGTCCAGGCATAGGCACCGTCGCCGAGCACCTCGACGACCCACGGGGAATGGTGCTTGAGCACGTGATGGCGGCGGCAGAGGTGACCCAGATTTCGCGCGGCGGTCGGCCCGCCGCGGGCGGCATCGTGATGGTGGTCGATGTCGCAGTCGCGGGCGGCGTGCCCGCAGGCGGGGAACCGGCAGCGTTGATCTCGGGCCCGCAGATGCCGTTTCAGTTCGGAACCAGGACGGTAGCGATCGACCGCGAGGAGCGCGCCAGTGATCGGGTGCGTGAGGATCCGATCCCATCCGGACACCGCACCTGCAAGAGCTTTCGCCGAGGCGGCGTCGATCGGCGTGCGCCCGTCGAGTTCGGCCGGCATTGCACCCTCTCCCATCAGCGTCGTGACCGGAACGGTGACCGACACCGAACCGCGGATCGCGGCGAGGAGACCGTCGCTCGTGTCATGGCCCGCCGGAGCACCGGTGAGCAGCAAGTCGAGAGCGAGGTCGGCGCGGATCTGCGCGACGGTACGCTGATCCGCCTCCTCCTGTTCCTGCACTGGCTCCTGATCCTGATCCTGCGCCGAGGCCTGCTCCGGAGGTTCCGGCTTCTGCACGGTCTGCGCCATCTGCGTCAATCGCTCGAACGCACCGTGGACGAGCGTGGACGGCCCGAGCAGACCGAGCTGCGACATACCATCGCCGACTTCTTTCACCCAGACGGACCGCTTCTCTCGCGCATCCCTGTGCCGCTCGTCGACCGACCGGGACTGGAAACGCTCCGCGACCCGCCGCCCGTGCCGCGACACCCGGTTCGGGGATTCCGATTCGGCGAAGGGGACCATCTCGGCGGAGTATGCGTCGCGATCGGCTGCGTCTTCCAGATGCTCTGCCGCATCGCAGATAGCCCGCGCATGTGCGGCGCTGATCCGGCCGGCCCCCTGGGCGGCCCATACCAGCGGGAAGCGCTCGACCCGCCACACCGCCTCCGTCATCCGCGCCTGCAGTGTGCGGTCGCTCACCCGCAGCGCTGCCGCCATCTCGGCCGCGACCGTGCGAGCCGCGAGGTCGCCGAAATCGGGATGGTCCGCCTCGTCGGCCACCTGCAGCGCGAGCCGGGAACCGACTGCGAGAACGCCGTCGCGCGCGGCCTGCAGACTGCTGATCGTGCGCTCCAACCCGACGAGCATGTCGGCGAGCTCGGCAAGCGTCTTCACCTGCTCGACCGTCGCGTCCGCCAGTGCTGCCATACCTCGAGTCAATCAGGGACCACTGACATTCAAAGTGCCAGATCAGGGGTCGAAAACGAAATATCGATATACGGTCGCGGAGGTTCCACAACTCGCCGCGATATCGATCCGCACATCCCGAAAGCGATACTTGACCCTGACACTGTGGCAGACGGGAGAACAGAGACATGTTGTCCATCGGAGCGTTCGCGCAGATCGGCCAGGTGACCCACCGGATGCTCCGGCATTGGGACACAGCCGGGCTGCTCGTGCCCGCCCAGGTGGACGAGTTCAGCGGATACCGGTCCTACGACCCCTCACAACTGGAACGACTGCATCGGATCGTCGCCCTGCGCCAGCTGGGATTCGGACTCGATGACATCTCGTCGATCCTCGAGCGGGGAGTCGATGCCGATCGCATCGCCGCCCTGCTGCGCATCCGTCGCGCCGAGGTCGAGCAGGAGCACCGGATCGCCGCGGAGAGACTCGTCGATGTGGAACGGCGTCTCCACCTCATCGAGAGAGAGAACCACATGTCCCAGATCGAGATCATCGAGAAGCCCCTCCCCGCGGCGCGTCTGGCGGCGATCCGCACGACCGTCGCGGATCAGCCATCGGTCGCCGGAGTGGTCGGCCCCGCGTTCGACACGGTCGCGGAGATCATCGGTGACGACCATTCCCTGGCCACCCCGATCGCGCAGTACGAGACGCTCGACGACGGGCTCCGGGTGACCGTCGGCTACACGTACTCCGGACCGGCTCACGACGGGTTCGAGATCATCGAGCTGCCCGCCGCGGAGCAAGCGGTGTGCGGCATCCACCTCGGGTCGATGGATCACATCGACGAGAGCTGGCAGGCGATCCACTCCGAGATCCTCGCCCGCGGCCTCGTGCACGACGGCCCGTGCCGGGAGCTGTACGTGCGCGCGATCAGCGACGACCAGTCCGACTGGGTGACCGAACTGCAGCAGCCGGTGCGGCGCAGCTGAGCACACCACCACGTCGACGGCAGAACGGGGTCGCGTCCGGCTGACACGTGAGCGCGACCCCGTTAGGCTGACCGGCATGACGCGCCCCTCCCGCATCCCCCGGTTCCTGGCCGTGACGACGCTCGCGGCGGTCACCGTCGTGTCGTTGAGCGGGTGCCTGTACTCGCAGATCCCGGAGGCGGGGCCTTCCTCCGCGCCGTCGTCGGAGAGCGGGAGCCCGTCGGAGGCGCCGAGCGAGGGCGCGCAGGGGTCGACACTGACCTTCGAAGAGGGACTCGACCTCGCGAGCGACACCTACATCGAGTGGGGCGACGGATTCCTGGCCGACGAGCGATGGGAGACCGTCTCCCCGGACGACGGCAACGGCGGCTGGACGTACGGCACGGCCGACGGCACCTGCACCGTGCGGTTCTGGCAGGGGCACCTGACCGATGTGCCCATCGTCGAGGGTGATGACAGCGCGTCGTCGGACGCGATCCTCGGCGTCCTGCTGGAGACCCCGACCGCCGACATCACTCCGGTCGCGACCACCGGCGAGTTCAGCTACATGGCCGGCGGGAGCGGCGGCGTCGAGATGCGCCAGGTCAGCGCGGTGGAGGGCTCCCGCTCCTGGCTCATGGCCGCGCGCGCGTTCACCCAGACCGGAGTGGGCCTCTACACGATCGTGGACTGCACGGCCAACGACGCCGAGAAGATCATGGGCGACGTCAACGAGGCCAACGCGGTCGTCGTCACCCCGTGACCTGAGGCGGGCTCACTTGCCGCCGGGTGGTCCGATCAGGAGCAGGATGACGTAGAGCGCGACGATGCCGACGGCGAGCAGGACCGCGAGCACCCAGGGACGCTGCAGGAACCAGCGCATCACACGGTCGTACCAGCGGCGGTCACGCGGATCATCGGTCTGCTCGAGACGCCAGGTCCCCTCGAGGCGGCCGGAGCGATGCAGCCAGATCTCGGTCGGAATGGTGGCGTACGGGACAACGGCGCTCGCGACGGCGAGGACGCCGACACCGAGGTGCCAGCGCTGATTGAGCGCGACGAGGATCGCGGTCGCCGCGTAGGCGAGGAACACGAAACCGTGGATGCCGCCGCCGACAGTCACCATGACCCCGGGAGCGCCGACGGCGCGGGCGATGATCGCGCCGATCAGGATCGTCCAGGTGATCGCCTCGGCGATCGCGAGAACTCGGAACAGACGGTCGGGTGTGCGGAACACGGGACTCCTCGGGTGGGGGTCCTCCCACCGTATCCGGGCGATCATCCCCTCGAATCAACCGAATGGTTGAACCTGCCGGAATACCGGGCATCGCGACGACGTTGCCGAAGGCATGGTGACAGTGGATGCGGATGCGCTCTCGCAGGTGCTCGGCTCCGTCGACCTGCGCGTCGGCATCGGCCGACGCGCCTCGCTGCCTGCGGGCGGGCTGCTCCCGATCCCCACCGACACCATCACCCTGGTCTACATCGTGCACGGCGGCGTGGTCGGGCATCCTCCGCTCGGCGAAGGATGCCATCTCGACGTGGATCCGAGGTCGCGGCGCCTCACGGTCGATCCCCTGGCCCGGCACGACGCGCTCGTCGCCGGCGACGCGTTCCTCACCCTCGGCGGGTCGCCGTTCGTGCTCGAAGCACAGGACGACACGAGCCTCATGATCGCCGACATCCAACTCGCGGATGCGACGTCGCCGCTGCCCGCCCTGCTGCCGCCGTTCCTCACCGTCACCGGATTCGACGCGATCGAGCCTGCGGCTGCCGCCCTCGCCCTGAACATGGGCGTCGTCGATCACTCCCAGAAGCCCGCCCGCCAGGGTGACCCCATCATCTGCCGCATGATGGCGACGACCGTACTGCTGTCGGTCATCCGCGCATGGGCGGCGAACGGATGCGCGCCGACGGGCTGGCCCTCGCTGTCGACCGACCCGTTCCTCGATCGCGTGGTCGATGCCATCCGCGAGGAACCGGGCCGCGACTGGACGGTCGAGCGTCTCGCCGCGATCGGCGCCATGTCGAGGTCGACCTTCGCCGAGCGGTTCCGCACCACGGTCGGCCGCTCCCCCGCCGACTACGTCACCGAGGTGCGGATCGACGCGGCGAAGCGGATGCTCGAGGCCGGACGTTCCGTGTCGGAGGTCTCCCGCGAACTGGGCTACGCCTCCGACGAGGGGTTCAGCCGGGCGTTCCGGCGCCGCACCGGATTGACCCCCTCGTCGTGGCGCCTGGCGAATCGGACGCCGATCCCCGCCTGACGCCGCCGCCCGGCACGGCCGTCACCCCCTGCTGCTCACCCGGTTCGACGCCCCGAACAGCACCGCACCGGCGAGAAGCGCGACGGCGCCGATCACGTACACCAACTCGACGTTGAGCGTGTCGACGAGCAGGCCGCCGATGCCGGCCGCGAGCGTGATGGCGCCCTGGAACCCGACGACCACGAGACTGCCGCCCGCCTCGAGACGGTCGGGCATGCGGTGCCCCACCCACGTGTTCACGACGATCAGCCAGGAGGAGAAGAAGAAGCCCCACACGAGGACGACGATGCCGACACCGACGATCGATCCGGAGAACAGGATCATCGACAGGACCGACACGGCGATGACGAGGGGAGCGAACACCGCGAAGAACACGAACGTGCGGTCGATCACGAGCCCGATCGTGATGTTGCCGAGGAGCCCACCCACGCCGAACAGGGCGAGCAGCACGACGATGGTCGAGGCGTCGACCTCGGGGATCCGCTCGAGCGCCAGGCGCACGTAGGTGTAGGCGAGGAAGTGTCCCAGCACCACGAGCACGTGCCCGACCATGCCGAGCCCGATGCCCGGTCGACGCAGTGTGTCGACGAGCAGGCGCAGACTCGACGCACGCTCCGCCGGCACCGAGGGCAGCGCCAAGCGCAGCACCACGGAGAGCAGCACCATGAGCACACCCGCGATGGCGAACACCATCCGCCAGTCGACGAGCTCCGCGAGCATGACGCCCAGCGGCACGCCTGCCACGGTCGCGAGCGAGACACCGGCCGAGGTGAACATCACTCCGCGGCCGAGGTTCTCGGGTCCGGCGAGCCGCGCGGCGACGGTGATCGACATCGCCCAGAAGGCGCTGATCGCCGCCCCCAGCAGGAAGCGCGCCAGCAGCACGATGATCAGATTCGGTGAGATCGCAACGATCAGGTTCGACACCGCGGCGGCGAGCGCCATCCACACGAGCAGCGAACGACGGTCGAGACGCGGGAAGATGAGGCCGATCGTCGGAGCCACCAGGAGTCCGACCAGCGCCGTGACCGTCACCGTCTGCCCGGCCTGACCGGGAGTAACCCCGAGCCCGTCGGCCATCTCGGTGAGCACGCCGTTGGGGAGGAACTCGGCCGTGACCAGCAGGAAACCCATCATCATCAGGACGATCAGTCCGCCGTAGCGGATGCGGGCGGCAGCAGTGGGCGGCACTGTGGGAACGGGCGCTGTCGTGGTCATGGTTCCACGCTCGCAGCATCCGGATGCCGTCGCCCGACGGGTCGTCCGGGGCATCCGACCATTCGTCCGGAGCTGACCGACCTGGACGGAGGGAGTTCCTGCTCGTGCGCGAGCAGAGTGCGCAGACCTGCTCGCCGCCTCGTTCGCCTGACGACCCGCGGTTGCCAGGCGGACGGCGAGCTCAGGCGGCGAGGCGGGCGGCCAGCAACGTCACGAGTTCGTAGACCACATGGCTCGCGGCGATGCCCGTCATCTGGGCGTGGTCGTAGGCGGGCGACACCTCGACCACGTCCGCGCCGACGATGTTCTGCTGCTTCAGGGCGCGCAGGATCCGCAGCAGCTCGCGGCTCGTCAACCCGCCCGCCTCCGGGGTACCTGTGCCCGGCGCGTGGGCGGGGTCGAGCACGTCGATGTCGATCGACACGTACAGCGGCTTGTCGCCGATGCGCTGCAGGATGCGGGCGATGCCGGCTTCGACCCCGTGCTCCTCGATGTACTCGCTCGACACGATCGAGAAGCCCAGACGCTCGTCGTCCTCGAGGTCCTGCTTGGAGTACAGGGGACCGCGGGTGCCGACGTGACAGCTCGCGGTGAGGTCGATCAGCCCCTCCTCGCTCGCGCGGCGGAAGGGCGTGCCGTGCGTGATGGGGGCCCCGAAGTAGGTGTCCCACGTGTCGAGGTGCGCGTCGAAGTGCAGCACCGCGACCGGACCGTGCTTCGCCGTTACCGCACGCAGCAGCGGCAGGGCGACCGTGTGGTCGCCGCCGATCGTGACGATGCGCTGCACCTGCTCGCCGAGCGCCAGCGCCGCACGCTCGACCTCGGTCACGGCCTCGGTGAGGTCGAAGGGGTTGACCGGGATGTCACCGGCATCCACCACCTGGGCGACCTGGAACGGAGATACGTCCTGCGCGGGGTTGTACGGCCGCAGCAGACGCGACGACTCGCGCACGTGCGACGGACCGAAACGCGTGCCGGGGCGGTAGCTCACACCCGAGTCGAACGGGATGCCGACGACCGCGATGTCGGCGCGGGGCACGTCTTCGATCCGCGGCAGCCGCGCGAAGGTCGCGATGCCGGAGTAGCGGGGGTTCACGGACGCGTCGATGGGGCCCACGTTCTCGGTCATTGCTCTTCCTGTTCGTCGGGATCGGGTGTTCTCAAGGGGCGGACGTCAGACGGCGTGCTGCGGGATGTGCACCAGCTGCACTCCCCCGTCGGCGATCGCGGCCCGGATGCTCGACACGATGTCGTCGCGCCGCTCCACCCGGCGCCCCGTCGCGCCGAACGCCGTGGCCAGCGCGGCCCAGTCGGGTTGCACCAGGTCGACGCCGATCGGGGCCATGCCGCGGTCGACCTCGTTCTGACGGATCTCGGCGTACCCGCCGTTGTCGACGCACACGATCGTCGCATCCAGGCGCTGCTCGACCGCGGTCACCAGTTCGTTCACGCAGAACATCAGGGCGCCGTCGCCGATGACCGTGACGACCGGGCGTTCGGTCTGCGCGACCGCGGCGCCGATCGCGGCGGGCAGGCCGTAGCCGAGCGTGGCGTAGGTGGGCGTGTACAAGAGGGAATGCGGCCGCGCGGATCGCAGCACGCTCCCCAGCGCCAGGTACACGATCTGCGAGGAGTCGCCGGCCACGATCGCGTCGTCGGGCAGGGCATCGGCGATGACCTCGGCCAGGGCCACCGTCTCGGGCGAGGTCTCCCGCATCTCGGCGTCGATCGCGGCTCGTTCGACGGCCAGCGCTGGCGCCGAGCGGGCTTCTGCCGGGAGCAGCTCCAGGAGCGCGCCGGTGACCGCGGCCGCATCGCCGGTGATCCCGACGGTCGCCTCGAGGTTCTTGTCGCGCTGTGCGGGCGAGATGTCGACGCGGATCACGCTTCCGCGCGCCTCGAGCCGCGGAGCCCAGAGCTCCGCCTCGCCGAGTTTCGAGCCGATCACGAGCAGCACGTCAGCGTCCTCAGCGACCACGCGGGCCGCGGCGAGACGCAGGTTCGACCCGAGCGACAGCGGATGCCGCTCATCGACCACGCCCTTGCCGTTGAGGGTCGTCAGGACCGGGGCGCCGAGACGCTCGGCGAGCGCGGTGACCTCGTGCGCGGCATCCGTCGCGCCCCCGCCCGCGAGGATCACCGGGGTCGTCGCCCCGGCGAGCAGTCGCGCGGCCTCGGCGAGCGCGGCGGGGTCTCCCGAGACACGGGCGGGCACGGGGCGGGGCTGCCGCGCCTCAGCGGGGACGTCGGCCGGAGCCTCGAGCACGTCGAGGGGGATCTCGATGTGCACGGGGCGAGGGCGGCCGGCGCGGAACAGCGCGAACGCGTCGTGCACGGCCTCGACGGCCTCGGCGGCACTGCTCACCCGGCGCGACCACTCGGCGATGGCGCCGACCATGGCCGACGCATCCTTCGTCTCGTGCAGTGTGCCCACGTCGGTGAACTCGGCGCCCAGCGGCACTCCTGGGGAGAGGACGATGAGCGGACGCGACTCGCAGAACGCGGTGCCGATAGCGCTCATCGCGTTCTGGAGGCCAGGACCGGAGGTGGTGATGACCACGCCGGGAAGCCCGGTCTGCTGCGCCCAGCCGTCGGCGCCGTAGCCCGACCCCTGCTCGTGACGGTTCGTCACGGCGCGGATGCCGAGGTCGGCGAGCGGCCGGTACAGCTCGAGGTTGTGGGTGCCGGGGATGCCGAAGATCGCGGTCACACCGTAGGCGCGGATCGTCTCGAGGACGGCCCGGCCGGCGGTGTCCGCGTACTGCTCTGCCGGCGTGGTGTCTGTGCTCATCGTGACATCCTCACAGGCGGTGACGACGGACGCCGTCGACCCAGGTCTCGCGCACCTCGATCGCGGAGATCTCCTCGGCGGGCACGGCCAGCGGGTCACCGGAGAGCACCGCGAAGTCGGCGTACTTGCCGACCTCGAGAGAGCCGAGGTCGTCTTCGCGGCCGATCGACACGGCGCCCTCGATCGTGTGGGCACGGAGGGCGGCGAGCGCCGAGACCCGCAGGTCGTCGGGGCCGAGCGTGTGTCCTCGGCGCGTGACGCGGGTGACCGCGGTCTGGATCGCCTCGAGCGGGATCGGCTCGGCGACCGGAGCATCCGAGGAGATCGTGAACGGCACACCGGCCCGCTCGAACTCGCCCAGCGGGTTGAAGCGCTCGCCCGGGGTGCCGATCGCCTCCTCCACCCCCTCGCCCCAGTTGAAGTAGTGCTGGGTCTGGTTGACCGGACGGATGCCGGAGGCGGCCATGCGCTCGATCTGCTCGGGCGTCGGCAGGCCGCAGTGCTCGATGCGGTGGCGGGCGTCGGGGTCGGGATGCTCGGCGAGCGCGGTCTCGATCGCCGACACCACCATCTCGATCGCGGTGGGCGACTGCGCGTGCGTCGCCGTCTGCAGGCCGGCGGCGTGCGCCTTGCGGATGAGTTCCTCGTACTCGGCGGGCTCGTGGTACAGCTGGCCGGTGCGGCACGGGTCGCCCACGTAGCCGTCAGGGAAGTACGCCGTCCACCCGCCGAGCGTGCCGTCGGCGTAGAACTTGATGCCGGCGAAGCTCAGGTGCGCGTTGCCGAACTGGCCGACCAGACCCATCTCCAGCGCCTCATCGAGCAGGTGCGACAGGAGGTACATCGACACGCGCAGCTCGAGGCGCCCCGACTCGGCGAGACGCAGATACATGTCGAACTCGCGACGCGTGACCTGGCAGTCGCCGATCGAGGTGACCCCGCCGGCGAGGAACCGCTGCGTCGCGGCATCCAGTTGACGCAGATGCTCCTCCGGCTCGTCGGCGAGATGGAAGTTCGGACCGTGGTGGCCGATCTTCACCCCGTGGACGCCGGTGAGGATGTTGCACGCCGCATCCGACAGTTCGCCGGTGAGCTCGCCGTCGGCATCGCGGAAGAACTCTCCGCCGTCGGGGTTCGGGGTGTCGCGGTCGACGCCGTTGATCTCCAGCGTGTGCGAGTTCACGACGCCGCCGTGGCCCGAGGCGTTCATGAGGTACACCTCGCGATCGGCCGCCACCTCGTCGAGTTCGAAGCGCGTGGGGTGGCGCTTCTCGGCGAGGTTGCGCTGCTCGTAGCCGTAGCCGCGCACAGGTCGTCCCTGTGGAAGGTCGGCGGCTGCGGCCTTCAGCAGCGCGACGATCTCCGGGATGCTCGCCGCCTTCTCCGGCCCGCAGTCGACCCAGCTCATCATCTGTCCGAACATGAGCGGATGCGCGTGGGCGTCGACGAAGCCGGGGACGACGACCGCGTCGCCGAGGTCGATGCGTTCGGGCGAGAGGCCCACCCCCTCCGCCGCCGCCTCGCAGTGGGCGGGGGTGCCGATCGCGAGGATCCGCCCGCGGTCGGTCAGCATCGCCGTCGCCGTGGTGGCAGCGGCATCCGCCGTGTGGATCGCGCGCGCGGTCAGGAGGGTGGGAGCCGTCTGGGCCGAGCGGTCGAAGGGGGTGAGCTTTCTCATGGGGAACCTGTTCGCGGTGGGGGCGTGCGGAGGAGGCGGGCCGTCGAGTCGGTACGGTCAGGGCAGCCGGTTGGCCGTCGTGTCCGTGCGGGCGGTGAAGGACGCCGTCACCGGGGCCTCGTCGGAGTGCTGCGGTGCGAGGCGCGTGCAGACACCGGCGATGAGGGCCATACCGATGAACATCGCGATGACCGACCAGATGCTGCCGGTCCAGGCGATGAGCTGCGTCGCGAACCAGGGCGAGAACCCGGCCCAGACCGCGGCGCCCACACCGTAGGACAGCGCGATGGAGGTGTAGCGCGCCTGTGGACGGAACATCTGCGACAGCAGGGCCGCGATCGGCGCGTAGGTCGCGCTCATCGCGATGCGCACCAGCGAGGCGAACAGGAAGATGAGCGGTTCGATGCGCCCGGGCAAGATCAGCAGGAACGGCACGAACGTGAGCACCGAGGTGATCAGGCCGATGTACATGACGTTCTTGCGCCCCCACTTGTCGCCCAGCCAGGCGACGGGAAGGGTTACGACGAACTCCACGAAGGAGGCGATCGTCATCGCGTCGAGGATGACCTGCTCGCTGATCGCGACCGTGTCGCCGGTGGCGTACGCGGTGGCGAAGGTGGTCGCCAGGTAATAGCCCCCGGTGGAGATCGGGAGGATGCCGATGCCCAGCAGGATCGGACGCCAGTTGGTGCGCAGCGCGAAGGCCAGCGGCATCGACTGCTTGCGGCCCTCGACCTTCGCTTCGAAGACCGGCGTCTCCTCCACGCGGTAGCGGACCCAGAAGCCGACGCCGACGAGCACGATCGACAGCAGGAACGGGATGCGCCAGCCGCCGTTGATGATGAAGTCGTCGCCCATGCGGGTCATGATCGCGAAGATGCCCGAGGCGAGCAGCGCACCGGCCGGGTTGCCGAGCTGAGTGAAGCCGCCGTAGAAGGTCTTGGACTTCTCGGGGGCGTGCTCGACGCTCATGAGCACAGCGCCGCCCCACTCGCCGCCGACCGCGAGACCCTGCACCGCGCGGAGCAGGATCAGGAAGATCGGGGCGAGGATGCCGATGTTGTCGTAGGTCGGAAGGCAACCGACCAGCACCGTGGCCGCGCCCATCATCAGCAGGGTGATCACGAGCGAGGTGCGGCGGCCGAGCTTGTCGCCGATGTGGCCGAAGATGATGCCGCCGAGCGGGCGGACGAGGAAGGCGACGGCGAAGGTCGCGAAGGCCGCTGCGGTCTCGGCCAGGCGGTCGCCGCTCGGGAAGAACAGCGGACCGAAGACGAGTGCGGCCGCTGTCGCGTAGACGTAGAAGTCGTACCACTCGATGGTGGTGCCGACGAAGGCGGCGATACCGGCGCGGCGTGCCCGGCTGTGGGTGCCGCTGGTGGGGGTGGTGGTCATGGGGTGCCCGCTCCTTTGCGGAAGATGTCGGATAGCGAAGGATGCTACGGAGGACGGCGCGCTTCGGCAAGGTCAGAACTCCAGTGATAGTGAGCATTCACTGGAGAAATGGCCACTGCTTTCAGCATTCCGCGCCTTCCCCTCCGTTGCCGACCCTCATACACTGAAGATGTGCACGGACAGGCGTGCGATCGCGGGAAACTGACGAGATGGGGGAGAGCATGGACTTCGACGCCGAACTCATCCGCGCCCTGCAGGAGGACGGCCGGGCCAGCATCCGCTCCCTCGCCGCGCGCGTCGGGCAGTCGAGGGCCGTGGTGGCCGCCCGGCTTCGCACCCTGCTCGCCGATCGCACGGTGCGGGTGGTCGCGGCCGTCGACCCGGTGTTCCTCGGCCAGCACGTGCTCGCCCACGTGTCGATCCGCACCGACGGGGCTGTGGAGGTCGTGGCGGAGCATCTGCGTGACATGAGCGAGACCGTGCTCGTGTCGGCGGTCGGCGGGGCCCATGACATCGTCACCGAAGTGCGCGTCGGGTCGATGTCGGAGCTGCACGACCTGCTCGCCCGTATCCGCGCGAGCGCCGGGGTGCTCGACATCAACACGATCATCTACTCCACCGTCATCAAGGGCTTCTTCGTCTCGGAGTACCACGGCGGGGTGACGCTCGACACCACCGACGAAGCCCTGATCGAGCACCTGCAGGCCGATGGGCGCATGAGCTTCCGCGCCCTCGGCGAGCAGGTGCGCCTCTCGCCCAGCGCCGTCGCCACGAGGGTGCAGCGCCTGATCGACGCCGGGGTCATCAAGATCAGCGCGGTGGAGGCACGGGGCCTCGCGCACCGGCAGCTCTCGATGGGCGTCGGCATGACCCTCGGCGACGACGACGAGGCCGTGATCGAAGAGCTGCGCCGCGGCCGCGGGGTGGACTTCGCCGCGCGCACCCTCGGACGGTTCGACGCGGTCGCCACACTCGTCGAGCCGTCCGCCGGGGCGCTGTATGCGAGCCTCGAACGCCTGCGGGCACTGCCCGGCGTCACGCGCATCGAGGCGTGGCTGCACCTCGCGGTCCTCAAGGAGGACTACGCCCGCACGCTCCGCCCGCTGCGCGCGGACTGAGACACCGCCCCGGTCAGCGGGTGCCGGCTATCGACCAGAGGTCGTAGGAGTAGAGGGAGTCGCACGTGGCCTGGCTCCAATCCTGGTCGTCCACGGTCGGCAGGCTCGAGCACGAGCTGGTGAACACCACCTCCGGTGCATCCGGTGCCGGCAGTTCCCCCGTCCAGGTGCGAACCAGTCCCGCATTGTGGACCCGGTCGAAACCGGTGAGCTCTTCGTCGATGTCGCCGGACGGCACCCAGGTGCCGGTACCCCGCAGGAAGTGCCTCAACGGCATCCGGTCGACCTGCACCGATGGTCCGATCCACCAGGGATTGTCGCCAGGGTAGGGATGCTGCTCCCGAACGACCATGATCTCCCGTCGTGACCGGTCGATCGCCATGTCGAAGCCATTGAGGTAGTCGGGCGCTCCGTCGGCGCCGGTGAGCCCCGCGTTCGTCACCTGACGCTCGGGGGAGACACGCAGCCGGTCCACCTTCGACAGGTCGACCGTCACCACGTACGCCCTCGTCGACGAATCGCCGCGGGTGTACCCCAGAATCACGCGGCCCGACGCGCCGGACACGGAGACCGCCGTCGGCTGACCCGCCCCCCAGCTCGTGGTGTCCGGGGTCGTGACGATCGGGTCCGGGTACTTGAGCCACGGACCCTCAGGATCCTCGGCGAACGCGACACCGATCTGGTTGTGAGCGCTGGCGTCGACATCGTTGCCCAGATAGAACATCGCGTAGCGGTAACGGGTGCCATCCCAGTCGAACCGGCCCTTCACGACGCTGGGGTCGCACGTGTGGAAGCTGTCCCACGACGCCCCGGTCGAGGCCTGGAGCACCGACTCCGAGCTGACGACGACGCCGTCGACCCGCTTCGTCAGGTAGATGTGGTCTTCGATCACACGGAACTCGTCGTTGTGACAGGTCCAGATCCACTCCGTGTCGCCATCGCGCACCACCGACGGCGCATAGGAGTAGTACCCCTCGGCGGGCGCGTACACCGAGGCGATCGTGGCGGGATCCCAGTCGATGCCGTCCGGCATTTCAGCCGACGCCGGCGTCTGCACGCCCAGCACCATCGCCATGATCGCCGCTGCCGCTGCGGTTCCTCTCGCGGTCCTTCTTCTCTTCGGTCCGAGCATCATCGCTCCTCTCCTCCGGGCACGGTGCCCGATCAGTCGTTTCGCGGTCCCGCATAGGCACGGGGTCGCGGGTCGCGCACGTCCCCGGTCGTGGAGCCCTGCCATTCGGGCGGCGTGAATCCGCAGTAGAGCGCAGGCAACGCCTCCTGCAAGGCGCGCTCATACTCTGCGGGATCATCGCGCCGGAAGACCCGCACGCGGTCATCGGAGTCCGCGTCGACGTCGAACGTGTACAACCCCGACTCGTGGGTGATCACCCGAGCGGTGACGAGCTCGTTCGTGATCACGACATCGTCGTCCGAGAACTCTGCCTCGTCGATGATCCGATGCGTACCGTCGGCCCGTCGCACCACTGCCGAACCGGAGACGATCAACCAGGCCGCCGTCTCCCACACGGCGTGCCGCCGCCCGTAGACCCGCCCCGCCGCCGCACGGGAGGGGTCTTCGTCGAGCGCCCGGAGGAAATCGATCCGCGTCTCCCCACCGAGCCCGTACAGGAGATAGCGGCGGAGTGCCGGATGCATGCGCTCGATCCAGGCGAGATCCTCCAACCACCAGACCGTGTTGTGCACGTCGGGCGTATAGCAGTCGACCGCCGAGGCGCACGGATAGAGTGCGAGCGGGAGCCCGGAGTCGACGACCCGACGCGCGGCGATCGGATCGAGGTAGATGTTCCATTCGAGGTAGTCGAGGGTCGTCGAACCAGCGGAGAGGTGCACGGCCGCCACTTTCTCGCGCATCAACTCCGGGTCGCGGTTGAAAGCCACGGCGATCGGCCTGGCCGACCCGAAGGACATGATGTGCACGGGTTCGTCCGATGTCCGAAGCGTCTCCAGGATCAACTCCGGCCCCTGCTGCTGGAAGACGGGGACATCGCGCATCTCGTCATCGACGTCGCGCATACGGGCGAAGGGCGAGACGGCGTACGGCACCCTCGTGCCGAACAGTGCATTGAGCTGTGCCACCGGGATGATCCCCGGGTCACGGGGCCCGGGATACCCGACCACTCCTTCCCGGACGGACTCGCGCTTCTCGATCGACACATCGAGGATGACCGCGCGCAGATCGATGCTCTCGGAGGCGAACGGGAAGACCAGATCGAAGTTGTCACCCGGATCTTCCGGGGGCAGGTAGAGGTCGGTCACGACGATCACGGGGGTGGACATGGCGTTAATCTACTCGAATAGACTCGCAGAACGAAGACATACTTGACTCGAGCCATCCCCGGAGAGGAAGTACCCGTGCCGAAGCAGGATGCACAAGAGCAACCGGCCAGGGCCGCGACGCGCACCGACGTCGCCCGCCTCGCAGGCGTGAGCACAGCGGTCGTGAGTTATGTCGTCAACAACGGTCCGCGACCGGTCGCGGCGTCCACCAGGACGCGGGTCCTCGCCGCGATGGACGAGCTCGACTACCGGCCGAATGCGGTGGCGCGCGCGCTCCGGATGCGCAGCGCGCAAGTCGTGGGACTCGTGGTGCCCGACGTGAGCAACACCTACTTCGGCGCGCTCGCGCGGGAGCTGTCCGTGCAGGCCTTCACGGCCGGATACGCTCTCCTCCTCGGCGACGCCGACAACGACATCGACCGCGAGCGGGCCCAGGTCGAGTCGCTCGTGAGCCACCAGATCGATGGGCTCGTCATCGTCAGTCTCGACCCCGCATCCGTGGCCGAGACGGGCACGACTCCGACCGTGTTCCTCGATCAGCGGTCCCGCCCCGGCCAGCTCTCGGTCATCGTGGACGACCGTGGCGGCGCCGCCACGGCCGTCTCGCACCTGATCGGTCACGGACGTACACGGATCGCTCTGCTGAGCGGTCCGCTCGGCGCCCCCGGGGTCTCGGAGCGCGAACAGGGATGGCGGCAGGAACTCGATGCTGCCGGCCTGCCGACCGGCGACGACCTGATCGTGCGGAGCGAATTCTCCCGCGCAGGCGGATTCGAGGCGGCGCTGGATCTGCTCTCCCGCGAGGGACGACCGGATGCCGTGTTCGTGACCTCCGACGTGCAGGCGCTGGGCCTGCTCGCCGCAGCGCGCCGGCTCCACCTCGACGTCCCGAAGGATCTCGCGGTGGTCTCCTTCGACGGCACCGAGGACGCCGTGTTCAGCGATCCCCCGCTCACCGCGATCGAGCAGCCGATCCATCGCATCGCCGAGACGGCCCTGGCCGCGGTGCTCGAGAAAGGCCTGGAGCACTCTCCCCTCACGATCCCGGTCGATCTCGTCGTGCGAGACTCGTGCGGATGCGGAGCCGAGCGCCGCTAGCCCGCGGACTCGACCTCCCGCCGCGACTCGGCATCCCACGCATCCAGGTCGCTCGCGGTCGGATACGACGTCTGGGCACCACGGCGCGTGGCGGCATAGGCGCCGACCAGGACCGCACGCCGTACTGCAACGACGAGCGGCTCACCTGCCGCGATCCGCTCGACCAGGGCTCCGAGGAACGCGTCGCCGCATCCGCTCGTGTCCACCGCATCGACGCGAACGGCCGCCACCGACGTGACCGCCCCTTCGTCGAGCACCAGAGCACCCCGTGATCCACGGGTCACGACCACCGCTCCATCGCGCAGCGCGGGAGGCATCTCGGACGCCGACGCATGCAGCACTCCCCCGAAGCGCGCGAACTCATGCTCGTTGACGACCAGCACCTGCGGATGCGGCATCCCCTCGGGCAGCGCTCGGAAGGGCGAAGGGTTGTGCACCACGACGGCACCGAGGGCGGAAGCGCGAACCGCGGCGGCGACCACGACCGGATCGGACAACTCGTTGCCCGTCACGACGACGTCGCCCGCGACGAGATCTTCCCGCACCTGCCGCGGGTCGACGAGTGCGTTGACGCCGCTGTCGACGACGATCACGTTCTCCCCGCCGCGATCAACGATGATCGTCGCCTCCCCGGTCGCCCCGGCGACCTGACGCACGGCGGAGACGTCGACGCCGGCCTCCCGCACCGCCGTCGCCAGCGTGCGCCCCGCATCGTCATCACCCACGGCTCCGATCAACGCGACTCTGCCGCCGAGGAGCGCAGCCGCGACTGCTTGGTTCGCCCCCTTGCCCCCCGGGGCCCTCAGAACCGGAGCGGAGTGCAGGGTCTCCCCGGGTTCGGGAAGGCGGTCCACTCGCAGCGTGCTGTCGAGGTTCAGCGATCCGACCACGACGATGCGCCCGGTCATCCTTTCAACCCCGTCGTCGACAGGGACTCGGTGTACTGCTTCTGGAAGAACAGCAGGAGAACCATGGGGATGACGCTGAGCACGAACGATCCCGCCAGGATCTGCCCCAGATCCACCGTGAACGCCGTGCTGAGGTTCGCGAGCACGATCGGGGCGAGCTGACGCTCGGGCGATGTGCCGATCAGAAGCGGCCACAGGTACGCCTGCCACTGAGACAGGAACAGCATCATGCCCGCGCCGATCAACGCCGGCTTCGACAGGGGAAGCACGATCCGCCACAGCGTCCCGAATCGACCGAGTCCGTCGACTTCGGCCGCGTCGATCAGTTCGCCCGGCACGCCCATGAAGAACTGGCGGAGGACGAAGATGGCGAATCCGTTAGCCAGCGCCGGAAGGACGAGCCCGGCATAGGAGTCGCTGAGACCCCACCCTTGGAACAGCGACGACAGGGGGATCGCGATCGCATCGAAGGGGATCATGGCGACCATGATGATGAAGCTGAAGATGATTCCGCGTCCGCGGAACTCCATCGTCGCCAGCGCATAGGCAGCCGGGATCGCAATCGCGAGTCCGACGAGGATGGTCAGCCCCGCGACGAGGAAGCTGTTGAACAGCCCGAGGAGAAACGCCCCGGATCCCAGCGCGGAGTAGTTCGAGAAGTCGCCGCCGACGGGGATGAAGGCCAACCACGACAACGGCGTCATGTTCTCGACGTAGGTGTTGCCCGGTCGCATCGACGAGGCGAAGACCCACCACAGCGGGAGAAACACCGAGACGGCGACCAGCGCCGCGGCCGTGGTGAGCAGGATGGTCGCTCCGCGCTTTCGCCTCATGAACGATCCTCCTTCAGGAGCCGGAACTGGATCAGCACGATCACCGAGAGCATGAGCATCAGCACGACCACTTCGGCCTGCCCGACTCCCATATCGCCGAGGAGATACGCGCGGTTGTAGATGTCGTACATGATGAGGTTCGTCGAACCGTTCGGCCCGCCTTTCGTGAGGATCTGGACCGGCGCGAACAGCAGGAACGACCCCACCGTGCAGGCGATCAGGACGAAGGCCATTGGGCGTTTCAGCAACGGCAGAGTGATGGCGAAGAGCCGACGCCACCAGCCGGCGCCGTCGAGGGCGGCCGCCTCGTACAGAGACCCCGGAATGTCCTTGAGGCCGGCGATGATGAAGATCATCCAGTAACCGAGAGCACCCCACGTCACCATGATCCCGATCGAGAACGCCGCCTGATTGGCCGAGGTGAGGAAGGGCTGGGCGGGCAGCCCCACCGCCTCCAGCATCCCGTTGACCAGACCGTCGGGTTGCAGCGCAGTGCTCCAGATCAGCGCGACGACGGCGCCAGGCACCGCCGCCGGTACGAAGATCATGGATCGCCACAGCCCCACCAGCGGAATGTTCTGCACGAGCAGCAATGCCAGCGCCGTCGAGAGGATGACGACGACCGGGTTGAGCACCAGGTTGAACACCAGCGTCACGACCAGGACCGAGTGGAAGTTCGGATCGCCGAACAGGTAGATGTAGTTCGCGAGGCCGTCGAACGTGGTCTCTCCCGTCGCCAGCGAGACGTGCTGGAAGCTGAGGCCGACGGCGCTGACGAGCGGGACGACGCGCATCATCACGAGCGTGACGAGCGCAGGCGCCAGCATGGCCATGGCGATGTATGTGATGCGCCGGGCCTTTCGGCGACGGAGCGGACGGAGGTCGCCGCCCGCAGCGACCGGGGTCGATGCCTCGATCGCTGCGGGTCGGTGTGTGCGGGTTCTGCTCATGTCATCTCACGCTGGTGTCGCAGGGTCGTGCCACGCCGGAGCGCGTCATTGGAGTCGAGCGATCTGAGCCTCGATGTCTTTGTCGGCCTGTGCCGCACGCTCAGCCGGGTCCGAACCGTTGCGGATGTCGGAGAACATCTGGTTCGCGCCCGGCTCGAACACGCTGTAGCCGACGACGCCGGGGCGATGCACGGCGTTGTTCTCGAGCTGGTACTGCATGATGGCGCCGAAGTTCGCCGTCGCATCGCCTCCGACCGCACTCATGTCCTCGGCATAGGTCGCGTACGCCTCTTTGTTCGTCGGCGCGATGCCGGCAACCTCGGCCGACTCCGCATTTCCCTTCGGATCGATCGTCAAGTACTCCAGGAACTCCCGCGCTGCGTCCTCCTTTGCGGTCTTCGCCGAGATCGCGACCGACCACGAGTCGGTGGAGGTCGCCTGCTCGCCACCCTCGAAGAAGGGTGCCGGCGCGACACCGTAGGAGATGTCGCCGGCCTCGGCGACGTTCACGCCCCATGGTCCCGAGATGATGAAACCTGCCTTGCCCGTCTGGAAGAGGGCGCCGTTCTTGTCGTTCGTGATCCCCCGGGGCGACAACCCGTCCTCGAACAGGTCGTGGTACCACGTCAGGGCCTTCTGCCATCCGTCGTTCGAGAAGTCGACGTCACCGTCGGCATCGATGCCGTCACCTCCACCGGCAGAGACTCCGACCATCTGCAGCTGGTAGTACGAGTCCCACTGGTCGAACAGGAACGGATACTCGGCGGCGCCCGCATCCTTGATCTTCTGCGCCGCAGCGGTGAGTTCTTCGTATGTCCAGGGTTCCGTGGGATCGCCACTCGGCGGTTCGACCCCTGCCGCAGCGAGGATGTCGGGGTTGTAGTACAGGAACTGCGACGTCGTCCATGTCTCGAGCGCATAGAGTTTGCCGTCCGCCTCACGCGCGGTGACCATGTCCTCGCTGACGGCGGCGTCGACCGCATCGTCCTTGAGATCGGAGATGTCGGCGAGGAAGCGCCGGTTCGCCCAATCGAGCACGGCACCGCCGGCATCGACCACCATGAGGTCGATGTCTCCTCCGCCGCCGGTCATGCGCTGGTTTATCGTGCTCGTGTACTGGGCGTAGGGGATGTTGAGCTGCTTGACGGTGATGTCGGGGTGCGACTTCTCGAACGCGTCGATCACCAGCGCCCAGGTCTCCGCCGGGTCCGCGTTCGCGAAGGTCAGAGTGACCTTCTCGCCGGAACCGGAGTCGGAGTCCGATCCTGAATCGGCCGGTGCGCAGGCGGCGAGGCCGACGGCGCCGACGGTCAGTGCCGTGGCGAAGGCACCGAGACGCAATGCTGTGGTCTTCATGGTTCTCTCCTCATTGAGTGGTGGTTCGGGTGCGGGTGAAACGAAGGTCAGGAGCGGAGGCGGGCGCCGCGCAGAATGCATTCGAGGATCTCGGTGGCGACGGCATCCACGTCCATGTCGACGACGATCGAGTGGGGTCCGGATTCCGAGCGGACGAAACCCGTCATACCGGCGTCGGCGCCATCGAGCTGCACCGAGATCTCCCCGCGCGCGAGCTCGAAGAGGTCCGGTCGGGCGAGCATGAGCACCGCGATGGGGTCGTGCGGAACATTGTGGTCCTGCGCGGCGAAAGACCAGAAGCGACGCATCTCGGCGCCGATCATCGCGCCCAGCGGCCCGGCCTCGGCGATGCGGTCGAGCTCGGCGTGAGCGAGCCGGATCCGTTCCGTCTGCTCGAGCCCCACCGCCACGACGGGCACACCCGAGCGGAAGACCGCATCGGCCGCGGCGATGTCGCACCGGATGTTGTGCTCCACGATGCCTGCATCGAATTCGCCGCCCATCATGACGATGCGGCGGATGCGGTGCCCGCTCGCCTCGACCGCGGCAGCGACATCCGTGAGGGGGCCGATCGCGGCCACGGTGTCCGCTCGAGCGAGTTCGGCGACGCCGTCGCGGTCGGCGCTGTAGGTGTGGGCGGCGAGACCGTCGATGGTCTCGCCCTCGTGCCCGGGCCACCACACCTCCCGACCGGAGCGGGTCTCGCGCTCTCCCAGAGCGATGGGCGGGGCGGGGCGGCCTATCGTCGCGAAGACGGCCGCGACGATCTGGGCACGCAGGTGCACATCGCCGTAGACGGTGCAGACGGCCTCGAGCTCCAGTTCCGGGCTGCCGAGGATCATCGCGATCGCGAGCAGATCGTCGACATCCGTCCCGATGTCGGTGTCGAGCGTGAAGTGGGTCGGGATCATCTGCATGCTCCGGACTCTACACGAGTAGATAGCGCGCATCAAGCGCGCCCTCTCTCACGAAGCTTCTGCGACGCCCGGAGCGCAGACATATGCGCCGCTCCCACACGCATCCGTCGCGGACCCGCGCTCTGACACGGCGCGCCGTCACCGGCCGTTCACCCGGCGCGGCCAGACTTCGAACATGAGCGAACCCGAACCTCGCCACGGCGTCCCCGAGCCCGTGGCGACTGCCAACAGCGGCGCCGTCGCCGTCGTCGGCCTCGACCTGCGGGGCGAGACGCCCGCACCGAAGAAGCAGGTGTACTCCTGGGCACTGTGGGACTGGGCGACGCAGCCCTTCAACACCGTGATCCTCACCTTCGTGTTCACGGCGCTGTACCTGGTCGGCGAGGGCTTCCTGCCCGCCGACGTCGCCGCGCTCGATGAGAGGGACCCGGTCCGACTCGCCGCAGAGGCCGACCTCGCCTCGGGACTCGGACTCGGGTCGACCATCGCCGCGTTCGGCATCCTGCTCCTCGCCCCCGTGCTCGGTCAGCGGGCGGATGCCGCGGGACGACAGAAGCTCTGGCTCGGGATCGGCACCGGCGCCCTGATCCTCTGCATGCTGGGGCTGTGGTTCGTCGAACCGACCCCGAGCCTGTTCTGGCTGGGCGTCGCACTGATCTCGGCGGCGACGGTGTTCCAGGAAATCGCCGCGGTGAACTCCAACGCGATGCTCATCGGGATCGCGAACCCCAAGAACGTGGGCCGGATCTCCGGGCTCGGCTGGGGCTTCGGCTACCTCGGCGGCATCATCGCCCTCGTGATCGTCGTCGTGCTCGACACGTTCGACTGGTTCGGCATGTCCACCGACAACGGCCTCGCGTACCGGTTGATCGCGGTCGGCTGCGCGGTGTGGGCCATCGTCTTCAGCATCCCGATCTTCCTGAACGTGCCGGAGCCGTCGCTCGGACGCCCCGAGCGCAAGGTCGGCTTCTTCGCCTCGTACGCCCTGCTGGTGAAGGACGTCGCCGGTCTCTACCGCAGCGAGGAGATGCGACCCACCTTCTGGTACCTGCTCGCGAGCGCGGTGTTCCGCGACGGACTTGGCGGCGTGTTCGCCTTCGGCGCGATCATCGGCACCGCCGTGTTCAAGTTCGGAACGCAGGACATCATCATCTTCGGCATCGCGGCGAACCTGATCGCCGGAGTCTCGACGATCGCCGCCGGTCGCCTGGACGACAGCCTCGGACCGAAGCGCATCATCCTCACCTCGATCGGGTCGATGATCGTCGCGGGCCTCGCGGTGTTCTTCCTGCGCGATGGCGGGGCCACGGTGTTCTGGGTCGGCGGCCTCATCCTGTGCGCGTTCGTGGGGCCCGCCCAGGCGGCAGCGCGTTCGTTCCTCGCCAGGGTCACCCCGGCCGGGCGCGAGGGTGAGATCTTCGGTCTCTACGCCACGACGGGCCGGGCGGCGAGCTGGATGGCCTCCGGCGCCTGGACCGTGCTCATCGTGCTGACGGACCAGACCGCGTTCGGCATCCTCGGCATCGTGGTCGTGCTGATCGCCGGCTTCCTGCTCCTGCTCCCCGTCAAGGCTCCCCGCGGGAGTAGCCTGACCGCGTGACCGTCATCCTCGCCTTCTTCGCCAACGTGCTCGTCGCGATCGCGAAGACGGTCGCCGCGGTCATCACGTCCTCGGCGTCGATGGTGGCCGAGGCCGCGCACTCATGGGCGGATGCGGGCAACGAGGTCTTCCTGCTCATCGCCGACCGCCGCGGCGCGAAGATGAAGGATGCGCGGCATCCCCTGGGATACGGACGCAACGCCTTCGTATGGTCTCTCGTGGCCGCGTTCGGCATCTTCACGGCCGGGTCGATCGTGTCGATCATGCACGGCATCCAGGAGCTGTCCGACACGGGCCCGGTCGAGAGCCCGGTGGTGGCGTACGTCGTGCTGGCGATCGCGTTCGTGCTGGAAGGGGCATCGTTCACGCAGGCGATGGTCCGCTCGCGCCGGCTCGCCAAGGAGCGCGGCTCATCCACCTGGGACTTCGTGCTCGAGACCAGCGACACCACGCTGCGTGCCGTGTTCTTCGAGGACTCCGCCGCGCTGATCGGCCTGGTGCTCGCCGGAGGTTCGATCCTGCTGCACCAGGTCACCGGCGTCGCCGCCTGGGATGCGATCGGGTCGATCCTCGTCGGCATCCTGCTCGGCGTCGTGGCCGTGATCCTCATCGGGCGCAACATCGCCTTCCTCGTCGGCACCACCGTGGCGCCGAAGCTGCGCTCCCGCGTCGGCGCCGCGCTGCTCGGGATGCCGGAGATCGAGCGGGTCACCTACCTGCACATCGAGTACGTGGGCCCGAACCGGCTGTTCCTCGTGGCCGAGGTCGACCTCGCCGGCGACGCCCGCGAACACGATGTCGCCCGACGGCTGCGCGACGTGGAGCGGCGGATCGAGGCACACGAGGCCGTGGAGACGGTCGTACTGTCGCTCTCGGTCGACGACGAACCCTCCCTCGACTTCGCCGCCGTCTGACCTCAGGCGCGCCAGTTGTCGGCGAGCTTGTTCAGCAGCCGGGCGAGCTCGAGGCGCTCCTCGTCGCTGAAGGTCGCGAGAGCGGTCGTGAGCATCTCGCGACGCTCACCGCGCATGCCCCTGGCGAGCTTGCGACCCTCGTCTGTGAGGGCGATACGGGTGCGTCGTGCGTCGTCGGGGTCGGCTTCGCGCCGCACGAAGCCGTGATCGACACCCTGCTGCACGAGCCGTGAGGCCCGCGGCTGATCGACGCCGATCGCGATACCGAGGTCGCTGACGCTGAGCGGAGCGGACGCCGCGGCCAGAGCTTCGAGCATGCGCATGCGAGCGGGTCCGCCCAGACGACCGGACGGGTCGGTCATCCAGGGGGGCATGCCGGGGTGACCGCGGTGGTGGTCGAAGTGGTCGCGGGCGTCGTCGCCGCGCGGACCTTGGTGCGGACCCCCGTGCCAGCCGTGCGGGCCGCCGTGACCGCGACCGCGATCGGCGGAGCCTCGCCCACCCGGGCCGCGCTCTCCCGGACGACGACCACGCAGGCGGGCCAGCGCCTGCGCGATGGCTTCGGCGGGGTCCTGCTCGGCAGGGTCGTGCGGTTCGGCGCCGTTCGGGTCGGTGGTCACGATCCGATTTTACATGCGACTTGACATACATTGGCACTACATGTCACACTACATGTACATGCACTGTGACATTCACATGCACACTGACAACCAAAGGACTTCCCATGAACACCTCAGAATCACAGAACCCCCAGACCACCTCCCGCCCGTTCGGCTACTGGCTCAAGGCCGCCGACCGCCTCATGGCCTCGGAGTTCGCGACCGCCTTCGACGGTGAACACGCGAGCCGCCGCGACTGGCGGATCCTCAACATCATCGACGGCACGGTCGCGTCCGACCGCCCGCTGAACGCGCACAAGCTGCACGGCCTGGTCGAGCGCGGCTGGGTCACCCCCGAAGGTGACGGCTGGACACTCACCGACGACGGCCGCGCGGCGAAGGAGCGCCTCGGCGCGATCGTCGACGGCATCCGTGCGAAGGTGTCGGCCGCTGTCTCCGACGAGGAGATGGCCACCACGCTCGCCTCGCTCGAGAAGATCGCACGGGCATTCGGCTGGGAGGAGGGCACCGCTCTTCCCCGCGGTCGAGGACGCCGTCACGGCTTCGGCGGACCACGCCACGGACGCGGCTTCCCCGGCGGTTTCGGTCGCCCCTTCGGTCGCGGCTTCGGTCGCGACTTCGGGCCCGAGCACGGACCCGGCGGGGAGGACGGTCACGGCTTCGGGCCGGAGCACGGACACGGCTTCGGACCGGGACACGGACGCGGCTGCGACGAGGAGGGCCGCCGCCACGGGCACCCCGGGCGTGGCGACCACGGCCACGGCCGCGGCCACGGACACGGCGGACACGGCCCGCACCGTGCCGCGCGGATCGCGCAGCACGCGTTCGAGCGCGGGTTCGACGCCGGCTTCACCCGCGGACGCGACGCCTGAATCACACGGAAACACCTGTGCGAAACGCCCCACCCCGACATCTCCGGGTGGGGCGTTTCGTCTCAGAGATTCAGCAGCGCCAGGACGGCGTCATCCGCGCCGGCGGCACGCAGTCGCCCCCCCATCGCCGCAGCAGCGAGCGCGTAGGGCCGCTCGTCGTCGAGGAGCAGCGACCGGGAGTTCGCCTCCTCGTTCAGCGCGACCAGTTCGAACGCCAGCACCTCGACGTCGGCATCGAGTTCACCGGCGTCGACGGCGTGTCGGAGCTGGACCTCGATGTAGCCGTACCAGTCGGTCAGTGCCGCCCGCACCGCATCGCTCACCGGCCCGGACTTGGAGTCGACGTCGGCGGCGGTCGCGGCGAAGAAGCAGCCTCCGGTGAAGATGCGGTCCTTCGAATAGGCGAGCGCGTTGCGCAGCAGTGCCGCGACTCGACGCACCCCACGTGGCTGCTGCCTGGCCGGCTCGACGATCTGCGCGGTGAAGATCTCCCGCGCGGCCGCGACCGTCGCCAGCTGCAGACCCTCCTTGCTCTGGAACAGCGTCGCGATGCTGCTCTTGCTCGAGCCCGAGGCCTCGGCGAGGCGGCCGATGGTCAAACCGTCGAGGCCCTCGACCGAGGCGAGATCGGTCGCACTCTGCAGCACGATCCGGCGCGAGGCATCGCCGCGGGCTCTCCGCCCGTCGAGGACCACGTTCTTCGACATGCCCCTAGTATACGAACGATCGTTCGCCTAGTATACGTATGATCGTTCGTATTGTTCTGGCGAAGGAGCCCCCATGCCGTTCGTTCCCGCACTCCTGGCCCGCAGCATCCCTCTGGCCGCCACCGTCTCCCCCGCCCTCTCCGGCGATCTCGCCTACCGCCTCTTCTTCACCACGGCGCCGCGGATGCCGGTGCGCGCGGCGGACGCGCCGACCCACGGCGATGCGAGGCGCGGAAGCCTGCAGGTGCGCGGCATCGACGTCACGACCTACGAGTGGGGGGCGGGTGCACGCACGGTGCTGCTCCTGCACGGATGGCGCGGTCGGGCGTCGCAGTTCGCTCCGCTCGTGCGAGAGCTGGTCGCCGAAGGCCTTCGCGTGGTCGCGTTCGATGCTCCCGCACACGGCTCCTCCGCCGGTCGCCGCACCGACATCCGCGACTGGATCGACGCCGCAGAGCAGCTCCAGGTCCGGCACGGCGCGTTCGCCGCGATCGTCGGTCACTCGTTCGGCGCCCTGGCCGCCTCGACCCTCGCGCGGTCGAGTGCGCCGGCGCCGGCGGTGGCCGCGATCGCCGGAGCCGCGAGCCCGGACGCCTTCCTCGCGGAGTTCGCCAGGGAGCTCCGCCTCGACGCCGGGACCACCGCCCGCCTGACCGAGCGATTCCAGCGGCGGCTCGGGATGGATCAGGCAGCGGTCTCTGAGCGGTACGACGCCGTGCGACATCCGCTCCCGGCGGAAACCGACCTGCTGGTGGTGCACGATCGCGGCGACCGACGGATGCCCGATGCCGATGCGCTCCGACTGCATGCCGCCCACGGCGAGCGCTCTCGCCTGCTGCGCACCGAAGGCCTCGGTCATACCCGAGTGCTGTCGGCGGATGACGTGCTCGACGCGGTGGTCGCGCTCGTCGTCGGCGGTGTCGATGGCGTGGACGCGCTGGGCACCACCGCGCGCAACGACCGTGCGGATCAGCGCGACCGACGCCGCAGCAGCGGCACGATCGCCGCCGCTGCGACCACGGCGGCTGCGGCGAGCACCGCCGCGACGAATCCGCCCGTGATGAGGACAGCGGCGATGGTGCCGAACACGGCGATGCCGAGCCCGCCTCCGAGCGCGAACCCGACCTCCTGAATCGCACCCACCTGCCCGGCCTGATCCACGGTCGTCACCTCGAACAGGGCGGTCGCCGCGAGCGTCGCGCCGACCCCGAAGCCGAGTCCCACCAGCACGAGCGGGACGGCCACGACGGCAGGGTCGAAGGCGAGCCAGACCAGACCGCCCGCCTGCAGCACGAGCGCCAGCACCGTGAGCGCGTTCGCCGACAGCCAGCGCAGCGCGAGCGGCGCCACGACCCCTCCGATCGCGATGGCGACGGCCTGCGGGAGCAGCGCGACGCCGGCCTCGGCGGCGCTCTGCCCTCGGTTGTCCTGCAGGTGCAGGCTGACCAGGAGCACGGATGCGGCCGAGGCCCCGCTGCTCACGAGGATGCGGATGATCGCAGGGCTGAAGCCCGGCACCTGGAACACGCCCATGTCGATGAGCGGGTCGCGGAGCCGTCGCTGCCTGCGGACGAAGTACACCAGCACGAGAGCCGACACCGCCGCCGCGACGATCGCGGAGAGGGGTGATGCGAGCGCCTCGTGCAGCGCATAGACGAGGGCTCCGAGGGCGACGATCGACGACAGGATGCTCGGCACGTCCCACGAGGGCTGCTGCGAGCTGCGCGAGTCCGGGACGAGCCACACGGCGAGTGCTCCGGCGATCACTGCGAGGGGCACGCTCCCGAGAAGCAGCCACCGCCATCCCGGCCCCTCGGCCAGCAGCCCGCCGAGCACCGGCCCCAGCGCGCTTCCCGTGCCGAACGTCGCCGTCCAGAGCCCATAGGCGAGCACGCGCTCTCGGGCGTGGAACGTGGCCCCGATCGTCGCGACGACGCCGGCGACGACGAACGCCTCGGCGACACCCAGCAGGGCGCGGACCACGATGAGCAGCATCCCGTCGGCGGCGATGCCGCCGACGACGTTGAGCACCGCGAACCCCGCGAGGCCGATCAGGATGATGCTCTTGCGCCCGAAGGCGTCGCCGATCCGGGCCGCGAGGATCAGGGTGGCGGCCAAGGAGAGCGCGTACACGTCGACGAGCCAGAGTCCCGCGGTCGGCGTCAGGGCGAGGTCGCCGCGGATCGCGGGGAGAGCGGTCGAGACGCTGCTGATCGCGAGCGCGCCGATGAGCACGCCCAGCAGCAGGGGGACCATCGCGAACCAGAGACGGAGAGAAGACCGGGTGCCGATGAGAGTGGGGGTGGTTGTCACCTGCTCAGTCTGTAAAGTACACACAAGTGCCGCAAGTACGGTCATTTCGGATACGTACTGACCTTTTGGATACCAAGGAGCCCGCGATGCGCGAGAAGACCGAGCGGATCGTCCGCGAGTGGACGGACACGTGCGACGCCGAGGTATCGATCGCGGTGCTCGGCGGGGCCTGGAAGCCGAGCATCCTCACCCTGCTCGGCGAGCACGGCGTGCTGCGCTTCGGCGAACTCGGCCGCCTGCTGCAGGACCCCACGGCGCGGGTGCTCACCCGTCAGCTGCGCGAGCTCGAAGAGGACGGGCTCATCACGCGCACCGTGTACCGGGAGGTGCCGCCCAAGGTCGAGTACCGGCTGAGCGAACTCGGTGCGAGCTCCGCGCAACTGCTGACCGAGATGACCCGGTGGGGCACCGCCTATGCGGCCCACCAGCGGGCGGCCTTGGACGGACGAGCGGACTCCCCGGCGACGCACGCCCTACTGCCGTCCGGCCCGCACCCGGAGTGATCAGGCTGCGACCGCGGCCGACAGGGCTGCGGCGAGTTCGTGCACCGCGACGTCGCCGCCCGCGAAGGGGAAGCCGACGACGTTCACCAGGAACACGATCAGCACGACCGCGCCGATGAGGAGCAGGAACAGGAAGACGAAGATCGCGACCGTGAGCCCGCCGTAGCCGCCGGACGTCGGCACCTCGGGAGCGACGGACGGCTGCGCCCAGTCGTCCGCCACGGCGGCGGGCGGTTCACCTTCGAGGATCGCCGGAGTCGGACGCGGCCGATCTGAGCGCCGTCGCGTCTCCGCCGGCGGCGACGGGATCACCGCATCCGCCGCGGGGATGTCCGCCGACGGTGGGGCCGCCAACAGGCCCTCTGGAATGGGGATCTCGGGTGGAGGCGGGGGGATGACGACATCGGCGGGCGGGATCGACGGCTCCTCAGGGGAGGCCGGCTCTTCCGGGTGGGTTCCGCCGCTGTCGCTCATGTCAGCCTCCGACTGCTCCGACGTCGGTGACTCCGACATCCGTCCGATGGAAGTTCTGGAACGACCGCGAAGCCGTCGGCCCGCGCTGCCCCTGGTAGCGGTTGCCGTACGGGCCGGAGCCGTAGGGGTTCTCGGCGGGCGAGGTCAGGCGGAAGAAGCAGAGCTGCCCGATCTTCATGCCCGGCCACAGCTTGATGGGCAGCGTCGCGACGTTCGCGAGCTCGAGCGTCACGTGCCCGGTGAACCCGGGGTCGATGAAACCCGCCGTGGAGTGCGTGATCAGGCCGAGGCGGCCGAGCGACGACTTGCCCTCGAGCCGGGCGGCGACATCGTCCGGCAGCGTGACCTGCTCGAAGGTCGCACCGAGAGCGAACTCGCCCGGATGCAGGATGAACGGCTCATCGGGGTCGACCTCGATCAGGCGCGTGAGCTCCGGCTGATCCACCGACGGGTCGATGAAGGGGTACTTGTGGTTGTCGAACAGCCGGAAATAGCGGTCGAGGCGCACATCGATGCTCGACGGCTGGATCATCTCCTGCTCGTGCGGTTCGAGGCCGATCCGGCCGGATGCGAGTTCTGCCCTGATGTCGCGATCGCTGAGAAGCACGGCACCAGCCTAGTCACCATGCACGCGCGCGATGCCCGGAAGGTGCATCTCCTCGCGCATGCGGAGCACCGTGCGCCGCAGCGGCTCGACCATCGAGTGCGGCCAGCGATCGTCGGTGCGGCTGGTCGGCATCGTCACGCTCAGCGCGGCAGCGACCCCGGTCTCCTCGGGCCACGTCACCGGCATCGCGACGCACCGGCATCCGTCGATGAACTCCTCGTCGTCGACGAAGAACCCCACATCCCGCCCCTTCGCGATCACGGCGAGGATGTCGTCGGGATCGGTGATCGTCCGACTCGTCAGCCGCGGGATCACGACCTGACGGAGCCGACGGGAGGCGTCGTCGTCGTCGAGCGTGCTCAGCAGCGCCTTCCCGATCCCCGTGGCGTGCGCATGCAGCCGCATCCCCACGTTCGAGGCCAGCCGCATCGGGTTCGGCGAGGGGCTGATCGCGATGTAGACGTTCTCCACACCGTCGAGCCGCGCCATCTGCACGGTCTCCCCGGTCTGGTCGGTGAGGGCGCGCATGAGGGCGGGGCCGGACTCGAGCAGAAGGCGGTGCCCGTCGTAGCGCTGTCCGATCTGCCATGCCTTGAGACCCAGGGAATAGCGCTTGCTCACCGGGTCGAGCTCGACCCAGCCCGCGGCGACCAGGGTTCGGAGCAGGCCGTGTGCACTCGACCGCGGAAGCCCCAGCGCACTCAGCAGCTCGGGGAAGGTCTGCGCCTCCGTGTCGGCGAGGTGCTCGATGATCTCGAGCGCCCGCCCGGCGGACTTCACGGCACTCGGCGCCTGATCGATGTCTGTCATGTCTCCCCCGCTGGTGAATTGTGCCGGACGCGATCCTGTGTCACACTATCGCGCGTTCAGGTCTGAGACAGTCGATTCACATACGTGAACGCATTGGATACCCCTCGTCAATGGAGATGCCCCGATGTCCACTCAGTCCTCCACGCGGCCCGAACTCGCCGCGATCGTCCGCAAGGTCACGCTCCGGCTGATCCCGATCCTGCTCCTCATGTACATCCTCGCGTTCCTGGACCGCGCCAACCTCGGCTTCGCGAAGGTCGCCTGGCAGGCCGACACCGGCATCTCGGATGCCGCCTACGCCCTCGGAGCCGGGATCTTCTTCCTCGGCTACGCACTCTTCGAGGTGCCGTCGAACCTCATCATGCGCAAGGTCGGCGCGAAGATCTGGCTCGCCCGCATCATGGTCTCGTGGGGCATCGTCTCCGCGCTCATGGTCTTCGCGACCAACGAATGGATCTTCTATGTCCTGCGCGTGCTGCTGGGCATCACCGAGGCCGGATTCTTCCCCGGCGTCATCCTGTTCCTCACCTACTGGATCCCCCTGAAGTTCCGCGCCCGCGTCAACGGCCTCTTCTACTTCGGCGCCCCGCTCGCCTTCATCTTCGGCGGCCCGCTCTCCGGCATGCTGCTCGACCTCGACGGCAAGGTCGGCATCCACGGCTGGCAGCTCATGTTCCTCGTGACCGGCATCCTCACGGTCCTCATCGGCATCGTCGCGTTCTTCTACCTCGACAACGGGCCGAAGGATGCGAAGTGGCTGAGCGACGGCGAGCGCTCGACCCTGCTCGGCGCGCTGGAGGCCGAGGACACGGCCAAGGAGAACCACTCGCCCCGCGGAGCCCTGCGCGCGCTCGGCAACCCGATCGTGCTCTACTTCGCCGCGATCTACCTCACGATCCAGATGAGCGTCTACGGCGTCACCTTCTATCTGCCCACCCAGATCGCCACGATCGTCGGCAAGCCCGTCGGGCTCGAGGTGGGTCTGCTCACCGCCGTGCCGTGGACGTTCGCCCTCATCGTCACATTCGTGCTCTCCCGCCTCGCCGACAGCACCGGTCAGCGGCGCCTGATCGCCACCTGCGCCCTCGCGGCGGCCGGCGTCGGCATCGTCCTGTCGGCCGTCATCCAGGATCCGATCATCGCGCTCGCCGCCCTCAGCATCGGCGCCGCCGGCTTCATCTCCGTGCAGCCCGTGTTCTGGACCCTGCCGACCTCGTTCCTGCTCGGAGCGGCGGCAGCGAGCGGCATCGCCCTCATCAACTCGCTCGGCAGCCTGGGTGGGTTCCTCGCTCCGATCCTGAAGAACTGGGCCGACGCCACGTTCGGCGACAGCGCAGGACTCGTCGTCCTCGCCGCGATCGCCCTGCTCGGCGCCGTGCTCATCGCCCTCAGCCGGGTCGTCAGCCCCGCGGTCCGCGAGACCGACGGCGTCGGACTCGACACGACCATCCCCGCCCGCCAGCGCTGACCCGGTCAGCAGAACCAAGGAGACCGCCCATGCGCGAGCTCGTCCTCACCGAGATCGGACGCCTCGACGTCCGCGACGCACCGACACCGTCCCCCGGGCCCGACGAGGTGCTCATCCGGGTGGCCGCCACCGGGATCTGCGGATCCGACGTGCACGGCTACACGGGCGAGAACGGTCGACGTTTCCCCGGCCAGGTGATGGGGCACGAGTCGAGCGGCACGATCGCCGCCGTCGGCTCGGGTGTGGGCGGGCTCGCGGTCGGGACCCCCGTGACGTTCAACCCGGTCGTCGTGCCGGCGGAGGACGCCGCAGCCTATGCGGGGCGCGAACAGCACCACCCCGGCAAGCACGTGATCGGGGTGGCGGCCGACATCCCCGCCGCGTTCGCCGACTACGTCGTGGTGCCGGCGCGCAACGTCGTGCCGCTCCCCGACGGGTTGCCGATCGAGCTCGGCGCCCTGATCGAGCCGCTCGCCGTGGCCGTGCACGCCGTGCGGCGACTGCCGCAGGAGAGCCTGGGCCGCGTGCTGGTGATCGGCGGCGGACCCATCGGCCAGTCGATCGTGATCGCTCTCCGTGACGCGGGGGCCGGAACCGTGATCGTCAGCGAGATGGATGCCGCGCGCCGCGAGCTCGTGCAGCGCCTCGGCGCCGAGACCATCGACCCGGCGGCAGGTCCCGTGGCCGAGCAGCTCCGCGAACGCGGAGGCCTCGCCGACGCGGCGCTCGACGCGGTCGGGATCACCCCGACGCTCCGCGACGCCCTCACGAGCACCGTGCTCGGCGCACCGATCTGCCTGGTCGGCATGGGGGCGCCGCAGGTGGCGCTGGACGCGTTCCTGGTGAGCACGGAGGAGCGCTCGCTCATCGGCAGCTTCACGTACGGTTCCGAGGACTTCGCCGACGCCACCGAGATCATCGGCGCCGAACCCGACGTCTATCGCGCACTCATCAGCCGCGAGATCGACGTGATCGATGCAGACTCCGCCTTCTCCGCCCTCGCGGCGGGCGACGGCACACCGGGCAAGGTCCTTGTCCGGTTCGACCGAGAGGAACAGACCCGATGACCGGCACCCCGACCATCCGCGAAGTCCGCGCCTACACCGTGCGCGGCGGCGGCGCCGACTACCACGACCAGGGCGCGGAGCACTGGATCGACGACCACATCGCGACGCCGATGAGCGTCTACCCCGAGTACCGGCAGTCCCGGCAGAGCTTCGGCATCAACGTGCTCGGCACCCTCGTGGTCGAGATCGAGGCCAGCGACGGCACGGTCGGCTTCTCGGTCACGACCGCCGGCGAGATCGGCGCATTCATCGTCGAGAAGCACCTCGCCCGATTCCTCGAGGGTCGCGCCGTCACAGACATCGAGCGCATCTGGGATCAGATGTACAAGTCGACCCTCTACTACGGTCGGCGCGGCGTGGTGCTCAACGCCATCAGCGGTGTCGACCTCGCGCTGTACGACCTCCTCGGTCGCATCCGTCAGGTTCCGGTGTTCGAGCTGCTGGGCGGCCCCGTCCGCGACGAGCTGCAGTTCTACGCGACCGGTGCGCGCCCCGACCGTGCGAAGGAGCTGGGGTTCATCGGCGGCAAGATGCCCCTGCACCACGGACCGGCCGAAGGCGAGGAGGGCCTCCGCAAGAACATCGAGCTGCTCGCCGACATGCGTGAGAAGGTCGGCGACGACTTCTGGCTCATGTACGACTGCTGGATGTCGCTCGACGTCGACTACGCCACGAGGCTCGCGCACGCCGCCGCCGACTACGGGCTCAAGTGGCTCGAAGAGGCGCTCATCCCCGACGACTACTGGGGATACGCCGAACTGCGCAAGCGTGCCCCCTCGTCGATGCTCATCACGACGGGAGAGCACGAGGCGACGCGGTGGGGCTTCCGCCAGCTGCTCGAGACCGGAGTCGACCTGATCCAGCCCGATGTGGGCTGGTGCGGCGGCATCACCGAGCTGATCAAGATCTCGGCCCTGGCCGATGCACACGGCACCATGGTCGTCCCGCACGGCTCGTCGGTGTACTCGTATCACTTCGTGGTGACGCGGACCAACAGCCCGTTCGCGGAGTTCCTGATGATGCACCCCACCGCGGAAGAAGTCGTGCCGATGTTCTCGCCGATGCTCGTCGGCGAGCCGGTGCCCGTGAACGGACGCCTCACCGTCCCGGAGACGCCGGGCTTCGGCGTCGAGCTCTCCGACGAGATCGAGAAGCACCGCCCGTACACGCACTGATCGACGCGCGACGTCGATCGCGCTTTGGCTCACGCCCGTGCGGCAGGTAGGCTTGCCTTCACCTGCTCTCGGGCGGGTTCGGGGCTGTAGTTCAATGGTAGAACTTCTGCTTCCCAAGCAGACAGCGCGGGTTCGATTCCCGTCAGCCCCTCCACTTCGTCATCCCGACGGCGCAACCCCCCTCTTCGGGCGTCAGCCGTTCGTCCCACCCGCGTACAGCTCGCCCACCGGGACCGGCACGTCCAGCACGTTGCCGGGCTGAGCGAGCGGGCAGGCCCACGCGGGATCGTAGGCGCACGACGGGTTGTAGGCGAAGTTGAAGTCGAGCACGATCGTGCCCCGCACCGCATCAGAGCCCAGGTCGGCGCCCTTGATCGTGTCGACCAGATAGCGGCCGCCGCCGTAGGTGCCGCCAGGGTGCCCCGCCAGCCCGTCGCGCACCGGGATGAACAGCCCGCCGCCGTACGACATCAGGCGCCACACGTCGAGCGGCCCGGCATCCGGGACCTCGACGCGGCCGACCCGTTCGAACGGCACGACGCCGTCGGTGCCTGTCGCGAACTCGAAACCACCGGGTTCGGCCGTAAGGATCGGCAGCTCGAACCGCCACGCCGGGTCGTACGACGCGATCGGCAGCCCCTCGAACAGCGCCCGATCCGCCGGCAGGAGCGGCGTCGCCGGATGCCGCAGCATCAAGTCGTCGCGCTCGATCCGCCACAGCTCGTGCGCCTCCTCCGGGGACTCCGCCAGACGCACCGCGTCGTACAGGGCGAAGACGCGGCGGCGCCAGTCGACGACCTCGACGGCCGTGCGTGCGTTCGTGGTCGGCATGACGCCAGGCTACCCGTGGCCGTCAGGGCGTGGCCGCACCATCGATCATCTCCGCGTATCCCGCCTCATAGGTCGGATACTCGAGGCCGCCCAGCACCGACCGCAGCAGCGACCCGTCGTACACGTGCCCGGTCGGACCGTCGGAGTCGAGGTCGGGCGGCACGTCCACCCCCGTCCGCGCGGCGATGAACCGCACCACTTCACCCAGCGGCGCAGGACCCTCGTCGACCGCGTGCACCAGGCGAGGCGGGGTCTCCATCCGCAGCAGCACGTCGAGCGTGCGCACCAGGTCCGTCTCGTGGATCCGGTTCGTACGTCGCGCATGATCCACGGCCGCGCCCTCGCGCACCCGCCGGAGCAGGAACTCGCGGCCGGGACCGTAGATGCCCGCCGGTCGCACCACGACCGCGTCGAACAGCTCGATCGCCGCCCGCTCGCCGTCGCGGAGGCCTCGGGAGCGATCGGTCGAAGGCGCAGGGTCGTCACGCTCGGTCAGCGGCCGCGCAGACCCCGCACCATCGAAGACACCGGTCGACGACACGAACACCGTGCGTGCAGGGACCCTCGGCAGGGCTGCGGCGAGATGCGTCAGAGCGGTGCGGTACCCGGCGACCTCTCCGCTCGGCGGCAGGGTGATCACCATCGCATCCACCATCGGCAGGGGCGGGACCTGCGGGAGCGAGAGATCCGCCCTGATGCCGGAGACGCCGTCGGGCAGCGGCCCATCGCTCCGACGCAGCGCGAACACCTCGCCGCCGTCGTCGATCAGGCGCGGGGCGAGACGAGCGGCGAGCTTGCCGGAGCCGACGAGGAGCGTGCGGGGCGGCACGGGGGCGGAGGAGGCGTTCATCCGTCCCAATCTCGCACACGAGCAGCAGCACGCGCGGCCTGGCGCACAGAAGCGCCGCACCCTCCGAGGAGGATGCGGCGCTTCGAGCGATCCGCGCGGTTACTCCGCCGCGGCGATCTTCTTGGCGTCGTCGGTGTTCAGCACGCGGAACAGGATCGCGGCGATCACCGCACCCACGACGGGAGCGACGATGTAGAGCCACAGCGAGCTCCAGGCGAAGTGACCGCTGACCGAGAGGCCCAGCGCCACGGCCGGGTTGAAGCCGCCGCCCGAGATCGAGCCGACCGTCGCCGCGCCGACGAACACGGTCGCACCGATCGCGAGGCCGTAGAACGAGTTGCCCGCGGTGTCCTTCGACGTCGCGGTGTTGAGCACGACCCACACGAGGATCAGCGTGAACAGCGCCTCGACGAGGAAGGCCGGACCGACCTCGATGACCATGGCCTCGGCGCCGACCGGCCAGACCGTCATGCTCACGAGCGCAGCCACCGCTCCACCGACGAACTGCGCGATGAGGTACGCGATGAAGTCGGCGACGCTGAGACCGCCGCGCAGGAACACACCGACCGAGACGGCCGGGTTGAGGTGAGCACCCGAGATGTGCCCCGTGGAGAACACGAGCACCATCAGGGTGAAGCCGATCGCGAGCGGCGTCAGCGGGCTGTCGCTGTTCACCGCCGCGATGATGGCGAGGACGAAGAGGAAGGTGGCGATCGCCTCTGCGAGCGCCTTGCGTGCCGTACCAGTCATGAGAGCCCTTTTCTCTGGGATTCCGTGGTGAGGAGGTCACCCGTTCGCCCCGCGAACCCCGGTCGACGCACCCCCGTTGCGGCACCGAGGATATCGCCGCGCCTCCGACGCCGCCGGACGCCGCGCGGAAAGTCTGTGAATCCGCTGAACCCGTGCGATCGCCGGCCGGAGCAGGGCCGCACCGGTCGATGTCAACCCCGTGGCAGGGCCTCGGGCGCACTCGTAGCCTGCAACGATGACGACCGAGACCGCGCCCCGCGCCGAGACACCGACCCGGCTGCGCAGGGCCATCACCGGCCCCCTCCTCTTCGCCTTCATCCTCGGCGATGTGCTCGGCGCCGGGATCTACGCGCTCATGGGCGTGCTGTCGGCCAAGGTGGGCGGGATGCTGTGGGCCCCTCTGCTGCTGGCGCTGCTGCTCGCACTGCTCACTGCGGGCTCCTACGCCGAACTCGTGACGAAGTACCCGCGCGCCGGGGGCGCCGCCGTCTTCGCGGAGCGGGCCTTCCGCAGCCCCCTCGTGTCGTTCCTGGTGGGATTCAGCATGCTCGCCGCCGGCGTCACGAGCGCCGCGGGTCTCGCGATCGCGTTCTCGGGCGACTACCTGAGCACCTTCGTCGACCTTCCGACCATCCCGGTCGCGATCGTGTTCCTCGCGGTCGTCGCACTGCTGAACGTCCGCGGCATCCGCGAGTCGATGGGCGCGAACCTCGTGATGACGGCGATCGAGCTCAGCGGGCTCGTGATCGTCGTCGTCGTGGTCGCGATCTTCGTCGGCGGTGGCGGTGGCGACGTGTCGCGGGTGACGCAGGCGCCTGAGGGGACGAGCGTCGCCGTCGCAGTGCTCTCGGGTGCGGTCATCGCGTACTACTCCTTCGTCGGCTTCGAGACGTCGGCGAACATGATCGAAGAGGTCAAGGACCCTCGGCGCACCTATCCCCGCGCCCTCTTCGGAGCCCTCTTCACGGCGGGTGCCGTCTACGTGCTGGTCGGCCTGGCGAGTTCGATCACCCTGCCCTCGTCCGAGCTGCAGGAGTCGAGCGGGCCGCTGCTCGCCGTCGTCGAGGCCACGGGTGTCAGCATCCCATCCTGGCTCTTCAGCCTGATCGCCCTCATCGCCGTCGCGAACGGCGCCCTGCTCACGATGATCATGGTCAGCAGGCTCACCTACGGCATGGCCGAGCAGGGCCTGCTGCCGTCCACTCTCGGGCGCGTGCTGCCGAAGCGGAAGACGCCGTGGGTGGCGATCCTCACCACCACCCTCGTCGCGATGGGACTCACCCTCGTCGGCGACCTCGCGACACTCGCCGAGACGGTGGTGCTGCTGCTCCTGATCGTCTTCCTCAGCGTGAACGTGTCGGTGCTGGTGCTGCGGCGCGATCACGTCGAACAGGATCACTTCCGGGTGTGGACCTTCGTCCCCGTGCTCGGCGTCGCGTCCTGCATCCTGCTGCTCACGCAGCAGCGTCCGATCGTCTGGCTCTTCGGCGCGATCCTGCTCGCCGTGGGCGGCGTGCTCTACGTCGTCGCCCGCTGGGGCCGGAAGCATGCCGAGAAGCGGAACAGCCGACCCGACGGCGTCGCCGTCGACAACCAGGAGGGAACCTCATGAACCACACGCCTGCACACTCCCAGGACGACGAGGTCACGAGCGCGGAGAACCGCCACGACCAGCTGACCACGGCTCCGGACGCCACCGAGGCCGACGCGGCCCCCCGCATCGAGGTCAGCGAGCACGACGGCAACACGCGCATCGACATCGCCCCTGAGGCGGCGGTGCGTCCGGGCCCAGGCCCTGGAATGCCCGAGGCCGACCCTGAGGACGCCGACTCCGAGGACTGAGCGCCCTCCCGTCGCGCCGCAGTTCTCACACCGCTGCGGTGCCGACCCGTGCGCGCGTCCGCACGATCGTGGCGAAGCCGCGGGCCGAGAGGATGCTCTCGGTGCGCCGCATGATGTCGTCGCCCGAGACGGCCTCCAGGGTGCCGTCCGCCGGGATGGCCGATGTGGTGGTGGCATCCGTGACGAACTCCACCTCGTAGCCGAGATCGGCCGCGACGCGCGCGGTCGTCTCGCAGCACTGCTCGGTGCGGATGCCGCAGATCACGACGCGGCGGACACCCGCGCCCTGAAGCCGCTCGTGCAGATCGGTCGAGGCGAAGGCGTTGATCGTGGTCTTGGTGACCGCTGCCTCGGACTCACGCGGACCTAGCTCGGAGATCACCCGCACGAACCCCTGCGCGGGGTCGAAGACTCCACCGCTGCCCGGCTCGGAGTGCGTGATCCACACGACGGGGTCACCGACCTCGCGGGCGTGCGCGACGAGCAGGGCGATGTTGTCCAGCACCTCGGGGTTCGCCGTCGCCGCCCAGTCGTCGGCTCGCCGGCGGAAGGACTCCTGTGCGTCGATCACGAGCAGAGCGGTGTCGGTCGATGAGGTCATACGCTCATCGTCGCGGCTGTGCGCCCGCGCGGGCAAGACGCTCCCCTGCCAGGAAGCAGCGGCTTCCCGCCGATCAGGGCGTCCTCATCCCGCGGCCGGCTCGACGCAGACCACCGCGGCATCGGTGATGGCCTTGTGGTACTGCTCGGCCGTGAACGGCAGCCCGAACTCGGGCACCGTCTGCCCGGAGGCGGCCGGAGCCTTGGAGGCGATCGCCGCGAGCTCCCAGGAGAGCTGCTGCGCGAACTGCGCGCCCAGCGTCGAGTCGTTCAACACCACGGCCACCGTGAAGCCGGTCGCGGGGTCGGAGTACGCCGCAGTCGCGTATCCGGGCACCCACCCGTGCTGGCCGATCATCGACCCCACGAGGTAGGCACCTCCGGTGGCCTGATACCAGGACGGCGCTCCTTCGGCGACCGGGAGGGGCGCACCGAAGCGGTCCGGCTCGTCCTCGGTGCGCAGCGCCTGCTTCGCCTCCGCCTGGGCATAGCGGCCAAGGTCGGCGATGGTCGAGACGACACCGGAATCCGTGAAGCCCGTGCTGGACGACAGCGTGGTGATGTCGGTCGGCGCGGCGCAGGAGTACCCGCCCTCGACGCCCGGCATGTAGTACCCGTTCATCGGGTCGTCGCCCGGCGGGGCCGCGGTCGGGCCGGGCAGCGAGGTGCCGGTGAGCTCGAGGGGGTCCGTGACGTACTCCGCGATGAGCTCCGATGCGCTCAGGCCCGATGCGCGCTCGAGAGCGAGACCGAGCAGGAGGTACCCGGAATCCGAGTCGCGGAAGGTGGTGTGCGGAGCAACGCGATCGCGGGCGAGGCCGAAGCCCGCCAGTTCCAGCGGCGCCCACACCCGCTCAGGGGTGTTGAGCCACGCGGGACGCACGCTCGACTCGGAGGAGCCGGCGCCACTGGTCCCGTTGCACAGGTCGAGGAGGGTGATGCCTTCTTCTCGCATACCGCCGACGCCCGAGACGTAGTCAGCGACGTTCGCGTCGAGTTCAACGGTCCCCTCGTCCGCGAGGGCGTAGAGGACGTCGCACGTCATCAGACGGGTCACATCCGCGATCCGGAACGACATGTCGGTGGTCACCTCGCCGCCGTCGCGGCCCTGCGTGCCGAAGGCCGTGACCCAGCTGCCGCTCCACGGCACCCAGACGCCGACGATCGCGCCGGAGGCCCCGGACGCGACGAGCGCATTGTCGACGGCCCCCTGCATCGCGGCGACCGTGTCGTCGGGCAGTGCACCGTCGACCTGCGCGGGTGGTGTGTAGCTGAAGGAGTCGTCGGGGGTGCATCCGGTCAGGATGAGAGCGAACAGCGCCGCACCGGCCGCACTGGCCGCTACGGCGCGCCGACGGCGCGACGAGAGAAGCTGCATGAAGGAACCCCCGAGGATGTGTCTCCCGAGTCTAGAACGCCGATCCTGAAAGACGGCATCGTGTCGGACGCCTCCCCCGTCCGCGTAGGGTGTGAGACGTGCCCCACCTCTTCGATGCCGACGTGATCACCGCTGTCCTCCGCCACATGAACGGCGATCACACCGACGACAATCTCCTCATCGCACGGGCGTTCGGCCCTTCTGCCGCCGAGATCACGGATTCCACCATGACCGGCTTCGACGGCGAGGGCGGGGTGTGGGAGATCACCGCCGACGGCGCGGTCTCCGAGCTGCGCGTCCCGTGGCCCGGCGGCCCGATCGCCGACCGCCCCGCGGTCCGCCGCGAGGTCGTCGCGCTCTACGACGAGGCCTGTGCGCGCCTCGGAGTGGAACCGCGGCCGCACGCCTGACGACATCCGGACTTCCACCTGAGGTAAGGCAAGCCTTACACTGAGTGCATGTCCGAGATCCTCTCCTTCTCCGCCGCCCTGCGCGAGCGCTCGTCCGGATCGCACTCCCGCAGCGAGACCGCCGGCTTCATGTCCGACCTCCTGAAGGGCGAGGGTTCACGCGAGGACTACATCTCGCTCGTCGCCCAGCACTACTTCATCTACGAAGCACTCGAGAGCGCCGGCGACCGCATGCGCCACGACCCGGTCGCCGCGGTGTTCATCAGCGACAAGCTCACCCGCCTGCCCGCGCTCGAAGCCGACCTGGAGTTCCTCCTCGGAGCCGACTGGCGCGCGCAGATCGTGCCGCTGCCGACCACTCGGCGCTATGTCGAGCGCATCAACCAGGTCGGTGCCGCGTGGGCCGGCGGCTTCGTCGCCCACCACTACACCCGCTACCTCGGCGACCTCTCCGGAGGCATCTTCATCGGCCGGGTCATGGCCCGCCGCTTCGGCTTCGAGACCAACGGCATCGGGTTCTACCTGTTCGACGACATCGCCGACCCCGCCGCCTTCAAGGACGTCTACCGCGAGCAGCTCGACGCCGCACCGTGGGACGATGCCGAACGCGAGCGGGTGATCGACGAGGTGCTCCTCGCCTACCGCTTCAACACCGAGCTGTTCGAAGACCTCGACCGCGCACGCGTCGCCGCCTGAGCGGGCTCAGGCCCTGGGAAGTTCCGGGGTCGACGCCGCCAGCCAGGCATCGCGCATGAACCGGCGCACGTCTTCATCCACGCGGATGTCGCGGGGCCGCAGCGCCCGTGAAAGATAGAGCCCTTCCAGCGAGGTCAGCCTGCTCAGGGCCACATACGTCTGCCCCGGTGCGAACGCGCCGGAGCCGAGGTCGATGATCGCGCGCTCGTACGTCTTGCCCTGGGACTTGTGGATCGTGACCGCCCACGCGAGTCGCAGCGGGAACTGGGTGAACTCGGCGACGACGTCGCGGGTGAGCTTCTTGGTGTTCTGGTCGTAGGCGTACCGGAACCGTTCCCAGACGGCCGGCTCGACGTCGACCTCCTCGCCGTCGATGTCGACGCGCACCGCTCCGCCGAGGATGCGCGTCACAGTGCCGATGGTGCCGTTCACCCAGCGAGGCGGCTCGCCGGACATGGCCGTGTCGTTGCGGAGGAACATCACCTGCGCGCCGACCTTGAGCTTGAGCTCCGACTCCGCGGGCAGCGCGGCCTCCCCGCGCCCGAAGTCTCCGCTGACCTCTGCCCGCGCTGTCTGCTCCTTGCCGGGGAGAGCCGCGAGGTGCCGGCTGTTGATGCTGTTCACGATGTCGTTGCGCGTGGCGAGGGTGATCATCGGCACCTCGCCCGGCTCCGGCTCCGGCGGCGTGCGCGCACCCTGCGTGTTCAGGACACCGGCGATCTCGGCGGTCACCCGCCCGTAGCGCACGGCATTGAGCATCGACTTGAAGCCGTCGTCGGACTGGCGGTGGATCTGCACCAGCTCCCTGACGTGCAGCTCTGCGCGGGTGTCGACCTGGAACAGGCCCTCCTGGTCGGAGAGCCCGGAGCCGCCGGCCCACACCTTCGCGTCGAAGAACCAGAACGACCGGTAGTGGTCCTGCACGTACCGCGCCTCGTCGCCCCGCGGCGGCACCGGTGCGAGCTGGTAGGGGTCGCCGAACATGACGACCTGCACGCCGCCGAACGGCTCGCCGCGGCGCCCCCTGGCCTGTCGCAGCGAGCGGTCGATCGCGTCCATCAGATCGGCGTTGACCATCGAGATCTCGTCGATCACGAGCGTCTCGATGGCGTTCAGGATCCGACGGGTCGCATCGTTCTGGTCGATGTCGGCGTCTCCGATCAAACCGATCGGCAGGCGGAACAGCGAGTGGATCGTCTGACCTTCGACGTTCAGGGCGGCGACACCGGTCGGCGCGCAGATCGCGATCTGCTTCTTCGTGTTCCACGCGAAGTACTGCAGCAGCGTCGACTTGCCCGTGCCGGCACGCCCGGTGATGAAGACGTGCTCGCCGGTGTCCTCGATGAGCCGGAACAGTTCTTGCTGCTCCTCGGACAGGGCGGGAAGGGACACGGTACTCACAGGGGCAGCGGACGGATACGGGGCGCCTCCATGCTACGTCCAGGGCCCTGGTGCGGACCGCCGACGCTCGGCGTCCCCTCAGGACCCGCCTTCTAGACTGACGCCATGGAGCGGGCCAGGACGAGCGCGCCCCCGCGTACGCCTCGGCGTGCACGCCTGGGGGTCGATCTGGCGTTGCTCGTCGTCGTCGGCCTGATGCTCGTCGCCGCGATGGGCGCGGGTGGCGCGACGCTGTACCAGCAGTTCTACGGCCCGTCCGCGTTCGTGGTCCGATACCTCGACCTGCTCTCCTCGGGGATGGCCGCCGACGCGCTGCGTGTGCCCGGCGTCGCGATCGATCGCGAGACGCTCGAGAAGGCCGGCATCGCCCCTTCGGCCTCCGAAGCGCTGCTGCGCCGTTCCGCGCTCGCGCCGCTCACCCACGTGAAGGTCGAATCCGAGAAGCCTGCCGAGGGTGGCATCGCCGTGACCGTCAGCTACGAGGCCAGCGGCCATGCCGGGACCAGCACCTTCCTGATCGAGCAGGACGGGTGGGCGGGGGTCACACCGAACTGGCGCTTCACGACCAGTCCGCTCGCCGTCGTGGAGCTCACGGTGCGCGGTGCGGATCAGTTCGCCGTCAACGGGTTCGAGGTCGATCGCCGTCAGGTCTCGGTCGCCGGAGCCGAGGCCGAAGCCCTCGAGCCGCTGCCCCTGCTCGTCTTCACCCCCGGGCTGTACTCGGTGACGGTGGACACGCCCATCGCGACGGCCTCCGGCCACGGCGTGCTCGCCGACACGCCCCTCGCCGTCACTCCGCTCGACGTGCAGACCACGCCGACGGAGGAGTTCATCGAGGTCGTGCAGCAACGGGTCGAGGAGTTCCTCACGAAATGCACCACGCAGGAGGTGCTCCAGCCGACCGCATGTCCGTTCGGACTGCGGGTGACGAACCGCATCACGGCACCGCCCAAGTGGTCCATCGCGAGCCAACCGCAGGTCACGGTCGTCCCCGACGGCGGTCAGTGGCAGATCCCGACGACGGATGCCGTGGCGCATGTCGACGTGGAGATCAAGTCGCTGTTCGACGGATCCGTCTCACCGCTGTCGGAGGACGTCCCGTTCCAGCTCAACGGCAGCATCGTGATCCTTCCCGACGGCTCGGCGTCCATCAGGGTCGGCTCGCCGAGCGAACCCCCGGTCGACTGACCGGTCGAGGTCGGCGCCTCAGCGATCTCAGCGGCCTCCGCGCTCCTCGCGACGCTGATCCTCCGCCGCGAGCCGGGCGAGCTCGGCGTTGTACTCCTCGAGCTCGGCATCCCCGGTGCGATCCGCGTGCCGGTCGCGGCGCTTCTGCAGCTTGGTGTCGCTGCGGCTCCACTGGATCGCCACCGTGATCGCGAGGATGAGGGTCGGGATCTCACCGATCGACCAGGCGATGCCACCACCCACGTACTGGTCTTCGAGGGGACTGGCACCCCAGTCGCGGCCCATGGCCCCGAACCAGTCGGCGACCATGAGGCCCTCCTGCATCATGATGGCGATGCCGAAGAACGCATGCATGGCCATCACCGCGATGAGGGTGATCAGACGCCCGGGGTAGGGCAGTCGATACGGGACGGGGTCCACCCCGATCAGGCTCATCACGAACAGGTATCCCGAGAGCAGGAAGTGGATGACCATCCACTCGTGCCCGAGGTGCTCGAACATCGACCACCGCACGAGGTCGGTGAAGTAGAAGGCCCACAGCGACAGGATGAAGATCGCCGCCGCGACGAACGGATGCGTCACGACCCGCGCGAACGGCGAGTGCACGGCCCACATGATCCACTCGCGCCCGCCTCTGGTGCCGTCGTCGCGCTTGTGGATGGCCCGAAGGGCCAGCGTGATCGGCGCTCCGGAGACCAGCAGCAGCGGGATGGCCATCGACAGCATCATGTGCCCGAGCATGTGGATGCTGAACAGGTACTCCTGGTACGCGTTGATCGGACCGCCCGTGACCCAGACGAGCATCAGCATCCCGAGCACCCAGAACACCGTGCGATGGATCGGCCAGCGGTCGCCGCGCAGTCGGAGTCGTCGGACGCCCACGAGGTAGAAGAACAGTCCGAAGCCTGCAGCCACGAGCCAGAGCACGTCGATGTCCCATGCGGTGAACCAGCGCTCGAGTGTGAGCTCCGGCGGCAGCAGCGAGCCCGTGAGGATCTGCGCGGGGGTCTGCGAGAACGCCGCGGTCTCGCCGGTGGGCGGAGGGGTGCGGGCGAGGGCGGCGGCAGCACCCGAGGCGAGCCCCATCAGGGCGACCTCGCACAGCACGAGGAGCCAGAACCAGCCGGCCGCGCGCGCACCGTGGAGCTTCGGGATGAGGCGGGCGCGGTACCACGCGCCGAGAAGCCCCATCCCGCTCAGCAAGGCCACCTTCGCGAGCACGATCCAGCCGTACGGGGTCGTCCACAGCGCATCCCAGCTGCCGACGGCCACGATCGAGCGGGTGACGCCCGAGACGGCGACCACGGCGAACGCCGCGATGGCGAGGGACGAGTAACGGGCGACGAGCCGCGGGACGTCGACGTCGCCGCGCCCGCGCAGCAGCACGAGCAGCAGCAGACCGCCGAGCCACACCGCGGCTCCGACCGTGTGCAGCAGGATCGAATTGACCGCCATGTTGTGGCCGTCGAGGTCGCCGGCGTGCCCCTGTGTGGCGAGCGGGAGGAACGAGACCGCCGCGAGCACCGCCGTGATGAGCGTCGGGGTCCATGAGCGCCACGCGAACGCGAGTACGGTGATGATCGCGCCGAAGATGGTCGTGATGAGCCAGGACTGCCCCAGTGGCAGCTCGAGCAGGAAGCGGCCGAGCTGCGTGCCGAACTCGCGCTCGATGCTGAGCTTCGGGTTGAAGGCCGCCATGAAGGCGAGGAACCCGGCGAGGCCGGCGGAGACCGTGAAGACCGCGGCGCCGACCGAGGCGATGTTCAGCGCGGCGTCGAACGACCGTTCGCCCGCGCGCAGCCCGAACAGGGCGAGGACGAGCGAGCCGAGCATCACCGCACCCGAGATGTTCATCACGAGCTTGGCCACCGGCGTGCCCCACAGCACGAACGCGCCGGGGTCCTGCAGGAGCGGCGGCTCGGCACCGCCACCGACGAGGAGGGCCAGCACCAGGGCCGCCAGGGCTGCGGCGAGGAGGATGACGACGCCGGCGACTCGATACGCCGAATTCCGACTCGTCGACTCGCTGCGGGAACTCACCCCTCCAGCCTAGGCGCGCCCCGCAGTGAGAACGCACGAAGGCCGCCCCCGCAGCACGGGGGCGGCCTTCGGAAGGTGCAGCCTGATTACTTGACGGCAGCCTTGAGCTTGGAGCCAGCGGTCACCTTGACGCGCTTGCCGGCCGGGATCTTGATCTCGGCGCCGGTCTGCGGGTTGCGACCGGTGCGAGCAGCCGTGTCGACCTGCTCGAAGGAGATCCAACCAGGGATGGAGACCTTGCTGCCCTTGGCAACAGCGTCGGAGACCGTGGCGAACAGCGAGTCGAGGACACCGGAGACGGTGGCCTGGCTCTGGCCGGTGGCGGAAGCGATGCTCGCGACGAGCTCGGTCTTGGTGATGGACTTGTCAGCCATGTCATCCTCCAGCGACGAAGGACCGTCGCATCGTTGTGGGTATCGGAGCGGATGCTCCTGGTCTGTCGACCGCCTTGAATGTATCAACGACCACCCTGATTTCCGCGTCATTTCGCGGGTTTTGGGCAATTACCTGGCGTGTCGCGTCACTTTCGTCACTCCAGTCACAGATTTCGAGGGGGTTTCCTGGCCCGGCGCCGCCTTTCGGAGGATATCTGCACAGCGGAGGGCCCAGTCCCGGAATCCCTCCTCCCATATGCGGATCTCCTCCCGGGCGCGGTCAGTGCGGCCGGTGTACCTCGATCACCGACTGCGCCGTGCGCGCGAACGCCGGTCGCACCCGGTCGTCGCCGTCCAGGTATCCGCCGACCAGCGCGGCGTCTCTGAGCAGGACGAGGGAGGCGGCGACATCCGCCGGGTCCGCCAGTCCGGCACCCTCGGCCACGGACTGCAGTGTGCCGCGGAACCACTCCCGGTGCTCGTCGATGAGGCGACGCACCGGCCCCTCCGCGTCGGGATACTCGGCGGCCGCATTGATGAAGGGGCACCCACGCGTGTGCCGCTCGTGGATGTCGGTGGAGATGCCCTGCACCACGGCGTCGAGCAGGGCGTCGGGGTCGGTGGCGGTCTCCCCCGCCGCGGTGAACATCGCGCGCAGCATCTCGTCCTCGCCGGCGAGATACGCCAGCACGAGGTTCTCCTTGCCCCCGAACTGCTTGTACAGGGTGGCCCTGGTGACGCCCGCCTCCTCGATCACGCGGTCGACCCCGACCGCATGGATGCCCTCCTCGTAGAAGAGGCGGGTGGCGGCGTCGACCAGCCGGGCGCGGGCGGGGCTGGGGCGCTTCGTCGAGGCGTTCTTCGTCGTGGTGTTCATGATCGTCCTCCCTCATCGTGGCATCCGAACCGCGACATCCGATCGACGACTTCAGGAATTCTGGGAATACCTTGTGGTAGATAGAACGTTCGGTCTACTATCAGCTTAACGCACTCCCGGAGCGGGAGGCCGAACAGAGAGAAGAAGATCATGAACACGGCAGCCAAGACCCCCATCGTCCTCATCCACGGGCTCTGGATGACCCCCGCGAGCTGGAACACCTGGGCCGAGCGGTACCGGGCTCAGGGGCACGAGGTCATCGTCACCGGGTGGCCCGGCATCGATGACCGCTCGGTGGAGGACATCCGCCGCGACCCGTCCGCCCTGAAGGGCATCGGCCTGACGCAGATCGTCGACCACTACGAGCGCATCATCCGCGCCCTCCCGGTGAAGCCCATCATCATGGGCCACTCCTTCGGCGGGGTGATCACCCAGATGCTGGCCGACCGCGGCGTCGGGGCCGCCTACGTGGGCGTCGCTCCCGGACAGACGGCAGGGATCACGACCCTCCCCCTGTCGACACTGTGGACGGGCACCCCGATCCTCTCGAACCCGTTCGGGCGCAACGGCGCCAAGCCGCTGTCGAAGCGCCACTTCCACTTCACCTTCGGCAACGACCTCAGCCGCGCCGAGTCCGACCGCCTCTGGGAGGAGTTCGCGGTGAACTCCTACAACCGGGTGTTCTTCGAGGGCGTGACGTCGGCGTTCGACGAGAAGGGCGGCGTGACGCACGTCGACTACGCCCGCGCCGACCGTGCGCCGCTCTACGTCATCACGGGCGAGATCGACCACGTCGTGCCGCCGGCCATCGGACGCGCGGTCGTGGCGAAGTACCGCTCGACCGGGAGTCCCGCGACCGTCGACTACAAGGAGTACCCCGGCCGCACGCACCGGCTGGTGAGCCAGGACGGGTGGCAGGAGATCGCCGACGACGCCCTCGCCTGGGCCGTCGCACACACCCCGGCATCCGTCGCGTGACGCCAGAGCAGGAGCACGGCCCGGGTACGCGAAAAGGGCGAGGATCCGAGGATCCTCGCCCTTTCAGCTGCGACTTACCAGCTCGACTTGGTCACGCCGGGCAGCTCGCCACGGTGTGCCATGTCACGGAAGCGGACACGCGAGATGCCGAACTTCGTGAGGACACCACGGGGGCGGCCGTCGATGACGTCGCGCGAACGCACGCGAGCCGGCGACGCGTTGCGCGGCAGCTTCTGCAGGCCGACGCGTGCGGCCTCGCGGGCCTCGTCGGTGGCGTTCGGGTCGATCAGGGTCTTCTTCAGCTCGGCACGACGCTCGGCGTAGCGCTCGACGATGACCTTGCGCTGCTCGTTGCGCGCGATCTTGCTCTTCTTAGCCATGGATCAACGCTCCTCTCGGAATTCGACGTGCTGACGGATGACCGGGTCGTACTTCTTGAGCACGAGGCGGTCGGGGGTGTTGCGGCGGTTCTTCTTGGTCACGTACGTGTAACCCGTACCTGCCGTCGAACGCAGCTTGATGATCGGACGGACGTCCTGAGCCTTCTTGGCCATTAGAGCTTCACACCCTTCGCCTGGAGGTCCTTGACGACGTTCTCGATGCCGCGGGCATCGATCACCTTGATGCCCTTGGCGGACACGTTGAGGGTGATCTTACGACCGAGCGACGGAACGAAATAGGTCTTCTTCTGCACGTTCGGGTCGAAGCGGCGCTTCGTCCGGCGGTGCGAGTGCGAGACGTTGTGACCGAAACCGGGAACAGCTCCGGTCACCTGGCACACTGCTGCCATGATGATGACTCCTTCTATACCGTGAGGCCGGACGGCCCCACCCAAGATCCCTTGTCTGCACGCGATCCACCCCGCCGATCGCTCGGCCGCAGGAGGGAAAGCATGCGAACTGCGCACAGGAGTGTGCGCAGACAAAGAGTCAGTCTAGCACGGTGCCGGACACCCCGAGAGCCGCCGCCTCCGCCGCACCGCGACCCCACCGGAACGACGAGACAGTGGGGTCGCCGTCGATCCAGAAGCGCCAGGGGAACGCCGCAGTCCCGGCGATGCCGGCCACGCCGACCCGCGGCCCGGTGACCACGTCGCTCCGGCGAGGGCCCAGCCACAGCTCAGCCGTGGCTCCGTGGCGCTCGAGAGCCGTGATCGCATCGATGCCGTCGTGGATCGGATGCCGGAGTCCGACCGCCTGTCCGAGCCGGCCGGGACCGCGGGCCAGGTCTCGGAGCGTCGCACGGCTCAGCGGCGGGGTGGCGTTCCGGCGCCGCGCTGCCGCATCCACGCCCGACACGATCTCACCTGCCCGCAGCAGCACGCCGTCGCCCTGCCCCTCCAGTCCGCATGCCACGTTGATGCAGGAGTGGATGCCGTGGCTCAGGTACACGTACAGATGCCCCGGCTCCCCCCACATCGTGGCGTTACGCGCCGTCCGCCCCATCCGCGCATGCGAGCCAGGGTCGGCACGGTCCCCCGTGCCCTGTCCGTGGTAGGCCTCGACCTCGGTGATGCGCACCCGGACCTCGACCGCCTGTCCGTGCTCGACCACGACGGTTCGCAGCTCCCCACCGAGGAGCGACGGAGCGACCTCGACGGCAGAGCCGGCAACGTCGTCTCTGGTCGCTCGACGCAGTGCTTCCGGCGCGGGCATCTCAGAACCGCGGAGCCGTCTGGCACCAGGACGCGTCGAAGCCGGTCAGGGCCACGATCTCCTTGCCCGACTCCATGTCGATGAGGTGCGTCTCGACGTTCTCGGGGAGCGGCAGCAGCATCCCGTCGTAGGCGTTGTTCGCGAGGTCGGGCGCGACGACCACCGCGGCGTACTGGCCGCTCGGCGACGCGCACGCCTGCAGGATCGAGTCCGTCGAGCCGACCTCGACCAGAGGCGTGGCCGTGCCGTCGTCGTCGACGCGGATGACGGCCTGTCCGACCGGGAGTCCCGCATCGTCGCGCGCGACGACGTGGCGGAGCGTCCCCCCGGGGTACGGCGTGATCGAGGTGGCAGTGCCGTAATCGGGGTCGGATGCCGCGAGCGGCTGCTCAGACCCGTCGGCGAGGTCGAGCTCGACCACCGATCCGTCGAGCCGCTCCACGATCGCCGTGTACGTTCCTCGGGAGATGCCCTGGATCGTCGCCGCGAGCCCGAGGGACTGCACCCCCGCGTCGGTCGAGCGGTCGACGAGCGACAGCGCCCCGTCGAAGTCGATGAACAGCACGGCGGCACTGTCGGGCACGAACTGCCACACGAAGACGCTCGCCTCCGCGCCGGCGACCTCGATGATCTGCGGCGCGTCCTTGCCGCTCAGCGACTGCGTGACCAGCACGCTCGCCCGGCCCTCGTCGTCGCTCAGCTCGCGGTCAGAGTAGCTGTAGCCGACGAGCCCGCCGCGCTCGGACACCTGGATCGCACCGACGTGGCCGTCGCCGGGGAGTGTGAGCTCGCGCTGGTTCTTCCCGTCGCGGTCCATCACGAGCAGTTGAGAGCCGTCTTCGTCGCCGACAGAGACCACCAGCTGCGTCGACGTGGCCCGGAAGTCGTTGATCTTGTCGTTCTCGTAGACCGGCACCGCGTTCTCTCCGCTGAGATCGGTGAGGAAGATCTTGTCCTTGCCCTCGACGTCGCGGCGCAGCAGGAAGATGGAGGATGCCGGCGTGGTGAAGGTCGTCGTCAATGTGGTCGTCGGCCCGCCGCCGGCGCCACTCACGCCCGCGACCCGGATCGTGTACTCGGTCGCGTCGTCGAGCGGTACCGTGAACCGCACGCCCACACCGCGACCGGAGGCATCGACCGTGAACGGCACGGCGGGATCGACAGTGACCTGCTTCGGGTCGATGTCGGCGAGCGCCTGATTCGCAGTCAGGATGACCCGGCTCCCCGACGACTCGATCGCCTGTGCCGCGTCGACCTGCACGTCGCTGATCCGCGGGCCCTGCAGCAGGCTCGCGATGCCGAGCCCGGTACCGACGAGTACCAGGACCCCGAGCACCGCCGCGAGCGTGACGACGAAGCGTCGTGGCGTCACGGAGGTGCGCGTGACCGGTTCGGCGGAGGGGATGCGGGGCGCCGGCTGTTCCGAGTCGACGTCTGGCTGCTCGTCCGCGGCGGGGTCGACGGGGGCCGCGCCCACGAAGACGGGGTCGGTGGCGAGCGGGACAGCCGGAAGCGCCGTCGCCTCGGCGTCCTCTCGCGCCGCAGCCTCGAATGCCGCCATCTTGCGCGCGGCGGCCTCCTGCTCAGCGACCTCACGGTCACCGGCCTCACGGACGGCCGCCTCACGTGCAGCGGCCTCACGTGCAGCCGCCTCACGTGCAGCGGATTCGTCGGCAGTCGCCTCGTCGGCGCCGGCATTCGCCTCGGCACGGGCATCCGACTCGTCGTCACCGTGCGCGGCGAGCCCCGACACCGCGGCCGCGCGCTCGATCCGCTCGGCTTCCTCGCGCTCGGCGGCTTCACGTGCGGCACGCAGCTCCGCACGCGTGCGCGGCACGGCGGGCACCTCGGGGCGCTCGTCGTCAATACTCATAGGGGTCCCCGGGCTCGTCGATCGCGACGACGTCTGTCGGCTCGATGCGGAGCTTGCCGTCGGCATCCGCCCGCACGGTCCCCGTGACCTCGACCCACTGGCCCGTCGCGTAGTCGCCCTTGTCGACGTCGACCGGCAGAGCGGCGGTCTGCGCATCGATCACGCAGTGCGTGATGACCAGGCGCGTGAGGTTCACGTCGTCACCGGAGGAGCCAGGCGTCACGAAGCCCGTGAGGGTCACCGCGGTGCCGTCGTACGCCGCCGTGTTCGTGGATGCCGCGAAGACGCTGGCCCAGTCGCCGACCCCGAACGTCGACGTGTCGGCCACACCGAGTGCGACCGTATCGGCGCCCGCGAACAGCGCGGTCTGCTCCCCCGCGCGCGACATGGCGAGCTGGACCGACAACGATGCCGGCGGAAGCACGAGCGCTGCGGCGACGACACCTGTGGCGATCACACCGCCGGCGACCGCCGCGAGACCGGACAGAGACCGCCGGGCAGAAGGCGTGGGGTGACGCGCGCCGTGATCGTCGTGGTCCCGGTGCTCCGCCGCCTCGGCGACCGGTCCGTGATCGTGCCCGTGGTCGCCCTCCACGCCGAGGGGGAGCGTGCAGGACCAGATCGCGCCGGCGAGGGTCACGACGGCGGCGGCACAGGCGAACCACACCGACTCGGGGCTGATGTAGAGGGTCAGTCGTCCGGTGAGTCCGAGACCCAGCGTCACGACCGAGATGACGGCGGCGAGCCCCACCCCGAGCCAGCGGGTGCCGAGTGCGCGGGCACGCGTCCTGGTCTGCTCAGACAAAGACGTTCACCCCGATCCCGATCGCGAAGGCCGAGGCGAGGACGGTGCCGACGATCCCGACGAGCGTGCGACCGGTGAAGGTCGTGCGCATGAGCGCGAGCATCTTGATGTCGACCAGAGGTCCGACGAGAAGGAACGCGACGATCGCCCCGGAGGAGAACGTCGATGCGAACGACAGCGCGAAGAAGGCGTCGACGTTCGAGCAGATGGCGACGGTCATCGCGAGCACCATCATCGCGACGATCGACAGCACCGGGTTCGACCCGATCGCGAGCAGCATGTCGCGCGGGATCAGCACCTGGACGGCTCCGGCGAGCGCGGAGCCGATCACGAGGGCGGGCATCACCGCGCGCAGCTCGACGAGGAACTGCGTGAGGCTGCGGCGCACCGGCGTACCCGGTTCGTGCGTCACACGGTCGCACGTGTCGACGAACCGCTGTGTGAGCATGCCGTCGGGGTCGGGGTGCCGACTGTAGATCCAGCCGATCAGGTTCGCGATCAGGTATCCGCCCACCAGACGCGCCACCAGGATGCCGCCGTCCCACCCGAACGCCGCGTGCGTGGTGAGGATCACGATCGGGTTCACGATGGGCGCCGCAATCAGGAAGGTCATGGCCTCGGCCGGAGCGAGCCCGCGCATCATGAGTCCGCGGGCGAAGGGCACGTTGCCGCACTCGCACACCGGGATCAGCATGCCCAGCAGCGACAGAACCGCGCGTCGGGCCCAGGCGCGCTTCGGCAGCCAGCGGTGGATCACGTCGGCCGGCAGCCACACCTGCACCACGATCGACAGCAGCACGCCGAGGACCACGAAGGGCAGGGCCTCGATCAGGACGCTCAGCGCGAGGGTCAGGCCGTCCTGCGCGCGGGTCGGCAACGAGGCGGGGAAGAGGGCCGGCAGGAACGCGTCGATCAGGAACAGCGCCGCGATGATGACGGCGCCGAGGCCGAGACCGATCCACGCCGAACGCGGCGAGGCGCTCGGGCGGTGCGTGTGGCCGTGTCGGGTCGCCGTGCCTGCCGAGGGGCTCACGCGTTCGCAGCCCTCTCGGCGTCGCGCTTGTTCGCGCACGGAGTGCACAGTCCGAAGATGTCGACGACGTGGGCGGCTTCCGTGAATCCGTGCAGGGCCGCGGTGCGGTGCGCCCACTGCTCGACGTCCTTGGCCTCGATCTCGACCGTCAAACCGCAGTTGCGGCAGATGAGGTGGTGGTGGTGTCCCTGAGTCGTGCACGCGCGGTACAGCGCCTCACCCTCGGGGCTCTGCAGCGAGTCGGCGTCACCCGAGGCCGCGAGACCTGCGAGTGCGCGGTAGACCGTGGCGAGGCCGATGCCCGTGTTGTCGTCGCGCAGCGAGGCGTGCAGCGACTGGGCGCTGACGAAGCCGCGCGCGTCGGCGAGCGCTTCGCGCACACGTTCGCGCTGCCAGGTGTTCCGCTGAGCCATACGTCGAGTCTAGGCCGCGGGGGTTGGCGAGGGCTGGGAGCTCGGCTCAGGCCGGAACCCGCCGCACCCGAGAACGTACCTTCTGCACGATCCAGCACACGACATAGATCGTGAACGACAGCGTGGTGATGTACGGGCTCACCGGCAACGTCCCCGCCAGGGCGAGCAGGATGCCGCCGACCGCCGAGACGAACCCGAACAGGGCGGCGAGCAGAGGTACCGCGATGGGACCGGCGGTCACGCGCATCGCGGCGGCGGCCGGTGTCACCAGGAGCGCCATCACGAGCAGTGCGCCGATGATGTGCACGCTCACGGCGACGATGAGTCCGAGCAGGACCATGAACAGCAGGCTCACGACGCGGGTCGGGACACCGCGCGCGGCAGCCGACTCGGGGTCGAGCGAGTCGAACCGCAGCGGGTTCCACATGATCAGCAGCCCGAGCAGCACGACGATGCTGATGCCGATGAGCCAACCGAGGTCGGGGCTCGACACCGACACGATCTGACCGGTGAGCAGGCTGAACCGGTTGGCGCTGCGTCCGTCGTAGAGCGAGAGGAACAGGATGCCGAGGCCGAGGCCGAACGGCATCAGCACACCTACTACCGAATTGCGGTCACGGGCCTTGGCGCCGAGGATGCCGATGAGGATCGCGGCCACGAGCGCTCCGCCGAGGGAGCCGGCGACAACGCTGCCGCCGAAGAGGAGCGCAGCAGCGGCTCCGGCGAACGACAGCTCGCTCACGCCGTGCACCGCGAACGCGAGATCGCGCTGCATCACGAAGACGCCGATCAGACCGCCGACGATCCCGAGCACGGCGCCCGCGATGATCGAGTTCGAGAGCAGGGCGACGAGCTCGCCGTAGTCCTGGAACGAGAAGATGTCGCTCCAGTCGACCAGTGGCCTCATGCCGCGCCTCCGTGCTCGTGGCCGCCGTGGTCGTGGTGGGGCTCGGCGTCCGGGACGCCGACGACGACCAGGCGATCTCCTGCGCGCAGCACGAACACCGGAGTGCCGTAGAGGTCGGTGAGCACCCGGGTCTGCAGCACCTCGTCCGGTGTCCCGAGCAGGAAGCGTCCGCCGGCGATGTAGAGGATGCGATCCACACGACCGAGGATCGGATTGATGTCGTGCGTCACGAACAGCACCGCCGCCTCGCGCTCACGGCGCTGACGGTCGATGATGTCGGTCACGGCGAGCTGATTCGCGAGATCGAGGTTCGACAGGGGTTCGTCGCACAGCAGCAGGGTGGGTTCGTCGGCGAGCGCCTGCCCCACGCGCAGTCGCTGCTGCTCACCGCCCGACAGCAGACCCACGCGACGTTCCGCGAAGTGCGAGGCCCCGACCGCCTCGAGGAGACGGTCGACTCTCGCGCGGTCGCCGCGGTGCGGGATGGGAAATCCGAACCGGCTGCCCTGCACCCCCAGAGCGACGAGGTCGCGTGCACGCATGCTCGTGTCGGGGGCGAGCGTGCGCTGCTGCGGGATGTAGCCGATGCGGGGGTTTCCGCGATGCACCGGCTCCCCGGCCACACGGATCGCCCCTGACGAGAGCGGCTGCAGGCCCAGGATGCTCCGCAGCAGAGTGGTCTTGCCCGACCCCGACGGACCGAGCACCGCGATGAACTCCCCCGGCTGCACCGTGAGGTCGAGCCCCGACCACAGTTCGCGGTCGCCGCGGTGCAGGGCCGCGTCGGTGATCTCGAGGACCGGACTCTCGCGCTGTGCAGCGCCGCTCACGACTGGACGGCGGCGGCGAGGCTCTGGATCGCGTCACTCATCCACTCAGAGTACGACGATCCGTCCTCGAGCAGCTCCGTGAAGGCGACGACGGGGATGCCGGCCTCCTTCGCCGCAGCCTCGACGCGTTCGGTCTCGGCCCCGCCGGTCTGGGCGTTGGTCAGCAGCGTGGTGGCCTGTCCGTCTTCGATCACCTTCAGCGCCTCGAGCAGAACGGCGGGCGCGACGTCCGTGCCCTCCTCGACCGATTCCGCGAATCCCTCGGGGGTCACGTCGGTCAGTCCCGCCGCGGCGGCGAGGTAGCCCGGCAGCGGTTCGGTCATGAAGACACCGGTGCCCGCGGCATCCGTCTTGATGGTCTCGAGGTCGGCTTCGAAGCCCTCCAGGTCGGCGACGATGCCGTCGGCGTTCGCGGTGAACTCCTCCGCGCCGTCCGGGTCGAGCTCGGACAGCTCGTCGGCGATCGCCTCGACGACGTGGATCATCGTGTGCGGGTCGAACCAGACGTGCTCGTTGAAGCCCTCGATGTGGTTGTGGCCCTCGTGGCCCTCTTCACCCTCGGCGTGATCGTGATCGTGATCGTGGTCGTGCGCGTCTTCTTCGGGGGCGTCGGTGGCCGACTCCTCCGCGTGATCGTGGTTGGCGTCGTCCTCGTGCCCCTCGTTGCCGGGGAAGTCGTGCGAGTACTCGACGGCCGTGACGACGTGCGGATCCTGCGCATCCTGCAGCAGGGCGTCGATGAACGCGTCGTAGCCGCCGCCGTTCTCGATCACGAGGTCGGCCTTCTGCACGGTGAGCCGGTCGCGGGCGCTCGCCTCGTAGGAGTGCGGGTCCTGGGTGGCGGACGTGATGATCGCTTCGACGTCGACCCGGTCGCCACCGATCTGCGCGGCGATGTCGCCGTACACGTTGGTGCTCGCGACGACGGTGATGGTGCCGTCGTCGCCCTCTCCCGCGGCCGGGGTGGAGCATCCGGCCAGCGTGAGGGCGGCGATGGATGCGAGGGCGAGAGCGAGGACGGGCTTCTTCATGCTCTCACTCTAAACGCTAATGAGAACCATTATCAAATCGATTACCCGACGTCTGCGGTCAGTCCACCAGCAGGGCGGGCTCCTCGAGGATCGACGCCACATCGGCGATGAAGCGGCTCATGCCGTCGCCGTCGATCACTCGGTGGTCGAAGGATCCGGCGACCGTGGTCACCCAGCGGGGACGCACCTCGCCGTCGACCACCCAGGGCTTCTGGCTGATCGTGCCCATCGCCACGATGCCGGCCTCGCCGGGGTTGATGATCGGGGTTCCGGCATCCATCCCGAAGACGCCGATGTTCGTGATCGTGATGGTGCCGCCCTGCTGATCGGCCGGTGAGGTCTTGCCCTCGCGCGCCGTCAGGGTCAAGCGGTTCAGCGCCCGCGCCAGGTCCTTCATGCTCAGGTCCTGCGCGTCCTTGATGTTGGGCACCAGCAGGCCGCGCGGGGTCGCCGCCGCGATGCCGAGGTTCACGTAGTGGCGCACGGCGATCTCGGCGCCGGCATCCGTCTCGATCCAGGCCGCGTTCACCATCGGAGTGCGGCGAGCCGCCCAGATCACGGCGCGCGCCATGATCAGCAGCGGCGAGACGCGGATGTCGGCGTAGTCGGGCGAGGCCTTGAGCCGCTTCACGAGCTCCATCGTGCGGCTCGCGTCGATCTCCTTCCACACGGTCACGTGCGGGGCCGAGTACGCGCTCTGCACCATCGCGGAAGAGGTGGCCTTGCGCACGCCCTTCACCGGGATCGACTCCGTGCGGTCGTCGCCGGCCGCCGACGGACGGGTCGGCGCGAGGCCCCGAGCGAGCCCAGCGGGTGCGCTCTGCGGCGCCGGCACGGTCTCCTCCCGCACGGTCCCCCACTCCGGGGTCTCGATGTTGCGGAAGACGCTGGCCTGCGAGGCGTGCTTGACCACGTCGTCGCGGGTGACCTCCCCATCGGTGCCGGTGGGCGCGACGGTGGTGAGGTCGACGCCGAGGTCGCGGGCGAGCTTGCGGATCGGCGGCTTGGCGATCACGCCGACGGAAGAACGCACAGGACGCTCGGCCGGGCGCTTGCGACGAGAGGTCGCTCCGCCACCCGTGCCGTAGCCGACCAGCACCGAGCCGCCGCCCTCCTCGGGTGCCGGAGCCTCCGCGGTGACGACGACACCCGGGCCCGCATCGTCGCGCGCATCGGTCACGAACGTGATGATGGGCGTGCCCACCTCGACCGTCGCCCCCTCGTCGACGAGGAGCTCGCCCACCACTCCGGCGTGCGGCGACGGCAGCTCGACGAGCGACTTCGCCGTCTCGATCTCGCACACCACGTCGTTGATCGCGACGGTGTCACCTGGGGCGACCTTCCAGGCCACGATCTCGGCCTCGGTCAGACCTTCGCCGACGTCGGGGAGGTTGAAGTTCTGCGTGCTCATGACGAGTCCTTTCGGCCGAGCGGTGGTGTCAGTAGGCCAGCGAGCGGTCGACGGCCTCGAGGATGCGGTCGGCATCCGGGAGGTACGCGCCTTCGAGCTTGGCAGGGGGAAACGGGGTGTCGTAGCCCGAGACGCGCAGCACCGGAGCCTCGAGGGCGTAGAACGCCCGCTCCATCACGGTCGCCGCGATCTCGCCGCCGATGCTGCCGAAGCCCTGCGCCTCCTGCGCGTAGACCATGCGCCCGGTCTTGCGGATCGAGCCGAGGATGGGTTCGTAGTCGACCGGCGACAGCGAGCGCACGTCGACGACCTCGCAGCTCGTACCCTCCGCCTCGGCGAGCGCCGCCGCCTGCAGGAGCGTGGTGACCATGGCGCCGTGCCCGACGAGGGTCACATCCGTCCCGGTGCGCACCACACGAGAAGAGTGCAGCGGGACGGCCGGCGCGTCGAGCTCGACCTCACCCTTCTGCCAGTAGCGGCTCTTCGGCTCCATGAAGATCACCGGGTCGTTCGAGGCGATCGCCTCCTGGATCATCCAGTACGCGTCGTTGGGGGTCGACGGCGAGACGACGCGCAGACCCGGGGTGTGCGCGAAGTACGCTTCGGGGCTCTCCTGATGGTGCTCGACCGCGCCGATGTGCCCGCCGTAGGGGATGCGGATCACGATCGGCATGCTCAGTGCGCCCTCGTGCCGGTTCGTGAGCTTGGCGAGTTGCGTCGTGATCTGGTCGAACGCCGGGAACACGAACCCGTCGAACTGGATCTCGATGACCGGACGGTAGCCGACCATGGCCATGCCGATCGCGGTGCCGACGATCCCGGACTCCGCGAGCGGGGTGTCGAGCACCCGCCGGTCGCCGAAGTCGCGCTGCAGGTGCTCGGTCACCCGGAAGACGCCGCCGAGCTTGCCGATGTCCTCACCCATGAGCAGGACCTTCGGGTCGTCCTCCATCGCCTTGCGCATGCCGGCGTTCAGGGCCTTGCTGAGCGGCATCGTCTCGAGGGTCACTGTGCTCCTCCTTCGAACGACGCCTCATAGCGGGCGCGCCAGGCCTTCTGCTCGTCGATCAGCGGGTGCGGCTCGCTGTACACGTGGTCGAACATCTTGTCTGCGCTGGGCGGTCCGAGTTCGACGGTGCGCGCCCGGAGGTCTTCCGCGGCATCGGCCGCCTCGGCCTCCACGTCGGCGAACAGCTGCGCCGGGGCTCCGCGCCCTTCGAGGAAGGCGCGCATCCGGGCGATCGGGTCGCGCCCCGCCCAGTACTGCTCCTCGTCGGAGCCGCGGTACTTCGTGGGGTCGTCGCTGGTGGTGTGTGCACCGAGCCGGTAGGTCACCGCCTCGATCGCCTGGGGGCCCTTGCCACTGCGGGCCTCGTCGAGGGCGACGCGCGAGACCGCGTAGCTGGCCAGCACGTCGTTGCCGTCGACGCGGACGCTCGGGATGCCGTAGCCGGCACTGCGCTGGACGAGCGGCACCCGCGACTGCGTCGTGACCGGCACCGAGATGGCCCAGTGATTGTTCTGCAGGAAGAACACCGTCGGCGCCTGGTAGCTCGCGGCGAAGACCATCGCCTCGTGCACGTCGCCCTGACTCGACGCCCCGTCGCCGTAGTAGACGATGACGGCTTCGTCGCGGTCGAGGTCGCCCGTGCCGCTGCGGCCGTCGAAGGCGAGCCCCATCCCGTAGCCGGCGGCGTGCAGCACCTGCGACCCCAGCACGAGCGTGTAGAGACGGGTGTTGCCGTTCTTGGGGTCGGTCGGGTCCCACCCGCCGTGCGAGACGCCGCGCATCAGCTTGATGATGTCGACCGGATCGACCCCGCGGATGCGCGTGACGGCGTGTTCCCGGTACGACGGGAAGATCGTGTCCTGCGCGCGGGCGGCACGACCGGAGCCAACCTGCGCCGCCTCCTGTCCGCGGCTCGGCGGCCACAGCGCCAGCTGCCCCTGCCGCTGCAGGTTCGTCGCCTGGGTGTCGATCGCGCGGATGACGACCATGTCTCGGTAGAACTGCTCGAGCTCCGCATCGCCGATCGCCTCGATCAGCGGGAGATACGGCTCGGCGGCGGGGCTGGGCGCGAAGGTCCCGGTCTCGTCCAGAACGCTCACAAGGGGTGTCTCGGAGGTGGTCACGGTCTCACGCTACCCGCGCCCGCATGCCGGGTCACGCATACCTAGGACGCCCACATAACTGCCCGGAAACCGGAGAATTCCGGGCGAAACCGGGCGCGGCGCGGCCGTGACGGCAGGTCAGCGGACGGCCGCGGCGACCTCGAGCACGCGGGCGATGGAGTCTTCTTCGCCGACGGAGATGCGGATGCCGTCGCCGGAGAAAGGCCTCACGATGAGGTCGTTCTGCACGAAGGCGACCGCGACGTCGTCGGTGCGCTCGCCCGTCGGCAGCCAGACGAAGTTCGCCTGAGAGTCCGGCACATCCCAGCCCTGCGCGCGGAGGCCGGCGACGAGACGGGTGCGTCGCTCGACGATCACGCTCACGCGGTCGAGGAGTTCCGCTTCGGCATCGAGGCTCGCGATCGCGGCGTTCTCCGCCGCCGAGGTCACCGAGAGCGGGATGCCGGTGGTCCGCGCCGCGTCCAACACCTTCTCGTGACCGATCGCGTACCCGACCCGCAGCCCGGCCAGACCGTAGGCCTTCGAGAACGTGCGCAGCACCACGACGTTCGGGTGCTGCTCGAACACCCGCTCGGCGAGACCGTCGACCGCATCGGGTGCCGTGACGAACTCGGCGTACGCCTCGTCGAGGATGATCAGGATGTCGTTCGGCACCCGCTCGACGAAGGCGGCGAACTCGGCGCTCGTGATGATCGGGCCGGTCGGGTTGTTCGGGGTGCACAGGATGATCGCGCGGGTGCGCTCCGTCACGGCATCCGCCATCGCGTCGAGGTCATGACGCGACTCGGCGGTGAGGGGGACCTGCACCCCGGTCGCTCCGGCGACGAGCGGCAGGCTCGGGTATGCCTCGAAGGACCGCCAGGCGTAGATCACCTCGTCGCCCACGGACGCCGTCGCGAGGATCAGCTGGTGCAGGATCGACACGCTGCCCGACGCGACGTGCACCTGGTCGGGGTCGACGCCGTAGCGCTCCCCGAGTCGGGCACGCAGTCGAGCGGCGGTGGCATCCGGGTAGCGGTTGATCGGTGTCGTGCGCTGCAGGGCCTCGAGCACCGCGGGCAGCGGATCGAACGGATTCTCGTTGCTCGAGAGCTTGAACGCGTCGGGCCCTGCCTGCTTGCCCTGCCGGTACGGCGCGAGGGCGGCGATCGCGGGGCGGATACGGGGCAGGGTCGGCTCGGTCACGAGGTCGAGTCTACGAGGGGAGCTCACGGCGCGAGTCCGGGTCTCTCTGTCGACATGCGAACGGCGGTGGTACCATTTTGGTATGGCGATGACGGTGCGACTCCCGGAAGAACTCGATGCCCAGCTCGAGGCGATCGCGCGTGCGCGGCACACCTCCAAGCACGCGGTGATCATCGAGGCCGCCGCGCGGTTCGCGAACAGCGAGTCCAAGACGGATCGAGTGCTCTCCCTCGCCGCCGAAGTCACCGAGCGCTACGCCGACACTCTCCGGCGGCTCGAAGACGCCTAACAGATGGCGACCGAGTACATCGAGCCCGAGCAGGCACTCGCTCTGATCGCGAAGCTCGGGCTGCACGTCCGCGATGAGGGGCTGCTCTTCTCTGCACTGGCTCGCCCTGCAGCCGGGATGTTCGGCGTCGACGCCTATCCGACCTTCGAAGAGAAGGCCGCGGCACTGATCAGTTCGGTGGCACAGAATCATGCGTTGTTCGACGGCAACAAGCGCATCTCCCTGTACCTGATGTTCATCTTCATCCGGCTCAACAGGCACGACGTCACCTTCACGAACGACGAGGCGTTCGACTTCGTCCTCGACGTCGCTCAGAGCCGGCTGGACCTGAAGGAGATCGCGCAGGTCCTCGCCACGCATATCCGAGAGACCCCCGGAGGCTGACTCTCGCGGGCGTCCGTGCGACACTGGTCGGACTATGCGCTTCATCATCCGCGTCGTCGTCAACGCCTTCGCTCTGTGGGTCGTCACGCTGATCCCCGCCCTGCAGGTCACGATCACCGCCTTCCCTCCCGGCGAGACCCTGCAGCTCGTGCTGACGCTGCTCGCCGTGGCCGCGATCTTCGCGCTCGTGAACACGATCATCGGCACCGTCGTCAAGATCGTCGCGTTCCCGCTCTACATCATCACGTTCGGGCTCATCGGCTTCCTGATCAACGGCTTCCTGCTGTGGCTGACGGCCTGGATCACGAGCGGCTTCGGTTGGGGCCTCGCGGTCGGCGACTTCTGGTGGGGAGTCCTCGCGGCGCTCATCATCTCGGTGATCAACGGCATCTTCGGCTTCATCCTGCGCCCGCAGAGCAAGAGGTCCCGTCGCGACTGACCTCAGGACGCGGACTCGAGGCGAAGCGGGCTGATCTCCGCCAGGAACAAGAAGTCACGATCGCGTTCCAACAGCGACACGTCACGACGGATCGCGACGGCCGCGATCAGACAGTCGACCATGCTCCGGATCGGATGGCCGTTGAGAGCCGAGGCGCGATAGAGGTCGGAAGCGGTTCGGAAGTCCGTCACCGAACGCAGCGGAACGAGGGGTAATCCGTTCGCGATCGCCTCCACTCTCGCGAGCTCCTGCGGCGTGCGCGCGCCGGCGAGGAGCTCCATGATCACCGGCTCCGTGATCGCGATATCCGCATCATCGACGATCAGCCGTTCCAGCTGGTCGACGACCGGGGCATCGATGCCGCGCAGATACGCGATCCACACCGATGAGTCGACGAGGATCACCGATCTCCCCACGACGACGGCGGATCGTCACGGATCGCCTGGAGATCGCCCGACCACCCCGAGCCCTTGAGCCCCAGAAGGAACTCCTTCGTCAGGGGCGCTCCGACCAGGCGGCGGAGCGCGAGATCGACGGCCTCCTTCTTCGTGGATACCTCGTACCTTCGCATGACCTCGCGGACGAGCTCGTCGTCGATGTCGATATTCGTGCGTGCCATACACCGACGATACACCTCTGATACACCAGTCGCCTCGACCGTCACGGTCATCCCGTCCGCTCCGCGTGGAACTCGGTGCGCTCGACGTCGACCGCTTCGCCGAGTTCGGCCCAGTACGCGTCGAGCGCCTCGGCGCGCGGATCCGGTGACGCATCCACCATCTCCGCGGTCTCGATGTACGTCTCGAGCGCGTGCGCCTCGAGCTTCAGGTCTTCGAGGCCCGCTCGCGGATCGCCGACCCGCGACGCGGTGAAGCTGTCGTCCGACCCCGTGCCCGCCGCCGAACCACCTCCCGCGAGCGCGGAGACGACGTCGTCGGTGTGACGGAGCTGGACGAGCGTCTGGTCGTCGCCGATCGTCGGCTCCTGCGGGCTTCCCGCGGTCAGCTGCATCGTCACCTCGTATTCGCTCTCCATCGCCAGGTGCGCGGCGATCATCCCGCCCTGCGAGTACGCCACCACGTCGACCCGATCGCCGCGCTCCGCCCCCGCGGCCTCGAGCGCATCCAGCGTCGCCTCGTAGGACGCCGACTTCCGCCCCTGATACAGCTCGACGTTCGACTTCATGTCCCACGGCTCCTCCTCGCCTGCGCGCCACGGGGCGGAGTTGCGCGTCCCCGTGACGTACGCCACATAGCGGGGCGCACCGTCGGGCATCGTGTACCTCTCGACGGCCACCTGTGCGTTCGACGACGGGATCCGTCGCAACGCTCCGGCGAGGCTCTGCGGCGCGTCGGGAGCCGACGTCTTCACCGCGGTCACGCGCACCGGGTCGGCCGGTCCGTGCAGCGTCATGCCGGGAAGCAGCTTTCCGGCGCCGGAGGTCACCCCCACCAAGGCCCCCGCCAGGAACAACGGCGGCAGCAGACCCCCGGCGTCGAACTGCTCACCCAACCCGTCGAAACGCCGCTGCTCCCATCCCGCCACCAGATAGTCCGCCATGTCGGCGAGCCTTCCGTCGGCTGCCACGAGTCGGTCGGCACGGGCGCTGGCGGCAGCTGCCGCGGCCGCATCGGTCACGGCGAGCGCTTCGGCCCTGGCGCGCTGCTCGACCACCTCGAACGCGTCGGCCATCAGCATCACCCCCGTGCAGGCGCTGTCGAGTTCGGCGCGGAGCGCCCCGAGGTGCTCGTCGCTCCGCTGCAACGCCGCGACATCGAGGTGCGGGCAGGCGCCCGGTTGCGCTGCGACGGTCCGGAGCGCACGACCGACCGCATCACGAGCCTCCTCGTACTTGGCCGTCAGCGCCCGCATTCCTGCTCCGACGTCGCGCAACTGCCCGGTGTCGACGGCGATGGCCCCTCCGTGATCGATCTCGAGTGCCGTCATCCCCTCCCTCCCCCGCTCGATTCCCACGCACGCACGTTCAGGCTCCCGGACTCGGCACCGGTGTCGTCGCGCATCCGGACGAGCAGAGCCTGCAGCGCGCGGAACCCCTCGGACTGCCAGTCCGCCCCGTCGATGAGTCGCACCAGCGCAGCGCCTGCCTCTTCGACGATCGACAGCGCCGCCATGATCTCGCGATGGATGACGAGGCGGGCCCAGAGGTCGTCGGAAGCGACGATGTGATCTCGTGCGACGGGGTGCATGGCTTCAGGTTCCCGGATCGAGGCGTTCTCTCGCGCGATGCTCCCTACGGATGCGCGCGCGCAGTGCAGAGCCGATGAACCTGTCCACGTGTGCAGAAAAGGCCCGCACTCTCGCGCGCGCTGTGCAGGAACGCCCGAGGCGGGCAGAATGTACCTGTGACGTCCCCGGTTCCCTTCCGTGTGATCTTCGTGTGCACGGGGAACATCTGCCGGTCTCCCATGGCCGAGGTCGTCTTCCGCGACCTGGCGGAGAAGCAGGGCCTCGGCCAGCGCATCGTCTCGCGCAGCGCAGGAACCGGAGACTGGCACCTCGGCGAGCGCGCCGACCACCGCACGATCGACTCGCTCGCACGGCGGGGATACGACGGGTCGCAGCACCGTGCGAAGCAGTTCACCGCGGCGACCTTCGCCGAGAACGACCTCGTGGTCGCCCTCGACCGCACGCATGAGCGCATCCTCCGCGAGTGGGCCCGCGACGAGGACGAAGAGGGCAAGGTCACCCTCCTGCTCGCTTTCGACCCGAACGCGACGACGCACGACGTGCCCGATCCGTACTATGCGGGCGCGGAGATGTTCGATTCGGTGCTCGGTATGATTGAGACCGCGACTCGGGGCCTGTTCCGCCAGCTCGAACCCGCCCTTCGTCTCCCCCGCACGCCCCGGACCTTCGGGGCCCCATCAGGAGGACTCCCCTGACTTTCCAGCCTTCGCTCCCGCCGCAGCCGCTCAGCCCTCTCGACGGTCGCTATCGCGGCGCCGTCACCGGTCTCGCCGACTTCCTCTCCGAGGCGGGCCTGAACCGGGCACGCGTCGAGGTCGAGGTGGAGTGGCTCATCGCCCTCACCGACCGCTCGCTGTTCGAGACCTCGCCGCTGTCCGACGCCGACAAAGAGCGCCTGCGCGCGCTGTACCGCGACTTCGGGCAGGCCGAGATCGACTGGCTCGCCGAGAAGGAAGCGGTCACCCAGCACGATGTGAAGGCCATCGAGTACCTCGTGCGCGACCGCCTCTCCGCGCTGGACCTCGACGCGATCGCCGAGCTCACGCACTTCGCCTGCACGAGCGAGGACATCAACTCCGCGGCCTACGCCCTGACCGTCAAGCGCGCCGTCGAGGAGGTCTGGCTCCCTGCCCTCGACACCGTGATCGCGAAGCTCCGCGAGCTCGCGGTCGAGCACGCCGACGCCGCCATGCTCTCCCGCACGCACGGCCAGCCCGCGACGCCGTCGACGATGGGCAAGGAGCTCGCGGTGTTCGCGTGGCGCCTCGAGCGCGTACGCGCCCAGATCGCGGGATCCGAATACCTCGCCAAGTTCTCCGGGGCGACCGGCACGTGGTCGGCGCACCTCGCAGCCGACCCCGACGCCGACTGGCCGACCATCGCCCGCGAGTACATCGAGGGCCTCGGCCTCGGGTTCAACATCCTCACCACCCAGATCGAATCGCACGACTGGCAGGTCGAGCTGTACGACCGCGTGCGGCACGCCGGCGGCATCCTGCACAACCTCGCCACCGACATCTGGACCTACATCTCGCTCGGCTACTTCGCGCAGATCCCGGTCGCCGGCGCCACCGGTTCTTCGACGATGCCGCACAAGATCAACCCCATCCGGTTCGAGAACGCCGAGGCCAACCTCGAGATCTCGGGCGCGCTGCTCGCCTCGCTCGGCCAGACGCTCGTCACCAGCCGGATGCAGCGCGACCTCACCGACTCCACGACGCAGCGCAACATCGGCGTGGCGTTCGGCCACTCGCTGCTCGCCCTCGACAACCTGCGCCGCGGACTGAACGCGATCTCCCTCTCCCGCGACGTGCTGCTCGCCGACCTCGACGTGAACTGGGAGGTGCTCGCCGAGGCCATCCAGACTGTCATCCGCGCCGAGGTCGTCGCCGGCCGTTCGACGATCACCGACCCGTATGCACTGCTCAAGGAGCTGACGCGCGGGCACCGGGTGGGCGCCACCGACCTCGCCACCTTCGTCGAGCAGCTCGAGATCGGGGACGCCGCCAAGCAGCGCCTGCTGGCATTGACCCCCGCGACATACACCGGCATCGCGGAGCGCCTCGCCCACTAGCGAGACGCCCCGCTCGGGCCGTCAGCGGCGACGGATCGCCTCCGTGAGCACGCGCCCCTCGGCGGCGGCCGGTGCCTCCATGCCCAGGAGGGCGGAGATCGTCGGTGCGATGTCGACGTGCCGCGGGGCTTGCGCGACGTGGTGCGGGCGCACTCCGGAACCGGCGAGCACGAGCACCGTCTGCATGGTGCGCGAAACCCCGTGCACGCCGGACACGCCGTCCGACGGAGCGGCGCCGAGGCTCCATCCCTCGTCCGGCTCGATCACCAGCTCGCCGTACTTCGCCGACATGTGCAGCGCCCGCTGTTCGACCTCGTCGTACACGGCGGAGATGTGCGGCATCGCGGAGACCGCCGCATCGATGGCCGCCGCGGCCGACGGATCACCCACCGCTTCGCCGACGAGATGCAGCGACCCGACGCCGCCCACGACGATCACGGCATCGGTCTCGGGACGCGGCGACTGCCCCGCGGTGAGCAGCTCGGCCTGATAGCCGGCGTCGGAGATCGTCGAGAGCAGGTCGTCGCGCATGCCCTGCGTGAACGTCTCCATGCCGTGATCACCGGTCACTACGAACGCCGTACGGCCGAAGATCCCTGCATCCTTGGTCGCCTGCACGAGGCGGCCGATCTGCGCGTCGACCTCGGCGATCGCCTCCGGCATTCCAGGGGCATCCTTTCCGTCGGCATGACCGAGTGCGTCAAGCCGATCACAGTACACAGCAATGAGGTCCGGGATGCCGGGCATCTGCACGGGCACGCCTGCGCTCATCACGGGGCGCCCCTCGAGCACGGCGACCGCGTCATCGGTGCGCCGTGCGCAGTCCCCGCCCGGCTGCGTGTACAGCCCCTCGGGATCGCCGAACGCGGTTCCGTGGTTCTGCACGATGAACCACTGCGACGAGAGCACCGTTCCGCCCTGTTCCCTGATGGACTCCGCGATGGTCGGCACCGCCAGGTCACGCTGCTGGCCCACGGCCACCCCCGTCGCCGGATCGTAGAAGTAGGCCGCGTTGTCGTGGGTCTCCGGCCAGGCTCCCGTCGCGATCGACGACCAGGACGGGTTCGTGATGGAGGTCATCACTCCGGTCGACTCGCTGATCGCACCGCGCGTCGCGAGCGCGCGGAGGTTCGGCATCGCGTCACCGGCGAGATAGTCGGGGTCGAAGCCGTCCAGGGCGATGAGCACCACGTGATCAGCCAGCGGAGGGCGCCCGGCCTCGTCACCGCCCGCCATCGCGGCCGCAGGTGCCGCACCGACCGCGGCGCCTGCGGCCAGGGTCGCCGTGGCGAGCAGGCCGAAAGCCCCTGCCGCACGCGTCCTGCCCCTCGTCGTGAACCTGCTCATGCTGCCTCTCCTCACGTCGCACGCGCTCGACGCCTCTCGTCGACCGGCTGCGAACGACGGTGTCGGCATCCGGTGCGAAGGATCAAGACACCAGCGGTCCGGTGCAAGAGATCGCCCATGCGGCCACGCCGGTTGAGTGATTCCGGCAGGACTGACGACCTGTCGGTTGATCGGTTTCTTGCGAGCCGAGCCGCCGAGGTGTCGATCCCTCGCATTCCTTCCTGCTGACGGGACATGGCGGGCACCGCCTCGATTGGGTGCTGCAAGAACGCCTACGACGAGGAGGAGCGGACAGTGGAACACACGACACCGAACAGACCCGTGACAGAGACACCCCTGACCAGGCGAGGATTCCTCGGCGTGACGGCTGCGGGCATCGCCCTCGGAGCGGCCGGGGGCTGGGGACCCTGGCCGGGTGGCGAGCTGGCGTCCGCCTCGACGGGGGAGAACTCGGAGGGCTCTCTGCGCTTCGCCGTCCTCACCGACACTCACGCCAACGAGGATGAGACGGCTCGGATGACCAACCTGCGCCGGATCTTCGCCGCGATCGAGGCGGAAGAGCCGCAGTTCGTGCTCCACTGCGGCGACATCACGGACTACGGCAGCGACGATTCGTTCGAGGCTTACCGCGACCTCATCCCCGCGACGCTCTGGAGCCGTCTCCGGCACGTGCCGGGCAACCACGAGATCCGCTGGGACACGAGTGCCCGCCGTCGGTTCCAGCACTGGTTCGGCCCCACGAGCTACGGCTTCGACGCCGGCGGCGTGCATTTCATGGCGCTCGATCCGACGCAGCTGCTGCAGGAGCCCGGCCTCTTCGCCGACGACCTCGCGGCTCTGAAGGAGGAGCTCAGCGAGGTGAAGGACCGGCCGTCGATCCTGTTCCTGCACTACCCGCTCGGTGGCGCCAACTACTACGTGAACGACACGGATGCGCTGCTGCGCACGATCGCGCCGTTCCCGGTGCGCGGCATCTTCGCCGGACACCGCCACCTCAATGAAGTGGATCGCTTCAACGGCCTCACGCAGGTGACCGCGAACGCCGCCCGGCCGGGTCCGTTCTACCTCCGCGTCACCGAACGGCGCGGTGGACAGGGACGAGCGCTGCACGTCGAGCACGTGACCCTCGGCGCGACCGACGCCGACAGCCCGACGGTGGAGTCGCTCGCAGAGATCCCGCTGGAGGCACCGTCGAAGACCGCACAGGCGATCCGCATCAGCCCACGACCCGGCGACACCGAGATCGCCCTCACCGCGGTCCCGAGCCGGACCGCCGTCTCGGCGGAGGCACGCCTGCACCCGCAGGCCGTGTTCGGCGCGCGGGACGAGACCGCGTGGACCCCCCTCGTGGCCCGCGGCCGTTCCTGGCACGGAGCCGTCGACCGCACCGGGGTCGCCGCCGGCGCACACCGCATCCAGGTGCGCGCCGTCGACGCCTCGGGCATGCGCCGAGAAGAGTGGACGGAGGTCGAGCTCCCCGGTTCGACGCGCGCTCGCCTCGCGTGGGAGCTCGACATCGGTGGCCGACTCCAGGGAGCGCTGGCGGTCAGCGGTACGACAGTGGTCGCATGCTCCACGTCGGGTCGTGTCACAGCGGTCGATGCGTCGAGACGGGGCAGGGTCAGACCCCTCTGGACCGCCGACGCCGGAGCCGTGCACCGGGGCGCCGCGTTCACGCCCGACGGCAGCCGAGTCGTCGTGCCCGGCGCGGACGGCAACCTGCGGGCGCTCGACGCGCGCTCCGGTCATGCGGTGTGGACCAGCCGCTTCGACAAGCCCGTCCTCACCACGCCGCTCGTGGCCGGGACCGATGACGACGACGGCCGCATCCTCGTCTCCGCCGAAGACACGCTGCGGTGCCTCGACCTGGACGGCGTGACCCTGTGGGAGGCTCCGGTACCGGTGCGCACCGCGGGCCGTGCGGCCTGTGACGGCGACCGCGTGTACGTCGGAGCCGGCGACGGACGCGGGTATGCCTACGACCTGCGCACCGGCGCCGTACTCTGGTCGGTCCTCACGACCGACCGTCCCGACCGGTACCGACAGCTCATCTACGGCCCGTGGGACGACTGGGTCGAGGTGCTCCCGACAGGCGCCGTGGTCTTCAGCACCGTCGTCGACGCCATCGCCGTCGACCCGCACACCGGGGAGGAGATCTGGCGCTCACCCGGAAGCTACATCTTCGCCCCGAGCCTGCCGCTTGCCGACGGCGGGCTGATGCTCACCTCCGAGTGGGGCGTGGTCACCGTCGTCGACCAGGCAACGGGAGCCACGCGGTGGAGCGCCCAGGCGGTCCCGCGTGTCGTCAACGCCGGCCCGGTCATCGATCGGCGCACGGGTGCGGCGTGGTTGGTGTCGGTCGGAGGGCTGCTCGCCGAGGTGCGTCCCTCCGACGGGGTCGTGAGGGTCGATCGGCAGCTGTTCACCGCGAACACGTTCTCGACACCGGTGATGGCAGCCGACAAGCTCGTCGTCGCAGCGCAGGACGGTGTCCTGCGCGCCTTCACCGTGTGAGCGGCGCGGTCATGGTGCGCGGCTCCACCGCAGCGACTTCGCGGAGGAGACCCGCGCGCTTGACCGACCGCAACGCGACCGCCACATCGGCGTGCTGGAGACCGGGGAGTCCGCCGATCGTCGCGGAGATGAACTCGTACAGCGCGGCATCCGAAGCGAGCGCCACCTCGCCGCACAGATTCCGGTCGCCCGTGGTGGCCGAGATCATCAGCATGGACGGGTGCTGCGCCAGCATCTCGCCCGCCCGACCGAGCTGCGTCGGATTCACGCTCAACGAGATGAAGGCGTTCACGGCCAAGCCGACCGTCTCGGGGTCGACGACGGCCCGCATGCGCAGAGCTCCCGATCCGAGCATCGCCTCTGCACGACGCCGCACGGTGACGGCACTCGCGTCGCAACGGTCAGCCAACTGCTGCCAGCCGAGGCGTCCGTCGCTCGCGAGCGCATCGGCGATCCGCTGGTCGAGGGCGTCCAGCCGAACCGGCTCGCCGGGCAGGGGATCCCGCCACGGATCGAGCCGCTGCGAGCGCAGCTGCGACGCGATCTCCTCGGACAGCAGCGCAGGCAGCCAGCTGTGCGGCGTGGCGAAGCGGCGCACGACCTGGTTGCTCCAGACTGCCAGCACACCGTCGAGCGAGGGCAGCTGCTCGAGCGTGATGGCGAGCAGGTGATCGTTGGATGTGTAGTTGATCTCGGCGATGCAGTCGACACTTCCCGTGACGAGCTTGACCGAGCCGCACTCCGGCCAGGCGGCCAGCCGCTGCGCCGACCGGTTGCCGTCGCCGGGGCGGCATCGCAGCCGCACGAACAGAGAGCGCGAGCGCGCGGTGGCCTCACCGTCGAGCACGCCGATCACGCGGACGGCGCCCTCGCGGATCAGCCGAGCCACCCGGCGTGACGCCGTCGCCTCGGAGGTGAACACCGCATCGCTGATCTGGGCGTTGGTGGCGCGCGGGTTGGCCAGCAGCGCCCCGATGATGCGGCGGTCGAGATCATCCACGGATCGTACGATACCTTCACTCTGACCGTTCCAGAAGATGATTCTTTGCACCGAGGCGAGTGATCTCACTAGAATCGCTCGTTTCGCGGGAGGATCGCATCACTGCCGTGGCACCGCCGCCTCGGCGTTTCTCCCCCCGGCGCGCTGCGCCACGACCCGAGGAGTGTTGACGTGACCCGTATGTCAGCGCCGCGCATCGCGGCCCCCCTTGCGGCCCTCGCCGCACTGTCCCTGCTCGCCGGCTGTTCCGCTGCCGACGACTCGCCGGAGGCCGAGGACCAGAGCATCGTGTTCTGGACCCCGCAGACGACTCCCGAGCGGCTCGCTGCACAGGAGGAGGTCGCCGCCGCCTTCACCGAGAAGACAGGCATCGAGGTCGAGGTCGTGCCGATGGCCGGCGCGGATCAGGATCAGGCGCTCGTGACAGGTGCCGCGAGCGGGGATGTGCCCGACGTGATCCTGCACGCCTCGACGCAGACCGGGGCGTGGAGTTCGCAGGGCCTCCTCGACACTCAGGCCGCGACCGCCGCGGTCGACGCGCTCGGCCCCGACACGTTCAACGCGAACGCGCTCGAAGCGGTCACGATCGACGGGCAGATCTCCGCGGTTCCCAGCGACGGCTGGTCGCACGTGATCGCCTACCGCACCGACCTCCTCGAGCAGGCAGGGGTCGATGTGCCCACCTCGGTCGAAGAGCTCGCCGACGCAGCGACCACGGTCAAGGAGGAACTCGGCATCACCGGGCTGGCCTTCGGCACGCAAGCAGGCACCGCATCGGCCACCGAGGGCATCCAGTCCCTGTTCCAGAGCGCCGGATGCGAACTCGTGACCGACGGCGAGGTCACCATCGACTCCGACGCGTGCACCGAGGCCGCCGAGCAGTTCCTGGCCCTGCGCAACTCGTCGACCGCGGGAGACTTCGACGTCACCAGCGCACGCGCCGCCTACATGAACGGCGACGCGGCGATGCTCCTCTTCTCCACCCACATCCTCGACGAGCTGGCCGGACTCGACCCCGCCACCCCCGCCACCTGCCCCGACTGCGCGGCGACGCCGACCTTCCTCGCCGACAACACCGGCTTCATCACCGTGCTCGGCGAGGAGCCGCGACAGTATGGCGCCGTGCTCGGCTACGGCATCCCGACGGGAGCGAACACGGCGGCCGCGCAGCAGTACATCGAGTACGTGCTGGACGAGGGTTATGCCGACACTCTGGGCGTCGCCACCGAGGGGCGGGTGCCGCTGCGCAACGGGACGGCCGACGACCCCGAGGCATTCGCCGCCGCGTGGGGTGAGCTGGGCATCGGACCGGCCCACGACCGCACCTCGGCCGAGATCTACGGCGACGAGTTCGTGGACGGCATGAGCGAGGGCATCAACTCGATCTACCTGTGGGGCATGGGCACGGACGACGCCACGCTCGCCGGTCTGGTGTTCAGCCAGGGCGTGCTCGCCAACCAGATCGAGCAGCTCTACAACGGCTCCTCCCCCGCCGACGTGACCGCCGCCATGAAGGCGGCCGTCGAGGAGGTCCAGGCGGGCCTGTGAGCACGGCACCTCTCCGTCACCGTCGGGAGCGGCACACCCGCCGCTCCCGACGGGACGACCGCAACGGACTCCTGCTCACCGCCCCGACGTTCCTCGTCATCCTGCTCGCGTCGGTCATCCCGCTCCTGCTCGTGATCGTCTTCGCGTTCAGCGAGGTCCGGCTCGTCGACATCCCGCGCCTCGGCACCGAGCCGATCGACTGGACGCTCGACAACTTCCGGCGCGCGATAGAGAACCCCGCTTTCTGGCGCGCTCTGGGCACCACGCTCCTGTACTCCACGCTGACGATGATCGGCTCGGTCGGCGTCGGCCTGGTGCTGGCCCTCGCGCTGCGGAGTCCGTTCCGAGGTCGAGGGATCGTGCGTGCACTCCTGCTCGTCCCGTACGTGCTCCCGCTGATCGCCGCCGTCACCATCTGGCAGACCATGCTCAACCCGCAGTACGGCATCGTGAACGCCTTCGGCCGTCAGGTCCTGGGATGGGATCAGGCGATCGGCTTCCTCAACACCTCATCGACCGAGGTCTTCGGGGTTCCGGTGCCGCTGTCGTTGCTGGTGGTCGTGGCGTTCGAGATCTGGACCTCCGCCCCGCTCGCATTCCTGTTCATCACCGCGCGGCTGCAGGGCGTCTCTCCCAGCATCGAGGAAGCGGCCGCGCTCGACGGCGCGAACCGCATGCAGATCCTCTGGCGCATCGTCATGCCTCAGCTCAAGGGCGTCATCCTGCTGCTGTGCCTGCTGCGGTTCATCTGGACGTTCCAGAGCTTCAGCGAGGTCTATCTTCTCACCGAGGGCGCCGGAGGGACTCAGCTCATGGCGCTCAAGGTCTACACCGAGCTGGTCACCCGCGCCGACATCGGCAGCGCCTCCGCCTACGGACTGCTCATGTCGGTGGTGCTGATCGTGCTGCTCACCGTCTACGTCCTCGCCGCCCGCAGAAAGGTCGACACCGAATGACCCGCCGTCGCTCGCCGCTGCGTCCGCGCCCCGCCGCGATCGTGGGCCGGACGATCCTCATCGCCGTCGCCCTCCTGTTCGCGATCGGTCCTGTGCTGTACGGATTCCTCCTGTCGGTGCGTCCGTACTCCTCGATCGTCCAGGCGCCGCTCGATCTGCTCCCCGCCCTCGACGAGCTCGACTTCTCGGGGTACACCACGGCGATGCTCGACCCGGAGCAGGGCGGCTTCGGCCTGGGACGCTTCGTGCTCAACTCCCTCCTCGTGGGACTCGGCACCGTGGTCCTGTCGATCCTCGTCTCGATCCTCGGGGCGTATGCCGCCGCCCGACTGCGCTACCGCGGTCGGCGCGGGATGAACGCGATCATCCTCGCGGTCTACCTGTTCCCCGGGATCGTGCTCTCGGTGCCGCTCTTCGTGCTCCTCGCCAGGGCGGGCCTCACTGGTTCGCTCATCGGGTTGTTCCTCGTCTACGTCGCGACCACGGTTCCGGTGTCGATCTACATGCTGCGCAACTACTTCCAGGCGCTGCCGGAGAGCGTCGAGGAGGCAGCGATCGTCGATGGGGCCTCGCTCCCGCAGATGCTGCGCAGCGTCGTGCTGCCGATCGCGCTCCCGGGGGTCGTCGCGACCTCGATCTACGTGTTCATGATCGCCTGGAACGAGTACTTCTACGCCCTGCTCTTCCTCGTGCGCGACCGCGCGCAGTGGACGGCGCCGCTCGGCATCTCGCAGCTGGCCGACTTCAATGTCCCGGTGACCGTGCTGCTGTCCGGATCCATCGCGGTGACCGTCCCCATCGTCATCCTCTTCTTCCTCGCGCAGCGCTACCTCGTCGAGGGACTGACGGCAGGAGCCGAGAAATGAGCACGTCAGCGGGACCCCAGCGCATCGTCATCATCGGCGCGGGCGGCCGGGGTCGCGACGCCTACGGGCGATGGGCGATCGAGCACCCCGACCGCGCACGGATCGTGGCGGTGGCCGACCCGGCCCCGGATCGGCGTGAGGCGCTGGCCGCCGCGGCCGGAGGCGCGCGCACCTACGAGGACTGGCGGGGCGCGATCGCCGACCTCGGGCTGCTCCAGGCCGATGCCGTCGTGATCGCCGTGCCTGATGCCCTTCATGTCGATGTCGCGATCGCCGTCGCCGACGCAGGGCTGCCCTTCCTGCTCGAGAAGCCCGCCGCGCCGAGCGTCGATGAACTCCGCCGACTCGCACAGCACGCCCGTCGCACCTCGTCGGCCCTCGCCATCGGCCACGTGCTGCGCTTCACGCCGTTCTGGCGTTCGGTGAAGCGCATCCTCGACTCCGGCGCCATCGGACGCATGATCACCCTCGAGGTTCGCGAGAACGTCGGCTACTGGCACTTCGCGCACTCCTACGTGCGGGGCAATTGGCGGAACAGCGCGACCTCGGGCCCGATGGCTCTGACGAAGACGTCGCACGACCTCGACATCATCCGCTGGCTCGTCGGCGCAGCGCCGGAGACGGTCTACAGCATCGGGGAGCTGAGCTGGTTCCGCGCCGAGAACGCTCCCGCGGGCGCACCGGAGTTCTGCGTGCAGGGCTGTCCCGTCGCCGACAGCTGCCCCTTCTTCGCCCCGCGCTACTACGTCGACGCACTCGCGGGGGTCACGGGCCACCCCGTGCATCTGCTGGGCGACGACATCTCCCCCGCCGGCCGCATGCGCGCGCTGCGCGAGGGCGACTACGGTCGCTGCGTCTTCCGCAGCGACAACGACGTGGCAGACCATCAACAGACCACGATGCGCTTCCCCCGAGGCGTGACCGCAACGCTCACGGCCTCGGCCTTCACCGCCGAGAACACCCGCAACGTGACGATCACGGGTTCGGCCGGCCAGCTGTCGGGGCACATGGAGAGTGGAGAGATCGTCGTGGATCTGTTCTCACCGGACGGTCGAATGCCGGACGGGCTGCCCCTGGAGGCTCGGGAAGTCGCCCCCAAGTCGGTCCTGGCGCACGAGCGTCACACCCTGCGGGTGGCTCTGCCCAACCCCGATCTCGGCGATCACGCGGGCCACGGCGGTGGGGACGCCGGCCTGATGGCCGAGTTCGTCGAAGCGGTGCGGCTCGACATGGTCGGCACGGGCGAACTCTCCTTCGAGACGGCACTCGACAGCCATCTCATGGCGTTCGCTGCGGAGGAATCACGACGAACGGGTGAGCCCATCGACTTCGCCTCCTGGGCACAGCGGATGGCACTGCCGCTCGATGAGGGGATCCGCCGGTGACGGAGCATCCGGAGTCGGTGGTGCTCGCCCTGCTGGAGCGGGTGGGCGCGGAGACGTCGCACGTGCGCGTGGAGGTGCTGCCGCCGGAGGGGACGCACGCCGCGGTCGCAGGGTACGAGGCCGAGAACGGCGTGCTCACGCTGCGCGGCACGGACGTGCCGTCGACAGCAAGCGCGTTCGCCCGGTACCTGCACGGTCAGGGGCGTCGCATCACATGGGAGGCGCCGCGACTGGACCTTCCCTGGGAGCGGTGGCCCGATGCGCCTCGAACCGAGCTGCGCACGCCCTTCGCCGTTAGATACCACCTGAACGTCGTCACGCACGGATACTCCACGGCCTATTGGGATGAGGACCGATGGGAGCGGGAGCTCGACTGGATGGCGCTGCACGGGGTCACGCATCCTCTGCTGCTCACCGGCTACGAATCCGTCCTGGCGGAGACGCTGCGCCGAGCCGGCGCGGATGCGACCGCTGTGCGCGCGTGGGTCGGCAGCGCCGCACACCTGCCGTGGATGTCGATGGGCGGGATGCACGACTTCGGCGGTCCGTTGCCTGAGCGCTGGGACGACCGGAGGATCGCGCTCGCACGTCGCATCCTGACGCGCGCACGCGAGCTGGGGATGACGCCCGTGCTGCCCCTTCCCGGAGGTCACGTCCCGCGCTCGGTCGCCGGTCCCGACGCGCTGGAGATCGATTGGCAGGGCTGGCGCACACCACTGCTGGATCCCGCCTCCGCCGACTTCGCCCGCTTCATGAGGCTCTTCCTCGACACGCAGGAGGAATTGCTGGGACACCCGGGCTCCGAGCCCGTGTTCGCCGTCGATCCCTTCATCGAATCGCTGCCGCCGTCCGGTGACCTCGCCGACCTCGCCGCTGCCGGTGCAGGGGTGCACGACGCCGTCACCGCCGTGCATCCGCGGGCGACCTGGCTTCTGCAGGGGTGGCCGTTCCACTACCACCGCGCATTCTGGACGGACGAACGCGTGGACGCGTATCTGTCTCGCGTCCCGCACGACCGGCTCCTGCTGATCGATCTCTGGGGCGAGCACGCGCCGATGTGGCGCAGGGGCATGCACGGGCGCCGATGGATCTGGACGGCCGTGCACAACTTCGGCGGCCGTTTCGCACTCTTCGGGGACCTTCGCGGTCTCGCACGCGACGTGGCGGAGCTGATCGAGACGGCGCCCGACCGCCTGGAGGGCATCGGGCTCGCACCCGAGGCGATCGAGAACAACACCGTGTTCTACGAGGCCGCCTCCGATCTGGTCTGGGGACCGCTGGACATCGACGCCTGGCTCGCCGACTTCGCGGTCCAGCGGTACGGCGTCGCCGACGACTCGGCTGTCGAAGCATGGCGACTGCTCGGCACCACGCTGTACGGACCAGGTCGCACCCGATCGATCCCCTCACCGGTGATCGCGCGGCCATGGAGCGCGCGCGCCCCGTTCGCGACGCAGCGTCTCGCCGGAGAGGCCCTGCCTGCCGAACCCCCTCGCATGTCGGCCAACATCGACGCCGAGAACGATCCCGCGGTGCTGGGCGACCTCCCCGCGATCACGCACGCCGCGCAGCTGCTGCTCTCCCTCGCCGATCGCGCGCTCTCCCGTGAGTCGCTGGAGAAGGACGTGGTCGAGCTGACCGGGCACGTTCTCGCGCAGGGCACCCGCTACCGCATCCGCGGCGCGCTCGAGGCGTTCACTGCGGGAGACGCGCCAGAGCTGCGCCGCCACGGCGCCGCTCTGGAGGATGATCTGCTGGCCCTCGATCGGCTGGCTGCGACGCGCGCAGACTCCCGAGCATCCTCCTGGATCGATCAGGCGCGCGCGTGGGGTGACACCCCGGCGGAGCGCGATGCGATGGAGCGGGACGCGCGCAGCCTGATCTCGGTCTGGGGTCATCAGAGCAGCGGGCTGCACGACTACTCGGGTCGGCATTGGTCTGGTCTGATCCGAGATCTCTACGTTCCGCGCTGGGACGCATGGATCCGGTGGCTGGCGGAATCGGCGGAGCGGGGCACGATCCCGGACGAGTCGGTGCTGCATCGCCGCATCATCGAGATCGAGGAGCGCTGGCGCGCGGGCATCGGCTCCGACGACGTCTCGTCCGAGGATCCCCTCGACGTCGCGGCCGGGATCCTCGCTACGCGCGCATCTCCCCGGAGTGCGACTCCGGACGGTCGCGTGGCATGAAGGCGGCCGCGACCAGGGTGAGCACGGCGGTCGCTGCGACGGCGACGAACACCCACACCGACGCGTGGATGATCGTGTCCGGGTCGTCGGTCCCTGCGCCCTGCGCGATGACGACGTTCGAGATCGCCCCGAACACGGCGACACCGACGGCGCTCCCGGCGGAGCGCGCGAACGCGTTCATGCCGGTCACGGCCCCTCGTTCGCCCCATTCGACCGAGGACTGGGCGGCGATGAGCGTCGGAGCAGCGGTCCACCCGAGCCCGAACCCGAGGACGAAGGCGATGCCCGCGATCATGAGCGGGTGCGGCCATGACGCCACCGCCGCCAGGGTGATCGCGGCGACCGTGGTGATGCTCATCCCGATCATGGTGGTGCGTCGGAAGCCGATCCTCAGATACAGCCGCCCGACGTTCGCGGCCGCGATCGGCCACCCCAGGGTCAATGCCGCGACCGCGAGCCCTGAGAGCAACGGCGCGATGCCGAGCGAGCCCTCGAGATAGGCGGGCGCGAAACTGGTGACGCCGATCATGAGCGCGCCGACCCCGAGCGACACGACCGTGGTGGTCAGGATCAGCGGCCTGGCGACGAGGCGGAGGTCGACGATGGGCTCCTCGACGCGGCGCTCGACGACGGCGAACAGCGCAAGGGCGACGATCCCGATCCCGAAGCAGAGTGCGCTCTGCACGGAGAGCCATGCCCAGGCGTTGCCGCCCTCGAGCATGCCGAGGATGAGTCCGGTCAGCCCGATCGTCAGCAGCACGGCGCCCGCGTAGTCGATCCGATGCCGACTCGTCTGCTTCTGCTCCTTGTACTTGAGCTGCAGCATCCACGCCGCGATGAGACACAGGGGGATGTTCACCCAGAAGATCCACCGCCAGGCGTCGAGCTGTGCGAACACCCCGCCGAGTGCCGGTCCGACGACCGACGAGATCGCCCACACGCTCGCGATGTATCCCTGCACCTTGGCACGCTCGGCGACCGTGTAGATGTCGCCGACGATCGTCATCGCCATCGGCGCGACGGCCCCGGCACCGAGCCCTTGGATGATGCGGAACACGATCAGCGCCGGCATGCTCCACGCGAAGCCGCAGAGCACGGAACCCAGGAGGAACAGGGCGATGCCGAGGAGGATGATCGGTTTGCGCCCGACCGTGTCGGCGAACCGGGAGTAGATCGGAACACTCACCGCCTGGGCGAGCAGGTACACCGAGAACAGCCAGGGGAACTGCTGATAGCTGCCGAGATCGCGGACGATGCTCGGCACGGCTGTCGCGAGGATGGTGGCATCGATGGCGATGAGCCCGGTGGCGAGCATCAGCGCCCCGAGGATGGGCCCTCGCGCCGACCGGAATCCGATGGAGGCGCGGTCGACGGAGGCAGTCACCTCAGGGACAAGCGTGCGCGGCGCACGGGTATTCCGGTCACGAGGACGCGGTGCGGCCGGGTTCCTCGCCCTCGGCGTCACCCTCGGGCTCCGGGTCGTACAGCACCGGACGATCGACGGTCTTGGTGACGTCGGAGGGATCGACGGCGAGGATGAGCATCGCCAGGATCAGCAGCGTGACGATGAAGGCGCCGCCTCCGACGACGAGGCCGAGCGCGACGGGGGTGAGACCGTCGTAGGTGCCGTTCGCGATCGCCGTGTTCACGCGGGAGGTGAAGGCTCCGGTCGAGACCAGTGTGACCACCGCGGCGAAGACACCGCAGCCCAAGGCGATGAGCAGGAGGTGCAGAGGGCGCAGGATGTCCCGACGGGTGGGCTTCTCGTCGCTCATCGCTCTCCTCCGTGCACCGAGGGGGCGGCGCTTCCCGTCGATTCGTCGGCCGCGGCGGCGGCATCCACCTTCTTGGGAGTGAGCCCGGCGATGCCGAGGAAGACCGCGACGATCGCCGCATAGCCGCCGAACATCCCGACGCCCAGGATGATGCCGGACAGGATGAAGGTGCCGGCCTTGTCGATCGTGTACTCCTGTACGAACCCGGACGGGATCAGCAGCAGCACGATTCCGAGCAGGACGCCCAGCGCACCGACGGTGATCGCGTCACGCGCCAGCGGGTCACCGGTGCGGCGTGCACGGATTCCGGCGAGCAGCTCGATCCCTCCGCTGAGGATGGCCCAGCTCGAGACCACGATGAAGAACATGTCGTCCGAGCGCAGCGCGGGGATGCCGCTCACCCCTCCCGCGACGATGCCGAGCACGGCGAGCAGGATGGCGGACCATCGCGACCCTGCGGGGAGCACCAGCCACGCCGCGAGCAGATGCACCAGCGCGGTGACGAACGCGAAGCCGCTGAAGACCGCGAGGCCGATGGGCGCCGAGTGGTCCGACGAGAACGTGATCATCAGCGCAGCGACGGCGGCGAACAGTGCGCGCAGCAATTGCACGTGGCGCAGGGTGAATGCGCGAGCAGGGGCAGCCATGACGGTCCAGAGTCCTCCGGGGTGTTCCCCCCAGTCTACGCGGGGCCGCGGAGCCGCGACGCCGCGAGCACGGCGGCGGAGGATTCGTGAAGCCCGGCGGATCTCCCCAGATCGATTGCCGGGCTTCACGACATACGCAGCAAGGGGGGCATCACTGCGTCAGGCCGCAGATCGCAGGGTCGGGCACCCGCCCACGAAGACGGCCAAGTGACCCCACATGCCCACCCGGTCCCCTGAGGTACGCGCGTGCGGTCGTATGCTCACTTTAGGGCGGTGGTCTTCACATACCGGACGGGGGCTGTGATGAGTTACGAATATGACGAACGCAGGTCCGGATCCGACGGTTTCGCGGCTGCCCTGCGCGACGCGGTCAACGCAAGGGACGTGACGCTGTCGTGGCTGCAGCAGCAGCTCAACGCACGAGGCAACCGGGTCTCCATGGCCACGCTGAGCTATTGGCGTTCGGGGGCCCGACGCCCCGAGGGCGCGCAGTCCCTTGCCGCACTCGCCGACCTCGAGGAACTGCTCGGCCTTGACGCCGGCGCACTGCGACGGCACCTCGGACCCACCAACCGCACAGGGCCTCTGGGCCCGAACCGCTTCCCGATGGACGAGGAGGAGCTGGAACGCGCGGTCATGCTCGCGTTCGACGCGATGGGTGCGTCGTACCCCGACACGTCGCGCGAGTTGACCACCCACTCGGTGACCGATGTGGACGCGCAGGGCAACGTCGCGTACAGCATCACGCGCAGCATCGTGCAGTCGACCATCGGCACGATAACGGCGATACCCTTCCTCGAGATCACCCCGGGGGTCAGCACCCCTCCGCCCCTGCTCGACGCCGTGTCCGGCGGGCGCATCGCCGCGCGCTACTCGCACCCCGATGGCGAGGTGCACGGCATCCTGTTCGAACTCGACGTCCCGCTCACCGCCCCCGACACGGCGATGGTCGAATGGTCCGTCGAGTACCCGTCCGACTACCCGCCGATGCGCGACACGGGTCATGCCCTGGCACAGAAGTGCCGCGAGCTGCTGGTGTGGACGCGCTTCCATCCTGACGCCGTCCCCGATTGGTGCGAGGAGCACGTCGAGACACCGGACGGGGTCACCATCAGTCCGGTGCCGCTCACCAGGGGCACGTCCGTGCATCTGGTGCGCAGAGCCTTCGGTCCTGGGGCACTCGGTCTGCACTGGGGCTACGGACCGCGTGAGGATCAGCCCGGCTGATCTCCCGTCGCGACCGGACGACCCGGCGTGTTCGACCACTGACTCCACGAGCCGGGGAACACCTTGGCGTCGATGCCGACCTCGTGCAGGATCAGTGCCGTATGCGCGGCCGTGACACCCGATCCGCAGTACGCGGCGACCGGGGTTCCGGGGTTCACGCCGACCTCGGCGAAGGTCGCGAGCACGGTGTCGCGGTCGAGGATGCCGCCCTCCGCGTCGAGGTGCCGCAGCGTCGGCAGGTTGCGCGCACCGGGGATGTGACCGGCGATCGGATCGAGCGGCTCGGTGTCGCCGCGGTAGCGCTCCGGCGCGCGCACGTCGAGGAGCACTCCCGACGCGGGGAACGCCGCCGCCTCATCGATCGACAGGGCGTCGCGGCCGATCTCGTCGAGCACGACATCGCCGGGCTCGGGGATCACGTCGTCCGTCGCGACCGCGAACCCCGCGGCGCGCCAGGCCCGGATGCCCCCGGCGAGCACGCGGACATCGACACCACCCTGCCGGAGCAGCCACCACGCTCGCGCAGCCGAGATGCCCTTGGAGTCGTCGTACGCCACGACGGTGTCTCCGGCCCGGACACCCCACCGGCGGGCCGCGGCCTGGAGCGTCGCGGTCGACGGCAGCGGATGCCGCCCCTCGGCGGGCGCACCGTGGGTGGAGAGCTCGGCGTCGAGCGAGGCGAACACCGCGCCGGGAATGTGGCCAGAGAGGTAGTCGCCGTGCCCGGCCTCCGGACGATCCAGCCGCCAGCGCACGTCGATCACGCGCACGGGCGTGCCCTGCTCCCGGAGGTCGTTCAGCTCTGCGGCACTCACGAAGTCGCTCATCCTGCGAGGCTACCGAGTCGGCGGCGGCATCCGGCTCGCGGGCGTCTTCTCCCGTCATGCGCCACCACTATGCTCGATCCGGCAACGTCGAGAAAGGCCAACGATGCCCTCTCGTCTCCGCTGGATGCGCTTCCGCCCGCAGGAGGCCGCGCTCATCGCGATCACCGCGGTGTGGGGCGGCACGTTCCTGCTTGTGCACTGGGCGATGGAGCACTCCGGACCGTGGTTCTTCGTCGGCATCCGCTTCCTCGTCGCAGGTCTCCTCAGCGTGCTGATCTTCCGTCGCACGCTGCGCGGCATGCGGTGGCGCGACATCGGGGCGGGTGTCGCGATCGGCGTGATGATCTACCTCGGCTACGGTCTGCAGACGCTGGGGCTGCAGACGATCGACAGCAGCACGTCGGCGTTCATCACCGCGATGTACGTGCCGCTCGTCCCCCTCGCGCAGTGGGCGGTCTTCCGCACCCGCCCGCCCGCCATGGCCTTCGTCGGAGCAGCGCTGGCCTTCGTGGGGCTGCTGTTCATCGCCGGCCCCGACGCGTTCGCCTTCACGCTGGGCACGGGCGAGATCGTCACCATGATCAGCACCCTGCCCATCGCCGCAGAGATCATCCTGATCAGCCTCTTCGCGGGCAGGATCGACCTCGGGCGCATCACCGTCGTCCAGCTGCTGACAGCCGGCGCGCTGGGGCTGTTGACGATGCCGGTGGTCGGCGAGGCCGTCCCCGAGTTCTCCTGGATCTGGGTCGGCTGCGCCGTCGGGCTCGGCGCGGCGAGCTGCCTGATCCAGCTGACCATGAACTGGGCGCAGAAGTCGGTGTCGCCGACGCGCGCGACCATCATCTACGCCGGGGAACCCGTGTGGGCGGGGGTCATCGGACGCATCGCCGGCGAGCGTCTGCCCGCGACCGCGCTCGTCGGCGGAGCCCTGGTCGTGCTCGGCATCCTGGCGAGCGAGCTGAGGCTCGTGCGGCGGCGGAAGGAAGACTCCCTCTAGCCGTCGGGAATACTCCCCCGCTCCGTGCGTTGCACCGGGCATGATTGAAACTTCAACCGTCGCTCCGGTCGCCACGGAACGCACCCGCGTCCGCGTGCCGCTGCGCTTCGGCGACGGCTTCTCCACCACGGCCGACGTGGTCACGTTCGACGGCCTCGTCGACGCACGGGAGCACCTGCTGCTCGGCCTCGGCGACTGGCGCGCGGCACTCGAACGCGCGAGCGCGGGCGGAGACGCACCGCTCGTGCGCCCCCACAGCGAGTGCCTGACCGGTGACGTGTTCGGATCCGAGCGGTGCGACTGCGGCCCCCAGCTGCGCGAGGCGGTCGAGCGGATCGCGCAGGAGGGCGGCTTCCTGCTCTACCTGCGGCAGGAAGGGCGCGGCATCGGCCTGTACGCGAAGCTCGACGCCTACGCGCTGCAGGACGCGGGCCTCGACACGTACGAGGCGAACGTCGCCCTGGGTCACGGCGAAGACGAGCGCGACTACACCGTGGCAGCGCAGATGCTGAACGCGGTCGGCGTCGACGGCATCCGCCTGCTCAGCAACAACCCCGACAAGGCCGTGCAGCTCGAGGCCCTCGGCATCCGTGTGACCGAGCGGGTCCGCACCGAGGTGCACCTGTCGGAGTCCAACTCGCGCTACCTCCAGGCCAAGCGCGACCACACGGCGCACACCCTCGACCTGTCGGCGGCGTGACACTCCAGGAGGGCACCATGACAGCGGAGCAGCATCGACGGCGACTCGACGACACCGAGATGGCGGCCTGGCTCCCCGTCATCCGCTTCGTGCAGCTGCTCCCTCAGGTGCTGGATCGCACCCTGAAGGAAGAGGTCGGCCTCAACCACGCCAGGTACGCGATCCTCGTCACGCTCGCCGGTCAAGGTGAGGGAGCCGTCACGATGACGGAGCTCGCCCGCATCGCCGGCCTCAGCCGCTCACGCCTCAGCCACGCCCTCGACTCCCTGGAGGAGCGCGGCTGGGTGGAGCGCACCTCGTGCGGCACCGACAAGCGCACGCTCTCCGCCGCGCTCACTCCGGAAGGCCGGGAGATGCTGCGCACCGCCGCACCCGTGCACGTCGAACAGGTGCGCGAGCTGGTGCTCGACCCCCTCAGCCCGGAGGAGCGGGAGCAGCTCGCGTCGATCCTCGGCAAGCTGCTGCCCGGGGTGACCGCGGCGCTGTAGCGGGTATCGGCCGCCCCCCGCGTTCTGCTCTGAGCAGAACCGCTCGAAGCCTCCGGAACGGGCGGCATATCGTGAGGCATGGCCGACCTTCTCTCCTTCCCGCCCGCTCCCCGCTCCGACCGTCCGAAGTCCCACGGCCCCGAGCCGTTGTGGCGCCACCTCCTGGGCGATCAGCTGCGTCGACGTCGACACGACCGTGAGGAGACCCTCACGGCCACCGCGGAGAAGGCCGGCGTCTCTCCCCAGTACCTCTCCGAGGTCGAACGCGGGCTGAAGGAGCCATCGAGCGAGATGATCGCCGCGATCGCCGGGGCCCTCGACACGAGCCTGATCGAGCTGACGAGCGCCGTGGCCGACGAACTCCGCTCCGCCACGGTTCCGGCATCCGCGGCCGTGTCCGCGTCGCGCACCTCCTTCGCCCTCGCCGCCTGACCCGCCCGATCCGTCCGTCCTCCCGTCCCGTCCGCCTCGCCCGTCCCGTCCGTCGGGGACACCCGTCGGGAGTATTCGCGGATGTCGGGAGACACGCCGTCCGTCCGCCCGACATCCGTGCATCCTCCCGACAACCGTCCCCCCGTACCCCCGGGATCACACGGTGCGGGGCCCGAGCACCCTGTCGATGAGGCCGTAGTCCTGCGCGGCGGATGCCGTGAACACGCGGTCGCGGTCGGTGTCGGCGCGCAGCTCCTCGACCGTCCGGCCGCTGTGCCTGGCGAGGATGTCCTCCATGTCCGAGCGCACCCGCACCACCTCGTCCGCCGCGAGGATCAGGTCGGGGATCGCACCGCGCGACTGCCCGGCCGGCTGGTGCAGCACGATGCGGGCGTGCGAGAGGGCCGCACGCTCCCCCGGGGCACCCGCCGCGACGAGCAGCGCCGCCGGACCGATCGCCTGCCCGACGCACGTGGTCGCGATGGCCGGACGGATGTGCTGCATCGTGTCGTAGATCGCGAGCGCGGCTCCGGGATCGCCGCCCTCGCTGTTGACGTAGAACTGGATGCCGGATTCGGGGCTGTCCGCGTCGAGGTGCAGCAGCTGCGCGATGAGCGCGTTCGCGACCCCGGCGTCGATCCCCGTGCCGAGGTAGATGACGCGCTCGGCGAGCAGGTGCGAGTAGACGTCCATGATGCGCTCGCCCCGCGGATGCTGCGCGATGACGTTGGGGATCGTGTAGCCGCTCATGCGCCCACCCCCAGCCCGACGTGCGCGCGTCGACGCGGCATCACGTCGGCGATCGAGGCGACGATCTCGTCGATGAACCCGTACTCCTGGGCCTGCGTCGCGGTGTACCAACGGTCGTGCAGGGAGTCTTCGAAGATGCGCTCGATCGGCTGGCCGGTGTCGTCCGCGATGAGACCGAGCACCGTGTCGCGCATGTGTCGCAGGTCGTCGGCCTGCGTCTCGATCTCGACCGCCGAACCGCCGATGCCCGCCGACCCCTGATGCATGAGGATGCGTGCGTGCGGGAGTGCCCTGCGTTTTCCCGGAGTGCCGGCCGAGAGCAGGAACTGCCCTGCGCTGCACGCGAGTCCGAGCGCGAGTGTCGCGACGTCGTTGGGGACGAGTCGCATGATGTCGCGGATCCCGAGCATCGACGGCACCGAGCCGCCCGGCGAGTGGATCCAGAGGGCGATGTCGGCCGTCGGATCCTCGGCCGACAGCGCGAGCAGCTGCGTCATCAGCAGCGTTCCGTTGTCGTCATCGAGGGCGCCGTCCAGCACGAGCACCCGCTCGTGGAACAGCGCGCGCCGGGCTTCGGGGCCGAACTGCGGGAGGGAGTTGTCTTCGCTCATGCCCCCAGCATCCGTCTGCGCCAGGTCACCGGTGGCCGTTTCCGCCCTGGGCGGCTCTGCCCTGAGCGGATGCCGGTGGGGCGGCATCCGCTCAGGCCCGGGGGGTGGGGTGGGGTGGGGAGGGGAGGGGTCAGGCGGCCAGGGCCAGGGCGCGGCGGTGGGAGATGCGGTGGCCGATCCAGAAGCCGATCGCGATCAGTCCGGCCAGGACGATGCCGAGGATCCAGGGCAGCGTCGACGGCGCCGCTCCGGCTGTGGCGGCGGCAAGCGTGCCGGAGCCGTCCGCGATCAGGCCGGTGCCGGCGGCGAGGTCGGCGGCTCCGGTCTGCAGCGCGTCGCCGCCTGCCGCGAGGTCGTCGGACCCACCCGCGAGCGTCGTCGCGCCGTCGGAGAGCTTCGCGATGCCCGTGTCGAGGGCACCGGAGCCGGACTGCAGCTCTCCGACCCCGATGGCGAGCGCGCTCGCGCCCTCGTTCAGGCGCGCCGCACCCGCGCTGAGGTTCACGGTTCCGGAGGAGAGGGCGGACGCGCCGGTGGAGAGCGTCTGCAGCCCGGAGGCCAGCCGCTCGGCGCCCGCGGAGAGCTGCGAGGTCCCGGAGTGGAGCTTCTGCGCCCCGGCCGCGAGCGCGGGAGCGCCTTCGGGGGCGACGAGGGCGACGGTACCGGGCCAGCCCTTCGAGGGGTCGCCGTGCACGATCGCCCCGACACCGGCAGTGACCTTCGCCGCACCGTCGGCCGCGCCGACGAGTCCCTGGGCGAGAGCGGGAGCTGCGGCTGCGGGTGCCGCCAGGGCATCGACCTCCTGGTCGACGCCGGCCGCGAGTCGGGCGAGCGCCTGCAGCTGCGGGTTCGTGGGGTCGGCTGCGAGAAGGCCGGCGAGGCCGTCGGCGAGCTGCTGGGAGTGACCGGGCGCCGTCGCGGCGACACCCTGGAGTGCGGCCTTCGTGTCGGGGTGGGCGAGCGTCAGCACCGACGACGTCACGCCGGCGCGCAGAGTGTCGCTGAGCGTGCTGGCACCGGAGAGCACACCGTTCGCGTACCGGTGTGCGCCGTCGACGCCTGCGGAGAGCTTCGCCGCCCCGGCGGCGACCGTCGCCGCACCGGCCTCGGCCTGCACCAGCTTGGTCGAGAGCTCCTGCGCCCCGGCGAGCGCGGTCTGCGCTCCCCCGCTGACCCGGCCGGCGCCGTCGACGGCGGTCGATGCACCGGCCGCGAGGCTCCCCGCGCCCTCGGCAAGGGTGGTCGCTCCGACTGCCGCCTTCGTGGCGCCGTCGCTCAGCTTCTGCGAACCGGAGTGCGCGGCTGCGGCACCCGCTGCGAGGTCGTCGCTGCCGTCGGCGAGCAGGTCGGCTCCGGCGGCGAGGTCATCGGCCCCGGCCGCGAGGTCGGCAGAGCCGTCCTTCGCGGCCACGGTGCCGTCGGCGAGCTCGGATGCTCCGGCGGCGATCTTGCTCGTCGTCACGAGGAACAGGATCACCATCGCGGCCAGCAGCAGGCTGAGCACGATCACGGCGATGCGCATGCCGGTTCCGTGCGCGTGGGGTTTTACACTCGTCATCGAGGACTCCCAGGGTCAGTGGCGTCGTTGCCACGGGCGACTGTATGGGCGCGCCGACACTCCCCTTCAGGATTTGCCGGTCGAAACCAAGTCCCACCACGTTCGATACTCAGTTTCTTGTGGTGAGTGCACAATTCCGGTCCGAAGCCGCTGTGCGCTCCAGGAAAACGGCCCGTAACATCGCCGACTCACAGCGCTCGTACCCTCGTGTCCATGGCGAAGCAGAAGACACCGGCCTGGTCGGAAGACGGACTCACCTTCCGCACCCGCAAGTGGGTGCGCCCCGAGGACCTCAATGCGAACGGCTCGCTGTTCGGAGGGAGCCTGCTCAAGTGGATCGACGAGGAGGCCGCGATCTACGCGATCGTGCAGCTCGGCAACTACCGCGCCGTCACGAAGCACATCTCGGAGATCAACTTCGAGGCATCGGCCGTGCAGGGCGACCTCATCGAGATCGGCCTGCAGGCCACGCACTTCGGCACGACCTCACTCACGATGCGTGCCGTTGCGCGCAACATGATCACGCGCAAACGCATCCTGACGATCGACAAGATCGTGTTCGTGAGCCTCGACGACGACGGGACGCCGACCCCGCACGGTTATCGGGAGATCACCTACGACCGTGACCGCATGCCGACCGAACGGGTCGCGACGGGCACCATCCGGCTCCCGGCGGTCTGAGCGTCGAGCGCCTGGAAGGCTCCGGCGAGATCGGCGATCAGGTCGTCCACATCCTCCAGCCCGATCGACAGGCGGAGCACATCGGCGCCGGGGCGGGCCTCCGGCGGAACCGGGCGGTGTGTGAGCGCGGCCGGGTGCTGGATCAGCGAGTCCACCCCGCCGAGGGAGACCGCGTGCGTGAAGAGCGTCGTCGCCGTGGTGACCGCTGACGCCGCAGGGAAACCGCCCCGCATCCGCATCGCGATCATCGCGCCCGTCCCGCGCATCTGCCGGTCGAGGATGCCCCGAGGGTCGCCGTCGAGCCCCGGATAGAAGACCTCGGCGACCTCCGGACGGTCGATCAGCCACTGCACCACCCGGCGTGCGCTCTCCTGCTGATGGCGCACCCGCACCGGCAGGGTCGTGAGTCCGCGGTGCAGCAGATACGCCCCGAGCGGATGCAGCAGCCCCCCGGTGACCGCGCGCACGCGGCGCAGCGCCTCGGCGGTCTCCTCGCTGCAGGCGACGACGCCGGCGATCACATCTCCGTGCCCGCCGAGGTACTTGGTGGCGCTGTGCAGCGACATCGCGGCGCCCAGGTCGATCGGGTTCTGCAGCACCGGAGTGGCGAAGGTGTTGTCCACCACGACGGGCACGGCGCCGGCCTGGCGCACGACGTCGGCGATGTCGGCGATGTCGAGCGTGGGGTTCGCCGGGGTCTCCACCACGACCAGTCCGGTGTCCGGACGCACGCTCGCCGCCACCTCGTCGGGGTGGCAGTAGGTGGTCTCGACGCCGAGCAGGCCGGAGCCGAGCAGGTGGTCGGTGCCGCCGTAGAGCGGGCGGACGGCCACCACGTGCCGCGCCCCTGTCGCGCCGGTGTGGGCGAGGATCACCGCCGTCATCGCCGCCATGCCCGACGCGAAGGCCACGGCGGCCTCAGCGTGCTCGAGCTCGGCGAGAGCCTCTTCGAAGCGGGCGACCGTCGGGTTCCACAGCCGCGCGTAGACCATGCTGCCGTCGGCGGGCGGTCGACCTCCTGTGGCCATGGCCTCGTAGGAGTCTCCGCCGCGCTCGATGTCGGGCAGCGGGTTGGTCGTCGACAGGTCGATCGGCAGCGCGTGCACTCCGAGACCCTCGAGGTCGGAGCGGCCGCCGTGGACGGCGACGGTGTCAGGATGCAGCGGTGCAGTCATGCCCTCCACGTTGCCGGAATCACGATGAATCCGCAGGAAGTCGACAGAAGTCGCCGGAGATCTGACCGATGACGCTATTCTGAGCGAGATCCGGCCGGCGAGAGGGGACCGTGTTGGCGAAAGCACAACTCGACGAGATCGACCTCGAGCTGCTCGCGGCGCTCACCCGCGACGCCGAGATCACGAACAAGGCGCTCGCGCATCGGCTGGGTCTCGCCGACTCGACCTGCGCCCACCGCGTGCGGGCGCTCCGCGAGCGCGGTGTCATCCGCGACACCCGCATCCGGGTGGACGGGTCCGCCCTCGGCTACCCGCTGCAGGCGATCATCAAGGTGCGCCTGGCAAACCACACCGGCGCGAAGGTCACTGCCCTGTTCGACGCACTCGCAGGCATCCCTCGCGTGCTGCAGGTGTTCCACGTCGCCGGTGTCGACGACTTCCTCGTGCACGTGGCGGTGGAGGACGCGACGGCGCTCCGCGACATCGTGCTCGAGCACATCACGATCCACCCTGTGGTGCGCGGCACCGAGACCCAGCTGGTGTTCGAGCTTCGCGACGGCGCCGGGCTTCTTCCCGGCTGACGGCCGGATGTCACGGCGACCACGTCGTGCGAGAGGATGGAACGCACGTCCGCACAGGAGCAGAGGAGCACCATGAGCCGCAGCGCCACCGCAGCCACCGAGAAGATCCGCGAGATGCGGGACTTCCTCTTCGCGAATGCGACCGACTATGCGGCAGCCCGCGCCGGTTTCGCCTGGCCCGACGTCGACGAGTTCAACTTCGCGCTGGAGTGGTTCGACGTGATGGCCGCCGAGACGCCGGATCGCCCTGCCGTGCAGATCGTCGAGGCCGACCTCAGCCTGCACGCCTGGACGTACGGAGAGCTCTCCAGCCGCTCCGATCAGGTCGCCGCGTGGCTCTCGGGACTCGGCATCCGCCGCGGCGATCACGTGATCGTGATGCTCAACAACACCATCGAGCTGTGGGAGGTGATGCTGGCGATCACGAAGATCGGCGCCGTGTCGATCCCGACCTCCACCTTGCTCTCCTCCTCCGACCTCGAGTACCGCGTGCAGCACGGACGTGCCGGCGCGGTCGTGACTCTCGGAGCACTCGCCGACCGCCTCGACGGCATCGACAGCAGCATCCTGCGCATCGGCGTCGGCGCGGACATCCCTGCCGGATGGGCGGGCTTCCACGACTCGTCGTCCGCGCCGACGGACTTCGAGCCCGACGCACCGACCCCGGCGTCGGACACCGCGCTGCTGTACTTCACCTCGGGGACCACCAACCGTCCCAAGCTCGTGCAGCACACGCACGTCTCGTATCCGATCGGCCACCTGTCGACCATGTGGTGGCTCGGCGTGCGGCCGGACGACGTGCACCTCAACATCTCGTCCCCCGGCTGGGCGAAGCACGCGTGGTCGAGCTTCTACTCGCCGTTCCTCGCCGAGGCCACCGTCTTCGTCTACAACTACGACCGCTTCGACGCGAACGCGCTCATGCAGATCATGGACACGCATCACGTGTCGACGTTCTGTGCGCCGCCGACCGTGTGGCGGATGCTCATCCAGGCCGACCTCACCAGGCTCGGTCATCCTCCGCGCGAACTCGTCGGCGCGGGCGAGCCCCTGAACCCCGAGGTCATCGACCGCGTGCGCGACGCCTGGGGCGGCACGATCCGCGACGGGTTCGGACAGACCGAGATGACCGCCTGCATCGGGAACTCGCCCGGCCAGACCGTCAAGGTCGGATCCATGGGGCGGCCCCTGCCCGGCTACCCGGTCGTCCTGCTCGACCCGGTCACCGGAGAAGTGGTCGACGGTGAGGGCGAGATCGCCCTCGACCTCTCGCACCCGCCACTCGGACTCATGGCCGGGTACTACGACGATCCCGAGAAGACCACCGAGTCACGCATCGGCGGCTTCCACCACACGGGTGACATCGCGGTGCGCGACGACGACGGTTACCTCACCTATGTCGGACGCTCCGATGACGTGTTCAAGGCCTCCGACTACAAGATCTCGCCGTTCGAGCTCGAGTCGGTGCTGCTGGAGCACGACCTCGTGGTCGAGGCGGCCGTGATCCCGAGTCCGGACCCGACGCGGCTGGCCGTGCCGAAGGCCTACGTCTGCCTGGCCCCCGCTGCCGGCGCTGCGGAGTCGGACGCGGCACGCGCCATCTTCGCCTACGCGCACGAGCGGTTGTCGTCGCACCTGTGGGTGCGGATCATCGAGTTCGTGCCCGAGCTGCCGAAGACCATCTCCGGGAAGATCCGTCGCGTCGAGCTGCGCGCACGAGAGGCCGCCCGCGTGGAGTCAGGCGACGAGTCGGGGCAGCACCGCGACCGCGACTACCGCTGAGCGCTCAGGGCACGATCGCGATCGAGGCGGTCGCCGTCGTCGCTCGCGCGGGCTTGGACACGGCGACGGCCGGCTTCACCGCGGCCGGGAGCGGTTCGTCGGGCGTGCGCTGCGGGCGCTCGACACCCGACGCGTTCACGATGGCTCGGACGACGCCGCCGATCGTCAGCATGGCGACGAGCGCCGCGCACGCCAGGATCAGCGGCAACCACTGCTGAGCGAACGATGCCGTGACGCTCATCAGCGCGCCCACGATCCACAGCCCGACAGCGCCACCCGTCACCGCACCGGAGCCGCGGATGATCGCGACCGCAGCGACGATCGCGCAGACGCCGGCGACAGCCGCTCCCACGTATCCGATCGGCACCATCACCGCAGCCAGATCGCTGGCCACTCTCATTGTCGTCATGACGACCCCCCGTCAGCGGAAACCCCGCTACCTCGACAGTAGAAGTGTGTCGCGGAAAGGCCATCCGTCTCAAGTCCCATCCGCGTCATCCTCGAGACGGATATCCGCCGGATGACGAGGCGCCGGGGGTGGGCTCAGCTGCGGCTCGGCCAGCGCAGACGACGCGGCCGTACGACCCGCACCGGCTGGGTGACCACGGCGTCGACGACCATGGAGCCGTCTGTCGGCCCGACGATCGCGATCGCCGAGGTCTCGGTCGCCTCCGCCGGGGCGATGGGCAGCCTGCCGAGCGCCCGGTGCGCGCGCACGTACGCCGGCACCAGCAGCACGATCGCCCCGACCCACGCGAGCGGGTTGCTGAGGGCCACCCCGTCGAACCCGATCCAGGCACCCAGCACGATGGCCGCCCCGACGCGCATGACCAGTTCGATCACACCTGTCACGGTCGGCACGAGCGTGTGGCCAAGGCCCTGGAGCGCGCCGCGCAGCACGAAGAGCATGCCGAGCGCCCAGTAGCCGCATCCGTTGATGATGAGCATCTGGTGCGCCATGTCGACCACGTCGTCCGAGCCGTCGCCGATGAACAGGCGGACCATGGGTGCGCCGAACGCGATCAGCAGCCCGCCGAGCACCACGCCGGCGCCGACCGACATCCAGGTCGCCTCGACCACGCCGCGACGGATGCGATCGGGGCGGCGGCCGCCGTGGTTCTGCGCCGCGTACATCGAGACCGCGAGGCCGAGCGACGACAGCAGCGCCACGGCGAGGCTGTCGACGCGGGATCCGGTCGTGTAGGCGGCGACGGCGTCGGCGCCGAGGGTGTTCAGAGCCACCTGCACCGTGAGCGTTCCGATCGCGATGATCGACGCCTGGAACCCCATGGGCAGGCCGAGACGCAGGTGCTCGGCGATGTCGGCGCCGGTGACCCGCCAGTCCGCGCGACGCAGGTGCAGCATGGGCAGCCGGCGGCGGACGAACTCCAGGCAGAGGGCGACCGAGACGGCCTGCGCGATCACCGTGGCCAGCGCTGCACCGGCGACGCCCCATTCGAGGGGGCCGACCATCAGCACGACGAGGCCGACGTTGAGCGCACACGAGACCGTGAGGAAGACCAGCGGCGTCCTGGAGTCGCCGATCGCGCGGATGATCGCCGAGAGGTAATTGAAGAACATCGTCGCGCTCGCGCCGAGGAAGCTGATCTGCGTGAAGATCGTCGCCTCCGGCATGAGTTCGGCCGGCGTCTGCAGCAGGGCCAGGATCGGTCCGGCGAGGAGCGGAGCGGCGACCGTCAGGATCACGCTCGTGATCGCGCTGAGGATCACCCCCGTCGCGACGGATCGACGCACGGCGGCATCGTCGCGGGCGCCGAACGCCTGGGCGATCGGGATCGCGAAACCGCTGGTCAGGCCCCAGGCGAATCCCAACAGCAGGAACAGCAGACTGCCGGTCGCACCGACAGCCGCGAGCGACGTGACGCCGAGGTGTCTGCCGACGACGATCGCGTCGGCGAACTGGTAGAGCTGCTGCACCACGTTGCCGAGGAGGAGCGGGATGGAGAAGGCAAGGATGACGCGCCAGGGGCGGCCCGTGGTGAGGGAGGTGGCCATGGAGGAGAGGCTCGCAGAACTGGGGGGGTGGATCGGGGCCGTCCCAGCTTATCGAATCGTTTCGGCGCAGTATGCCGGATCGCGGTTCGAAAGGGCGCGGATGGACGCAGGTACCGTCGGAGCGACACCGTCGACGACGACCGGAGGACGCACGTGACGAAGCACCACACCGAGGCAACCGGACGAGAGAGCGACGCCACGGACGACGGCGAGGGGCGGCAGCTGCGGCGAGCGCTGAGCAACCGCCACATCCAGCTCCTCGCGATCGGTGGCGCCATCGGCACCGGCCTGTTCATGGGCAGCGGGAAGACGATCTCTGTCGCGGGTCCGTCGGTGATCTTCGTCTACATGATCATCGGGTTCATGCTGTTCTTCGTCATGCGGGCGATGGGCGAGCTGCTGCTGTCGAACCTGAAGTACACGTCGTTCAGCGACTTCGCGAGCGACCTGCTCGGACCGTGGGCAGGTTTCTTCACGGGGTGGACCTACTGGTTCTGCTGGGTCGTGACCGGTGTCGCCGACGTGATCGCGATCGCCGGGTACACGGATGCGCTGCTCCCCGGCATCCCACTGTGGATCCCCGGGGTGCTGGTGGTCGTGATGCTGCTGGCCCTCAACCTGCCGACGGTCGCCGCGTTCGGCGAGATGGAGTTCTGGTTCGCGTTGATCAAGATCATCGCGATCGTGGCGCTCATCCTCACAGGTCTCGTGATGATCTTCACCGGGTTCCAGCACGACGCCGGGACCGCGAGCTTCTCGAACCTGTGGGATCACGGCGGCATGTTCCCGCACGGCTTCCTGGGCTTCGTCGCCGGGTTCCAGATAGCGGTGTTCGCCTTCGTCGGGATCGAGCTCGTCGGCACGGCCGCAGCCGAGACCAAGGATCCGAAGCGCAACCTGCCCAAAGCCATCAACGCGATCCCCATCCGCGTCTTGCTGTTCTACGTGGGAGCGCTCATCGTGCTGATGTCCGTCACCCCGTGGACCGAGTACGTGGCCGGGGAGAGTCCGTTCATCGCGATGTTCGCCCTCGCCGGACTCGGCATCGCCGCCACCGTCGTGAACCTCGTGGTGCTGACCTCGGCGATGTCGAGCGCGAACTCCGGGATCTACTCGACCTCGCGCATGGTCTTCGGCCTGGCTCAGGACGGCGACGCCCCGCGCGTGTTCGCCCGCCTCTCCCGCCGCCGCGTGCCGCAGAACGCCCTGTTCCTCTCGTGCATCCTGCTGCTGTCCGGCGTGGTGCTGCTCTATGCGGGCAAAGACATCGGCACCGCCTTCGACATGGTCACCACGGTCTCGGCGCTGTGCTTCATGTTCGTCTGGACGATCTTCCTGTGCAGCTACCTCGTGTACCGGCGCACCCGCAAGGACAAGGTCGCGGCGTCGACGTTCCGGATGCCGGGCGGCGTGTTCATGGTCTTCGTCGTGTTCGCGTTCTTCGTGTTCATCCTGTGGGCTCTCACGACGCAGCCCGACACGCTGACCGCGCTGCTCGTGACGCCGATCTGGTTCGTGCTGCTGATCGTGGCGTGGCTGTTCGTCCGCCGGTCGCCGAACCATCTCGCACGTCACGAGGCGCACATCGCCCACCTCCGCGACGAGTCCGTCGGAGAGTAGACCCGATCAGGCGCGCACGGAGTCGGCCGGAACGGCAGGCTTCGCGGCGAACAGGCGCTTCCGCAGAGCGAGGAACAGCAGCACCATCCCTGCGGTGAGCAGGATGTGCCCCGTGCCGGCGATCCCCGCGATCATCTTCGACGACTCCTGCCCGAGCACCGTGAGACAGCCGTGCCAGAACAGCGTCGCCGAGGTCAGCACGAGTCCGGCGATGTAGGCCCAGAAGAACCAGCCGAACAGACGGCTCTCGGAGAGCGTGAACACCTTCTCGAGCAGCAGCACGATCACCAGCACGACGAAGCCGAGCACGAGCAGGTGCGTGTGCACGAGCCCGAGCTGCGTGGACTCCCCCTCCGGGAAGCCGTTGATCTTGGTGAACTCCCGGTAGAAGAGTCCGGAGGCGACGCCTGCGAGCATGGAGGCGAACGCGGCGTAGAAGAGCCTGCGCATGGGTGGTCCTTTCGAGTCGCATCCAGCCTCCGCGCCGTGCGCACATCACGGATCCATCGAACGGTGGAGACGCGGCGCCCGCCTCTTGCGCGCCCGACCGGAGGTGTGGTGACCTGTGGGCATGAACTTCTTCCCTCCCGACCCCGAGATCCCGGAGCCCGAGGAGAGCGAGTCGGAGCGGCAGCCGTGGTGGCAGGCCCCCGAGGACGAGCTGCCGGTGCTGCTTCCCGTCTCGGAGACCTTGGCCGTCAACGACCACCTGGCGTTGGGGCTCATCGGCGTCGCGGTGTACAGCGACGGCGTGGAGTTCCGGCTGGAAGGACGGCTCCGACGCGACGGGCTTCCGGCAGCGGAATGGAACGAGCTGTGCGCCGACTTCGTGGGGCACGGCCCGATGGGCGGACCGACGAACCCGGCCGGCCGCCTGCGCTTCGGCCTGGTGCTCGGCGACGGCGAGAAGGTCCTCGTGGAAGGCTTCCCGTACTTCGGCGGAGAGGCGCAGGCATCGGACACGACCGCGCACTCCCTCTCGCGCAACAGCGCGGGCGCGAGCGGCGGAAGCCACAGCTACTCGTCGACCGATCGGCTGTGGCTGTGGCCCCTGCCGCCGGAGGGTCCGATCGAGTTCGTGATGCAGTGGCCCGCACTCGACGTCGATGAGCGGCGCATCGTGCTGGACGGGTCGGCGATGCGCGATCTCGCCACGCGCGTGCAGCGGTTCTGGGACTGAGCGGGATCCCCGGACCGCCTCAGAGCAGTCCGGTGTCGCGGGCGATGGCGATGGCGCGGGCGCGACTGTCGGCGCCGAGCTTCTCGAACACGTGCACGAGGTGCGTCTTCACGGTCGCCTCCGTGACGAACAGGGTCTTCGCGATCTCGCGGTTCGATGCTCCGGTGTCGAGCAGCCGCAGCACATCGAGCTCCCGATCGGTCAGGCGCACCCGTGGCGCGCGCATGACCTGCACGACGCGTTCGCTGAGTTCCGGCGTGAGCACGAGCCCGCCCGAGGCCGCCTGTCGGATCGCGCGCACGATGTCATCGGGAGCGACGTCTTTCACGAGGTAGCCGGCAGCCCCCGCCTCGATCGCCCCGAGGATCTCGGCGTCGCGGTCGAACGTCGTCAGGATGATGACGGCCGGCGCCGGGCTGTCCGCTCGCAGCGCGGCGGTCGTCTGCACGCCGTCGATCCCCTGCCCCAGCCGCAGGTCGCAGAGCACGACATCCGGGTGCAGATGCCGGGCGAGCAGCACGGCCTCCTCGCCGGAGGACGCCTCGCCGACCACGTCGATGTCGTCGCGACGGTCGAACAGCGAGCGCACACCCGCACGGACGATGGGGTGGTCGTCGACGAGCAGCACCCGCACGGCGGTCATGACACCCCCCGATAGGGAAGATGGGCCGAGAGCGCGGTGCCGTCACCGGGCGCGCTCTCGACGTCGAGGCCTCCGCCGAGCTCACGGAGCCGCGCGCGCATCGAACGCAGACCGTAGCCACCCCCTCGGGCGTCCACCCCGCCCTGGGCATCCCACCGGGTGGCGTCGAACCCCACCCCGTCGTCGACGATGTCGAGTCGCACCGCGTCGCCCGCGTCGGCCAAGGTGACCACGACCCGCGACGCGTCGGCGTGGGCACGGACGTTCGCGAGGGCGGACTGCGCGGTCCGCAACAGGGCGACCTCCGCGTCGGTGCCGAGCGACGGCAGGGCGTCGTCGGCGTGGAGCGTCGCCGCGACCCCGGTCTCGTCGGCGAGGCGTTCGAGCATGCGGGCGAGGGCATCGCCCAGCGCGGTGGACTCGAGTTCGGCGGGCATCAGCGCGTTCACGATGCGCCGGGCATCGGCGAGGCCCTCGGCGGCGAGCGCATCGATCTGTCCGAGAGCACGCGCGTGCTGCGGGGGGTCGTCGGAGGTGAGGGCCGAGCGCGCCAGCATGCCGATCGATGACAGACCCTGCGCGACGGTGTCGTGGATGTCCCGCGATACCCGCGTGCGTTCCGCGCTGGCGCCGGACTCGCGCTGCGTGCGGGCGAGCTCGTCCTGCAGCGCCGCCATCTCCTCCTGCGTCGCGACGAGCGAGGAGATCAGGCGACGTCGTTCGCGTCCGTCGCGCACGAGCTCCAGATACCCGCGGGAGATGCCCAGCGCGAAGACGCCGCCGACGAGAGGACCGATCACGTTGGCATAGCTCGTCGCACCCGTGTGCACCATGGGCGCTGCGACCACGACGGCGAAGACCAGCACGCTCAGCGCCACGGCCCACCGCAGCGGCATCACGAACCCCGCGAGCAGCCACAGCGGGAACGCGAGCCAGACGAACTCCGGCGACACGACGACCGCTCCGAGCCAGATGAGGGTCAGTCCGAGCAGCCACCAGGTCGCCAGACGGCGATCCGCGGTGCGATCGCTGACCAGAAGACCCCCGCCGTACCAGCCGAGGAACACGAGAGAGAGCGAGAGCACCCATGGCAACGGCACCCCGTCGCCCACCGCACGCCAGGCGCCGATCACCACCAGCACCACGGTGATCAGGGCCTGACCGATCCGGATCGACCCGACCAGGCTCGCCCAGGTGCGCGCGGGCCGCGGAGGTGGCTGGTCGATGGACGGCATGCTCACATTCTTCCCCCGACGCGCCGACGGCACCTCCATCGTTCGGTCGATCCCATCCACCGGAGAGGTTCCGGGCGTCGGTATCGTGAAGGAGGTGACCTCCGCCCGCAGCTACCCCGCGACCATCGCGGGCGCGGTCGAACACGAGATCGTCGTCCGAAAGTCGCGCTTCCTCACCCTCGTCGAGCCCGTCTCGTCGGTCGCACAGGCCGAGGTCGTTATCGCCGGCATCCGCAGGCGCGCGTGGGATGCCAACCACAACTGCACCGCGATGGTCACCGGGCTGCTCGGCGACCAGGCGAGGTCGTCGGATGACGGGGAGCCGTCGGGGACCGCGGGTATCCCCATGCTCGAGGTGCTGCGCCGGCGCGAACTGACCGACGTCGTCGCGGTGGTGACGCGCTACTTCGGCGGGGTCAAGCTCGGGGCGGGCGGTCTCGTCCGCGCGTATTCCTCGGCGGTGTCAGAGGCTCTCGACCTGGCCGCGCTCGTGCGTCGCGCGGCGCTCCGGCAGGTGACGCTCGAGGTGCCGCACGCGGACGCCGGGCGCTACGACAACCTGCTGCGCGACTGGGCGTCGCATCATGGCGCGACGCTGGGCGAGCCGACGTACGCGGCGACCGCCACGCTGGAGCTGTGGTCGCCCGAGGCCGAGCTCGCTCGCCTCACCGCCGACCTGGCCGCGGCATCCGCCGGTTCGGTCGTCCCCGTCATCGGCGTCGAACGCATCGTCGACGTCCCCGACTGACCCATTCCGCGAGCGCTCCGAGCCCGCCCATACAGAGCGCCGGTTATCCTGGATGCCGCGGTCGCGGAGGGAGAGCGATGTTCGACAGTCCGCTCTCGGCCTCGGCCTACGAGATCCTCGGCGTCGACCCCGCGGTCGATGACGTCGAGCTGCGCCGCGCCTACCGTCTGCGGCTGCGTCAGACGCACCCCGACACCGGCGGCGATGCGGCGGTCTTCATCCAGGTGCAGCGCGCGTGGGAGCTGATCGGCACCGTGGAGGGTCGCGCCGCCTACGACCGGCGCACCGGCGTGACCCACGAGACCGGGGCCGGATGGAGCGGGTGGCGACCGCAGGCCGCGCGCACCGATACGCGTCCACGGGCACGGTCGTACGGTCATCCCGGTGGCTGGCGGCGCGAGCGCTATCTGGCCCTCATCCGCGAGTGGGCGGGGCGCGGCGTCGACGTTCCCGATCCCTATGACCCCGCGCTCGTGCGCTCGGCCCCGCGGGACCTGCGTCGACTCCTCGCCGACGCCCTCGCGGAAGAGGCCACCGCACGGACGGTCTCCGAGCTGGGCATGGGCTTCACGGTCTGGCACGACGTCGTCGCCGGAGCAACGGCCGACGACAAGCTCGACCACGTGGTGCTGGGCCCCTCCGGTCTGTACGGCGTGATGTCGGAGGACTTCGGCGGGGTCGTCGGCTTCCGCCGCGGAGAGATCACCGGCCCGAGCCTCGGTACCCGCGCACCCGTCACGGCGGCGCTCGGCCGCATGCGCACGATCGCGAAGGCGGCGCGGGTCAGATTCAGCGGCGCGATTATCGTGCTCCCCGACGACGACCTCGCCCAGGCCGTGACCCCCCTAGGCACGAGCCGTGGCGTCCCGGTCGTCGTCGTGCGCCGCAGCGCCCTCGCGATGGTGCTGCGCCAGGGCGTCCCGCAGGCCAGGGCCATCGGCGGCAACGAGCTCTTCGACGTGCGCACCCGGCTGCAGCAGACCGTCCGCTTCGTCTGACGCGCCACGACATGCCAGCATCCTGTTCTTTTGAACAACTCAAAAAACGGGGTATGCTCGAGACATGGAGACGGAACTCGACTCGGCGCTTCGCGACGCCGGGCTGCGCGCGACCGCTGGTCGTGTCGCGGTGCTCGAGGCTCTGGACTCCATGGCCCATACGGACGCGGAACGGGTCTACCGCACCGTGTCCGAAGTGCTGCCGACCACGTCGATCCAGTCGGTGCACAACATCCTCGCGGACCTGACGACGGCGGGCCTCATCCGCCGGATCGAACCGGCAGGCTCCGCGGCGCTCTACGAGCGGCGCATCGGCGACAACCACCATCACGTCGTCTGCACCTCCTGCGGTGCGGTCGGCGATGTGGACTGCGTCGTCGGCGAGGCGCCGTGTCTCACCCCGTCCTCGGCGGGGGGATTCACCGTCCAGACAGCCGAAGTCACCTTCTGGGGCCTCTGCCCCAGCTGCCAGAACGCCGCGCAGTAACAGCCGTCGATCACCCCATCCTCCGGTGGGGGTATTCGTCGCGCCTGCGCGGAGAAGGAGAAACACCATGACGAACCCTGCCACCCCGACACCCGCCACCACGACGCAGACCGGCACGCCGGTCGCCAGCGACGCGCACTCCCTGACGGTCGGCGCCGACGGCCCCACGGTCCTGCACGACCGGTACCTGGTCGAGAAGCTCGCCTCGTTCAACCGCGAGCGGGTGCCGGAGCGCAACCCGCACGCCAAGGGCGGCGGCGCCTTCGGCACGTTCGTCGTCACCGAAGACGTGTCGGCGTACACGCGGGCTGCCGTGTTCCAGCCCGGAGCCGAGAGCGAGACGCTCATCCGCTTCTCGTCCGTCGCCGGCGAGCAGGGATCGCCCGACACCTGGCGCGATGTGCGCGGCTTCTCGCTGCGCTTCTACTCGACCGAGGGCAACCTCGACATCGTCGGCAACAACACCCCGACCTTCTTCCTCCGCGATGCCATGAAGTTCCCGGACTTCATCCACTCGCAGAAGCGCCTCGGCGACTCCGGTCTCCGCGACGCCGACATGCAGTGGGACTTCTGGACCCTCTCGCCCGAGACCGCCCACCAGGTCACCTACCTCATGGGCGACCGCGGACTCCCCCGCAGCTGGCGGCACATGAACGGCTACGGCTCGCACACCTACCAGTGGGTGAACGCCGCAGGCGAGCGCTTCTGGGTGCAGTACCACTTCCTCTCCGCGCAGGGCGTCGAGGCCATGGGCGCCGACGAGGCGGAGAAGCTCGCCGGCTCGGATGCGGACTTCTACCGTCGCGACCTGTTCGACGCGATCGGCCACGGCGAGCACCCGTCCTGGGACGTGTACGTGCAGATCATGCCCTACGACGAGGCCAAGGCCTACCGGTTCAACCCCTTCGACCTCACCAAGACCTGGTCGAAGAAGGACTACCCGCGCATCAAGGTGGGCACGTTCACCCTGAACCGCAATCCGCAGAACTTCTTCGCCGAGATCGAGCAGGCCGCGTTCTCGCCGGGGAACCAGGTGCCAGGCACCGGGATCTCTCCCGACAAGATGCTGATGGCTCGCGTGTTCGCGTACTCCGATGCGCAGCGCTACCGCATCGGTGCGAACTACAACCAGCTTCCGGTGAACCAGCCCCACGCCGCCGAGACCCGCAACTACATGCACGAGGGTCAGATGCAGTACCGCTTCAACCCCGCGGAGCACCGCACGTACACCCCGAACTCCTACGGCGCGGCCGGCGGTCCGGCAGCGGATCCCGTGGCGGGCGTCGAGGCGAGCTGGGAGGCCGACGGCGAGCTCATGCGCTCGGCGGCGACCCTGCACGCCGAGGATGACGACTTCGGCCAGGCCGGGACCCTGTATCGCGAGGTCTTCGACGGCGAGCAGCGCGTCCGATTCCTCGAGACGCTGACCGGTCAGGGCCGTTCGATCACGATCGACGAGATCCGCGAGCGGTTCTTCCAGTACTGGACGAACGTGGATGCTGAGCTCGGAGCGGCGCTGCGCGACCGCGTCTGATCGACGGCGGCACATCGAGACAACGCATTTTCGCCGAGACCCCCTCCCGCGCACTGCAGGAGGGGGTCTCGGCGTTCGAGGCGACCGATCCCGGCACCCGGGTCATCGGCTTCGGCGTGCTGCGCGGACCCCGCGGCGGGCGGGAGGGCCAAGATGGAGACGTGGCCGTCCCCCTCTCCGACCTGAACCGCATGCCCGACCCGCAGCACGTGTACGCGGCCGACGGCACCCGCCTCGCGACGTACACCTGGGGCGAACTCGACGCGCCCGTCGTGGTGATCGTGCACGGCTTCGCATCCAACGCGCGTGACAACTGGGTGCTGACCGGCTGGGTGCGCGAGCTGCTTCGGGCCGGGTACCGCGTGCTGGCGCTCGACCAGCGCGGGCACGGGCTCAGCGAGAAGCCGCACGACCCGGTCGGCTACCGCATCCGGACGCTCGTGACCGATGTCGAGACCGTCATGGACACGTACCTCGTTGACGATGCGGTCTACGTCGGGTACTCGCTCGGCGCGCGCGTGGGCTGGGAGGTCGTGCGTGAACTCCCGCACCGCATCGGGCGCGCGGTCCTCGGCGGCGTGCCGGACGGCATCCCGCTCGCCCGGCTCGATCTCGACCAGGTGCGCGCCTACATCAGCGACGGCACCCCGGTCGCCGACGCGACGACGCAGAACTACATCGCCCTGACGGAGCGGGTACCGGGGAACGACCTGCAAGCGCTGGTCGCCCTCGCGGAGGGGATGCGCTCATCCGGGATGATCGACCCCGATCCCTCGGACGCGCCGATCCGACCGATCCTCTTCGCCACCGGTTCGAAGGATGCGATCATCGAGGGCTCGCGCGCCTTGGCGGACGCGGCCCCCGACGGTCGCTTCTTCGAGATCCCGAACCGGAATCACTTCAACGCTCCGGGTTCGCGGGACTTCAAGGAGGCCGCGGTGGCCTTCCTGTCAGAGGTGTAGCGGTCGCCTGGGGTCAGACGACGGCTTCGTCCCGCTTGGGCAGCACCCATCCCGCACGCGGGAAGTGGCAGGTGTAGCCGTTGGGGTACTTGATCAGGTAGTCCTGGTGCTCCTCCTCGGCCTGCCAGAACGGACCGGCGGGCTCGATCGTGGTGACGGCCTTGCCCGGCCACAGGCCCGAAGCGTCGACGTCGGCGATCGTGTCGCGTGCGACCGCCTCCTGCTCGGGAGTGAGCGGGAAGATCGCGGAACGGTAGCTCGAGCCGATGTCGTTGCCCTGACGGTCCTTCGTCGACGGGTCGTGGATCTGGAAGAAGAACGCGAGGATGTCGCGGTACGTCGTCTTGGTCGGGTCGAACACGATCTCCACGGCCTCGGCGTGACCGGGGTGGTTGCGGTAGGTCGCGTGGTCGTTCGAACCGCCGGTGTAGCCGACGCGGGTGTCGAGCACGCCGGGCTGGCGGCGGATCAGGTCTTCCATGCCCCAGAAACAACCGCCGGCGAGGACGGCGGTCTCGGTCCCAGGTGTACGGGTGATGGTTCCGGTGTCGGTCATGACTGCTCCTCGGAGGTGTCGGTGGTCGCGGCGGGGGGTGTCTGCGCGAAGAGGGGGCTGTAGCGACCGTACCCCTCCTGCTCGAGGTTTTCCGCCGGGATGAAGCGGAGCGCGGCGGAGTTCATGCAGTAACGCAGCCCTCCGTCGGCGCGGGGGCCGTCGTCGAAGACGTGCCCGAGGTGGCTGTCGGCGACCGCGGAGCGCGCTTCGGTGCGCTTCATCCACAGCGAGCGGTCGGTGCGCGTGGTCACGGCATCCGCGTCGATCGGCTTGGTGAAGCTCGGCCAACCGGTGCCGCTGTCGAACTTGTCGGTCGACGAGAACAGCGGCTCGCCGGAGACGACGTCGACGTAGATGCCGTCGTCGTGGTTGTTCCAGTACGCGTTGCGGAACGGCGGTTCGGTCGCGTCCTGCTGCGTCACCTCGTACTGCAGCGGGGTGAGGCCGCTGACGGCCTCGGGGGTCTTGCCGTAGTCGTTCGACATGATCTGACTCCTTGTCCGACGTCGCTGGCTGCGGCGTCATAGAGGAGAACCGTCGATGGCGCCGTTTTGGTCCCGCAGGCCTGGGAGCGCGCTGTGAGTTTCTGCCGAGTCGATAGAGTTGCTCCGCACTGCACACCGCCCGAGGGGAACCACATGTCCGTAGGACTGCTCGCCGTCGTCGACGACATCCTGAGCGCCGCGATGAAGGCCTCGGCCAAGGCGGCGGGCGTCGTGATCGACGACGCCGCGGTCACGCCGCAGTACGTGCAGGGCATCACCCCGGCGCGCGAGCTGCCCGTGGTCGGCAAGATCGCGCTCGGCTCGCTCGCGAACAAGTTCCTCATCATCATCCCGGCGGCGCTGCTGCTCACCGCGTTCGCGCCGTGGGTGCTCCCCTATCTGTTGATCCTCGGCGGAACGTACCTGTGCTTCGAGGGCGCCGAGAAGGTGCTGGAGTGGTTCGGCGTGCAGCACGGCCACGCCGACGAGGGCGCCCGCGATGAGAAGAAGCTGGTCCTGGGCGCGGTGCGCACCGACCTGATCCTGTCGACCGAGATCATGCTCATCTCGCTGGCGAGCCTCGAGAAGGGGCTCGATGTCTGGGCCACCCTCGCCATCCTCGCGGTGATCGCGCTTCTGATGACGGGTGTGGTCTACGGCGCGGTGGCGCTGCTGGTGAAGATCGACGACATCGGGCTGAAGATGGCGAAGAACTCGGTGCGACGCGTGCGCCATACCGGCACCAGGATCGTGCGCTCCATGCCCGCGGTGTTCCGCTTCATCAGCGTCCTCGGCACAGTCGCGATGCTCTGGGTCGGCGGCCACCTCGTGCTCGTGAACCTGGGAGAGGTCGGCTGGCACTTCCCGGTCGATGTGCTGCACGCGGTGGAGCACGCGCTCCACGGCCTCGGCCCCGTCGTCGTCTGGATCGTCGACACGATCATCTCCGCGATCGCCGGTCTCATCCTGGGGCTGCTCATCGTCGGGATCGTGCTGGGTATCGCGAAGCTGTTCGGCAAGGAGCCGAACTTCCACGAGGGCGAGGAATCGCCCGCCGACGTGCACGTCTGACGCGGACGCGCCCACGCTCACCCTCACGCCGCGATGTCGTAGCGGGCCCTGCCCCCGAGCCTCGGTCTGCGGTGCGGATCCACGGTCGGCGGCGGGATCAGCCACACCCGCGCGGTGAACCCGCATCCTTCGATCCTGATCTCCCAGTCGTTGTCGTGGATGCGGTGATGACAGCTCTCGCAGAGCAGCACACCGTTGTCGAGATCGGTCGGCCCGGTGTCCCGCTGCCACCACCGCAGATGATGCGCCCTGGTCAGCTGCGGAGGCAGCCCGCACATCACGCATCCGCCGTCACGCTCCACGAGCGCCAGCCGCTGGGCTCGGGTGAACAGGCGCTTCTCGCGGCCCCACTCGAGAATCTCACCGGCACCGCCGAGGACGGCCGGGATGACGCCCCCGCCGGCCGCCATCCGACGACACGCGGAGATGCTGACCGGCTCGTCGACACCGTCGACCGTCGCGAAGCCGGTGCCGGCGGTCAGGTCATCGAGCCCGACGCGCACGACGACGGTCGCGCCGGACACCGGAAGCCCGCCGTTGTCGCATCCGCTCACATGCGCGCAGATCTCGGCGAGCGCATCGGCCTGCAGCATCGCGACCGAGCGCCGGTCGGCATCGGGGGCCTCGGGATCGAGCACGTGCGCTCGCGCCTGGAACGTCGCGGTGACGTACGCCTGGATCGCCGCCTTCACGGGAGCGCCGGAGGCGACATCGGTCTGCAGCGTCAGGTGCAGCGACCCGTCGCGCTCGAACATCGTCAGAGAACGCCGCGACCGCGCCTCGTCCTCACGCGGAGCCACCCCGTCGGGGTCGAGCCAGGCCTCTGCGTGCACGACCAGCTTGCGCACGTCGTCGAGCGACAGCCCCGCCGCCCGATCGACCAGAAGGCGCTCGGCCTCCCCGATCCGTTCGATGCCGACCTTCAGCCGCGCACGGTCGAGCAGGGTGACGATCGATGCCGCCGCTGCCGCGCTGAGCGCACCCTCGCCGATCGCGCGCTGCACGTGGGGGTACCGGGGCGGCAGAGTCTCGCCGATGAGGTTCGCCCGCGGCGCGGTCGCCTCACCCACCTTCACCAGCCGGGCCGCATCACCCGTGGACCCGCCCGTCGTCGCGGCGATCATGGTGGCCGGGGTGCGGAAGCCCTGTTCCTTCGCGAGGCTCGCCGCCCCCAGTTCCGGCCGCGATTCACGGGCGATGGTCGCCGCGAGCTCGGCGTGGATGCCGTCGAGCCGACGCTGCACCAGTCCCATCGCGCTGTGAGCCTCGATCAGTTGAGTCCGTGTGAACTCCGCCGCGTTCCCGGCATCGGCCCAGGCGCTCTCGAGGCGCTCCACGGCCTCGAGGAGCGGGGTCAGATGCGGATTGGCCATGCCTCCAGTTTAGAACATATCTTCGATATTCTGGAGGTCGCGGCATCCGGGGTTCCGGCATCCTGCTAGCGTCGGCGATGCGCACCCGAAGCGCGGCAGCACGATGCGCACCCCGTGCAGCAGAAGAGAGACCATCCGCCGATGACAGACGTCCGAATCAGGGATGCCGAGACCGCCGACCTCGAGACGATCACCGCGATCCACAACCACGCGGTGCTGCACACCACCGCGATCTGGAACGAGCACGAGATCGACCTCGCCGACCGCGTCGCCTGGCTCGCCGACCGCACCTCCCGCGGCTACCCGGTGATCGTCGCGGTCGACGGCGCGGGCGTGCTCGGCTACGCCTCGTACGCGCAGTGGCGTCCGCACAGCGGCTACCGGCACACGGTCGAGCACTCCGTCTACGTCCTCGACGGCCAGCACGGCCGCGGCATCGGCACCGCTCTGATGACGGCGCTGATCGAGCGCGCGAGAACTGCGGGCATGCACGCGATGATCGCCGGCATCGAGAGCGGGAACGCCGCCTCCATCACCCTCCATGAACGACTGGGCTTCGTCGAGGTCGGGCGGATGCCGCAGGTGGGCGCCAAGTTCGGCCGATGGCTCGATCTGAGCATGATGCAGCTCGTGCTCGACGATCGACCGTCCCCCAACCCCGCCGCCTGATCCGATGGACCTCCTGCAGTGGTTCGTCGACGCCTTCACCTCGCAATGGGTGCTTCCCGGCGGACAGACCCTCCTCGTCCGTGAGGTCGTCGGCAACGCCTTCGGTCTCGCGAGCGCCCTCGGGGGCATGCGGCGCAAAGTGTGGGCCTGGCCGGTCGGCATCGTCGGCAACGTCCTGCTGCTCACCGTCTTCCTGGGCTCCGCGCTGAGTCCCGATCCCTCCCTGCCGCATCTGCTCGGGCAAGCCGGCCGGCAGGTGATGTTCATCGCCGTCGCGATCTACGGATGGATCCGCTGGCGCAACGCGGAGGGCGGACGGGTCGTGCCGAGGTGGGCGCCGACCCGCGCTCGCATCGGCCTCATGGCCGTGATGATCGTCGGCACGGTCGCACTGACGCCGCTCTTCCGGGCACTCGGGTCATGGGAGCCGGTGTGGGCCGACGCCTGGACCTTCGTCGGGTCGCTGCTCGCCACATACGGCATGGCCAAGGGGTGGACCGAGTTCTGGCTCATCTGGATCGCCGTCGACGTGGTCGGGGTGCCCCTCCTGTTCAGCTCGGGGTATTACGCCACGGGCCTCATGTACGTCTTCTACGGCGGCTTCACCGCGACCGGGTTCTTCATCTGGTGGCGCGCGCAGCGGAGGGCCGCACAGCCCATCGAGATCCTGCCGCCCGACCCGAGTCCCCGCCGCCCCGACGACGGAACCGGCACCTGACGGAACCGCGCCGCCACCCCGCCGCGCCGCCACCCACCCGCGCCGCCACGCGGCACCGCCACCCCGCGGCACAGATGTCGGATGGCCGCACGGATGTCGGACCGATACCGGTCACACGGCCCGACATCCGTCCACCGGTCCGACATCCGTACCGGCACCCCGCCGACATCCGTCCATCGGCCCGACATCCGTACCGACACCCCGCCGACACCCGTACCGACATCCGGCCCGACGCCCCGGCCCGACGCCCCGGCCCGACGCCCCGGCCCGACGCCCCGGCCTGCCGCCCCGGCCTGCCGCCCCCGGCCCCCGGAATGTGTCCGTGCGTGTCGGGGAGACTCGACCCCGTGACGCGACCTGTCGTTTCATGGACCCCATGACCCGTCAGATCCGATTCAACGCCTTCGACATGAACTGCGTCGCCCACCAGTCGTCTGGCCTGTGGCGGCATCCGGACGACCGGTCACGGCAGTACAACACCATCTCGTACTGGACGGATCTGGCGAAGCTGCTCGAGAGCGCGACCTTCGACGGCATCTTCATCGCCGACGTGCTGGGCACCTACGACGTGTACGGCGGCACGAACGAGGCCGCGATCCGCAACGGCGCCCAGGTGCCGGTGAACGACCCGATCCTGCTGGTCAGCGCGATGGCCGCGGTCACCGAGAACCTCGGCTTCGGCATCACCGCCGGCACCGCATTCGAGCACCCCTATCCGTTCGCGCGCCGCCTCAGCACGCTCGACCACCTCACGCAGGGCCGCGTCGGATGGAACGTCGTCACCGGGTATCTGCCCAGCGCCGCGCGCAACATGGGCCAGGAGGACCAGCTCGCGCACGACGACCGCTACGACCACGCGGACGAGTACGTCGAGGTGCTCTACAAGCTCTGGGAAGGGTCATGGGAGGACGACGCCGTGGTCGAGGACCGCGAACGCGGGATCTTCACCGACCCCGCCAAGGTGCACCCGATCGGGCATGAGGGCAAGCACTTCAGCGTTCCCGGCATCCACATCTCCGAGCCGTCACCGCAGCGCACCCCCGTCATCTATCAGGCCGGGGCGAGCCCTCGGGGCGTGAAGTTCGCGGCCGAGAACGCCGAGGCCATCTTCGTCGCCGCCCCGTCGAAGGAGGTGCTCGCCGGCACTGTGAAGCGCATCCGCGATGCCCTCGAGGCTGCCGGCCGCGATCGGTACGACGCGCGCATCTACACGCTGCTCACCGTGATCACCGCCGCGACCAGCGAAGAGGCGACCGCCAAGCACGCCGAGTACCTCTCCTACGCGAGCCCGGAGGGGGCGCTCACCTTCATGTCGGGGTGGATGGGCGTGGACCTGTCGCAGTACGCCGAGGACGAGCCGGTGGGGAACGTCGAGTCGAACGCGATCCAGTCGGTGCTGCAGCACCTGAAGGAGGAGGCCGACCTCGGCCGCGAGTGGACCGTCGGGGACTTCGGCCGCCACAACGCGATCGGCGGCCTCGGCCCCACGATCGTCGGATCCGGCGTCGAGATCGCCGACGAACTGCAGTCGTGGGTCGACGAGACCGACATCGACGGCTTCAATCTCGCCTACGCGGTCACGCCCGGCACGTGGCAGGACATCATCGAGCACGTGATCCCGGTGCTGCGGGAGCGGGGGGCGTACCCGGAGGAGTATGCACCGGGCACGCTCCGCAACAAGCTCCACGGTCGCGGCGACCGCGTGCAGGACTCGCACCGTGCCGCGAAGTACCGCGTCGGAGCGTTCGCTCGGGTGTGAGCGGCGCTCTCAGTCGTCGCTGCGGCTGAAGATCCCGCGGAGGATGAGGAAGACCACAACGGCCACCACCGCGACGATCGCGAGCTTGAAGATGAAGGCGAGCACCGAGAACAGCGCGCTCACGATCCACCACGCGATCACCACGGCGAGGACGACGCCGAGGATGGTCCAGATGTTCTTGGTCATACCTCCAGCCTACGGAGTCGCGGCGACAGGGATCTCCTCCAGGGACCGGTAGACCGGCAGCCCGAGTTCCTGCGCGATCTCGACGTCTTTGTCTGCACCCGAGGATTCCCCGGGGAGGCGCAGGACGGCGTCGCAGTGCTGCAGCAGTCGACGCGCCGTCTCGTACATCACATCACCGTCTCCGTCTTCGGTCGCATCGAGGGTCCGCAGCACAGGAAGCGCGACCCATTCGCCGATCATCGGCACGTGGCCCCGACGGAAGATCGGACCGGATGCCTCTTCGAGGCGGGCCAGGTTCTGCGCGATGAGGTCGGGATCGCCGTCGGTCCCGGAGCGGTAGGGGCCGGCGATCAGGATCAGGAGTGGCTTTGTCATGAGGGACACTGTAATCTGAATCATGCATAAACGTGCAACTTCGTGAGGAAACATATGCTCGCTGCTCAGCGCAAAGATCACCTGCTCGACCTGCTCGCCCGGGACGGCCGCGTGGTGGCGAAGACCGTCGCCGACGAGCTGGGCGTGTCGGAGGATGCGATCCGCCGCGACCTCCGCGATCTCGCCGAGGAGGGGAAGCTCGTGCGGGTCTACGGGGGCGCCCTGCCGGTGCCCACCGTCGAACGACCCGTGAGCGAACGCCGGGATGTCGCCACCGAGAGCAAGGAGCGTGTCGCCCGCCGAGCGGTCGAGCTCATCCGCCCCGGGGCCACCATCGTGCTCGACGCCGGGACGACGACCCTCGCGCTGGCGCGATCGCTGCCGTCCGGCCAGGACCTCACCGTCATCACGGCCAGTCCTGCCGTGGCGCTCGCGGTCGCGGAGCACTCCGACGCCAGGGTGATCATGGTGGGCGGAGAGCTCTCCCGCCATTCGATGGTCGCCGGCGGCGCGCTCGCCATGGAGGCGCTCCAGCACCTCGCGGCGGATGTGTTCTTCCTCGGCGTGACCGGCGTCGACCCGGCGCACGGTCTGACAACGGGCGAGATCGACGACGCCGTGGCGAAGCGGGCTCTCGCGTCGCGCTGCACCGAGACGGTCGTGCTCGCCAGCGAGGAGAAGATCGGCGTCGCCGCGCGCTACCCGGTTCTGCCGCTCGACGCGGTATCCGCGATCCTCACCGATCCACTCGACGCGAACCCTCTCGCGGCAGAACTCGAGGCACGCTACGACTCCCCGCGGTGGTGAGCCGAGCCGAACTTCTCCCGATCCTTCCGGGGCGGGTCGGCCCTGTCGATCCGCCAGAGCACGAACGCGACGACGCCGAGGAGGATGACGAAGAGCACCTCGCTGGAGATCTCGAACACGGTCGCGGCACCCGCGATCGCTGCGACGGAATTCACATCATCCTCCGACTTGCCTCGCCCTTCGCGTCGTGATCCGCCACGGGCTCGTTATCGATCCGTTACATATGTAGCAGCGGGCGAAGCGAGGGAACAAGCGCGGAGCGCGTGCGCATATCGATATGCCAGGGTGAACGCGGCGAGACCACCGCGACCGTCACCTCGCACGCAGGAGCTGACCGTCGGAGTCGGCGGTGACGAGCAGTGCGTGCAGGTGCCCGGCCGCAGCGAGGAGGGCGACGCTGCGGCGGGTCAGGGCCGCGAGCCGCTCCGCGAGGATGCGCTGCACCTCGCCGGTGTGGGCGTGCGCGCGCACCTCGACGAGGATGCGGGAGACCGCGGGGATCGTGTAGCCCCCGGCCCGTAGCGCCGCGACGATCCGCGCCTCAGTGATCGCCGCAGACCCATACGACCGCACGGACGACACGCTGCGAAGCGGATGCACCACCCCCTCACGCTCCCAGTGCCGCAGGGCCGACGGCCGCACGCCGAGCGCCTGAGCGAGCTCGCCGATCGTCATCGCATCGCCCTCATCGAACGCGTCGTCGGCTTCGTCCAGGGCGACGTCGAGTCCGCGCAGAGCCTCCGTGACGCGAGAGCGCTCGGCCGCGATCTCGGCGTGCAGCACGTCGATCCGCTCCGCCGCCCTGTCGACCGATGCCACGACCAGCTCCGGCATCAGGCGCCTCGCCGGCACGGGACCGATCGCCGTCGCCATCGCGCGGTACGCCAGCAACGCCGACTCGTGTCGAGGCCCGTAGCGGCGATACCCGTTCGATGCGCGTTCGGCGGGCGGGAGGACGCCGAGCCGTTCCAGGTCACGCACCTGCTGCGTCGAGTAGCCGGCGACGGCACCGAGCGTCGCCGTGGTGAACTCCACTTGAGGGTTTCGCATCTTTATCCCCACTATCTCGGCATTTAAGTCCACATAAGCACTCCACCCTCACTCTTGAAGCATGGAAATGCACGAGATCATCGAAACGGTCCGCGGCTTCGACGGCGCCCTCGTCGTCAGTCCGCAGGAAGGCGACGCGTTCCCCCCGCTGTCCTGGGGCGACGCCTACTTCTACCACGCCCCCGACGGACGGATGCCCGAGCGCACCCAGCCCTACGGGACCATCATCACGAAGGACTACCCCGACGACACGTCGTCCGCACTGAGCACCCCCGGTCGGTTCCGGGTCAACATCCACGTCGGGCGCGCGCAGGCCGACGCCCTCTGCCCGACGGAACCGGAGCCGACCGCGGTCGACGTGTTCCGCCGGCATCCGCTGTACGGCGCGTCGGGATGGGTGTGCGTGATCGACCCGGCGGAACGGACGGGCGCTGTCGTGCTCTCCCTGCTCCATGCCGCTCACGCTGCCGCACGAGCGCGCACCCGGCGCCGCGAGGAACGCGCATGACGACGGTGCAGGGCATGACCGAGGCCGACCGACGGATCGTCGCCGCATGGGCCGCCGACTGCGCCGAACGGGTCCTGCCCCTGTTCGAGGCCGAGGCGCCGGGCGATGGTCGTGCCCGCGACGCCATCGCCAGGGCCCGGGCGTTCGCACGAGGTGAGCTCTCCGCCGCAGGCGAGATCCGCCGACGTTTCGTCGCCGGCCGCGCGGCACGCAGCGCGACGTCGCGTGCAGGTGCCGCCGCCGCCCGCTCCGCGGCCCAGGCCGCCGGCGTCGCGCACATGGGAGCCCACGCGCTCGGTGCCGCCGCCTACGCCGCTGTGGCGGTCGAACTCGCGCACCCCGAGGACGCGCGCACCCGCAGGAACGAGGTGGCGTGGCAGCTCGAGGCACTCCCGCCGGACGCCGCAGCCGCGCTGAGGCGCCTGCCACTCGTGGGGGAGGATGCCGCGGGCCCCCTCGGTCCCGGGCTTCTGGCGTCGGGCACGCTCGGGACGGTGATCCGCGAGATCCAGGCGCATCTCGGCACCTGACCGGTGGCGAGCGCTTCAGCCCCGATTCAGCGTTCACCGGCCACACTGGAGGAATGCGGATCCTGGTGGTGGACGACGAGGTGCGCCTCGCCGAGGGGGTGCGCCGTGGGCTCGAGGCCGAGGGCTTCGCCGTCGACGTCGCCCACAACGGCGTCGACGGGCTGTGGCGAGCGCGGGAGACACGGTACGACGCCATCGTTCTCGACCTGATGATGCCCGGCATGAGCGGGTGGAAGGTGTGCGAGGCGCTGCGCGCGGAGGAGAACTGGACGCCCGTGCTGATGCTCACCGCGAAGGACGGCGAGTGGGACCAGGTCGAGGCGCTCGAGACCGGGGCCGACGACTACGTCACCAAGCCGTTCTCGTTCGCCATCCTGGTCGCGCGGCTGCGAGCACTCGTCCGGCGCGGGGCGGTCGCACGCCCGGCGATCCTCGAGGCTGGCGATCTGCGACTCGATCCGGCCGCGCACCGCGTGTGGCGCGGCGACACCCCGGTGTCGCTGACCGCACGGGAGTTCTCGGTGCTCGAGCACCTCATGCGCCACCGCGGTCAGGTGCTGTCGAAGCGCGCCCTGATCGAGGGCGTCTGGGATGACGACTTCGACGGCGACCCGAACATCGTCGAGGTCTACGTCGGCCATCTCCGCCGCAAGCTCGACAAGCCGTTCGGGCGCGAGGCGATCGAGACCGTCCGCGGTGCGGGCTACCGACTGGCGGCAGACGGTGGCTAGCCGGGGCTGGCGCTCGGTGCGCGCCCGGACCACACTCGGAGCGACGGCCGTCGTCGCGGTGGCCCTGCTCGTCGGCGCCCTCTCGTTCTACGGCGTGCTCAGCGCGAGCATGCACAGCAGCACCGAACGCGCCGCCGAGCAGCGGCTCGAAGAGCTCGCGGACCGCGCGGGAGGCCCCGGCGGAAAGGGCATCGATGCGCTCGACGACGAGATCATCCAGATCATCGGGCCGGATGGCGCCGTGCGCGCGGCGAGCGAGGACGCGCGTGACGCGCTCGGCTCGACCCCCCTCCCCCTCGACGACGATCCGCAGACGATGACCGTCGACGGCGACCGCGTGCTCGTCGTCTCGGAAGACATCGAGGGAGACCGGACCCTCGTGCTCGCCGTGCCGATGGACGACGATGCGGAGACCCTCGCCACGGTCGCCACCCTGCTGGCCGTCGCCGTGCCCGTCCTGCTGCTGCTCGTGGCCGTGACCACCTGGCTGGTGGTCGGCCGCGCCCTCCGCCCGGTCGAACGCATCCGCGAGGAGGTCGACGGCATCACGGCTGACCGCCTGCACCAGCGCGTCCCGGTGCCGGAGACGGCGGACGAGATCGCCGCCCTCGCCACCACCATGAACGGCATGCTGGATCGACTCGATGCGGCGGCCACCGCGCAGCGCCGCTTCGTGTCGGATGCCTCGCACGAGCTGCGGTCTCCGCTCGCGACCATCCGTCAGCATGCCGAGCTCGCCCAGGCGCACCCCGACGTCACGAGCATCGCCGAGCTCGCGGAGGTCGTCTCGGAAGAAGGTCTCCGCCTGCAGGGGATCGTCGAGTCGCTGCTGCTGCTCGCCCGCCTCGACGAGGGCGCCGGCACGAACGCGGAGGCGGTCGACCTCGACGACATCGCGCTGGGCGAGGTGCGCCGGATGCGGGCAGCCGGACTCGACGTCGACGGCTCGGGGATCCATGCCGCCAGGGTGCACGGCGACCCGCGCCTGCTCGGCCAGCTGGTGCGCAACCTGGCCGACAACGCCGTGCGGCACAGCCGGGGTCGGATCGCGATCGGCGTGACCCCCGCGGGAGGCCACGTGTTCCTCACGGTCGAGGACGACGGCGCCGGTGTCCCCGCCGCGGAGCGCGAGCGCATCTTCGAACGCTTCGTGCGCCTCGACGAGGCACGCAGCCGCGATGCCGGGGGCAGCGGCCTCGGCCTCGCGATCGCGCAGGGCATCTCGACCTCCGCGGGCGGGCGCCTCACGGTCGACGACTCCCGCTGGGGCGGCGCCCGGTTCGTCCTCACCCTGCCTCTCTCCGCCTGAAGGTGCGGATCGCCGGATCCTGAAGAGGTCTTCAGGACGCTTCAGCGAGGCTTCAGCGCTCGCGGGAGACCATCGAGACATGGACGACAAGACACCCACCCCCGACCAGACGCCCGAGTCCACTCCCGAGAGCACCCCGGATGCGCAGACCGTCCCCGTGACCTCGGCTCCGGCCGCCGCGACGACCTCGACCGGCTCCGGCTCGCACCCCACGTCCCCCGCCCCTGGCGACGCCCCGGCCCCCGCCCCCGGCGACGCCCCCGCCGCGAAGCCCGGACGCAAGCGCGCCCTGCTCATCGGCGGCGGCATCGCTGCGGCTGTGATCCTCGCAGGAGGCGGCGTCGCGGTCGGTGCGGCGATCGGAGACGAGTTCGGCGACGACGACGACCGGCCGTCGATGTCCGACGGGCCCCGCCACGACGACGACCGGCACGACGACCGCCCCGGCGGCGACCGGCGGGATGACGACGGCCCCGGTGACCGCGGCTCCTCGGAGGGCCGCGGACCCGTCACCGGAATCGGCACCGCGTCCGCCGATGACCTGATCGAGATCGCGGATGCCGCACGTGGCGCCGCCGACGGCGAGGTGACCTCGATCGATGCGAAGCGCGACGGCACGTGGGAGGTGGAGCTCACGAATGCGGCGGGCGATGAGGCCGAGGTCAGAGTCGAGGAGGACCTGTCCGCATCGGTCATCTCCACCGACAAGGGCGACGGCGACGACACCGGGCCCGCGCTGAGCCTCGACGACGACACGATCCGCGCTCTCGTCACGGCCGCCCTTGCCGAAGCGGACGGCATGATCACCGACCTCGATGTCGACGCCGATGACGTGAGTCCCTACGACGCCTCGGTCCTCGCCGCGGACAACCGCTCCGTCGACATCGATCTCGACGCCGAGTTCGCGGTCGTCGGCACCGACATCGACGACTGAGTCGCGTTAGCATTCAGAGATGACCACCCCGGATCGGATCGACGACATCTCCATCGGCGGTGAGGTGATCCGGCTCGGGCAGTTCCTCAAGTTCGCCGGCCTCCTCGACTCCGGCGGAGACGCCAAAGAGGTCATCATCGACGGCTACGTGACGGTCAACGGCGAAGTGGATCGCCGTCGTGGACGCCAGCTCCGCGACGGCGACCTCGTCTCGTTCGAAGGCCGCACCGTCCGCGTCCGCCCCTGACCGCGCGGACCGCGGCGGGAGGCCTCGCCGGTCGCGGCCGACGGTGACGGTCAGCCGCGATTCCAGTGCCGGAGCTTGTCCGGATTGCACACCACCCACACCCGCGCCAGCCGTGCCCCGCGCGTCTCGGCGGTCACCGCGGCGAACACCACGCCGCCGCGGGAGAGCACGAACCCCGGGGCGCCGTTGATCGACGCCGTTCGTGCCGCGGACTCCCCCGATGTCGCCTCCGCCGACGCCACCTCCGCCAGAACGGTCGCTGCGTCGCAATCCCCTTCGACCGGACGCCTCATCGCGTCGACGATCCCGCCGCTGTCGACGATGACGACCGCGTCCGGGCGGAGCAGTTCACGGATCCCCTCCGAGTCCGCCGCCAGCATCCGCTCGGCGAGACGCTCCATCGTCACCGGGTCCACGACACCGCGATGGCCCGGACTCCGCCACGGACGACGCTCCGCGGTCATACGTCGACCGCGGTGACGTGGCCGAGCTTCTGCGGGCTCATCACCCAGAGGAGCTGGAGGATCCCGTCGGCCGACGTCGTCACGGTGACCATCGTGGTGACGACGCCGTTCTCGATGAGTGTCGCCGCCGGCTGCCCGTTGACGTGCACCCAGCCGATCGACTTGCCGGTCCAGAAATGGTGCGCGAACGCCGCGACGAACTTCGCCACCCTTCCCCGCCCGATCACCGGGATGCGTGCGGCGAGCTTCACGCCGTTGCCGTCCGTGTAGCTGACGACGTCTTCGGCGAAGAGCTTCTCCAGCTCCTGCGCGTCTCCGTGCTGCGCCGCGCTGAGGAACGCCTCGAGCAGGCGCCGCTGGTCCGAGGGCGCGACCGTCGACTGCCGCGCGGAGGCCAGGTGACCCCGCGCGCGGCTCACGAGCTGTCTGGCGCTCACCACGCTCGTCGAGATGACCTCTGCGATCCGAGGGTAGGGATAGTCGAAGGCCTCGCGCAGGATGTAGGCGGCGCGCTCGGTGGGTGTCAGCTTCTCGAGGGTCAGCAGGATCGCGAACTGCAGGGCCTCCGCGCGCTCGGCGCCGAGCGCAGGGTCGTCATCCGTGTTCACGGGTTCGGGCAGCCACGGCCCGATGTAGGTCTCGCGGCGCGAGTGCGCGGACTGGAGGACGTTGATCGAGAGCCGCGTCGCGATCGTCGCCAGGAACGCCGCCGGCTCGGCCACCCGCCCACGGTCGGTGTTCTGCCACCGGATCCAGGTGTCCTGCACGATGTCTTCCGCGTCGGCAACCGTGCCGAGCATGCGGTAGGCGATGCCGAACAGACGCCGGCGCTGCTGCGCGAACACCTCCACCGCGTCGTCGAGGTCGTCGCGTTGCGGGCTGCGGTCGTCATCCGTCGAGCCCATGGGCCGGATCTCCTTCTCCTCAGCCGTCCGTCGCATCCCGTCCGCCCCATTCTGGCCTCTGTCCTGCGTGCAGAGCGCCGTCGACAGCTCTGACCGTCCAGCCGCCGGTTCTGTGACACCGCGTTCCCGTCACACATCAGCCGTGTCACACCCGGGGCGCGACCCCGGTCATATCTGTAGGCGCCACAGGGTGCCGCTCAAACGAAAGGCGTGGACATGGCAAAGATCGTCGTCATCGGAGGCACCGGCCTCATCGGCTCGAAGGTCGTCACGAAGCTCAGGGAACACGGCCACGAGGCCGTCGCGGCGTCGCCCAACACGGGAGTGAACTCCCTCACCGGCGAAGGGCTCGCCGAAGTGCTGGTCGGCGCGGACACCGTCGTGGACGTCTCCAACTCGCCCTCGTTCGCGGCGGACGACGTGCTCGAGTTCTTCACCACCTCGACCCGCAACCTGCTGGCCGCCGAGGCTGTGGCCGGGGTGACCCACCATGTCGCCCTCACGATCGTCGGCACGAACCGGCCGCAGAGCATCCCCTACTTCGCGGCGAAGGTCGCCCAGGAGCAGCTCATCCGCGATTCCGGCATCCCGTACTCCCTCGTGCACGCGACGCAGTTCTTCGAGTTCGTGGGGAGCCTCGCCGACATCTCGACCGAGGGTGACACGGTCAGCCTGCCCGGCGCCCTCATCCAGCCGATCGCCGCGGAGGACGTGGCGACAGCCGTGGCGCGCACCGCCGCCGGCGCCCCCTCAGGGGACTTCGAGATCGCGGGGCCCGAGGCGTTCGGCATGGATGAGTTCGCCCGCCGCGCACTCTCGTTCCGCGACGATCCCCGCACGGTCGTCCGCGACGACAGCGCCCCGTACTACGGCGCGCAGATCGACGAGCGCACTCTCATCCCGATCGAGGGCGCGCACATCTTCGAGACGACCCTCGAGGAGTGGCTGCCGCTGAACCCGCCGCGCGCATGACGTGCGCCGAGTGGGGGCACGTGCTGCGCCCCCACTCGACGCCCTACTGGTACGTCACGGTCGCATCCCACGCGGTCGTGTCGTAGGCCGCGGTGCTCCGGGCCTGGGTGACGAACACCAGCCGGTCTCCGGCCGCGAGGGTCACCGGCACCCGGAAGGTGCGGGCCGAGGCGTTCGTCAGGGTCAGCCCCGTGGTCCCGCTCGGCCAGATCTGGGTGTTGTTCTTGAGGATGCGCACGACCACCCCGTCACCGCCCGCGTCGGGCTTCGAGACGACGCCGGTGACCGTCGCACTCCCGGCGGCGGGGGCGACGTAGACGCGTGCGGCGTCGGCGCCGACATCCGGGTGCTGCGTGTCGGACCGGATCTGAGACCATGTCGCCGTCCCCTTCCAGCGGGAGTTCGCCGCATCCCACGTCATCGGAGTGATCACGCGCGAGCCGCTCGGATACGTCCACTGCTCGTACGACCACCCTCCCGCGCCCTGCGTGGAGCCGAAGTCGGACTTCGCATGGTGTGCGGCCTCGGGATGCTTGAGCTGACGCACGAAGTCCTTCGTCATGTTCCAGTACATCGAGTTGTCCACCACCCCGTCGGTGTTGATCCACTTCTCGGCGGGCGCGACCAGACCGCTCGTGTCGGCGACCTGCACCGACGTCTCCTCGGCGAACTCGTTGAACGAGTTGATCACCACGCTCTCGGGTGGCGTCGGCCGGTCGAGGATCCGCCGCCAGGTCTTCTCGATGTAATAGAGCCCGTTCTGACGCGAGACGGGCGTGTAGCCGGGGATGTTGTTGTTCCACCCCGGCATGGTGAGCATGACCTCGTCGTTCGACGGCGATCCGTCAGGGCCGAGCTGCCAGCCGTACTCGCCCGGCAGAGCGCTCGACGCGAAACGCACGGTGAAGTGATTCGACGCGCTCTTGTCGCCGGTGTACGCGCGCCACGCATTCTGCGTCGAGACCGGCGCATAGACCACGAGAAGAGGCTTCCCGTCGACCTCGTGATAGTGCTCAGGCCCGCCGATCGCAGGATCACCGGCGAACTCAGCCCAGGTCTGCGCGGCCTCCTGCTCGATCGTCACCGGGGTGCCGGTCCACTGCACGCGGCCGATGGCGAAGGCGTACCGGATGTCGCGTTTCGAGGGCTGCGCGTTGTGCACCGCGATGCGCGCGGCGACATCCGCAGCGCGGTTGAGGATGGCGCCGCTGACGTTGTTCAGTCCGTTCGTCTCGTCGAGCAGGAGCCAGTCGATCTCGGCACCGGAGATCGTGTTCAGGTGCTCGTCGATCACCGCGGGGTTGCCGCTGTCGTACGTCTGGTAGCTGCCGAGCGTGTACGGCACGTACCGGATCGCCGGCTTGCCGGGGAACCCCGCCCAGGTGTTCGTCGACACGGTGTCCGCCGTGCGATAGCGCTGGGCGTTCCACGTTCCACCGCCGACCCCCGCGGTGAAGGCGACGGTCGCCTTCCACCCGTACCGGTCGCCGGAGATGTTGCCCTGCATCAGCCGAGTCGCCCCCACACCGAAGCCCGTGTGCAACGGGATGTTGTCGGGCGAGATGGCCTTGAGCGCGCGATCGTATTCGCGACCCATGAGGTCGCCGCCGACACCGTCGCCCGTCACGTCGGCGTTGAAGTACACGTAGGGCTCCGCGTAGCCGTCGCCGTTGCCATCCGTGACGAACTGGTCGTTCGACCCGATGCCGTGCGTGGTGGTCCAGGCGGCTGCGGTGCCGAACGAGCTCCCGGTCGACGGCGTCGTGTACCAGGATCCGTCCCACGCCGCGAAGTACACCGCGTCCGCCTTGCCGTCGCCCGTCGCATCCGCGAGGAACTGGCGGGTCGTGTTGCCTCCGAAGCCGGTGCGCCACGTCGTCGGTGCGGCGAAAGCCGAGCCCGACGAGGTCCCGACATGCCACGTCCCGCTGTTCACTGCGCCGGAACCGTTGGTGAAGGTGGCGAGATCCGCGCGCCCGTCTCCAGTCACGTCGGCGACGAATCGAGCGTTGGCGCCCGCCCCGGTGTTCGCCCTCCAGAGCGTGTACTGCTGGAACGACGTGCCGGATGAGAGGGCGACGTACCAGTCTCCCGGCTGCCCGTCGCCGTTGCCGTCGGCGGAGAAGTAGGCGATGGCATCCGAGCGTCCGTCGCCGTTCACGTCGGCCATGAACCGCTCGCTCGACCCTGACCCGTGACCGGCGACCCAGGCGGTCGGCGCCGCGAACCCGGTTCCGGTCGACAGGCCGACCCGCCACACACCGGACGACTCGAAGGTCACGGCGTCGTCCTTGCCGTCTCCGTTGACATCAGCCAGGAACTGACTCGCGCTGGCGGCGCCGTGCCCCGTCGCGGAGGTGATCGGAAGGGCGGGGACCTTCGAATACCAGGTGGCGTACCAGATCCCGACATCAGGCACGTCAGGATCGGCGACGGCCTCGGCGGTGGCAGGGGGCGACACCGTTCCCGCGCCGACGAGCGCGAGGGCGGCGAGTGCCCCGAACAGGCTGCGATATCTCATGTGCTCTCCTTTGAGCGTCCGGCATCGGTGCCGGTCCGGTTCCGGTCTTTCTCAGCGCCGCCTCTCGGCGTCGGATGCGAGGTCCAGGCGCGGGCCGTCCGCGCCGGGGAAAGTGCCCGTGAACTCCGACAGGAGTCGCGGCGGCGCCTCAGGGACGTCGAGGTCCCGCACGCGGAGCACGGGGCCCATGCGCTCGACCTCGACACCTTCGACCTGCTCGCGACGCAGCGGGAAGGCGAGGTCGACGGTCTGCGTGGCGCCGACCCGCGCCGGGAGCGACACCGTACGCGTCACCCCTTCCATCACGACCTCGACCACGAAGTCCGCTGCCGTCTCCGGCGCGTCGACGACGGTGAAGGCGACGGTCGCCTCGCGCGGAAATCGCGTGATCTGGCGGATGCCCCATCCGCCCGCCTCCGTGCGCGCGCGGTGCGTCCCGGAGTACAGGTCGCGCACCACCAGCGCATCGCCGTTCCACACCGCCGCGGTCTCCCGGCACTCGAGCAACCCGATCGCCCCGCGGATGGTGCAGCACCAGTGCGCATCGGGCTCGATCGCCCGGAGCACCGGGTCGCTCGGTGTGGCGATCGTGTCCAGACCGAAGCTGCCGTCGAGCCGCTCGGCGAACGCCAGCCCGTTGTGGGCGATCCGGGCGATATCCGTGCGGTAGCGTTCGTCGCCGGTGAGGGCGTGGAGCGATCCCGCGACGCCGACCGAGTCGACGATCGCGCACGGCTCCGTCCAACTGTCCGGTCGGCCGAACCAGTTGAACGTCGCGTGGTTGAGCGTGCGGGCCTCGCGCGCGTACGTGTCGTAGAGCGCCATGGCCGTCTGCCCGGACTGCTCGTCGCCCGTGCCGACGGCCCAGTCAGCGAGGTTGCGTGCGGCGGCGAGCACGGCGTGCAACTGCGCCTTGTGCGCGACGACGTCCAGTGTGCTCACGGTCTGCGTCAGCTCGACGATGAGAGCCCCGAGGTCGGATCGACCGCCGTGCAGCGCCGCCGGCACGAGCGCGTTCAACGACAGGAGCACGCACCACACGTCACTCGACACCGCCCAGCCGTCGATCACCTCGGTGGCGGTACCCGACGGAGCGCCGCCGAACGCGGGGATGACGCGCTCCCACGGATAGTCGCGTCGCCGAAGAGCGGGCGCGATGAGCGTGTCGATCACTCGGAGCGCCGCCCGCCGGGAGCGGTCGTCACCGGTGACGTGGAAGAACTGCAGCAGGCCGGCGGCGACCCAGCCGTGACAGGCGACCTGCTGCTCGTCGAGGATCTCCCCGACCTCGGGACCGAGGTATCCGCGCGGCGTCAGGGCCTCGAGCATGGCCTCGTTCAGGAGGGTCGCGCGCTCGAGTGTCGGCATCCCTGCACGTGCATACCGGGCGAGAGAGAGCAGGAGGCGTCCGGCCAGGTCTCCCGGCCAGTCGCTCGCGAGAGTGCTCTGCATGACGGCGCTCACCTCGTAGTCCGCTCGGAGCAGTCGCTCGACCGAGGCTCGGAGCGCACGGTCCTCGTCGAGTGCCGACACGAACTGCGGGGCGTGGGGACGGACGTCAACCATGAGTGCTCACCTCGACGGCGGTTGCGGGGATGTCGGAGTCGTCCGTGACGTACTCGTGCCGACCGGGCTCGATATCGTGCGGCGCGACGCCCGGGATCAGGACTCTCGCCCGACCGTCCGTCGGCACGTCGATCTCCACCCGCACGCGGTGCCCCTCCCGCTGCCACGCCACCCGGTAGGTGCCACTCGCCGAGTGGTAGACCGACGAGGCGCTCGGCACGGCTGCCAGGAAGACCGGAGCGATCACCGCCGCCCGCCAGGCGACCGACGTGGGGCTCTGACGCAGACCCGCGACGTCGCTCTGCAGCCAGTGATCGATCATCCCGAGCATGAAGTGGTTGTTGGACCCCTCACCCACGGCCAGCCGCTCGGCCGACCAGGTCTCGGCGAGCGCCGTCACTCCGCGGGAGAGCTGCATGCCGTATCCCGGAACGTCGGTACGCGCGATCGTACGGTGGACCAGTTCGGCGTGCCCGCGGCGGTGCAGCATGTCGACGAGCAGGGCGAAGGTGACCTCGCCGACCGTGAACGCGCCGCCGTCCGCCTCGATGCGCGCGAGCAGCTGCCCGAACAAGGCATCGGCCGCCGCGGAGTCGCCGCGCTTGCCGGCGATGTCAGAGAGGATCACGAGTTCGGTCTGGCCTGCACCCGGACGGGGGCTCTCGTATCGACGCAGCGCGCGGAGGACGACTCGGATCTGTTCCCTCAGGGCCGCCGCCCAGACGGGATCACCGACGACCCCCGCGACGACCTCGGCGGCTTCGAGCACGCGAAGGTAGCCGTGAGAGGCGACGAGCTCACGGGGCGCGGTCGCGTCGATCGCGATCCAGTCTCCGAGGCCGAAGTCGATCAGTCCGGCCACCGCGCGACTGTCGAGATACGCGACGTACGCCTTCATCGCCGCGATGTTGTCCTCGAGGACGCGCAGGTCGCCGTACTCGCGGTAGTGCGCGAGCGGAAGGTGCACGATGACGCCGCCCCAGTTGACGTCGAACCGGAAGGCATCGTCGTCGCCGAGATAGCCGTGGCCGCTGAAATCGACGAACTCGGGGACGATGTTCGGAATGGCTCCCGAGGGCAGCTGTGCGACGTTCGCGTGGTGCAACATGTCGCGCAGGTGCGCCTCGACGTCGTAGCCGCGGGCGATCGCGTCGAAGCAGAAGTGCAGCTGTTCCAGCCAGCCGAGCTTCTCGCGGTGCGGGCAGTCGGTGAAGACGCTGTGCATGTTGCCCTGCACGGCCCGGTCGATGACATCGTGCAGCCTCTGCAGGAAGGGGTCTCCGCTCTCGAACCGTCCCGCTCGCGCATTGGCGGCGCGAACGACGTGGGCACTGACCTCCGCTCCCTCGGCCGGGCCGCGGAGTTCCACGTACCGGAAGCCGTGATAGCCGAAGCGCGGCGACCACGACCCGGAGTCTCCTGCCGGGATGCGCACGCTGTCGAAGATCGGCGTGCCCGTGCTGTCCTGATCGACCCCGTCGGGGCCGATCAGCTCGGCAGGGTGCAGCTCCAGGACGCGGTCGGCGGGGTGGGGCTGCCACCGGACCTCGGGCACACCCGCGAGATTCACCCCGAAGTCGACGACGCGTCCCCGGGCCCCCTCCCAGGAGGATTGCTCCTCTCGGGTCTCCACGACGGCGAGCGGCGGATGCTCCGGCCACCAGATCCGCGTGGCACCGCCGTCGACGGCCACGGCGGCTGCGGCATCTGCGAGGTCGTGCTGCCAGGGCTCGATGCCGGCCGCGTCGAAGTCCTCGCCGCCGTACCAGTGCGCGGCGGTCGTCGCGCCTCGACCCGTGCGCGTCCGGCCCGGCGCGGTCGTGGTCGTCCGGGTGCCGTCCCCGAACTGCTCGATCATGGCGAGCAGCCGCGGGGCCTGATGCTGCGCGACGAACTTGCTGTAGCGTGCCGGGTCGTCGGAGATCCAGTACGGCCCTGATGCGATCTCGACCGTCACCGTGTGGGGTCCGGGATCGAGCGGGCCGAGGTCATGCGTCGCCGCCGAACACTCGGTGCGCAGGTCGCTGTATCCGGGGCCGAGCACGCCATCGGCCAGGGACTGACCGTCGACGCGCACCTCGACCACGCCGGGTGCGGCGAGGTGCAGGAGTGTCCGGGTGTCGGAGGGCCGTGAGTCGATGGCGAACGCGAACCACACGGTGCGGTCGTCGCGCTCGGCGCGCGCGATGGCGACATCGGGGTGGGCGACCCACTCCGCACCTGCGGCGGCGAGATCCGGGGCCGTCGTGAAGCCACGCCGGGCGCTCCATCGTGTTCGCCCGTCGCGCTGCACGCCCACCCGCCATCGCACCAGGCGGCTCGTCGGTCGGGGCAGCACGATCGATCGCGCGTCTGCACCCAGCACGTGCGGAAGCTCGTCGGTCGATCCGCCCTCGAGTTCCACGATGATCGTGTCGTCGGGCCGCAGCGGTTCGTCGGCGACCCAGCTCAGACGCACCGACGCCGAGTCGACGCCGAGTGGAGACTCGAGCCCGTTGACGCGCAGGCGGGAAAAGGTGTTCGGCATCAGCTCGTTCTCCGTGAGGACGGGCGTGAGGTGGCGCGCCAGGCACGGCCCGCCACCTCACGGGCTAGTTGTCGGCGAGGTCCTTGGCGAAGGCCGCATCGAGCCGCTTCGCCGCCGCCTCCGGCGAGTCCGACCCGAGGATGACCGTCTGGCTCACTTCGTTCAGCTCGAGCTGGGTCGCCGTCCCTGGCCATCCCTGGTCGGGCCACGTCGCCGTCTTCCCCGACACGACGTACTCGAGGACCGTCGCCTGGTTCGGGCTGTCGGGGGTGAACGAGTCGTTGGGCAGCGAAGGAGCGCCCTTCGACGCGGTCGCGTACGCGTTCTGTGCGTCTGCGGTCGCCAGGAAGTCGATGAAGACCTTCGCGGCCTCCTGGTTGTCCGACTTCGCGTTGATGCCGAATCCCGACGAGTCGGCCGCGGCGAGGTAGTTGTCACCCGAATCGTCGACGGGGAAGGCCGCGATCGAGAAGGTGGTGCCCTCGGGGGCGACCTCTTCGAGCGAGGTGGTGTCGGAGAAGGCGAACGTGGCGAGCGCCCGACCCGTCGCGACCTGTTCGAAGGAGACGTTCCACTCGGTGCCGGTCGGTCCTTCGTTGAAGCATCCGGCGGCGAGCATCTCCTGCTGCATGGCGAAGGCGTCCACCCATGCGGAATCGGCGAACGACTCCTCGCCGTCGATCTGCGCGACCGTGAAGTCGGGGTTCGGTCCGTAGAGCAGCGGCGCCAGCATCGCGTAGCTCGGGACGGCGCTGCCACCCTTGAGGAACATCGTGTAGGCCACCTTGCCGGCGTCCTTCGCCGCCGCGCAGAGGTCGAGCACTTCGGAGTACGTCTCCGGGATCTCGAGGCCGAGCTCCTCCATCGTCTGGTCGTTGTAGACGGGTCCGAGGCCGAGCGCGCCGATGGGAACCGACAGCAGTTTGTCGCCGTTGCCGAAGAGATTGTTCTGCGTCGGGGACAGCTCTCCTGCCCACTCGGCACCGCTGAGATCGACGAGCTGCGCGGCGTCGTCCAGGGGGACCACGCTCACGACGTTGCCGGCGCCCGGGAACGTGCGGATGACGTCGGCGGCGGTGCCGGCGGCGAGACCCGTGCGGAGGAAGGTGGGGTAGTCGCTGCCGCCGTCCTGGATCTCGACGGTGATCGCGGGATGAGCCGCCTCGAACTCGTCGACGACCGCCTGCAGCGGCACGACGTTGTCGGTGGCGATGGTGAGCGTCGTCTGCTCGCCGGCCGAGCCCGTGTTCGCGGGTTCGTCGGAGGTCGAGCAGGCGGTGAGGGCCAGGACGGCGACGATGCCGACAGCCGCGGGTGCACTGCGTTGTAACATGCGGGTTTTCCTCTCGGGTGGGGCAGGGGGGGTGGCTGAGTCTCAGCCCTTCAGACCGCCGGCGAATCCCTGGATGATGTACTTCTGCAGAAGGAAGTACGCGATCAGGATCGGGGCGGCTGAGATCAGGAGCGCGGCGAAGACCGCCGGCCAGTCGGCATAGTAGGTGCGCACGAATCCGCTGATGCGCACGGGCAACGTCTCGTTGCCGGTCCCGGAGAGGAACAGCAGCGGGATGAAGAAGCTGTTCCAGATCGAGATCACGTTGAGGATCGCGACGGTGCCGATCGCCGGCCGCAGCAGCGGGACCACGATGTGCCAGAAGGTTCGGATCGGGCCGCATCCGTCGAGGGACGCCGCTTCTTCGAAGTCGCGGGGAGTCTCGCGGAGGAACATCGTGATGATGAACACGGCGAACGGGATCGAGCTGCCGGCCCCGGCCAGGATCACCGAGAGCAGGCTCCCGTTGAGACCGAGGTCGCGCATGCTCAGGAACAGCGGGAGCACCCCCAGTTGCGCGGGCACCACCAGTCCGATCATGAAGAGGTAGAACATGCCGCGGGACCAGCGGGATCCGAGCCGTGCCAGAGGATAGGCGGCGAGCGAGGCGGCTACGAGCACCAGCAGGATGCTGGCCACCGCCACGACCGCGCTGTTCATGAGCGCGGCGCCCAGGTGGCCGTCCTGCCACGCACGGCCGAAGTTCTCGACGCTGTACTGGCCCGCGATGACGAAGGCCCCGGTCGGGTTGTGCGGCGCCTTGAGCGAGAGGTTGACGAGCGCGAAGAGCGGGAGGAGGAAGACGGCCGCGAGCGCCCACAGAGCGATCTCGAGCGACAGGGTGCGTCCCGTGTAGCGATTGATCATCGGTCGACCTGCTTCGAGGTGAGGCGGTATTGGATCGTGGCGAGCACCGCGACGACGATCGCCATCACGGTGGCGAGGGCGGTGGCGTATGGCACATCGCCTCCCTGGAACCCGACCTTGTACACGACGGTCGAGATGGTCTCGGTGGCCCGCGCCGGTCCGCCTCCTGTCATCGCGTACACCTGGTCGAACTGGGCCAGCCCGTTGATGAGCGTCAGGAGGAGGTTGATGACGACCGCGCCGTTGATGAGCGGGAGCACCACGGAGAAGAACCGGCGGACGGGCCCGGCGCCGTCGATCACCGCCGCCTCGATCACCTCCGACGGCAGGGACTTCAACCCGGCGAGGTAGATGACCATCGAGAAGCCCGTGAACTGCCAGAGGTAGGCGACGCATACGGCCCCGAGAGCGAACTGCGGGTCACCCAGCCAGTTCTGCTGCAGCGAGTCGAGACCCAGAGCTCCGAGTACGGCGTTGACACCGCCCGTCGGTGCGAGCAGATAGCTCCAGATGTAGCCGCACACGAGCGGTGTCAGCACGACGGGAGCGAAGAAGATGGTCCGCAGCACCCCGCCGCTCTTGACGACCGTGTTGAGCGCCAGAGCGAGCAGCAGACCGAGGACGTTCTGCAGGACCATCGTGATCGCGGCGAACACGAAGGTGTTCAGCAGTGCCGCTGTCGCCAGGGGATCGGTGAACACCTCGACGAAGTTGCCGAAGCCGATGAGATCGAAGTCGGGACTGATGCCGTCCCAGTCCGAGAACGCGAAGACGGTTCCCCGCGCCGAGGGCACCAGGGTGACGAAGGCGTAGAGGAGGAGGGCCGGAACGATGAACCAGAGGGGGACGTGCGCGCCGCGCCACCGCCGTCGGCGGGGCGCTGCGAAGGCGCCGCTCACCGGTGGTGCGGTCTTCTGTTCGGCATTGAACATGCGTGTACTGCTCCCTGATGTCTCGCGTCGTCGCCCAGCGGGTGATATCGACAATCCTGTCCGGCACCATGGGCGGCCTGCCAGCACGATGCTGCTCATCACTAGCACGATCCTGCCGCGTGTCTTCCCAGACATCCTCCGCTATGCGAAAGTGAGCGGGTGGTTGTCCGCTACCCGTCCATCCAGCGCTACGAGGTGTTCCGCGCCGGCGCCCTCCCGATCGCCTCCAACGACGTGCCCGCGCTCGGCGGCATCCCCGAGCACACGCACGACTACCTGGAGATCGCCGTCGTCTCACGCGGCACGGGTGTGCATGTGACGCGCGAAGGTCGCCGCCCGCTGCGGCACGGGTCTGTGATCATCATCCGTCCGGGCTCCTGGCATGCGTATCGCGACACGGATGACCTGTGGACCTTCAATCTCTATCTGGCCCCGGAGCTGCTGCTTCGCGAACTCTCGTGGATCGTCGAATACCCGGATCTCGCGCGGGCTCTGCTCGGCGGCGAACCCAATCTCGGGGAACTCGACGAGGAATCGTGCTTGCAGGTCCTGGGCTGGCTCGGTCAGATCATGCAGCACTCGCGCTCCACGCACGCACCGACTCTGATCGGATTGGCGACGTGCGTGCTCGACTCGTTCAGCGCACTCGCGCTCTCCCCGCAACCGGCCACGGATAGCACGATCGCACGCGCTGTCATCACGATGATGAATCTCATGCAGGACGATCTCAGCGCACGCTGGACCATCGCCGACCTGAGCAAGGCCGCGAACTTCTCCCCTGCCGTCGTGCACCGTGTCTTCAAGACGCACGTCGGCATCTCGCCCATGGCGTGGCTCACCCGTGCACGGGGCGAAGCCGCGGCGACGCAGCTCGCCCTCACCGACAAGCACGTCTCCGAGGTCGGTCAGGCCGTCGGATGGGACGACGCGAACTACGCGAGCCGCCGATTCCGCTCGCTGTACGGCCTCACGCCCAGCGAGTACCGGAGCCGCTTCCAGCGTGAGGATGCCGCGATGCTCCGGTGACACGTCGACGTGACCCCCGGTCGGTTCGTCGTGTCACTCGCCGCGGAACCGTGCCGCCAACGCCGGGTCGACCTCCACGGAGCCGAAGGAGGCCGTCCAGGCGCCGTCCACCGCGATGGACTCGCCGCTGAGGTACGGGGCCTCGTCCGAGAGCAGGAAGGCCGTCACGGCTGCCACCTCTTCGGCACGGGCGATGCGCCCCATGGGCGGTCCCTCTGCGAGGCCGCGTTCCTCGGCTTCGGGATCGGGCGATGCGGCGATCTTCGCCTCGAGGTGCGGGGTGCGCACCCCTCCCGGTGCCACCGTGTTGGCGCGGATGCCGAGCCGGCCGTAGCTCACCGCCACGCTGCGGGTCAGGGCATCGATGCCACCCTTGGTGAACTCGTACGCGCCGTGGTGCGGGTGGCTGGCGCGGCCGTGGATCGAGCCGACGTTGACGATCGCCCCGGGCAGGCCCTGGTCGATGAACGCCGAGACGGCCGTCGAGCACCCCCAGATGTAGCCGAAGCCATTGATCCCGAGGATCTCGCGCACGACGTCTTCATCCAGTTCGTGCAGCGGCGTGTGCTTCGTGATGCCGGCGTTGTTGACCCACCCTGCCAGCGGTGCTCTGGCGAGGGCGGCCTCCGCCGCCCGCTGGTGGGCGCTGCGCTCCGACGCGTCACCGAGCACGACCTCCGCCACGATGCCCTCCTCGAGCGTCCCCGACCCCGGTGAACGCTCGAGCCCCACGACGATCCATCCGTCGGCCGTCAGGCGCTCCGCGATCGCGCGACCGATGCCCTTGCCACTGCCCGTCACCACGACGCTGCGTGCGGATTCGATCATGAGAGGCCCCTTTCGAAGGCGAAGACGGACGGATCGAGCGTGAAGCCGAGTCCCGGTGCATCCGTCGGGCGCACCCGACCCTCGAACGAGGGACCGCCGACGATGAAGGACGGCGCGGGGTCGTAGGGGTTGCGTCCGCGGGCGAAAGTCTCGACGCCGATGCCCAGGTGCGCGGTGACCTCCGGATAGACGTGGCCCGAGACGGGCACCTCACGTGCCGACGCCCAGGCGGTCATCTCGAGCGCGGGCGTGATGCCGCCGATGGCCACGACGTCGAGGCGGAGGGCATCCACGCCGCCTTCCTCGACGAGGGCATGGAGCACGGCCGGGTCCGTCACCTCGTCGCCGACCGAGACGGCGAGACCGGACTCGCGACGGATGCGGGCGCAGCCCGCGGCGTCCTCGGGGAGCAGCGGATCCTCGAGCCAGGTGAGACGCGGGTCGCCCCACCGCGCGATCTCCGCGAGCGCGGTCTCGGCGTCGGGCCAGCCGAAGCCGACATCGACGATGAGGCCGGTCTGCGCGGGCAGTTCGCTGTTCAAGAGCGCGAGCAGTTCGCGCATGTACGCGGGGTCGGCGACGCGCGAGATCTTCACGTTCGCCCATCCGTCCGCCTGGGCGAGCACCTCGTCGGCGACCTCGCGGGGAGTGCGGTCGGGAGAGGGATACGCCGCGACGAGGATCGAGTCGCGGGGGGCGTCCCCCGTGCCGAGGAGCTGCCACAGCGGCACACCGGCGCGACGAGCAGCGACGTCCCACAGCGCGATGTCGACGAGCCCGATCGCTCGACGGACGAGTCCGACGCGTCCGACGATCGCGCTCCCCCGCAGCATCCGGTTCCAGGTCGATGTGGGGTCGTCGGCGTCGGCTCCCCGTGCGTGCGCGGCCACGAGACGCTCGACGATCTCGGCCATCGGCGCCTCACGGGAGAGGCAGTACGAGACACCCGCGATGCCATCGGCGTCAGTCACCTGGACGGCGCTGTACTCGCGTCGCGCGACGGTCATGGCCCCGAGCTGGAGCGGCGCCGGCAGCGGGAGCTGTGCCGTGGCGGTTTCGATGCGAGCGACCGTGGTCATGTGTCCCCTTGGAAGGCGATTTGCTATAGCAAACACGAGCATAGCCGCAGAACCGCTCTCCGCGCGGGTTCGATTCCCGCGGACGTGCCGGCGATGCCAGCGGCTCAGACCGCGAGCGCACTGATCGACGCGTGCGGTCGGCGACCCTCGTCCACCCTGGCTTCGCTGTCGACGACGACGAATCCGGCCCGCTCGAGCTGTGCCGACATGCCGGGCCGCGACCAGTAGTGCGCCGTCGTCACCGCGTGGGGAAACGCCTCGCCGTCCACCCCGTCGAAGAAGCCGACCAGCAGCCCTCCGCCCTCACGGATCGCGCACCGCGCGGCGGTGAGGAGCGTCGGCAACTCGTCCGGGCTCGCGTGGATCAGCGAGTACCAGGCGAGAACACCCCCGAGGGAGCCGGGGCGGACGCCGGCGTCGAGCAACGATGCCACGCGGTAGGAGACGTGCGGGAATCGCGCCGACGCGGTCGCGACGAACGCGGGCACCAGGTCGATGCCCTGCGCCTCCCGCCCCCGATCGGCGAGGTACGCGGTCCACTGTCCGGGGCCGCACCCCGCGTCGAGGATGGGTCCGTCGATCTCGTCCGCCCATCCAACGATGCGCTTTCGGTCTCTCGCGTCGAGCTGCGCGACGTCGCCGAAGAGTTCGGTGTATTCGGTCGCGCGGGCCGTGTACCCATCGCGCACGCGGCGGTCTGTGCGCGCTCCTGCCAACATGGCCCACCTCTTCCGGTGCCGTCCGAGCATCTTCCTCGTCGACCGTAGCGACCCTCGGGGACATCTGCCGCTCATGCACTCCCCGACTCCGTTGTAACAGCTGTTACAGTTCTTGATGTGACAGATTCCGACGGATGGCTCGTCCTGTTGGTGCAGGTGCCTGCGACGCCGTCGCGGCATCGCGTGGCCGTCTGGCGGGAACTGCGCCAGTTCGGTGCCGTGCCCGCGGGTCAGGGCACCTGGGTCGCACCGGATGTTCCCGCGTGCGCCGCCGGGGTGGAACGTGCCAGGACGCTCGCGCAGCGTGGAGACGGCGACATCCTGGTGCTGCGCACCCAGACCGACGGGGGTGACACCGCCGCGCTTCGCGAGCTGTTCGACGCCGCGCGCGCCGACGACTGGTCGGAGTTCGTCGCCGACTGCGTGAAGTACCGGGCGGAGATCGCGCGCGAGATCGAGAAGAAGAAGTTCACGCTCGCGGAGCTCGAGGAGGAGGAGCAGAGTCTCGACCGCCTGCAGCGCTGGCATCGCACCCTGCGCAGCCGAGACGTGTTCGAGTCGCCGGCGTCGAAGGAGGCCGATCGCGAGCTCGCCGCATGCGGAGCGGACCTCGGCCGGTTCGCCGACCTCGTGTATCAGGCCGTGCACGCATGACGGCGCCAGGCCCCGAGCCCAGGACGGGTGCCATCGCCCCCCTCTACGCCGCGGGCTTCGTCACCGCTTTCGGCGCTCACAGCATCGCGGCGGGCCTCGGCGCGAGCAGCGACGACATCGGTCTCGACCTGCTCCGACTCGGCGCCCTGCTGGCGATCTACGACCTCGCCGAGGTGTTCCTCAAGCCCGTGTTCGGCTCCATCGCCGACAGGATCGGCCCCAAGCCCGTGATCGTCGTCGGGCTCCTCGCGTTCGGATTCGTGTCGCTCGTCGGGGTGTGGTCGTCGAGCACGGTCGCCCTGGCGATCGCTCGGCTCGGCCAGGGAGCGGCGGCATCCGCCTTCTCCCCCGCGTCCTCGGCGACGGTCGCACGTCTGGCCGGCGCCGGCTCGAAGGGCAGGTACTTCGGCCGGTACGGTTCCTGGAAGGGTCTCGGCTACACCCTGGGCCCGCTCCTCGGCGCCGCGCTGATCTTCCTCGGCGGCTTCGCGCTCCTCTTCGTCTGCCTGAGCGCGGTCGCCATCGCCACCGCCGTCTGGGTGGCCATCGCCCTCCCCCGGGTCGAGCCGCTGCCCCGCCCCCGCTACACGATCGCCGACCTCGCACGGCAGACGACCGCACGGGGGTTCCTCGTTCCCACGCTGGTCCTCGCGGCGTCCACCGGCGCGTTGGGAGCTGCGATCGGCTTCCTCCCCGCGCTCGCGAGCAGTCACGACGCTCCGCTGTTCGCGAGCATCGCGATCGCCTCCGTGCTGGCGCTGACCTCGGCGCTCACCCAACCCTTCGCCGGAAGACTCCGCGACAGCGGCCGCCTGAGCGACAGGGCGGGGATGACACTCGGCGTGGAGATCGTCGCGGCCGGCATCCTCCTCGCGGCGTTCTGGCCGTCACTGCCCGTGCTCTACGGGGCGGCGGCTCTGCTCGGGGTCGGAATCGGTCTCGCCACGCCCTTCGCGTTCGCGCACCTGGCCGACACGACGCCGCCGGAACGGATGGGCCGCACCATGGGCACCGCCGAGCTCGGGCGGGAGCTCGGCGACGCCGGAGGACCGCTGCTCGTGGGCGGCGTCGCCGTCGCGGCGACTCTTCCGATCGGCCTCGGCGCACTCGCGGCCGTCGTCGCGATCACGGGAGCGGCGACCAGGGCGCTGCCTCGCGTCGCCGTCCCCGCTCCCCCGGACTCTCGCCCGAGCTGACGAACGTCAGTGAGGTGACGGTCATCGGGGTCGGCGTTCGACACCTGCTCGTCTCACGTCACCGGCGGCCGGCGATTCGCCCCCGACGCTGCCGACTCAGTTGAAGTCGCCGCCGGGGGCCATATCGGCGAAGCGCGAGTAGTGGCCCTGGAATGCGACGGTGATGGTCGCGGTCGGGCCGTTGCGGTGCTTGGCGACGATCAGGTCGGCCTCACCCGGACGCACGTCCTTGTCGTAGACCGAGTCGCGGTGCAGGAGGATGACCATGTCGGCGTCCTGCTCAATCGAGCCGGACTCTCGCAGGTCGCTGATCGCGGGCTTCTTGTCCTGACGCTGCTCGGGACCACGGTTCAGTTGCGACAGGGCGATGACCGGCACCTGGAGCTCCTTGGCGATCAGCTTGAGGCTTCGCGAGAACTCCGAGACCTCCTGCTGGCGCGACTCGACGCGCTTGCCCGAGGTCATCAGCTGCAGGTAGTCGATGATGACCATGCGCAGGCCTTCGCGCTGCTTGAGGCGACGGCACTTCGCGCGGATCTCGACGAGCGTCATGTTCGGGCTGTCGTCGATGTAGAGAGGGGCGTCGTTGATGCGGCCTCGGGTCGCGGCGACGGTCGTCCAGTCGCGAGGGTCGAGGTTGCCCTTTCGCATGTTCTGCAGCGGGATCTGGCCCTCGGCGCTGAGCAGTCGCATCGCGATCTCGCTCTTGCCCATCTCGAGCGAGAAGAACACAGAGGGGAGATCGTGCCCGATGGATGCCGCGCGGGCGAAGTCGAGAGCGAGCGTCGACTTTCCCATCGCGGGGCGGGCGGCGACTACGATCATCTGGCCGCCGTGCAATCCGTTGGTGAGTTCGTCGAGCTCGCGGAAGCCTGTGGGCACGCCGGTCATCGATCCGTCGCGGCCGCTGGCCGCCTCGATCTCTTCGAGGGCCGCGTCGACCGCGATCTGCAGCGGGACGTAGTCCTCTGCGGTCTCGGCGCCGGTGACCGAATAGATCTCGGCCTGGGCGTTGTTGACGATGTCGGTCGCGTCTCCCTCGCCCGCGTAGCCGAGCTGGACGATACGCGTGCCGGCGTCGACGAGGCGTCGGAGGATCGCCCGCTCCGACACGATGCCCGCGTAGTAGCCGGCGTTGGCCGCCGTCGGGACGATGGAGGTGAGGGTGTGCAGATAGTCGGCGCCACCTGCTCGGCCCAGTTCGCCCGTCTTGATGAGCTCGTCGGTGACGGCGACGACGTCGGTGGGCTCACCGTGCGAGTACAGGGAGAGGATCGCCTCGAAGATGAGCTCGTGCTTCGGGACGTAGAAGTCGGCACCCTTGAGCGTCTCGATCACATCGGCGACGGCATCCTTCGACAGGAGCATTCCACCGAGCGCGCTCTGCTCGGCGAGAAGGTCGTGCGGAGGCGTGCGCTCCGGCGGACGCTGCCCTCCCAGGCGCTCCTGTGAGATGTCGGCGATCGACACTATTTTCCCTTCGATGCGACGTTTCCGATGCGATGTCCTGATGAGACGCGTCGGCGGCGGGGCCGTATGGTGCTCGGCCGTCGCGCCACCCTGAACAGCGAAACAGGTGCCTCCGACATTCGGTCGCTCGCCCACGCTACGAGCGACCCTTTCGCCATGCAACACGGCCTGTGGATAACCATGTGGAAAGCGTGCGGACAAAGTCGGAGTGTCTGTGCACAACGGATGTGGATAACTCCGTGGAGGGTGTGCGTCTCGAACTATTTTTACTCCGCTGAACAGGTGATTCCGCTTTCCCCAACCTGTGGATGAGAATCAGTTTAAATCGCGCGTTGAAGGTTGCTCGTCTCGAACGGGGATGTGTAGAACCTGGGGAAAGTCAAGCCGAGATTTCTCCGGGCGCGTCATACCCGTACATCCCCGGAAACTCGCCTCGCACCCCCTAGACAGGACGGCTTCTCGCGAGTATCGTCACCCGCAATCGACGCACCTGTGTCGATGTACGTTGCCTTCGGAGGGGGAGGTCGACGTGGACGTTCGGGCCACCCGACGCGGCGTTCCTGCCGCCGTCCTCTGGGGTGGGATCGGTGTGCTCGCCTGGGCGACGCTGACGGTCCTTCTCGGCGGCGGATCCGCGCACGCGGACGATCAGGATGACGGTCCGCTCGACGGACTCACCTCCCTCGTGAGCCAGACGGTGTCGGCCGTCACGGCCCCCGTCGCCCCGGTCGTCACCGAGGTGGTCGCGCCCGTCGTCACGCAGGTGGTCGCCCCCGTGCAGCACACAGTTCCCCCGGTGGTCGCCGCGGTGACGCAGCCGGTCGTCGCGGCCCCGGTCGTCGGACCGGCCGTGGCCCCCGTCGCACAGACCGTCTCGGAGGCGACGGCAGCGGTCGTCGCACCCGTCGCCGAGGCCATCACGAACGCCCCGGTCGCACAGATCACCGATCCGATCCTCGACACCGTCTCCGGGCTCCCTGTGGTGGGCGACCTGGTCTCCGACCTCGGGATCACGTCAGCCGTCGGCGACCTCGTCGGCGTGATCGACGACACGACCGCGCTTCTCGGCGACGTGACGACCGAGACGGTCCCGCCCGTGCTCGAGGCACTCGTTCCGACGACTCCCGGCGACGGCGACCCCGGCGGAGTGACAGAGCCCGCCGAACCCCTGCCGGACACCGTGGTCGCGGCATCTGTGACGACCACGAGCGCGCGAGCGACAAGGGCGGCAGAGACCTCTCCCGGCATCCTGGACCGACGGGAGGTCGGAACTCCGCCCGCCGCCGTGACCCTCGGCGTCGATGGCACGACTCACGCCGTCGACGACACCACCCCTGTGCCTTCCGGACCCCCGAGCGGGAACCCGCCAGGGGCACCTTCTCCCGCGTCTTCCTCTGCCGGCTCCGGTGGAGGAGCAGGTCCTGCCCACGCGCGCCTCGGCGACGTGGACGCTTCTCCGCTCCGTGCTGGCGAGCGAACCACCGGCGCACCCGACGACGTCCTTCCTTCGTCGCCGGTCGCCGACACCGACGTCTCTCCCGACTGACGGATCGTCACGTCGTTCCCCGTGGGAACGACAGATGCCGTGCTGCGCGCGCACTCTCATCGCGCGCACCCATCAGACGCTCATCCAGTCAGGAGAAAGATCATGCGCACTTACCTCAAGCGAGCCCTGTGGGGCACGCTCATCGCCGGGGGCATCACGCTCCTCGGCGCGACGGCCGCGAATGCGGCCGAGACCACCGGAGACGACGGACTGCTCTCCGGCACGCAAGCGGAGACCGCGATCACCGCACCGATCTCGGTCGTGGGCAACGCGATCTCGGTGCTCGGCGATGCGGTGACCTCCGCACCTGCCCCTGCTCCGGCCCCGGCACCCGCGCCCGCGCCAGCCCCCGCCCCGGCCCCGGCTCCCGCGACCAGCGGAGAGTCGGGCACGGCATCCGGCACCCAGGCGGTCGTCACCGTGAACCTCCCCGTCACCGTGACGAACAACGCCGTGAGCCTCACCGACACGTCCTCGACCAGCGCCCCGGCCGCGACTCCCCAGAGCCCGGCTCCCCAGACCGCGGCACCGGCCGGGGCGCCTCTCGTGACCACGAACGGTGCGGACGGGGTGCTCTCGGGCACGCAGGCGCTCCTCGCGGTCAACGCCCCGATCACCGTCACGGGCAACGCCGTGTCGCTGCTCGGAGACACCGACAGCACCGCACCCACCGGTCAGGGCGCCGCAGCACCGGCGACCTCTGGTTCCGGCGGCGCCACGACGTCGGGAGGCGACGGCATCGCCAGCGGCACCCAGGCGGTCGCGCCCATCACGGCACCGGTCACGGTGTCGGGCAACGCGATCTCACTGCTCGGAGACACCAGCTCTGCCGCGTCCGGCGGCTCGGCTGCGACCGGGTCGTCCGCTCCCCCCTCAGGGCCGAGCACGAGCGGTGACGACAGCACCCTCGGCGGCACCCAGATCACCGCACCCGTCACCGCCCCCATCGGCGTGACCGGCAACGCGATCTCGGTGCTCGACGACGCCACCGTCACCCGCACCACCGGAAGCGGCACCACCGCCCCGGCCGGCCCCACGAACGGAGGGAACACCACCACCGGTGACGACAGCACCCTCGGCGGTACCCAGATCACCGCACCCATCACCGCCCCCATCGGCGTGACCGGCAACGCGATCTCCGTGCTCGACGACGCCACCGTCACCCGCACCACCGGAAGCGGCACCACCACCCCGGCCGGCCCCACCACCGGAGGCAACACCACCTCCGGAGACGACAGCACCCTCGGCGGTACCCAGGTGGGTCTTCCGATCTCCCTTCCGATCACGGTGGGCGGCAACGCCATCTCCGTGGTCGGCGAGGCGACCGTGACCGACCCCGGCACCGACCCCGGCACCGACCCTGGAACGGACCCGGGCACCGACCCCGGCACCGACCCTGGAACGGACCCCGGAACCGACCCCGGAACCGACCCTGGAACGGACCCCGGAACCGACCCCGGCACGACTCCGGTCGCCTCGACCGGTTCGGTCAGTGCTTCGGGCGCAGCCGTCACCGGGCAGGCGACGGGCCTCGCGATGACCGGTGGTGCCTCCTCGGGCGGGCTGATGGCCCTCGCGGCCCTGCTGCTCCTCCTCGGGGGTGCAACACTCCTGCGTCGTCGACTGACGGCGTAGCGCCGACCCCGGCGGTGCGGTCGTCCTCGGGGGAGGAGACCCTGCGCCGCCGGTGCGCCGCTGCGTCCAACCCCACGTCGACGGAGGCGGAGCCCCCAGCTCACCCCGTCACACGACGCCGGCGCTGAAGCACGGATGCCCCGTGGCCCCACCGCGGGGCATCCGTCGCGCCCTGGAGCCCGGCGGAGCGATCAATCGTCGAGGGTCGATGAACGACGGCTCAGCAGGGCACCGAGTGCGCGGGAGCGAGGCTCGGCGTGCGGACGAATGTGCACAACCGACGCGAGACCGCGTCCGCCTCGTCTTCTTGCTGACGCAGGACCTCGACGGCGACCGTGTCCGAGGCGACCGACGCCCCTGGATCGCCGAACGCCATGGGCAGCGCGGCGCACTGCGAATGTCCGCACAGCAGGTGTGCGAGCTCGTGCGCGACGACGTGCAGCCGATACCACCGTGGATCGGACCCCCGCAGCGCGATCCTCGCACGGTCGCCATCGACGAGCACGAACCGCGGGACGGTCTTCCACTCCTCGTCGTCCAGCACATCGACCTCGATGTCGACACCGAGCAGCACAGAGACTCGCGCCGTGATGCTCTGCACACTCGCGCCGCGTTCGACCTCCAGCTCTTCGAAGAGCTGGGTCACTCCGTATCGACCGTTCATGATTCCCTCCACCCGCCCGCCCGTGATCGGCCGAGCGCTGCTCCCACTGAAGAGACGAGAGGACATGCCTCGTCATTACGTCGATCCGCCCATGACTTTCGGCCAGACTTCGCACCGAACGTCGCTATCCCATCGTTCAGACTGACGCTTCGGGAGAACGCATGCGCTCGCGAACCGCGTCTACGCGTCAGGCAGCGCGGTTCGAGGAGCCGCAGCGGTGAGACACCGGATCGCGTCGTGCCCCGAAACGCAGAACGCCCCCCGTCCCGGAGGACAGGGGGCGTTCGGGATGTGCCTTACTTGGCGGCGACGACCTGCAGCGTGATGACTGCGGTGACGTCTTCGTGCAGACGCACGGTCGCCTCGTGGTCTCCGGTCACCTTGATGGGCGAAGGGATGTGCACCTTGCGCTTGTCGATCGAACCCAGGCCGGCGGCTGCGACGGCATCCGCGACGTGGTCGGTCTTGACGGAGCCGAAGAGACGACCCTCCTTGCCGGCCTTGACCGTGAGGCGCACCTTCGTGCCCTCGAGAGCGTTCTTCAGTGCGACAGCGTCGTCACGATCGTGGATCGCGCGTGCCTGACGCGCGGCCTGGATCGATGCGACCTGCTTTTCGCCACCGCGGGTCCACGCCGTAGCGAAGCCCTGGGGGATGAGGTAGTTGCGGGCGTACCCGTTCTTGACCTCGACCACGTCACCGGCGCTACCGAGCCCGGCGACCTCGTTCGTGAGAATCAGCTTTGCCATCTCGATACCCCTTACCGGCCGGCGCCAGCGTAGGGCAGGAGAGCCATCTCGCGTGCGTTCTTGATCGCCGTGGCGATCAGACGCTGCTCCTGCACCGAGACACCGGTGATACGACGGGCGCGGATCTTGCCGCGCTCCGAGACGAACTTGCGAAGGGTGGCGACATCCTTGTAATCGATGACACCGACCCGGATGGACTTCGCGGGAGCGGCGTTCTTCGCGCCCTTCCGCGGCTTGCGGCGGTCGCCGCTCGACTTTCCAGCCATTGTTTTTCCTTAGTGATGAGCGGATGCCGACCGTGAGGGCCGGATCCAGAAGTTGTTCAGAACGGGGTGTCGTCGCCGAAGCTGCCCGGAGTGCTCCAGGCATCGGCGCTGGTCGAAGAACCGGGCGTGGACCACGGCTCCTCCGACACCTGCTGCTGCGCGGGGCGAGACTGTCCTCCGCCGCCACCGCCGTTCGAGGCAGCGCGGGTGACCTGCGCGGTCGCGTAGCGCAGCGAGGGGCCGATCTCGTCGACCTCCAGCTCGATCGCGGTGCGCTGGTTGCCCTCGCGGTCCTGGTAGGAGCGCTGACGCAGACGGCCCTGCGCGATGACGCGCATGCCCTTCGTCAGCGAACCCGCCACGTGCTCGGCGAACTCGCGCCACACGGATGCACGGAGGAACAGCGCTTCGCCGTCCTTCCACTCATTCGCGGCACGGTCGAAGTTCCGAGGCGTCGATGCGATGGTGAAGTTCGCCACCGGCAGCCCGTTCTGCGTGTACCGCAGTTCGGGGTCGGCCGTGAGGTTTCCCACCACGGTGATGACGGTTTCGCCTGCCATGGGACTTAGGCCTTCGCAGCCTTGGCCGCCTTGCGGGCAGCCTTCTCTTCGGAGCGCTTGGCCTCGGAGGCGATCATCGCCTGTGCCTCTTCGGCGCGGAGGACCTTGGTGCGCATGATCTGCTCGTTCAGCTTCAGCTGGCGGTCGAGCTCCTGCGTGGCCTCGCTGGTCGCGGTGAAGTTGACGACGGCGTAGATGCCCTCGTTCTTCTTCTGGATCTCGTAGGCCAGACGGCGCTTGCCCCAGATGTCGACGTTCTCGATAGAGCCACCATCGTTGGTGATGACCTTGAGGAACTTGTCGAGCGTAGGTGCGACCTGGCGCTCGTCGATCTCGGGGGTCAGAATGACCATGAGTTCGTACTGGTGCGTCACTTACCCACCTCCTTCGGACTAGAACGGCTCTCGGGGCTTTCCCGGGAGCAGGAGGGTGTGTGCACGTGCCCGCCCCAGGAATCCCGAATGGATGCCGGAAGGCAGACAACCTCGACAGTCTAGCGGAACGGGACGGCCGCCGCGAATGCGGTCGGTCCCGGCGCACCAGGTACCCGCTTCCCCCGCAGAGTTTTGGCATGCTGGAGAGCGTGCCCGGTGACCGTCATCGGGCGCACGACCAGAGGGGGGACGCCATGCGCGTCAACAAATGGGGGGTCGGCGTCATGCTCGCCGCCGCCGTACTGCTCACCGGGTGCTCGGCAGGAGCGACCGACAAGCCGGCGGAATCGAAGCCCAGCGGCGGCGCGTCGCAGGAGGCTGAGGCGCCGACGTCGGACTGCCCCGAGCTGAAGGAAGGCGACACGGTCGACGGCTCCGCGCTGAGCACCTGCATCGCTGAGGCCATGTCGGACACGGCGGGGTACGCCGCGAAGACCACCGTCATGGGCATCGAGTCGACGGCAAAGTTCAACCCGGCGGAGAAGGCCATCGAATCGATCTCACCCGTCGGATCGCTGATCGCCCTCGGGGACGACGTCTGGGTCAAGTCCGCCACGAGCGACTGGCAGGCGGCCGACCCGTCGTCGAGCGATCCGGTCATCGCGGCTCTCAGCGCGACGGCTGCCGACGTCACGTCGCTCGACCCCGCCGCTGCGGCCGCGGGCATCTCGGGCGACTTCACGGTGACGGGCACGGGCGAGCGCCTGGGCGAGAAGGTGTACCTCCTCTCCGGAACGGTGGAGCAGCAGGGCACCCCTGTCGACGTCGTCTTCGAGGTCACGGAGGACTACGTGAGCCTCGCCTCCACCAGCAGCGCCTCGGTCGAGGGGCAGTCGGTCGAGGTCGCGATGGAGATCACCGAGTGGGACGTGAAGCAGGACATCGTCGCACCGCTCTGAGGCGGAGCTGACGCGGCGGGCCGGGGCTGATGCCTCGGCCCGCCGTGCGTGCGCCGCTCGTCTTCCTACGCGGAGTGCGCGTCGAGGAACTCGAGGGTCTCGCGCGCGGACGGAGCGGAGGCCGACGCACCATGGCGTTGCACGCACAGCGCGGCGGCGGCGGAGGCGAACCGCAGGGCGTCGGCCAGTTCCCCGCCGGCGGAGAGCCGCGCCACGAGGGCGCCGCAGAACGTGTCTCCCGCTGCGGTCGTGTCGACGGCTTCGACCGGATGGGCCGGGACCATCGTGGAATCGCCGCCGGACACGAGGAGCGCTCCCTTCGCACCGAGCGTGACGATCACGGTAGGCACCCGTCCGGCGAGGGCCAGCGCCGCCTCGCGCACGTCGTGTCGATCGCCGCCGGCCACCTCGAGGCATTCGTGCTCGTTCACCACGAGGATGTCGACGACATCGAGCACCTCGCCGGGGAGCGACATGCTCGGGGCCGCGTTGAGCACCGTCACGGCGCCGCGCGACCTCGACCGGCGGAAGGCTGAGAACACGACGTCGACCGGGATCTCGAGCTGCGCGAGGACGATGTCGCCTGCTCCGATCCCGCCCAGCGCGGCGTCCGACTCACGTGTGAGCGCCTCGGCGTCCTGATTCGCACCAGGCACGACGACGATCGCGTTCTCACCGCCGTCGGACACCATGACGAAGGCGGTCCCGGTCACGCTGCCCGACATCGCCAGATACGTGCGCACCCCTTCCGCCGCGAACGTGGAGCGCAGACGCGCCCCCGCCTCGTCACCGCCGACGGCGCCGACGAACGTCGTCCCGGCTCCCGCGCGGGCCGCGGCGACGGCCTGATTCAACCCCTTGCCACCCGCGCCGACGCCTTCCAACGTGCCGAGCACCGTCTCCCCTCCGCCGGGATGCCGGTGAACCGATACCGCGGTGTCTTCGTTCGCACTGCCGATCACGATCACGCCCATGCCTGCTCCTCCGCGGGGAACGATACGCGCGTCACCGATTGATCGCCTCATCGACCGTGAGCCCGGCGAACCGCGGGATGGCGAGTCCGGTGAGACGGATGCCGCTCGGCTCGAGGCCCTCCGGGATCCAGTCCTCCCCGAACAGCACCGCTGCCGCCGCCCCCGCGAGAGCCGGCAGCGTTGCGGCGTTGCGCGGCTGTGCGAGGACGCCGAGCATGAGGTCGTCGGCGTCCTGGGCCGCAGCGATGTGCGCGAGCAGGAACCCGAACGTCTCCGGCGCCGCGATCGGGTAGCTGTACACCCAGTCGCCGACCTGCGTGCTCAGACGTCGAGCGCGATCCAGCGGACCCTTCGCTCCGGCCGCGACCTGCAGCGAGGTCTCCGCCATCCGTCGGCTCCACGTGCTCTGCGGCAGCTCCTCCACGGCGAGACGGACCGCATCGGCGACGTCGGCGCCCTCGATCAGCGCGCCGAAGAGGACGGCACTGGCCCGTGCGCACCACACCCCGTCGAGCGAGTGCGTCACCTCGGCATCCGCCCCTGCCCCCTCCGCCGCACCCGTGGCGACTGCGGCGAGCGCCCGCACCGTTGCGATGTCGTCGAAGTAGTGCGCGTTGTCGTGACCGGACTGGGGTGGCCTGAGCCCTCGGCGCAGGTTCTGCAGGGCGAGCTTGGTGCCGATGCGGGCGCGCAGTCCCGCGGCGGGATCGGCCTCGAGCTCGGCCAGCTCGAGCCACTCGCTCACCCCGAATCCTCGGACATGCTGCCGCGCCGAGAACGCGAACCACTCGATGTTCTCGCCCGCTCCCGGGTGCAGGACGCTCGGCGGTGCGGCGTGCGTGAAGGGCCTCGGAACGGTCGTGGTGCGGTCGTCGTCGCCGAGCTTCGCGAGGATGCGCACCCGGTTCACCCTTTTGGGCGGAAGGGCGTACACGCGGAAGTCGGCGTTCGTCGACGAGGCCGACTCTCCGGCGACGATGCCGCGGGTGAGCAGATCGATCAGGGGGGTGGTCATGCGCGCGCCTCCTCGACGATGCGGGTCAGGGTGTCGGCGGCGTCCAGCGGATGGATCCCCGCCATGGATCGGATGCACGAGCCGGCGACGGGCCGCAGTCCCGCCACCCACTCCTCCGGCAGGTCGCCGATCCCCGAGATCGCGCCGCCGATGCATCCGGCGATCGCGGCGGTCGTGTCGGCATCGCGCCCCATGTTGACGGCGAACAGGATGCTGTCGGCCGCGCGTCCTTCGGCGTGCAGTACGGACGCCATCGCGAGTCCGACCGCCTCGGGGGCGAGGTCTGCCCAGAAGTAGTCGGCAACGGCTAGCCGGTCGTGGAGGGCGCGGGCGAGCGCGTCGTCGTCGAGGCCGGAGCGCACCAGATCGCGGGCGTCGCGAAGGTTCCGTGCGGTCCAGCTGTCGGCGGGAATGGCCGCGAGACCCGCGTCGTAGCAGGCGGCCGCGTCGGCTCCCGTCAGGGCGCAGGTCACGGCGACGGCGACGACCACTCCCGCCCAGATGCCCTCGGTCGTGTGGCTCACCGCGCCGTCGGCCTCGGCCAGTCGACGTGCGAGCTCGACGTCGCCGTCGGCCACGATCCCGAGCGGGCTCACCCGCATCGCCAGGCCGTCGCTCCACCCGTGCATCGTGTCGCCGCTCAGCGGGGGGCGGATGCCGTGGCGCAGGTTGTCGATCGCGGCCATCTCGCTGAAGCCGCCCCCCTTGAAGTCGTCCGCCTGCGGGAGCACGTCTTCGATCCAGGTCTGGGCGAAGTCGTCGGCGGTCGCTCCCACGCCGACGCGCTGCACGGTCTTGGCGGTCAGGAGCGCATACTCGGTGTCGTCGCTGCCAGCGGGTTCGGGGTCGAGGTATCCGGTGACGCGCCCGTGCGCCGCTTGGATCTCTGCGGCTGAGAAGCCTTCGACGGGTCGGCCGATCGCGTCGCCGATCGCGAGTCCGGCGAGCGAGCCGCGGGCGCGCTCCTGCAGGGTCGGCGTGGGAGAGGTCATGAACATCCTTGTCTCTAGGAGGGTCAGCGGTTCGGGAGCAAAGCGACGGTGCGGCGGGCGAGAGCATCGATCTCGACGCCGTCGAGCCCCGGGAGGCTCGTCGCGATGCGGTTCTGGAGCGGGTCGATGAAACGCGCGGGAAGGGCGTCGATACCGGCGAGTCCGCCGAGGACCGAGCCGACCGTCGCCCCGGCGGAGTCGGTGTCCCACCCCGCGATCACTGCGAGCGGCACTCCCCGCGCGAAGTCTCCGCCGCTGCGGGCGAGCGCGAAGGCGATGAGGGCCGCGTTGTTGACGGTGTGCACCCAGTGCAGGTGTCCGTACGCGGCGTGCAGCGCGTCGAGCGCCGCGGAGTCGTCGAGGTCTCCGCGTCCGAGCTCGGCACCGTGCGCGACGGCGGTGGCGAGGTCGCTGCCGGCGGGGACGACGGTCGATGCGAGGTCGAGCACCTCGTCGACAGATCCGGCGACCAGCGACGCCGAGGTCAGTGCCGCGGCCCACATCGCGCCCCACAGGCCGTTGCGGGTGTGACTGAGGCGCGCGTCTGTCCACGCCATCCTGACCGCTTCGGAGAGATCCCCGGGGTTGACCCACCCGTACACGTCGGTGCGGATCAGGGCGCCGATCCATTCACGGAAGGGATTGCGCACGCGGCCGGCCTCGTCCGGCCGATACCCGTCGAGAAGGTTGCGGTACGCGATGCGCTCTGCCGTGAACGTGCGCCCGGCCGGAAGGTCGGCGAGCCATGCCTGGGCGGTGTCATCGGTCGAGAACCCGCGCCCGCTGGTCTCGAGCACCCGCAGGTTCAGCAGGGGGTAGTTGAGATCGTCGTCCTCGGGCATCCCGTCGATGTTCTCCTGCAGGGAGTTGACCGCCGAACGCCGGTTCCACGGCCAGCGCCGCGCGACGTCGTCGGGCAGCCCGCGGGCGGTGAAGTAGTCCTCGAGGGGCCAGCGACCGGTCGCCCGGAGGATGTCCTCGATCCCTTCGCGCGGGATCTTCTCGACCGGCTTGCCCCAGAGGCACCCGGCCGACCGGCCTGCCCATGCCCCGTGCACCCGGCCGAGCAGGACATCTTCGGCGGGGGCCGGGATCGGTGCGGGGATACCATCGAGCTCCGCCCGCAGCTCCTCCCATGAGGTGGCCTCAGCCACGGGCGCCGGAACATCGTCGAGCTCGATGAGCAGCCCCCGCGCGAGCGCCCGCAGGTCGTCGGGGGCCGCCTGTGCCGTCGCCCCTCCACGCACCGGGTCGAGTCCGCCGCCCGCGGTGCGCCAGCGTTCGGCGATCCCCTCGACGTCCTTGCCCTCGGCACGGGACTGCACCAGCTCGTGCGGGACCAGGTCTTCCGGCTGTGCCCAGGTCAGGCGCATCACGCCCCCTGGAGAGCCGACACGCGGCGGAGGTCGGCTTCGGCTCTGGCCGCATCCTTCTGCATGATCTCGGTCGCGACGTCGGACAGGAGGGTCGCGTACTCCTCGAAGTCGACACGGCTCGCCGTGGCGATGGTGTCGAACATGTCCGTGGGGATCACTGCGCCGCCGCCGATACCCGCTGCCAGGCTTCCCGCCATCGAGGCGATCGAGTCCGAATCGCGGCCGTAGTTCACGGCGCCGAGCACGGTCGGCAGGAAGGCGCCGTCATGGGCGACGAGGAACCCCAGCGCCACGGGGAGCTCTTCGATCGCCTTGGTCCGCGAGGGCACCCTGGCGTCCATGAGCGGTTCGCGGTACGCGTCTCCCACCGTGTCGAACGGGCGGATGGCGTCACGGAGCGCGACACCGATTGCATCGACGTCGGCGTCCGCCGGCAACCCGCGGGCGGCGTCGACGACGGCCCGGATCGCCGCTGCCGTGCCGTCGTGCGCGACGCGCAACGCTGCATCGATCACCGAGTCGACGGTCGCGTCCAGGGCGACGGATGCCGCGACGGCGGCCGCGAAGACACCCGCCGCCTCACGCCCGTAGCTCGACTGATGCGCACCGGCCACGTCGATCGCCTCGGCGTACGCGGCCTCGGGGTTGCCCGCGTTGACGATGCCGACCGGCGCCATGTACATCGCGGCGCCGCAGTTGACCACGTTGCCCACGCCGGCTTCCCGCGGGTCGACGTGGCCGTACTGCAACCGCGTCACCAGCCACTTCTCCGCGAGGAAGATGCGCTGCAGCAGGATCGACTCCCGCTCCAGCTCCGGGATCCAGCGGATCTCGGTCTGCAGCAGAGGCACCAGCAGCTCAGCCACCGCGAACGCGTCGATGTGGTCGCGCCGTTGGGCGTACACCCGGATCAGGGCCTGCGTCATCAAGGTGTCGTCCGTGATGTGGCCGTCGCCCTTGTGGTACGGGCTCACCGGGCGGGCGGTCTGCCAGTCCAGGTGGTAGGGCGGCACGATGCCGGTGATGCGTCCGCCGTACCGTTCCTTGATCTTCTCCGGACTGAACCCCTCGGCCGCCCCGCCCAGGGCGTCGCCGATGGCCGACCCCGCGAGTACGGCCGCCGTGCGTTCCCGAATCCAGCTCATGCCATTCCTCTCTTAGAGGTGGGGCGGATGCGTGCATCCGCCCCACCGTCGTCAACCGTTGACCTGTGCCCAGCCGTCGTCGAGCTCCGATGCCAGGGACTTGTCGTCGATCTCGCCGCCCAGGAACTTCTGGAACGCGGGAGTCGCGACGGTGTCCTTCCATCGGACGAACCCGTTCGCCTGCAGGAAGGCGGGGCCGTCGAGACCCTCGGCCGACTTCACGATCTCGGGCCAGCCGTTCTGATCGGCCGTCTGCTCGGCGAGCGCCTCGCGTGCCGAGACCGTCGTCGGGATGAGGCCGTCGGCGATGTTCATCTTCACGAGGTTGTCGGTCTGCATGAAGTAGTCGATGAACTTCGCGGCCTGCTCCTGGTAGGGCGAGTCGATGTTGATCGACAGCGTCTGCGGGTTCGCGGCCTGCACCGCGCCCTCAGAGCCCGCGAGCGGAGGGAGCACGACCCAGTCGAGGTCGGCCGGGGCGTCGGTGGCGATGTTCGCCACCTGGTACGAGCCCTGCACGGTCATGGCGGCCTTGCCCGCATAGAAGGTGGCCAGCACGTCGGAGCCCGACTGCGTGACGCCGATGGGATCGACCGATCCGTCTTCGATCATCGACCGCACCCGGTTCGGCACCTCGAGGTCGGCATCCTTGACCTCGACCTTCATGTCTTCGCCCTCACCGGTGAAGTACTCCGACCCGAAGCCCATGCCCAGGCTCATGAAGGCGGCCGTCGGGCTCTTCAGGCCCCAGGTGATGCCGTGCACGTCACCGGACGTCGTGGCCTTCGCGATCTCGTCGAGTTCGTCCCAGGTCATGGAGTCGCCGGTCGGGATCTCGACGCCGGCCGCCTCGAGCAGCGTCTTGTTCGCGAACACGACGTAGGTCTGCAGCTCGGTCGGGGCGCCGATGATCTGGTCGTCGACCGTCACCGAGGAGAGCACGCCGGGGTCGATGTCGTCGATCGTCTCCTGGCTGAGCAGCTCGCCCAGGTCGGCGACGTAGCCGTCACGGGCGAAGGGCACGATGCCCAGCACCTCGTAGTGGATGATGTCGGGGGCGACCTCGCCGGCGAACTGCGTCGTCAGCTTGTCGTCCAGGCTGTCGGTCGGCGCCTGCACGATGTCGACCTCGATGTCGGGGTTGTCCTCGTTCCAGGCGTCGACGATCTCCTTGGTGGCCTGGATCGCGGCCGGCTGGTCGGAGAAGGACTGGAAGGTGATCGACACGGGCTCGCCGTCGCCGGCGTCGTCGGTCGTGTCGCCGCCTGCGGAACAGGACGCGAGGATCAGCGCCGTCGCCGCACCCGCGGCGAGCGCGATGGACGCGCGATGAAGCTTCTTCACTTCATACCTCTTTCTTTGTGTGATGGGACTTGCGGAAAGTCGTTTGCGTTCAGCCCTTGACGGCGCCAGAGAGCAGACCGGTGGCGAGGCGCTTCTGCAGCAGGGTGAAGAACACGATGCTGGGGATGCTCGACAGGAGCGCACCGGCCGCCAGAGGCCCGACCGCGACCTTGCCCTCGCCGCCGACGAACGTGCTGAGGGCGATGGGGAGGGTGTAGTTCTCGGGCGACTGCAGCAGCACGAGCGCGAAGAAGAACTCGTTGTACGCCGACACGAAGCTGAACATCGCCGTCGCGACGAGTCCTGGCATGAGCAGCGGGAACACGACCCGCTGCAGCGTGCGGACCTTGTTGGCTCCGTCGATCGACGCCGCCTCCTCGATGTCGTACGGGATCGCGGCGACATAGCCCTGCAGCATCCACAGCGAGAACGGCAGCGTGTACACCGAGTAGACCGCGACGAGACCGAGGAGGGAGTCGACCAGGCCGACCGACCGGAGGATGAAGAACAGCGGGATGACGATCAGGATCACCGGGAAGATCTGACTCACCAGGATGTAGCCGACGCCGATCGACCGCAGCTTGCCCTGGAATCTGGCCATCACGTAGGCGCCGGGGATCGACAGGAGCGTGACGATGATCGTGGTCGCGACGGCCACGAGGAGGCTGTTCCCCGCCGCACGCACGAGGCCCTGCCTCTCGAGGGCGACCACGAAGTTGTCGATCGTCGGCTGCAGTGGCAGCAGGTTGACCGCGAGCGAGTTGATCTCGGCGGACGACTTGAACGCGGTCGAGATCAGCCACAGCAGCGGGAACCCGAGGAAGATCAGGAACCCCGCGAGCGCCACGTACTGCAGCACGCGCACGAGCGGCTTCCTGGTGCGACGGTTCATCTTCGCGCGCTGCCTCTTCGTGGTGTTCTGCGTGACCAGGGTGCGGGTCTGGGTGCTCTGGGTCATCGCGCGCTCCTTTCCGGACGCAGCTGGCGCCAGAGGGCGATCACCAGGATCGCGACGAGGAACACGACGATCACGTCGCCCATCGCCGCGGCACCGCCGGTGTTGCGCGATTTGAAGGCCTCGAGATAGGTGAAGAGCATGGGCAGCATCGTGCGTCCGCCTGGGCCGCCCTCGGTCATGACGTAGACGATGCCGAACGAGTTGAAGTTCCAGATGAAGCTCAGGCTCGCGATCGAGAAGATCACCGGGCGCAGCGCCGGCAGCGTGACGCTGGCGAATCGACGCCAGGTGCCCGCACCGTCGACCGCGGCGGCTTCGAGCAGCTCACCCGGTACCTGCTGCAGACCTGCCAGCAGCACCACGGTGTTCTGCGGCATGCCCACCCAGACTCCGACGAGGATGACCGCGGGCAGGGCGAGTCCGAAGTCGCCGAGCCAGTTGATGTTCTCGGGGCCGCCGAGCGATTCGATCAGCCAGTTCAACGGACCGTTGGTCGGCGAGTAGATCATCTGCCACATCACGGCGACGACCACGGGCGGCATCGCCCACGGGATGAGCGCGAGCACCCGGGTGATGCCACGGAAGCGCAGGTCGGTGTTCAGCAGCAGAGCGAGGCTGAGCCCGCCGATCAGTTGGAGCGCGGTCACCGTGACCGCCCAGATCATGCCGATCCCGAACGACTGCCAGAACTGGGTGTCGGAGCCGAGCTTGATGAAGTTCTCGAAACCGATGAACTGCGTGTCGTGGTGGCGTGCGAGCCTCGAGTCGGTGAACGCGGTGGCGACGCCGATGAAGAGGGGGACGACGCTGAGCACGAGGATCGGGATCAGGGTGGGGATGACGAGGCCGATCGCCTCGTTGCGCCGCGACCTGGCGAGTCCGCCGGGCTTGGGGGTCGCGCCCTTCGCACGGTCGCTCCGGACTGCGGTGCCGCTCACGAGGACTCTCCGATCGTCGAGGCCCGCACCACGAGCGTGGCCTCCACCGTCTCGCGCCTGGTCGGACGGGAGGGGTCGGCGAAGCGCTCGGTGAGCATCCGCGCGGCGATCCGCCCTCGACGCTCGGACTGCAGCGAGACGGAGGTGAGCGGGGGGCTGTAGAGCGCTGCCAGGTCGGTGTCGTCGATGCCGGTCACGGCGATGTCCTCCGGCACGCGCATGCCGCGACGGCGGATGGCGTTGATCGCGCCGATCGCGATCAGGTCGTTGGCGCACACGATCGCGTCGATCGACTCGCCTCCGTCCGAAGCCGCTGCGAGCATGCGCTCAGCGGCATCCACACCCGCCCCGACGGTGAAGTCGTTCGCCGTGATCTGCAGCGCCTCGGTGCGGACGAGGCCGTGCCGCTCGACGGCCGCGGTGAAGCCGGCTCGTCTGGCCGCGCCGGGGTTCGTGTTGCCAGGACCGTTGATGACGCCGATGCGGGTGCGCCCGATCTCGACGAGGTGGTCGACCACCATGCCGACCGCGACGGCGGAGTCGACGAAGACGCTGTCGATGCTGAGCTCGGAGTGCAGGGTGCCGATGACGACGACGGGCACGACCGTGTCGGCCAGCGCCTGCCGGAGGGCCGGCGTGACCCGCAGGGGCGAGATGATCAGGCCGTCGCCCGCTCCCATGCTCAGCATGCGCACCAGCTCCACCGTCTGGTCGGGGCGGCGGCCGGTCGCCGAGACGCTGATGCGGGTCGTCTCCCCCAGCTCCTCCTCGATGGCGCGGAGCATCTGCACGTAGTTCGGGTTGCCGATGTCATCGACGGCGAACACGACCTGCGGGCGCCCTCCCAGTCGCAGCGAACGCGCGGTGGCATCGGGGAGGTAGCCGATGCGTTTGGCCGCCGTGCGGACCTTGCGCACCATCTCCGGGCTCGCGGATCGACCGGTGAGAGCGCGCGATGCGGACGCCAGCGAGACGCCGGCCGCAGCGGCGACCTCGTGCAGAGTTGGCTTCGTCCCCATGGTTCTCCTCGTCGAGCGGAAACGTTTCCATCCCGCCATCGTGGAAACGTTTCCAAAATGGCGATATTCGGGCTGCAGGGAATCTAGGCGGACTCACCCAGGGTGTCAAGACCTCGGTGAGCGGGCACCGAGGATCCGTTCCGCGCGTCCGCGCATCGCCGGGTCGACCATCTCGCCGGACGCGAGCGTCGCCACCCCTCCCCCGCGCAGTGCCGCGACCACCTCCCGCGCCCAGGCGATGTCGTCGTCGCTCGGCGCAAAGGCCGCCGCGATCACGGAGAGCTGGAGCGGGTGCACGGCCATCCGTCCGAAGAGTCCGAGTTCTGCCGCGCGACGGGTGTCTTCGGCCAGGCCCTCGAGATCGCGGATCGCCGGGTACACCGCCGCCATCGGCGCAGGCAGCCCGGCAGCGCGCGCGGCGAACAGCATCGACAGTCGAGCATGGGCGATCACGGGTTCGCCCCCGCCGAGCTCGCTGCGCAGATCGCTCTCGCCGAGCGCGAGCGCCACGACAGCGGGGTGCGCGGCGATGGCGGCGGCGTTCACCACGCCCCGAGCCGATTCGAGGAGTGCCACGACGGGCCGACCGGGAACCCGCGCTGCGGCGAGGTCGAGATCGGCGACGGTCTCGACCTTCGGCACACGCACACCGATGTCCGGACCGAGTTCGGCCACGGCCCGCAGATCGGCGTCGGAGCCGGCGTTCACCCGCACCTGCACGGCGGCAGCTCCCCTCTGTCCGTCCCCCAGCCACTCGACGACCGCTTCCCGCGCAGCCGACTTGCGCTCGGGAGACACCGCATCCTCGAGGTCGAACACCACCAGGTCGGCGCCGCTCTCCTCGGCCGAGAGGAAGCGATCGGGGCGGTCGCCCGGCACGTAGAGTCCGGTGCGGTACTGGTCGATCATCACACCACCCCCTTCGCACGGAGGTCGGCGATCTCCCCCTCTGAGAACCCGGCGTCGCGCAGTACCTCGGCGGTGTCGGCACCGTGCGCCCGCCCCGTCCACCGGATGGAGCCCGGCGTCCGCGACAGCCGGAACAGCACGTTCTGCATCGCGATGTCGCCGAGGTCTTCATCGTCGACGCGCACGACCGTCCCCAACGCCCGGTACTGCGGGTCCTCCACGACGCCGCGCACATCGTAGACGGGGGCGATCGCTGCGGACGCGGCCTCGAACGCGGCGACCACCTCGTCGGCGTCGTGCGCACCGATCCACGACTGCACGGCATCGTCGAGCTCATCCGCGTGCTGCGCGCGATCGTGTCCGGAACGGAACCACGGCTCATCGATCAGCTCGGCGCGGCCGACGACCGTCATGACGCGCTCGGCGATCGATTGGGAGCTCGTCGACACCGCCAACCAGATCCCGTCGCGCGAGCGGTAGACGTTGCGCGGGGCGTTGTTGACCGAGCGGTTCCCCGTGCGGGGCTGCACGATGCCGAGCTGATCCCACGCCGTGATCTGCCCGCCGAGGAGCATCAGGATGGGTTCGATGATCGCCATGTCGACGACCTGCCCCCGACCATCGCGCTCGGCACCGCGCAGGGCGGCCATCACGGCGTAGGCGGTGGCGAGGGCGGCGATCCCGTCGGCGAGACCGAACGGCGGCAGCGTCGGCGGTCCGTCCGGTGGCCCGGTGAGCGCCGCGAACCCGCTCATGGCCTCGGCGAGACTGCCGAATCCTGGGCGCGCGGCATAGGGCCCGAACTGCCCGAACGCCGTCACCCTCGCCAGCACGAGACGGGGGTTCGCCTCGAGCAGCCGCTCGGGAGAGAGCCCCCATCGCTCGAGCGTGCCGGGGCGGAAGTTCTCGATCATGACATCGGCGTCCGCCACCAGGCGCAGCAGCACGTCGGCCCCCGCGGCGTCGCCGAGGTTTATCGTGACGGTGCGCTTGTTGCGGCCGAGCGTCTTCCACCAGAGATTGACGCCGTCCTTCTGCGGCCCGTGACCCCGCGAGGCGTCAGGGCGGGCCGGATGCTCGACCTTGATGACATCGGCGCCGAAGTCACCCAGGAAAGTCGCGGCCAGCGGCCCCGCGAACAGCGTGGACACATCGAGGACGCGCACCCCCTGCAGAGGTGCTGTTGGAACAGTTCTCAGATCTTCCCGGTCCGACACCGAGACATGATAGCCACAGCATCCGCCGGACTCGACCCCTCTGCGTCCACCTCAGAATCGCCGCCGCGCCATCCGGACCACCAGGTAGATCAGGTACACCCCACCGAGAACCAGCGTCACGACGCCGGCAGGGAGCGCATGCTTCGGCACCAGGTTCTGGCCGATGATGTCGGCGAGCGAGAGCAGCACGGCTCCCATCAGCGCTGTTGCCAGCAGATGAGCCGGGCCGTTCTTGACGATGAGCTTCGCGAGGTGCGGAGCCGCGAGAGACACGAAGGCGATCGGACCGATCACCGCGGTGACGACGCCGGTCAGTCCGACCGCGATCGCCACCAGTCCCCCCTTGGTGAGGCCGACCCGTCCGCCCAGGCTGGTGCCGAGATCATCGCCGAGCTCGATGAGCCACAGGCCGCGTCGAGCGAGGACCAGCAGCACCATCAGCGCCGTCACGACGATGATCGGCACGGTGGCCTGCTGCCAGCCGACGCCGTTCAGCGAGCCGGCATCCCAGATCGCGGCGGAGACGGCGACCTCGAGTCGTGCCCGCAGCAGCATCCAGGAGTTCAGGGCGGCGAGCACCGCACTCACCCCGATGCCGACGATCACGATGCGGTACCCCAGGGCGCCGCGCCCGGCGATCAGCAGTGCGACCAGTGCGGCCGTGGCGAAGCCGCCCAGGATGGCGCCGATCGCGACGGCGATGCCCGACCCGCTGCCGCTGGTCATGACGATCAAAGCACCGGTATAGGCGCCGGTCGTGAGCCCGATCACGTCGGGGCTGCCGAGCGGGTTGCGGGTGATGGTCTGGAACACCGTGCCGGAGAGCGCGAGCGCTGCCCCGAAGAACACCGCAGCGAGTGCTCGGGGCAGACGCCAGTCGATGACCACCATGCGGATACCGCCCTGCGTCTCGAACAGCGCCTGGACCACACGGATCGGCGAGAGCACGGTGTCGCCGATCGACAGGCTCGCGAGGAATGTGAGGAGCAGGACCGTCGCCAGTATGCCCATCGCCCAGCGTCCGCGCCGGTCGAGGGTGCGGCGGGCACGGCGGATGTCGGCGCGAGTCGGGGCGTTCACATCTGCACCGGGTTCCTGCGCCGACCGATCCAGATGAGGAACGGCGCGGCGACGAACGCCATCACGATGCCGACCGGCACCTCCTGCGGCGCGATGATCACCCGCCCGACCACGTCGCCGAGCACCACGACGACGGCACCGATCACGGCGGACAGCGGCACGACGGCCTTCTGCGATGGCCCGACGACGCCGCGCGCGATGTGCGGGGCGGCGAGTCCAAGAAAGGCCACCGGTCCCGCCACCGCGGTCGCCGTGCCGGCGAGGAGCGTCACGGCGGCGACCGAGCCCGTGCGCAGGATGCCGATCTTCACGCCCAGGGCAGCCGCGGTGTCGTCGCCGAGCGCGAGCAGGTCGAGGCCCCGAGTCATGAGTTGCGCGAGCACGAGGCCGATCGCGATCGCGGGCCCTGCGACGGGGAGGATCGAGAGGTCGCGCCCCGCGAGCGCGCCGGACTCCCAGCTGCGCATGTGCAGGAAGGCGGTGGGGTTGAGGAGGACGAGGGCCGTCGTGACGCCTGCGAGCACCGCGGTGAGCGCGACCCCCGAGAGCACCAGCGTCACGGGGCTTCCGCCGCCTGCTGCACCGAGCAGCACGACGCCGATGGTCGCGACCAGCGCGCCGAAGAGGGCGAACGCCATGAGCTGCGGGAAGGCGTCGATACCGAGCACCGCCACGGCGAGCGCGACGGCGACCGATGCGCCGGCGTTGACGCCGAGGAGGCCGGGATCGGCCAGCGCGTTGCGGGTCAGCCCCTGCATGATCGCCCCGGCGGCCCCGAGCGCGAGGCCGACGACGATGCCGAGCACCGTCCGCGGGATGCGTGATTCGCGGACGACGAGCTGCGGGTCGCTCCCGTCGAAGTCGGTGATCGCCCGGAGCACGGTGTCGAGGCCGACGATCTTCGTGCCGACGGTGAGTCCGACGCCCGCGGCGATGGCGAGCGCGAGGAGCGCGAGCACGACGACGAGCGCGGTCCGTCCGGTGGATGACCGGCGCGGACCGCGACTCGAGCGCGTGCTCGCGGTCACTCCGCCGTGCGGGCGGGGCCGTTCCCGGCGACGGCATCCGCGAGGGCGGGCACCAGCGCGTCGAGGACGTACGGCAGGCTCAGCGGCGAGGTGAAGTAGATCGCACCGGCGGTGACCCCGTCGGTGTAGACGACCGAGGTGTTCTTCATGGCGTCGATCGCGGTCACGAAGGCCTCGCCCTCGAGCGCCGTGATGTCGTCGTCCGACTCGGTACCCCAGATCAGCACGTCGGCGGCGTTGAGCACATCGAGGTTCTCGACCGGGATGTACGCCTGGCCGCCCGACGAGTCGTCCGGAGCATAGGCGTCGATCTCGGAGGGGATCGTGAACCCGAGGTCGGTGAGGAAGTCGGTGCTCAGGCCGTCCTGGTAGGCGATCGCCGAGCCGTCGTAGATCGCGTTCTGCAGGAAGACCACGGACGTGTCCGCGAACTCGGGATGCGCGGCGGCTGCCTCGGCGAACGTGGCGTCGATGTCGTCGACGAGCTTCTGCGCCTCGTTCTTCATGCCGACCGCCTCGCCGATCTGCAGCGTCTGCACGTCCCACGGCTCGAAGTACATCGAGTAGTCGCCGGAGTGCGCCACGGTGGGGGCGATGTCCGACAGGCGGTCGAAGTCCTCCTCCGTCATGCCGGCGTTCGTCCCGATGATGAGGTCGGGGTCGAGCAGGGCGATCGCCTCGAAGTCCAGGCCGTCGCTCGTGCCGAGCACCTCGGGCTCGGAGCCGTCGCGCGCCTCGTCCGCCCACGGCCAGGAGGCGAAATCGTAGTCTCCGTACCAGTCGGTCACGCCGACGGGCTCGAGACCCAGCGCCCAGAGCGTGTCCTGCTCGGTGTAGCCCACCGAGACGATGCGCGTGGGCTGCTCCTCGATCGTGGTCTCGCCGTAGGCGTGCTCGACCGTGACGGGGAACGCGTCGGCGTCGCCGGCGGGCGCGTCACCGCCCGCATCATCGGCGGCAGGAGCGCAGGAGGTGAGAACGGCGGCCGAGACGACGACGGCCAGCAGCGCGGTGAGCGCCTTCGAACGGATGAGAGGCATGGGGTACCGTTCCGTTGGGTAAGGGTTGCCTAAGCTTATCCATCCTGCCCCGCCGCCCTGCAACCACCGGGAACTTCACACGATGCCGGGAAGCCGGCATCGAACGCGCGTCGAATCCCAGTCTCCGCACCTCGCGCGGCTCAGAGCACCACTTCGAGCGGCCCCTCCTCGGGGGTCGGCGGCTCGAAACGCTCGAAGAAATCCCTCGCCGCCTGCTCGGTGAGTGGCCAATCATCCGCCTGCCTGCCGTGGCGGTTACCGACCCGACTCAGGATGGTCTCGAGACTCGTCGCGATGTAGACGGTCTCCGGCACAATGCCCTGCGGTGCGAGCAGCGCTCGGAACTCATCGCGTTGTCGCCGGAACCAGAATCCGAAGTCGAGGACGACATCGTTCCCCGCGGCGAGGTGGCGAAGCAATCGTGTCTTCAGGTCTGCGGCGACCTCGGCCACCACTTCAGCCGACGGCATCGTCGTGATTCCGCGATCCCAGAACTCCACTTCGAACGACAAACGCGTCCAACCCTCGCGCTCCAAGCCCTTGGCGTACGTCGTCTTGCCAGCACCACCTGGGCCGCACATCATCACGACTCGGGGTCCTCGGCTCTCGTTCCGCACCACAATGCCGAGGTTACGCGGCCACTGCCGTTGCGGCGCATAACGCTCGCTCATCGCCGGTCTGGACGCGTCCCCGCAGACACTAGGGGAAGGGACCGATGGTTGGAGAACCATATCGCCGTCACCGCCGAAGTGTCATCAGCGCGTTCATCTCCGCTCAGGCCTGAGCGCTTTCGTGCGGAGGGAGACAACGAGCCTGGAAGCGGCGCAGGAGGATCGCGCCGATGCCGACGACCACTCCGGCGATGAGGGGCGCCTGCGCCCACGCGAGTGTCGCGTCGAACGCGTCCGATCCCCACTCGAGGCCGACGAGGGCGAATACGGTCGTGGCGATGCCGGTGAGCAAGAGCACGATGGTGACGGCGATTGCGCTGTAGGTCAGTGCCTTGAACTGTCGAGGTGACCTGGTCATGGTGTGGTTCCCTTCGTCGGTGGGGCGCCCGGTGGCACAGCGGGTCGGCGTCTTGTGCCGTCGGCGCCCACACGAGCGTCTTGCGCGCGGCGGTCTTGATTTCGAGTTCCACCGCCCACGCCACAGCTCACCCTTGAGCCTCAAGCCACGCGGAGTCGTAGTTGTCCCCCAAACGGCAGACAGACAACGCAAGTAACATTTTATATGTTACTGGCGTTGGATCACGGCTTGTCCGGCGGTGACGGACGCATCTCACCACGGGAAGCGCAAATCACTTCTCACATATGAAAGGGCACCGATGAGAGTCTGCAACTCCGAACTGCAACCGGGTGTGAATACCTGGTTCCGCATTCGCAAGGGTTCAAGAACAAGTGTTTTGGCCGGAATGGCAGCGATCGCGCTGATCGCCGGGCTCACGGTGGGGTCACCGACCATCGCCGAAGCAGCAACGTGCGCGGGAATCAACAGTCGCACGATTGTGACCTTCGACTATTCAACGGGAGTCGCAGTCGAGGACATCATGATCGACTCCTGCAAGGTCAAGACCCTCATCTCGAAGTATGGGGTCGTCAAGGACGCTGCGGGCCTCGCCGGCCTCTTAGGGGCGGGGTTCTGGCCGGCTGGTGTCACCGCAGGCGCCCTCTTTGGTTGGGCCTGGAACAATCAGTCCCAGCTGATCGGTTGCTCTAGCGGCGGTAGAGGGGTCCGCCTCCGGCAATGGGCAGGCCTCATCACCGGGTGCTATTCACAGTGACAGAAAGAGACGGGTTCGAAATGATCAACCGTATTCGCTGGATCATTCTCTGCGCGATCATCCTGACGGCGCTCGCATTCCTGATCGCCCGCCAGCAGGGCGTGATCACCGACTTCGCGACCTCGGTGGTCATGTGCGTCCTCATCGTCCTCGCGACGACCGTCGGGATGGTCGCTTCGTCGCTCGTTCGCCGAGAACGCCGAGAACGCCGATGACATCCCGACTGAAACCCGCGACGTTCGCGACCATCGTGATCGCTCCGATCGTCGGCCTCCATCTCGTGCTCTTCATCACCCGAGCGTGGACGCCCTCGTCATCCCTGATCGGCGTCGGCCTCATCGACGCCGTGAGTTGGATCATCTGCTTCTTCATCTGGCGTCAGACCGGCCGACGACTGCCCCCACGCTGACGGGCCCCCGCCCGTCGCACCGTCAGTATGCGACGGGCGGGATCTCGGCCCAGACCGTGCGGTCGTCGACCGAGGGAGCAGCGGGGATGCGGCCGGCGCCGTCGGGCTCGGGGATCGCGGCGAGCAGCGCCTGCGTGTACGGGTGCTGCGGAGCGGCCCAGAGCCGGTCGGTCGGTCCCGACTCGAGCACGCGCCCGCCGAACATCACGAAGGTCCGGTCCGCAATGCGGCGCACGACCGCGAGGTCGTGCGAGATGAACAGCATCCCCGCACCGGACTCCGCCACCAGGTCGCGCATGAGACCGGCGACACTCGTCTGCGTCGACGCGTCGAGGGCCGAGATCGGCTCGTCGGCGACGAGGAGCGACGGCCTGGCGGCCAGAGCCCTGGCGATCGCGATGCGCTGCTTCTGCCCTCCGGAGAACTGGTGCGGGAAGCGTGTGCGCACCTCCGCGGGCAGGCCGACCCGCTCGAGCCACTCCTCGACGGTCGAACCCGCCGCGCCGCGAGCCCGCGCCGTCGCGATGCCGTCCGCGACCTGGTCACCGACCCGGCGTCGCGGATTCAACGACGTCGCCGGGTCCTGGAACACCATCTGGATTCCCGTCAGCGCCGTCGATCGGCGGCGGATCCCGAGCGGGGTCACTGGCGCGTCACGGAAGCGCACCGTCCCCCCGGCGATCTTCTCGATGCCGACGACGGCGCGTGCGAGGCTGGACTTCCCGCTTCCCGACTCTCCGACGAGGGCGACGGTCTCGCCGGCGGAGACGCTGATCGACACGCCGTTCACGGCGACCACCGGCGGGCTGCCCGGGTAGCGCACGACGACATCCTGCGCGTCGAGGACGGCGACCTCACTCATCTGCTGCCTGCCCTTCCGGCTCCTCGTCGATCCGCGAACCCGGCAGGGCCGCGAGCAGCATGCGCGTGTAGTCGTGCTGCGGATCGCGGAACAGCGTCTCGCGGTCGGCGAGCTCCACGATCCGGCCGTCCTTCATGACGGCGACCCTGTCGGCGATCGCGCTCATCACGCCGAGGTCGTGCGTCACGAGCAGGACGGCCAGGTTCCGCTCGGTCGCGAGGTCGCGCAGCAGCTTCAGGATGCCGGCCTGCACCGTGACGTCGAGCGCGGTGGTGGGCTCGTCGGCCAGCAGCACCTCGGGGTCACACGCAAGGGCGCAGGCGATCGCGATGCGCTGACGCTGGCCGCCGGAGAACTGGTGCGGATACCGCTTCAGCGCCTCTTCGGGGTTCGGCACCTGCACGGTCTCGAGCAGCTCGACGGCGCGCTGTCGCGCCGCAGCCCCCTTGAGACCCAGGTGCACGCGCATGTGATCGGTGAGCTGACGTCCGACGGGAAGCTGCGGGTGCAGCGAGGCCGACGGGTCCTGAAACACCATCGCGATGCGCATGCCGCGCACCCGGTTGAGACCGCGGCGCTTCAACCCGACCAGCTCCTCGCCCGCCAGGGAGATCGAGCCGCCCGTGCGCGCCTGGCGCGGCAGCAGACCGAGCACCGCGAGCGAGGTGAGCGTCTTGCCCGATCCGGATTCGCCGGCGAGGCCGTGGATACGACCGGCCTCGAGCTCGAGCGACACACCCTTCACGAGGGGCCGCCCGATGTCGATCGTCAGATCCCGGACGCTGAGGACGGGGGTTCCCTGTGCACTCATGCGGCCACCCCCGTCGCGGATGCCTTGTGCTCGGCCGCCTTCTCGTGCGTGATCTCGGCCGTGGGGTCGAGCACATCGCGCATGGCGTCACCGAGGAAGTTGAACGCCAGCACGACGGTCAGGATCGCGAGACCGGGGAAGACGCCGAGCCACCAGGCGTCGAAGTTCTGCATCGCGCCGGAGATCATCGACCCCCACTCCGCCGTCGGCGGCTGCGCACCCAGACCGAGGAAGGAGAGGCCGGAGAGGAGCAGGATCGCCGCGCCGATGTCGAGAGTCGCGAGCACCAGCACGGGGCCGGCGATGTTCGGGAGGATGTCGACGAACAGCGTGCGGGCGGGCGAGTGCCCGAGCAGCCGACCGGCGATGACGTAGTTCTGCCCCCGCAGGCTCAACACGATGCTGCGGGTCACGCGGGAGTACTGCGGCCACGAGACCACGATCGCCGCGATCACGGCGTTGAACAGCGAGGGGCCGAGCGAGGCGGCGACCACCATCGCCAGGATCACGGTGGGGAACGCCATGAACAGGTCGGTGATGCGCATCAGCGTCTCGTCGACCCAGCCCCCGAAGTACCCGGCGAGCGCGCCGATCAGGGTGCCGATGATCATGGCGGCCACCACGAGCATGAGCGCGAGCGGGAGGCTCACCGTCGCACCCGTCATCAGGCGCGAGAAGATGTCACGGCCGTTGCCGTCGGTGCCGAGGAACGTGTCGATGCCCGGTGCCTGCAGACGAGGGAGCACCTGCGCATTCGGCGGGTAGGGAACCCACCACTGCGCGGTGAAGGCCACGACGACCCACGCCCCGGCGACGACGGTGCCGATGATGCCGAGCGGGGTGCGCCAGGCGCGGGGCCAGCGGAAGCGGAAGCGCCCGGCCGATGCGGCTGCGGCGATGCGGCTCATGCGATCCTCACTCTCGGGTCCAGCACGCCGTAGAGCAGGTCGACGACGAAGTTGATGAGGAGGTAGATGACCCCGACCACGAGTCCGACGCCCATGATGCCCGGCAGGTCGAGGTTCGCGGCGGAGTTGTAGGCGTAGGTGCCGAGACCCGGCCAGGCGAACACCGACTCGACGAGCACCGTGCCCGACAGCAGGGCTCCGAACGCGACACCCACCACGGTGAGGATCGGCAGCGAGGCGCCACGGAGCACGTAGTCGAGGATCACGCGCATGGCCGGGAGCCCCTTGGCCCTGGCCGCGCGCACGTAGTCGCTGCCGAGGACCTCGAGCACCGAGGTGCGGATGAACCGGGTCAGCAGGCCGATGGTCACGAGCGAGAGCACCAGGACCGGAAGGGCGAGGTGGGCGAGGGCGTCGAAGAAGCCGACCGCGTCGCCGTTCAGGAGGTAGTCGACCGTGTAGAGGCCCGTCACACGCGGGGGTGGCGTGATCGACGGCGAGATGCGTCCGGATCCCGGCGCGATGCGGAGTTCGAGGAAGAACACGTAGAAGCTGACCAGCGCGAGCCAGAAGGTCGGCACGCTCAGGCCGATCAGCGTGACGACGCGGATCACCTGGTCTGTGACGAGTCCGCGGCGGTAGGCGGCGAGCGTGCCGAGCACGATGCTGACCGCGAGGCTGACGATGATCGCGCCGATCGCGATCTCGATGGTCGCGGGAACCGCGGTGGCGAGGTCGCTGGTGACCGGGCGTCCGGTCACCAGCGACGTGCCGAGGTCCCCGCGGAGCAGGTTCCCCATGTAGATGAAGTACTGCACGAACAGTGGCTGATCGAGTCCGTTCGCCTTGATGAAGGCTTCTCGGGTCGCCGGGTTCTGCGACGCGCCCTCACCGAGGGCGGCCGAGACCGGGTCTCCCGGCACCAGGTTGGTGAGCGCGAACGTGACGATCGTCACGCCCACCAACAGGAGGAGGGAGGTCCCGGCCCGCCGCAGCAGGTATCCGACGAGAGGCGAGCGGCGCCGCTGCGCCTGCCTCTGCACGGCCACTGTCGTCATGAGTCGTCCGATCAGCCGGCGGGCGTGATCTCGGCGATGTCCATCTCCCACACGGAGTTGTACACGGCGCCCTGCACGCTGTCGGCGGAGGAGATGTTGCGCCCGGGGACGATCAGCGGCACGAACGGCCCCTCGGCCTGCATCGCTTCGGCGAAGTCCGTGAAGGCGGCCGTGCGCTGCTCGGGGTCGGTCGCGGCGGCAGCACCCGCGGCGATGCCGGCGATCTCCGGGTTCGCCTCGGCTGCCCAGCCGGCGCGAAGGCCGACCTTCAGGCCAGGGGCGAAGGGCAGGAAGTTCGCGGAGTCGGCGTAGTCCGGACCCCAGAACCAGAGGCCGAAGCCCTCGGTGCCGTTGACGTAGGAGTCGAGTTCGGTCGCGAACGGCGCGGGCGCCAGCTCGACCGTGATGCCCGCGTCTTCGAGCTGGGCCTGCACGCGCTCGGCGAGCGGGGTGAACTCCACGCCGCCGACCGGGTAGTCGTTGGGGAACTGCAGCTTCAGCGTCTGACCGTCGTAGCCGGCCTCCTCGAGCGCGGCCGCGGCCTTGTCGAGGTCCTGGTCGACGCCGTCTTCGAGTGCGCCCTCGAAGCCGGGCGGGATCACGCCGGTCGCCTGCACGGATCCGGCACCTGCGAGCTCGAGCAGTGCGTCGTAGTCGAGCGCGTACCGGATCGCCTCGGCCAGCTTGACGTTCGCCAGCTCGCCAGCGACGGCCTCGGACTGGTTGAGCAGCAGGAAGATGGTCTGGCCGGACGGGACGGAGTCGACCGAGATGTCGTCGCCGAGCCCCGCGACCTGGTCGCCGTTGAGGTCCATCGCGACCATCGAGTCGCCGCCCTTGAGGTTGGCGAGCTGGGTGGCGCTCTCCGAGACGTTGCGCACGACGACGCGCGAGTATGCCGTCTCCTCGTCGCCGTTGTACGCCTCGTTGGGCGTCAGCACGACCTGCGAGCTGAGGTCGAGCGTGTCGAGCACGAACGGCCCGGAGCCGGCGGACTCCCCGTCGAGGAACTTCTGGGCGACGTCGGTGCCGTCGATCGTGCCACCGTTCTCGATCACCACGTCGGAGTTGACGATGCCGAGCGCCGGGTTCGCCAGGATCGCGGGGAGCTGCAGCAGCGGAGTCTCGGACGTGATCCGGATCGTCTTCTCGTCGACCTCGGTGACGGTGAGGCCGCCGAGGAGGAAGTTCGGCTTGGTGTCGGTCATCCCCTGGATGCGCTGCAGCGAGAACACGACGTCCTTGGCCTCGATCGGCGAGCCGTCGGAGAAGACCCGGTCACCCTCGAGCGTGAACGTGAACTCGGTCGCCTCATCGTTCTGCTCCCACGAGGCGAGACCCGGTACCGGCGTGGAGACGTCGGAGCCCTCGAAGTCGACGAGGGTCTCGTACAGCGCCTTCGCGATCATGTTGCCGGTCGGGTCGTAGGTGTGACCCGGGTCGGTGGTCTCGATCGAGAACGCGGTGTCGATGACGAGGGAGTCCGAGCCCTGGGACGACTCGCTCGTGTTCGCGGAGTTCCCTCCCGAGCAACCTGCGAGCGCGAAGAGCGCGACGGCTCCGAACGCGAGGACCGGCGTGATGCGGCGTGACGACATGAGGGCCTCCAAGGGCGAGGAGTACATTCGGGTGAGTCGCCACCGATGTGGACGACCGGGGATCAGATTCGCATCATATGCGACGATGTGTCCAGCGAGTGCGGTCCCCACCGACACGCTCTGTCCAGAACCTCGGATGTCAGGAGCAATATGTCCAGCAAGGATGCGGATCAGTCGAAGCATTCTGGACGAAGTGCCGCCCCTTTGGACGCGACCGCGTACAGAATCCTCGATGTGCTGCGTGATAACGGTCGCGTCTCGATCGCGGCCCTCGCCGACACGGTCGGGATCTCCCGCGCGAATGCGTACACCCGCGTCGAGTCGCTGGTGCACGACGGGGTCATCACGGGTTTCAGCGCCAGAGTCGACCAGGCGAAGGCGGGGCTCTCGATCGGCGCGCTCGTCTTCGTCACCGTGATGCCCCAGGCGTGGGCGTCATTCCGGGAACGCGTACTCGAGATGCCCGACGTGGAGTGGTGCGCGATCACGACGGGAGAGCATGACGCGATGCTGCTGATCCGCGCCGTGGACGTCAGCGGCGTGCACGAGTTCTCGACCGGCGTGATCGCGCAGCTGCCCGAGGTCCGCACGGTCGTCAGCGTGGTCGTGCTCGACGAGGTGATCCGCCGCCCCTACCTGCTGCCGGCCGACCTCCCCGAGCGCGACACCGAGATCCCGCTCGGCATGACGCGGTGGACGCCCGCGTCGCCGGGTCGGGACGCCCTGCCGCCGCGCTGACCGCTCCCCGCTGAGGGGTCAGGACACGCCGCGTCCCCACGCCGTGACAGGGCGTGTCTTGACCCCTCAGCGCGCCGGGATCTCCTCGCACACGCTCAGCTGCGGGAGGCCGTGCATCTCGTAGTGCTCCACGAGGCGGATGCCGCCACCGTCGATGAGTTCCAATTCGCTCTCGCCGTCGCCGGTGACCACCGAGCCGTCCGCCTTGAGCACGTGCACGAACGACACCCAGATCGTGTCGCCGGTGCGCGTGCCGACGAACTTCCCGAACGTGACGGTGTCGCCCTCGTAACCGCCCCAGATCGCGCCGTCACGCTCGAAGTACTCGAAGATGCTCGGCGATTCGGGGTCGACCGCGGAGGTCGTGGAAGACACCATCCGGAAGCGGCGGCCGTCGAGGGAGGGAAGGGTTGCTGTCGCAGTCACTCCTCGATTATGGGGGATGCGGTCACCGGCCAGGCCGTGCGGGGCGCTCCCGCCACTCCCCCTCGAGGAGGGCGTAGACGAGAAGCGTCGCCCACTCGCCCTTGAACCACTCGCTCTCCACGAGCCGGGCCTCACGCCGGAATCCGAGCCGTTCGACCACCCGCGCAGACGGGGTGTTCCGCTCGTCGATCCGCGCGGCGATGCGGTGCAGGCCGAGTCCGTCGAAGCCGAGCGCGATCAGTGCGGCGACGGCCTCGCCCGCGAACCCCTGCCCGGCGAAGCGCGGGTCGAAGATGTAGCCGACCTCGCCAGAGCGATCCGACTCGCTGCGCCAGAACAGCACCACGTCGCCCACGAGATCCCCGCTCGCACGGTGTTCGACCGCGAGGCAGACGGCATCCCCCTCCTGCGTGAAGCGGGTGTTCGCCCAGGTCGTGGCGATCCGCTGCTCCACCGCGGCGAGGTCGAGCGGCGCATACGGCACGTAGCGTACGGAGTCCGGATCCGACTTGTACGCGTGCATCGCGGCGGCATCCGTGGGGACGATGGGTCGCAGGAGCAGTCGCTCGGTGCGGATCGGGTACGCGGGGGCGTACGACGGCCGCGGCGACCCGGACTGCTCCGTCATTCGAGGTCCAGCGAGACGAGGCCGGGGCGATGCGCGGTTCTGGCACGGACGGCGCCGAGCAGATCGTCATAGCCCGGCGTGATCTCCACACGAGGCGACGACACGAGATACGTGGTGGCTCTTCCCGCCGCGCGTTCGAACCGGATGCGCTTGACGGGATACGCGGGCGGTGTGAGCCAGAGGCGGTCGACCTGCGCATAGGGGATGTCGACGCCGTCGACGCGGATGCCCTGCGAGTCGACAGACAGCTGCGCCGGAATCGACCGGACGAGGCGGCGGCGTTGCAGGGCGGCGATCCCGAATCCGATGGCGGCGAGCGCGGCGAACGGCGCGAGCAGGATGAGCGCCGAGAGCTCCCCCTCGAGGAAGCCCGGAATCAGTGCGAGGAGCCCGACGGCGACCGCGATCACCAGGAACACGACAGCGGCGATCGTGATCCGCGCGGCGACCCGCCGCTCTCCCGCGGCATCGATCGTGAACTGCGTCGGCAGGTGCGCAGCGGCGCGGGCTGCCTCGACCGGGTCGACGAACTGCGGCTGGGCGATCGGGTTCAGCGTCGCCATCAGCTCGTTGAACAGGGACCTCGTGTACCCGGGCAGCTCGAACGTGATCTCCCGCCCGCCGCTGTGCACGATCAGGGCGCGGGTGGTGCCGCTGGGCAGCCCGTTGGTGCGATGTTCGGTGATCTTCGAGCGGAACACGGTGGTCCCTCGCGAGAACGTCTCGCGAGCGCCCGCCTTCCCGATCTCGACCTCGTCGGGACGCACGACGATGCGGATGTTGCGGAACCAGAAGAACCCCGCGAACACGGCGACCGTCAGCGCGATCGCGACGATCAGCACGACCAGACCGCGCGTGGCGATGTTCATCCCCCGCGGGAGGAACGTCGGGAGCAGGAACAGCGTCGCCACCGAGAGGACGGCGGAGAGCACGATCGCCCCGACGGTCGACCGGACGGGATGGCGGCGGAAGGTCCGCTCTCGGGGCACGGCTTCGGCCTGATTCAGCATTCGATCTCCCAAGACACTCGGCCTGCGTGGCCGACTCCCACCGTAGTGGCGGCGGTCGTATCGACGACAGTGATCCCCGGTAGCGTGGTCGCATGGAGTGGATGTCTGATCCCTCAGCGGGGGCCTGGTTGCGCGAACGACTCGATTCGGGGTACGAGACCATGCACGGGGTGGTTCCCCGCAGCTTCCCCGCGTATGCACGGATCCTGCATCCCGCCATCGTCCGCTCGCTGCCCGACCGGCCTGTGCCGACTGTCGACGAGTTGGTGCGGATGCCTGCGGCGGAGCAGCGTGCCCTGCTGGAGGGACTCCACGAGGAGCCGGCCTCGTGGGCCCAGGCGGCTGCGGCGTTCGGGACGGTCCTGCATCCTCTCGCGCAGTGGCAGCGAATCGTGCGGGCACCGGGCGACGGAGAGGCGCACACACCGATCGCTCCCGACGGCCGCGAGTTCTCCTCCCCCATGGAAGGCGAACTCGAAACCCCGCTCCTGACGGCAGTCGCGGAACACCTCGTCGACCACACGCAGACGCCCGATGCCGGCGTCGTCGCGCTCTGGGAGGGCCGCGGCGGCCTGCTCGGCTTCTTCGGCATCAGCCCCTCTCGCTCGTTCGTCCGCTTCGACGACGACCCGAATCATCAGGCGATGCTGGACCGCAGCACGCACGACCCCTTCAACAACGTGTTCCGCAAGCCCTCCTGGCAGGAGGGCATCCTCTCGCGAGAGATCTCGGAAGGACCGAGACTCGAGCTTCCCGGCCGGGGCCACGTGCTCTTCTCCGTTCCGCCGCGGACGTTCGCCGATCCGGACTGGATGCTGCACGTCCCCTGGCGCGACCTCCCCGCGGAGCGGCACGGCTTCCCGCCCTCGGCGCAGAGTCCGAGCATCATCTGGCCCGAGGATCGCTCCTGGGTGCTGGTGAGCGAGGTCGACTTCGACTCCACGGTCGTGGCCGGCTCCGCCGCGCTCATCAACGCGATCTGCTCGGACGACCGCCTCGAGGCCTTCCCCATTCCTTCGGATGCCGACCTCAGCTGGGGTGCGGACGCGGTGAACCGGTGACGTCGACGCCGTCGAGCTTCGACGCGCGCCCGCTGACGGAGCCGGTGGATGCGGCCGCTGTGCGCGCATTCGCGGCAGAGCTGCGCTCACGGCCGTCGTCGGGCATGTCCGTCTCCACCATCATCGGCATCGCCGGGGCGGCGATCGCGGCGGTCGTGCTGATCCCGACCCTCGCCGGCCTCGTGCTCTCCCTCGCCTCCTTCGGGGATTCCCCGGCCGCCGCAGCCGTCCCGCTGGCGCTGATCGTCCTCCTGCTCGCCGCGGTCGGCGTCCTGATCTGGATGGGCGTGCGCAACGCGCAGACCACGCGGTATCGGCTGCATCGATTCGCCCAGGCGAACGGGATGGCGTACGAGCCGAAAGTCGCCGATCCTCCCCTGCCCGGCATGATCTTCAGCCTCGGCCGCTCGCGGCAGTCGACCGACCTGATCCGAGGCACCAGGCCGCGCTTCGTGGAGTTCGGCAATTACCAGTACACGGTGCAGTCGGGGAAGAACTCGACCACGTACCGCTGGGGCTACGTGGCTGTGAAACTCGATGTGCCCCTGCCCAACATCGTCCTCGACGCGAAAGGCAACAACGGCTTCGGCTCGAACCTCCCCGCGTCGTTCCAACGTACGCAGCGCCTCTCGCTCGAGGGCGACTTCGACCAGCACTTCACCCTGTACTGCCCTGCCGGATACGAACGCGACGCCCTCTACCTGTTCACGCCCGACATCATGGCGCGGTTCATCGACAACGCGGCTCAGCTCGACGTGGAGATCGTCGACGACTGGCTGTTCCTGTACACGCAGCGCAAGGTGTCGACCTTGGACCCCGCGACCTGGGCGTGGCTGTTCGGTGCGGTCGGCGCACTCATGACGAAGCTCGACCAGTGGGCGCGGTGGCGCGACGAACGCCTCATCGCCGAGAGCCCCGCGTCCGCGGCGGCTGCTGCGGGCTCGGCGGACGCCCTCCCCTTCGCGGCACCGACAGGACTGTTGACACCGCCTCCCGGCGTGGCGTCGCAGGGCCGTCGACTGAAGCGCACCGGGACGTGGGTGCCGATCGTCGTGGTGATCGCGTTCGCCGCGTTCTGGCTCTTGAGCCGCATGAACTGAGGCGGAGTTCGAGTGTGGGGGTGGGTGCCGGCTGGGGACCGAACTCCCACCCCATCCCCCCTCGGGATCGAAAGAAGATCGACTCTCCCTCCGCATGGCGGCTGAGCCGCCCCGCCCACCGTCAGCTGGGGACTGACACTGCTGGGCGTATAAGGGAATGGTATACCGGACGGGGTTGCAACGCGTTGCATCCATGCGCGGGAATGCGCTTTCTGCCGCGTCAGCGGAGATACGCGGAGAGGAAGACGTCGACGACCCGCTCCACCGACGGCGTCCTGACGTCCACGCCGAGGAGCACCGCATTCAGCGGTGCGCCCACCACCAGCCAGGTGAACTCGGTTGCGAGAGCCTCGGCATCGTCCACGCGCAGGCCGTGCACGTCGGCCAGGCCCGTCAGCGCATCCGCGAGGTTGTGGATGTTCGCGTCCCAGCTCTGCGCCAGGTAGTCCTTCGCGACGTCGGGCTGCGCGGCTGCCTCCGCGATGACGAGCCTGCGCATCGCCACGACGGGCGGACTCAGGATGCCGTCGCGCATCGTGTGTCCGAGCGCCACGAGCCCCTCCCTCGGATCGGGGCTCAACGTCAAGCGCTCCAGTGCCGGCTTCATGGCATCGCGACCTGCGAGCGCCCAGTGCCGGACGACCGCTGCGTACAGCGCCGACTTGGAGGCGTGCTCGCGGTAGAGGGACGCCTTGGATATCCGCGCACGCTTGGCCACCTCGTCCATCGACGTCCCGGCGTACCCGTGCTCGAGGAACACCTCGCGGGCGGTGTCGATCAGAGCTTCTCCCGTGCGGCCGGCCGGGCGTCCGGGGGCTCGGGTCGTCACGGTCATGCCCTCGAGTTTAGTACTTGACAGTTCCGTGTTCGCTCCCTACATTGAGTACTTATAAGTACTAAAGGAGGCGGACATGATCGCACTCGCTGTCACTCTGGCCACGGTGGCGTCCTTCGTCGCCAGCGCCGCGCTCTACGCCCTGCCGCCCGTCGCGGCCCTGATCTCGCGGACGAGCACTCCTCGCCCCGGGATGCCGGTCGTCGCGCAGATGGCCTCGGTCGTCCTGCGCAGCCTCATCGTCGCGTGCCTCGTCGCGGGCCTCATGGCCGCGGCCGGATGGCACGGCGTCGGTGCGGGAACCCTTCTCGGCCTGGCACTGTGCAGCCTGCCCTTCGTCCTGCTGATGGGCGGGGTCGTGCACGAGAACACCGCCCTGTCCGCGGCCGGCATCCACCTGCTCGACTGGGTTCTCAAGCTCACCATCATCGGCGCGATCGTCGGATCGTTCGCCTGATCCCGGGAACGGAGAGAGTCATGAACAACCCCACGCCGCTCGACATCACCTTCACCGCCAGGCTCGGCAAGGTGCGCGCCGGAGACACCTGGACATGCGTCCAGCTCGACGACTCCGCGACGATCTTCGGCACACGTGGTCTCGTCAAGGTCGCCGGCACCGTCGACGGAGAGCCCTTTCAAGGCGCCTTCATGGCTCTCGGCGACGGAACCCACAAGCTCCCGGTGGCCGCAGCGATCCGCACGCGCATCGGCAAGAGCGACGGCGACGAGGTCACGGTGCACCTCACCCAGCGGCTCAACGGCTGACCGCAGAGACGGGGGTCAGTGCCGCGCGCTCCGGCGCGGGAGCTTCGGGTGCTCGCCCAGCCCGCGGAGCACGTCGTCCAGCGAGCGCCAGGCATCCGCAGACGCCATCGACGCCCCGATGCGCTCGGCGTTCGTGCGGAACGAGGGATCCGACAGCACCCGCTCGACGGCGCTCGCGACCTTCGCCGGAGCCGCGGTGCTCGTGCGCAGATTCACGCCGGCACCCGACCACCCCACTCGCGCGCACACCTCGACCTTGTCTTCGGTCTGACCGGCGACGACGAGCGGGATGCCGTGCGCGAGGGCCTGCTGCACCCCGCCGTACCCACCGTTCGTGACCAGTACATCGACGAGCGGCAGAAGCCTGTCATAGGGGAGGTACTCCGCCACCCGCACGTTGTCGGGCAGCCGTCCGGTCAGCGCGTCGACCGGACGTCCGCCCGTCGACACCACCACGAGGACGTCGGAGGCCGCGAGCGCCGTGATCGTCGGCAGGACGAGCTGCCCGAAGTCGGAGTTGGCGATGGTCCCCTGCGTGACATGGACGACCGGACGCGAGCCGTCGAGGTCGGCCCACCAGTCCGGCACCGGAGCCTCGGAAGCCAGCGGCGGCAACGGCCCCGCGAAGGTCACGCTCGCCGGGAGGTCGGGGCGCGGGTACTCGAACTCCGGCACCGTGAACTGCACGTAGGCGTCGGCACGCCCGGCCCAATCGAGCACGAAACCCCCGAGGTCGCGCCCCACCTCTCGCCGCGCCATGTCGTCGGCCTCCTTCTGCACTCCCCCGAAGATCGCCCGTTCGGCGACCATGCGCAGCGCGGCATTGCGGAGTCGGCCGAACGGTCCCGGCATCGGGGTGACACCGAGACCGAACGGCGCCGTGTCCTTGCTGCGCGCCCCGAGCGGGAAGATGCCCAGCACGACGACCGGGGGCCTCTCGGAGGCCGGGAGCAGTTGCAGGAGCGCACCCCCGACGAAGAGCGGCTCGGTGAGGATGGCGTCGACCGGTCGCGCGTCGATCTCGGCGCGGACGGCGGCGAGCTGCGCGGCTCCGGGGCGCACGAAGAGCGTGCTCATGTCGAAGCGCAGCGCAGCGGGGCCTGTGAGGCCGACGCGCTCCGGGAAGGCGCCATCGGCGTCGTCGAGGTCGACATCGGCTTCGGCGGGGAGCGGGAGGAAGCGCGCGCCCGCGGCTTCGACCCGCTCGGCGTAGCGACTGCTCGTGAGAAAGCTGACGTCGTGGCCCTGAGCCAGAAGGTGGCGGGCGATCTGCAGCAGCGGCACGACGTGGCCGTGCGCGGGCGTGCACGTGATGAGGTAACTGGACATGGCGGGTTCTTTCCCTAAGATTGAATGTACCGTCGAAGTATTCATCACCCCGTAAGGAAAGTCAATGGTCGAGGCCGCTCCCCGCGCCTACAAGTCCGCATTACGCGCCCGCCAGGCGCAGGAGACCCGCACGCGCATCGTCGCTGCGGCCGCCCGACTGTTCGCCACGCAGGGCTATCAGGCGACCACGATCGCTGCGATCGCCCGCGAGGCCGGTGTCTCCGCGGAGACCGTGAAGACCACCGCGGCCAAAGCGGAGTTGCTGATCGCCGCCTTCGAGGTCACCTTCTCCGGATCGGAGGCCGCCGAGACGCTCGCCGACACGGAGGTCGCCGCCGGTGTCATCGACCTTCCGGACGACGTCTTCCTCGACGCGGTGCTGACGACCATCACGACGGCGAACGCGCGGGGCCACGGCCTGTGGACGGTGCTGCTCGGCGCCGCACTGTCCGACCCTGTGGTCGAAGGCGCCCTGAACCGCATCCTGGAGCATCGTCGGGCCGACTACCGCCTGCTCGTGTCCGAACTCGTCCGTCGCGGGGTCGCCTCCCCCCTCGCCGACGAGGCCTCAACCGCCGATGCGCTGTCTTTCCTGCTGTCGCCCGAGAGCTACCAGCAGCTCGTCGTGCAGTCGGGTTGGGGCGCCGAGCGCTACGCGGCATGGCTTCGCGCCGCAGTGATCGCCGAGATCGAGCGCGACCACTGACACCGTGCCGGGGGCGGAAGTAGGGGCGTCACCGGCAGCATCAACGCGCGGACCAGCCACCGTCCATCGTGTAGCCGGCGCCGGTCACCATGCCAGCCGCGTCGCCGGCGAGCCAGAGCGCGAGCGATGCGACCTCGGCGGGTTCGACGAGGCGCTTGATCGCGGCCTCGGTCAGCATCACGTTCTCGAGGACCTCGCTCTCTGGGATGCCGTGGAGCCTGGCCTGATCGGCGATCTGCTTCTCGACGAGCGGCGTGCGCACATAGCCGGGATCGATGCAGTTGCTCGTCACGCCGCGCGGTCCCCCCTCCAGCGCAGTCACCTTCGACAGCCCCTCCAGCCCGTGCTTCGCAGAGACATAGGCCGACTTGTAGGCCGAGGCGCGGAGGCCGTGCACGCTCGAGACGTTGATGACCCGGCCGAAACCCCGCTCGTACATCCCCGGCAGTGCGGCTCGGATGAGCAGGAACGGCGCTTCGAGCATGAGGCGCAGGATGAACGAGAAGCGCTCAGGTTCGAAGTCCTCGATCGGGCTCACGTGCTGGACTCCCGCGTTGTTCACGAGGATGTCGACCTCGAGGCGCAGGGTGGCGAGCGCGGCGGCATCGGACAGGTCGACCTGCCAGGCCTCGCCGCCGACCTCCGCCGCGAGCGCATGCGCCGCATCGCCGTCGACATCGGCGACGATCACTCGGGCACCTGCCCCCGCGAACTCGCGGACGCACGCCGCGCCGATGCCGCTCGCTCCCCCCGTGACGAGAGCCCTGCGTCCTCGAAGATCGGTCATGGATCAGTCTCCTCGTGGCGTCAGACCGCAGCGGCGCGGGCCGCGTCGGCGTCGTCGATCGACTGCAGCGAGATGCCCCTGGTCTCGCGCAGCGACAGCACCGCGATCGCGGTCACCACGCAGGCGGCGACGATGTAGATCGCGATCGGCACCCAGGACCCGAAGTCGCGCAGCCACTGGATCGCGAGGATCGGAGCAAGCGACCCGGCGAGGATCGCGGTCACCTGGGATCCGAGCGAGACGCCTGAGTACCGCATCCTGGTCGGGAAGAGCTCCGCCATCACGGCCGGCTGCGGCGCGTACATGAACGCGTGGAAGCAGAGTCCGATGGTCACGGCGAGCACGATCAACACGGGGTTCAGCGTGTCGAACAGAGGGAACGCGAAGAACGCCCATGTGGCGCTGAGGATCGCACCGGTCAGGTAGACCGGCTTGCGCCCCCAGCGGTCGGCGAGACGGCCCAATTGCGGAATGATCGCGAAGTGCACGACGTGGGCGATGAGGAGGGCGAGCAGCAGCTGGCTCGTGTCGTACTCGTGCACCGTCTTCAGGTACACGATCGTGAAGCTGACGACGATGTAATAGACGATGTTCTCGGCGAAGCGGAGCCCCATCGCCTGCAGGATGCCCTTCGGGTAGCGGCGGAGCACCTCGACCACCCCGTACGACGTCGCCTTCTCGGCCTCGACCTGCGCCTTGGCCTCCAGGAAGATCGGCGCCTCCTCCACGTGTCGGCGGATGTAGAAGCCGACCAGGACGATCACGGCCGAGAGCCAGAACGCGATGCGCCACCCCCACTCGAGGAAGGCGGCCGAACTCATGACCCAGGAGCTCACGAGCAGCACGAGAGTGGCCAGCAGGTTCCCGACCGGCACCGCCGCCTGGGGCCAGCTCGACCAGAACGAGCGGGAGCGATCGGGGCTCTGCTCGGCGACCAGCAGCACGGCACCTCCCCACTCGCCACCGACGGCGAAACCCTGCAGGAATCGCAGAACGACGAGCAGGGCAGGCGCCCAGTAGCCGATGCTCTGGAATCCGGGCAGGCATCCCATCAGGAAGGTCGCCGCCCCGACGATGACGATCGTCGCCTGCAGCGTGGGCTTGCGGCCGAACCGGTCGCCGATCTGTCCGAAGACGATGCCGCCCAGCGGTCTCGCGACGAAGCCGACCGCATACGTGACGAACGCCGCGATGATGCCGTCGAGCGGAGACCCCGTCGCGGGGAAGAAGTAGGTGCCGAACACGAGGCTCGCGGCCGTGGCGTAGAGGAAGAACTCGTACCACTCGACGACCGTCCCGGCCATGGAGGCGGCGACGACGCGCTTGAGCTTCGAGGTGGATACGGGCGGCGTGGTCGACGCCGCACTCACGGAAGATGTCATGTCTCTCCTTCGGGTGTCGACGGTGACACCACGGTCAAGTGTTCGCGATCCGCCCATCTGCATCAACGCCCAGTGCTGCACATGCGTTGTGCATAATTGCAGAATGAGTCCCGCCACGCGCCCTCGCGCCGACGATCTGCTCGTGCTCCTCGCCGTGGCGCGCACCGGACGCTACACCAGCGCCGCCGCACACCTGGGACTCGACCATACGACGGTCGCCCGGCGTATCGCCGCGCTCGAAGGAGCCTTGGGTGGGCGGCTGCTCGCGCAATCCCCTGCGGGCTGGGAGCTCACCGATCTCGGCCGATCGGCCGCGGACAGCGCCGGACGCATCGAGGCCGCACTCTCGCAGCTCGACGGAAGCGATGCCGATGCCCCCGACCCGATCTCCGGCGTGATCCGCATGTCGGCCACCGACGGCTTCAGCGCCTACATCGCCGCGCCGGCCGTCGCCGAGCTGCGCCTCACGCATCCGCGACTCACGGTCGAGATCGTCGCTGCGACACGACGCGCTGCCGAGCACCGCGCGGGCCTCGACCTCGAGGTGGTGGTCGGCGCTCCACAGACCAGTCGGGCGCAGGCCGTGAAGCTCGGAACCTACACGCTCGGCATGTACGCCGCACGCGACTACCTCGAGCGCACCGGAACGCCCGAGACCCGGGAGCAGCTGGAACAGCACCGACTGGTGTACTTCGTCGACTCGATGCTGCAGGTCGACGCGCTCGATCTGCCCCGCCGCCTCGTTCCGCGCATGCAGGACGGACTCACCTCGACGAACGTGTTCGTGCACGTCGAAGCCACGCGGGCGGGTGCGGGGATCGGACTCCTCCCCTGTTTCGCTGCCGACCGGCACGACGATCTCGTGCGGCTGCTGCCGTCGGTCTTCGCCGAGAAGCTCCCGTACTACCTGGTCGCGCGCCCGGAGTCGCTGCGCCTCCCGGCCGTCGCGGCCCTCGCCGAGGCTCTGCATGCTCGCACCCGCGCATCGAGGGCACTGCTCGACGGAGTCACCGGCTGAGCGTCGCCCGTGCATCCTTGGTCAGGAGATACAGCGTGCGCTGCTCCTCAGGAAACCCCGTGAAGCCGAAGCGCTCGTAGAACGGGACGACGTCATCGCTGATCGCGTGCACGAGCATCGCGTGGATGCCGATCGTCTGCGCGGCCTCGAGCGCTCGGAGTGTCGCGTGCTGCAGAAGGGACCCTCCGAGGCCCCTGCCCGCAAACTCCTGATCGACGGCCAGGCGGCCGAGGAGCACGACGGGGACGGAGGGGGGCATCCCCGCAGCAAGAGGCGGCGGACCTTCTCTCCGGTCGATGGCGCTCGACGACAGGCAGTAGTACCCGGCGACGCGTCCGGAACGCGTGACCGACACCATCGTGCGGGATGCGCCGCTGCGCTCGTTGCGGCGGGCACGGCCACGCAACCAGATGTCCAGGCTCTCCTCACCACAGCGGAACTGCGACAGCGTGTCCCCCGCGGCGAGAGGGCGAGGGACGAGGAAGTCAGTCAACGAACACGGACTCGCGGTTCATGAGGTCGCGCAGCCCGTCGAGGGACCGGGCCGGTCGGTCCATCACCTCCAGAAACGCGTCGAAGCGCACAGCGTCGACGCGGAGGCGGCGCTCCTGCTCGATCACCGCGTGCGCGCGCTCGACGAGAGCGGAGGCGGAGAAGTCTGTGACGGTCCGTCCCTCGATGGCGGCGGCCTCCTCGATGGCCTCCTTCTGTTCGGAGGTGACGCGGAACTCCAGACGGGCGTCCTTCAAGGGTGCGGCGGAACTCATCTTCTGAGTGTACGGCAATTATCCGTACGCCGCACCGGACTGGTCGGTCAGCCCGAAGTACTCCAGCTCGGCGTCGTTCAGCATCCGGGACCGGATCAGGAAGCGCATCCCCGTCGGCCCCTCGACGCTGAACCCGGCGCCCCGCCCCGGCACCACATCGATCGTGAGGTGCGTGAACTTCCAGTACTCGAACTGCGACTCCGACATGAACACCTCGACCGGCTCGGGGAGTCCGACGTCGAGCCGTCCGAGGAGCACGTCGGCCGGTCCGGTCAGGAACATGCCGACGGGGTAGCACATGGGCGCAGAGCCGTCGCAGCATCCCCCCGACTGATGGAACATGAGGGGACCGTGCTGCGCGGTCAGGTCGCGGACGAGGGATGCCGCAGCGTCCGTCACTTCGACCCGCTGGTAAGTGCTTATGCTGACCATGGTTCCGCCCTTCGAGGATGGATCCGGGCGGACGCCGCAACGCCCGCCCGGAAGCGAACTCAGAAGAAGCCCATCGGGCCCTCCGCATATGAGACGAGGAGGTTCTTCGTCTGCTGGTAGTGGTCGAGCATCATCTTGTGGTTCTCCCGACCCACGCCCGACTGCTTGTACCCGCCGAACGCGGCGTGCGCCGGGTACTGGTGATACGTGTTCGTCCACACCCGACCGGCCTCGATCGCACGGCCCGCCCGATACGCGGTGTCGCCGCTGCGGCTCCACACCCCGGCGCCGAGTCCGTAGAGCGTGTCGTTGGCGATCGAGATCGCGTCGTCGAAGCCGTCGAACGACGTGACCGACAACACGGGACCGAAGATCTCCTCCTGGAAGATGCGCATGTCGTTCGTGCCCTCGAACACGGTCGGAGCGACGTAGAAGCCCTCGCTCAGATCGCCGCCGAGGTCCACCCGCTCACCACCGGTGAGCAGCCGCGCGCCGCCCTGCTTTCCGATGTCGATGTAGCTGAGGATCTTCTCGAGCTGATCGTTCGACGCCTGAGCGCCGATCATGGTCGCCGGGTCGAGCGGATTGCCCTGCACGACCTTCCCGACCCGCTCCAGACCGTCGGCGAGGAATCCGTCGTAGATCGAACGTTGGATGAGGGCCCGCGACGGGCAGGTGCACACCTCGCCCTGATTGAGCGCGAACATCGTGAAGCCCTCGAGCGCCTTGTCGTAGAACGGGTCGCTGGTCGAGCGGGCGACGTCCTCGAAGAACACGTTCGGGCTCTTGCCCCCGAGCTCGAGTGTGACGGGGATCAGGTTCTGCGACGCATACTGCATGATCAGCCGGCCGGTGGTGGTCTCGCCGGTGAAGGCGACCTTGCGGATGCGCTTGTGCTGCGCGAGCGGAGCACCCGCCTCGATGCCGAATCCGTTGACGATGTTCACGACGCCGGCCGGCAGCAGGTCGCCGATGATGTCGAACAGGAACAGCAGGGAGGCCGGGGTCTGCTCAGCAGGCTTGATGACGACGCAGTTGCCTGCGGCGAGCGCGGGTGCGAGTTTCCACACCGCCATCAGGATCGGGAAGTTCCAGGGGATGATCTGCCCGACCACACCCAGCGGCTCGTGGAAGTGGTACGCCACGGTGTTCTCGTCGAGCTGACTGATGCCGCCCTCCTGAGCGCGCAGCACACCGGCGAAGTAGCGGAAGTGGTCGACGGCGAGCGGGATGTCGGCGGCGAGGGTCTCGCGCACGGGCTTGCCGTTCTCCCATGTCTCGGCGACCGCGATCTCCTCGAGGTGCTGTTCGATGCGGTCGGCGATGCGGTTGAGGATCACCGCCCGCTCGGCGGGGCTGGTCTTGCCCCACGTCGCGAACGCGTTCCAAGCGACGTCGACCGCGCGATCGATGTCGTCGCTCGTGCCGCGCCCGACCTCGGTGAATGGCTTGCCGTTGACGGGGCTGACGTTCTCGAAGTACTGGCCCTTGACGGGTTCGACGAACTCGCCGCCGATGTAGTGGCCGTACCGAGGCCGATAGTTCGCGAGGGCGCCCGGCTGGCCGGGGGCCGCATAGGCGAGGGACACGTCTTCTTCGACGATGCTCATGGGGGTCTCCTTCGACGGGGCCGCGCTTCGGTGTGCGGCTTTCTCCGAAGGTAGGTCGCACGACGTTGCACCCCGATGCGCAACGTTGCGCAGGGTTGCAGCCTCCCGCGATGCTGCCGGGGACCTACGGGAGCATCGCGGCGAACGCGCGGAATCGTTCGGCCGTCGCCGCCGTCGAGACCAGGCGTCCCGAGGTCAGTCGGCCGAGAGGCGTTCGATCCTCGCCACGAGTCCGGCGCGCTTCGGCGAGCGGGCGGGGAGCATCTCCAGGGCGAGCCGGAGCGCTTCGGCATCGGCCTGGCCCTCGGGAATCTCGGCGTAGGAGAGCAGCACGTCGAGGCTCGCCTCCGACAGCATCGCCTCGCGCAACGCCGCCCGCACGGTCTCACGGAACTCCTCGACGCCCGGCGACGTCGACTCCGGCAGCACCGGACCGCGATACGCCGTGAGCGCGACCCGGTGCGCGCCGCGGTCGAGCAGCGACAGCACGTCCTGCGCGTCGGTGTCGAGGGCGACGGGGAGACGATACGGGCGGGACTCCGGCACCAGATCGGGAGCGGTCCGCTCGAGCACCTTGCGCAGACGCACCATCTCTGGCCGCAGCGTGTCCGGCGAGACGCCCGCCCCGTAGACGAGTTCGCACAACCGCTCCGCGGAGAGACCCTGGCGGTGCACGGCGAGCATGAGCAGGATGGCGGCGTGCCGCGCACTGAGCTCCACCATGGATTCGCCGTGCGACGACTCGGTCTCCAATCGCGCCCTGTCGCGGCCGAGCACGTGCAGCGTGGCGCGGGCCGTCACCGGTCTCCGCGCCTTCGAGGGGGAAGGCCGCGCGGGCGGTGTCGCGCTCCGATCACGCAGCCGCGCGACCATCAACTCCGATTCGACGGCCCGTGCGGTCGCATCGACCAGCAGCCGCGCCTGCGCCGAGACGACTTCGGGACCGCCAGTGATGTCGATCACGCCGAGGACCCGCTTCGTCTCGGGGTCGCGCACCGGTGCCGCCGTGCACGACCACGGGTGCACGAGCCGGTTGTAGTGCTCCGCGCCGCGGATCTGGACCGAATGCCCGAGCGCGAGAGCGGTTCCCGGTGCACTGGTGCCGACCACATCCTCCGACCAGTTCGCACCGGCGACGAAGCCCATGTCGTCGGTGAGCGAGCGCAGCTGGTCATCCCCCTCGATCCACAGCAGCCGCCCCGCCTGGTCACCCACCGCGATGATCACGCCGGTGTCCTCCGCCTCACCGGGCAGCAGCAACGCGCGGATCATGTCCATCGCGGACGCGAGCGGGTGCGCGAGACGGTACTGTTCGAGCTCCTCGCTGACCAGTTCCAGCTGCGGCACGTCCTCCGGCCCCACGCGACGCCGCCACGACCGCTCCCACGACTCGCGGACGAGGGGTCGCACCTCCTGCAGTCGGCGGTCGTCGAGGTTGCCGGCGAGCAGCTCCTCATGCGCACGCTCGACGAGCAGTCGCGATGTCGCCGACGGCGACTCGCGGGATACCTGCCACGGCGCAGACACAGCGGTCTCCGATCTCGAGAGCGTGCGTTGCTTCAGTGTACGAGCCGCATTCACCGCGAACCAGCCCCGCTCGCGCGATCACTACGGGTGTTGTACTCTGACACACGACAAATGTAGTGATTGGAGATGCGATGCGAGAGCTCGTGTACTACGCCGCCGTCACCCTCGACGGCTTCATCGCCGGGCCGGACGGCGAATTCGATGCGTTCCTCGTCGAGGGCGACCACATGGACGGGATCAACGATCGGTTCGCCGACACTCTGCCGACGGTCGCCGCTGCCGCCCTGGGCATCGAGCAGAAGCGCGAGGTCTTCGACACGGTGCTGATGGGGTGGAACACCTATCAGGTCGGCGGACTGCCGAGCCCCTACGAGCACCTCCGTCAGATCGTCTTCAGCCGCTCCAGGACCGCGCAGGCGGCGAACCTCGAGGTCACAGCCGAAGACCCGGTCACGGTCGTACGCCAGCTGAAGGAGCAGGAGGGCGCGGCGATCTGGCTCTGCGGCGGCGGCGCTCTCGCCGCGACGCTCGCCGACGAGATCGACCGCCTCGTCCTCAAGCGGCAGCCGCTGCTCTTCGGCTCCGGCATCCCGCTGTTCGGCGATCGCCCTTATCGCCCCGAACGGTTCGAGGCGGTGGAGACGGTCGCCTACCGGAGCGGCGTCGTGGTCACGGAAATGATGCGCCGACGGGAGGACTGACCCTTCGCTCGCATCGTGCCGGCGGACTCAGTCGCGCGCGGCCCACCACTCCCGCAGACGCTGCTCTGCGACGTCCGCGCCGAGCACTCCCTCATCGAGCCGCAGCTCGAGCAGGAACTTGTACGCCTCGCCCACCTCGCGGCCCGGCGCGATGCCGAGCACCTGCTGGATGCGGTTGCCGTCGAGTTCAGGACGGATCGCGTCGAGCTCCTCCTGCTCGCGCAACGCGGCGATGCGCGACTCGATGTCGTCGTAGGCGCTCGCCAGACGACCGGCCTTGCGCCTGTTGCGCGTGGTCACGTCGGCACGGGTGAGGATGTGGAGGCGCTCCAGCAGATCGCCGGCGTCGCGGACGTAACGGCGCACCGCAGCGTCGGTCCACGCTCCCTCCGCATACCCGAAGAAGCGCAGGTGCAGCTCGATGAGCGTGGCGACGGCGTTCGTGGTGTCGGTGTCGAAGCGCAGCGCCTGCAGCCGCTTGCGCGCCATCCGCGAGCCCACCACGTCGTGGTGGTGGAACGTGACCACTCCTCCCGGCTCCAGCTTGCGGGTGCGCGGCTTGCCAATGTCGTGCAGCAGGGCGGCGATGCGCAGCGGCACATCGGGCGCCGCGCCGGGATGACGCGAGTGTTCGAGCTCGATCGCCTGGCTGAGCACGGTGAGCGAGTGCTCGTAGACGTCTTTGTGGTGGTGGTGCTCGTCGACTTCGAGGCGCAGTTCGGTGACCTCGGGCAGGAACTCGTCGATCAGGCCCGTGTCCACCAGCACGCGGATCCCCCGCACCGGGTCGTCGGTCTGCATGAGCCGCACGAGCTCCGACTGGATGCGCTCCGGGCTCACGATCCTCAGGGTCTCGCGGAGCTCCGCGATCGCCTCCGCCGTGGCGTCGTCGACGCGGAAACCGAGTTGAGCGCTGAACCGCGCTGCGCGCAGCATCCGGAGCGGATCGTCGCCGAAGGACACGCGCGGATCGGCGGGCGTGCGCAGAACGCCTGAGACGAGGTCCTCCACCCCACCCGTCGGATCGATCAGCTTCACGGCCGGCACCTGCAGGGCCATGGAGTTGACGGTGAAGTCGCGGCGGACGAGGTCGCCGTCGATCGTGTCGCCGAACTCCACCGTGGGCTTGCGGGTCACGCCGTCGTAGCTGTCGGCGCGGTACGTCGTGATCTCGACCTGCTCGCCCTGCACGCGCGCGCCGATCGTGCCGAACGCGCGGCCGATGTCCCAGTGCGCCGTCGAGATCGGTGTGACGATCGTCAGGATCTCGTCGGGCGAGGCGTTCGTCGTGAAGTCGAGGTCGTGGGTCGACCGGCCCAGCAGCGCATCGCGCACCGGCCCGCCGACGACCGCGAGATCGAAGCCGGCCTTCTCGAAGGCTGACGCCAGGGTGCGGACGACCGGATTCTCGGCGAGCGCACCGAGACGGACGAGGCCGTCGGCCATGTTGAGCATGGGTTCCAGCGTACCGGGGCGAGGGTGGCGGATCCGCGTCGTCCTCTCCTAGAGCGCAGACCACCAGAGGGGAAGCGTCGCGAGTGCGGCGATCTCCAGCCCCGCGACGACCATCGTGAACACCCAGGCCACGACAAGCAGGGCCACACGTCGATCTCCGCTCTGCTTCCGGAGCCAGGTCGCGGCGATCACGAGCACAACCGACACCGGAGGCACGAGGCATGTGATGATCGCCAGCGTGCTCAGGACACGCCAGGGGGCGGCCGCCGTGCGCGCCGGCTGGTTCCGCAGTCGACCGATCTGGGCCTCCAGCGCGGCTCGGGCCACGGCGAACAGGGGAGGTGACACCCGCGCGGGCCCTCGAGGGACGAGCAGGAAGGTGACGATCAGCGCCGGGGGAACCGTGATCAGCAGCCCGTACGCCAGCCCCTGCAGATAGCGCTGCTCGTCCGTCCCCGCGATGAGCGGCATCGCCGAGGTGGCACCCTCGAGGACGACGACCAGCGTGACGAGTGCCGGGGGCACGAGGACCAGCAGCGCATCGAGGATCTTCGCCTGGAGCAGGGAGGGGACGATCTGGGTCGCGGTTCCCAGAGCGAACAGCGACAGCGCCGTGGCGAAGAACGCGAAGGCCGCCGTCAGCCCCGGGTTCCGGACGAGGAGGAACACCCCGGCCGTCGCCGCTCCGATCACGAGGATCCCGACGACGAGGCCCTGCACGACGAGGGAGCGCTTGGGATGAGGGTCGGCCTTCCCGGGGATGCGGGTGATCGCGTCCTCGATCTTGATCACCGCGTCGTCCGCCCGGCTCGACACCAGACTGAGCCGCTCCGCCTCGAGATCGGCCAGGACCGCGGCATCCGCAGCGATCAGCAGTGTCAACGCCGCGCCGACCGGGATGCCGAAGATCTGCACGACGTCGAGCGTCCCGGCCCCGAAGTTGACGGCCATCGCCCCGAGGAACGACGACAGCGCCACGAACGCCGACGCCATCGCCACCACGGCGGCCACCCTGCCCCAGAACTGTCGGTGCGCGACGGAGTCCTCGAAACCCGTGCTCTCGGGGTCACGCGGCATCCGCAGCAGCACCTGCAGTGCGATCGATGCGGGCAGGAGCAGCACGAGCGCCGTCCCGCCCTGTTCCACGGAGAGGGTGGCCGGAGAGATCATCGGGCTCCCCTGCCCTGACGCTGCGCCGCTCGTGGCCGTCAGCCACGCGAGCAGGATCTGGATGCCCACCAGCAGCACGGCGACGAGTGCCGCCACACCCACTGCGCGTCGAAGCGACCCGGCGTAGCGCGTCTCCGCGGCGACGACGGCATCCCCGTGTCCCGGATCCGTCACACCCGGGGGCGTCGCCGGCGCGGACGGGGCTCCCTGTCCTGCGAACAGATCGCCGATACGGCGGAGGAGGCTCCTGCGAGACTGACGTTCCATGTCGACGTACCTTCCTGGTGCGCGGTCCTGCGACGGACGGTACACGGGCGAGCGGACACGGGCCTCTCGACTCCCGGCGCTCGCGCGGCAGGATATCGGATTCGAAAACGATGCCGTTCATCTCCTCGCCTCCTCGATGTCAGCCCGAGGTCACCCGGCTTCGATGGGGTGGAGGTGCCCCGTGCGGCTGAGCACGGAACCCCCACCCCACGAAGGACTGACATGACCTCCCCCACCCCTGCGGTGCGGTGGCGGCGTCACGGACTGACATCCGTCGCGCTGCTCGCCCTGCTCGGCGGCGCCGTCGTCGCGCCCGCTGCCCTCGCCGCACCGGACCCCGAGGTGCCGACCGGATCGTTGATCACCGGCGACACCGCCTGGAGCTACCTCGACGACGGATCCGACCCGTCTCCCGCGCCTGCGGCGCTGCGCGACTGGACGCTGCCCGCGTACGACGACAGCACGTGGAAGACCGCACCCGGCTCGTTCGGCGCGAAGAACGGCAAGCTCGGAGCCGTCGGACCCGAGACGCCGAAGACGCTCCTGAACCACTACCTCGACGGCACCAAGGCCCCGACCGTGCCGACCTACTTCTTCCGCACGACGTTCGAGCTCGAAACCGGTGTCGCGGAGCAGGTCGCCGCACTGCAGAGCACCATCACCTACGACGACGCGATCGTCGTCTGGATCAACGGCGAGGAGGTCGCCCGCTACGTCGACGGCCGCATCACCGACACGACGAACGTCGAATACGCCGGCGACTCGAACGGCGACCCGCTCACCAGCACGTTCAGCGCCGAGGGCACGCTGCTGCACGACGGAACGAACACGATCGCCGTCTCCCTGTTCCAGGACCGCGAGACCAGCTCCGACATCTACTTCGACATGTCGTCGCTGACCCTCGTCGAGGCGTCCGACCCCGGCACGCCCGTGATCGCCCCGCCGACGCGCGTCATCCTCACCCCGACCGAGCAGCCGGCGATCTCGCAGTCGTTCTCGTGGCTCGCAGGCGATGCCTCGCACACGGTCGGACAGGTCGAGATCGCGCCCGCAGCCGGCGGCGACGTCCGCACCGTCGACGCCTACGACGCCGGTGTCGTGAACGGCAACCCGAACAAGCACTTCTCCGCGACGGTCACCGGCCTCACCGCGGCGACCGAGTACCGCTATCGGGTCGGCCTCCCCGGCAGCTGGAGCGACTGGTACGAGTTCCGCACGGCCGACCCCAGTGCCACGGACTTCCAGTTCATCTACTACGGCGACGCGCAGATCGGCCTCGACACCACGTGGCCGAGCGTCGTGAAGCAGGCCGAGGCCAACGCGCCCCGGTCGATCGGCTCCGTGCACGCGGGCGACCTGATCAACACGTCCAGCAACGAGAACGAGTGGCTGAACTGGTTCAAGGGTATGGAGGACTCCGCGGTCCGCACGAACGTGATGGCCGCGCCCGGCAACCACGAGTACTCGGGCGACAAGCTGCTCACCGCCTGGAAGGCCGCTTTCGAGTACCCGCGCAACAACCCGTCGCTGAGCTCGATCGGCGAGCTGGCCGATCTCGCGAAGGGCGACTCCGAGGCCGCGCAGCAGTACCGGTCGCTGTTCGAGCACTGGAGCGCGTTCGCGGCCGAGACGGCGTACTACACCGACTACCAGGGCGTGCGGTTCATCACGTTGAACGCCACCCGCGACGCGACCTTCCTCACGCCGCCGGCGCTGCCGTCGTGCACGGGCGCGGACTGCCCTCTCGCCAAGGGTGAGGAGCTGTGGATCCGCTTCCAGGGCGCCTGGCTCGACCTTCTCCTGCAGAACAGCCCCTCGAAGTGGAACGTCGTCACCTTCCACCAGCCCGTGTTCTCGGCGTCCGAGGGTCGCGACGAGCCCAAGCTGCGCGCCGACTGGGTGCCGGTCTTCCAGCGCAACGACATCGACCTCGTGCTCATGGGGCACGACCACACCTACGCCCGCGGCTACGTGAACACGGACGCGACCGAGACCCCCGGCATCACGACCGGCCCGGTCTACGTGGTGTCGAACTCGGGCGCCAAGCACTACGAACTGGAGACACCGGAGAAGAACGTCTGGACCAACAACGGCGCCACCCAGGTGCTGCGCGGTCAGGGCGTGACGACGTACCAGGTGATCGACGTCTCGAAGAACCAGCTCGTCTACCGCTCCTACCTCGCCGAGAAGCAGCCGGGTGCCACGACCGACCTCCCCGTCGGCGCCGTGTACGACACCTTCACCGTGACGAAGTCGGACGCCGGGGAGAAGTGGGTCACCGAGGAGGGCATCACGCCTCCGGTCACCCCCGAGCCCGAGGTCCCGGCCGAGATCGCGCTGGATGCCTCGTCGGTGAAGGCCGGTGGGACGGTCACGGTGTCGGGCAGCGGCTTCGCGGAGGGCGCCGAGCTTCGACTCGAGCTGCGCTCCGACCCGGTGCAGTTGGGCACGGTCACGGCGGGCGCCGACGGCTCCTTCCAGCGCACGGTGACGATCCCGGCCAGCACTCCGGCCGGCGTGCACACGCTCGCCGTGATCCTGCCGGACGGCACGGAGGTCACGGCCTCCGTCACCGTCACCGCGGTATCCGGCGGCGGAGCGGTCACTCCTGGTGGCGGCTCCGGCAGCGGCGTGGACGGCGACCTCGCCACCACCGGTGCCGACAGCGTGCCGTACATCGTCGCGGCCGTCGTGCTCCTCGCCGCGGGACTCGGCCTGTTCGCGCTGCGCCGCCGCCGGCAGCACGCCACGGTCGAGTCGACCGAGGCGGAGTAGTCCGCAGCCTCCACGGGCGCCGTCCGGGCTTCGGCCGGGCGGCGCCCTTGTGGCTGGCGCCGGACGTCAGTCGACGACGAACAGACGGGCACCGGTCTCGGTGCTCGAGCGATGCGGCTCCATGTCCGTGCCGACCTGATAGCTCTCCCCGGCGTGCAGAGTGAACGTCCGACCGTCTTCGAGCTCCGTCTCGAGGGTGCCCTCGACGACGAACAGCACGTGGCCGCGCGAGCACCAGTGGTCGGCGACATAGCCCGGTGCGTATTCGACCATCCGGATGCGGGTGTCTCCGATCTGCTGTGATCGCCAGACCGCCTGCCCCGTGATTCCCGCGTGGATGGTGGGTTCGATCTCTGCCCAGGTGGTGGTGCTGAAGGCGTGTCCGGGAAGGTCCATCGGTTCAGTATGGGTCATCGGCGACGCTCCACCCGGCCGCGCCGAGGAGACCACCGACGCCTCAGCACGGGCCCGGACTGGGATAACCTTCCACCGAGTCCGTCCCGCTGAAGGAGAGCCCGTGCCCGCGAACGATGTGATGGCCGACGAGACCGATCGGATCGTCGCCGCGGCCCTGCAGGTGAACGGCCGCGCGTCGTGGGGCGAGATCGCCCGCGTGGTCGACCTCCCAGAGCGCACGGTCGCCCGTCGGGGTCAGCGACTGCTCGACCGGGGGCTGGTGCGGGTGTCGACGTACGTCGATCCCGCCCGCGTGCTGCATGCCCGTGCGGTGCTGTTCCGCATCACGACAGAGCCGCATGCCCTGTGGCACGTCGCTCGCACACTCGCACGGCGTGCTGACGCCTCGTCGGTCTCGGTGCTCGAGGGCAGCAGCGACATCGCCGGGATGCTGCTCCCCCATGACGACGCGTCCATCCGCGAACTGCTCTTCACCGACTTCCCCGAGCTCGAGGGCATCGACTCGATCAACGTCACCACGGTCCTCAAGTTCTTCCGCTCGGGCCACGACTGGCGCGCGGGCGTGCTCACCGACGAGCAGGCTCGGATGCTCGATGAGTCCTCCGGCTCCGAGGTCGACCCGGCCGATTCGCTCAGCGACGACGAGGAGGCGCTGATCCGGCTCCTGTTGAAGGACGGTCGGATGCCGGTCGCCCAGCTCGCGCGAGCACTCGGCCTGAACGTCACCACGACTCGTCGCCGGATGGAGTCGCTGAGCCGTCGCGGCTTGATGCATCCGCGCACCGAGGTCGTGCCGAGCCTGTTCGGACTCGGGCTCGAGGCCCTCGTCTGGTTGCGGGTGCCGATGGCGCGGCTCGAGAAGGTCGGCACCGCCCTTGCGGAGGCTCCCGAGGTGAAGTTCATCGTCGCGACCACCGGCACCTCGCAACTCCTCGCGAACGTTCTGGTCCCCGACGCGGATGCGTTCTACGAGTTCCTCACCGGACCCGCCGTCGCGGGGCACGACGGTCTGGAGGTCGTGGAGTCGCTCGTGGTGATCACACCGGTGCTGCGCGGTTCACTGATCGTCGATGAGGCCCCGGCGGCGCTGGCGAGTGACATACCGACGGGGGCTATCCGTTTGTAGGCCGATCCTGTTACAGGAGTGTAAAGAATTGGCGAGATCGTTCGTCACAGCTTGACCTAGTGGCGAAATAGAGCGAGTATCCTCTCCAGGGCCATCACCCCTGGAGAGGACGACCATGTTCACGGCAACGGGAGACGACTGGGCGGATCGCGCAGCGTCGCTGTCTCTGCACACGCGCATGTTCATCGACGGCGCGTGGGTGGAGGGCTCGGCCGAACCGCTGGCACCCGTGAGTCCGCGCGACGGACGCGCACTGCCGCAGATCACGGCCGCGTCGGCCACCGACGTCGACCGGGCCGTCCGCTCCGCCCGCGCCGCGTTCGACGCCGGGGTGTGGTCGCGGATCGCGCCTCGGGAACGCGGGCAGCGTCTGATCGCCTTCGCCCAGCGGATCCACGACAACGCCGAAGAACTCGCCCTCACCATCTCGCTCGAGATGGGCAAGCCGATCCGCGAGGCGCTGCAGACCGAGCTGCGCGCCGTCGTGAACTGCTTCCGCTGGTACGGCGAGGCCGCCGACAAGGTGCTCGACGAGATGCCCGTCACCGCCCCGAACAGCCTTGCTCTGGTCACGCGCGAGCCCGCCGGTGTCGTCGCCGCCGTCGTGCCGTGGAACTTCCCGCTGACGATGACGGCATGGAAGCTCGCCCCCGCCCTCGCGGTCGGCAACAGCGTGGTGCTCAAGCCGGCCGAGCACACCACCTTCTCCGCTCTGCGCCTCGCCGAGCTCGCGTTCGAGGCGGGCATCCCGGCCGGCGTCCTCAACGTCACTCCTGGTGCCGGACACATCGCCGGCCGCGCGCTCGGTGAGCACGCCGACGTCGATGTCGTGACCTTCACCGGCTCCCCCGAGGTCGGTCGCCGGTTCCTCGGGTACTCGGCCGCCTCCAACGGCAAGCGGGTGTGGCCCGAGCTCGGCGGCAAGACCGCGAGCCTGGTGCTGCCGGATGCCGACCTCGAGCGTGCGGTCAGGGCCACCGCAGACGGGTGCTTCTACAACCAGGGGCAGATGTGCACCGCCTCCTCGCGCCTGCTCGTGCCTCGTGCGCAGCGCGACCGGGCCCTGGAGATCGCCGCCGAGGTCGCACGCACGAGCCTGCCCGCCGACCCGTTCGACGTGGGCGCCTCGATGGGCGCGATCGTCAGCGAGAAGCAGCTTGCAGGCATCGCCGGGTTCGTCGAGCGCGCGCAGGCGGAGGGTGGCGAGCTCGCGGCCGGGAGCGCCGAGCGCTTCAGAGCCGTCGACGGCGGCAGCTACTTCGCCCCGGTCGTGCTGGGTGTCACCCCTGCGCACGAGGTCGCGCAGCGTGAGGTCTTCGGCCCCGTGCTCTCGGTCATCGCGTATGACGACGTCGATGACGCGCTCGCGATCGCCAACGGCACCGAGTTCGGTCTCGCCGCTGCGCTGTGGAGCACCGACCTCAACGCCGTGCACACCCTGTCGCGCCGGCTCCGCGCCGGAGTCGTCTGGGTCAACTGCTTCGAGGAGGGCGACATGACCATCCCCTTCGGCGGCGTCAAGGGCTCGGGCTTCGGTCGCGACAAGAGCCTGCACGCCATGGAGAAGTTCACCGACCTCAAGACCACCTGGATCGAGCTGTCGTGACCCGCCCGTTCATCGGCATCACCACCTGGCGCCGCTTCATCGACACCGACCTGGGCTCCGGTCGCCCGGCCCACAGTCTCGGCACGGAGTACGCCGCGCCCGTCGAGGCTGCGGGTGGAGCAGTCGTGCTGCTGCCGCCGACCGCCGGCGTCGACGAGGTGCTCGACCGACTCGACGGACTCGTCCTGTCCGGTGGAGAAGACGTGCACCCCTCGCACTACGGCGCGGAGCCTCAGGAGGGCAAGACCTACGACCCCTCGCGTGACGGGTTCGAGATCGCGCTCGCCCTCGGCGCGCGCCGCCGTGGCATCCCGGTCCTGGCGATCTGCCGCGGTCTCCAGGTGAGCAACGTCGCGTTCGGCGGATCGCTGATCGTCGACATCCCGGCCACCGCGCACCACGAACCCGTGCGCGGTGCCGACCAGCAGCTTGCAGCGCGCCATCCGATCATCCTCGCCGACGGCAGCCGCCTCGCCGCTCTGTACGGAACGACACAGCGGATCGTGAACACCATCCACCACCAGTCGATCGACACCCCGGCCCCCGGTCTCCACGCCGTCGCCTGGGCGCCGGACGGGATCGTCGAAGCCGTCGAGGCCGACGGCGACTGGCCCTTCTGGGCGGTGCAGTGGCACCCCGAGAAGATGATCGCCCCCGATGAGGCCGCCGAGGAGATGCCGCTGTTCGCGGCGTTCGTCTCGGCCGCCCGTAAACGCGCAGCGGAACACCCCGCTGCAGAGAAAGGAACACGATGACCAAGCAGGTCTTCCTCGAATACGAGAACGGCGTCCGCGCCGTCGCCACCCTGTTCGAGGACCTCGCCCCTCGCACGTGCGAGGCCATGTGGGGTGCGCTCGAGAAGCCGGTCACCATGCAGGCCATGCACGCCATGTACGCCGGACCCGAGGTCATGGTCGGCCTCCCGGAAGAGGCGCAGAACTTCGACCCCGAGAAGGTGCCGTTCGAGAACCAGCAGGTCGTCCCGGCGCCGGGTGACCTGCAGTGGTACTGGCAGCGTCCGATGCAGATGGGCGGGCTGCCGTTCGAGTGGTACGAGATCGGCGTCTTCTACGATCGTGGTGCCCGTACTCTCGGCCCGCTCGGATGGACACCCGTCAACATCTGGGGCGGCATCACCGAAGGACTCGCGGAATTCGCCAAGGAGAGCGCCGCGATCCGCATCGACGGAGCGAAGCAGCTCACCATCGGACGCCTGGTCTAAGGCGTTCACTCAGTGCTGGACCCATCCCGAAGGAGCAGTGCATGAATACCCGAAGAATCCTCACCACCGGGGCGCTCGTCGCCACCGGCGCCCTCGTCCTCGCCGGCTGTGCATCCGGTGACGACACGGCATCCTCCGGCGACAAGGAGTTCGCCGGCGAGACCATCGTCGTCACCTCGTTCGGCGGCGACTGGGAGAAGGCCTTCATCGAGGCCGTCGTCGACCCGTTCGAAGAGGAGACCGGGGCGAAGGTCGAGCTGATCACGCTGTACAGCGCCGACGCCCTCGCGCAGGTCACCGCCCAGAAGGCGAGCCCGCAGATCGACGTCGTGCACTTCTCCGGCGGGCAGGAGTTCACGGCCGCTCAGGACGGTCTCATCGCGCCGATCGCGGCGGACGAGCTGTCCGAGTCCGGTGACCTGGTCGACCTCGCCACCGCCGGTCTCGAGCGCGGCGAGGGCCCGGTCATCCAGCTCGCGCCGATCGGGCTCGTCTACAACACCGAGGCGGACGCTCCGGCACCCACCTCCTGGCTCGACCTGTTCGACGAGGCCTACGCGGGTCACGTCGCGCTCACGGACTTCTCGAACACGTACGGCGTGCTCTCGATGCTCCGCGTGGCCGACGCGCTCGGCGGCGGCATCGACGACCCGTCGCAGGCGATCACAGACCTCGGCGAGCTGGCCTCGTCGGGCGACGCGATCGTGGTGCCCACCTCGCCCGACCTGCAGACGGCATTCGCCCAGCGCGACACCTGGCTCGCCCCGTACGCGATGGACTACGCCGGCACCCTGCAGGACGCGGGTCTTCCGGTAGAGTTCATCGTCCCGGAGGAGGGCGCCACCGCCTCCCTCATCACGGCGAACGTCGTCGAGGGCCGGGACAACCCCGACCTGGCGAAGCTCTTCATCGATTTCGAACTGCGCCCCGAAGCGCAGACCGTCTTCGCGGAGAACATGCGGTACTCGCCGGTCAACACCAAGGCCGAGCTCTCCGGCGATGCCGCGGATGCGGTGCTCACCGGCGACGAGCTGGAGACGGTCGTCGTCTACGCTCCGGGTGACATCGCGGCTTCGCGTCAGTCCTGGACCGATGAGTGGAATGCGCTGATCACCAAATGAGCGTCCGAACCCGTAGGGAGCCCTGGCTCCTGCTCCTGCCGGCGATCGTGCTGCTCGCGCTCGCCTTCATCACCCCGGTGGCCGGCATGCTCCTCATGAGCGTGCAGTCGTCGGCAGGCGGGTTCACCCTCGACAACTTCACCCGGTTGTTCACGAGTGAATATCACCTCCAGGCGGCGCTGCGCTCGCTCCGCCTGGGGGTGATCCAGACCGTCATCACTCTCGTCCTGGCGATCCCGCTGTCGTACGTGATGGCCCGGGCGGGCTCCAAGGTGCGCTCGTTCCTCCTCATCGTCGTGATCCTCCCGCTCATGACCAGCGTCGTGGTCCGCACCTTCGGCTGGGTGGTCCTGATGGGGCCGTCCGGACTGATGATGCAGATCCCCGGCGCGGAGTTCCTCGTCGGCGGCACGCAAGGCTTCCTCGGCACCGAGACCGGTGTCGTGATCGCGATGGTGCAGGTGCTCCTGCCGTTCGCCGTGCTCAGCATCCTCGGTGTGATCTCCGGGATCACGCCGCAGCTCGAGGAGGCGTCCCGCACGCTCGGCGCCGGATTCTGGCGCACGCTGCGGCACGTGGTGCTCCCCCTCGCGGTACCCGGCATCGTCGCGGGCGCCTCGCTCGTCTTCGTGCTGTCGGTGAGCTCGTTCATCACGCCGCGGTTCATCGGCGGCGCGCAGATCCCCGTGTTCGCGCAGACCATCTACGTCGATGCGACCACCAACCTCGACTGGTCGTTCGCGGCCGCACAGGCCGTGCTGCTGTTCGCGGGCGTCATGCTCGTTCTCGCGGCGACGTCGCGGCTCGGGAAGCAGAAGGTGTGACCATGGTCCGTTCCGTTCCCCTCCTCGGCAGGATCCTCGCGATCGTCCTCGGCGTCATCGTGACGCTGTACATGCTCGTGCCGCTCATGGTGGTCGCCGGAGCCTCGGTCGGCGAGAACCGCTTCCTGACCTTCCCCGGCCAGGGCTTCACGCTCGACTGGTACGTCGAAGCACTCACGTCCGACACCTACCTCGAACCGTTCCGCCTGAGCCTGCTGGTCGGCATCACGGTCGCGGTCCTCGCCGCAGCGATAGGCACCGCCGCCGCCTTGGCTCTGACTCGCTTCACGGTTCCCGGCGGCGCCGCCATCCAGGCGCTGCTGATGTCGCCGCTGACCATCCCGACGATCATCCTCGCGATCGGCGCCCTGTCCATCGCCTCCCTCACGATCGGCTCTCCCAACGTCGGCGTGCTCATCGCGATCCATGTGGTGATCGCCATCCCCTACGTCATGCGCACGGTCACGGGCGTGATGACCAGGGCCGATCACTTCACCGAGGAAGCGGCGCGCACTCTCGGCGCCAGCACCTGGAACCGCTACCGGCTCGTGGTGCTGCCCATCGCCCGCCCCGGTATCGCGGCCGGTGCGTTCTTCGCCTTCAACATCTCGTTCGACGATGCGGTCATCGCCCTCTTCCTGCGCACGCCGCAGCTGGAGACGCTCCCCATCGCCATCTACGGCCAGCTGGAGTTCAGCACGTCGCCCACCGTGGCGGCCGTCTCGACTCTCATGGTCCTGCTCACCGTCGTCCTCATGATCGTCCTCGAACGCATCATCGGTCTGGGAAGGTTGTTCGTCTGATGACAACGCTCACCATCAAATCGCTCACCAAGGACTTCAAGGGGACGAAGGTGCTCAAGGGCATCGACCTCTCGATGCAGTCCGGGGAGTTCGTCTCCCTCCTCGGCCCGTCCGGGTGCGGCAAGACCACGCTGCTGCGCTGCATCGCGGGGTTGGAGTCGCCTAGTGCCGGCACCATCGAGATCGCAGGGCAGGACGTGACGAAGCTCCCGCCCGAGAAGCGCCACCTCGGGATGATGTTCCAGAGCTACGCGCTGTTCCCGCACATGAGCGTGGTCGAGAACGTGCGCTTCGGTCTGCGGATGTCGGGCGAGAAGTCCAAGCCCGAGCAGAAGGAGCTGGCCGTGCGGGCGCTCGAACGCGTGCAGATGGGCCACCTCGCCGACCGCATGCCGGCGCAGTTGTCGGGCGGGCAGCAGCAGCGCGTGGCGCTCGCGCGCGCCATCGCCTTCGAGCCGCGCGTGCTGCTGCTCGACGAGCCGCTGTCGAACCTCGACGCCCGGCTGCGGGAAGACATGCAGGTCGAGCTGAAGGAGCTGCACCGCACGCTCGGCCTCACGACCGTGTTCGTCACGCATGACCAGGAGGAGGCGATGAGCCTCTCCGACCGCATCGTCCTCATGAACGCGGGTGTGATCGAGCAGGAGGGTGCGCCCGCAGAACTGTACGGCGCCCCGCGTACCCCGTTCGCCGCGGACTTCATCGGCGCGGCGAACCTGCTCCCGGCGACCCGCTCGGGCACGGTCGCGACGCTCGACGGAACTGGGATCCAGATGCCGTTGACCGGGGCGGGCCCGGACGGCGGCGGCGAGGTGGTGCTCCGTCAGGAAGACCTGCACCTGTCCCCCACCGTCGGCTCGGACGCCCCGGTGAGCGTCGAGGTCATCGCCCACGTCTATCGCGGAGCGGACATCGTGTACATCGTCGAGCTCGCCGGCAAGCGGATGAGAGTCGTGCGCCCCCGGCACGAGGCGCCGATCCCCGAAGGGACTGCCGGTCTCGGCTGGCGCGACGGCGCCCTGCTGTGGATCGCGGCCGCCTGACGGCCCGGACGCTCGATCGCCGACCCGACGCATCTTCACCAGGGGTAGTTCCACGGCATCCCCCGGCGATGAGACGCCACGGTCGTAGGATCGCGGCATGGCCGACGATGACGTGCACCCCGTCCACGACACCTCGCGCCGAGGCTTCTTCAAGATCGGCGGGGCGGCGCTCGCGGGTGCGGTCGTGGGCGGAGCGGGCGGAGCGGCCATCGGAGCCTCCGTCGCCGGCAGCGCGAGAGACGGCTTCGCAGACGACCCCGACCCCTTCTCCGCGCTGACGCCCCGCAGCGAACCGGGCTTCGATCATGTCGTCGTGGTGATGGGCGAGAACCGGTCGTTCGACAACCTCCTCGGCTACCTGTACTCGAAGGAGAATCTTCCGCAGGGTGAGACGTTCGAGGGCTTGGCGTTCGGAACGCACAGCAACACGGCGTCCGACGGCACGGTCGTCGATGCCCACATCTACCAGGGCCCGACCGACCGCATCATGAGCCATCCCGATCCGGACCCCGGCGAGGAATACCCGCACGTCAACACGCAGATCTTCGGGACGGTCGATCCGAAGACCAACGCCGACCTCTTCGTCGACCAGATGGAGTCGCCCTTCAACGCCCCGACGCACGGGGAGAAGGCGACGATGTCGGGCTTCCTCCAGGACTACATCATCAACTTCCGTCGGCTGCGCAAGGGCACGGAGCCGAGCGTCGACGAGGCCAGGCACATCATGGGCTCGTTCTCTCCCGCCATGCTCCCCGTGCTGTCGACGCTCGCGGCCGAGTTCGCCGTGTTCGACAACTGGTATGCCGCGGTTCCGTCGCAGACCTTCTGCAACCGGTCGTTCTTCCACGCGTCGACCTCGCACGGGTTCGTCACCAATCAGGCGGGCGGCGGCTACGACAAGTGGATCGACGCCCCGGCGGCCCCGACGGTGTTCAACCGGCTCGAGGAGAAGAAGCTCGACTGGAAGATCTACATCGACAAGCTGCAGCTCGTCTCCTTCACCGGGATGCTGCACGCGCCGGTGCTCGAGAAGTACTGGCGCACGGAGCACTTCGGCACGATGGACGACTTCTACGCCGACGCGAAGGACGGCAAGCTCCCCGCCTACGCGTTCATCGAGCCGCGGATGGTCTACGACCACAACGACTTCCACCCGCCGTTCGGCTCGCCCCGCGAGAGCACAGTAGAGGGCGAGGAGGTGTTCGACAGTGCGATCTCCGACGTGCGCGCGGGAGACCTGCTCATCCACGACATCTACGAGGCGGTGCGCACGAGCGCGTCTCCGAAGGGATCGAACGCGGTCAACACCCTGCTGCTGATCACGTTCGACGAGCACGGCGGATGCTACGACCACGTGCCACCGCCCGCAGCGACGAAACCGACGAAGGACACGACGGCCGGCGAGATGGGCTTCACGTTCGATCGACTCGGATGCCGGGTCCCGGCGATCGCCGTCTCGGCGTACACGAAGCGAAACACGATCATCCACGATGAGATGCACCACGGCTCGGTCACCGCGACGCTCTCCCGGCTGCACGGTCTGAAGCCCCTCAACGACCGCGATGCCTCGGCGAACACGCTGTTCAACGTCGTGAACCTGGATCAGCCGCGGCATCCGGCCGACTGGCCCGTCACCAAGCCCTCGTACACCCCGCCGAACCCGGAAGAGGCGATCCCCCAGCCCGACCTCGAGAAGCACCTCAAGCCGCTGACTCCGCCTGCAAGAGGTCTGCTCGGCCTCCTGCTCGCCCGCTACGGGAAGCCGGGCGAGAAGGAGCCGGAGACCTTCGCCGACGCCTACAAGGTCCTGCACGAGCACGGCGAGGAGCTGTTCGGCCCGCCGAACGGGAGCTGACCGCGGGGGGTCGGCGATCGGCCGATGCCCTCTCCGGCGTGAGCTCAGCCGTCCGGATCACTCCGCGTCGCCGGGCTCGACGCGCTCGAGGTGACGAGGGTCAGCCGCGCGAGCGACGGCGCGCGACGACCAGCAGCACGACGCCGAGGATCAGCACGGCCCCGCCCCCGACCGCCCAGGCCAGTGTCTCCGGGCCGAGTCCGGTCGCGGGGAGCGCGCCGTTGCCTCCCCCGGTGCTCGGGGGGTCGGTCGGATCCGGTGGGACGACCACGGCGTCCTCTGCGAGCGTGAAGTCCTGCCCCTCGACGGCTTCACCGGCGGCGGTGATCACCACCGTGCGGGTGGCGGAGCCGACGACGCTCGTCCCCGTCGGGGGCACCACCGTGAGGGTGTAGGTGCCGGGCGGGAGTTCGCCGAGGCCGAAAGTGCCGTCCGCACCCGAGGCGACCTGTTGCGGGGCACCGGGTCCGGTCACGGTCACGGTCACATCAGCGATGGGATTGCCGTCGTCGTCGCGCACCGTGCCGTCGACAGCGCCGAGTCGCGCGAGTTCGAAGTCGACATCCTCGACGTCTGCGGCGGCCACCTGCTGATCGCGCGTGACCGGCGACGTCGCGATGTAGCCCGCGGGCGTCGTCATGGTGATCGTGTAGTCACCCGCGGCGAGGCGGGGGAAGGTGTACGCCCCCGATGCATCTGTGACGCGCGTGAGGGTCACGCCTCCGGGGCCGACCGCGGTCACGGTCACGCCGGCGACGCCAGCGCCGTTCGAACGGACGGTTCCGCGCAGGTCGGGATTCTCGGCGATCCGGAAGTCGACGTTCTCGATCGGCACTTCGCTGCCTGCTGGCACGACGACGGGCGGCGGCGCGAGGTCGATCGTGTAGCCGGAGGGAGCAGTGATCGTCGCGGGGTGCGTACCGACCGATACCTGGTCGAACAGGTAGCTCCCGTCTGCGTCGGTGGTGGTGGTCTGACCGTCGATCGTCACGGCCACTCCGGCGACCGGCGCCCCCGTGGTGTCGGTGACGCGTCCGGACACGGCGACCGGCACGATGTCACGGAGTCCGAAATCGGCCACTGCATCGCCGGCGCTCAGGTTCGCCGTGATGGTGGTGGGTCCGGTCGGGATCTTCCCCGCCGGGGGTGTGATGCGCACGGTGTACCCATCGGCGGCGATGAATCCGGGGAACGAGTAGGTGCCGTCGGCGGCGGTGGTCGTGGTGCCCACGACGGTGCCGTTCGCGTCGGTCAGCGTGAGAGCGACGCCCGAGGCCGGAGCACCGGTGTCGCTCACGGTTCCCGTGATGTCCTGAGCGATCGACGCGAACCAGGTCTGGTAGACGGGGAACCCCGACCGGCGGGTGAAGATGAGACTGAGCGAACTGATCGCGGCGTTCGGCTCGAACCACGCCGCGGAGCCGCTGGTGTCGGCCGCGGCCGCGTTGCCGGTGAGCGTGAGGGTCGTCTCATCCCAGGTCGGGACGTCATCGGCCGCGCCGGTGCAGGAGGGCTTGCCGACCACACCGGGGGCGCAGTAGTTGAACAGGTCCTGCAGTCCGAGTTCCGCCGCGGTGAGCACGTGCCCGTCGGGCGCCGTGGCACGGATGCGCACCGCGTCCGCGTCGATGTCGCCCACTGCGAAGGCCCACCCCGAGGTCGGGGTCGGGGTCGCGAAAGAGTACGTCGTCGTCGAGGGGCTCGTCGCGTTGTCGGCCTTGGGCCGGAGGTTCAGGTAGGCCTGGTCCCTGCTGGAGCCGTACTTGGCGCCGATGGGTGTGCCCTCCGACAACCAGGTCGACGCGCCCGAGATCACGCCGATCTGTCCGTCGCGGGAATCGCTCGTCATCGTCGCCGTGAGCGCCGGTTGAGCCGCGATCTGGACGGTCGTCGTGTAGGCGCCGCCGGTACCGGTCAGCGGCTGCCACGTCGCCCACGCCGTGGTCGTGGCCGCTGCCGCGGGGATCGTCCCCACCAGCACGGCCACGAGAGCGAGACTTCCGGCGATGATTCCCGTGCGGCGCAGACGCATGAGGTCAGCGTACTGATATACCGGCTTCGCGGGAAGGGAGTCCACCGACCACGACGCGGGGCCCCCACGACGGGTTCACGAGACACGGCCTCAGTCCAGGCGAGGCCGTGCCCCCGTCCATGCGTCGGCGTCGTCAGACGGCGTCGCCCTGCACGGGTCCCTCGGTGTTGGGCTTCCACCCGAGCGCCGGGGCGACATGGGTCGCGAACGCCTCGAGCACATGCAGGTTGTACTCCGGCCCGAGCTGATTCGGCATGCCTATTGATGTACATTCAAGAGATGGGTGAGGACACGGGCAAGAGGGCTGCAATCTACGCCAGGATCAGCCGGGACAAGAAGGACGATGGCGATACCCTTGACGGGCAGATCGAACTCTGCGAGAAGCTGGCGGAGAAGTATGGCCTCGATGTTGTGGCCATTTACCGGGAACCTGACGGCACTGGAGCCTCAGAGAAGTCCACTGCAAAGAAGCGAGTGGAGTATGACAGGATGCTCGCCGCTGCTCGAAACCGCGAGTTCGAGTATGTGCTTGCCTACGCCGATGACCGGTTGACACGACGGCCCATGGAGCTCGAAGTGCTGATCAAGCTCGTCGAGGATACCGGCCTCAAGATCCGCACCCACCGGGTAGAAAACTACGACCTATCCACAGGGCCCGGTGTGGTTAGCGCTCGAATCATGAGCGCAATCGCTGCCAACGAAGCTCGGCTGATCTCCGAGCGACAGAAGCTCACCTTTGAGCGTCACGCCTATGCCGGAAAGCCCAAGCGTCAGCGTCAGCGTGCTTTCGGCTGGGAGGGCGATGGAGTCACCATCCGGGAGAGCGAAGCCATTCTGATTCGCGAGGCCGTCGAGGAGATCAAGGCGGGAGCATCCATCGCAAGCATCCAGCACAAATGGAACCACGCTGGGGTCCGAACCGCCGTCGATCCGGAACAGTCCAAGAAGGAAGAGAAGCCTGACGGGCAATGGGAGTGGTCGGTGGTCTACCGCGTGCTCCTCGGGTGGCGAACGGCTGGCATTCGCACACGCCACCGGGAACCGCTGCGTGGTGCCGACGGGAAGCTCGTGCAGGGCACATGGGAGCCGATCATCAGCTTGGCGGATCGAGAGCAGGCGCTCGCCATGCTCGGCAGGCTCTCTCGCAAGAAGCTGCGCACTGGGAGCTGGCCGCTCGCTGGCATCCTTCGCTGTGGCGAGTGCACCAAGCCACTCTATGGTCAGCTCCCATCAGGTACTCGGAGCAGAGCGATCTACGCCTGCAAGAAGGGCCATGTGGGGATCTCAGCGGGACTCCTTGAGCAATACCTCATCAAGGAGAGCGTTCGCCGCGCCTACGAGGCGCGAAAGCATAGAGCGAACAACCCGCCCGCACCCAAGCGGGCAGAGGACTGGCCGCACTTCAGTGAACTCAGTGAGACGAACCAACTGATCGCAGAAGCAACAGCGGCCTGGAGAGATAGGACGCTGCCGCCGAACATTGCCTTCGCTCAGATCACGGAACTGGAGCCCAAGAGCGACGAGCTACAGAAGCAGCTCGATGCGTTCCTCGCTGTTCAGCCAGCACCCAAGGAGACCCCGCTGAAGACAGTTGGCCAAGTGCTCGAATGGCTCATGGAGGTGCAGGGGCAGTTCCTCCGCGAGACTCCCGGGAAGCTTGAGGACTGGCAGAAACCCGGGGAGAGCTTCGACCCCATCGAGGAACGACCCGCGAGCCCTAGGAGCAGCGAGACAACCGAAGAGAAGAAGGAGCGTCCGCAAGAGCTGCCCTATGCGGCAAACCTTGAGGAGACGGAAGAGCTCAATCGGATACTGCGGGGTGAGCTTGAGATGGTGGTCATTCGGAAGGGCAAGGCGGGTCGGCAGAGCGAGGCGCAGTTCAAGGCGCGGATCGATCCCGTCTGGCGGGGCTGACCGCCAGCACGCTGGACACATGAGCCCGGGGCATCATCGCCCCGGGCTTCGTCGTAGCTGCCCGCTCCTGCGCCCATCGCGCCGAGTATGAGCAATCGCATCGACCTACGCTGCTCGTCGCCGAGATTATCACCGGGGGTCGACGGGCGATCACCTGCCGCTGTTTGTAGATGTGCCACAAGAAATCCGACACGAAGTGCGATTTTAGGCTCTTTGGACGCGCCATTTTGTAGGAATCCGAGAAGTCGAAAGTTTCTCGGCCGCTTTCCGCAGATCCGTTTCGAGCTTCGGCAAACCAATGGTGTGAGACGCGACAGCGGAAGCAATGGTCCGCTGCGATTCACCGCCAACCAAACAGAACGGACCATCCAATGACTACAACTGATTCCACCACTCAGATCAACTCTGTCGTCCAGCACGCATGGGCATCTGAGTCGCCAGTCGCCTTCATATTCGAACTCCTCGAGTCCCTCTTCGAGGGGGCCGAAACGAGGAACGACAAGTTCGCTGTGCTGATGCTTCTCGAAGGTCTCGGTGGTCGCTTCGCCAATCAACTCGGCGAGGAATCCCTGATGCAGCAGTTGGTGGCAATGGATGGGGCGCTCGGGGCTGCCCAGCGGAAGGCTAGGAAGGCCAAGAAGCGCAGCGCTCGTGCGGCCGGGAGGCGCTTTAGCGAGCTTCGCCAGGATGACCGGGACGACTTCGTAGTGGACTTCAAGAAGTTCTGGACCGAGACGCCAGAGCGGCTTGTCGAAGAGTTCCTTGCTGGCTTCGAAGACGACTCTGAAGCGCTCACTGCGGATCTGCGCTGCAATGCAGCCGATCACCTTCGTCGCGCCGCTGATCAAGCCGTCATGTACTGGGGTGACCGTGAGATCCACGGCTCAATCGCACTCTGAAACTTGCAACCGAAAGGAATCGCTATGAGTAAGACGATCAACCCCATCAGCTTCAAAGAAGCGCGACAACAGGGGCGAGTCGCTCCGGCCTCTATGGATACTGGGCCCTTGTACCGATGCGTCAACCATGCTGGGGAAACCCGCGATGGTGGCTTCTGCATCGAGTACGAGGTCCGCGCCACCGCACACACCATCGAAGTTGGCAAGGGGTATGACCCCATCGGACAGAGCGAAGAGATCATCCTCAGTCACGGCGGCAGCTCTGTCATCATCCCCCGAGAGTTTGCCGGGGCAATCGCAGAAGCCATGAGCCAGCTCGGCGGGCGGCACATGGATAACTCCCCATTCATCATCCGATGAGCTGACGGGTCGGCGCTCGCCTATCGAGCGCCGACCCAACTACCAATAAGGAACCAACCATGGAAAAGAAGATGCGAACCAGTTTCATCGACCACAGCGAGGACGGGGAGAACGCCTACTCGCTTGTGCTCGGGCTCAGTGGGCCTATGACAGACATCGACTGGGCTGTGGATGCAGCGAACTTGGAGATTACCTCCTGGGAAATGACCGGCTACTTCTGGCAGAGCTTCGTGCAGTGCCTCTGGCCGGAGCTGGCTGAGCAGGTCAACTTCGACTGTGAGTCGGGGATGTTCTGCGCCTACGGTCCGGAGCCAGAGCCGCTGAGAGCGTTGCAAGCACCCTTCGATGCCGTGCTGGCCGATCCCGCAGTGGTGGTCGAGACGATCACCCGCAGACTGGCCGAAGGGCAGGACTTCTATTGAGCAACGCAGCTACCAACAACCGAAAGAAGCGAACTATGAGATCAGCGACTAGCGAAACTCGAAAGCTCTACGGCTATGCCGGTCGAATCCTAAGCTCAGAGCAGATGTTCATCGAGGTGTGGATTCAGAATCAGGATGTCCCGATGCCAGAGGAGGAGGCTGAGCACGCGCGCCAAGAGGCCCGTATTGTGCCCATCATGGATGCCTGGAGTCATGTCACCTCCGAGTGGAGGCAGGAGTATGCGGAGGACATGTGGCGTCACCTCTCCGAGGGTCGCCATGCGGAGTGGGTAGTCATGCTCGATGGCAGGCCTGTCGCATACCGCTTCGCCGCATGATGACAGCACAAGAGCCCCGGCCATTGCCGGGGCTCTTTGCGTTGGTGCCGGAGGCTACTGCACGAGCCGATCAGCGATCCACTGCACACCATCGTGGAGCCAAGGCCGGCTGATCTCCCAGCCGTCCTGGATCGCATGGAGCATGATCTCGACAGCCTGCCGAAGCAGCTCCATCAGCTCGAAGAAGGTCATGAGGTTTTGTCCCTCACCGAGTAGAGGAGCGGAACCCCTTTGCCGATGATGACTGAGTAGACCTCTTGGCCCTGCGCGTCGGCATCGGCCAAGGCCTTCTTGAACTCGTCCATCAGCTCGGGCTTGATGTGCTTGTGGGCTTCAGTTGCATCGTAGGTTGCCACGGTTGTTCCTTTCGCCTGGGAGAAATGAGGAAGGGCCGAGGATCATCCCCGGCCCTGCTGGTTCCGATCAGTCCTGCTTCTTGAGCGTGTCGATCCGGTCGGCCAGCTCGTTGAGAACCTTGATCGCGGCGTCTCGCTTGGCGATGGCCTCTTCCTTGCTCTTGGCGTAGAAGGGACGCGACCGGTTGCTGTCGTCCACGAGGCCAGACACCTCGTGCTTCAGTCGAGCGAACATGCGGGTGATCTCGGAGCGGTCGAAGCTCTCGGCCTTGGGAGCGGTGGTGGTCTGGGGAGCGGTGGTGGTTGCCATAATGTTTGCCTTTCGAGCAGTGGATGTGGTGTGACATGGCCAAATATTCATGGACTCCCAGTAGGAGTCAACTCCTCTGCAAAAAGACTTTTGACCTGGGTTTTCCTTCTCGCCAGGCTCCGCGTATCGTCGCCGCATGGACGCATATTGGAAGCAGTATCAGCTCACCCTCGACCGCATCGAGGAGGAGAAACCACAGACCTTCGATGGAGTGAAAGCCATCCTTGATCTCTTCGAATCACCCTCCTCCGGGGAGGCCTTCTTCCCTGGCGGTGCTGATGAAACCCTCGGCGACTCGCTATCCAAGGCTGGCTGGCACATCGACTGGCGGGAGGGAGACTACCTCTGGCTCGGAATCTCACAGACTGGGGAACTCATCAGCTATGTGGAGGGCGATCTTTACCGGGGCAACGCCTTCAAGCCGCGCCGGGACTGACCATCGGCAGGATGCAGGAAGGCTGTTCTGAGCGCGCCCGCTACAGCCCCGATGGCGTCGATCGTAGAGCCTGTGCTTCAGCCTTAGACGGGCAACCATGGGCTGAGAGCGGCCATCCCGGATCATGATTCGAGGAGCATCGATTCCGGTAGCAAGTTGGCCGATCGATACGATGGCCGAAAGTGGTCGGCAGCGAGATAGGGGCGTTGGAGATTGGCAGAAGAAGCGCGTTCAGGTTGGATCAAGCTCGGCGTCATTGCTGAGCACACCGGAGTCGATGCGGATGAGCTTTTCCAGGTTCTCGGCCAGCGCTACTCCGTGGGAAGGGACCATAGCGGGAACCACTGGATCGTCAGGTGGTTCGATGCCTTTGACTGGCTCCAGGAGCACTATGCGAGCCAGTGGGATCCCGAGTTGCCGGAGGTCAAGGACGCCGTTTCCTTCTGGATCAGCCGAGAGCTTACAGAGTCGGTTGCACTTGAGAAGGTGCGCCGCGAGTTCATCAATGAGCGTGCCGCGCTCCCCATCAGTAGAACCGTCGGCATCCACACGCTCGGGGATAAGAACCACATCGTCGATGGCTATTCGGTCGTCGGCTTCGATGCAGATGGAGAGCCCATCCCTCTCTTCAACGAATACAGCTGGGAGCCCTGGGGCCAGCTTGAGGTCGAACTCGGCTTCCCAGTGAAGGGGCATGGGCCGAACTACTAACGGCAACGATGAACGGCGGCGAGGGTGGTAGATCCTCGCCGCCGTTGGTGTGCGCGCACCTGTCAGAAGCGCCAGGCCTCACCGTCGTAGTTCTTGCCATCGGCATACTTGAGAGTCATTGAGGCGAAGAACCGCTCAGAACCCATCTTCTTCGCAACGGCCTTAACAGCGTCGAAGATGCCCTGCTTATGTCCCATGTAGATGTAGGTGCCGAACACCGGGAAGGCTCCGCGCTCCCTCTGACGGGCCATGGTACTCACAACCTTCTTCAGATCCTCGGGATTCTTGAGAGTCAGCTCGATCTCAATGCCGAGGGAAACGGGTCGCTTGATGTCTGTTCGGTGAGCCTCAAGGTCGATCGCCAGGTCCACGGGGTGGTTCTGATTGCCGTAGCTTCGGCTCGCATAGTCGGTCGTAAGCGTCCACTGTCCGGGGTTCTTCGCGAGCGCTTCAGACACCTTCAAGCGACCTGACTCGACCTCTTGGGCCATGCGCTCCTGATCTCTCCAAGCCTGATCTGGATCGATGACAACCTTCTTCTCTACCTTGTCATAGCGGCTTGCCATGGTTCCGTAGGTGCTGTTCATGTACCGCTCAGGGATCAACAGAGGGAGGATTTGAAGGCCGCTCGGGATCGGAATCTTGCTCTTCTTCTGGATATCTGAGACACCGGCGACGAGCTGAGCGGCCACTTGGGTGATGGCTAATCGGTGTTCGAGGTTGAAGACTCTGACGCTTCCGAGCTTGTATAGCCCGGGCACTCGCTCATCTCTCACGCCGTGGAAGTGGAGCAGATCGTAACCTCGCTTGGTCAGGAACCACAGCTGAGTCATGCCGATGATTTTCTCGGAGCTGACCAGTCCAAGCTCCTTCAGAGCCAGCGCTCGCTTGTGAGCACTTGCCTTCTTGATGCCCCAAACGATGCCGAGCTGCTTCGAAGTGGCGAGCGGAAACTTCCAGAGGAACCAGAGGCCGAGCCGATCCTTGTCAGTGAAGAAGGTCCTTCCATACTTCGGAGCGTTGGGATTTCGGCGTGCCTCGGAGCGGAAAGTGTCTGGGATCAGGTTGGCTTCATCAGTCGAATCTGCGCCGACGGTGTCGCTTTCATCGTCCGCCTCAGTGACCTTGACAGCCGTCTTCGACGGAAGGACTGCTCCTGCCATCACACTCGGCTCGCTGTGCTCTTCCTCTTCGTAGTCTTCGTCTTCGAGGAAGTTTGGCACTGACTTTGTGGCCTCTTCGTTCCCCTGCGTTGCTACATCTGTGTTCATCTCTCTGTTCTCCCGAGTGAGTTCGTTGCTTAGAACAGCTCTCCTGGCTGTAGGAGACGCTTTCCTTGACCGGTTCGCGCTTTGGAGCGCGGGCCTGAGACCTATATCGAAATGGGGGGAAATGTGGGCGCGAAACGACTTTCGTGCGCTCCCGCACGGCTCCTGATCTTCAACTCCTGCGAGATCTCGCCTTAGGATCGCGCTCCTAGAATCGCCTCGTAGAACAGCAAGAGGCGGCCTTGCCGCCCGGGGGGAAAAGCAACTCCGAGCTTCGCTCGTCGTAGGCCCTGCCGTGGGCAGTGCCCTGGGAGCGGTGCTCCCAGCCGAATGCCTTGAGGCATCTTCGGTATCCCGCCAGCGCTGCGCGGGCCTAGGAGCTACGCTCCCAGCCGAAGTGCGTAAGCACTCTTCGGTATCCCGCTGGAAGGATGTTGGCACCCTCCCAACCTGCCCTCAGTGCGTAAGCACTCCGAGACCCCGCTGAAGACTGCGCCAGCAGACTTCACTCCTGCCACTGCGAACCCGCCCAGTGGAATACGCCGATCACACTGCGTGATGGTGTCGCACCACTACTAACCCTTCTCCCTGGACGAGAACCAACACACAGATGTTGGATGCTGAAAACTGCCAACAAGGAGCTGACAGATTTACCAAAGCCCCTACTTCGCCTCCAGAGAGCCGCGAAGCTAACAAGACCCTCAGATCTTCCAAGCCAGCGGAAGCGGGAGCAGCAGCGGCGGGCAGTATCTCGGGTCGTTTTTTCTTTTAGCCAGCGTTGAGGCTTAGGTTGCGTCTCCTGCTTCATCCTAAGGACGAGTCAACAGCAGTTGTTGGGATCCCTCAGCTCGGGACTAGGAGGATCGTTCTCACCGATGTTCAAACTGCGCCGATGGTGTCGAGCGTTCGGCTGATAGTAGCCGCGAGGTGATTCGACATGGATAGAGCAGAACCCCTGGGTGAGTGGGTCGGCTACCACGCTGATCCGGAGTGGCCCGAGCCAACAGTGTGCTGGCCTCCCTGTAGCGATTGCCGCTCGGGCATGATCCGCTACGAGGACGAGGCGGAAGCTGAACGGGTGCTTGCAGAGCTTCGGCAGTGATGTTCAATCTGCGCCGATGGTGTCGCCTCTGATATCTCCTCCTAACTCAAGAGGAGGAGATCACATGGATGACTTCAACCAGACTTCGGACAACTCCGAACGGACCTTCACACCAGAGGAGCTTGAACAGCTCTTCTGGCATCTACCGATCAACGAGACGGAAGTGGAATGGTGCGAGCACCCAGCTGCCTGCCCGCTGCCTGCTCATGTTCAAGGCATGGATGAGGCAACCGAGATGGAGCGGCTTGGCTTCGAGCGCGTGAACTTGATCCCGCTGCCACAGACGAAGGCGGACCTGAAGCGGAGGGCGAGACGATGAGTGCTGCAACCAGGATGAAGCTCCACTACTCTCCGAAGCTCGGTCGGTTCGTCCGTTGTGTCGCTGAATATGAATGTGAGTACGGGGATGCCCACACCACACCCCATCAGCTCGCAGAGGCTGGAGGAGCCAAGCTATCGCTCTACGGCCACAGCACCATTCAGACTGTCAGCCCCGTCGTCGATGGGAAGTACTTCGTTGGCACGAAGGATTGGGGTCGCGTCTATAGCGAGGACGGAGAGCCAGTGCCTCCGAGCGAGGCGCGAGCCTGGTGGAAGAAGATCGCTGACAGTGAGAAGGCTGAGAAGAAGGCCACGACAGAAGCCGACGACCAGGCTGTGTCTGCGCCGACGCCGACGCCTCACAATCGGCTGGCCCGGCCTGCTATCGGCATAGCCTCCAGACACAAGGAGTTTGAGCTAGCCGAATCAAGCAGCGATGCCGGTGTGCTTGCGATGCTCGCTGGCTCCAGCGATCCGGCTGTGCGGCTCGTGGTGATCCGGAATCCGGCAGTAGCTACATCTACTCTGGAACAGCTCACCATGAGCCAGGATCGGGGCTGGAAGGTCTACCGGCTCGCGGCCCTCGAGGAACTAGGCCACCGCTACCAGGACGAGAGGGATGAGCGAGAGCTTGAGATCGATCGGCTGATGAAAGCCGATGGCTCGCTTAAGAAGTTGGCACTCAAGGCTCCCGCCGCCGCTGTGCTTGCAGCCATGCCAGAACCAGCCTTCCAGCGGAAGCCCCCTTCGGCGCGGCGCTCTCTCATCCGGAGGGCAGTCGATCAGCTCGGCAGAATGCTCAAGGTGTCGGTGCGGGTCGCTGGCTGGACACACAGTCTCGTCTGGAAGGTCGCTGTGGGATCGGATGGCGTCAAGATGATCTCACTGCCGCGAAGAGTTGCTCGTGATCTTAGCCGGAAGGGTGTGCTCGGTTTCCTGGTCGAGATGTTCGTCTCCGTGGCCGAGAGGCCTTTCAGCTCGAAGAGTCTGTCGAAGCAGCTCGGCTTCGGGTGGTAAACCGTAGCGATATGGGCGAAGGTGCTTGAGGTTGGTGAGCATCTTCCATTTGAGTGACGAAGGGTCGCGATTCTCCGGGATCGCGGCCCTTCTTCGTTGCCGGTGGAAGGTCGAGTCTGCGCTGACGCCGTCGTTTTGATATGGGTCTTCACTCTCACCAAATGGAGGAAGAACACATGTCCACAAACATCCCACAGACCCAGGAACAGGCTCTCGCTACTAAGGAGCGATTCAGGTTCCGACTCATCCTTGCTTTCATCATCCTCGTTGCTTTCATCGTGTCGATGGTGCTCGGCTGGCTCGGCATCATCAAGCCTTCCGCCGCTACCCTCGACAACGGCGGCTTCTGCATCGCATCCACCTACGACAGTGATCCCGAGATCCAGGGCAAGGCTGGAGCGAAGAACTGTGGCGTTGCCGAGCTTCCTGAGATTCCCGCACCGGCTCCAGCCGTAATCGCGCAGCCCTGCTTCGTCGGCGGGAGCTTAGTTACCAGAACGATCACCACGAAGTGGTTGCTTCCGGAAGGTAGCAGCCTGACAGACGCCAACCTCGAAGTCGTCAAGCTCGTCGGTAGCGATGTCATGCCCCTACCGGCCACTGTTTCCGTCACCAGCACGAAAACCGCGACCGGATACACAACCGTTCTCAGTGGCGCTGATGTACTACCTGTGAGCACCGCGACCAAGTACGCGTTCCGTCTGACAGACGGTGGCCGTTCTTCCGCCTGGGCGAGCATCGAAGCATATGCTGCCCCGCTCGGGAACGGGTCGACCTGCTCCTGGAAGAGCAGCCTCTGACTCCACCGGCAGCGAAATCCTCCGGATGCCTCCAGCTCCGGTAGATAGAGAAACCGCCCGGCACTCCCACAGTGCCGGGCGGTTCTCTATGTACTCGGAAGCGAGCGGCCCAGGTGCCTACTTTCGAGCATGCCGACGGATGCTGAAATCGCAGTCTCAGCGCGCAGTCTGGAGCATCGAGGGGGTCAATGCTGTGGCCTGTGCTTCAGCCCGTAGCCTGCGACCTCGGGCTGAAATCGTCCGGCGCGCATGACCATACATGGATCCTGATTTCCTGTCGATTGTCGCCGGCCTCGCGCGAGGGATGTGTGACACCACAACGGGCGCCTCTTGTTAGAACAACCATCGACCAAGGAGGAACCATGGACCGAATCATCCAGAACCAGGCTGCAGCTCAGCGGACAAGAGAGATCGCTGAGGAGCGTAGCCGCAAGATGGTGCCAGCAGCCAAGCGGCCCAGTCAGCAACAGCGCCAGAAGTCCAGGGAGTTCGCCAACGCGCTCGGAGGCTACGACGCGTTCCAGGCAGTGAAGGCCGAGCGCCTGGCAGCACAGGCAGCAACCGATGTTGACTCGCCCGAGACTGCGATCTGAGACGCCAACGCAGATCCTGCGCACATGCTGTCCGCCTGACCATGATCGACGCTGAGACGGCAGGTAGCGATGCCCCTCGATATGAGCGATGTCCCCAACAGGACAGCACTCATCTGGAGGAATCACCATGTATCTACCTACACTCGCTCTCGGCGATCTCGTCAACACTGCCATTGCCGACTGGATCGGCCCCGTGCTAGTCGGCATCATCGCTGTGGTCGCCATCGTCCTTCTCTGGAAGCGGCAGTTCGCTGGCTTCCTGACTTTTGCAGCGATGGCCGTGCTCGCGGCGCTCTTCGTCTTCTTCGGTGGCGACCTCTTCGGCAAGAACGGCAATATCTCGAAGGCCGGTAAGGAAGTGGCCAAGAGAATCAATGCCATCGACCTGACTGCCACGACCTACGCTCCCGAGCTGCTCGACCTCGATCGCTGAGTCTGAGGCCCGCGAGTCGTTCAACTATGGCTCGCCGTCTGGTCCGGTCCACGGCGTCGAATCTCGAGACAAGAACGAGGCGTCGGGGAGCGGGACTAAAACAAGGTTTTGACGGACGGGAGTGACCCCGGCAATGAACGCAGGAAAGACACGCCCGAGAAACTGCCGCACCGCCCACCGACCGCCGCCGCTTTGATATAGCACTACGAATCGCTCGGCCCGGTGATCTGAATCTCGGGCCTGGAGACTCAGATCGCCGGGCCCCGATTTTCTTGCCGCCCAGGATCTCCAAATAAACAAGGTCCCAGTAGGTGGGTTGCCGGGTGTCGGAAGCCGGAGAAAAGCGTGCGGGGGTTCACCAGCCCCAAGAGGAAAACCAACTGGAAGCGCGAGAGGCCGGGCAGCAAATCTTCTGCCCCAGCTCAGATGGTCCTCAGCTACATGTACCCCACCGCTGAAAAAGAGTGGGGCGCTCACGAAGTAGAAACGACTGTGAGCGGGAACCGGTCGCAGATACAGCTTCCAATCCAGACGCCGAAATAGCGCCCCCGCTGGGCAGGCTAGACAGCTGGATGACCGAGTTCCTGATGCGGACGGAGAGCAGATCTCCGGCTTCTTCCCGGAGCTGGAGCATTGAGGAAGAACTGGGAGAAGACTCCCCTGCCAACAGCCGCTGCTCAACAGATGACTACAGGATCGCCAGGCTGACGGAAACGGCCCCCGCGCTGAGGCGATCATCCGCCTGCTGCTCCCCCGCCTCTCCGAGGGCTCTCCGAGGGCTCTTGCAGCGAGGCTGCCAACGCGGGTGCGTTGGATCACCTTGAGCTCTGGCGAGAACGCCATCGGGCAGAAACGCTCGCTGCCGCTCACGCAGATCTGCCTCCGGCTTGCCGCCTGCTGCTCGGGCGCACACTCGCCAGACTCAAGCCTCGGCCCCCAGGCCTCGGCACCCTCACGGGTTTGAGATTGGATCTCTGTTGGAAGAAGCGCCTCCCGTTCCTCTCCCGGAGCAGCTGGCGCTGACTCACCCCTACCACTCAAGAGGTTCAGCACCGAGGCCGCGGTGGATCCCGGACCTGCTCCCCAACTACCGCGGCTAGCGAGGGGCTCTCCTCTGGATTTCGATTGAGGGAGCCCCGGAGGGGCTGCGCCGAAGGCGCTGAGGTGTTTCCATCGGATGGCTCGCCGGGCAGGACTCTCCGCCCCACCCGAGGGCGCTGCTCTCCTTCTGAAGCGGGAGGGCGAAGCCCGGAGCGCTCCAGAAGAGCCGGGGGCTCGGGGGCCGGATTAGGTCCCCGGGAGGCCGCGCGGAGCGGCCCTCGGAGAGTGGCGTGGCGAATCCCTAGCCGTGGTGTCACACTTCGGTGCGATCACGCACCGACCTTCTCCTCGGAGGGGAGAATAGCGGCCAGAGGTGTGCGCGCACCTACCTCTCCGCTCGCCGTTCGATGAGGATAGTGTCTCGCCAGTCGCCCTGATGCGGTCCATGGCTCATCTGGGCGATGCGCTCCCTCCGGCCCACTACCCGGAACCCCGCAGACGCATGGAGCCGAAGACTCGCGGCGTTCTCCGGAAAGATCGAGGATTGAACTGTCCAGACGCCAGCACGGTCGGCCAGCTCAAGGAACGCTCGGAGGAGACGCGTCCCGACGCCCTGACCCGACGCTTCCGGACGGATGTAGATCGAGTGCTCGACGACTCCGCGATAGACCGTCCGAGCCGAGACGGGCGAGGCTGCGGCCCATCCCAGGAGCTCGCCGCCGGGCTCCACCGCTACGAGACGAAGATCAGGACGCTTGCTGTTATCGGAATCAGCCCAGCTCCCTGGCGGCCCAGCCTCGAATGTCGATTGTCCCGTGGCGATACCGGCCCGGTAGATCTCCTCGACGGCAGGCCAGTCCCCGGGAGCCATCGGCCGAAACTCCAGATCGATCATCGGGCAGTTAGGCTCTTCGCCGCGTCCACGAGGGGACCGGTCGTGGGGCTGTAGTAGGCCCAGCGCCCACGCTGCTCGCGGCTCACGAGTCCCGCCTCCACGAGGAGCTTCATGTGGTGGGAGACGGTTGGCTGAGAAAGGCCAACAGGCTCGGTGAGATCGCATGCGCACAGCTCACCCTCCGGGCTCGCCGCGATGAGCGAAAGTAGCTTCACTCGGGCGGGATCTCCCAGTGCCTTGAATACCTTGGCGAGATCTTGCGCCGTGCCGTCATCGATCACGCCACCGCTCGCCGGGTTGCAGCAGGATGCATCGGCGCTGGTGGGCTCGATGGTGACGGGGAGCGTGGCCATGGATCTATTCTGCCTCACATATTGACATCTGTCGATGTGTCGGTCAGGCTTGTCACATCGAAGATCATCAATCTATGGCGGTTGGGATGTATCCCGTTGCTGTGATCGGTGCTGGTCCGCAGGGCCTGGCCGCTGCTGCCCATCTGTTGGAGCGCGGGCTTGAGCCCCTCGTGCTGGAAGCCGGAGGTAGCGCCGCGTCTGCAGTTGCCGAATGGGGCCATGTGCGGCTCTTCTCGCCCTGGTCGGAGATGACTGATCGAGCAGCTCGCAGGCTTCTGGAGCCGACCGGCTGGAATGCACCGGCCAAGGGCTACCCGACTGGAGCGCAGTGGATCGAAGGCTACCTCGCTCCGCTCGCTGAGCAGCTCGGGGACCGAGTCCGCTATGGCTCCCGTGTGGTGGGGGTCGGGCGGAAGGGCCGCGATCTCTCCGTGGATGGTGGGCGAGCTGAACAGCCCTTCGTGGTTCATGTGCAGCGAGCGGACGGCCAGGAGGAGCGCATCGAGGTATCCGCCGTGGTCGACGCCTCCGGCACCTGGCGAACCCCGAGCCCTGCTGGAGCCGATGGACTCCCAGCCCTCGGGGAGAAGAAGGCACAGGAAGCGGGACTGCTCGACTACAGGATTCCCAGCGTGGAAGAAGCGGGCGACCTTGCGGGCAAGCATGTGGTCGTAGTGGGGAGCGGCCATTCGGCTGCCACCGCAGTGAACACTCTCGCTCGAATCGCCAAGCGAGAGCCGGGCACCCGGATCACCTGGGTTCTTCGGCGCGGAGCTGTCGGCAATACCTTCGGGGGCGGCGCGGCGGATGAGCTGCCTGAGCGAGGCTTGCTCGGCCAGCGGGCGAAGGAGTTTGTCGAAAGCGGAGCCGTTGACCTCCTCACCGGGTTCCGCGTTGAGCGTGTGGGCATCGATGATGGGCGTGCTGTTCTGATCTCGGAGGTTGGCCGCCAGCTTGCCGCAGCCGATCAGGTGTTCGTGCTGACCGGCTTCCGCCCGGATCTGACCTTCCTCTCGGAGATCCGCCTTGATCTCGATGTGAGACTCCAGGCTCCTGCCCGGATCGCCGCCGAAGTTGACCCGAACATCCACTCCTGTGGCTCGGTCAGAGCAACGGGGGCAGCGGATCTTGCCCACCCGGAGCCTGGCTTCTACATCGTGGGGGCCAAGTCCTACGGACGGGCGCCCACCTTCCTCGCGCTCACCGGCTTCGAGCAGGTGCGCAGCGTGGTCGCCGAGCTCGCTGGAGACAGGGAAGCCGCAGCTCGGGTCGAGCTGGCACTTCCAGACACCGGAGTCTGCGGTGGGTCCGGCGTCTTCGACGCCCCGGAGGATAGCAATGCAGGGTCCTGCTGTGCACCCACGCCGCAGCTCATCCAGCTCGGCGCAGCACCGGTCGCTCGCTGAATAGCAATAGAGGGCGGACAGGGATCTTCCTTGTCCGCCCTCTCTGTAGTGGGGTCAACCGAGGAGGTCAGAAGTCAGGGCTTGAATCCGGGCCTTGATTTCGTCCCTGATCGGTCGCACTGCGTCGATGCCCTGCCCTGCAGGATCGTCGAGCTTCCAGTCTTCGTAGCGCTTGCCAGGGAAGAACGGGCACTCGTCGCCGCAGCCCATGGTGATGACCACATCGGAGGCTTGCACGGCTTCGGTGGTGAGGATCTTAGGCTCTTCGGCAGTGATGTCGATGCCCTCTTCCCGCATCGCTTCAACGGCGATGGGGTTGATCTGGTCGGCGGGCATCGAGCCCGCGGAGCGCACCTCGATGCGGTCGCCACCGAACTGGCGAAGGTAGCCGGCGGCCATCTGAGAGCGTCCGGCATTGTGGACACAGACGAAAAGCACTGAAGGCTTCTGCGTGGTTGTCATTGGAGTTCCTTTGGTCAGTGAGTTGCGAGAGTTTCAAGGAGGCCACGGACGCGGGTTTCGATGTCTCCCCGGATCGCTTCGATGCCTTCCGGTGAAGCGAGCGCCGGATCTCCCACGGCCCAGTCCTCATAGCGGACTCCAGGAATGACCGGGCACACATCGCCGCAGCCCATGGTGACCACCACATCAGCAGCTCGCACCGCATCATCGGTCAGCGGCTTCGGATAGGCGTCGTCGGCCTCCCGCTTGCCCTCGATCTCTGCAAGGAGTGAGCGCACATGAGGGTGAACATCTGTGGCCGGAGTCGAGCCAGCGGAGCGGGCAACAACTCGGCCGCCCGAGAGCTGGTTGACGATGGCCGCAGCGAGCTGGGAGCGTCCGGCGTTCTGCACGCAGACGAAGAGCACCTGAGGTGCTCCAGCCTCGCGATCCCGAGTGAGGTCACTGAGCCGCTGTCTGGCGAAGCGCTCAGTCAGAGGAATCATGTGCTGAGTGAGCTTGGCCGAACGAACGAGGCTAGCGTAGGACTCTCGCACGATGGCCACGACGAGATCCCGGTTGAGGTTGGTCAGCTCGTCTGCAAGCTCCTCCGCCAGCCGGGACACTCGGGCGTCCATCGTCTTCAGTGCCTCTTCACGCTCTTCGGCGAGCTCGGGCGCTTCGAGGATCACGGCTGGGGCGAAGGCATCGAGCAGCGCAGCCGTCGCCGTCCGGCGAGCTGGAGCAATCCGGTAATAGACCCAGGTTCCGCGCCGCTCCGAGAGGAGCATCCCGGTCTCCTTGAGTACCTTGAGGTGATGGGAAACCGTCGGCTGAGAAACCTGCGCCAGCTCCGAGAGGTCGCAGACGCAGCACTCGCCTCGGGGATCAGTGGCGATGGCCGAGAGCATCCGGAGCCGAAGAGGATCAGCGAGTGCCTTTAGCGAATCCGTCAGCGCAGCTGCCGCTTCAGCACCGATGGCGTGGGTGGCCGCTGGAGCACAATCCTGTGCTGTGACGGTCGAACTCATGATGCGTTCCCTTCATAGGGGTCAGTGTGGAACCAGGCCCGAGCGGCCCAGAGCGAGACATAGACGAGGCCGACGAGCACCGGCACTTCGATGAGCGGGCCGACGACTCCCGCGAGCGCCTGACCTGACGCCGCGCCGAAGGCGCCGATGGCCACGGCGATTGCCAGTTCGAAATTGTTTCCCGCCGCCGTGAAGGCGAGGCTGGTGGAGCGTGCGTAGCTGAGCCCCAGCCCTTTCCCGAGCAGTAGGCCGAGGAACCACATCAGGCCGAAGTAGACCAGCAGCGGCAGAGCGATCCGAACCACATCGAGCGGGCGGGAAGTGATGGCGTCTCCTTGGAGAGCGAAGAGCAGCGCGATGGTGAAGAGCAAGCCGTACAGTGCCCAGGGGCCGATCTTCGGGAGAAACTTCTCCTCGTACCACTCGCGTCCACGGCGCTTTTCTCCGATCCAGCGCGAGGCGAAGCCTGCGACGAGCGGAACTCCGAGGAAGACGAGCACATTGAGAGCGATCTGCCAGACAGAAACCTCGAGTCCCTGGGAGTCGAGACCGAGCCAGCCGGGGAGCACGCTGAGGTAGAACCACCCCAGTAGCGAGAACGCCACTACCTGGAAGACGGAGTTGATAGCAACCAGGACGGCGGTTGCTTCCCGGTCCCCACAGGCCAGGTCGTTCCAGATCACCACCATGGCGATGCAGCGAGCCAGGCCGACGATGATCAGGCCTGTCCGGTACTCGGGGAGATCGGGCAAGAACATCCACGCGAGGGCGAACATCACGGCAGGGCCGACGAGCCAGTTAAGTACAAGCGAGGAGATGAGGAGCTTCCGGTCACCCGCGACTGCGGCCACCTTGTCGTAGCGCACCTTGGCGAGAACTGGATACATCATCACGAGCAGGCCCAAGCCAATGGGTACTGAGATGCCGCCGACCTCAAGCCGCGAGAGAAGATCGGCAAGGCCCGGAACGAAGCGCCCGAGAACGAGACCGGCCACCATGGCCAGGCCGATCCACGCGGGAAGCCAACGATCCAGAGTTGACAACCGCCTGGCTGCTCGGGGAGCCTGCGTCTCGGCTTGTATCGACATGCTTCTATATTGAAGCTGATCTAATCAGATTGCAACTCCGAGCAAGGTCATTCACCGACAGTTCATGTCAGCGATTTGGGACCGTTGCGCTTCAGAGCATGTATGTTTGCAGCTCCTTGTGTTTCTCTTCCCAGTCAGCGCAGTTGGGATGGGTGGCGAGCCAGTGGCGCGTTGCTCCGAGCGCGGAGTAGATCTCTCTCAGTAGCTCGATCTGCTGATGAACGAAGGTCCGATCTGTGAGATTGTCGCGGATACGGTGCGCAGGCCCCTGGCGGGCGTTCCTGACGAGCGCCATCGGCGACACGATCTTCTTTGCCTGGTCTTCCGCCACGCCACCGCTCTGCAAGAAACGCTCGAACCTCTTCAGCGTCCCCATCCGCTGGCCTCGCTCGTCGACGCTCTCGATGCCAACGGCCTTGAAGAACTCAGACCGCAGATTGTCCGAGAGTAGCTTGTCTAGCTGAAGCACGAAGTCATCCCACTCCCGCTGCGACGGACGAAGGAGCCACCCCATTTCAGCGGGGCGATCCGTAGAACGGAACATCGCTTCGCCGAAAGCGAGAATAGCCAGCTCATTGAGGTTTCCCAACTCCATGAAGAGCCGGGTGAACGGCCCAACACCATCCGGCCAACGGCCCATCTGGCCGTTCCACCAGAGCGGATGCGGCTCAAGATCTGTTCCGTCAACCTCATAGGTTTCCCACCGGCGCTGATGCTCCGGGGTCAGAGTGATGAGATCACAGTAGAAGACCGCTACCCGGCGCTCGATGGGAGAATCCGCGTCCGTCGGGTCGTAGCGAGTCAGATCGTATGCGAAGCCAATGTGGTTCAGCCCAACATGGTCGCGTTCGAAAACATCCTTGTCCTCAAATGCCTCATCGCTGAGGCCCATGCTCGCGCCAGAGTCACCGAAGCTGAATCGGAATCGGCTGTCGTTGCGGTATTGCTCAAGGACATCGAACTGGAAGTAGGCCAGATCGAGCGTCCCCTTGCCGCGCGCCATCGCCCGAGCATACGGCCGGCCATTGAGCTTGCTCGGAAGCCGGACTCCTTTCATGCCTGAGGCGGTTGGATACAGGCAGACGCCGTAGTCAGCGCTATCCAAGTCTTCGATGTCCTGGATCTGATCCTCCACCGAACGGCGCGACGGCCACGGACGGATGTGGATGTTCATGTAGTCAGCCCCTGTCATCACCTCGATGAGACCAGCATTCAGCAGCTCGATCGCGGGTGCGCGAGTCGGTTCCACGAGCTTCGCCCGAATGTGCAGACCGTTGAACTCCCCGGACCCGAGGTACCGATCTCGGATCAGTCCCATGAGCTTCACCGCTTCAGCGCTGAGTTCAGGCTGCTGCTTTGCGGCCACGATTCAGACCCTGAGATCCCGAGTGATCCAGGTGCCGACCTCGCGTTTGATTGAGTTCTCGATGTCGAACCCGTCGAACTCTTTGTAGAGGCGGTGGACCACATCTGAGGGCATGTTCTGGAGGCGCTTCTCCTTCAGAAGAAGGGTCCGCTTGCCCCGGCCCATGAGGTACCCGAGTTCGAGGGAGACATTCGGATTGAAGTCTCGCTGTTCGATGTCCTCGAAGACAGCGATGCCGTAGGCGCACCCAGTCAAGTAGACCTCGATGTTGGACCACAGCTCGCCGGTGTAGTCCCGGTCATCGGCCCGCACAGCATTCATTCCGTGCTCGGCCAGACCAGCCACGATGGCGTCGTGGATCTGCTTCATCTGAGGGGTCGCGCCGAAGCGCATCATGATGAATACATTCCGACTCGGCTCCGGGTGGTCTTCGAGGAAGGTCCGGAGGTAAGGCTCTAGATGACTCACATGCTCGAAGTCGCCGAGTTTTGCCAAGGTGCTCATGGTCTCTACTTCCCTGGCGTGAGTGGTTGCTGCCGCTTCGATCTTGGCAGCACGCCGGAGGTCGGTCGGCAGGGGGAGGGACACGAGAGCGCTGACCGGGAGGCCCAGTTGATCCTGCATGAGACTGGCAAGGGCTGCTGGAGCGTGATGCTCGCTCGGTCGATCGACCCAAGTGAGTTGAGCCATTCCTGTCGCGGGGCTGCTCGCTGCCATGATCTGGCTGCTGTCTCGAAGCGTGGTGAGAGAGAAGGGCTTGCCAAACGGGGAAGCGTGGAAAGGCAGTCCCAAGGTGGCGAGTTGGCGTTTCAAGGCCTCACCGAACTCATCAATGACCGCCTGCACGCTCGTCTTGGTGGCTTCGTCCATGTCGCCTCTGACATAGGCCGCTCCGGGCCATTCAAGTCCCAAATGTCGCTCATCTCGTCGGTGCCGTCAGCTCCGAGCATACTGAGCGCCTCCGACACCGGGTGCGGCGGCTATCAACCTGCGCCCCACCCCACTCAGACGAGGCCAGACTTTCTTCCCTCATCGATGAGGTAAGAGACGAAGGCCGAGCAACTGACGAGCATGTACTTCGCCATTGTCTGGTCGACGGACGCTGCGTCGATAGCACCATGTCGAACCCCGTTCTCATCGGAGGTCCAGCCGTAGATCTTCAGCCACCCCTCCTTGAGAGCAGGATGGATGTTGACCCCAGCGCCTTGGAGCTTCTTCAGCCCCGCGCCGAGCGTGCCTTCTCCGGTGATCTTCTTAGTGACCGCTTCGACCGCCGAGATGGACTCCTTGACAGAGTTTGGGTAGTCGGGATTCTGGCGATCCGCAAGGAGCTCTACTGCTCGCTCCAGACTGTGCCGAGCTCCGGCTATGGAAGCAGCATCCGCCAGCGCGGTATCCACGGAATCGGCTTCTGCGCTGGAGTCGATGGGCGTGATCTCGTTACCGATGAATCTGTACCCCACCAGGTACTGCTCGAATCGATCGTTCAAGGCATCCGTGAATGCGCCGCTGGAATCCTCACCACGCTCCTCGTCAGCCCGGGCCAGAACCTTGGAAGTTCGTTCGAGGACTTCGAGCGCGTCAACCCACTCGCCCTCGAGAATCTCCTTCTTGATGAGGTTCCATGTCGCGACGCGGTGCGGCTGCTCATCCCGAGGTCGCTTGAAGTGGTTCACCCACATGCTCGTCAGGAGTTCATCGTGGGTCGGACCGCTGTCGTGGTAGCCACGCAGCTGCGCATCAAACACTTCCTGAAGGATAACCAGCATGTTCCAGAGCGCCGTCCGAGTCTCTTCGTCAAGGCTCTCGCTCTGGACGATCGTGCGGCTCGCTCGAAGCCCCATGCGCTCTGCAAATGTTGGCATGGTCCGAGGGTACTGGTCACCCTCGACAGACCGGGGTCATTGAGGCTGTCCGCCCTGCATGAGCTTCGCTGTGCCCATCATTTTCCGGTCCGTCGCGGCTGACTTCGGAGCTGGAAAGCGTCAATGAGAAGACTCGTCCGGTCGAGAGCGGTTGAGTAGCATGATGCTACGAAGCTCACCCTGGATGTTCGAGTGACTGATTCCCCTCGGGGAGCTTCTGGATGTCGCTCCATGATGTTCAGCAGCGACACCTGATTGGCGTGAGTGACTGCGCTGCAAATCCGCCAAACCTCAAGACCAGTGAGCACATCCATGCTGTTTGTCCCGCTCGGATGGATCCTGTCGGTCATCTCGATGACTGAGGTTGACTTGACTGCATCCTCGAAGCCGGAATGATCGATGCCTTTGAGGCTACGATGATTGGCCTCCGCTGTGCTGGCCAGGGTGGGGTGGTCTCCCGAATGCCGGCCAACTACCGTCTTCCAGAGAGTCCGATCTGACTCGATGTTCTGGCGATAGACCCGGAGAGTTCGGCTCGCTGCGAGATCCTCGCTCTTGGCATCGAGTATCCAGAGAGCGAGTGACGATGCTTCCATAGCTGACCGGATCAGTGAGTAGAGGGCGAACATCGGGAGCCCTCTGCGCAGCACCGCATCGACCTCGCGCAGGTTGTCGGCTGCGACCTGCGCGAATACTCGGACTTGCTGCGAGGTTTCGAAGGGAGTCGTCTTGGCGTCGACTCGACCGAGCCAACTGTTTTCGGGGGGAGTCGGAAGATTGTGGCTCTTCTGAAGCACCCGGATCAGCGTCGGCTTGCAGTTGTGGATCTGTTGCTGACCCCAGCGTTCGAGGATCGGCCCCTCGCGGGTGTCGAGAAGAAGTTCCTGGGGTTCCGTGATTCAACGCTAGCCCAGGGGTGAGCCGCTAATTCTGGAATGATCGGCGCTGATTTTTCGCTCAGCAGGACACTGGTGTGCGACACCAGAGGGCCAGGATCCGCAGATGGATCGTGGCCCCTGTCCGCCCCTGTCATGTGGTCTCAGTTTCGGCTCTAGTGCTTTAGCGCAGAGCCGGATCACTCGCCATCTGAGGCCGCCGCCAAGCAGCGAGCGTAGCGCCAACCCCGGCGATGCCGATCGCTACGAGGACGAGTGCTACCGCAGGGAGGCCGATCGCGGCCCCCAGTGCTCCAGCCAGAGGATAGGTGATGAGGAAGCAGGCATGGGAGAGCGAGAACTGAGCAGCGAACACGGAGGGACGGTTCTGTTCGTCACTGTTCCTGCGGAGCAGCCGGGCTGACGGAGTCAGGATCGTGGAGGTTGCCGCACCGAGCAACAGCCACAGCGTGAGCAGACTGATCCACTGTGTGGTTCCCTCCATCCAGGCGATGACTCCAGTAGCGGCCAAGAGAAGCACGGGAAGCGCGACTCCGCCAATAAGCATGACCCGGCGATCCGGAAGCCGCTCCAGGAGCTTCGGCATCCCGAGAGCGACCAACATGGAGCCACCGCCGTAGGCTCCGAGGAGCAATGCCACATCCGTCTGTGGCCTACCCAAGTCGCCCTGGACGAGCACCACAGTGTTCACGATCACCATGGCCGTCGAGGTCGCTACTACGAGGTTCAGCCCCATGAGTCCGCGTAGCTCGCCATTGGACCAAAAGACTCGAGCGCCCTTGGTGAGCCGGTCGAAGAACTTGGTCGGTGCAGGAGGAGGAATGAGCGGGAAGCGAGAAGCGATAACCAAGGCTGCGGAGGCGAGGAATCCAACCACGGTGCCGACGAAGAGGTTATGGAAGCTGATCACGGTGAGGAGCACGGCGGCGAGCATTGGACTCACCAGCGATTCCAGATCGTAGGCCAGCCTGGATAGCGATAGGGCGCGGGTGTAGTCGTTCTCATCCGGGAGCACGGAAGGTATTACGGCCTGGAATGTGGGCGTGAAGGTCGCCGAAGCCGACTGGAGCAAGAAGATCAGGATGTAGATCTGCCAAGCCTCGGTGACGAAGGGCAGAGACAGCGCTACACCAGCCCGGATGAGGTCGGAGCCGATGAGCACTGCCTTGCGGGGCAGTCGAGCGACGAGCGCTGTGGAGATCGGCGAGACTGCGACATAGGCAACCATTTTGATGGTCATCGCTACGCCCATCACGATTCCGGCATCGCCACCAGCGATGTCGAAGGCGAGCAGACCGAGCGCCACGGTGAGCAAGCCTGTACCGAGCAGGGCGATGATCTGGGCGCTGAAGAGCTTGGCGTAGGTCGGGTTCCGGAGGACGGCGAGCATTCTGAGGCCTTTGGGATCGAGGGTTGGGCTAGCTACTGCTGCTGGGTCCGTGGTGGTGGGGAGGGATCTGGCCGTTGGCCACAGCGTGTTCCGCCTGCTTGATGGCCTCCGTCACCAGGGCAACCGCATGCTCGTCGGTCAACCGGTAAAGCACGCTTGTGCCCTCCTGGCGAGTTGTCACCATCCGAGCCATCCTGAGCCTTGCCAGATGCTGGGACACTCCGGACGGTTTCTTGCCGACGAGTTCAGCCAAGGCATTGACCGGCAGTTCCTCAGCGCGCTTGAGCGCGAGCACGATCCTGATCCGAGTCGGGTCCGAGAGCAACCCGAGAACTTCAGCGGCGAGATCCACATACTCTGATGCCGGATCCATGCCGCATACCTTCTTATCCGCGTTCATACGCAGATACTAACAGTTGGAGCGGTGACCTGTTGCTGTACTGCCCCAGGACTCACTGAAGCCGCCACTGGGCCAGGAGGTTTGGAGCTGTGCGCAAACGAACGGTTGCGCACAGCTCAGGAACGGCACGGTTCGAGGGCGCTCCGATATGCCTTTTCGTCGGTGCGAAAGAACCGCACCGCGAAGGAGAAAATCATGCTCAAGCTAGGACTCATAGGACCGAGTGCTCGAAGGAACCAGCCGACCCCAGACGAGCAGACTCATACGCTGATCGGCTACGGGGTCGCCCCTGGAGACATCCACCAATCTGGCGATGAACTGTTGAACAAGGTGAGACTGTCGGCTCAGCCGGTGGAAGTTGTGGTCGGCTCGCTCGCGGGATGGGGGCGGGACTTTACTGGCCTTCTCGTCTGGCTGAAGTTGCTCGAAGAGAGCGCGGCATCCATCACCGTCCTCGCACCACAGCGCCTGACACTCTCCAAGGATGAGTGGTTCGCGGTCATGGCCAACATCGTGGATCTTCAGCTCGAAGGAATCGCAGAGCGAAAGCAAGACGCGGCGGCAGCGGCTCGAAGCAGAGAGATCCCGATTGGCCCGACTCCGAAGCTTAGCCAGGCGGATGTGGACTGGATCTGGGAGAAACGGGAGCAGGACAACTGGGGGCCAGATCGAATCGTCAGTGGACTGAAGAGAGATCGGAACCTCACCGTCAGCAAGTGGACCGTGCTGAGAGTGCTCGGCCTCAGAAAGGGTGCCAAGCCCTATGTGCCGCGAGACAACCACAAGTTCTTGAAGCGCGACGCCGAGAGGAGGGGCTGACCATGGCGAAGTCAACCAACCTAATCTCGCTCGGCTGGGCACGAGTCTCGACCGACAAGAAGGAGGACCGGAAGGAACAGACGCTCGATCAGCAGATCGATTCGCTCTCCAACTACGGTGTTCCGACCGAGAACATCTACAGCGACAAGATCAGCGGAACCATCAGCCTCAAGAAGAGTGAGCAATGGGCTGCACTCAGCGAGCGAGCGCTCGACCTCAAGCAGAAGATCGAGATCGTGCTCGTGAGCTGGTCCCGACTCAGCAGGGACTTCTACGACTTCCTCGCGGCGGTGAACCAGTACACAACCAACGGCTGTGTCTTCACCGTCATCGGGGAGCCTCGCTACCAGAAGTATGCTCCGAAAGACGCCATGGAGTCATTCCAACTCGCCATGGAAGCTTTCGGCGCGCAGGACTACCGAGAGCGAATCTCCAAGGCCACGAAGGAGTCGCTTCACTACAAGAAGCATGTGCTCGGGATCAGGCTCGGCAGACCCGAGAAGCTGACGCTGGCGGACTGCGACGAGATCAATCGGCTCGCTCGACTCGACGACTTCAAGAATCCTCGGCTCATCGCTGAGGAGATCACCGCACAACGGCTGGCAGCAATCCCCGAAGGCCTGGACGAGCCAGAGAGAGAAAAGGCAGAGAGCCGCGCCACGGTATCTCGCACGATCATCTACAGGTACCTGGCTCTCACTGGGCTTGCGGAATCTGACTTCAAGCTGATCGATGTGCTCAAGGAGCAACACGGCGATGACTGCGAGGCCATCGCCAAGGATCTCACCGCTGCCCGTGTCGCTGCGATCCCGGAGGAGATCACCGACGATGAAGAGGCCTACGCCAAGGCGCTGAAGGCTTCGACGGTGCTGCGCTCCTCCGTCTACCGATACTTGACCAGGGAGGCCACCGATGTGTGGCATGACCGTTGAGGAGATGCTGTCCTATCGGCAGATGATGACTGACTTCGCTGAGGATAGCTACGAGCTACCTGCAACTGACGATCAGATCCGCTACCTGGCAGACATGCTGGAGCTGAGCCACGGTGCTCTCTGGCAGACCTTCGGCACGCTGACGAGGGGGACAGCCTCAGTGCTGATCTCGGGACTCATCGCCGCTCGGAGCATAGACGCGGAAGCCGATCATGCGTAGGCGGGAGAAGGACTACACGAAAGATAAGCGCTGGTTCGACTGGCTGATGGATGGACTGCCCTGGCTCCTGTGGCTGATCCCGTTCCGCTGATCAGTAGGAGAAGGCCGGGGACCGAAAGATGATCCCCGGCCTTCCTCGCACCATCAGCGCCCACAGGCTGCGATCTCAGGCTTCAGTCTGTTCCCCGCTTTCGGGTCTCGTCCGAGGTTCCAGCTTCTTCGCTCCGTCCGCGGTAGCGACCGTCTCATAGTGGGCATACAGGTCGCTTGCGTGTTCTGGCTCCAGCTCCATCACCACAGTCGGCTTGTTAGACCTGAACGAGCCACCGGCAAAGTAGCCCTTGCGATTTGCTCCCAAGAAATAGCGATCGTGGAGCTCCTGCGCCGGAACATAGATAACTTCGGCGACCGAATCGCCTACTTCTCGCCGCCCGAGAATCTCCTCGAACTGGCCTTGCTTCAACGAGGCTTTGAGCTTCGGCTTCTGGAATGCCTCTACCTTCTCCACATATCTGTCGACGGTGATCAGCCGGACTCCCGGCATCGCATCCACGACCGCCTCCAGATCGTAGGGGTGAAAGTACGGATCGATAACGAGCGGGTTCTCCAATGAATCCAGCTCGCTGAGGAGGCCGATGTAGTCGAGTGGAGCCTCCGGGTCCAGCTTGAACACGGCGTTGGTTCCCTCTGACTGCCGCATCGTACCCCTCAGTAGGGCGATGCCCTGTTCAGTGATCTTGAAGGTGCCTTGTGCGGCAGGGCCGATGAAGCCTGCGCTGAGAAGATACACCGATGCGTTGGGACCTACGACGGGGTAAAGGGACTCCATCAGAAGCGAGGAGGTGCCACGAAGACCTCCACCATTCCAGTCCCGCTCGATAGGGAACTTGCTAGCCGCGACAAAGTCAATTTCGGCCGCAGTCATGCCAGGCCCAGTCTGTGCCAGCCAGAGCATGTAAAGAGGCCGAATCACGCTCTGGGGTAGCGGTTCTGTCATGTTGCCGATGATACAGGGGGCTGGTTTCGTGCCCTCAGCGCGCCTAGGCTGCGATCTCAGCCTGTCCTAGACGATCCTCGACAGTGTGTGCATGGCGACGAGGAGCCGGGCTCAGATCGCGTATCCCTGCACGGGGCCGTCCCAGTTCGGCTTCCAGCCCAGCTCAGGCGCTACATACTTCGCGAACGATTCCAGGATATGTACACAATAAGCAACTCCCAATTGGTTCGGGATCGTGAGCAGCAGCGTGTCGGCGGCCATCACGGCCTCGTCCTGCTTCAGCTGCGAGATCAGCACATCGGGCTCTGCGGCGTAGGTCTTGCCGAAGGTGGAGCGGAATCCGTCGATGACCCCGATCTGGTCGGCGTTCTCCTCACTGCGCAGTCCGAAGTACGCCCTGTCCATGTCGGAGACGAGGGGGACGACGCTGCGGCTCACGGAGACGCGAGGGCGGCCCGTGTGTCCTGCCTCCTTGTACGCGGAGCGGAACAGTTCGATCTGCTCGCGCTGCAGCTCGTGGAACGGCTGGCCGGTCGCCTCGGTCACGAGCGTCGAGCTCATCATGTTGAGTCCCTTGCGCCCGGTCTCCTCTGCGGTCGCCCGCGAACCCGAGCCCCACCAGATGTGGTCGCGGAGGGTCGGCGACTGCGGCTCGATCGCGAGGTAGCGACCGGCACCCACCATCCGCGGGTCACCGGGAGCGATGCCTTCGCCGTCGATCGCGTGCAGGAAGAGGTCGAACTTCTCCCGCGCCAGCACGCTGCCGCGCTCCGGATCCTCCTCGTCGACGTAACCGAACGTCTCGTAGCCGCGCAAGGCGGTCTCGGGTGAGCCACGGCTCACACCGAGCGCGATCCGCCCGTCGGCGATCAGGTCGAGCGCGGCCGCCTCTTCGGCGAACTGGAAAGGGTTCTCGTAGCGCATGTCGATCACGCCGGTGCCGACTTCGATGCGCTTCGTGCGCGCCGCCATCGCCGACAGCAGCGGCATGGGCGATGCGGCCTGGCGGGCCCAGTGGTGCACGCGCACCGAGGCGCCGTTGACGCCGATCTCGTCCGCCCCCTCCGCGATCTCGATCGTCTGCTTCAGCATGTCACCCGCGGTGCGGGTCGCCGAGCCGGGCACATCTGCATAGTGCCCGAAGGAGAGGAATCCGAAAGCCTTCATGATCTATTCCAACGCATGGATCAGTCCTCTATTCCCCCGGCAGCAGGATGCCGTCGAGCATGAGCGAACGCAGGCGCGGCTCGAGCTCCGCCCACAGGTCGGCGAGCGGCACCTCGAAGAGGTCGGCGAGCGCGGCCGCTATCTGCGCGACCGTGAGCTCGCCGTCGCACGCACCCACGAATCCGGCGAGCGCGGGATCGACGGCGATCGTCCGGCCGAACCCGCCACCCTGACGCAGCTCGATCACACTCGGGTCATCGTTGCCCGGCATCAGATGGCGTGCCTCGGTGACATCCGCGGCGACCACGAGTGTCGGCGGCAGTCCCTCCACGAGCACATCGTGGGCGGCGAGGCCCGCGGCCAGGGCGGCGCCGACGTTCGACACGTGCTGGGCGACGCGCTCCGTCCGTCGGAGCGGCTCCCCCGCGGTGCCCCGACGCATCAGGACGTACCCGAACCCGATCGAGGTCACCCCGCGCGCCGCGAAGTCGTCGAGCCAGGCGGTGAGCAACGGGGTGAAGGAGGGGTCGCGCGGTGTGGTGCCGCCGTCGCGGATCCACAGCTCGGCATACGCGAGCGGTGAGAGCTCCTCGCGCTGGATCACCCAGAGGTCGAGGTCGGCCGGAACCCAGGCCTCCAGTCGGGCGAGACCGGCGACCGCGGCGTCGGACTCCCAGTTGCCGAGCAGCTGCGCGATGCCGTTCTGCGTCAGGAACCTCGGGGCGCTGCGCACGAACTGCTCGACCAGGGCATCGCCCACCAGGCCGCCGTCGCGATACTCGTACGCGGGGACGCCCTCGACCCGCGGCGTGATCACGAACGGCGGATTGGAGACGATCAGATCGAACGCCTCTCCCGCCACGGGCTCGAACATGCTGCCGTGGCGGAACTCGATGTTCGAGACGCCGTTCAGGCGCGCGTTGAGTTCGGCGAACGCGAGCGCGCGGGACGAGATGTCGGTCGCCACGACCGTGCGTGCGCGACGCGCGACCAGGAGCGCCTGGATGCCGCACCCCGTGCCGAGATCGAGCGCACGATCCACCTCGATCGGGACGATCGTCTCGGCCAGGGTGCGCGAGGCGCCGCCGACCCCGAGAACATGATCGGCGGGGAGGGCGCCGTCGAGAGCCACTTCGTCGAGGTCGCTGGCGATCCACCACTCCCCCACGCCGTCCGCATCGACGAACGACTGCGGCCGCAACAGGGCGGTCGGCGTCACCGTCTCGCTCTCGACCCTGCCGAGTCCGAGAGCCACGAGCCCCTCGACTCCGAGCTGAGGCAGCGCCGCCGCGACCGAGGCCTCCGGTTGCGGCATCCCCAGCACCAGGAGGCGGCCGAGAGTGGCGAGAGGCCCGCCGTCGCCGTCGATCGCACGGAGGATCGGCTCGCGCATTCCCCGTCCGAGGGCGTCGTCGGCCTCTTCTCCCCAGAGGCGTCGCAGAGGCTCGGAGCGGAGGTCGGCGGCGTCGAGGTCTGCGGCGAGCGCGGCGGTGCGGAGCGGGTCGGGGACCGGTGCGGGGGTGTCGGACACGGCCGTCACTCTACGCGTCTTCAGGGTTCTCCTTCGTGCGGCCTCCTAGAATCACTAGGTCAGTACTCACGAGCAGCCCCTCTCCGGGCGTTCGAGGAAGACCTTCATGACCGCGATCACCCCCGACACCGGCCTCCGTGCGCGCCTGCGACGGCTCGCAGGCAGGACCGCTGTTCTGGCGATCGCATTGGGCGGTTGCGCACTCGTCGTGCCGAGCACTGCCACCGCCGCCGAGCAGTCGGACGACGAGCCGAGCGTCGAGCTGCACGTTTCCGCCGGTCTTCGCGGGGTCATCGCACCCGGTTCATCGACATCGGCGATCCTCACGGTCGACAACGGCGCGGACGCGACACTGTCCGCCGGACAGGTCGAGGTCGAGCTCAGTCGCACTCCGTTGACCGACGGCGAGGCGGTGTCGAGCTGGCTCGACGACGGCGAGGCCCCGGGCGATTTCGCGACCGTCGGAACCGAAACGACTGAGGCGGTGGATGCCGGCGCGTCCGCCACGGCCACGGTCTTCCTCTCCGAGGCGACCCTCGAAGGCCTCGGCCCCGGCGTGTATCCGCTGCGTGCCGAACTCACCGACGCGACGACCGGAGGGACCGGCGATGACGCGGTCCAGATCGACGCGAGCGCGACGAGCGTCCTGGTCGTGGCCGCGGCACAGACCAATCAGGTCGGTGTGATCGTGCCGATCACGGCGACACCCGAGGGTGGCGCCCTGCTCACCGCAGAAGAACTCACCACCCTGACCGGCCCTGAGGGGGCGTTGACCGCGCAGCTCGACGGCGTCGCGGGGACCACGGCTGTGCTCGCGATCGACCCCTCGATCCCCGCGGCGATCCGCGTGCTCGGCTCCGCGGCCCCGGAGAGCGCGCGGGAGTGGCTCGTGCGACTCGACGGATTGTCGAACGCCCGATTCGCGTTGCAGTTCGGCGACGCGGACGCGGCGGCTCAGGCGCAAGCCGGCCTGCCGTCGCTGCTGCAGCCGACGACGCTGGCCCCGTTCCTCGATGTGGCGAACTTCCCGCAGACTCCCGCGACGGCCGCGCCGACTGCCGATCCGGGGGCGACGGCGGATCCGACCCCTGGCGCCACCGAGTCCCCCGCCCTCCCCACCGACGAAGAGCTCATGGCGATCGAGGGGGCCCTGCCGCGCATCCTGTGGCCGCAGGACGCACTCACGCAGAACGACCTCACGGCATTCGCGGGGTACCTCGGCGGGGACGCCACGACGATCGTGTCGTCGACGGCTGTCGGCGGAGGCAGTGCCGCGCACGCCACGGCGGGAGGCCAGGATCTCCTCGTCACGGATGCCGCCGCGTCCGCCGTGCTGTCGGAGGTCGCGGCCGAGCCGGACCCGGTGGACCGCCAGCGCCTGCTCGCCGAAGCGGCGGCACGCCTCCAACTGACGAAGGGAGCGACGCCCGGCGCCCCGCTCCTCATCGGGTTGGAGCGCGACGAGGACCGCACGTCCGACGCGCTGCGCGACGCGATCTCCTCGGCCGACTCGATCGGTTTCGAGCTGTCAGCCCTCCGCGCGGTCGCTCCGGTGTCCGCGACGGTGACGGACGCCCCCGACGCCGCCAGGGCTGGTGCCGTCACTGCTCTCTTGGCCGACGAGACCACTCTCACGGCGTTCTCCTCGATCCTCGCCGACCCCCAGGTGCTGTTGAGCCCGGAGCGGATCCGCATCCTGCGCACGCTGGCGGTCGGGTCGTCGGCTGCCGCATTCACGGAGAAGGTCGCGGCCCATCAGGAACGCACCAGGGCGACTCTCGCTGCCGTGAACATCCCGCCGTCCAGCACGATCCAGCTCCTCACGGCGAACGCCGACCTGCCGATCGCGGTGCGCAACGACCTGCCGTGGCCCGTGACCGTGCAACTGTTCGTGTCGCCCGCCGATCCGCGACTCGACGTCAAGCCCATGACCGAGACGGTCGTGCAGGCCAACTCCACCACACGGGTCAAGGTTCCCGTTTCCGCGCGGGTGGGCAGCGGCGAGGTCGACCTCCGCCTGAGCCTGTACAGTCCTACGGGCGTGCAGATCCAGGGGGACCAGTCCATCCGGGTCGCCGTCCGTGCGGAGTGGGAGACCATCGGGTTGGTCATCTTCGGGGGTCTGGCCGTGCTGTTGATCGCGCTCGGCGTGATCCGCACCATCCGCCGCAAGCGCCGGGAGGCGGCCGAGGAGTCGGCCGTCGAGGCACAGATCGACGCATTGGATGAGACGGCTGCCCTGCCGACCGAGCCCGAGGAGCGGCGTGACTAGTCTCGGACGTGCGAGCGCCATCATCGGAGCGGGCACCATGGTCTCCCGCCTGACGGGACTGCTGCGCAGCATCGTGCTCGTCGGGGTCATCGGGTCGTACAAGTCCGGACCGGCCGACGCGTTCACGTTCGCGAACCAGCTTCCGAACAGCGTCTTCTCCCTGATCTCGGTGGGTATCCTCACGGCGGTCATCGTGCCCCAGATCGTGAAGGCGACGGCGGATGCCGACGGCGGCAACGCCTTCATCTCAAAGCTGTTCACGCTCGGAACCGTCGTCCTCGTCGTGATCACCGGGATAGCCACGGCGGCCGCACCCTGGCTGGTTCATCTGGTGGCAGGCCGGGCGACCCCCGACATCCTGGCTCTGGCCACCGCTCTCGCGTACTGGTGTCTGCCCCAGATCCTGCTCTACGGCCTGTACGCGCTGCTCGGCGAGGCCCTCAACGCCCGACGCATCTTCGGCCCGTTCACCTGGGCCCCGGTGGTCAACAACGTCATCTCGATCATCGGGTTCCTGATCCTCGGCGCGGTGTTCGCTCCGGTCTCGACCGATGCCGCGGACTGGACCCCGGCCATGATCAACACGCTCGGCGGCACGGCCACGCTGGGCATCGCGCTGCAGGCCGTGGTGCTGCTGGTGTTCTGGCGTCGCACCGGTCTGGCGCTGAAGCCCGACTTCCGGTGGCGCGGCGTGGGTCTCGGGGCGGTGGGACGCCTGGCGGGATGGACCTTCCTCATGGCGTTCGCGAGCCTCGCCGCAGGAATGCTGCAGGGGTTCATCATCAGCGAGGCTGCCGGCGCCGGTGCGTCGGTGACGGTCACGGCCAACGCCTGGCTGATCTTCATGCTGCCCTACTCGGTGATCGTGCTCTCGATCGGCACTCCCTACTTCACGCAGATCAGCGAGCATGCCGCAGCAGCGCGCCACGACGAGGTCCGTGCCGACATCTCGCGCAGCATCCGCACCCTCCTCTTCTTCATCATGGCCGCCGTCGCCGCCGTCGCGGCCGCAGCGGTGCCCGCCTCCCGCGTCTTCACGAAGGATGCGGAGGGGGTCACGGCCGCGAGCGCGGCGCAGTCGGCGGCGGTCGTACTGCTCTGCTATCTCGTCAGCCTCATCCCGCTCACGATCCTCTTCATCGTCCAGCGCACCTTCTACGCGTATGACGACACTCGCACGCCGTTCTGGTTCACGATCGTCCAGTGCGTACTGATCGTCGTCACCACGCTCGCGGCGTGGGCCCTGTACGAGGCCGATGTGATCCCGCTCACCTCCCTCGCGGCCGCCGTGGCGCTCGGACAGTCGATCGCAAGCATCCTGCAGACCCTGCTCGCCACGTGGCTGCTGCATCGCAAGATCGGCGGGTTGCAGATCGGCTCCTGGATGGCCGCCGTCGGTCGCTTCGCCGTGGCGGCCGTGCCCGCGGGTCTCGCCGGGTGGGGGGCCTTCGTGCTCGCCGGGGGTGCCGAGGGATGGATGGTGGGAAGCCCGGTGCTCAGTGCCCTCGCCACCGCCGTCATCGGCATCGTCGTGGTCGTGGTCTACGTCGCCATCCTCGCCGTGATGCGGGCTCCCGAGCTCAAGGCCGGCGGCGCCCTGGTCCGCCGGTTCCTCCCCGGTCGCTGATCCGCGCACGGAGCCGTCTCCCAGGCCGGTGGCGCACACTGTCGAGGGAATGCCCCGCGGTTACCATGGGTTGAAGCAGTCGAAGGTCATTCGACCGCAGTTTCTACGACGGAGAGCACATGCGTCAGGTCATCATCATCGGCTCCGGCCCTGCCGGATTCACGGCTGCCATCTACGCGGCCAGGGCGAACCTCAAGCCGCTGCTCATCGCGAGCTCGGTGGAGGTCGGCGGCGAGCTGATGAACACCACCGAGGTCGAGAACTACCCGGGCTTCCCCGAGGGCATCCAGGGTCCTGAGCTGATGGCGAAGTTCCAGGAGCAGGCAGAGAAGTTCGGCACCGAGGTCGTCTACGACGATGTCACCGAGCTGCAGCTCGACGGCCCGGTCAAGAAGGTCATCCTCGGCAGCGGTGCCGAGCACGAGACGCAGTCGCTCATCTATGCGACCGGATCCGCGTACCGCAAGCTCGGCATCGAGGGCGAAGAGCGTCTTTCCGGCTACGGCGTCTCCTGGTGTGCGACGTGCGACGGGTTCTTCTTCCGTCAGAAGACGATCGCGGTCGTCGGCGGCGGCGACTCGGCGATGGAAGAGGCCACCTTCCTCACGCGCTTCGCCGACAAGGTCTACGTCATCCACCGCAAGGACTCCCTGCGGGCGTCGAAGATCATGCAGGAGCGCGCGTTCGCGAACGACAAGATCGAGTTCGTGTGGAACAGCGAGGTCGCCGAGGTCCTCGGCGGCGACTCGGTGACGGGCGTGCAGCTGCGCTCCACGGTCGACGGCACGCTGAGCGATCTGCCGCTCGACGGTCTGTTCATCGCGATCGGCAACGACCCCCGTACGCACCTCGTGCACGACAAGCTCGAGCTGACGGCGGAGGGCACCATCTGGGTCGACGGCCGCTCGTCGAAGACCTCGGTGCCTGGCGTGTTCGCCGCGGGCGACGTCATCGACCCGACGTACCGTCAGGCCATCACGGCTGCCGGCACAGGCACCGTCGCCGCTCTCGACGCGGAGCACTTCCTCGCGGATTTTGAGGACGCCTCCGTGGAGGTCCCCGCTGCGGAGGCCGCCGAGATCCTCACCGCCTGAGCACGGCGGGAACACTTTCCCCTCGTCGGCTGTTGTAGCAGACGAACCTCGAATCAAGGAGAACTCTGATGAGTGCAAAGGCTACGAGCCAGGCGACCTGGGAGCAGGACGTTCTGCAGGCCGACGGTCCCGTGCTGGTGGACTTCTGGGCCGAGTGGTGTGGTCCGTGTCGTATGGTCGCGCCGGTTCTGGACGAGATCCAGGCCGACAACCCCGACAAGATCACGATCCTCAAGCTGAACGTCGACGAGAACCCTGAGCTCGCGATGAAGTACCAGATCACGTCGATCCCGGCGATGAAGGTCTTCGACGGCGGTGAGGTCAAGACGACCATCATCGGCGCCAAGCCCAAGTTCGCGCTCGAGAAGGACCTCGCCGCGTTCATCGGCTGATACTCCGACTCGCAAGGGCCGCACCTCCCGGGGAGGTGCGGCCCTTCTGCGTCCCGGTGGAGGGGAGGTGAGCACTAGCGGGACTTTCCTCCCAGCTGTATAATGTTACCTACTATCGCCCTTGTGGCGTCGGTGAATTGGCATGGGTTCAATCGGTGACCGGCAGGAGAATGCGATGAATACGCTGCTCATCCTCATCGGGGTTCTCCTTATCGCCTCTCCCGCGGTCCTCCTGGTTCTGCTCCTCGTCATCGTGGTGCGGTTTCGAGAGAACGCCTACGCGGAACTTCGTGCGCTTCGTAACGGCGTGAGCCGGAGAACGGATAACGCGTTGGGGTCGAAAGAACGCTGACCGCTCCAGAGTGATCTCCTCCAGGAGGTTGGCGATGTCGCCCTCTTCGTCTGCTCGACGAGAAGTCGCTTCATGACGCTACGGCCTGACGCCTGCGGGTAGAAGGAACAGCGCCAGGAGCACGATCGTGAGGACGCCGGCACCGGAGAACACCACCAGGGCGGCGCGATTCGTGCGACTCAGCCCGAACGGACCGACGACCGCGAAGACGGCAGCGATCAGGACGAGTGCCCACCCGAGCGGCGGAGCCAGGAAGATGGTCAGCATTCCGACCAGGATCAGCGCGGCAACGCCGATATCGCGCCCTCTGTCCAGCTTCGACGGCGTAGACGCCTCCCCCGGTGTCATCCTGGGGCACTCACTGGAGATAGCATGGCTGTAACATTATACGTTGCCGCCTTGCCCGGTCTCAGCGCACAGCGGCGATCGGCCTCCCGAACGTCACGCCACCCGGTGTCCTGCGCAGTTCTGTGAATCCGATACGGCGGTAGAAGGCGATCGCCCCGGTGTTCGTCCCGCCAGCCGTCAGTTGCAGCCCCGGTATGCCGCGTCGGCCGAGATCTTGGACGAGGGCGTCGATCAGAGCGCGCCCCCACCCGCTCCCCTGCGCTTCTGGCAGCAGATCGATGTGCAGATGCGCGGGATGCTCGTCGACGAACGGCACCGGCCGCCCACCGATCGCCGCGGCGTATCGGAGCATCGCGGCGTCCTTCGCGGAGTCTCCCGCCGCGCGGCGGTGCCCCTCCTCGCGCGGCGGCCACCACTCGTAGCGGAACCAGCGTTCGAACGCTGCCGTGTCGGGCGCGCACACGACGTAGCCGACGACGCGCTGTCCGTCGTCGATCACGAAGGCGGCGTCCAGGTGCTTCGCGACGTAGGGCAGCACGAAGATGTCGGCGAGAAGCCCCGAGGATCGATAGAGCCCGGTGGCGTCGGCACCGCCGTCACCGGTGCGCAGGCAGATGTCGGCGAGGTCCGCCTCGTCTCCGCGCCGGAAGGGCCGGAGGAGCGCTCGCCCCTCCGGCCCTTCGGCAGACGCGATCGAGCTCACGGTCCTGCGAGCTTGGCGCCCTTGTCCGCGACCACGAAACCGCAGGCACGGGTGGTCCCTGCCAGGCAGCCCTTCGCCAGCATGTTGGCGCTGTAGTAGTCGATGTAGCGGAAGCCGTAGGTCTCGCCGCGCGCGAACGCCTGACCCTGGATCGCCGCACGCCACGTCTCATACGCGGCATCCGGGATCTCGACGTACATGTCGGGTGCGAAGCCCTCGGCGTCCTCCCAGTTGTCCGCGTGCAGGAACTGCGTGATCCCGTGGCGACCGTACGGGCTGCCCACCGGGAGCGACGCGAGGAAGCGGCCGCGCTCGGCGAGGATGGCTGCGCGCTCGTGGTCGCGGTGGATGCTCTTGGTCCAGTGCGTGATGAGGATCTCGGGCTTCTCCTGACGGATGATGTCGGCGATCTGCTCCGCCGCCGAATCGTCGTCGGGCAGGAAGCCGTCGGAGTAGTCGAGCACACGGAACTCCGCGCCGATGGCAGCCGCGAAAGCCTCGCCCTCGGCGACCTTCTGCACGCGGTACTCCTCCGGGCTGATCGTGGGGTGTCCGCGCTCCCCGTACGTGCAGGCGAGGATGATCGCGCGATCGCCCTCCTGCACCATCTTGGCGAGAGTGGGACCCGCGGTCAGGTCCATGTCGCCGATGTGCCCGCCGATGGCGAGGACTGTCCTACCCATTGTGTTGCTCCATTCGTGGTGCGTCGGACTGCGAGGTCACTTCATCCCGCTGAGCATCACGCCGCGGACGTAGTACTTCTGCAGGAAGAGGAAGATGATCAGGACGGGGAGCGTGCTGATCACGATGCCGGCCATCACGATCGGCATCGTGCGGTTCGGGTCGATGAAGCTCTGGAGCATCTGGATGCCGACCGGCAAGGTCATCAGATCGGGGTTGGCCGAGGCGATCAGCGACGACCAGATGTACTCGTTCCACTGACCGACGAAGGTGATGACACCCAGCGTGATCGCGACGGGCGTCGCCTGCGGGAGCACGATGTTGAAGAACAGCCGCCATTCGCCCGCACCGTCGATGCGGGCGGCCTCGAGCATCTCGTCGGGAACGCCGACCATGAACTGCCGCATCAGGAAGATGCCGAAGCCGCTCACGAGGAACGGGAGCATCAGCGAGACGATGTTGTTCGTCATGCCGCCGAAGCCGCCCTGCCCGAGGATGTTGTTCCCGCCGACCAGCGGCCAGTTCAGCATGATCAGGAAGTCGGGGATCAGCAGCAGGAACGGCGGCAGCATCATGGTCGCGAGAACGAAGCGGAAGATCACATCCCGCCCCCGGAACCGCAGCTTCGCCAGCGCATAGCCGGCCATGGCCGAGGTGATCAACACGGATGCCGTCACGATCAGGGTCACCACGACGCTGTTGAAGAACAGTTTGTCGAGCTGCAGCTGCTCGAACGCGGCGGTGTAGTTGTCCCACGTCCACGTCTCGGGGAAGAAGCGGTAGGGGAAGATGCCGTACTCGCCGGGTCCCTTGAGGGAGCTGAAAACCGTGTCGAAGAACGGCACGATCATCATGACCCCGCCGATCGCGACCACGAGGTAGGAGATCCACGGGAACGGGTGACGCTTGCTCTTGCGGACGCCCATCAGTCGTCTCCTCCGGTGCGACGGCTGATCCACAGCTGGAGCAGCGTGATGATGAAGATGATGAGGAACAGCACCATCGCCATGGCGCTCGCCGTGCCCCAGGCGCCGAACTTGAACGCCTGCTGGTACATCTCGAACGCCGCGACGTTCGTGGCGTTCGCGGGCCCGCCGTCCTTCGTCATCACGATGATCAGCGCGAACGACTGGAGTCCCGCGATGCACTGGGTGATGAAGACGAACACGAGCGAGGGGCGCAGCAGCGGCAGCGTGATGCTCCAGAACGTGCGCCACGGGCCCGCGCCGTCGATCTCCGCCGCCTCGTACATGGTCTTGTCGATGCCCTTGATGCCGGCGGTGAGGATGAGCACGGCGGCGCCGATGGAAGCCCACGCCTGCACCACGGCGACGGAGGGCAGCGCGAGATTCGGGTCGGAGAGGAATCCGATCGAGTTCACACCCACCGCGTTCAGCACCGCGTTGATGAGTCCAGCGGGCTGGTAGAGCATCTTCCAGACGTTGCCGATGGCGACCACGGTCGCGACCACGGGGAGGAAGTACAGGAATCGCCAGAACCCCTGGAACTTCAGCCGTTCGATCAGCTGGGCGACCACGACCGATCCGCCGACCGCCAGGATCACGGCGATGATCGCGAACAGGAACGTGTTCACCAGGATCGGCGAGACGAACGTGCTGTCCAACTGCAGGATCTCGGCGTAGTTCTGGAAGCCGGTGAACTCGATCTTCGTGAGATCGAACCCGCCCCAGGTCGACAGCGACAGGAAGATCGCGAAGAACGTGGGGAGGATGAGGAAGACGGTGAAGAACAGCAGGGAGGGCGCCAGGAACAGGTACCCGGCGCGCGCCTCGCGGCGGAATCTGCGGGCCCTCGGCTTGGTCTTCGTCGTGCCGACGGTGACCGCCATCGTGTCCTCGGCGGCTTCTTGCGCCGCCGTCATGAGTGTGGGATTGGCCATCGGCCCTCCGAGAGTGAGTGGTCTTGGCGGAGGGCGGGGACTCGGGTGTCCCCGCCCTCCGGTGGTGCTACTGGGCGTCGATCTCCTTGACCAGCTTCGAGAAGGTGGTCTTCACATCGGCGCCGTTGACGATGATCTCGTTCAGCGCCGTGTTGGTCGACGTCTTCGCCTCGTAGGCGTTGGACGCGTTCGACTCGGCCATGGCGTACTCCGCCGCGGCGTAGATCGGCTCGAGGTTGGGCTCTTCGGCGAGGTACTTCGGGCCGAGGATCTCCGCGTCGGTGGTACGCGGCGGGATCAGGCCCTGCGTCGCGAGGAAGTCGCCGAGAGCGGTCACGCCGTCCTCGTTCTCGTGGGAGTTCAACCAGCTGAGGAACTTCCACGCCTCCTCCTGGTGCTGGCTGCCGGAGTTCACGCCCGTGAAGAACGTGTAGGCGAGCGAGCCCACGTCGCCGTCGTTCGGCCCCGGGACGGGTGCCACACCGACGTTCGCGTAGTCGTCGCCCATCGACGCCTTGAGGCTGCCGATCCACCATCCGGCCTGGACGGCCATGGCCACCCCGCCGGTCGGGAACGCCTTGGTGGGCATGATCGACGTCGACGTCGCACCGGTCTCGGCGAGATCGGCCTCGAGCTGCATGACGTCTTCGGCGGTGTCGTCCATCGCCGACTTCCCGTCCGGCGCGAGGAACTCTCCGCCTGCCGAATCCAGCAGCGACAGGAACGGGTGCACCGTGTGGTTGTCGCCATCCTGGATCAGCGAGATGCCCTGGACGATGGTGTTGCCGGAGCCGTCCTTCTTCGTCGTCGCGTTGGCGATCTCCGTCAGCTCATCCCAGGTCTTCGGCGGACCGTCGTAGCCGGCGTCGGCGAGGATCTGCTTGTTGTAGAAGAGCGCGTAGGTGTTGAACTCCGTCGGGTATCCGAGCAGATCTCCCTCACCGGTGGTCACCGAGTCCAGCGCGGCCTGGCTGTAGTTGTCGGTGATGTCCTTCGCGACGTCCTCCGGCGGTGCGGAGAGCACGCCGTTGGCCTGCAGCTGTCCGCCCCACAGCGAATACGAGCTGACGATGTCCGCCCCGCGCCCGCCGGTCTGTCGGACGTTGAGTGTGGTGAGCAGCTCGTCGAAGTTGACGGCCTGAGAGGTGACCTGGATGTCCGGGTTCTCCTCGTTCCACTGGTCGATCAGTGCACCGACTCCGGTCTTGAAGGGGTCGCTGCCGTAGTGGCTGAGGAAGGTGAGTTCGACGACGCCGTCCTCCCCTCCACCTTCTGCGCCGGTCGTGCATCCGGCCAGTGCGAGCGCGGCCACGCTGCTGAGCGCGATCGCGGTCACCATGCGTCGGCTACGACGCTGTGCTGCAGACTTCATGTGATTCCTCTCGGGTGTGTCCGCGCTAGGCGGCGGTGGGGGCGTGCATGATCGTGAAGGTCCGTGTGATCTCGAACCCGGTGTTGAGGTAGAGGTGTCCGGCGGCGGAGGTCTCCTCGGTCCAGAGGAACCATGCGCTGTGTGCGCCGAGTGCCCGCATGCGCTCGAGCGTGAGATGGAGCAGGATCTTCCCGAGTCCCGTGCCTCGGCTCTCCGGCAGCACACCGAACGGTCCGAAGCGCTCGAGCACGTTCTCGTAGGTACCGTGCATGGCCCAGCCGAGCATGACGCCGTCGGGGTTGCGGCACGCCATGATCCGCTCCAGGGACTGTCCCCCGAGCACTCCCTCGCGGATCCCGCGCGACCAGTCGGCGTTGAACGTCCCCGCGACCTCGATGAGATCGACCAGGTCGTCGCCGGTCGGCGAGAAGAAGGTCCAACCCTGTGCCCGCAGTTCGGCGATACGCGCACGGATGTCGTCCGGCATCGAGTAGTCGTTCAGCGTGCGGTCCATCGCGACCGAGGTGTACTGCGTCTCAAAGCCCATGGACCGCAGGAAGGCGTCGGCCTCGGGGTACCGGTCCGCATCGAGGCCCGGCAGGAAGTAGTTCGGCGTGTACGAAGAGAAGTAGACCTTCTCGACGCCGTGGCCGCGCAGCCACTTCTTGGCGGCGGTCATGAGCGCGGTCGCGATCCCGGCTCGGCGGGCGGAGGGGACGACGAAGAAGAAGGGGATCCAGCCGGACTCGGGTTCGAGGTCGTCGGCGTCGACAGCGATCCTGCGACGGACGGCGTACACCGCACCGAGGATCGCCCCGTCCTCCTCTGCCAGGAACATCCCGTTCGCGTCGAAGTTGCGATCGAGCAGGATCAGGTCGCGGAAGCGGTCGTAGCTGATCCCGTCTCCGGGCGCCGCCTCGGTCCAGGCCTGCGCGATCTCCGGGCCGTCGCCGGCACGGAAGGTCCTGATGTTGCTCGTCATTGGGTGCTCCTGGGGGTGGGTGTCGGCGTCGGCACGATGGATTGAAATTACATTCACCAGCGCCGCAATGTCAATAAGTTTTGAATATCTTTAACACTCTGGAAATATTTTTCAGCGCGGATACAGCAGGACCGTTTCGTCGTACACTTCGGCGACGCGCTGTGGCGCGCTGTACAGCGGCGCGAACTCTCCCGTGCCGTTGATGGCCTCGCGGAGCGACGTGGATCCCCACAGGCGGTCCAGGGCGTATCCGGTGTCCCCCGGATCCAGCCGCTCGCCCGCGTTCAAGCTGCGGACATCGTCGGGAGCCTGATCCCGGGCGGTCTCGAGGATCGCCAGCGCCGTCGCGACGGGATCGAAGGCCCGGTGGTCGACGATGTGCAGCTGCACGCCTCTGACGGTCTCCCCTGCATGCTTGTGGAACGTCGGCTGGAACGCGATCTCTCGCACGAGCATGCCCGGAAGGTCGCGTCCGCGAAGAGACGCCGCGAACTCGACGGGGAGGAACGGGGCGCCGATCATCTCGAAGGGACGCGTGGTGCCGCGCCCTTCACTGAGGGTGGTCCCTTCGACCAGCCCGGTGCCGGCGAATGCGTACACGGAGTCGAGGGTCGGGATGTTCGGAGACGGCGGCACCCAGGCGAGGCCGGTCGACGACCAGTCGTTCGTGGCGTCCCAGCTCTCCATCGCGACGACGTGCAGGTCGAGGCTCAGCCCCTCGTTCGTCAGGTCGCGTTCGGCGAACAGGCGTGCCAGCTCTCCCGCGGTCAGCCCGTGACGCTGCGAGATGTCACTGCGCCCCACGAAGCTCGTGAATCGGGCTTCGCTCACACCCGGCCCGCTGAGCACGGCGCCGCCGAGGGGGTTCGGGCGGTCGAAGACGGTGAAAGGCAAGCCCAGCCGCGCCGCGCTGCGCATGGCGTCGTACATCGTCCAGATGTAGGTGTAGAAGCGAACACCGATGTCCTGCATGTCGAAGGCGAGCGCATCGACCCCCGACGCATCGATCATCTCGTCGAGGTGCTCTCCCTCGCTCAGATAGGTGTCGCTGAAAGGCAGGCCGGTGCGCTCGTCACGATCGATCGAGGTGCTCTCGCCGGCCTGGACCGCGCCATCCAGACCGTGCTCCGGTCCGAAGAGATGGTGCAGTGGAGCACCTGCTGACACCAGCGCGTCGATGTTCCTCGACAGATCGGGCATCGTGCCGGTGAAGTTGGTCAGCAGACCGATGCGCTCACCCACCAGGAGGTCCGGCTGCGCGACTGCGCGTTCCACTCCGGTGCGCGTACGTGATGCCATGACGAACTCCCTTGTGTCGTGAACACGGGAGGATCTCGTCCTGGAGTCACCAGCCGCGTTGCTGTCACCTTTTTACCAGTGTTACATGTTTTATGAAAATCATGTTCACAATCGGACGCATGAAACGGCCACGACGCTGCGGTCGTACGGTCAGGAGGCGTCGGCGACGGAGGGATCCCAGCGCCGGTGACGCTGCTTCTCGTCCAGCAGGCCCCAGACGGCAGGGGTCAGTTCGGGGTACTCCAGCGCGATCTGCCGCAGCACACGGTAGTGACGCGCCGCGTTGGGGCGCACGCCGTCGTTCGCGGTGATGTTGTCCGCGCGCAGGAGGTAGACCACCAACTCATCGACGCTCGGAAGCTCCTCCATGAACTCCCATGGGTCCTCGCCGCCGAGCAGTCGTTCCTGGATGAGGACGGCGAGTTCGTCTGCGGCCTCGGCGCGCAGCACTTCCAGGCTGGCTCGACGCTGCACGGACTCGCTCATGCCTCAAGCCTACGTCCGCTGCGGGCCTCTCCGGCGCTCCACGGTCATGTTCTCGCCCATCTCCTCGAGCTCCTTGCCCTTCGTCTCCGGAACTTTGAAGAAGACGAAGAAGAAGGATAGGAGGGCGAAGAATGCGTAGAAGCCGTAGGCGAACGTGAGGCCGATCTCGGCGAACGCCGGGAACGTCGTCGAGATGAAGAAGTTCGCGACCCACTGCGCTGCCGCCGCGACGGCGAGTGCACCAGCGCGGATCGAGTTCGGGAAGATCTCGCCGAGAAGCACCCAGACGAGCGGCCCCCAGCTCGCGCCGAAGAACACCACGAACCCGTTCGCACAGATCAAGGCGATGGTCGCCCACGGGTCGGGGAGCGTCGCGGTTCCCTCCGCGTCGAGGGTTCCGAACGAGAACGCGACCGCCATGAGTCCGAGCGTCACGGTCATGCCCACCGAGCCCACCAACAGCATGATCCGGCGCCCGATCTTGTCGACCAGCAGGATCGCGACGATGGTCACGACGATGTTCGTCACCGAGGTGATCACCGAGGTCAGGAGCGCACTGGATTCGTCGAAGCCGACCGACTGCCACAGCGTCGTGGAGTAGTAGAAGATCACGTTGATGCCGACGAACTGCTGGAAGACCGACAGCAGGATGCCGATCCACACGATCGGCTTGAGCCCGAGACGGTTGCCGCGCAGATCGCGCAGCGACTCCGAGCGTTCCGTGTCGATCGTGCCCGTGATCTCCTTGATCTTGCCGTCGACGTCGATCGTCCCGGTCACGGTCTCGAGCACATCGGCAGCCCGTTTCAACTCACCCTTGCGCACCAGGTATCGCGGCGACTCCGGGAGCCGCAACGACATGAGTCCGTACACCAGGGCGGGGATCGCCGCGACCATGAACATCCATCGCCACGCCGTGAGACCCCACAGCGGCTGGTCCGCGGCACCGGCGATGTTGGCCAGGAGCGCATCCGAGAGCAGCGCAGCGAAGATACCGGTGACGATGGCGAGTTGCTGCAGAGAGCCGAGACGCCCTCGGATGGCCGCCGGAGACACCTCTGCGATGTACGCGGGGGCGATGACGGATGCGGCGCCGACTCCGAGTCCGCCGATCACCCGCCAGATGATCAGGTCGACCACGCTGAAGGCGAGACCTGACCCGATGGCTGAGACGAAGAACATCGCCGCCGCGACGACCATGACGGGGATGCGTCCGTATTTGTTCGACACCGGCCCTGCGAACCACGCACCCACCGCGCACCCGATCAGAGCCGACGAGACGGCGAAGCCCTTCAGCGCCGTCCCGAGATCGAACCCCGAGACGTCACCGGCCAGGGCATCGACGGCTCCGTTGATCACCGCGGTGTCGAACCCGAAGAGGAAGCCACCCAGTGCCGCGGCGATGCTCACAGCGATCACGCGGCGCTTGATGGCAGCTGGACCCGCTGCTCGTGACATGATTCCCCCTCAACGTCGAGATGTCGCGAGTCTAAGCGACCGGTTGCTGCTGCGGCGGCTCATCTTGTCGAGCCGTAGCCGCCTTCGCCGAGCTCTTCCAGAATGCGGTTGAGGTCCTGAATGGACGCGAAATCGATTGTGACCTGGCCTTTGCGAGCGCCGAGACTGATCTTCACGCGGGTGTTCAGCCGGTCGCCGAGCTTCCCCGCGACTTCATCCAGATAGGCACGACGCGCACCGGGCGTTGCTTTCGCAGACGTGGAGGCCGAGGGCTGCGACTTCGCCGCCAGCTCCGTCGCGCGCACCGACAGGTCTTCGTTCACGACCTTGTCGGCGAGGCGCTGCATCGATTCGGGGTTCTCGAGGCTGAGGATCGCGCGGGCATGGCCAGCGGTGAGCACGCCGGCCGCCACGCGCTGCTGCACCGGCACCGGGAGTTTGAGCAACCGGATGGTGTTGCTGATCTGCGGGCGCGAGCGTCCGATACGGGTGGCGAGTTCCTCCTGCGTGATGCCGAAATCCTCGAGGAGCTGCTGATAGGCCGAGGCCTCCTCCAGCGGGTTCAGCTCCGAACGATGGAGGTTCTCGAGGAGGGCGTCGCGCAGCAGATCCTCGTCGGCGGTGTCGCGAACGATCGCAGGGATGACCTCGAGGCCGGCCTCACGGGCGGCTCGTGTGCGTCGCTCCCCCATGATGAGCTCGTACTCATCGTCGGCGTTCTTTCGCACGACGACGGGCTGCAAGACACCGAACTCCCGCACGCTGTGCACCAGCTCGGCGAGGTCGTCCGGGTCGAAGTGGGTCCGCGGCTGCCGCGGGTTCGCCACGATCGCGTTCGGGTCCACCTGGATCAGGTGGATGCCCGGGACCTGCTCCAGGTCGGGTACCTCGACCGGTGCCTCGGCCGCGACCTCGTCAGCAGCTTTGCTCAGACTCGCCCCCGGGAAGAAGACATCGACGGGACGCTCCGTCTGATCGGCGGTGGGGATGAGGGCTCCGATCCCGCGACCCAGTCCAGTGCGCTTTGCCATCATTTCTCCTTGCTCTGCGTCGCTGCTCGCGACGCGATCTCGACGGCAGCCTCGCGATAGGCGATCGCGCCAGCGGATTGCCCGTCGTAGGCGATCACGGTCTGCCCGAAACTCGGTGCCTCCGACACGCGGACGGAACGCGGGATCACCGTGTCCAGCACCTGAGTCGGGAAGTGTGTTCGTACCTCTTCGGCCACCTGCTGGGCGAGTCGCGTCCGGCCGTCGAACATGGTCAGCAGGATGGTCGAGAGATGCAGCGCGGGATTCAGGTGCTTCTGGATCATCTGGATGCTTCCCAGAAGCTGACTCAGTCCCTCGAGCGCGTAGTACTCGCACTGGATCGGGATGAAGACCTCAGACGCCGCAGTGAAGGCGTTGATCGTCAGAAGGCCCAGCGACGGCGGGCAGTCGATGATCACGAAGTCCATCGGAGTGCGGGACAGATAGTCCTCGAGGGCGCGACGGAGTCGGTGCTCTCGTGCGACCTGGGCGACCAGCTCGATCTCTGCTCCCGCAAGGTGGATCGTGCTCGGCGCGCAGGAGAGGTTGGGGTCCTCCGGACTCGGTTGCACGATATCGGCGAGGGGGAACTCGTCGATCAGCACGTCGTACACGCTGGGGACATCCGCGCTGTGGGGAACTCCCAGTGCCGTGGAGGCATTGCCTTGCGGATCGAGGTCGATGACCAGCACCTTCGCCCCCAGACCCGCAAGGGCCGAGGCGATGTTCACGGCCGTCGTGGTCTTCCCCACGCCGCCCTTCTGGTTGGAGACCGTCAGAACGCGGGTCTCCCCGGAGAACTCCACGGTCGCGGCTTCGAGCGCGCGGCGTCGAGCGGAAAGATCGGCGAGCTCCCGCGCAAGCGGCGTGTCCATCCCGAACGATTCGTTCGTCGATGTCTTCTCGGGCTGTTTCACGTGAAACATCCACTCCTTTCGGGGGCCGCGTTCCACTCTAATCGCTGGCAGCGACGTTCCCTTACGGGATAACGCTTCTCCGAGCACGGCATACGCATGGGACGGAGCGAGCACATCAGAGGGCCCACCTACTTCTTCGATACACGAGTGGCCTGTAGCCCGTCTGTTTCACGTGAAACATTGCTCAGCCACGGACATGAACCTGACTCGGTTGACCAGTGCCTCCTCCCCCGCCTTGCTCCGCCCGACCCTCGTCAGTCCTCCGAACCTTGGCGGGAGCCCTTTGATCCCGACGGAGGAGATGCAACCACCGACGTGAAGAGTGCTTGCCCCGATACAGCCGCGATCATCCGAACCCACCACGACAGCCTGACGCGTCGCTCCGTGACCATCGCCGACCCCTTCCACCGCAGGCGCTCGCGACCTCGAGGAACACCTCCTCCCCCTGCCGCGCCGTGACACCCCTCAGCGCCAGCGCGTTGACTCGATGGGCAGCACCACGCCGGACAGCAGCGCGCCGCGGCCGTGGCCCCGCCTCATCCCTGCACACGCGACGCGGTACGCCTCTCACACCTGAGCCTGCCCATTCAACCTCCACCTACGCCCGCCTCTACAGCGGGATGAAGCAATCCGATGGTGGATCGGAACACCGCGCGACGGCACCCCTCGGGTGCGATTCGCTGAACAATGCGCCACGCCGCGCACCTCGTTGCCTGGCATTTCGATCGCGTCACACGCTTACTTCCCTTATGCCCAGATGCCGCGAGCGGGATTATCCATCCGCTACGTCGACCCTTGCGAAGCGCCGTCACCACTGGGCCACCTCCGCATGCTGGATCGACGAGCTAACACCGAGACGTCATCCAGGACGAGGCGGAACCGGCGCATATGATTCGTCCGTTTCACGTGAAACATCGACACAGCTTCTCCTGGGATACAAGGCCGCAGGGTCGGCCGCCAACCCGCGGTCGACCCCCTTGGCGATCAGCAGATACCCCCACAACCCGATGCGTTGACGTTCGACCGGGGCCGATCCCTGGAGACACCACACCGCGCCCACGTCGCCGCGCTCACAACCGCTTTCCCGCATCTCGCACCGTGGTGACCTCGATCATCATCGGCTCGGCGAGCGATCGAAACCATCGTGCGTTCGCGATCGACCAGGGCAGCTGTTTCACGTGAAACATCGATACGGCTTCTCCCCGGCACCCCTGGCGGTGGGCCCTACGCCCGCGATCGACACCTCGGCGACCATCCGACAACCTCGGTGGCCGATACGACGCCGATCAACCCGCATCGCGCCCCTCGAACGCGACACGGCGCTCACGACGCGCGCTCACGGCCGCTGTTCCCGCATCTCGAACCGTGGCGACATCGATCATCATCGGCTCGGTGAAGGGTTCGTGTTCGTTTTCGCTTTCATCAGGCGGCTCAGCGGTTCGCCGGTGATGCTGCTCCACGTGAAACAGCCAGCGCGAAACTCCGGGGGAGAGTCGTCGCTCCATCACCAGACGACCAAGCCTCACAAGATCCCACATCTGACTGTGACGACGCAGGGTGGTTCAACGACGACAGACCCAAGTACGACGCGCGTCATGGGACACCTCACTCCCCACACAACGAAAAGGCGGAGCGTTTCACGTGAAACACCCCGCCTCGTCATCTCACGGCGTCTAACGAACGCGTGCCCGAACGACTCTCGTAGTCTCGGGAAGCACGTCCTCCCCCAGCACCTCGACACGCACATCGGAAAGGCGGAACTTCTTGATCTGCTTCTGCGCGGCATCGATCTCGTTGCCCGCGTTCATACCCTTGAGGAGAGTGAGCTCCCCTCCATCTCGAACCAGCGGCGCGGTCAGAGGGATCAGGGTGCGCAACGCGCTGACGGCGCGGGCCGTGACGACATCGAATCCTTCGGCCGGACGGACCTCTTCCGCGCGGGCGCGAAGCACCGTCACGTTCTCCAGCCCCAGCGCCTCGACCTGCTCGTTGAGCCACGTGATCCGACGCTCCATCGGCTCGATCAACGTCCACGTCACGTCCGGGCGCGCGATCGCAAGAACAAGACCCGGCAAACCGGCGCCGGATCCGATGTCCGCAACGGAGCCATGGAAGAGCGGTGCCGCGATCACACTGTTGAGAATGTGCCTGGTCCAGAGACGAGGGAGTTCCAGCGGACCGATAAGACCGCGCTCCTCGCCCTCGCGAGCGAGCGCAGCGGTGAATGCCCGAGCCGGCTCGATCTGACCTCCGAAGAGCTCGACGGCGACAGGGGGCTCGAGTTCGACGTCACTCATGAGAGTCCGCGTGTGGACGGCGTTTCACGTGAAACATCAACGACGGCGAAGCACCGTATGGCGGTCAGCGCCCTCGCCATACGATTCCGACACCAGACCGCGGTCCGCCGCGATGTCATGTACCAGCTTGCGCTCATAGCTCGACATGGACGGCAGCGACGCCTGCGAGGAACCCTCGTCGAGCTTGGCGGCAGCGGCGTCGACCAACGTCTCGAGCTGGCGGCGACGTGTGTCTCGAGAGCCGCCGATGTCGAGGATCAACCGCGAGAACGAGCCGGTCTTACTCTGCACCGCGAGGCGTGTCAGCTCTTGAAGGGCCTGCACCGTGTCAGGAGCGGAGAGCAGCGCGAGGCCGTCTCCTTCCGCCTCGACCGATACATAGGCACGGCCCTGACGCACGTCGAGATTGAGGTCGCCGTCGATGTCGGCGATGTCGAGCAGCTCTTCGAGGTAGTCCGCCGCGACGTCGCCTTCGTTCTCGAGCTGAGCCACGGTGGGCTCGGTGTTCTCGGTCATCGTCTCGCTCATGAGCCGCTCCCCTTCTTCTTCGCACGCTTCTTACCCACCGGCTGCTGGCGCTTCGGAGCCTCGGCTTTCGCCCTTTCGGCTTCCTCCAGCAGACGCTGCTGTTCTGCCTCATACGCCGCCATGGGCACCACCTTGCCCGAGGAGTCGATCGCCTTGCCCTTGCGAGCGAGTCGCTCCTCGCGGGCCTTGGCCGCCTCGGAGCCGGGGGTCGGCATCTCACGGATGACGAGGAACTGCTGTCCCATGGTCCAGAGGTTCGAGATGAACCAGTAGACGACGACACCGAGGGGGAAGAACACACCGGAGAAGATGAACCCCAGGGGCAGCACGTACAGCATGATCTTCTGCATCTGGTATGCCTGGCCGGTCTTGGCCTCGGGCGACAGGTTCTTCGAGATGATCTGCAGCTGCGTGAAGAACTGCGAGGCGATCATGAGCACGACGAGCGTGACGAGGATGATGATCGCCGTGGTGTTCTTGGCGTCCACCGCGTTGCCGAGCGTCTCGTGCAGCGACGCGACGCCGAACAGCTTGGCGTCGTAGAACTCCTTGGTCAGCTCCGGGCTGAGCAACCCGACGCCGCCAATGTTGTCCCGCGCGTGCTTGCTCACGTCGCTGAGCACGCTGTAGAGCGAGAAGAAGATCGGCATCTGCACGAGAAGCGGAAGACAGCTCGACATCGGCGTCGTGCCGTGCTTCTTGTACAGCGCCATGGTCTCGCGGCTCATCGCCTCGCGAGACAGCTGATCCTTCTTGCCGCGGTACTTCTCCTGAACTTTTCGCAGCTCAGGAGCAATTTCCATCATCTTTCGCTGACTCTTGATCTGCTTCACGAAGAGCGGGATCAGAGCAGCGCGGACCACGATCACGAGGCCGACGATCGACAGCACCCAGGTGAGGCCCGATGCTGCGGGCAGCCCGACGGTCGTGAGGAGCCAATGCCAGGCGACCAGGATCAGCTCGACGACCCACTTCAGGGGCCAGAGGATCGTGCCGATCAGATCGAATCCACCCGCAGCAGGAGCATCGCTGGGAGTGGAGCTGGCTAGCAGAAGGTCAAGACCCACCGGTCAGTCCTTTCGGGAAGGGACGACGAAACCGTGTGCGGTCAGGTCGTAGCGGAAGTGATCGTGCGGGCGGACGTCGTCGACGCCACCGCTGGTCCAGGGGTTGCAACGGAGGATGCGCCATGCCGAGAGCGCCGCTCCCTTCACCGCGCCGTGCTGCTGCACCGCACCTACAGCGTAGGCGGAACAGCTGGGGTAATACGCACAGACATCTCCATACAGCGGCGAGATGACCTTGCGGTAGCCGGCGAGGAAACCCAGGACCAGATTGCGCGGGATCACGGGGATGCTGCGAAGCAGGTCGCGAGCGTGCAGGTGCGCGGTCCCGACCGACGACGCGGGAAGCGCAGTCATGCCGACACCGCGGCGGACGCCGAGGTGAGCCTGTGAAGACAGCGATCCACGTCGGCACGGAGCTCCGCGAACGTCGCGGTCGCGGATGCAGGAAGGGCACGGATGACGACATCCGTGCCCTCGGGAACACGCGGGAGCGCTTCCGCGCACACGGCTTTGAGCCGCCGACGCACGGTGTTGCGCACCACTGCGGTGCCTACCTGCTTGCTGATGATGAATCCGAACCTCACGGCTCTGCTCTCGCCCGTCACCAGCATCGAAGTGATGACGCGCGCTCCGCCACACCGGGAACCGCGTCGAACGACCAGACGATAGTCGCTCCCGCGGGTCAATCGATACGGGCGGGCGAGCACAGCGGACTACGCAGAGAGCTCGGTGCGGCCCTTCGCGCGGCGTGCAGCGAGGATGCCGCGGCCGGCACGCGTGCGCATGCGGGCACGGAAGCCGTGCTTCTTGGCGCGACGACGGTTGTTGGGCTGGAAGGTGCGCTTGCTCATGGAATCACTCCGGGAATACTGTCACCGGATTCACTTCGACCGGAGACATGGGGAACTGCCGAAAAAGGCATAAGTCAACCGACTTAGGGTACGTCCTCCCGGCGCGCAGAGCAAATCTGCGGGCTTCCCCGACCGGAAGCACGCACGAACCGCACAGCCATTATCCACAACCGAGACTCTCCCGACCCGCACAACACGCGCGCGTGTTTTCAGGGGCAGGTTGCCGTTCACAGCCGGGGTGACTACCGTGGCATCCTAAGTTATCCACAGGGGAGCAGCACGTTTCCCCACCTCGATTCCTCGTCCGGAGCGTCATGTCATCACCTGCCCAGCCCGACGTCCCGATCTGGACCACGGTGCAGGAGCTTCTGGTCGATGACGATCGGGTCACCCCGCAACTGCAGGGGTTCCTGAGTCTCGCAGTCCCGGCTGGCGTCATGGCGGCGACCCTCTACCTCGAGGTTCCCAACGACCTCACGGCGGCGCAGATCAACAAGCGCCTCCGCCTTCCGATCATGGAGGCCCTCTCGCACATCGGCGATGAGGTCACCTCGTACCGGGTCGTTGTGAACCACGAGCTCGCGGAGCAGCCGACCGCACCGATCGCGGTGGGTGACTTCGGACGCCAGGAACCGACGCGGGTCGAGTCGCCGATGGAGCAGCCGACGCAGCTGCGCCACGAATCCCGTCTGAACCCGAAGTACACCTTCGACAACTTCGTCATCGGCCAATCCAACCGCTTCGCCCACGCCGCAGCGGTCGCGGTCGCCGAGGCGCCGGCCAAGGCCTACAACCCGTTGTTCATCTACGGCGACTCGGGCCTCGGCAAGACGCACCTCCTGCACGCCATCGGCGACTACGCACAGTCCCTCTATGCAGGCGTCAAGGTTCGCTACGTGTCGAGCGAGGAGTTCACGAACGACTTCATCAACTCGATCGCGAACAACCGCGGCGCGGCGTTCCAAGCCAGGTATCGCGACGTCGACATCCTCCTGATCGACGACATCCAGTTCCTCCAAGGGCGCGCCGAGACCCAGGAAGCCTTCTTCCACACCTTCAACACACTGCACGATCACAACAAGCAGGTCGTGATCACGAGCGATGTCGCCCCCAAGCACCTCACGGGGTTCGAGGACCGGATGCGGAGCCGCTTCGAGTGGGGTCTCATCACCGACGTGCAGGCACCCGACCTCGAGACGCGCATCGCCATCCTCCGCAAGAAGGCCCAGAGCGAAGCGCTGCACATCCCGGATGAGGTCCTGGAGTACATCGCGACCGTGGTCTCATCCAACATCCGTGAACTCGAAGGCGCTCTGATCCGCGTCTCCGCGTTCGCCAGTCTCAACCGCTCTGCGCTCGACATCTCCCTCGCCCAGACGGTGCTCCGCGACATCATCGACACGGCGGAGGACAACATCATCTCGCCGACGGACATCATCACGGCGACCGCGCAGTACTTCAAGCTCACCGTCGACGACCTGTACGGCTCGAGCCGGTCGCAGCAGATCGCGACCGCTCGACAGATCGCGATGTACCTGTGCCGGGAACGGACGAGTCTGTCGTTGCCGAAGATCGGCCAGCTCTTCGGCAACCGAGACCACACGACGGTCATGTACGCGTACAAGAAGATCAGCGAACTCATGAAGGAGCGGCGCTCGATCTACAACCAGGTCACCGAGATCACGACGCAGCTGGGTCGCCGCTGAGTCGCGACGTCGCCGCGAGGGGACACCGCATCCTGTCGAGGAGCGGTGTCCCCTTTTCCGTACTTGACAGCGCGAGGACGCAACCGATAAATGCCTCTATGCACATGTGGATAACTTGTGGATGAATGCGATTCGGATCGGGACGGATGTGGGTCGATCGGTGGAACCTGTGGATAAGTCGGGGACCAGACCCGCACCCCCGAAACGGTGGAACCCGCGGTTTCCTCAGGGATTCCACAACTGACAGCCGTGTAGTTCCCTACTCGCTCTTGATATCCACCGACTTATCCACAGTATCCACAGCTGTTAACACCGTTAAGGAGTTAACCCATTCAAGGCGCGATCCGATCACCAGACGGTGGGGAGAACCATCCGAGGGACGACAGGAACCTCGGCGTAGGGATACGTGGGACTGTGGGGCTAGCATGGGAAGCCCTGCACCGGCAGGAACGACGACAACGCGTCACAGATCGACGACAAGGGAGCACCCGTGAGGTTTCAGGTCAACCGCGATGTCTTCAGCGAGGCTGTCTCGTTCGTCGTCAAGCTTCTTCCTCAGCGCAATCCCCAGCCGATCCTCGCCGGAGTGCTGATCGAAGCCGACGGCTCGGGGCTCACCCTCTCCGCCTTCGACTACGAAGCGTCCGCGCGCACCACGATCGAAGCCACCGTCGACACGCCTGGCACGATCCTCGTGCACGGACGCCTTCTCTCCGACATCGCCAGCCGGCTGCCGAATGCGCCGATCGAGATCGCCGTCGAGGAAGACGGCGGGATCGCCGTGACCTGCGGCTCTGCCCGATTCACCCTCGCAGCCATGCCGGTCGAGGAATACCCGTCGATCCCCGAGGTCACCGGGACGTCCGGCGTCGTCCCCGCCGATGACTTCGGCACTGCGATCGCTCAGGTCGGATTCGCTGCATCGCGCGACGACGTCACCCCGGTGCTCACCGGTGTACAGCTCGAGGTCTCCGGTCACAACCTGAGCCTGGTCGCCACCGACCGGTACCGGGTCTCGCTCCGAGACGTCCCGTGGGACGGCGAGTCGGTCGAAGCGACCGCTCTGGTCCCGGCGCGCACCCTGCTCGAGGTCGGTAAGACGTTCGGTCACGCCGGCACCATCCAGGTCGCGTTCTCCGGAGCGGGTGACCGCGAGATCATCGCGTTCACCGCGGGCAACAAGACCGTGACGTCGCTGCTCATCAAGGGAAACTTCCCGCCGGTGCGGCGCCTGTTCCCCGAGCAGACCGACCACTACGCCGTCGTCAACACCGCCGACCTCATCGAAGCCGTTCGTCGCGTCTCGCTCGTCCTCGACCGCGCTGCTCCGCTGCGTTTCACCTTCTCAAACGACAGCGTGACGATGGATGCCTCCGGCAGCGAGCATGCACGGGCGTCCGAGTCGGTCGATGCGATCCTCTCCGGTGGCGACGAGGTCACTCTGGGCCTAAACCCCCAGTACCTGATCGAGGCCCTGGGCGCGGTGAAGAGCGAGTTCGTGCGGGTGACCTTCACCTCGAGCGACAACGCCAACAAGCTCAGCCCGGTCCTCATCACGAGCCAGACCTCGGTCGATCAGGCGGGTCTGGACTCGTTCAAGTACCTGCTTCAGCCCAACCTCCTCCTTCGCTGATCCTCTCCGCCTCTCCTACTCGAAACGTTCCCGGATCAGCTATTTCCTCAGTGAAACCTGCGGGAGTCGTGATGCTCCCGGAACGAGCATCGGGAGGGGCCCACGAAGTGGGAGGGTCCCCGTTCTGCGAGGGCAGGGAGCATCACGTCTCCCAACTCACAAGAGCCACCGACTCACAGATCGATTGTCAGAGCCCGAAGGTAGGCTGACTCCGTGATTGTGGAGCACCTGAGTCTGGTCGATTTCCGCAATTACGCGACCGCCGAACTCACCCTTCACCGCGGACCGAACGTGCTCGTCGGACGCAACGGGCAGGGCAAGACGAATCTGGCCGAAGCCGTCGTCTTCCTCGCGACGCTCGGTTCCCACCGGGTGTCGTCCGACGCTCCGCTGGTTCGCGACGGCCAGGAGTTCGCGGTCATCCGTGCCCGGCTCTCGCACGGTGAGCGACGTGTCCTCGCCGAGGTGCAGGTGAATCGGCAGGGTTCGAACAAGGCGCGAATCAACGGCGCCCCCTCGAAACCCAATGAACTGCCCCGCTATGCGCACGTCGTTCTCTTCGCCCCGGAGGATCTGCAGATCGTGCGCGGTGACCCGTCTGCGCGCCGACGGTTCACTGATCAGCTGCTGATCCAACGCACCCCGCGGATGGCAGCGGTCCTCGCCGACTACGACCGCGTGCTCAAACAGCGCAACGCCCTGCTCAAGTCCGCACGGGCGCGCGGTGTCCGTGGCGAGGGTCTGAGCACCCTGGACGTCTGGGATGACAAGCTCGTGGCATTCGGGTCGGAGATCATCACGGCACGACAGCGACTCGCGACCGATCTGCAGCAGCCGGTGGCCGATGCCTACGAGGCCATCGCCGGAGCCGACCACAGGCCTCGACTCGAATGGGCGCTGTCGGTCGACGGCGGAGATCCGGAGGAAGACGACGGTCTCGTCGATGACGCCGAGGCCGCACCGATCGGCGACACGGCCCGCATCGCCGAGATGTTCCGTGCGTCGCTCGCAGCGAAGCGATCGAACGAGCTCGACCGCGGGCTCACCCTCACCGGCCCCCATCGCGACGACCTCGTGCTGCGGGTGCGCGACCTTCCCGTGAAGGGCTACGCCTCCCATGGCGAGTCGTGGTCCGTCGCTCTCGCACTGCGGCTCGCGTCGGCCGAACTGTTGCGGAGTGAGTCGCCCGCGGGTGATCCTGTGCTCATTCTCGACGACGTTTTCGCAGAACTCGACGCCGACCGTCGTCAACGGCTCGCGGGTTTGACGGCAGGGTATGAGCAGGTGGTGGTCACCGCTGCGGTGGAGGAGGATATCCCCGCGGTGCTGCATGCGCATGTGGTCCACATCAGCGCCGGAACGATCAGCGATGACCGGGCACTCCGGAACGCGCAAGAATCCAGCGACGTCGAGGCAGGTGACGATGAGTGACGCGGTTCCGGCTCCCGCAGCCGAAGTCCCGGAGACGGTCGCCACCTATCTGCGCCTGCGCGGTCTCAAGCCGAGCTCCACGAGCTGGAAGCGCAAACGCCGTATCGCCGTCGACGATGACAACGCGCCGTTCACCCCTGGGCGGGATCCGGGAATGCTCGGTGACATCCTCGATCGATTGACCCGCGACTCCGGATGGCAGACCACCCTCGCCCGCGAAGACCTCGTGCGGCAGTGGGCCGATCTCGCCGGCGCCGACACGGCGAAGCACTCCGAGCCCGTCTCTCTCGAGCGCGGACTGCTCACCGTGAAGTGCGATTCGACGGCGTGGGCGAAGAACCTCCAGTTCATGCGAGCCACGATCCTCACCGAGATCGGTCGACGGTATCCCGACGCGGGCGTGGAGAACCTCCGCTTCATCGGACCGGACGTCCCCTCCTGGAAATGGGGTCCCAGAGCCGTTCCAGGACGGGGCCCGCGCGATACCTACGGGTAGGGCACCGTGCGAGGGGTCTGAAACGCTCAGAGGGCCACACGCGGCCGTTGAGCGGCATTTCCCGACGAAACCCCGCTAGAATGGGAGTTCGTGATATCGATGTGGAGAATGCCCTCTGATGACGCCTGAATCCCCTGCTGACGAGACGGAATCGAACACCGGGGGAACCCCCGCAACCGAGGGCACCACTGCACCCAAGGCGAAGCAGCCGGGAGAGTACGGCGCGGATTCGATCCAGATCCTCGAAGGTCTCGAAGCCGTCCGCAAGCGCCCCGGCATGTACATCGGCTCGACCGGACCGCGCGGCCTGCACCACCTGGTCTACGAGATCGTCGACAACTCCGTGGATGAGGCGCTGGCCGGCTACGCCGACACGATCCTGGTGACGCTGCTCGCCGACGGCGGCGTCCGTGTGGTCGACAACGGTCGTGGAATCCCGGTCGACCCGCACTCCTCCGATCCGAACAAGTCGACGGTCGAGGTGGTGCTGACGATCCTGCACGCCGGCGGCAAGTTCGGCGGGGGCGCCTATGCCGTCTCCGGCGGTCTGCACGGTGTCGGCTCCTCCGTCGTGAATGCGCTCTCGACGCGGTTCGATGTCGAGGTCAAGCAGAAGGGGTTCGTCTGGCGCCACTCCTTCGCCGACGGCGGTGTGCCCCAGCAGAAGCTCGAGAAGGGCGAGGCGACCGACGACACCGGAACCAGCATCACGTTCTGGCCGGATGCCGAGATCTTCACCGAGACGATCGACTTCGACTACGACACGCTCCGCACCCGTTTCCAGCAGATGGCATTCCTCAACAAGGGACTGCGCATCGACCTGCGCGACGAGCGGGAGTCCTCCGCCTACGAGGTCGAGGAAGACGGCGCGACCGTCACCAAGCAGCCCGGCGACGTCTTCTTCTACGAGCGCGGACTCGTCGACTACGTGGAATACCTCAACAAGGTGCGCCATGCCGAGGTCGTCAACGAGGAGATCATCGCCTTCGAGTCGGAGGACACCGGACGGAAGATCTCGCTCGAGGTCGCGATGCAGTGGACGACCTCGTACACCGAGAACGTCTTCACCTACGCGAACACGATCAACACCCACGAAGGCGGAACACATGAGGAGGGATTCCGCGCGGCGCTGACCACCCTGGTCAACAAGTACGCCCGCGCGAACAACCTGCTCAAGGAGAAGGACGACAACCTCTCCGGCGACGACGTCCGAGAGGGTCTGACCGCCGTCATCTCGATCAAGCTGGGCGAACCGCAGTTCGAGGGGCAGACCAAGACGAAGCTCGGCAACACCGAGGCGAAGGCCTTCGTGCAGAAGGTCGTGGGCGATCAGCTCGGCGATTGGTTCGAGCGCAACCCGAACCAGGCGAAGAACGTCATCCGCAAGGCGATCGATGCCGCGACCGCTCGTCTCGCCGCCCGCAAGGCCCGCGAGACCGCCCGCCGCAAGAGCGTCTTCGAGTCGGCGGCCATGCCCGACAAGCTCAAGGACTGCACGAGCAAGGATCCGTCGATCAGCGAGATCTTCCTCGTCGAGGGTGACTCCGCCGGCGGCTCCGCCGTGCAGGGTCGCGACCCGCACACGCAGGCGATCCTGGCTCTGCGAGGCAAGATCCTCAACGTGGAGCGCGCCCGACTCGACAAGGCCCTGGGTAACAAGGAAGTCCAGGCGATGATCCAGGCCTTCGGCACGGGTATCGGCGAAGAGTTCGACATCGAGAAGGCGCGCTATCACAAGATCGTGCTGATGGCCGATGCCGACGTCGACGGCCAGCACATCACGACGCTGCTGCTCACCCTGCTGTTCCGCTACATGCGCGGGCTCATCGAAGCCGGGTTCGTGTATCTCGCGATGCCGCCGCTGTACCGCCTCAAGTGGTCGAACTCGGCGCACGAATACGTGTTCAGCGACGCCGAGCGCGACGCCCTGCTCAAGCACGGCCTCGACAACGGCAAGCGCATCCCGAAGGATGCCGGCATCCAGCGCTACAAGGGTCTCGGCGAGATGAACCCCAAGGAGCTGTGGGAGACGACGATGGATCACACCACGCGCACCCTCCAGCAGATCACCATCGAAGACGCGGCTGCGGCCGACGAGATCTTCAGCGTGCTGATGGGTGAGGACGTCGAGTCCCGACGCAGCTTCATCCAGCGCAACGCCAAGGACGTCCGCTTCCTCGACATCTGACGCCCCGCGGGCTCAGACCAGATGTGTGACAGAGAGATTGACTTATGACTGACGAAGAACGCACCGAGCCGGAACACGAACACGGCAAGATCGACCAGGTCGACCTGCAGTTCGAGATGCAGCGCAGTTACCTCGACTACGCGATGGCCGTCATCGTGGGTCGCGCCCTTCCGGACGTGCGCGACGGACTCAAGCCGGTGCACCGCCGTGTCATCTACGGCATGTACGACGGCGGGTTCCGACCGGACAAGTCGTTCTCGAAGTGCGCTCGCGTGGTCGGCGAGGTCATGGGGCAGTACCACCCCCACGGCGACTCCGCGATCTACGACGCCCTCGTCCGCCTGGTGCAGCCGTGGTCGTTGCGCTACCCGCTGGCTCTCGGCCAGGGCAACTTCGGCTCCCCGGGCAACATGGGCGCCGCAGCCCCCCGATACACCGAGACCAAGATGGCTCCGCTCGCGCTCGAGATGGTGCGCGACATCGAAGAAGACACCGTCGACTTCACCGACAACTACGACGGTCAGACGCAGGAACCGACGGTCCTCCCGGCGCGATTCCCGAACCTGCTCGTCAACGGATCGGTCGGCATCGCGGTCGGCATGGCCACGAACATCCCTCCGCACAACCTCCGAGAGGTCGCGGATGCGGCGCTCTGGGCGCTCGACAACCCCGGTCTCCCCCGCGAGGAGCTGCTCGACGGCCTGATCCAGCGTGTGCCGGGACCGGACTTCCCGACCGGTGCCCAGATCCTCGGAACCAAGGGCATCCACGAGGCGTACCGTACCGGCCGCGGATCGATCACGATGCGCGCGGTCGTCAACGTCGAGGAGATCCAGGGACGCACCTGCCTCGTCATCACAGAGCTGCCGTATCAGGTCAACCCCGACAACGTCGCTGTCAAGATCGGCGACCTCGCCCGCGACGGCAAGATCACGGGTATCGCGGACATCCGCGATGAGTCGTCCGACCGCACCGGTCAGCGTCTCGTGGTCGTGCTCAAGCGCGACGCGGTCGCGAAGGTCGTGCTGAACAACCTGTACAAGCACACCCAGCTGCAGGAGAACTTCGGCGCGAACATGCTCGCGATCGTCGACGGCGTTCCGCGCACGCTCGCGATCGACGGCTTCATCTCGCACTGGATCGCCCACCAGATCGATGTGATCGTCCGGCGCACGGAGTTCCGTCTGCGCGAGGCCGAGAAGCGCATGCACATCCTGCGCGGATACCTGAAGGCGCTCGATGCGCTCGACGAGGTCATCGCGCTCATCCGTCGTTCGCAGACCACGGCGGATGCCAACGAAGGGCTTCAGAAGCTCCTCGACATCGACGAGATCCAGGCCGACGCCATCCTGCAGATGCAGCTGCGACGCCTCGCCGCTCTCGAACGTCAGAAGATCATCGACCAGGCGAACGAGCTCGAAGCCCAGATCACCGACTACAAGGCGATCCTGGCCGACGAGGGTCGTCAGCGCACGATCATCCGCGAGGAGCTGACCGGCATCGTCGAGCGGTTCGGCGACGAGCGCCGTACGCACATCCTGCACGGCTTCGACGGCGACGTGTCGATGGAAGACCTGATCGCCGAGGAGGAGATGGTCGTCACCGTCACGCGCGAGGGGTACATCAAGCGCACGCGCAGTGACAACTACCGCTCTCAGCACCGCGGCGGCAAGGGCGTCAAGGGTGCCCAGCTGCGTGCGAACGACATCGTCGAGCACTTCTTCGTGACGACGACGCACCACTGGCTGCTGTTCTTCACAGACAAGGGCCGCGTCTACCGCGCGAAGACCTATGAGGTCCCGGAAGCCGGCCGCGACGCGAAGGGCATGCACGTTGCGAACCTGCTCGCTCTGCAGCCCGACGAGAGCATCGCCCAGGTGCTCGACATCCGCGACTACAAGGTCGCCGACTACCTGGTGCTGGCGACGCGCGAGGGCCTCGTCAAGAAGACACGGCTCGACAACTACGACACCAACCGTCAGGGCGGCGTCATCGCTATCCGTCTGAACGACGAGGACGAGCTCGTCAGCGCCCTGCTCGTGAACGCCGAAGACGACATCCTCCTGATCAGCCGTCGCGGCATGTCGGTGCGCTTCGAAGCCACCGACGAGGCCCTGCGTCCGATGGGCCGGGCGACGGCCGGTGTCCGCGGCATGAAGTTCAAGATCGACGAGGACTGCCTGCTGTCGGCATCCGTCGCCGCACCCGGGAAGTTCGTCTTCGTGGTCACCGACGGTGGGTACGCGAAGCGCACCGCGGTCGAGGAATATCGTGTCCAGGGACGCGGCGGAACGGGCATCAAGGTCGCGAAACTGAACGACGATCGAGGCACTCTGGCGGGCGGTCTGATCGTCTCGGAGGACGACGAGGTCTTGGTGGTTCTGTCCAGCGGCAAGGTGGTACGCTCTGCCGTGGCCGAGGTCCCCGCCAAGGGTCGAGACACCATGGGAGTGGTGTTCGCCCGGACGACGGAGGCCGATCGCATCCTCGCCATCGCCCGTAATGGCGAGCGTGGCCTCGCAGACGAAGAGGCGGATGCGGAGGGTGCCGACCCCCAGGCACCTGAGACGACAGAGACCCCCGAGGATACAGACGCATGAGTACAGTGGCCGACAAGCTGGCGAAGAAGTCGACACGCAAGACAGGCGGCAAGCAGGTCCGCCTCCGTCTCGTCTACGTCGACTTCTGGTCGGCCGTGAAGCTCTCGTTCCTCGGAGCCGTCGCTCTCGCGGTGGTCACCATGGTGTCGTTCTTCCTCATCTTCCTCGTGCTCCAGGCGACGAACGTCATGAGCACGGCCGAGAGCTTCCTGCTCGGCATCACCGACAACACGTTCGTGCTCTCCGAGGTCGTCGGCCTGCCGCAGGTCATGGCCTTCGCGGCGGTGGTCGCGATCCTGAACCTGATCGTCTTCACGGTTCTCGGCGCAGTGATCGCCGGGATCTACAACCTCGCCGTCAAGGTGACCGGCGGACTGCTCGTCGGCTTCATGTCGAACTGACCACGGTTCCTCGAACCGGACGAAGGGCGGATGCTGCGGCATCCGCCCTTCGTCGTCTCGGGGTAGGGAAAACCCGAACACGAGTGTCCGGATGGCTCGGTGTCGGCGCGGGTTGCCCCGCCGTACCTTGGAGACATGACCACTCAGACTGCGACCTCGGCACCCGCACCCGCGGTGAAGCCGCCGTCGCGCATCTTCCTCACGATCCTGCATCTGGCAGGTCTCGGAGTGCTCGGCGGCGCCATCTTCGGAATGCTCGCCGGACTCCTCGGCACCGGCCTCGGCCTCCTCTTCGTCGCGGGCGTCGGCCTCGTGCTCCTCGTGGGGCTCGTCTACGCTCTGTACGGGCTGGGCTGGTTCGAGGTGGCTCGCGTCGGGGCGCTGTACCGCACGCCCATCGCCCCCTTGCAGGTGCAGCGACGGGACCGTCCCGGCTTCGGCGGCTGGCTCCGCTCTCTCGGACGTCAGGCGATCGACGGTCGCATGTGGCGCGCCGTCGCCAACTTCGCGATCTCGGCCATCCTCGGCGTCGTCGTCCTTCGTCTTTTCTGGGGCCTGGTGTGGTCGATCATCATCTCGTTCGCCCCGCTCACGGCCGCGGACGCGGTGATGGGACCCTTCGGCGGCGGAGGCATCCCCGTGGCGTGGGCCCCTCTGGTCGGCATCCTGGGAATCGCTGCCTGCACCGTCGGGATGATCGGTCTCGCCCTGCTGCACCGCACCCTGTCGCTGGCGATCGTGGTGCGGAGCAGGGAGACCGAGCTCACCGAGCGTGTCCGCACCTCCTCCGCTCAGCGGGAAGGCGCCGTGCGCGCCGCCGACGTGGAGCGCACCCGCATCGAGCGCGATCTCCATGACGGGGTCCAACCTCGCCTCGTGTCGGTCGGCATGACTCTCGGCCTCGCCCAGCAGAAGATCGACAGCGACCCGGAGACCGCGAAGGAGCTGATCAACGAGGCGCACACCTCGACCAAGGCGGCCATCACCGAGCTGCGGCAGCTCGCGCGCGGTATCCACGCATCGGTGCTCGACGATCGCGGCCTCGACGCGGCCCTGTCCGCACTGGCCGGACGCTCGCACATCCCCGTGCACCTCGACGTACGCATGGACGGACGGTGCAGCCGTGAGGCCGAGGCGGCCGTGTACTTCTCGATCGCCGAGTCGCTGACCAACGCCGCGAAGCACTCCCGAGCCAGCGAGGCGCGGGTCATCGTGCGACTTCGTGAGGGCAACACGCTCTGGGCCCGCGTGGAGGACAACGGGATCGGCGGGGCACAGGTGCAACCGGGAGGCGGCCTCGACGGCATCGCCAACCGCATCCTCGCCGCCGGCGGAACCTTCCGTCTCGACAGTCCGCAGGGCGGACCGACCAGCCTGGAGGTGACCGTCCCATGCGCATCCTGATCTGCGAGGACTCGGTCCTGCTGCGAGAGGGTCTCGTCCGTCTTCTCGAAGACGCCGGCCATGACGTGGTCGCGGCGCTGTCCGACACCGAAGGCCTCGAGGCCGCGGTCGCGGATACCGCGCCCGAGCTCTGCATCCTCGATGTGCGGCTCCCTCCGACGTTCACCGACGAGGGCATCCGCGCGGCCCTGGCGCTGAGGTCGACCGATCCCTCGCTCGCGATCCTCGTGCTGTCGCAGTACGTCGAAGAGCGATACGCCTCGGATCTCATCGCAGCGCAGGGCGGGCCGCTCGGTTACCTGCTCAAGGATCGCGTCGCCGACGTCTCGGAGTTCCTCGCCTCGGTGCAGCGCATCGCGGAGGGCGCGACCGTGCTCGATCCCGAGGTCGTCGCCCAGCTGCTCACGCGACGGAACCGTGACGATCGGATGCTGCGGCTCACCGAACGCGAACGCACCGTTCTCGCACTGATCGCCGAGGGGAAGTCGAATCAGGCGATCGCCGGACTGCTGTTCCTCTCGGAGGCCAGCGTCGAGAAGCACATCACCTCCATCTTCCAGAAGCTGGGCTTCGACCCGGACGAGTCCGGCAACCGCCGCGTGCTCGCCGCGCTCGCCCACATCGAGAACACGGGCGGCACGACGCCCCCGACCGGCCAGACAGGAGTGGCACGATGACCACCGAAAACAACGACGCCCCGGCAGAGCACACATCGTTCACGCCGCCGCCCGCCTCACCGCCGCCCCCCGGTGCACCGCAGATGTCCGCACCCCAGGCACCCCCGACTCCGACCTCGCCATCACCCTCCGCGGGTGGACGCTCGTCCGGCGCCACCGCGGTTCTGGTCGTGACCGCCGTCGTGGGCGGGATCGCCCTGCTGGGAACCGGCGGGACGGCCGCCGCGGCGGCGGCAGGCACCGTCATCTCGTCGAGTCGCCCCGACTCGGTGCAGACGGTCGATGTCGCGGGCATCGAGGGAATCGACGTCGACGCGGACGCCAGCAGCATGCGCGTCGAGTTCGGTGACGTCGATGAGGCGGAGCTGGCCGTGACCAACGGCCGCGGCACCGCATGGACCTTCGAGCGTGACGGCGACGAGCTGATCGTGCGGAGTCCGCAGGGTGTCTTCGGCTGGTGGTTCGGGAACTGGTTCGGCGACGAGGAGATCGCCGTGCTCACCCTGCCCGAGAGTCTCCGCGGCGCGGGACTCGACGCCGACCTCACTCTCGACGCCGGCAGCCTCGACGTGGACGGGGACTTCGGGATGCTCGACGTGACGGTGAGCGCGGGGGCCCTGGATGCCACCGGGTCGGCCGAGGAGCTCGACGTGCAGATGAGCGCCGGCCGTGCAGACATCATCCTCGACGGGGTCTCCTCCGCGGACCTGGGAGTCTCGGCCGGTGACCTCACGATCGAATTGACGGGCACACCTCCGACGCAGACGACGATCGACGTGAGCGCGGGCTCGCTCGATCTGACCGTCCCGGATGTCGAGTACGCGATCACGCAGGACATCAGCGCCGGCACGTTGAACGCGAAGGTCGACGAGGCCTCGAGCGCTCGCAGGACGATCGACGTCTCGCTCTCCGCGGGCACGGCGACCATCCGTCCGAGCCGCTGAATCCCGTCGGGGGCGAGGACTCTGCGTGGTCCTCGCCCTCGATTCGGATTTTCCGTCTTTCTCCGGTAAAGTCTTGGAGGTTGACGGGGCTATAGCTCAGGCGGTTAGAGCGCTTCACTGATAATGAAGAGGTCCCAGGTTCAAGTCCTGGTAGCCCCACTCCTCAATTCAAGAAACACCCTCACGGGGCCTTAGCTCAGTTGGTAGAGCGCCTGCTTTGCAAGCAGGATGTCAGGAGTTCGAATCTCCTAGGCTCCACAGGTTCGAGAAGCCCCTGGCCGCCGCCGGGGGCTTTTCTCATCGGCCGCCATGCGCTGGCCGTGAGTGCACACGGCCGTCGGGGTTCGAGACCCGACCGTACGCACGGCAGATCTCGGCGAGGTAGGCGAGGGAGCCGCTCTCGTCTCGCTCCGGCGACACCGAGGCCAGAGGCTCGACCCACTCGTTCCATCCGTGCTTCTCGGAGCCGCCACCGTTGACCCTGTCGAAGGCGTCCTGCTCGATCACATGGAGAAGCGAATCGTCCTGAGCGCCGAACGGCTCGTCGAGTGTCTCCGGAGGATACCCGGCCCCGTCGAGGTAGGCGGACATGAGGGTGCGTGCCGTATCGGCCCATGGCTGAAGCTGAGCAGACTCCGAGGGAGAACGGAACGCTCGTTCATGGATGAGCGTCAACTGCGAGACCATCGTTCGTGCGGAGTCCCACACCTCCGCGTCCACGTCGGACCAGAAGAAGTCGATCGAGGCCGACAGATGGTACCGGGCCTTGAGCACCCACTCCGAGACGAGCTCGTACAGCTCTTCGGGTTGAACGACGATCCCCCGGCTGATGGGCAGCCTGAAGCTCTCGCCCTTGCTCTTGTCGACGTACCGCTTGACGACGAGAGGATCGAAGAAGCGGTAGTGAACGGATGCCTGCTCGTCTGTGACGACGGCGATGACGAACGTCGGAGTCCCCGTTTGCGCACCGAGCTGCCACGCCGCTGCCGTCTCTCGTGTGATCGCGGGCAAATTCGTCGTCCTCGTCGTCTTGACCTGCACATGCGCCGTCAAGCCGGACATCGGCCAGGACTCATCGTCTGCCTCGGGGATCCTCACGGGAAGTTGGACATGGAGGTCGAGACCGAAATCCATGAACGGCAGGAAGTTGACCGCACATCCCGCTCGGACGAAGACCTCCGCCACGCGGAGTTCACCGAGCTTTCCCTGTCGGTTGTTCCGGTCGTTGTTGGCCATGGAGTGGGCTCACTTTCTGTTGGGCGCGGGCAGAAGCAGCGGGCAGCTCCACCCCGGCTGCGAGTCCGGGGCGTCACTCGACGGGACGCAGGTCTCGCAGGATCGTGGCGTGACGCACGAGGAAGGTGCGCTCGTCGAGCTTCTTACGGCGGAGCCATCCGGTCACCTCGTCGTTGTGCTTGCTCGCGTTGCACGACGCGCACGCCGGGACGACGTTGTCGAGCGTGTATCGGCCGCCGCGAGAGATCGGCTGGATGCAGTCGCGTTGCAGGGCTGCGCCGTCCCCACCGCAGTACGCGCACCCGCCCCATGCATCCATGAGGTCGTGCCACTGGGCGTCGGTCAGGTCGTTGTCGACGCGGGCGAGTCGCCCCTGACGTCGCTTGGCGTAGCGGGCACGGGTCGCCGGAGACGCGGTGGCGGAAGAGACCTTGCGGCGGCGACGCATGGGCCGATGCTACCGCGACGGGCGCGGGAGCTCGGTCAGTCCGCGCCGACCGACACGAGCTCGTGCGGCGCGACGTTCAACCGCTCGCCTCCCGCAGCCGTGACGACCACGATGTCTTCGATGCGAGCGCCCCACTCCCCTGCGAAGTAGATACCGGGTTCGATGCTGAACGCCATGCCCTCACGCAGCACGAGGTCGTTGCCCGGCGCGATGTACGGCTCTTCGTGCACCGAGACGCCGATCCCATGACCCGTGCGATGCAGGAACGCCTCACCCAGGCCGGCCTCGACGAGCACGGTGCGCGCGGCCGCATCGACCTCGGCCGCGGTGATGCCGGGACGCACGGCATCCACTGCCGCCTGCTGCGCGCGGACGAGAACCGCGATCCGCTCGGCCGCTGCGGAGTCGGGGGTGCCGACGACGTAGGTCCTCGTGCTGTCGGAGTTGTACCCGCTGGGCACGGCACCGCCGATGTCGACCACGACGACGTCGCCCTGCTCGATCACGCGGTCGGAGACCTCATGATGCGGGTCTGCACCATTCGGACCGGACCCGACGATCACGAACTCGACCGTACGGTGGCCTTCGGCGACGATGGCCTCGGCGATGTCGGCCGCGACCTCGCGTTCGGTGCGTCCTGCCCGAAGCCACTGCGGAACGTGGCGGTGGACGGCGTCGATCGCCTCACCGGCGCGGCGCAGCTCGGCGATCTCTGCGGTGTCCTTGATCATGCGGCCGTCGCGGAGCACGGGGGTCGCGAGTTCCAGGCGCACTCCGAGGCGCTCTCCGATGGGGATCACATGCAGTGCTGGCAGAGCGTCGGAGACTCCCACCCGAGAGGCGCTGCCGACGGCGGCGGTCACCAGCGCGTACGGGTCCTCACCGTCGACCCAGTCGGCGACCTCGAGGGCCAGTTCCCCGACGGCGGTGCTGCGGACCTTGGCCAGCTCCATCCGCGGCACCACGACGGTCGGCGTCACGGCCGGGCCGATCACGAGGGCGGTCAGCCGCTCGATGGTGTCGCCCTCCACGCCCAGCAGGTACTGCAGATCGGGGCCAGGGCCGACCACGATGGCGTCGAGCCCCGACTCGGCGGCGAGCGATGAGGCCCTGGCGAGACGGGCGGCGTACACGGCGGCGGGGAAGGGCAATGTGCTCACGGCATCCACGGTACTGCGCACGTCTCCCACTGGGCACCCGATCCTCCGACGGAAGAAGCCCCTGCGACGTTCGGTGGTCGTCAGCTGATCGCGACGCGGATGCGCTCCGCCAGGAACTCGAGGTCCTTCTTCGTCAGGTCGGTCACGGCGTAGGCGGTCGGCCACACGGTGCCGTCGTCGAGGTTGGAGATCGGCTCGAAGCCGAACGTCCCGTAACGCACCTTGAACTTGCTCGCGGGCTGGAAGAAGCACAGCACCTTGCCGTCTCGACCCCACGCGGGCATGCCGTAATAGGTGCGGGGAACGAGTTCCGGCGCGACCTCGGAGACGAGCGTGTGCAGCTTCTCGGCAAGAGCCTTGTCCTCGGGCGTCAGCTTCTCGATCGCCTCCTTGAGATCGGCTTCTCCCGCCGCTCGCAGTTCCTCTGGCGACTTCTTCGCCCGAGAACGCCGAGTCCGTGCTTCCTTCGCGGCGGCCTGCATGGCCTCGCGTTCCTCGGCGCTGAAGTTCTTCTCTTTCTCCGCCATGACCTGTCCTCTCGGTGTGCTGTCGATGTGGGAATCACACTACGGATTCCCCGCCAGGACGCGCTTCTCGATTCGTGATCGATCGTCGCGGTCGCCTCGGCTGTCAGACTGACGCCATGACGACGATCTTCACCGGCCGCATCCGTCCCCTCGTCCCCCGCGTCGACTCCGAAGCGGAGGCCATGGCTGTCGAGGGCGGCACGATCCTCGCAGTCGGGGGCGCCGCTGAGCTTCACACGCGGTTCCCGGAGGCCGACACCGTGGCGCTGGACGGCTGGGTCATGCCGGGACTGATCGAGCCGCACGGACACCCCGGATTCTCCGCGATCCTGCTCTCCGATCTCGTGGTCGATCTCCGTCCCGTCGTGATCCCGGACGCCGAGGGCGTGCTCGCAGCACTTCGCGCAGCGGTGGCGGACGCCGGGGGAGACGCGGTCTTCGCGAACGGCTGGGACGCCCTGCTCCAGCGCGGACTCCCTGACCCCGACCGGGGCTTCCTCGACGAACTCGCCGGCGACGTCCCTCTCACCGTGATCCACAACTCCGGCCACTCCGTGTACTTCAACACGGCGGCGGCGCTCGCGGCGGGCATCGACCGAGACACTCCCGATCCGGCCGGAGCCTCGTTCGGTCGCGACGCCGACGGCGAACTCACCGGTGTCGCGTTGGAGGCCGCGGCGGTCGAGCTGGTCCTCGCGCCGATGCTCGCGCAGGCCCGAGAGCATCTCCCCCGCATTCTGCCCGCGCACCTGCGCGACCTGGCGTCCCGAGGGATCACGACGGTGTCGGACCTGTCGTGGAACACCGACCTCGATCCGCTCATCGACGCCCTCCGCGCGCAAGGACAGATGCCCGTGCGATTGCGCTGGTACGAGATGTCCCGTCCGGGCGGCGCGCCCGCTGCGCGAGGTGCCGACGACCCTGTGGTCCGTCAGACGGGTGTGAAGACTTGGTCGGACGGGTCGCCCTGGGTCGGCAACATCGCGACCTCCTTCCCCTACCTCGACACCCCGGCGACCCGCGACCTCGGCCTCGAGCCGCACCACATCGGACGCGCGAAATACACGGCGGAGCAGCTCGAGGTGATCGCCGAGCCCTACGCAGCAGCCGGATGGCAGCTCGCCTGTCACGCCCACGGCGACAGGGCCATCGATGCGACGCTCGATGTCTACGCGCAGCTCGTCGCCCGTCATGGCCTCGACGATCACCGGTTCCGCCTGGAGCACTGCGGCGCGATGACCCCGGCGCAGTTCGAACGCGCGGCCTCCCTCGGCGTCACGGTCAGCCTCTTCGTCGATCACATCACCTACTGGGGTGAGGTCCTGGTGGACGACCTCTTCGGTGCGGAGCACGGCGGGTCCTGGGCGGATGCCGGCGCCGCTTTCGCCGCAGGCCACCGCGCGACCTTCCACAACGACGGCTGGGTCACGCCGAACGAACCCTTCCGGAACATGGCGGTGGCCGAGACCCGCACCACCCGCAACGGCTATCGGATGCCGGGAGGCACACCGGTCACGCGGGAGCAGTCGTTGGCGGCCCACACCGAGAACGCCGCCTGGCAGTTGTTCAGTGAGCACGAGGTCGGGCTCCTCGCGCCGGGACTCCTCGCGGACTTCATCGTCGTCGACCGCGATCCCGTCACCGTCCCGGCGGACGAGCTCGCGGCGACGCGGGTGAGCGCGACCTTCGTCGGCGGGGCTCGGGTCGTCTGACACGCGGTCATCGGCTGTCCCTGCGGACGGATAGTGTGTGAGCCATGGACCTGCGTGTCGCGGCGTACGCGGTCGTCACCGATGACGACGGGCGTCTGTTGCTGGCGCGCTGGACGGAGGGCCGTCGGGTCGCGTGGACCATGCCTGGTGGCGGTCTCGAGCCGGGGGAGTCCCCGGAAGATGCGGTTCGTCGCGAACTCCGGGAAGAGACCGGCTACAGCGTCAAGGTGGGAGAGCTCCTCGGCATCCACTCTCGGGTGATCCCGGCCGGCCGTCGCGTCCAGAAGGCCGCAGACCCCCTGCACACGCTTCGCATCGTCTATCGAGCCGAGGTCACGGGTGGCAAGCTCCGCTTCGAGACCGGCGGGTCGACCGACATGGCGGAATGGTTCTCCCTGAAGGCGGTCGCCCAACTGCAGCGGGTGAAGCTCGTCGACATCGCGATGCGCATGGCGGGGATCATCTGATCCCGAACCCTTCGTCGACCGGAGGGGTCAGCGTTCCTCGGGAACGGAGATGTCGGCGACGGTGGCGCCGTACGCGGCGATGAGGTCGTCTGCCTCGACGAACAGGCTGTAGCCGTGGGCGCCTGCCCCCATCGCGATCCGCTGGCCGACGATCGACTCGTCCGCGTAGACCGGCCAATCGGTCGTGCTGCCGATCGGCACGATGGTTCCTCGCTCGTAGCCGGTCGCCGCGAGCGCGAGTTCCGCCTCGGGAAGCCTCAGCTTGTTCACGCCGACCAGGGCCCGCAGCTTCGGCCAGGATATCGATCGCCCGCCGGGAATGAGGGCGAACAGGAAGGTGTCGTCCGACCGCTTCACGACCAGCGTCTTCACGATGCCCGAGGCAGGGATGCCGAGCAGTTCCGCGGCCTCGAAGAGACTGCCCGCAGCGGGCCGCTCGCGGATCTCGATCTCGAGGCCCCGCGCGCGGGCCGCATCGCGCACCCGTGCATGCTGATCGCCTCCGCCACCGGAGGCGACGGAGGCGGGATCAGAGGTGTTCACGCGTCGGGAGCGGAGAGCGGGTCGTCCGCGACCCAGAGCTCGTCATCCGCGCGCAGCGTCTGCCATGCGGCGTAGAGCACGCCGACCGCGGCCGCAGCACCGAGGATGATCGCGATGACCGAACCGAGGCCGGGACCCGACTTCTGCTTCTTGCCGAACGCGCCACGAGGCGCGGGGGCCGAGACCCCGTGGCGCTTGGCGTTCGCGACGTCCCAGGCGGTGAGCGCCGATCCGACGACCCCGCCGACGATCGGGACGACCTTGTCGTCGACGACGTGCTTGCCGAACTGCACACCGCGGTCGACGGTCGGGGCGACACGACGGTTGTACGCGTCCTGGATCACCGGCACGACCTGCTCGCGATTGATGTTGCCGAGCTGACGACCGGCCTCACGGGCCACGTCAGCGGCGTGGCCGACGAGCACCTGCTGGTTCTCCCAGAGCTGGTTCGCGTCGTGCTGAAGACGACGCAGTTCCTTCTTCCGCTTGCGGCTGAGGCTCACGATGCTCTCCTGTCCATTGGAGTACGGGTTCCCCATCTTGCCACGAGAGGCTGGATGACGGGCGGGAATCGCCCGGCCCTTGCGCCTTCGTCCGATCCGCGGTACACCGGGCGAACTCACCGAAAGCTCTGCGAGAATGAGGGCATGGTCCACGCTTCTCACGTCGCAACCCTGCACACCAACCACGGTGACATCGTCATCAACCTCTTCGGCGACCACGCCCCGAAGACGGTCAAGAACTTCGTCGGCCTCGCCGACGGCACCCAGGAGTGGACGCACCCCGCCACCGGAAAGCCGGGCGAGGGCCCCCTCTACAAGGACGTCATCTTCCACCGCATCATCCCGAACTTCATGATCCAGGGCGGCGACCCGCTCGGTAAGGGCGTCGGCGGCCCCGGCTACAACTTCGACGACGAGATCAACATGGAGCTCAACTTCAACGAGCCCTACGTCCTCGCCATGGCCAACGCCGGCCTCCGTCGCAACGCCATCACCGGCAAGCCCGAGGGCACCAACGGCTCGCAGTTCTTCATCACCACCGACCCGACGCCGTGGCTGCAGGGCAAGCACACGATCTTCGGCGAGGTCGCCGACGACGCCTCCAAGGCCGTCGTCGACAAGATCGGCGCCGTGCAGACGGGTCCCGGCGATCAGCCGATCGAGCCCGTGGTGCTGCAGTCGATCGACATCGTCGCGGCCTGACGACAGCTGCGGCCGATCCGGATGACCACGCCTGAGTTCACGAGCAATCGCGAAAACTTCTGCTACCGGCATCCGGATCGGCAGAGCTTCGTGCTCTGCCAGCGGTGCATGCGCACCATCTGCCCCGAGTGTCAGACACAGGCGCCGGTCGGCGTCATCTGCCCGGAGTGCATGAACGCCGAACGCAAGAACCGCACGCCGGCACAGAAGAAGGCCGCTCGCCGCTGGGGCGGTCGCGGCACCGGGACGATGACGATGGCCAGGAGCGGAAGGCCCGTCGTCACCTACGCCCTGCTCGCCGTGACGTCGTTCATCGGACTCGTGCAGCTGATCCCGGGGATGAATCAGCCGATCACCCAGGCACTGGGTTTCTTCGCGCCCTACCTCTACCCGAACCTCTTCGCTCTGCCCTTCGAGCCGTGGCGGCTGCTCACGGTCCTGTTCGTCCACGGCGGCTTCATCCATCTCGCGCTGAACATGCTCGCCCTGTGGATGCTCGGGCAGAGCCTCGAACCGATGCTCGGTCGTGTCCGCTTCCTGGCGATGTATCTGATCAGCGGCCTCGGCGGGTCGGTGATGGTCGCGCTCCTCGCTCCAGGGTCGTGGACGGTCGGCGCATCCGGCGCGATCTTCGGCCTCTTGGCATCGCTGCTCATCATCGGACGTCACATCGGCGCCAACGTCACGGGGATCCTCGTCATCCTCGGGATCAACTTCGCCTTCGGCCTGTTCGTCGGCGGGATCTCCTGGCAGGCCCACCTGGGTGGCGCGATCGTCGGCGCACTGGTCGCCCTCATCTACACCCGGACGAAGCGCCGCGACCAGCGCACGTGGCAGATCGTGCTCCTCGCTGCGCTGGTCGTACTGCTGCTCGTGATCGTCGCCTTCATTCCGCCCCTGCTCCTTTTGGCCTGATCCGGAGTTGTTAACAGGGTTGTTAACCCCTGTGAATAACACCGGTGTAATTCTCCCCAGGCTGTGGAGAGGGCTGTGGATAACTCTGGCTCCAGCATGAAGAAAGGCCCCTCGCGATGCGAGGGGCCTTTCGAGAAGAAGGAGTGGCGTCAGCGCCAGCGGGTGGTCATGAGGAAGCCGATCAGGGCGATCCCGAGACCGATGGCGAGGTTCCAGTTGTCGAGCCCCGGGATGGGGAACTGCATGCCCGAGATGTAGAACACGAGGATCCAGGCGAGACCGAGCAGCATGAAGCCGATCATCACCGGCTTGAACCAAACGGCGTTGGGAGCTGCTTCGCCCTCGGCGCGCTCGACGACGGGTTCTTCGGTCTTGCGGTCACGTGCCATGCCGTCATTGTACCCAAGACATCTGTGCCGCGCCGAGAGCCCCGAGTGCGGTGCGCCGCCTCTCGTGGCGCCGATCCGGCGGCTCTGTTCAGCGATGACGGATATGATCACGGCATGACCGCAACCGTCGTGCCTGGGGGGCGACGCCCGCGACGAGAGCGACCGCGCTCCCGCGCCACTTTCGCGAGCGTGCTCGGCGAACTCCTGCTCACCGCCGGAGTGATCGTCCTGCTGTTCGTCGCCTGGCAGATGTGGATCGGCGACATCATCATCGCCGCTCAGAAGAACGACGAGGGTGCGGCCATCTCGCAGCAACTGGCCCAGGCAGAAGCGCCCGAGCTGCCGCCCGTGGTCGAGGATGACGAGGGAACCCCCACGTACGTCCCGCCCGTGCCGGCCGCGCCCGCCGATGGAGCGTGGTTCGCACAGATGCACATCCCCCGCTTCGGCGCCGACTACAACTTCGGGATCTACGGAGGCACGAGCCGCGCTCGTACGCTGGACCAGAAGGGGATTGGGGTCTACAAGGATTCGAAGATGCCCGGCGAGGTCGGCAACTTCTCGATGGCCGGACACCGGACCACGTGGGGCAAGCCGTTCAATCAGCTCGACAAGCTGCAGCTCGGCGATGCGATCGTCGTCGAGACGCCCGACGGGTGGTACACGTACCGGTTCCGGACGCTCGAGTACGTCAAGCCGACGCAGACCGACGTGCTCGCCGATGTTCCCCAGATGCCTGAGCAGCAGACCGGCGAGCAGTACATCACGCTCACGGCCTGCTCGCCGCTGTACTCGCTCGCCGAGCGCATCGTCGCCTACGGGGTCTTCGAGAGCTTCCAGCCGCGCGCAGAGGGACCGCCCAGTGCACTGACCGACCCGCCCCCGCCTCCTGCCGCCCCATCGGTATGACCATGGACGTTCACGAGGGAGAAGACTGATGTACGCCGCACTCTGGCGCCTGCTGCCCGGTCCGTGGTGGCTGCGCGTGCTGATCCTGGTGATCGTCGTCGCCGCCATCCTCTACGGTCTGTTCTGGTATGTCTTCCCGTGGGTGAGCCCGATCATCTCCCCCGGCGAGGTCGACGTCGAATGACCCGCGTGCTCGTGGTCGACAACCACGACAGCTTCGTGCACACGCTCGTCGGCTACCTCCACGAACTCGGAGCGGAGACCGCGATCGTCGAGTCGGACGCCGTGGACGCCGGCGACCTCGAGCGGCTGGTGCCCTCCCACGATGCCCTGCTGCTCTCCCCCGGGCCCGGTCGTCCTGCCGACGCCGGCGCATCCGTCGCAGCCGTGCGGATCGCGGCACGCCTGCGCACGCCGACCCTCGGTGTCTGCCTCGGCCACCAGACGATCGGCGAAGCCTTCGGCGCACAGGTCGGCGAGGCGCCGGAGCTCATGCACGGGATGGTCTCGGCTGTGGCGCACGACGGATCGGCGTTGTTCGCGGGCATCCCCTCCCCGTTCGACGCCGGCCGCTATCATTCCCTGGCGCTCGCGGAGGCCGACCTCCCGCCCGATGTGGTCGCCACGGCGTGGACCGAGAGCGGAACGGTCATGGGGCTCGCCCACCGGGAGCTGCCGCTGTGGGGAGTGCAGTTCCACCCCGAGAGTGTGCTCACCGAGGGCGGCTACCGGCTCTTGGCCAATTGGCTGGAGCTGTGCGGCGCGCAGGATGCCGTGGCCCGTGCGGAGAACCTGCACCCGCTGTCACGCTGACCCAGAATCGCTCAGGGCGACGCTCGGCGGCTCAGCTCCCGGAGCAGTACCGCAGCTCGACCGACGATCCGATCGGAACGTCTCCGGGCGCGATCGACATCGAGTGCACGGTCGTCGGCTCGGTCGCGGGGCAATCCGCCTCCTCGACCGGAACCGGGTTCAATCCAAGATCGGTGAGATTCGTGGTGGCGGCATCGACGGTCCAGCCGACGAGGTTGGTCAGCGTCACCTTTCCGCTCGCGACCTCGACGTTCACGACGGTTCCAGGGGCCACCTCGCTGTCCGCGTCCTCGCTGGCGGACATCACGGTCCCCGCTGCCAGGGCCTTGTCGTTGCGTTGAATGACCGTGCCGAGCTCGAGCCCCGCGGTCTCCAGGGCCTTCGTGGCGTCGGCAAGGGCCATGCCCTCGATCTTCGGCACCGTCACCGTCTCGACCCCGGAGGAGACATGAACGGTGACGGTCGAACCCTCCTCGACCGAGACTCCTGCCTCGGGGTCGGTGCGGATCACGTTGCCCTCGGCGATGTCCGGGCTGGATTCGATCACGATCTTCGCGGTGAGGTCGAGCTTGGCGAGATCGTCCTGCGCGCGCTCGGACGAGACGTTGACGAGGTTCGGCACGATGCGTGATGTGCTGGGGACCTCCGGCGGCCGCATGCTGATCGTGACCACCCAGAACAGCACGGACGCCAGCAGTACGGCGAGCAGAGCGACGCCCGCCCAGATCCAGGCGACCGGCGGACCCGACTGGGTGCGGGTCATGGTGGTGTCGGTGCTGAGCTGTCGCAGGGACCGCGCCGTCTCCTGAGCCTGCCGCGGGCTCGGCCCGTACAGCTCGCTCGTCAGCGCACCGAGCTCCTTGCGCGTCGGAGCGTTGCCCGCGACGGCGGAGTCGAGGGCGGCGCGGAAGTGCGCGGCATCCGGGTATCGCTGGTACGGATCCTTCGCGAGAGCCCGCAGCACGATCGGGTCCAGTGCGCCCGGGGCGTTCTCGTTCACCTCACTCGGCGGAATCGGGGTCTCGCTCACATGCTGGTAAGCGACGGCGACGGGAGACTCACCGCGGAAGGGCTGACGGCCGGTGAGCAGCTCGTACAGCACGACGCCGGTGGAGTACAGGTCGGCGCGGGCGTCGACCGGCTCGCCCTTGGCCTGCTCCGGCGAGAAGTAGGCCGCGGTGCCGATGATCTGCGTGGTCTCGGCGACGGTCGAGGACGAGTCGGACACCGCGCGTGCGATGCCGAAGTCCATCACCTTGACCTGGCCCTTGTCGGTCACCATGACGTTGCCCGGCTTGATGTCGCGGTGCACCACGCCCGCACGGTGCGAGTAGTCGAGGGCTTCGAGGATGCCGTCGACGTAGCGCACCGCATCTTCCACGGGCACCGGACCGTCGGCGATGATCTTCTTGAGCAGGGTTCCCTTGACCAGCTCCATCACGATGTACGGCAGCTCGTCGGACGAGGCGTCGTTGGTCGAGGGGTCGCCCGCGTCGTACACGCGCACGATCGAGGGATGCGACATCCGCGACGCCGCCTGGGCCTCCAGCCGGAACCGCGTGCGGAACGCCGTGTCGCGCGCGAGCTCGGGATCGAGGATCTTGATCGCGACCTCACGGCCGAGAGTCAGGTCGTACCCGCGGTAGACCTTCGCCATGCCGCCATGCCCGATGAGCTCGTCGACGCGGTATCGGCCCGCGATGACTCGTGGCTCTGTGGACACGTACTACCCCCTGGAAACGACTTCGACTGAGCTGGAACTACAGGCTACCCGGCGGTTTCGCCGCCGTCGTCACCCTCGCCGGGGTCGGGCGCGGCGACGATCGGCACCGACAGCGGCGGCGAGGCGGCGGAGGTGCGCTGATCGCCACCGGAGCACATGCCCTGGTACGTGACGATGAGCTGCTGACCCGCGGCGTCGGCGACCTGCACCTGCGTGTTGCGCTGCGTCGGCTGGAAGTTCGGTCCTCCGGAGACGAACGTCCCGTTCTGCAGCGACACGACGTAACCCGAGAGCGTGGTGCCGCTCGGGCACGTGAATCCGGTGCCCCAGGCGATGCTCACGGTGCTGCCGGCCACCGGGTCTCCGGTGATCGTCGGCGCATCGGTCGGCGTCGGCAGGGCCGCCCGCGGTGCGTAGACCGTCAGCGCGATCGGCTGCGTGGTCTCGACGTTCCCCGAGGGGGCGACGCGGTAGACCGTGCCGACCTTGTCATCGGTGGCGGCAGGGTCGCCGTCCGCGCAGGTGATGTCGCTGTCGAAGCCGGCGTTCTTCAGGGTCGACGTCGCGGTGCCGCAGTCCATCCCGACCAGGTTGAGGGCCGTCACGTCGACGCGGGTCACCTCAGGAGTCGGTGTGTCCGACGGCGTCGGCGACTGCGACGGGGAGCTGGGCGGCGGACTCGTCGGATCGGGATCGTCGCCGCCCTGGTTCGCGAGCATCGCCCACAACGTTCCGCCGAGCACGATCACCAGGAGCGCGATCAGCGCGATCAACGGCCACGTCCACCTGCTGCGCTTCTTCTTCGGCTCCTCCGCTGCGTCTTCGGTGGGAAGCTGGGCGGTGGTGGGGAGGATGCGGGTGGTGCCGTCGTCACCAGACGCCGTCAGCATCCGGGTCGCGTCGTCGTCGGACGCGACGCCGCCGGATGCGATGGCGGGCACGGCGATCGCCGCGGAGTTCAGGTCTCCCCGGCGCAACGCCTGCGCGGCACGCGCCACGGTCGCCGAGGACGACGGACGGTCGGCGGGCTTCTTGGCGATCATCGCCATGACGAGGTTCTGGACCGGGATCGGCACGGTCGGCGGCAACGGCGGCGGCTGCTCGTTGATCTGCGCCATCGCGATCGCCACCTGCGACTCACCCGTGAACGGACGCTTGCCCGCCAGGCACTCGTACGCGACGATGCCGAGCGAGTAGGTGTCGGTCGCGGGAGAGGCCGGGTGTCCTGACGCCTGCTCGGGCGAGAGGTACTGGACGGTGCCCATGACCTGGCCGGTCGCGGTGAGCGGCACCTGGTCGGCGATGCGGGCGATGCCGAAGTCGGTGATCTTCACGCGGCCGTCGGGCGTGATCAGCAGGTTGCCCGGCTTGATGTCGCGGTGCACGAGACCGGCGGCGTGTGCAGCCTGCAGGGCGGATGCCGTCTGCGCGACGATGTCGAGCGTCTTGTCGGCGCTCAGCGCGCCATCGCGCTCGAGCACGGTCGAGAGGGCCTCACCGGGCACGAGCTCCATGACGAGGTAGGCACTGCCGTTCTCCTCGCCGTAGTCGAACACGCTGGCGATGCCCTCGTGGTTGACGAGCGCTGCGTGCCGGGCCTCCGCGCGGAACCGCTCGAGGAACCCGGGGTCCCCCATGTACTCGTCCTTGAGGATCTTGATGGCGACGGTGCGTCCGATGACGTGATCCGTCGCCTCCCACACCTCGCCCATGCCACCGATCGCGATACGCGACTGCAGCTCGTAACGACCACCGAACGACACACCCTGCGTCGGCCTCATCTGCCCAGCACCGCCTCTATGACCTTCTTCGCAATCGGAGCGGCGATGGTGTCGCCGCTGCCTGATTGTCCCTGTCCGCCGCCGTCTTCGACGACGACCGCTACTGCGACCGCGGGGTCGTCCGCCGGCGCGAAGCCGGTGAACCACAACGTGTGCGGCCTGTTTCCGTTCTCTGCGGTGCCCGTCTTACCGGCCACGTCGATCCCGTCTATTCTTGCACCCTGCGCCGCGCCCGTAGCGACGCTCGCGACCATGGCCGCGGTGACGTCGTTCGCCACATCCGCCTCCATCGCGCGGCCGAACTCGCTGTCCTCGAAGGCCTTGATCACCGACAGATCGTTGCCGATCACGGCGTCCACCATCCGCGGGTTCATGACCGCTCCGTCGTTCGCGAGGCCGGCGGAGACCATGGCCATCTGCAGCGGTGTCGCGGTGACCTGCCCCTGCCCGAATCCGGTCAGGGCGGTCTGCGCATCGTCGAGCGCACGGGGGTAGCTCGAGGCCGTCGAGGTCAACGGCGTGTCGAACGACTGGTTGAATCCCAGCTTCTCCGCCATCTCGCGGATCGCGTCGTCGCCGAGCTCGACCGCGAGCTCGGCCATCGGGATGTTGCAGCTGAGACGGATGGCCTCCGCGATCGTGACGGTGGCCCCGGGGCCGCAGGCACTGCCCCACGCGTTGGACACGCGGTTCGCGGAGCCGGGGAGCGTGTACGAGGCGGGGTTCGGGAGTGTCGAGCTGGGCGTCCAGTTTCCGCTGGCGAATGCTGCGGCCGCGACGACGACCTTGAAGGTGGAGCCCGGCGGGTTCAGGTCACCGGCGATCGCCCGATTGGACAGCGGCTTTCCGGGGTCGGCGGCGAGCTGATCGTGAGTGGCGTTCGCCGCATCCGCGTCGTGCGTCGCCATCGTATTCGTGTCGAACCCAGGGGTGGAGACCATGGCGAGGATGCGCCCGGTCTTCGGGTCCATGGCGACGACGGCGCCCTGGAGGCCGTCGAGGGCTTCGAAGGCGGCTCGCTGCGCGGCGGTGTCGAGAGACAGTTCGACGCTGTAGCCGCGCTGCGGCTGACCCGAGAGGATGCGCTCGATCTCGCCGAGCAGCGCGTTGCTCCCGGTGCCGGAGAGATCGGCGTTCATCGCCTGCTCGATGCCGGTCCGCGAGTCGAGTGCCGCGTTGAAGTACCCGGTGACCGGCTCCCACATCGCCGCATCGGTGTAGACCCGCTGGAACTGGTAGCGGTCGTCGCTCGGAACCGAGTTCGCGATCGCGGCGCCGTCGACGATGATCGACCCGCGCTGGATCTCATAGCTGTCGAGCCGGGTGCGCGTGTTGTTGCTGTTCTGGGCGAGGCTGTCGGCTTCGACGACCTGGATCCAGCTGGTCGCCGCGAACAGGGCCACGAACATGAACAGCATCACGATGCTGAGACGACGGAGCTCTCTCGTCATCCGATCACCACCCTCGGCTGGCGGCGGACGCCGTCGGAGATACGCAGCAGCAGCGCCACGATGAGCCAGTTCGCCACGAGCGAGGAACCGCCGGCGGCGAGGAACGGCGTCGTCAGGCCGGTCAGCGGGATCAGACGGGTCACGCCGCCGACCATGATGAACACCTGCAGTGCGATCGTGAACGAGAGTCCGGTCGCGAGCAGCTTGCCGAAGTCGTCCTGCCCCGCGAGACCGATGCGCATGCCGCGGCTGACGAACACCATGTAGAGACACAGGATCGCGAAGAGCCCGATGAGGCCGAGCTCTTCTCCCAGGCTGGTGATGATGTAGTCGCTGTGGGCGAGCGGAGTCACCTCCGGACGACCCTGGCCCCACCCCGTGCCGATGAGTCCGCCGCGGGCGAGGCCGAAGAGCCCCTGCATGGGCTGATAACCGGCGCCGTCGGGGTCGACCTGGTTCGCGTCGAACAGGAACAGCCAGTTGATGAAACGACCGTGGACGTAGCTGAGGATCTGCGTCGCCACCGCGACACCAGCGACCACCAGGGTCAGACCGATCAGCACCCAGCTCGTCTTGCCGGTCGCGACGTACAGCATCGCGACGAACATGCCGAAGATCAGTGTTCCCGTGCCGAGGTCGCGCTGGAACACGATGATGCCGAGGGAGATGATCCAGACGACCAGGACGGGCCCGAGCTCGCGCATCCGCGGCCACGTGATGCCGAGCACTCGCTTGCCGACCGAGGTGAGGCTCTCGCGCGTGCGCACCAGGTAGCCGGCGAAGAAGATCGCGAGGCAGATCTTCGCGAGCTCGCCCGGCTGGAAGGCGAAGACCCCGCCGAGAGACACCCAGACGGCTGCGTTCGCGTCTGCGATGCGCAGGCCGGGGACGAACGGCAGCAGCAGCAACAGGATTCCGGCGAGGCCGAAGATGTACGTGTAGCGGAAGAGGATCCGGTAGTTGCGGAGCAGGATCACGACCGCGATCGCACCGGCGAGGGAGATCGCCGTCCAGGCGAGCTGCTTCGTGGAGTACGCGTCCCACCCGGTGTTCTCGTACGCGATGTCGATGCGGTAGATCATCGCGATGCCGAGCCCGGTGAGCAGGGTGGCGATCGGCACCACGAACGGATCGGCGTCGGCGGCGACGAAGCGCAGCACGATGTGCAGGGCGAAGGCGAGCGCGGCGAGGCCTCCGCCGATCGCGAGGATCATCGGGTCGATGACTCCGAGCGCGCCCAGCTGCACGAGGGTGAGAGCTGCGCCGCTGATCGCGCAGGCGAACAGCAGAAGCCAGAACTCGCGGTTGCGCTGCGTCTGGGGCAGACGCAGACGCTTCAGTGCCTTGATGACGGTGGTGTCCGCCTGGAGGTCGGTGCTCATCCCTCACCGCCTGCGGGCGTGTCGGTCGGGGTCGGCAGCGGCGTCGGAAGCGGGGTGGGGATCGCGTTCGCATCGGCACCCGCGCGCAGCCGGTCGACGATCGCCATCGCGTCTGACAGGGAGCGTGCCGTGATGGTGCGCTCGACCGACGCCCGCTGATACGGCGGGAGGTTCGCCAGCAGGATGTCGGTGTCTTCGACCGGTGTCGACAGGGTGATCGGGCCGATGTTCTGCTGCACGCCCTGGAAGATCACGACGCTGTCGTCGTCGGCGCCGATGAAGTAGCGCGTCTGCGTCCAGCTGTAGGCGGCGAAGGCGGCGACCGCCAGCATCGCGACGACCACGAGCGCTCCCGCGATCCAGCCGAGACGCCGCCGCTTCGCACGACGACGGTCTTCTTCGATGAGCTCTTCGAGGTATTCGGGCGCTGGCTCGAAGTGGCTCGGCTCATTCGCGGCCTGACGCACCGGGTGCAGCCAGTTGCCGCGCGGCGGGCGCACCGGCGGCACGTACACGCCGTCGGGGTTCGAGGCCGAGCCGACGATGGTCGGTGTGCCGGAGTGGATCGGATGCTGTCCGCCGACATCGACCAGGACGATCGTGACGTTGTCGGGTGCACCGCCGTCGAGCGCCTGCTTGAGGAGGTTGTCAGCCGTGCGACCGGGAGCGAGACCGAGCTGCATGGCCTTGAGGATGTGGGGCTCGTCGACCACGCCGGACAGACCGTCGGAGCACAGCAGCCACCGGTCGCCCGGCTGGGTGTGCATGACGAACATGTCGAGCTCGGGGTCGGAGTCCATGTCGCTGAGCACGCGCATGAGCACGGACCGGCGGGGGTGGTACCTGGCCTCTTCCGGGGTGATGCGCCCCGAGTCGACGAGCCGCTGCACGAAGGTGTGGTCTGCCGTGATCTGCGTGAGCGCGTCGTCGCGGTACAGGTAGATGCGGGAGTCTCCGATGTGGCCGATGACCGCATACTCGTCGACCATGATGATCGCGCTGACGGTGGTCCCGAGGCCGGCGAGCTCCGGGCGATCCTTGGCCGCGCGGATGAGGTCGCCCGCAGCGGTGGTCGCCGCCGCCTGCAACGACGCCTGAGCATCTTCGGTCGAGGCATACGCCTGGTCGAGGGGCTCCAACCGCTGGATCGCGATGCTCGAGGCGACGTCTCCGCCGGCGTGGCCGCCCATGCCGTCGGCGACGACGAACAGGTTCGCTCCGGAGTAGCCGGAATCCTGGTTGTTGGAGCGGACCTTCCCGGTGTGGGAGATCGCGACGCTCGAGCCCTCGAAGACCATGCCGGGGTCAGGCTCGCAGCTCGAAGGTCGTGGCGCCCACCTTGATGGGGGTTCCGAGCGAGAGGGACACAGGAGAGGATCCGACGCGCTGGCCCGCGACGAAGGTGCCGTTCGTGGAGTCGAGGTCCTGGATCGCCCAGGCGTCGCCGCGCAGCATCAGGCGCGCGTGGTGGCTGGACGTGTAGTCGTCGCGGATCACGAGGGCGGACTCGCTCGAGCGGCCGATCGTGAGCGAATCGGCGCTGAGCGGGAGTTCCAGGCCGGCTTTCGGGCCCGAGGTGATCACGAGGCGCTTGGCCGTCGCGACGGTCGCGGGTCCCGTGGAGGGACGGGACGAGGCCGGCTTCGCGGCGGGCGCGGCGGGTGCCGGTGCCGCTGCGGGTGCCCCCGCTGTGGCCTCGGCCGGAAGCTTGCGCACGCGCACGCCGAAGAGATCGGCGCGCAGCGAGTACACCACGCCGAACACGAAGAACCACATCAGGACGAGGAACCCGATGCGGAGCAGGAGGAGGATCAGCTCGCTCAACCGAGGCCTCCGAACGCGCGGGTGGCGTCGTCGCCACGTGGGGCGGGGCGCGAAGGTGCGGCCACCGGGACGATGCGGAACACCAGCTCGGTACGGCCGATGGTGATCGTGGTGTCGCTGGGGAGCGCGGCCTCGCGGAGCTTCTGCCCGTTGACCTTCGTGCCGTTGGTGGATCCGAGGTCGCGCATCATGGCGCGCTCGCCGTCCCACAGGATCTCGACGTGCTTCCGGCTCGATCCGGCGTCGGCGATCGTGATGTCGGCATCCGTTCCCCGACCGATCACGGTGCGGGCGCGGGTGATCGCGTGGCGGCGACCGTCGACGTCGACGACGGCCTGCCAGCTGACGCGACCTTCCACCGTGCCGGAGTTCACGCGCACGGTTCCCGTCGCGACCTTCTCGTCGGCTTCGAGCGTGATCGAGAGGGGGCCGGCGAAGCTGTAGCCCTGGGCCTTGGCGTGGGTGGTCATGAGAGCGAGCAGTTCATCGGTGAGAGCGCCGCCCAGGCCGCGCATCCGCTCCGCGTCGTCGGTACTCAGACGCACCACATAGCTGTTGGGCGCGATGATGCGGTCGCGGCTCACGACCGCGGCCTTCGTGTCGGCTTCGCGGCGGAGCGCAGAGGCGATCTCCACCGGCTGTATGCCGCTGCGGAAGGTCTTCGCGAACGCGCTGTTCACTGCGCGCTCGAGACCCTTCTCAAAGCTGTCAAGTAGTCCCACTGGGCTCCTCTGGCATGCCGACCGGTAGACACATCGTAGTCAGGTGACCTGGGGGAACGCCGCCGATCGACGTCCGGGGGTGTGCAACAGGGGGTGAAATCGCGTGATATCCTCGGGAAGTTGAGTTCTTCGGAACGAGACACTCGCGCGAGTGGCGGAATGGTAGACGCGCTGGCTTCAGGTGCCAGTGTCCGTAAGGACGTGGGGGTTCAAGTCCCCCCTCGCGCACACGAAGGCTGAATTCTTTTCAGCCTCGAGTGCTCCTCAAGGAAAAGAGCCGGTCAGAAGATGCTTCTGGCCGGCTCTTCCGGTTGTCGACGCCATCCCCTCGCGGGAGCGATCACCACGGCAGCCGTGTCGCGACCTCTCGTCAGGAGTCTTCGGGCTCGATCAGGAGTTCATAGAGGTCGCCGCGGTAGATCGAGCGGGTGATTTCCGCGACCCTGCCGTCGCCGAGACTGCCTCGGGCGACGACGCGGAGGCACGGCTGGTCGAGGGTGATGTCGAGCAGCTCCGCTTCTCGTGCGGTCGGCAGGACAGCGGCCACTCGCGAAGATGCGCGGGTGAGGTGCACGTCGTACCGCCGGCGGAGGATCTCGTACAGCGAACCGGTGAGATCGTTGCCCAGCAGGTTCGGGAAGAGCGCGGCGGGAAGAAGAGAGCGGTCGATGCTCAGCGGCGTGTCATCCCCGAACCGCAGACGTTCGACCGTGTAGACCGATGTGGTCCCCTCGAGCCCGAAGTCCGCGGCGACCTCGGGCGCAGCCGGGGCGATGCCGGCGGACAGGACCTCCGCACGGGCCGTCCGCCCCGCTGCGCGCATGGAATCGGTGAACGAGGCCAGAGTCATGCGCTTGGTCAGAGCGGGCTCGGCGACGAAGGTCCCCTTGCCTCGGATGCCGACGATCCTCTTCGCGTGGGCGAGCGCCTCGAGCGCCCGTCGCACCGTCATCGAGGAGACGTTGAACCGGGCAGCGAGCTGCTGCTCGGTGGGCAGCTGATCTCCTGCACGCATCTGCGCGATCTCCGCAGAGAGCTCTTTCATCACGAGCTCGTACTTCGCCGCCACATCCCCTCCTTTCGCGTGAGAGCCAGCACCATAACTATCACGCATCGGCCGTCGGATCCGGTCCGGAACGTGATTGCGGATGTCCGAGGGACGGTGTAACTTCCTTGTAACCCTAGGGTGCTACTTCTACCCTATGGTATTCAAGACCCCACCCGAATGCACCACTTTCCAACGGAGGATCCCATGAGCGCTGCAACACCCGCCCGCTCGCGTGCACCACGGCTCGCCGTCCGCATCGGCGCCGGTTTCGTCGGTCTCGCGACGGCTGCCGGAAGCATCACCGCCTGCGCACCGTCCGGCTCGGACGGAGACGGCGACGGCAGCGGCGTGACTATCAACGTCCTCGCCGAAGACATCTCCTACACCGACAACTGGAAGGAGCTGCTGCCCGACTTCGAGGAGCAGACCGGCATCAAAGTCAACATCGAGACGGTGCCGTACAGCGACCAGGCCGCCAAGATCCTGTTGAACTTCAGCCAGAAGTCCAGCGACTACGACGTCGTCTTCACAGACAACACCTACGGCACCGGCTACTTCGAGTCCGGTTACATCGACGACCTGTCCGACTACGAATCCGACTTCGTCGCGCTCGACGACTTCTACCAGCCGTACCTCGCCCCCATGCAGAAGGACGATGCCACGTTCGGCCTTCCCGTCTACGGCGAGAGCACCTGGCTGATGTACCGAACCGATCTCTTCGAGGAGTACGGCATCGACGGGCCGCCCACCACCATGGACGACCTGCGAGCGGCAGCGAAGACCATCAGCGAGGGATCGGGCGGCGAGGTCGCAGGCATCACCCTCCGTGGAGCTCCGGGCATCCAGAGCGTGTACCCGTGGGCGGGGTTCCTCCGCGCCTTCGGCGGCGATTTCTACGACGGGGACACCCTGGCCGTCGACTCGCCCGAGGCCGTCGAAGCGACCCAGTTCTGGGCTGACCTGCTCAAGGAGTACGGCCCCTCCGGAGTCGGCAACTTCGACTGGGAGCAGAACCGCATCGCCTTCACGCAGGGCACCGCCGCGATGACCATCGACGCCACCGCCAACGGTCCCTTCAACGAAGACACCGAGGCCAGCGTCGTCGCGGGCAAGGTCGGATACGCACCGATCCCGTACGCCATCTCCGACCCGCCCACCAGCGGCAACACCGACAACTCCCTCAACGTGCACGCGCTGTACCTCAGCTCCTTCTCCCAGAAGAAGGACGCGGCCTACCAGTTCATGACCTGGGCGACGAGCGAGGAAGTGCAGAACAACGCCGTCGAGACGACCGAGGCCGTGGGGGTCACGCTCGACTCCGTCCTGGAGAGCCCCGCCTACGACGAGAAGTACGGGCCGTTCAAGGACGCGCTCCTCGAGCAGCTGGCCACCGGCAACGTCGACTACCTCCCCGCAGGCACCGACGCCAACGCCATCATCACCGAGGTCGGCCAGGCGCTGTCGCGGACCCTGGCGGGAGAAGCGGACGCGAAAGACGCGTTGACCGCCGCTCAGAAAGCACTCGAGACTCAGCTCGGCTGAGACCACGGACGCCGGAACGGAAGAAGAAAGACGATGACCAAGCTCCTGACGCCTCCACGTCCCGATGCGGAAACCAGAGTCGACGACCCTCCGTTCCGGCGTCCACCTCGCCGGAAGTCCCTCCGGCCCAGGCTCGCTCAAGCGAGCCTCGCACTCCCCGCCCTCATCGTGATCGTCCCTCTGCTGGTGATCATCATCATGCAGGGAGCCAACCTCGTCACCCACGCCGAGAACCTTCTCCGCCCCGGCAGCGAGGACATCTTCGTCGGGTGGGACAACTTCACCAGGGCGCTGTCGGACCCGACGCTTCTCGGCTCCATCCGGGTCACCCTCGTCTATGTCGTCGCGGCCGTCGCCATCGAACTCGTCCTCGGTGTGTCCATCGCCCTCGCCCTGCACGGACGCATTCCGGGCAAGGGGGTGCTCCGCGCCCTCATCCTGATCCCCATGGTGCTGACGCCCGTCGTCGCCGGTCTCATGTGGCGCCTGCTCATGGATCCCACTTCGGGCTTCATCAACTGGTTCCTCGACACCGTCGGCATCGGCGGTCATGCGTTCCTCGCCGACCCGGCCACTGCGCTCGCCGCCGTGATCCTCGTCGAGGTCTGGCAGAACACGCCATTCGTCGTGATCATCGTGCTCGCCGGACTCGAGTCGCTCGACCCGTCTCCGTTCGAGGCGGCGCAGCTCGACGGCGCGGGAGGATTCCGCCTGTTGTGGAACGTCACCCTGCCGATGCTCGCTCCCGTGTTGTCGATCGTCGTGCTCCTTCGCGTCATCGATGCCGTCAAGACGTTCGCCATCGTCAACACCATGACGAAGGGCGGACCAGGCACATCGACCCTCGCCATCAGCAACTACGTCTACCGACTCGGTTTCGAGACCTTCGACATCGGGTACGCGACGACCGTGGGCGCCCTCGTCTCCCTGGTCGTCCTGGTCGTCCTGTTCCCCACTGCCACGCGCCTCATGGGCCTGCGAATCTGGAAGGCACGCCGATGAAAACGCGCCGCAACATCCTGCACACCCTCCGCGTCGCCGCGGTCTACGTCTTCGTCATCTGGTGCATCCTCCCGGTCGTCTGGCTGGTCAGCACGTCTCTGAAGAGCGACGTCGACGCGTTCAGCCGTGAGCCGGTCTGGTTCTTCGTCCCCCAGTTCGGCAGCTACGTCAGCGCCTGGGTCGACGGCGGGATGGGGCAGGCCATGGTCGTCAGCGCCGTCGTCGCCATCATCAGCAGTGTCGTCGGCATCGTCGTCGGGTTGCCCCTCGCCTACCTGACGACCCAGGTGTGGCCACCGGAGTCCGCGTGGTCTGCGCGCGTGACGCTCGCGATCCTCCTGCTGACGACGGTTCCCCCTGTGCTCACGCTGACGCCGTTCTATCGGGCGTTCTTCGGCATCGGGCTGACCGGCAACCCGGTGGGGCTCACGATCGTGCACTCCTTCTACGCGATCCTTCTCGCGGTGCTGATCTTCCGCTCGTTCCTCGTCGCCTTCCCGCGCGAGATCCGTGAGGCGGCGATGATCGACGGACTCGGCGAGTGGCGCACCCTGTTCCGGTGCGTGCTCCCGAACGTCTGGGGCGCCGCGTTCGCGACGTTCGTGCTCGCGCTCATCCAGTCGTGGAACGAGTTCCTGTACGCCCTCGTCCTGACCAGCGGCGACAGCCAGACGGTTCCCGTGACCATCGCGGGCTTCCTGAGCTTCTTCGGCACCAACTGGGCCCGACTCACCGCCGCCGGCGTCATCGGTGCGCTGCCCATCGTCATCTTCGCGATCATCGTCCGCAAGCACATGGCCCGTGGTCTGTCGTTCGGAGGGGTCAAGTGACCGGCATCACCGCGCGGAAGTCCGTGGCTGTGACGCACCGGACGGCCACGGCGGCGGCATCGGCGGCGGTCGACGTCATCGAAGCGCTCCTGCACTCCGGCGGTCTGCGCACTCTGGGAGTCGCGACGGGCTCCTCTCCCGGCCCCGTCTATCGAGAGATGGCCCGACGTCAGCTGGACCTGTCGGAGGTGACGCTGTTCGCGCTGGACGAGTACATCGGGCTGCCCGACGGACACCAGGAGAGCTATCGTGCCGTCGTCGAACGGGAAGTCGCCCATCCCCTCCGCGTCCCCCCGGCGCGTGTGCACGTGCCGGACGGCGCCGACCCCGCCGCCTACGACGAACTCATCGCGGACAACGGGGGCATCGACCTGCAGATCCTGGGAGTAGGGAGGAACGGCCACATCGGATTCAACGAACCGGGCTCGTCGTTCGACTCCCTCACCCGGGTCGTCGACCTCGACGAGTCGACGCGCGAAGCGAACGCCCGCTTCTTCGGCTCCCTTGCCGAAGTCCCCCACCGCAGCGTGACGCAGGGAGTCCGCACCATCCTGAACGCGCGCCGAATCGTCGTCGTCGTCTCGGGGGTCGACAAGGCGGCAGCGGTCGCTGCGGCGATCGACGGACCGCGCACCGAGGCGATGCCCGCGAGCGTCCTCCGCGACCACGCGGACGTCACGTGGTTCCTCGACGAGGATGCCGCCTCGCAGCTCCGGCCTCCCGCGAGGGACGGGGGCGACGCATGAACGGCGCTCTCGCCATCGACATCGGGCAAACCGGGCTCCGCGTGCGTGGGGACGAGGGCGAGGTCGTCGGCTTCTCCCTCGGCGTCACGGCACTCACGAGCGAAGAGCACGTCCGTTCGCTCGCGCAGCGCATCGCCGCTCACGTCCCTGAGGGCACGCGGGCCGAGCACGTGGGTGTCGGGTTGTCCGGATTCGTCGACGGCTCAGACGCTCCACACGCCCTCGCGGCACATCTGAAGGAAGCGCTCGGCGCCCGCAGCGTGGTGGTCGCGGCAGATGCCGTCACCGCGTTCCTCGGCACGGTCGGCGCGCGCCCTGGCACCGTCGTGATCTGTGGAACCGGGGTCGCTGCGCTCGGTATCGACACCGGTGCCTCGCCGCGGCGCATCGACGCTCGCGGTTACCTGCTCGGCGACGTCGGCGGCGGGTTCTGGATCGGCCAACGGGGTCTCCAGGCAGCTCTCGATGCTCTCGAAGGACGCGGAGAACCCACAGCGCTCGCCGGCCACAGCGAGCGTCTCGGCACCCCGTCGGACATCTACCTCCAGGCCATGGGCTCGGTGCCGCCCCCGAAGTTCGTCGCGGAGTTCGCCCCCGACGTGATCCGAGCAGCGGCCGAGGGCGACTCCGTCGCGCACGACATCGTCAGAGCCGCCGCCTCCGAACTCGCTCAGTCCATCCGCGCCGCCCGGATCTCCGATGGGCCCATCGGGTTGACCGGCGGCCTGGTGCGCGCTCCTCTGTTCGTCGAAGAAGTCCGCGCAGCGCTCGGCCACATCGGTCTGCCTGTCGACGACGTCCTCGTTCGAGCCGATGCCGCCCTCGAGGGTGCGCGCGTCATCGCCGAGGACGCATCTATCCGACCGGCGTTCGCCGGTCTCATCGCAGTGAAGGAGTAAGAATGCTCGACCTCGAGACGCTTCGTGGACGCCTCATCGTGTCCTGTCAGGCGCCGGACGGGTCGCCGTTGCGCGACCCGGGAATCATCGCCGCGATCGCCGAGGCGGCCGTGCTCGCGGGTGCCGGGGCGGTACGCATCAACAGCGCGGAACACGTGGCGGCCGTGCGTGCACGTGTCACCGTTCCCATCATCGGTCTGGAGAAGGTCGTCACGGACGGGTTCCAGTGGATCACCCCCACCGTCGACAGGGCCAAGGCCCTCCTCGACGCCGGCGCCGACATCATCGCCATGGATGCGACGTTGCGCGCTCGCGGCGAGCACCCGGGCGTCGACACACTCCTTCCGGCTGTCCGTGAGCTCGGCGCGGCCGTCATGGCGGACATCGACAGCTTCGAGGCGGGCGCGCACGCGGGTGAGCTCGGCGCCGACCTGGTCGGTACGACGCTGTCCGGCTACACCAGCGTGCCGCAGAACCGCGGCGGCGACCCTGACATCGAGCTCGTCGCCCGACTCGCCACCCGCCCGACCCCGGTCATCGCGGAGGGGCGCATCAAATCACCCGACGAGCTTCGAGCAGCGTTCGAGGCCGGAGCTTTCGCGGTCGTCGTCGGAACATCCATCACCGAGCCGATGGCGCTGACCAAGCGCTACCTGGCTGCAGTACCCACGCTCACGAAGGGAGCATCCGCATGACCACCAACATCGCCGTCGTCGGCGCCGGCCGCATGGGCCAGGTCCACTGCCGAATCGTCGCCGAGAACCCCAGGGCGACACTGGCCGCCGTGGTCGACCCGTTCGAAGACAGCGGTCGCCGCGTCGCCACGCAGTACGGAGCGCCGTGGTTCCCCACGCTCAGCGCCGCCCGTGAGGCTGTCGCCCTGGACGGCGTCGTGATCGCGGTCCCCGACAAGCTGCACGTCGGCGTCACCGTGGAGGCCATCGAGGCAGGACTCCACGTCCTCGTCGAGAAGCCCCTCGCCGACACGCTCGAGGGTGCCCGCACCATCGCGGATGCCGCGGCGAAGGCGACAGCATCCAAAGTCCTCGTCGGACACGTCCTGCGCCACGATCCTCGGTTCAGGTCGGCGGCGAAGACCGTGGCCGCGGGGACGGTCGGCGACCCCGTCCATTTCCGCGCGGCGCGGATCGTCCCCCGCAGCGTCGGGTTCGCGAACAACGGGGCTTCCCCGATCTACATGTATCAGGGCATCCACGACATCGACCTCGTGCAGTGGATCTCCGGGAGTCCCATCGTGCGCGTCTCGGCCACCACCGCCGCGAAGGTCCTCCCCGCGGCCGGCAAGGAGGGCGTCGACGTCGCCCTGATCCTCGCCGAGCTCGAGAACGGCGCGGTGGGCACGATCGAGATCTCCTGGGTGCTCCCGGATTCCACGCCGAGCGGCCTCGCCTCGCAGTTCGATCTGTACGGCACCGACGGGAACATCAAGGTGGATGTCACGGCCGAAGGCATCTCACTCGACACGCTCGACGACTTCCGGCTCCCCAACACGATGCTCGACCCGGAACTCGACGGACGGCTGGAGGGAGTCGTGCCGCAGCAGTTCGACTACTTCCTGCAGATGGTCGAGTTCGACCTCCCCAGCCGCATCGGCATCGAGGAAGCGGTGTCTGCGGCGCGAGTGCTCGACGCCATCGACGAGTCGCTTCGTACGCGCACCTGGGCGGACGTGAGTCGCTGATCCCGCGGCGGGCCTTCCGAATCGGGAGGCCCGCCACGCGCCTGCGCGTCCGATCGCGGGCGAAAGACTGGCGTCATGAGCGACCAGCACGAGCCCCTCGAGAACCGCTACGCATCCGCTCCGGCCTGGCGCTCTGTCGATTCCTACTTCGCCGCCGCGCTCGTGGACGAGGATGCCGCGTTGGTGGAAGCACGCGAGTCGGGGGCGCGGACGACCATGCCGAACGCCGAGGTCGCCGCGAACCAGGGCGCACTGATCGGCCTCCTGGCGCAGATCTCCGGCGCGCGGCGCGTGCTCGAGTTCGGTACGCTCGCGGGCTACTCCACCGTCTGGTTGGCGCGTGCAGTCGGTGTCGGCGGTCATGTCGTCACCTTCGAACTCGAAGAGCAGAACGCCGCGATCGCACGCGAGAACCTGGAGCGCGCAGGAGTCGCCGACCGGGTGGATGTGGTGGTGGGTCCGGCCGCGGACTCCGCGCAGAGGCTGATCGACCAGCAGGTCGAGCCGTTCGATCTGGTCTTCATCGATGCCGACAAGCCGAGCAATCCGATCTACCTCGCCGCGGCGCTCGAGCTGACCACGCCTGGCGCGGTGATCGTCATCGACAATGTGGTGCGCGACGGCGCCGTCGCCGATGCGAACAGCAGCGACCCGCGTGTGCAGGGGGTGCGTGCAGTGATCGATGCGATCGCCGCGAACCCGGACCTCGATGCGACGGCGCTGCAGACGGTGGGCGAGAAGGGGTGGGACGGCCTCATCATCGTGCACCGTCGGTAGTGCGGGGGCTCAGCCCAGCGGACCCTCGAGAACCGTGAGCACGTCGGCCTCTTCGAATCCGAGGGATCGATTGAGCGCGAGCATCGGCGCGTTGCCCGGCTCGGTGTAGGTCTGCAGGATCCGCGAGGCGGTGCTCTCCGGCACGGTCATGAGCTGACGGAGGTTGGCGACTTTCATCGCGCGACCGATCCCTCGACCTCGAGCCCGCTCCTCGACGAAGGTGTCGTCCTGGTACCCGATCTCGGGATCGGCTCGGGACACCAGGATCTCGGTGTAGCCGACCGCGTCGCCGTGTTCGCGCGCCAGACTCCGCACGAGCGTGTAGCCCTGGGCCGACATGCGCTGCTCGTTGCGACGCACCGCCTCGACGTCGGCGGTCTCCAGCGTGCGGGTCAGCTCTCCCGACGGCACCTCGGCGGACATCTGTGATCGCAGTCGAGCCCAGTCGTCGAGCACATCGTCGGGACACCGACCGGACCAGGAGAGCACCTCGACACCCGCGGGCGCTCCGGCTCTTCCCGCAAGCCTGTTCTCCGGCACCGGAAGCTCGACGATCTGACGGATCTCGCGGGTGCCGACGTCGAGCCCCGCTGATCGGGCGAACGCGACCCCCGCCTCGGTGGAGGTCTCGGCGCGCATGACCGTGGCAGCGCCGCGCAGCGCGGACCGCACGGCTTCGAGCAACGCGCGACCGACTCCTCGACGCCGGCAGTCTTCGCGGACGGCGATCTCGACGTCAGCGGGCTCTCCCGGGCGCATATGAGCCTCGGCGGCGCCGACCGCGACGCCAGCGACCTCGGCCATCAGCAGGACGGAGACCCGGGTCGGATGCGGGTGGTGGAACTGCGAGCGTGTCGCCTCGTCGCTGCGCGACCACACGTGGCTGCGCCCGGACGCGTAGCCGTCACGCAGCACGGCGTTCCATTCGAGGAGCCGTGGGAGATCGTGCGGGTCCACCACCTCGATGGTCACCGTCGGCTCTGAGTGGGAGGACTCGTCATCTGGCGTTCGCTCGGGCACAGGATCCAGCGTGCCATCGATCGGCTGCGGGAACGTGCGGGCTCGGGGCGGTGGGACGGCGGAAGCGCTAGGACGCGCGTGCGGCGAGCTGGCCGAGGTCGCGCATCCCACGTGCGTCGAGGTAGCGCCGGATCACGTCGGTCACCAGTCGGATCTGCGCCTCGTTGCCCATGGCCGCCTGCATCGCGCCCATCGTCGGCGCCGGCTTGCCGTCCACACGCTCGAGTGCCTCCCACACGATGTCCTCGCGGGAGCCACGGCCCATCGCGTGCGGCATCGAACTGAAGACGGGGCTGGGCGTCCAGCCGGATCGGGTCTCATCCATGGTGGTTCCTCTCGTGGGGGTCCCTTCGACCCTAGCAAGTTATTTTGAGTCATTCAAAATAAGGAACCGGTGCGGGATGCGATGAAGGCCCGGACCGCTGCGGTCCGGGCCTTCGTCGGGGGGCGTCTCAACCCTGCGGAGCGTCGTTCCATGACCAGATGTCGTCGCCGCGGAGCACGGCGTCTGCGCCACCGTCGCAGTAGATGGTCTGGCCTGCCATATGGGTGTTCGCCGGACTCGTGAGCCACACCAGCAGTTCCGCGATCGACGACGCGGGCTGGTGGTAGTTGAGGGGCATCGGCACGGCGGCATCCACCTGCGCCAGGCCTTCAGGGCTCGCGAGCAGGCCGGCGGTCATGGCCGTGGTGACTGTGCCGGGCGCGACGGCGTTGAGTGGGATGCCCGCCCCGGCCCACGCGGGGGTGACCGACTCCCGGCGGACCCACCGCGACACCGCGCGCTTGCTCGACGAGTAGTTGAGGAAGCCGGCCTCGGGTGTCGCGGCGAGCTGGTCTCCGATCTCCAGCGCTCGTGCCTCGTCGCCGTCGAGCGCGGCATCGACGAGCTCGGCCGACACGGGCTGCAGTGAGGCCATGGACGACACCACCGCAGCCCTCGGCTGATCGGCGAGGCTCAGCGTCGGCTGCAGCGCGGTCAGGAACTCGGTGACGCCGAAGTAGTTGATCGCCATCGTCTTGGCGATCGGAGCGGCGATCCCCGCACAGGCGATCACGGCGTCGATGGTGCCGCCCGCCGCGGCGATCGCCGCTTCCGCCGCGGCAGTGCGGCCGTCCGGCGTCGACAGGTCGCCCTCGACCTCGGTGCCGGCGAGGTCGACTCCGATCACGGTGTGGCCCTGTGCGCGGAGCAGCTGCGTCGTGGCGGCGCCGATGCCGGATGCGGCGCCGGTGACGATGTAGGTGCGTGTCATGTTTCCTCCTTGTGGGTGGGCGCCCGATCAGGCGTCGTCTTGGGGTCGTGCGGGTGTGTCGTCCGCGAGAGGGCCGCGACGAACCGGGCGAGCTGTGCACGGAACTGCTCGACCTCCTGAGGCGTCCAGCCCGTGACGGCGTCGTCGACCATGCGATGCCCTGCCGCCACGAGGCGCGCGTACGCCCGAGCTCCGGCATCCGTCAGCCGCACCTCGACCGTGCGTCCGGAACGCACGCGCTCGACGACCCCCTGGGCCTCGAGCCGGGTGACGAGCTTGGACGTGGTCGGGCGCGACATCGAGGCGCGCTCGGACAATGCGGTGAAGCCCATCGCACCGCCGCTGAGACCGAGCAGGTACACCGCGCGGACAGCCGTCGGGTCGAGCGCGACGCCCACGCCGTCGGCGACCTGCGCCTGGAGATCGCTCTCCGTCCATTCGGAGACCACCTGCACGAGCGCGACGTGGATGCCTGCGACACCGTCAGCGACTGTCATGCGACCAGTCTACGCCGATAGTTGCCTGAGGCAACTGACGTGCGGAATTCTGTTCACCCCGGCTCAGGCGTCGAACGAGACCGACTCCTCGTGTGCGCCCTCCGACGCGCGGAGCGGGCGCCGCGGCAGCCAGCAGGAGACGCGGTCTCGGTACGCGCGGAACGCCGAACCGAAACGCTCCTCGAGGTCCGCCTCTTCGAGCGGACGCACCACCGTGTTCCAGACCAGCGAGCCGCAGAGGGCGTAGACGACTACGAGCCAGGAGCCGGCCATGAGCCCGATCGCCACACCCTGGGCGATGCCCCCGATCGCCATCGGGTTCCGGACGAACCGGTAGGGACCCGAGATCACGAGTCGACGGGGCATCGACGACGGGAGGGGCGTGCCCGCTCCCTGCACCGACATCGCGGCAGACGACCAGGTCGAGAGGGCGAGCGCTGCCGCGAACAGGGCGACGCCGCCGATGCGCAGGGCGGGAGGGAATGGGACGTGCAGCCCCCACCGCAGCTCCAGCACCACGATGACAGCGGGCAGCGCGAGGAGGAAGATCGCCGAGAACACCACAGTCTGGAGAGTGGCCTTCGACACGAGCGCGCGGGTGTTCATCGGCGCAGCCGGCCGGAAGCGGAAGGGGCCGATCAGCAGCCAGTTCGACGGCACCCTTCCCAGGAGCACGAGGATCGCCGCGCCCGTCGAGCCCGCTGCCGCCGCCACCATCAGCAGTGCGCCCCAGCCCGCGGTCGCCGTGACCGTCGCATACAGACCCATCCCGACGGCGACCAGCAGCGTCCAGGGGGCGGCGACCCATGCTGCACGCCGCACGCCGAGCGCCACCAGTGCCGACGCCACCACGAAGAGGGGGATGTCCGCGACGGCGAGGAGTCGCGCGTCGAGGGTCCCCAGCGTCGCCGTGCGCACGTCCGGCACCGTGAAGACCGTGATCCACCACGCGACGCCCGCCAGTGCCTGGCCCGCGAAGTAGAGGCGTCCCCAGGTCACTGCCGACGTCGATGCGAGCCGGCTCCCCCTCATAGCGGCAAGTCTAGGTCGCCGGGCCGCGGGCACGAGGGTGTCAGCTGAACAGCACGACGACGTAGATGGCGAACGTCACCAGGTGTGCCGCGCCGTGCATGGCCGTCACGCGTTTCGCGGCGAACGTCGTCACCGAGAGCAGCAGCGTGACGCCCAGCATCAGCAGATTCGCCGGAGACTCGGCCAGCACCACGGTCTGGCCCGTCGCGATGCCGATCACCAGCACGGCGGGGATCGTCAGACCCACGGTCGACACCAGGGCGCCGTGGCAGAGATTGACGACGCGCTGCACCTCGCCGCCGAGCGCGGCTCGGACGGCGGTGATCGACTCCGGCAGGAAGACGATGCCCGCGATCAGGACTCCCGCGAGGGCGACCGGAGCGCCGAGGCGACCGAGTCCGTCGTCGAGCAGCGCGGCCATGTCGTGCGACAGCAGCACGATCGGGATCACGGTCACCACCAGGAGCGCGAGCCGGACGATCACCTCGGCGCGGTGTGCGGCCAGCACCTGCCGGATGCCGGTTCGCTCCTCCCGCGGCGACCGCTGCGGCGACCGGGTGTCGACCTCGGTGAAGTCGCCCGCCTGCGCGCCCATCTGCCGGAAGAGGAAGAAGGCGTAGAGCACGAGCGTGAGGATGATGATCGGGATCTCCTGCGCGGTGGCGTACGAGCCGTCGACGCCGATCAGCGCCGGCAGGCCGAACGCGAGAGCCACGAGCACCACCAGCATCGACAGGTACGCCGACGTGCCGGTGCGGTTGTGCGCCATGCCGCGGTGACGCATGCCGCCGAGGAGGAGGGCGAGGCCGATGACGAGGTTCAGGATGATCATCGCGACCGCCATCACCGAGTCGCGGGCGATCGTCGCATGCTCACCGGGTCCGAGCATGACCGCCGAGATCAGGATGACCTCGATCAAGACGATGGAGAGCGTGAGGACGAGCGAGCCGTAGGGATCGCCGAGACGATGGGCGAGAGCCTCGGCCTGCGTGACCACGCCGAACGCGCACACGAGGATCACCGCGACGATCACCGCGAGTGCGATGACCAGGACCGGAGCGGGCACGGGGGGCTCCAGCAGCGGGTGGAGGATCAGGAGCGCGGCGAACGCTCCCCATCCGAGAACGATGCGGGCGACGTCCTTGACGCCGATCAACTGCTTCACTTCTGCGCGGGACATGGCGGACTCCTGGAGTCGGGGCCGTCCCCGGTCTGAATCTCCCGCCGGAGGTCGTCCTCCGTGGTCAGCGAACACTCCAGCGTAGCAAATATTTCCCGGTCAGGAGGAAATTTGACTTCCCTCAGGCGCGGGCTATGGTCGGAGGTTACGCCAGCCAGCACAAGGGGAAGCGAGTAACCATGTCCGGAAAGTCCATCCAGGGTCGGGCCAGCAAGAAGGCACCGCAGCTCACGCTCAAGGAGAAGCGCGCCGCGAAGCGCGAGAAGAACGCGCCAGACGAGTTCCTGAAGCCTCGCAAGGGCGCGAAGGGCTGAGCGAACTCCTCCGGTGGGTGCGTCGACGTGCGCTTCCGGCGCACCCACCGGTCCCGGCTACCTTCCCTTCGTGCGCGTGTCAACGGTGCTGCGTCGCGACGGCATCCGCCCGACGCTGGAGTCTCCCGACGAGAAGGAGTTCACGATGTCGAATCCCGACGTGTACCCGACCGATGCAGAGCAGCCCGAGACGCAGGGCGACGACCCGGTCGAGGCCGAACTCGGCGAAGACGGCCAGGGCGATATCGCGCCCGAGGACGAGGGCGGTGGGCACAGCGGCGACGCGCCGACCGACCTGAGGGACGGTTCCGAATGAGCGGCATCGACGAAGAGGGCCAGCGCCCCGAGAACGTGTCGTCCCCCGCAGACGGCGATGCGCACGGACGGATCGCCGAGCACCTCGCCGAGCGCGGCGGTGACGCGGCCGCGACCTCGGGCGAGGTCCCTGCGGGAGGAGCGGGAGCCGACTCGGGCGCTGCAGAGGCCGTCGGCGTCGAGCGCGGATCGCGATCATCCGTGCCCGACGAGTCGACGCACAACGACGAACCCGGCATCGGCACACGGCGTCCTGACGTCGACGAGGCGAACCGCGACGAGGGCGACCCCGGCGCGAACGCCTGAGGCCACCCCCGCCGAGGACTCACGCGGCAGACTCACACCGTCGAGGGGTGCAGCACCACCTTGATGCAGCCGTCCTCCTTCTGCTGGAACGTGCGGTAGAGCTCGGGGGCATCGTCGAGGGGTGCGTTGTGGGTCGTGAGGTCCATCACACCGATCGGATCGGCGATGTCCTCGACGAGCGGCACCAGGTCATCGACCCAGTGCTTCACGTTGCACTGCCCCATCCGCAGAGTGATCTGCTTGTCGAACAGGGTCTTCATCGGCATGATGTCGGCATCGCCCGCGTACACACCGCTCAGCGACACGGTGCCGCCGCGGCGGACCACATCGATCGATGCGTACACGGCGGCCAGTCGGTCGATGCCGACCTTGTCGAGCACCTGGCGCGCCGCCGGGTCCGGCAGCAGCCCCACGGCCTTCTGCACGAACTCGACGCCAGAGTTGCCGTGCGCCTCGAGGCCGACGGCATCCACCACGGAGTCCGTGCCGCGCCCCTCCGTCAGATCGCGCAGCTCCTCCACGATCGTGTCGGTGAGGTCGAAGGTCTCGATCCCGTGGCGCTCGGCCATCGCGCGGCGCTCGGGCACCGGATCGACCGCGAGCACCCGATAGCCGCGGTGTCGCCCGATGCGCGACACGAACTGCCCCACGGGCCCGAGACCCATCACCGCGAGCGTGCCGCCTTCCGGTACCTGGGCGTACTCGACGCCCTGCCAGGCTGTGGGGAGGATGTCGCTGAGGAACAGGTACCGTTCGTCGGGCAGGTCGGGGCCGACCGGGATGTGGTTGTAGTCCGCGAGCGGTACGCGCAGGTATTCCGCCTGTCCGCCGGGCACCTGGCCGTACAGCTTGGTGTAGCCGAACAGCGCGGCGCCGCTGCCGTACTCCCGCACCTGCGTCGTCTCGCACTGCGACTGGAACCCGCGCCGACACAGGAAGCACTCGCCGCACGCGATGTTGAACGGGATCACGACGCGGTCGCCGACCGACAGCCGCGTCACGTTCGCGCCGACCTCCACGACGACGCCCATCGGCTCATGGCCGAGGATGTCGCCGCGGTCGAGGAACGGCCCGAGCAGTTCGTACAGATGCAGGTCCGAGCCGCAGATCGCGGACGAGGTGATGCGGATGATCGCATCCTCGGGCTGCTGGATCACCGGGTCGGGAACCTCCTCGACCGTCACCGTTCGCTTGCCCTGCCAGGTCAGTGCCTTCATGGCGTCCTCCGCTCGTGTCGTCGTCCGCCCCACGGTCGTCGCCGATGTGGATCCCGCCTACCCGGTTGACAGGTGTCTCCGGGCATGCGACCCCCGCTCAGTGGAACGGGCAGCCTCGTCCGGAGCCGGCGGCGCGTACACGTGCCCCGGATGCGGGCTTGGTCGGCAGGCGGCGGCGGTTCACGTCGAGGCCGTCGTCGAGGATCCGGAGTCGCGGATCGCTCAGCACGGCGATCGCGGCGGACAGCCCCGCGATCACGAGCTTCTCCCCGGGGCATCGATGACCGGTCGCGACCTCGGCGCCACCCTGCGGGATGAACGTGCGCAGCGACTCGTAGTCGTCGACGTCGGTGAACCGCTCGGGGGCGAAGCGGTGCGGATGTGCCCAGGACTGCTCGTCGGTGTTCGTGCCGAGGATGTCGAGCACCACCCTTCCGCCCGCGGGAACCCGCACCTCGCCGATCTCGATGTCGGCGATCGCGCGCCCGGGGAGCATCGGCACGAACAGTGCCGTCCGCCGGATCTCCTGCGCGAACATCGTGGCGAGAGTGCCGCCCACCAGCGCTCCGCGCTCTTCCACCTCCGCGGCGATACGCGCGCGCCACTCCGGGCGGTCGTGCAGCTCCTTGGCGGCGAACGCCACGAACCGGGCCGCTGCGATCATGGGACGGATGCTGTTCTGCAGCTCTATGCCGGCGACCCGCGAGGGGAGGAGTTCGCCGTCCGGAGCGCGGTGCGCCGCCCACAGTGCGAGCGCCGTGCCCTCCCGGGCATCCAGTGAGCGCGCGCGGACGGCCTCGATGAGACGCTGCGCGTGTCGGTCCGACCACACCCGGTTGATGGCGGCCGCGAGGTACTCCGGCGAGTAGGGAACGCCGAAGCCGTCGACGATCTGCGCCAGTCGCGCCGACCACCGCGTCTTCGCCGCCGCGGTCCCCGGCAGGCCCGCCCACCCCATGATCGCGCGGCCGAGGGCCCCGACCGCGGCGTCGTACGCGCTGCGGGTGCCGCCGCGAAGCCACTCCTCGCGCTCGACCGCCCACTCCCTCTCGAGCCACGGCGTGAGGCGCTCGACCTGCGCGTCTTCGTAGGCGACTTCGACGAACGTGGCCTTGCGGTGCCGATGGGCTTCGCCGTCCAAGCTGTGCACCGAGCCGTGTCCGAACAGCGTCTCCTGAACGAGGGCCGGCATGGCGCCGTGGCGCGCGATGCGGGACTCGTCGTAGAACAGCTCGACGCCCTCCGCGCCGCGCACGAACGCCGTGTCGTCGCCGAGCAGCCGCATCGGCGCGGACCGGGAACCGGGCTGCGCTCGCCGCCAGATGCGCTCGCCGAAGTCGTAGCCGCGGGTGAGGAGCGTCGGGGAGTCGTCGTGCACGATCGCGTCGACCGCGCGCGACACCCGGGAGGTCAGTCTCTGGAACATCCTCCGACCGTGCCAGGAGCGGTGACCCCGCTCCAGGGGGGAGCGTTCGCGATCCGGATGTGGTATCCGGGTCGACGCCGCGTGTGTCAAGCACCTGCTGCGAAGAGACCGTGTCGTCCAGGATGGCCGTGGACGGAGGAATCATGACGAGCAACACCCGAGAGATGGCGTGCACCACCGACGATGTGTTCCGCGTGCTCGCGAACGGCTGGCTCTACCCCGCGTGGGTGGTCGGAGCCTCCCGCATGCGCGATGTCGACGAGTCCTGGCCGGCGGCGGGCTCGCAGCTGCACCATTCGGTCGGGGTGTGGCCGGCGCTGCTCGACGACACGACCGAGGTTCTGGAGTGGGATCCCCCGCGAGGCATCATGCTCCGTGCGCGTGGCTGGCCGATGGGTGAGGCGCAGGTCACGCTGCGAGCACGCACGACTCCCACCGGGTGCCAGGTGCGCATCGACGAGGAGCCGGTGAAGGGGCCGGCCGCACTGATCCCGCGACTGTTCACCGCACCGATGCTGCGCTGGCGCAACGCCGAGACACTTCACCGTCTCGCCTACCTCGCCGAGGGGCACGCGGAGTCGTCGTGACCCAGGGCTGAGTGGTCTTCCTGTTCGGCGGCTTCACGCGCTGAGGGCGAGCGCGACGGCCGCCTCGACGTGCAGGGCTGTCGTGGGGAACACCGGGACCGGCGCATCCTCCGCCGAGACGAGAAGCTCGATCTCCGTGCATCCCAGCACCACGCCCTCGGCGCCCCGCAGCACCAGACGCTCGATCACGTCGACGTACCGCCGTCGCGAGTCGTCGCTGATGATGCCGTGGACGAGTTCGTCGTAGATCACCCGGTGCACGGCGGCACGATCCTCCGCATCGGGGACGATCGTGCGGATGCCGTGTGCGGCGAGCCGATCCGCGTAGAACGGCTGCTCCATCGTGAAGGCGGTGCCGAGCAGCCCGACCGTCGTCAGGCCGGACGCGCGGATGGCTGCGGCCGCGGGATCCGCGATGTGCAGGAAGGGGATGCTCACGGCCGCCTCGATCCGATCCGCCACCAGGTGCATCGTGTTCGTGGCGAGCACGAGCAGTTCGGCTCCCATTCCCTGGAGTGCTGCGGCGCGGTCGGCGAGGAGACCGCCAGCGGCGTCCCAGTCGCCTCGAGCCTGCATCGCCTCGATCTCGGCGAAGTCCAGCGAGTCCAGCACGATGCGCGCGGAATGATGTCCGCCGAGCTGTGCATGCACGCGCTCGTTCGCGAGCCGGTACCACTCCAGCGAGGACTCCCAGCTCATGCCGCCGAGCACTCCGATGGCCTTCATCGCGACGTCACTCCCCCGCGCCGTCCTTGAACTGCCGCTCCCAATCCCGCAGCTCGGAGCGGCCGATCAGCGAGTCGAGCGACACCTGGAACAGCAGCCCCTTGCGGGCGTTGACCTGCTTGATGTTGTCGACGATCTGCGTCGTGAGCCCGGCGAGGGCCTCCCGCACCTCGTCGACCCGCTCCTGCGGCGAATCCCACAGGTCGGGCCGGGTGAGCAGGTCGAGCAGGTAATCGGGTTCGAGTGCCGCGACGAGCCGGGCGAGCTTGTCGGCGTACTCGGCCTCGGCGAGCATGACCTGGTCCGCCTCGGCCTTGGCGTCGAGCCGCACGAAGAGCTGCTCGACGTGGGAGGCGAGCGTGTCGATCGACGCCGCCGTCTCCGCCGCGACCGCGTCGCCCCGGAGGTTCGCGTAGTCGACGCGCAGTTCGCGCAGCCGGTTCACACGCAGGCGGATGGCCGGAGGCAAGGGGTCTGCGGTGGCGGCAGCCTTCGGTGCACGGCGCCGACGCAGGACGAGGGCGATGGCGGCACCGGCGGCCGCGGCGAGGACGACACCACCGATGACGAGGGGAAGGATCGCATCTCCTGCTTCGCCCGCGGTCTCCCCCGGCGACGACGGGGCCTCCTCGACGATCTGGTTCACCGTCTCGACGAGCGCGGACTGCGTGTCACCACCGGCCGCTGCCTCGTTCTCGTTGGCGATCCGCAGCACGTCGTTGCTGTCGATCACCGTGGAGCCCGCCTGCAGGTCATCCCCGACGGCGAGCACGACGGTCGTCTGCGGCACCCGCTCGCTGAGCCTGTCCAGCAGTTCGAGGTCGTAGACGGTGCCCAGGTCCGCGTCCTCCGGAAGCACCACGACGGCGATCGTCCGGTCCCCCGGCACGGCGGCCGCCAGCGCCTCGGTCAGGGCTGCCTGCCCCTGCACGCCCGGCGCGACGTAGACGTCGCCCGACTGAAGGGCCGCGATCGCGTCGGTCACTCCGCTCGGGTCGGATGCCGTGGTGCTGATCATCCTCACCTCAGAAGTTGTTGATCACGGAGGCGAACACGAGGTCGATGCGCTCGGCGTCCGAGGCGTCGAACATCTGCCCCCCTGTGGCATCCGCGATCCGCTGCAGCGCCGAGGTGTCGGCGCCCTCTCCGTATGCGATGGGGAAGATGCGCACCGGGGCATCGGTGCCGCCCTCCTTCGTGCTCTTGCCGATCTTCGCGATCAGCGAGTCGAGTGAGGTCGTGGAGTCGGTGTCTTCGCCGTCGGACAGCACCACGATCGCGTTGATGCGTCCGGGTTCGGCGCGCTCGCCCATGGCCTCGTACGCGGTGAGGATCGCGTCGTACAGCGGGGTCCCGTTGCGCTGCGCGTACCGAAGGTCGTCGAGCGACGAGTCGAGCTTCTCGCCGTCGGCACCGAGCGCCGACACGTCGCGCAGCACCTGGATGCCTTCGCCCTCGTCGGACTCGACTCCGGTCGTGAAGGCCCAGACGCCGACCTCGTCGGTCGACCGGAAGTGGTCGAGCGTGGTCTGCGCTCCCTCGATCGCCCCGTCGAGTCGCGAGCGTCCGTCGCCGATCGGGTCGTCCATCGAACCGGAGATGTCGATGAGTTCGAGTACGGAGGAGGGCTTGCGCACCTGGGTCCACTGGTCGATGGCCGTCGAGATGACATCCACGTCGGGCTTGGGCAGTGTCACGGCGGGCTGTGCGGGGTCGACGCCGAAGCTGGCGGTGAAGAGATCGCCGAGGGCGACGGACTCGTCGAGCGGGCGGAAGCCGTATTCGGGGAGGATCTGCTGGGCCGGCGTGGTCTGCAGGAAGGCTGCGAACGCCTCGCCGGCTGTGCGCTGCTCGGGGGTGATCCAGTCTGCTCCGAGCACCGTGACCGGGTTGTCGGACCACATCGAGCCGCCAGAGGGGTACACAGCGACGAGCTTGGTCTTCGGCGGGGTCAGCGTCTCTCCCGGCTGCACGGTGTGCGAGTCGGGGTTCCCCTTGTTGTAGTTGAGCAGCGAGGTCTCTTCGAGGGCGACGGCCGAGACGTACGCCGAGCCGTTGGCGCCGTTCTGGGTCTCGTCGTACAGGGTCGAGAGCACGTTGCCGGTCGTGTCTCCGTAGTGGATCACGCACTCCTCGAACACCCGGGAGAAGTCCTCGGCAGCGTCCACGTCGTCACCCGTGAGTCCCTCCGACTTGCCCGAGGCTTCGTACGACTGCATCAGGATGGTCGACAGTCCGGTCGTCGAGGTGTTCGGGTTCGTCTTGGAGATCTTGAACGCGCCCCAGATGTCCTTGCCGACGCTCCCCCAGCCCTCGGGGTTCTGGCACAGACCCTCGAGGTCGGTGATGCTGATGGGGGTGTCCGGCCACCCCAGAGCCTTGGCCATGGGTTCGGGCATCCCGAACACGACGGGGGTGCGCGTGAACGAGGCGGGCTCGCCGACGAGATTCGGCGAGGCGGCGGCGGCGACACGGTCGGTCCACACGGTCGATGCGGGTGACCACAGTGTCGGCCACAGGGCGCGGTCGTCGCTGGGCCAGTCGTCGCCGGAGGTGAGGTAGCGCGCGGCGTTGCCGGAGGAGACGTTCGTCGGGCGCACCGTCGCGCACGTGTCGAGTCCCTCGTGCTCGGGAGATTCCTTGAACGCCGTCGCGAGCTCGTCGAGCATGTTGACCTTCTCCGACGAGGTCGCCACCGTGATGTGGGTGCAGCCGTCGTCCGGGAACCCCTGTCCGGCCTCGGGCTCCGGGTCTTCTCCCCCGCCCGTGCAGGCCGCGAGAACCAGTGCGGCGACGGCTGCTGTGGCCAACGCGGCGGGTGTTCGCCGGAACAGGGTCCTTCGTGCGGTGCGAGGCGCGCTCATGCGCCTAGGCTACCCAGGTATCGGTCTCGTGATCACGCAGTTCCTGCGCGCATGAACTCCTCTGCGGCGCGCACCTGCTCCGCAGAGGGGCGGACGCCCGTGTAGAGGACGAACTGCTCGAGCGCCTGCAGTGTCGCCACCTCTGCGCCGGTGATCACGGTCTTTCCTGCGGCGCGACCGGCGGCGATCAGCGGCGTCTCGGCGGGAAGGGCCACCACGTCGAAGACGACCGAGGCCGCGGCGATCGTCTCGGTCGCGAACGCCAGAGTGCCCTCGTCCGCTCCTCCGGCCATCCCGATCGGGGTGACGTTGACCAGGATGTCCGCGGTGGCGCTGCCCACTCCCGGACTCCACGCGAACCCGTACAGATCTGCCAGCGCGCGACCGCTCGTCTCGTTGCGGGCGACGACGGTGACGCACGAGAACCCGGCATCGCGGAAAGCGGCTGCGGTGGCCTTCGCCATGCCGCCGGAGCCGCGCAGCAGTACGGACGCCGCGGGATCGAGGCCAGAGCGCTCGATCAGCTGCACGATCGCGGAGTAGTCGGTGTTGTAGGCGGTGAGCACGCCGGCGTCGTTCACGATCGTGTTGACCGAATCGATGGCCGTCGCAGAGGGATCCATCCGATCCACGAGAGCGATCACGTCTTCCTTGTACGGCATCGAGATCGCGCAGCCGCGGATGCCGAGTCCGCGCACGCCGGCGATGGCCAGTCGGAGGTCGGTCGGAGCGAAGGCCTTGTAGATCCAGTTCAGCCCGAGCGCGTCGTAGAGGTGGTTGTGGAACCGTGTCCCGTTGTTGCTCGGTCGAGCCGACAGCGAGATGCACAGGGTCATGTCCTTGTTGAGCAGCGTCACCGCATCAGGGTACTCGCGTGCCGCGCGAGTCCTCCCCTATGGTGAAGGTGCATGCACAAGGGGATTGATCGTCTCCGTCTCTCCCCAGGAGACGGACGGCCCACCCCAGGGGCAAGACGATCCGTGCATGCGATTGGGCCCTCTCGAGTAGTTCAGTCCCCAATGGGCTACTCGAGGGGGCCGCTATCGTCATCCTCCCACCGATTTTCGCCCTTGTCCCCCAAAAGGGGGACAAGGGCGCCGAAAAGGAGCTAGGCTGTTTCTGACGCACCCTCCGGTCGTCTTCGGCCCTCATCGCTCCCCCCGCGGTGAGGGCCACACCATTTTCCGGGCGGCATCCGGCCTCCTCGCCGCGACTCCGCCGCGTGACGGCCGTGTAGCGCTCGTGCAACATTTGGATTACCTTCTCGCCGGCGCTATTCCCCTCGGGGCCTCCTCCACTAGCGTTAGCGATGTCGGGGCATCCCTGCGTCGGCTTTTTACCCAGCAGAACAGGCAGTACATGAGCACCCAGGGCACGGTCAAGTGGTTCAACTCGGAGAAGGGCTTCGGCTTCATCTCCCCCGACGACGGAGGCGCTGACGTCTTCGCGCACTACTCCGCCATCCAGTCATCCGGCTACCGGTCTCTCGAAGAGAACCAGCGAGTCGAGTTCGATGTGGCACAGGGTCCGAAAGGCCTTCAGGCAGAGAACATTCGCCCCGTCTGAGACGGGCGAGACACGGAACTCCCCGACCGGAGCGCGCATCTCGCGCGACATCCGGCGGGGAGTTCTGTGCTTCGTGCGGGTCGATGAGGCCTCGCGCGCAGCTGAGCACCGCTTAGACACGGGTCCCCTGCGGAAGCGGCGGGCGGTGGATCAGTCGAGGAGGAGTCCTCGGAGCTCGTCGACCGTGGAGACGCGGAACGCGGCATCGTCTCCTTCGTGGTGGTCGCTGAAGCCCCAGTCGACGAAGATGACGGGAACGCCGTTCGCCAGCCCACCCTCGACGTCATGGTGACGGTCGCCGACGAGCACGGGTCGTGCCGTGTCGGCCCCGAGCTCACGAAGTCGGCGCAGAGCCTCGGCGACGATGTCGGTCTTCGAGGCGAGGGTCGATTCGTCGGGTGTCGCGCCGACGGTCGTGAGGAACGCGGGCCGGAGGCCGAAGTGGTCGACCAGCGCGTCGACCTGGTTCTCCGGCTTCGAACTGGCGGTCGCCTGCGGCACGCCGGCGGTGTGCAGATCGTGGATGAGCTCGGTGACGCCGGGGTAGGTCGCGACATCGGTCGTGTACCCGTCGGCCTTGCCGAGTGTCCGGTAGAAGGCGACCGCCTCCGCTGACTGCTCCGGCGTCATGCCCGCCTGGTCCTGGAACGACTGGAACATGGGAGGCCCGATCCAGTGCACCAGCTCCTCGCGCGTGGGTGCCGGGTGCCCGAAGTGCGTGAGCGCGACGTTCAACCGGCGGAGGATGCCGACGGAGGCGTCGACGATCGTGCCGTCGACGTCCCAGAGCACGCAGGAGAAGGGGGAGTGGGGCATGCCTCCAGCCTAGGGTCACGCGGGAGGGTGATCACTCACCCTGCACAGGTGTGCAGTGAGCTATCTTCTCCACACCTTACGTGAATGCGTTGTGTCCCCATATAAGGTCGTGACAATGACGGGGCAACGGGTGAGAATGGGGGCTGTACGTGTCGATGGAAGTCATCACGATGCTGGCGACAGCGGCAACACTGCTGGTGGCGATCGTCAGCGGCTTCGGGTGGATGATCACTCGGATGGAAGCGCGGTTCGCTGCGCAGGAGGCGAGGCATGAGGCGCGCTTCGACAGGATCGACGACCGGTTCGACCGTGTCGACGACAGGTTCGACCGTGTCGACGATCGGTTCGACAGGCTGGAGAAGCGGATCCACGGCATCGAGCTCGAGATGACCGGCGTGAAGATCGCGGTCGCGCGACTCGAGGGGCCGACCCGCGGCTGATGATGGTGCGATGACCGGTCGGAACCGGAGAGGGAGCGGGTGAGGACGACTGCGGGTCAGAACAGACGGGGGATGCCCGACTCGATCCCCTTCATGTCGTCATAGTCGAGAACGAGGCAGCGGATGCCGCGGTCCTCGGCCAGCACACGTGCCTGCGGTTTGATCTCCTGCGCGGCGAAGACGCCCTGCACGGGGGCGAGGTGAGGGTCGCGCCCGAGCAGTTCGAGGTAGCGGGTCAGCTGCTCGACGCCGTCGATGTCGCCACGGCGCTTGATCTCGACCGCGATCGCGGCACCTTCGGCATCGCGCACGAGCAGGTCGACCGGCCCGATCGCGGTCGGGTACTCGCGGCGCACGAGGGTCGCGCCCTCGGAGATCCGATCCACCTGCTCGGCGAGCAGCCGCTGCAGATCGGCCTCGACGCCGTCCTTCTGCAGCCCGGGGTCGACACCGAGCTCGTGGGACGTGTCGTGGATGATCTCGTAGATCTGCACCCGCAGCGCATCGCCGGTCTTCTTGTGCGTGACGCGCCACACTTCGACGACGCCGGCGCTCGACTCCTCCTCGCCGGGCTCCTCGCTCGACAGCGAGCACGGCGGGCTCATCCAGTTCAGGGGTTTGTAGCTGCCGCCATCGGAGTGCACGAGCAGACTCCCGTCGCCCTTATGCACGAGCAGACGCGTGGCGAGCGGGAGATGGGCATTGAGCCGACCGGTGTAGTCGACCGAGCAGCGGGCGATGACGAGACGCACCCGTCGAGCCTACTTCGTCGCCGTCCCGTTGTTCGCCGCCTCGGTGTGTGGCGATCAGTTGCCGAGGAAGCCGCCGAGCGCCTCGAAGATGCCGAGCTCGGTTGCGGCGGAGCGGGCGATCAGGAACCCGATGATGCCGATGATCCACGCCGTGTTCTCCGCCCCTGTGCGCTGCATCCAGGCGGCGAAGCGCTGCAGGGGCCTTTCGACCAGGGGAGCGGCGACGAGGCGGAGGATCAGCAGCACGATCGCGGGGAGGATCATCAGCGCGCAGTATCCGACGAGGGACAGCACCCGCAGCGGAGTGTCGATTCCGGCGTCCGCCAGCATGGTCATCGCCACGATGTACGGAAGCATGGTGGCGACTTCGACGAGGCCGGCGGCGATCGCCACCGCCATCACGGCCGTTCCGCGAGTGCGCGGGTCGAGCAGACGCTCCCGCCAGCGGGTGATGCGCCCGGCCGGAGGAGCAGACGCGGTGTCGGCAGTGGCCGCGTGCGGCGTCAGGGGGGCGGCGACCGTGGTCTCCGGCGCGGACGACATGCCCGTCGGCGAGATGCGAGGTGCTGAAGGTGCAGCGGTCGCCGAGGGGGAGGCCTTCGCCTCCGCCTTGTCGCCCGTGGGCATCACGAAGGCGGTGATGAGCAGCGCGCCTCCCACGACGAGACGGATGATCATTCCGGCGGGAGATGCGAGGAACTCGGAGGCGACGTCGACCAGGTTCACGAGTCCCCAGAGGAACAGGAGGCCGACGACCAGATAGAACGCGGTGATCGTGACGAGGTAGAGGAGGATGCGCCCGACCCGCACGCGGCCGGGGTGCAGGAGCAGGAACACCGGGATCAGGAGCGTGCCGACGCTGAGGCCGTCGATCAGCGCCAGGAGCGCGAGGGAGAGGGGGAGCGGCAGCCCGCCGAAGAGTTCCATGCGTCAACGCTCTCCGAAACACGGATGCGGCGAATCGGGCGAAAGTCGCGTCCCGCCTCCTCGTCTCATCCCTTGGTCGGATGCGCGGGGAACCGTGTCGTGATTGCATGAGGACATGCACGAGCAGGTCCACGGCGGCATCGGCGCCTGGTATCGCCGGCACCGCTGGTGGGCCGACCCGGTCGGGATGGCGATCCTCGCCGTCGTCATGGCCGGACTCGGCTTCCGCGGAATCTGGGGACCGTTCTCGATCCTCGCCGCTCCCGTCTCGCCGTGGTGGGCACTGGTGCTCGCGCTTCCCGCCTGTGCTCTCGCGCTCGCGAAGCGTCGCTTGCCGATGACCGTGCTCACCCTCGTGTCCGTGCTGTTCGTGGTCGACTTGCTGACGGTCGGCGGCATCGGAACTCTCGTCGTCCTGCTTGATGTGCTCTGGACGGCTGCCTTCCTCGCCGGGGAGCGGGGCCGTCGCGCTCTGCTCCTGCTGCTCGGGGCGTCGACGCTCGTCCTCTTCGTCGCCGCATGGCTCTTCACCGACGTCTCCTTCGCCGTCGCATTCCTCATCGGGGTGCAGTTCGGAGCGATCTTCGGCACGGACTACTGGTGGGCGGTCGCGGTCTCTCAAGCGCACGAGCTGGCCGAACTGCATCGTCAACGGGCAGAGGACGCCGCGATCGTCGCGGAGCGGGACAGGGCCGAAGCCGTCCGACGCGAACGCGAGACCATGGCGCGCGAGCTGCACGACGTGGTGGCCGGACACGTGATGGCGATGGCGATCCGTGCGGAAGCAGCATTGTCGACCGAGCCGGATCGCACGAAGGACAGAGCAGCGCTCCAGGCGGTTCGCGATGCCGGCCTCGATGCCCATGGCGCCCTGAGATCCATGATCTCGGTGTTGCGGCGCGGCGACGGGAACCTGGCGCGACCACCGCGCTGGGGCGATCTCGACGCCATCGTCCAGGAGGCCGAGCGGGCGGGACTGGTCGTCGACCACTCCATCGTCGACCTCCGCGACCTCGGCACCGGACCTGAGCAGGCCGTCGTCCGCATCGTCAGGGAGGCGGTGGCCAACTGCATCCGTCATGCCGGCGGTGCGCACGTCGAGATCGTGGTCGATCGCGATGACGACGACGTGCGGGTGATGGTGCGATCACGAGGAGGTGTCGCCAGCGCTGCTGTCGCGCGGATCGGCGACGGCTGGGGCCTGCAGATGCTGGAGGAACGCGTGGCGGCGCTCGGCGGGGCGTTCACCGCAGGACCCGAGGCCGACGGCTGGGCGGTCGAGGGTCGGATCCCGATCGAGGTGCGGGTATGAGCGCCCCGACCGTGCTGCTCGCCGACGACCACTCGGCCATCAGAGCGGGCCTTCGGATCATGCTGGAGGCGCACGGCATCACCGTGGTAGGGGAAGCCGCGGACGGCGATGTCGCCGTACGCAACGCGGCTGCACTGCGCCCGGACGTCGTGCTCATGGACCTGCGTATGCCCGGCAGGGACGGCGTCTCCGCGACCCGCGAGATCGTCGACCGCGGGCTCGGCGACGTGCTCGTGCTGACGAGCTTCGACGAAGACGAGCTGGTCTTGGGGGCGATCCGCGCTGGTGCCGTCGGCTTCCTCCTGAAGACGGTGGATGCGCCGACCCTCGTGCAGGCTGTGCGTGCCGTGGCCGCGGGCGACGGAGCGTTGGACCCTCGCGTGACTCGGCGTGCGCTCGCCGCGGCGGCGAGCGGTGCCGATCCCGTACCGCCGAGTCGTGCGGCGCAGCCCGAGCTGACGGCGCGGGAGCGGGAGGTGCTCGACGGCATCCTGCGTGGGTGGTCGAATGCGCAGCTCGCGACGCGCCTGCGCATCTCGGTTCCGACGGTCAAGACGCACGTGTCGAACGTGCTGATGAAGCTCGGCGCGCGCAGTCGATCCCACGCTGCCGCGCTCGTGCGCGAACGCGAGATCTGAGGGTCAGCCCTCGCGGGCGCCGTTCGCCGCGATCTTCTCGTCGTCGCGCAGCGGACGGGCGGCGCCGGAGAACAGTCCGGAGAGGACGACGAGTGCGACCAGGATGAACAGCGTGTTCAGCAGGCCGATGTGCTCGCTGATGATCCCGAGCACGGGTGGTCCGCCGAGGAACGCGACGTACCCGATGGTGGCGGCGGCGCTCACGCGAGCCGCGGCCTTGGCGGGGTCGTCCGCGGCAGCCGACATGCCGAGGGGGAAGCCGAGCGAGGCTCCGACGCCCCAGAGCGCCGCCCCGACGAGCACGAGGGGGAAGGTCGGAGCGAGGATGAAGAGCAGGATCCCGGAGGCCGCCGTCACGGCGAGGATCCGCAGCACGGCGACCCGGCCGAACCGGTCGACCAGGGGCCCTCCGAACAGGCGCACGGTCGTCATGCCGATCGAGAACACGGCCAGCGCCAGGGCGCCGGTGCCTTCGGTGAAGCCGTGCCCCTGCTCCGTACCGAGGGCGATCCAGTCGTTCGCACCGCCTTCCGCGAACGACATGCCGAGCATCACGGTCCCCAACAGGTAGGTGCGAGGCTCGCGCCACGCCTCGAGCGCGGTGTGCATGCGCTCCCGGAACGGCGGCTTCTCGTGTCCTTCCGGGTCGAGAGCGGCTTCGCGCACGGGCACCTGCAAGTAACAGGCGACCGCGATCGCGGCGATCAGCACTCCCATGACCGTGGCGTGGGTCGCGACGTCGAAGGCCAGCTGCGCCGCGAGCGCACCGATACCCGCGCCGATGACCGTGCCGAAGCTGAAGAACGCGTGGAACACCGGAAGGATCGTGCGCCCCATCTGCTGCTCGATCGCCGTCGCCTCGACGTTCATCATGACGTCGACCGATCCGTTGCCGAAGCCGAACAGTGCCATGCCGATCAGGACCACGGGAACTGAGCTGAAGACGTTGGCCCCCAGTCCCACGAGGACGATGCCCGCGGCGAAGGTCAGCATCGTGAGGAGCATGCCCCGTCGTGCCCCGGTGCGAGCCATCACGGCGGGTCCCGTCGAGATGCCGATGATCGAGGCGACCCCCATGCCGAGCAGGATCAGGCCCACCTGCGCATTGTCGAGGTCGAGCGCCTGCTTGATCCCCGGGACGCGCGACGCCCAGGTCGCGATCGACAGGCCGCTCGCCAGGAAGATGGCGAAGATCGCGGCGCGCCAGCGGACGAACTGCGAACGGGTGAGGGCTGCATCCATGCCGGATAGCCTATCGAATCGATTCGACCCTTGGGGATGGAAGACGGCTATCCTCGAAGTATGAGCAGTCAGGAGACGCCGCGTCGTGCCACGATCGCCGACGTCGCCCGCGAGGCGGGGGTCGCGACGTCCACGGCCTCCGTCGTCTTCAGCGGGAAAGCCAAAGTCGCCCCCGCGACCAGGGAGCGCGTGCTCGCCGCCGCAGCCGAACTCGGCTACGCGGGCCCGGATCCCCGTGCGGCATCATTGCGGCGCGGGCGCAGCGGCATCGTGGCCGTGGTGCTCGAAGGCCACCTGCGTGCGGCCTTCCTCGACCCCGTGACGACGGCGATGATGGACGGACTCACCGACGGACTCGCCGAGCTCAGCTCCGGCATCCTGCTGATGCGCGACGACCCCGGCGATGAGGGCGCGGCGATCGCGAGCGCCCCGGTCGATGCGTTCGTGCTGATCGGATGCTCCGGCCGTACCAGGGCATCTCTCGAGGTCGTCGTCGGTCGTGGGCTGCCCGTCGTCGTTATCGAAGGCGACGCAGGGGAGTCGATCCCGCGCATCACGCTCGACAACGCCGCGGCCTCCGCCGACATCGCTCGACACGTGCGCGACCTCGGTCACCGCGATGTCGCACTCGTCACGCTGCCGCTCGACACCGACCGCGAACGTGCTCTCATCACTCAGGAGAGGCTCGAACAGGCGACGGTGGACGTGACGATCCACCGCCTCGCGGGCACACGAGAGGTGTTCCCCGACGCGCCGGCGATCTCGGCGTCGGGCAGCCTCATCGACGAGGGGGTGCTGGTGGGGAGGATGCTGCTCGCCGACCCCGCCACGAGGCCCACCGCCGTGCTCGCACAGAGCGACCTGCTCGCCGTCGGCGTGATCCGTGCCGCGGAAGAGCTGGGGCTGCGCGTGCCGGAGGACCTCTCGGTCGCCGGATTCGACGGGATCGCCCTCGACGGTCTCGGCGACCTCAGCCTCACGACCAGCGTGCAGCCCGCCGTGGAGAAGGGGCGCGCGGCGGGAGAGCAGGTCGCGCGCATGCTGCGCGGCGAGCCCGGTGTCACCCAGCACCTCACCTGCCGGTTCCACGCCGGCACGACGACGGCACGCGCACCGCGCTGACCGGAACCCCCGTCAGCTCCGCTGAGGGCCGAGCGGCAGCGTCGCGGCGCCGAAATCGAGGATGCGGTATCTGCCGCAGTCGACCACCTCATCGGGCACCGCCGGCACAGGCAGCTGCCACGGGACGGTCTGCGCATCCTCCACGAGGAACGACACCTCGCCGACCTCGAAGTCGCGACGGTCCACCAGCCACGCATATCCGTTGAGCTCGTGATCGACCTGCACGAGTCGTGCCGGATCCTCGAGGTGCAGTTTCGGCAGACGCACCGTCCAGAACTGACCCCCGCCGACGCGATCCGATGCGTCGACCCAGTCGGTCACACAGGTGCGGTCGGGGTCGGTGGCCCCTGCGGCGGTCGCCAGTCGGGGAATGCTGAGAGCGCCGCCGAACATCAGCAGCACCCCGGTCGCGCCGATGAGGAGCAATCGCGCTCGCCGCGGGACTCGAACCACGCGGGGCCAGGCGACGAGAGCGAGCACCGGGGCGAACGCGAGCGGCTGCAGGTAGCGCGCCGCATGGGTGCCGAGGGCGACGGCGCCGACCGCGACGAGCAGCGGCGTGATCCACGCGAACGCAGCCACGAGGCGCGCTCCCGTGTCTGCGACCCGCACCGTGCGGTGTACTGCGAGCGCGAGGAGAGCGAGGACGATGACACCCCCGACGACCCCGGTCGGCGTGGACATGCGATCTGCGAAGAGGCCGGAGTAGTAGTCGAGGGACTCGGCCCAGCGCTCGGGCTGCGCGTAGCCCGCCCCGCTTTTCGTGATCCATGCCTGAAGCGGAATGCGACCGAGGAAGCCGATTGCCGTGCCGCACAGCAGCACGGTGAGGAGCAGTGCAAGACGGATCCGGTCCCGCGAACGGACGAGCAGCACGGTGAGCAGCAGGGTGAGCGGAACCGTCGCCCACACCGCGTACAGCGGGTTCGAGAGCGTGGAGACGGCCGCCGTGAGCACGAGAAGGACGAGCATCATTCCACCGCCGACCGGGCGATCGAGGACCCGCCGTACGAATCCCACGGAGAGGACCGCAGCGATCACGGTGCCGGAATAGTAAGTGGTCGTCAACGACAGGGAAGCCAGCTCGAGGGCATCCCGCGATGTCGAGATCTCGGTCATCGCGATCAGGGAGAACACCGTGAGGCCGAGAAGGGACCACGCGACGGGCGCTGAACCCGCCCGCCGGCGGCCGGCCACGAGCCGAAGCGCGCCGAAGAGGGCGAGAAGGTTGAGCACGGCGTTCACGGCGAGCACGCCGTCGACCTCGAGGGGGAGCAGGGCATCGAGGCCCGCGAACACCGCCGTCTCGGGGACGAAGAGCACACTCGACAGGGCCCAGTCCGCCGGTCCTCCGGCGAGCAGAGAGCGCGCGAACATCCCCACGATCAGGGAATCCCCGTCGCGGAACAGCAGCTCCGAACGGGCGGAGGATGCGATCTGTGCCGCGGTGATGAGCGACACCGCCAGGGCGCCGGACCACCCGGCCAGCTCTCGCACCCCAGCCCGGCCCATGCGCCCACTCTCGCACGATCGTGCAAGCCGTGGACCTCGGAACCGCTTCGCCCCGGTAAACTGGCCTGACACCCGCCCGCCTGTGCCGCATGGCCGACGAGCCCTGAGGGAGCCGCGTATATGCTGATGCTCCTCGCCGTGTTCCTCCTCGGGTCGCTGTTGATGCCCGTTCTGGTGCGCTGGCTCGGAGCCCAGGCGTTCGCGATCGCGGCCCTCGTCCCGGCAGCGGCCTTCGTGCACGCGCTCGTCATGACACCGCAGGTGCTCGACGGTCCGGTGCCGTTCGAATCCATCGAGTGGATCCCGCAGCTCGGTCTCGACCTGTCCATGAACATGGACGTCCTCGGCTGGGTGCTGACGCTGATCGTGACCGGCGTGGGAGCGCTCGTGCTCCTCTACTGCCGGTGGTACTTCCACGACGACACCGTCGGCATCGGCCAGTTCGCCGGCGTGCTGCTCGGGTTCGCCGGTGCGATGTACGGACTCGTCCTGACCGACGACCTCGTCATGCTCGTCATGTTCTGGGAGGTGACGAGCATCCTCTCGTACCTCCTGATCGGGCACTACCGTCGCCGAGCCGCCAGCCGACGCGCGGCCCTGCAGGCGCTGCTGGTGACGACGCTGGGCGGACTCGTGATGTTCGTCGGCGTGGTGCTGCTCGTGGTCGACACCGGCACCTCCAGCATCCGCGAGATCCTCGAGATCGCCCCGACCGGTCCGATCGTGGATGCCGCGATCGTCATGCTCCTCGTCGGAGCGATCAGCAAGTCGGCGTTGTTCCCCTTCCACTTCTGGCTCCCCGGGGCGATGGCGGCCCCCACGCCGGTCAGCGCCTACCTGCACGCCGCGGCGATGGTGAAGGCCGGCATCTACCTCATCGCCCGATTCGCCCCGATCTTCGCGTTCAGCGCCACCTGGCGTCCGATCGTCATCACCCTGGGCATCCTCACGATGCTGCTCGGCGGCATCCAGGCGCTGCGCGAGACCGACCTCAAGCGCGTGCTGGCGTTCGGCACCGTGAGCCAGCTCGGGTTCTTCGCCGTGGTCGTCGGGTATGGCACTCAGGCGGCCGCCCTCGCAGGGCTCGCGCTGGTCATCGGCCACGCGCTGTTCAAGTCGGCCCTGTTCCTCATCGTCGGCGTGATCGACCGTCAACTGTCCACGCGCGACATCACCGAGCTCTCCGGTGTCGGGCGGCAGGCTCCCGTCATGGCGACGGCGGCATTCATCTCGGTCGCCTCGATGGCCGGCATCGCGCCCACCATCGGTTTCGTCGCCAAGGAGTCCACGCTCACCGCGCTGCTCGACGATGCCCTCGGGGGCTCTCCCTGGGGTCTTGTCGCCCTCATCGGGGTCGTTCTCGGCTCTATGCTCACTGCGGCATATGGTGTGCGCTTCCTGTGGGGAGCCTTCTGGAAGAAGCGGGACGAGCACGGTCGTCAGGTGCCGGACACGGCGTGGCCCGACCCGCCGGTCGGCTTCCTCTCGGCGCCGATCATCCTCGCCGGCGTCACCATCGCCGCAGGGATCGGGGCTCCTGCCCTCGACATCGCGCTCCAGGGGTACGCGGCCACCGCGACGCCAGGGCTCGATCACGCGGGCGATGCCGTCGAAGGGCCGGGGCACCTCGCGCTCTGGCACGGCTTCGAACCGGCCCTCGGCATCTCGATCCTGTCGATCCTGCTCGGCATCGGGCTGTTCCTCCTCACCCGCAAGACCGGGTGGGATCGCAAGACGCGGATGCTGCGATTCACCGCGGCAGACGTGTACTACTTCGTCGTGCGCGGCGTCGACCGCCTCTCGGTTCTCAGTACGACGTTGACCCAGCGAGGCTCGCTGCCGGTCTACGTCGGCACGATCTTCGTGGTGTTCGTCGCCGCCGAGGTCACGGCTCTGATCGCCAGCGACATCGACCGCTACAACCTCTCGGCCTGGCATACCCCTGCGCAGATCGTGGTGGCGCCCATCATGGCGATCGCCGGCGTCTTCGCGGTCCGTGCGCAGAAGCGCTACACGGGGGTCGTGCTGGTCTCGGTCACGGGACTCGGGATGGTCGTGCTGTTCGCGACGAGCGGCGCCCCCGACCTCGCGCTCACGCAGATCCTGGTCGAGACCGTCACCATGGTCACGTTCGCCCTCGTCCTTCGTCGGCTCCCCGCCCGCATGGGCGAGCACAACGCCTCCGTCGGTCGGGTCCCGCGTGCGCTCCTGGCCATCGGTGTGGGCGTGACGATGGCGTTCGTCGCGGTCGTCGCGACCCAGTCGCGCGTCGCGGACCCGATCTCCGAGGCGTTCCCGAAGCTCGCGTATGAGATCGGCCATGGCAAGAACGTCGTCAACGTGGCGCTGGTCGACCTGCGTGGCTGGGACACGATGGGCGAGCTCTCGGTGCTCGTGCTCGCCGCGACCGGCGTGGCATCTCTCGTCTTCGTGACGCACCGGGCCGACCTGCTCGCCGCGACGAAGAACCTGCCGCGAGCGACCCGCAAGGCCGCGCGCAGCAGGCCGCTCGTCGAGACCACCGAAGGCATCCGCTTCCAGACCACCGAGAACGAGAGCAGCCCGCGCGCGTGGCTCGTCGGCGGGCAGAAGATGAAACCGGAGAACAGGTCGATCCTGCTCGAGGTGATCGTCCGCATCCTGTTCCACACGATCATCGTGGTGTCGATCTTCCTGCTGTTCTCCGGCCACAACCTGCCCGGTGGCGGCTTCGCGGGCGGACTCGTCGCCGGTATGGCACTCGTGATGCGCTACATCGCCGGCGGTCGCTGGGAGCTCGGGGCAGCGGCCCCGACCGACGCCGGCCGGCTGCTGGGCGCAGGACTCATCCTCGCCGTCGGCACCGCTGTGGTCCCCCTCTTCTTCGGCCTCGCACCGCTCACGAGCACGTTCTGGGAGTGGGAGATCCCCGGCATCGGGCATATGGAGTTCGTCACGTCGACGATCTTCGACATCGGTGTGTACCTCGTCGTGATCGGGCTGGTCCTCGATGTGCTGCGCAGCCTCGGAGCCGAGGTCGACAGGCAGGCCGCTCTGCGCACGACCCCGGGGCCCGAAGGCTTCCTCTCACGGGGCGGGAGGAGCAGCTGATGGATGTCTCCCTCACCCTGATCGTCATCATGGCAGTCCTCTTCGCGTGCGGCGTGTACGCGATGCTGGAGCGCAGCCTGACCCGCGTGCTGATCGGCTTCCTGCTGCTGGGGAACGCCACGAACCTGCTGCTCCTGATCGTGATGGGCGTGCCGGGGAACGCGCCGTTCTTCGGTACGGAGGGCGAGCTGAGCGACCCGCTCCCGCAGGCGCTCACCCTGACCGCGATCGTGATCACCTTCGCCGTGTCGGCGTTCCTCCTCGCGCTCATCTACCGCTCCTGGCAGCTCGGTCAGGCCGACACGGTCGAGGACGACGAGGCCGACATCGCGCTCCGCGAGCGCACCGACGCCGACGAAGACGTCATGGACGACGAGTCCGAGACCGACGACGACGAGGCGACCACCGACTTCGTCGGCGTGCAGACCGCGCCGATCACGGTGCTGCACATGCGCGATCACCCCGCCATCCACGACGATGCCCCCTTCGACGCACCGACCGGATGGGGTGCCGAACCCTCATCGCGGCCGGACGACGAGGAGTCGACCCCCGACGAACCACACGACCGCGACGAGAACGAGGAGGGCAGGCCATGACCGCCCTCGTCCCCCTCCTCGTCGCACTGCCGCTGCTCGGCGCGGCGGTCACGCTCGTGTTCGGGCGCAACGCCAGGCTCCAGGTCGTCGTCACCGTGGCCACTCTCGCCGCTGTCTCGGTGATCGCCGCCGTGCTCCTGGTCGTCGTCGATTCCGGGGCGCCCCTCGCGGTGTCGGTCGGCGGATGGCCCGTGCCGTTCGGCATCGTGCTGTACGTCGACAGGCTCGCCGCGCTGCTGGTGCTCATCTCCAGCATCGTGCTGTTGGCGGTGCTGCTCTTCTCGATCGGCCAGGGAGCGGCGGACGGCACGGACGAGACCCCCATCTCGATCTTCAACCCCTCGTACCTGATCCTCGCGGCCGGCATCTTCAACGCCTTCATCGCCGGCGACCTCTTCAACCTCTATGTCGGGTTCGAGATCCTGCTCGTCGCCTCCTACGTGCTGATCACGCTCGGCAGCACGGAGTCGCGGATCCGCACCGGCGCGGTCTACATCGTCGTCTCGCTGGTGTCGTCGATCCTGTTCCTCGCCTCGATCGCGATGATCTACGGCGCGCTGGGTACGGTCAACATGGCCCAGATCGCCGAGCGGATGTCCGAGCTCCCGCAGGAGACGCAGCTGGTGCTGCACCTGATGCTCGTGGTCGCCTTCGGCATCAAGGCCGCCATCTTCCCGGTGTCGTTCTGGCTGCCGGACTCGTACCCGACCGCTCCGGCCCCGGTCACGGCGGTGTTCGCCGGCTTGCTGACGAAGGTGGGCGTGTATGCGCTGATCCGCACCGAGACGCAGCTCTTCGCCTCGAACAGTATCGATACGCTGCTGCTGATCATCGCTCTCGCGACCATGATCGTCGGCGTGCTCGGCGCAGTGGCGCAGGCCGAACTCAAACGAATCCTGTCCTTCACGCTCGTCAGCCACGTCGGCTACATGATCTTCGGTCTCGCGATAGCGACACCCGCTGCCATCGGCGCCACGGTGTACTACATCGTGCACCACATCGTCGTGCAGACCACGCTGTTCCTGGCTGTCGGGCTCGTGGAACGCCGAGCGGGAAGCACCTCCATCCTGCGCGTCAAGGGGCTGCTGAAGGTCGCCCCCGTCATCGCGGTGCTGTACTTCGTTCCCGCGATCAACCTCGGCGGCCTGCCGCCGTTCTCGGGGTTCATCGGCAAGTTCGCGCTGTTCGAAGCTGCGGCATCCGTCGGAACTCCGATCATGATCGTGCTGATCTTCGGTGGCATCATCACCTCGCTGCTGACGCTCTACGCCCTGATGCGCGCCTGGAACCTCGCCTTCTGGCGTGAGGAGGAGGACTCCACCGAGACCGAAGGCCGCATCTCCTACCTGGGCAACGCCCCCGCCGCCGACGAGCAGCAGGAACGTCGTCGCATCCCGAAGATCATGACCCTCGCGACCGGGGGCATGGTCGCGGTGACTCTGGCTCTGACGGTCTTCGCCGGACCCCTGTACGCCCTCTGCGACCGGATCGGCGCCGGTCTTCTGCAGCCCGTGAACCTCGTGCAGCTGGAAGACGAGGTGGGCTGATGGGGCGCGACACCCGACGTCACCTCTGGCGCGACATCCGTGTGCAGCTGCCGTTCCTCGCGTGGCTGGTGGTGCTCTGGATGCTCTTGTGGGCGCAGTTCACGGTGCTGTCTTTCCTGACCGGGCTCGTCGTGGCGATCTTCGTCACTCGCGTCTTCCGACTGCCGACCGTCGCCCTCTCCGGGCGCATCAACCTCTGGTACGCCGCGCTCTTCGTCGTGCAGTTCCTGTTCGCGGTGCTCCGCGGTGCGCTCTCGGTGACCGTGCAGGTGTTCGACTTCCGGCGTCAGCCGGGCACGGCGATCATCGCGGTGCCCCTGCGGTACGCGGACGACCTGGTGATGACGCACGTCGCCGTCGTGTCCTCGCTGGTCCCCGGCTCGCTGGTGGCCGAGACCGACCGGGATCGACGCATCCTCTACCTGCACGTGATCGGCGTCAGGAACCTCGAAGACGTGGAGAAGCAACGCGCAGGAGTCCTGCGGTGGGAGCAGCGGGTCGTGCGTGCGCTCGGCGATCCCGCTCAGTACCGTGCACTCAAGGCCGACGAGCGCGCCGGCCTCGGGCTGACGAAGGGCGGTGCCCGATGAACATCCTGCTGCTGCTGATCATGGTGGTGTTCGGCATCGCCGCGGTTCTCGCGCTGATCCGCATCGTGCGGGGACCGTCCATCCTCGACAGGGCCGTGGCCTCCGATGTGCTCCTCACCGAGGTGATGTGCGTGATCGGAGCGGAGATGGCGATCAACGGTCACACCCGGAACATCCCGGTGCTCCTGATCATCGCGGCCATCGGAGTGTTCGGGTCGATCGCCGTCGCCCGGTTCGTCGCGAGAAGGGACAACACGACACCATGAACGTGTTCGGTCTCATGATCCCTGATGCCGTCATCGATGTGGCGGTCCTGGTCCTCATCCTGCTCGGCGCGCTGCTGTGCCTGTCGGCCGCGGTCGGCCTGCTGCATTTCCGCGACGTCCCCTCGCGGCTGCACGCTGCCACCAAGCCGCAGGTCCTCGGGCTGCTCCTCATCTGCATCGCCATCGCTCTGTCGCAGCGCTCGATCGGGGGCATCCTCGTCGGATTCGTGCTGGTCGCCCCTGTCGTGTTGATGCAGTTCGCCACGGCTCCGCTCTCGGCGCACATGGTCGGGCGGCAGGCCTATCGCAACGGGACCATCGAGCAGCGCGGTCTCGTTGTCGACGAGCTGGCCGAGTCGAAGCAGACTCCTCCCGCCGCCGGCTGACGTCGCCGGCTGCCCCGGTGCTCGATGCCAGCTCACCGCGTCGGATCAGGCCATCGCGCCCAATCAGGCCGTTTCGAAGTGAATCGGCCTGATCCGACGCGATGGCCTGATCCCGCGGGCGTCAGAGGCGGGCGGTGAACTCGTGGATCAGTCGTGCCGCGGGCTCGGAGTCGCTGATCAGCGTGCCGTGCCCGTGGTCGGGGATGACCTCGAGGTCGGCGCCAGGGATGGCGTCGAGGATCTCCTGACACCAGCTCATCGGCGCGAGGGGGTCGCTCTCGCCGCGCAGCACGAGTACAGGGCAGTCGATGCGCACGAAGGCGTCCTCGGGTTCGTGCACGATGGTCGCGCGCATCTTGCGGATGAGGTGCGGCCCACCGCGGAGGTACTCCCTGGCCCCGCGCCAGATCACCAGCGGCCGCTCTCCGACGAGGTCGGTCAGCAGATACCGCGCCTGTGCGCCGATGTTCCGAGCGGCCTTGTTCACGGTCGGGCCCGCCAGCACGACCCCCTCCACGAGAGACGGATGCCGGGCTGCGAGCTCCGCGGCGATCTGGCTGCCCATCGAGTGTCCGATCACGATGACCGGCCCTGAGTCCACGTGCTTCAGGTACGCCGCGACGAGGTCGGCGTGCCGCTCCATGGTGAGTGTCTTCTCCGGCTCCGGAGCTTCACCGAAGCCGGGCAGATCGACGGCGATCACCTTCCCTTCGAGCCGTTGCACGATGTCGAGGTAGACGCTGCGGCCCATGCCGATGCCGTGCAGCAGCAGGTACGTGTGCGGGCCTTCCCCGAACGTCTCGGCGATCAGGGTCGCCCCGCCGTGCTCATACTCCAGGAGCGTGGCGATGGTCCCCTTCGGGGCGAGATAACTGGATGGCACGCATCCACGTTATCCGAGGAAGCTCAGCTTCCCTCGTCAGTCGCCGGGGGTCAGCACGAGGGTGTCGACCGTGGCGGACCGCACCGCCTTCTCCGAGTACGCCCAGGGCTTCTGGACTCCGGCGGCCCAGTCCGCTGTCTGGTCGGTGTAGTGCTCGTGGTAGGCGTGGCCGGAAGCGCCGGTGAGGTGGTTCCAGGTCGAGGCGTCGAAGTCCGCCAGGTCGATGACCATGCGCATGGAGGGCACTGTCGTCGTCGCGTACGAGACACCGAGCTCCCATCCCGTGGCGTTCACGACCGACGCTCCGCCGCCCACCGGGTAGGGGCCGCGGTTGAAGAGGGCTTCGATGGGGGCGATCCCGGATGAGCCGAGCGTGTCGCTCGTGAGGGTGATGGCGTGGAGGTCGCCCCAGTTCCACCGGGCGACCACGTCTCCCTGCAGCGCCGAGAGCTCGTCGTAGGCTTCCTCCGCCGACAGCGTCAGCATCGCCTCCATGCCGTCGACGTCGAGAGCCGGGTTGCTCCACAGAGGGTCCGACGGGTCGTCGAGCATGGCTCCGACCACGGTGAACAGGCGTGCCTGTCCGTCGATCGGCAGAGGCTGCTCGCGCTCGGCGAAGATGTTCTGCACGAGGGTGGACCACAGCACGTTCGCGTAGGCCGCAGCGGGCGAGCTCGCCGAGTTCTGCGCATCCCAGGACCGCAGGAGCTCGACGGCTTCCGTCGGTCCCGCGCCTGGCACGTCGACGTCGCCCATGGCGGCGGCGAGCTGGGTGCCGATCCACATCTCCTCGTCCATCTGGATGTCGCGCATGTCCTGGGCGGTCAACGGGGCTGCGGCCGCACGACGTTCGATGAGGTCGGTGATGCGGGCTGCACGGTAGCCGTAGTCCCAGTCGCGGGAGAGGAAGTACGAGTAGTCGTCCGTCACGATCGCGTTGTTCGCGGTGACGATGTACCCCGACCTCGGGTTGTACGACACGGGCAGCTCCTCGAACGGGATGAAGCCCGTCCAGTCGTAGCTGCTGTCCCACCCGGGCTGGGGCATCCACCCGTCGCCGGCTCCACGGATGGGGAGGCGCCCGGGGGTCTGGTAGCCGATGTTGCCCTCGGTGTCGGCGTAGATGAGGTTCTGCGCCGGGACGTCGAAGAGCGATGCGGCGTAGCGGAAGTCCTCGAAGTCCTGCGCCGTCGACAAGGCGAAGATCGCGGTCGCGGTCGTGCCGGGATCGAGCGCGGTCCATCGCAGGCTGACCGCGTTCTCGGCGTCGCCGTCGGGGTCCGGCACGGTTGCGGGAGCACCGGTCGCCTCTTCCAGGGCGGGACCGGGGTCCTCGGCGATCGCGGTGAAGTCGTCCGTGAGACCCGAGATGATGGGCCCGTGCACGGTCGAGCGGATCGTGAGGTCGATGTCGTCTCCGCCCGCGACCTTGATCGTCTCGGTGCGCGTCTCGAGGGGGACGAGGGCGCCGTCTCGCCAGTACTCGTCGCCGACGACGCGTTCGACGTAGAGGTCGGTGACGTCTGTGGTGAGGTTCGTGAAGCCCCAGGCGACGTGCTGGTTGTGCCCGATCACGATGCCGGGAAGCCCGGAGAACGAGAAGCCTCCGACGTCGAAGGGGCAGTCCTCGTCCACGGTCGAGCACTTCAACTGCACCTGATACCAGACCGAGGGCAGCGATGCGCCGAGGTGCGGGTCGTTCGCGAGCAGCGGCATCCCGCTCTCGGTCAGGTCGCCGGAGACCACCCAGGAGTTCGAGCCGATACCCTCCCCGATGTCCCCGACGAGTTCGCTGGCCGCCTCGATGACGCCCGAGGTCTGGGTCCACTCCACGGTCGTCGTCGCCTGCTGGATCTCCCCGTCGTCCGCCGGGGACGCGTACGCGGCGGGCTCCGCGTCGGTGTCGAGCGCCGGCACGGTCGAGATCTTGGGGACGATCACCGGGTTCTCATCGAACGGATAGTCGGGGTAGAGCTTCGCGAGCAAGGCAGCGGTATCGACGTCCTCGCCTTCGCCCAGCTCGGCGGCGAGGAGCGATCGCTCGGTCTCGTCCTCGATGTTCCCTCGCAGGTCCCAGGCCATCGCCTTCAGCCACGCCACCGAGTCGGCGGGCTCCCAGGGCTCGGGAGCGTACTCCGGATTCTGTATGCCGAGAACCGCATATTCCAGGGAGAGCTCCGCACCGGAACGGGTGGCGAGGTAGGCGTTGACACCGTCGGCGTAGGCCTCGTAATAGCCGCGCGTGGTCTCGTCCATAGCCTCGACCTCGGCTTCGGCGACGGCGCGCCAGCCCAGCGTGCGGAGGAAGGCATCGGTCGCCGCCTGTGACTCGCCGAACATCTCCGCGACGCGGCCGGCGGTGACGTGGCGGCGGAAGTCCATCTCGAAGAACCGGTCCTGGGCGTGCACGAACCCCTCGGCGTAGAACAGATCGTCGGTCGAGTCGGCGGTGATCGTGGGGATTCCGCGGTCGTCCCGCTGCACGGTGACCTCGGACTGGAGCCCATCGAGCTCCAGCGTTCCCGCGGTCTGCGGGAAGGAGCGCTGGATCGTCCACGTGACGAAGAACGCCGCCGCGACGGCGATCACGACGATCCCTGCGACGACCAAGAACGCGATGCGTCCGATGCGGACGCCCAGGGAGGGGCGCGAGGGTGCGGCAGACGCCGTCGAATCGGTCATCATCGTCGAGAACTCTTTCGGGTAGACAGGTGGAACTCAGTCCCACCGAGCCCCAGTGCGCGTGTCAGGCTCGCGCCTTCGCATCATATCCCCCTGCCCGCCGCGGAGTGTTCCACGGCGGGCGGCGACGGTCACCCGATGAGGCTCGGCTGCAGATCGCGGAGCGTGCGTCGATGGGTCATCCGCGTCACGCCGATCATCGCGAGAAGCAGAGCACCGACCAGCCAAGCCCCGAGGACCGCGAGGTCCCATCCGGCGCGTGCATAGTCCCCGCCGTACATGAGCTGTCGCATCGCATCGACCACATAGCCCAGCGGCAGGACATGGTGCAGGGCGGCGAGCGGTGCCGGGAGGGTCTGCCAGGGGAACGTACCGCCGGCCGTGACGAGCTGCAGCACCATGAGCACGAGTCCGAGGAACTGACCCACCGAACCCAGCCACACGTTGAGCGCGAGGATGATCGCCGCGAAGGTCGCGGAGGCGAACACCATCACGCCGAGGGTGCCGAGAGGATGGTCGAAGGTGAAGCCCAGCGTGATCGCCAGGATGCCCATGAGCCCGAGCATCTGCACCGCGCCGAGCATGGCGGGTGTCAGCCACCCGGCCAGCGTGATGCGGATGGGGGAGTGCAGCGCGGTGATGGCGCGGCGGGAGATCGGCTTCACGATCAGGAACAGTGCGTAGATGCCGATCCACGCCGACAGCGCGGCGAAGAACGGGGCGAGACCTGCACCGTAGTCCTCGGCCGACGCGACCTTGTCGCTCGAGACCTTGACCGGATCCGCGATCGTGTCGGCCTGCAGGGTGCGCAGTTCCGGCGTGGATGCGGGTATCGCCTCGACGCCGTCGGAGAGCCCGTCACGCAGCTCCGTCGTTCCTGAGGCGAGCGTGGCGAGGCCGTCGCGCAGCTGTGCTGCCCCGTCGTTCGCAGCGGATGCCCCCGTGGCGACGGTACCGGCACCGGATGCGAGATCACTGGCGCCGGATGCGAGGGATGCGGCGCCGGCCGCGAGCTGGTCGACCTTGCCGACCGCGTTCTGCACCTGCGTGTTCCCCTCCTGCAGACGTGCGCCGAGAGGGTCGAGCCTGGCCAGCACCTGGTCGACCTCTTCGGGCGTGAGGCCCTGCTCGGTGAGCGCGTCCGCGATGTCGGTGCGCACCTGCGGCAGGGCATTCGCGGCCTCTTGGACCGCAGCCCCTGCCCGATCGGCGACGTCGGCGAGCTGACGGTTGCCCGCGCTGACCTGCTGCGCCCCGTTCGCGAGCGTCTGTGCACCGGAAGCCAGCTGTGCGGCGCCGTCGGCGAGTTTCGCCGTGCCTTCGGCGAGGGTCGTGCTGCCCGACGCGGCCGTGCCTGCTCCGTCGGCGAGCTGCGTCGCACCGTCGGTCGCGGTGACGAGGCTGTCGCGCACGTCGCTGAGACCCGTGAGCAGTCGTTCTGCAGCCTCGCTGCCGACCATCTCGGCGACCGAGCTGCGGATCTTCTCCACCGCCTGCGTCCCCATCGACGACGCGAGGTAGTTGTTGGCGTCGTTGGTCTCGAGTTCGATGCGCGCCTGATGCGGATCGTCGCCGGCGGCGGACGTGAGTGCCGTCGAGAAGTCGACGGGGATCGTCACGGTGAAGTCGACCGTGCCCGTGCGCAACGCCTCGGCTGCTTCGTCGGCCGTCATCCGCTGCCAGTCGAACGCGTTGCCGTCGATGAGGTTCTCGGCGACGTCCTCACCGTAGTTCACCGTGTCACCCGTCTCGGGTTCCGTGCCCGTGGTCGGCGCGGGCGCACCTTCGTCATCGACGACCAGGGCGACGGGTACGTCGGGGAACTTCGCGTACGGGTCCTGGTTCGCCCAGAGGTAGAGTCCCCCGTACAGGATCGGCACGCAGATCAGCGCGACGAGGGCGAGGATGCCCATCTTGCTCGCGGTGAGCCGCCGAAGCTCCGCGGCGATCATGGCGGGAACCTTCATCGTGCCCCTCCTTTCTCGTGCGTCGTGACGTCTTCGGGTTCGGGCTCCGCTTCGGGTTCGGACTCCGCTTCGGTTTCGGGCACCGCTTCGGTCGCTGGCTCGGGTTCGAACTCGGGCTCGGGCGCCGTCTCGGTCTCGGTCTCCGGCACGGCCGACTCGGTCTCGGTCTCGGTCTCCGGCACGGTCGACTCGGTCTCGGGTGCGGCCTCCGGTTCGGGTTCCTCGAGGATCAGAGGTTCGACGGGCCCCGAGGCGTTGATCGCCTCGAACTCATGCATCCGCTCGAGGGCGACGGCGGCGGACCCGCCGATGATCACGAGGATCGCGTAGCCGCGGTCCGCGAACTCGCCGGCGATGCGCCACCAGCCGTCGGGACTCCCTCCGTGACGGTCGGGCGACACGAGGACGACGCCCTCGACCCCCTCGCGCAGCACGGCGAGTTCGCACAGGATGCGTACGCGCGCCGCCGGGTCGATGGTGCCGATCGGCGCGGAGGCGAGTTCGCTGAAGCCCAGCTGTGCGAGCCAGCGCCGCGCGTGCAGAGGGGTGGCGCCGACGCCGGCGAACATGAGCTCCTCGCCCACGACGCCGGCGAGGGTGATGTCGGCGTGGGGGTCGCTCACATCCGGTGCGTCGACCAGTGCGACGCGACGACGCAGCGCCTTCGCGTCCGACGTCCCATCGATGCTGACCCTCCCGGAGTCCGGGCGCATCCGGCCGGACGCGATCAGTCCGAGCACCGTCGGGCGCTGCTCGGTCTCGGCGAGTGCGAAGCGCACGGCGCCGGTGTGGAACTCGAGCGACGTCGACGGGAGCGCCTGCCCACCGCGACCCTTGCTCACGTCCTGCAGGGCGATCTTCATGCGCTCGCCTTCCTGTCGGTGTCGGCCGTCGCGGCGACGGTCGTGTCGATGTCGGGGTGCGAAGCCAGCAGGGTGTCGGCTTCGCGCCAGGAGAGCCCGGCGATGCTCAGGACCGTGCGGACGGCCAGGTCGGCGGCCCCCGCGCTCATCGCATCCGTCCGGGACACGACGATCCGGGCCATCTCCTCGATCAGCCGGGCGAGCGTGGGCGCGGCGAGGTCCGTGCGGAAGCTGCCGTCTTCCTGTCCTCGGCGCACGAGCGCGGCGACCGTGCGCCGCAGCGGGGCGAGCGCTGCGGCGGTGTGCTCCACATGCGACTCGTCGAGCGCGAGGGCTGCGGCCACCTGCACGTGCGCCGCCTCCCGCCAGAGCTGAGCGGCGAGGCGGGCGAGGGCGATCCGGGCGTCGGCGTCGTCCACGGATTCTGCGATCGCGTTGAATCGCTGCGCACCGCTCGATATGAGTTCGCGGATCAGGGCGTCACGGTCGTCGAAGTGTCCGTAGAGCGTGCGACGCGAGAGGCCGGCGCTGCGGGCGATGGCGTCGATGGAGGCGTGGGGATCGACGGCGAGGGCCGCGCGTGCGGCGGAGAGGATCCCGACCCGGTTCTCCACGGCGTCGCGGCGGGGTGCGCGAGTGGTCATCCTTCGATGATAATTATCCTGCACATGATTGTGCAAGATCAAACGGCACTCTCTCAGCATCGACTGTTCAGTGGCCGTTGAGAGAGCTGTGTTATGTTACGCGTTGCGCGACGTATGGCAACGGGGGGCGTCGCTCCCGCGAGCGCATAGGAGACCGTGACCGTCGGTCTCTGGGGGTGGGGAATCGCTGTGGTCGAGGAGGGTGCGAATTGTCAGGTTTCGATGGCGCGTTGGAGCGCAGAACCGTGAGCGAAGAGGTCTATCGGCGTCTGAGAGATGCGATCGTGAACGGCGAACTGCGGCCGGGTCAGCGCATCCGCGACTACGAGCTGGCGGAGGATCTGGGAACATCCAAGACGCCCGTCCGCCATGCTCTGGCGCGCCTTGCCGAACTGGGACTCGTCGAGATGCAACGCAACCGGTACACGCGGGTCGCGCCTCTCGACATCGATCACATCCGCGACGCCGTCGCGATGTTCGGTGACATCTGGATCGGGTCGGTGCGTCACGCGATGCCTCTGCTTCAGGAAGACGACGTCGCGTATCTCATCGACCTCACGGAGGACATGTCCTCGGCGATCAGCAAGCGTGACGTCGCCGCCTTCAGCGGAGCCCTTCGTGCTGTCGTCGTCGCCTTCGCCCGCATAGAGGGGAACTCCACGCGGGTCGGTGCGATCGAGGTGCTCGGCCCGCAGATCAGGCGGTTCACGCAGCAGGCGCGGGGCGCCTTCGACTGGGATGGCATCGAACGCGCCACGGCCGAGGTCCGCGAGGCGATCCGGCAGCGCGACGCCGCGGTGACGCGTGCGGTGATCGTGACGCTCTTCGACGACGTGCTTCCAGCGATCATCGACAGGGCGGCCGAAGAGACGGACGCCGCTGAACCGCAGCAGGGACGCGTGCGCCCCGCCTTCGCTCGCGAACCCTGATCCGAACGCCGACTGCCCGTGAGGTCAGTCGGTGCCGGAGTCGAAGGCGGCGCCCTCGGATGCCGTGTCGACGGCGTCTGCCAGAGTCTCGTCGGCCTCGGAGATCGAGCCGTGGACCGACTCGGTGATCTCGGCGGACTCGCCGGCGGTCACACGTCCGACGAGCTCGCCCGTCGCACCGCCGACCAGACCGAGGCCCGCGTACTGCTCCAGACGTGCACGGGAGTCCGAGATGTCGAGGTTGCGCATGGTGAGCTGGCCGATGCGGTCGACAGGACCGAAGGCGGCATCGCCGACGCGCTCCATCGACAGCTTCTCGGGGCCGTACGACAGGTTCGGGGAGACGGTGTCGAGGATGGTCCAGTCGTCGCCGCGGCGCAGGCGGATCGTCACGGTTCCGGAGATCGTGAGTCCGACCCAGCGCTGGATCGATTCGCGCAGCATGAGCGACTGCGGCTCGAGCCAGCGACCCTCGTACATCAGGCGCCCGAGGCGGCGGCCCTGCTCGTGGTAGGTTGCGAGCGTGTCCTCGTTCAGGATGCCGTTGACCAGGCGCTCGTACGCGATGAACAGCAGCGCCATGGCCGGAGCCTCGTAGATGCCGCGCGACTTCGCCTCGATGATGCGGTTCTCGATCTGGTCGCTCATGCCGAGGCCGTGGCGCCCGCCGATCGTGTTCGCCTCCATCACGAGGGCGACCGGATCGCTGTACTCGACGCCGTTGATCGCGACGGGGCGGCCGGCCTCGAACGTGACCGTGACGTCTTCGGCCTCGATCGCGACCGAGGGGTCCCAGAACTTGACACCCATGATGGGGTCGACGGTCTCGAGGGAGACGTCGAGGTGTTCGAGCGTCTTCGCCTCGTGCGTCGCGCCCCAGATGTTCGCGTCGGTGGAGTACGCCTTCTCTGCCGAGTCGCGGTAGGGGAAGTCGCGGGCGACGAGCCAGTCGCTCATCTCCTTGCGGCCGCCCAGCTCGGTGACGAAGTCGGCGTCGAGCCAGGGCTTGTAGATGCGCAGACGAGGGTTCGCGAGCAGACCGTAGCGGTAGAAACGCTCGATGTCGTTGCCCTTGTAGGTGGAGCCGTCGCCCCAGATGTCGACGCCGTCCTCCTTCATGGCGCGAACCAGCAGCGTGCCGGTGACGGCGCGGCCGAGAGGCGTCGTGTTGAAGTAGGTCTTGCCGCTGGAGCGGATGTGGAAGGCGCCGCAGGAGAGGGCGACGAGGCCCTCTTCGACCAGGGCGGTCTTGCAGTCGATCAGGCGCGACGCTTCAGCGCCGTACTCCAGCGCGCGGCCGGGAATCGACGCGATGTCGTCTTCGTCATACTGGCCGAGGTCACCGGTGTAGGTGAAGGGCACGGCGCCCTTCTCGCGCATCCACGCGACGGCGACGGAGGTGTCGAGTCCTCCGGAGAAGGCGATGCCGACGCGTTCGCCGACGGGAAGGGACTGGAGGACCTTGGACATGCTGTCCAGTCTATCGGCGGGCGGCGTGTCGCCCTGTGCCGCGTCAGACGACGGTGACGGCGATGCCGAGGGCCGCGTACGTCGCCATAGCGCGGCGATCGCAACTGAGGAGCGTCACGCCGGCAGCGCGGGCACAGAGCGCGACCAGCCCGTCGTACACCGCGCCGCCGGAGACCCCGGCATCGGCGAGGGTGTCGACGGCGGTCTGCGCCGTCTCTTCTGGGAGCGAGACCGATGCGGGGAACGCGGTCCGGATCGCACGAGCGGCCGCCCGAGGAGTCAGTCGATTCGGGCCAGGAAGACGTGTCAGGACCGAGTAGGTCTCAGCCGACGCATGGCCCGCGAGTCCGAGGACTGCGCCGGCACATGCGGCCTGCATGGCGAGGTGCGCAGTGCTGTCTTCCGTGAGGAGGGCGACCGCGGCGCTGGTGTCGAGAAGGAGGTCAGCGCTGGTCGGCAAGACGCAACTCCCGAATGTCGTCGCTCGTGAGGGGAAGGCCAGACGACGCGATCACGAGGCGCCCGTTCTTCTCGATGAGGTTGTCCGGCGCTTCGATTTCGATACGGATGCCGTTGCCGTCGAGGATCAGGTCGACGGGGCCCGGGACCAGTCCCACGCGCTCACGGAGCGGCGCGGGGATGACGATGCGTCCTGCCTTGTCCATGGTAGCCTTCATGCCATCACGATACCACCGACATGGCACGATACCGCCGCGCCGCAGTGCTTCATATCGGAACCGGGGTGAGGGGCCACCGCCCGGGAACGAGCGACACACCTCGGGCGTCGCTGACGGGCAGCCCGGCCCGGCATCGAGAAGTGGGAGAGTAGGCCCAACGGAGGTGCGACGTGGGCGATGCGATCCTGTGGGGTGCGGTGGCGGCCGCGCCGCTGTTCGTCGGTGCGCTGCTCGCGCTGGTGCGCAAGTGGCCCCCGAAGTGGCTCGGCATCGTGCTCGGATTCGGTGCCGGCGCGCTGATGGCCTCGATCGCGTTCGAGCTGTGGGAAGAGGGCCTGGATCTCGCCGGCCCGATCCCGCTGGTGGCCGGAGTGGCGGCGGGGGCGATCAGCTACTACATCGCCGATCGCATCCTGGATGCCCGCGCCGCGAGGACGAAGCAGCGCGCGGGCGGTGGGCAGCTCGCCGTCGGGGCCCTCCTCGACGGCATCCCGGAGCAGCTGGTGCTCGGAATCGGTCTGGCCTCGGGCGAACCCGTGAGCATCGCCCTCGTGGTGGCCATCCTCGTCTCGAACCTGCCCGAGTCGATCGGGTCCGCAGCCGACCTGCTCGAGGGAGGCATGGGGAAGTCGCGCGTGCTTCTCCTGTGGGCGGGGGTCGCTGTCGTGTGCGCTGCGGCGACGGTCGGCGGCTTCGCGCTCGCCAGCGTGACGGGCGACGACTTCCGCTCCGCCGCGAGCGGGTTCGCGGCTGGCGCACTCCTCGTGATGCTCGTCGACTCGATGGTCCCCGAGGCGCAGTCGAAGGCCAAGGAGTCGACGGGTCTCGCAACGGTGCTCGGCTTCGCGCTCGCCGCAGGTCTCGCGCTGGCCTGATCAATCCCGACGGACGACGCGTCCCTCGATGCTCTCGATCTGGAAGATCAGCGCGAGGTCGCGGTCACCGCCGGCCCAGGGGTTGACCCTGGCGCTGACGGCCGCGACCTCCTCCTCGGGGGCGGGTGACAGAGAGCCGTGCATCAGCACGCTCCACGCGGTGGCGCCGAGCGGGTCGTGGTAGTCCACCTCGAACGAGACATCGACCGCGTCGCGGGCGAGCGACGCCAGCAACCCGTCGGGGCTGGTGCGAAGCAGTAGCGTGCGCCCGGAGACGGCGAAGTTCACGGGGTAGATCTGCACCCGCCCATCGACCACGAACCCGACTCTGCCCACCGTGGTCGTGCTCAACATCTCATAGGACTGCTGCTCGTCGAGAACTCGGATCATGTGGGGGCGTCCCTTCCGTGTGGCGCCAGTGTATCCAGATCAAGCCAAAAGTCCCCATGACACCTTCCCGCTCCGTTGCTAGCGTGTTACGTGTTGCGGGTTAAAGGATCTGCAGCCGGGATCCGTGTCGTTCCGCACCGTGTCACGGGGGAGGGCCACCGTGCAGTGGCGCAACGGATCTTGTCGGCCGGTGGGCCGAAGACCAGATGACTGGGAGAGATGCATGGGGAATTACCTTGCGCGAAAGCGCGCCCGGAAGGCGGCCGTGGGTGCCGTCGTCGGGGCTTTGATAGTGGCCGGACTGGCCTCGATGAGCGGTGGTGCCGCGGTGGCGGATGTGTCGCCGTCGGTGCCGCCGATGCTGCAGCGTGATGGCGACGTGGCGACGGCGGACCCGATTCCGACGGTGCAGATCGACAACGGATACGTGTGGGCACAGGCGACCATCGGGTCAACGGTGTACGCGGGCGGTCGGTTCGACAACGCACGCGAGCCGGGTGCGGCGCCGGGCACGGCATTGACCGCACGCTCGAACCTGCTCGCGTACGACATCAACACCGGGGCGCTGTTGCCTTTCGCGCCGCAGGTGAACGGAGTGATCAAGGCTGTCGTCGCTTCGCCGGACGGCAGTCGGATCTACATCGGCGGGTCGTTCAGCTCGGTGAACGGGCAGGAGCGCAACAACATCGCCGCGATCAATGCGCAGACCGGAGAGTTGATCCCGGAGGTCGTGCCGTCCATCGGCGGATCCGGGGTGTATGCACTGGCGGTCTCGGGTTCGACCGTGTACGCGGGCGGGCTGTTCACCCAGGCCAACGGTGTGGCGCGGAGGAACCTCGCCGCGTTCGACACCACGAATGGCGCGCTGCTGGGCTGGGCGCCGCAGCCGGATCAGCAGATCGATGCGATGGTGATCGATCCGGCCGGGACGAACGCCATCGTCGGTGGGCGTTTCACCCACCTGAACGGCGCAGAGGTGGTCGGGTCGGCTGCCGTGAACATGTCGACAGGCGCTCTGGACACCTCGTGGTTGCTGTCCAAGACCGTGAAGAGCATCAACCTCGCTACCGGGATCGGGGGCATCTTCAGCCTCACGACGGACGCGACCGGCGTCTACGGCACCGGGTGGGGCAGCTCGATCTTCGAAGGGACCTTCGCCGCAGAGGCGGGGACCGGGCAGGTTCGGTGGATGGCGGACTGTCACGGCGATCACTACGGGGTGTATTCGACGGGAAAGGTCGTCTACACGACGAGCCACATGCATTCCTGCCCGACGATGGGGCAGTTCAGCGAGTCGAACCCGATGGCGCATCAGTACGCAGAGGCCTACACGGCTGATGCGCGGGGAACTCTCGCGCACAACCAGGTCTCCGGTTACACCGACTGGGGCGGAAACCCGACGCCGTCCGCCTATCAGTGGGCCCCCGACTGGGCTGTGGGAACGACGACGGGGCTCGGCCAGGCCGGGCTGTCGATCACCGGCGCGGGCGACATGATCTCGATCGGTGGGGAGTTCCGGTCTGTCAACAACGGGCAGTTCGAAGGACTCGTCCGTTTCTCCACGAACCCTCCCGGAGGGGCTCACCAGGGTCCCCGCGTATCGGGCGCTGACTGGACGGGCTCCGCTGTGCGGCCCGACGAGAATGTCGACAGCACTACGGTCACCTTCCCCGCCAATTGGGACCGCGACGATCTGGCGCTGAAATATGAGCTCTACCGTTCCGGAAGCACCACACCGGTAGCGACTACCACGGAGTACACGACCCGGTGGAACCGTCCGAACCTCCAGCTCGTCGACTCGACCTCCTCCAACCACCAGCAGCAGACCTACACGGTCGTGGCGAAGGACAGCAACGGCAACACGGCGACGAGCGCTGTCATCAATGGTCCCGCGCCCTTCGCGGGAACCGATCCGAATCCGACTCCGGTTGCCCAGGAGTACATCCTCGTCACGGCGTCCAGCCAGAAAGCCATGGGAGTGTCCGGAACCGACGATCCTCCTGTCACGCAGGCTGTGACGGACTCCCGAGCCCAGCAGTGGTGGATTCTGCCGCAAGCCGATGGCACCGTGCAGTTGCGGAACGCCTCGCTCGCAGGGTGCCTCACCGTGTCGGGCGCGAGCGTCGACGACGGGGCGCAGATTGTTCGGGAGCTCTGTGGATATCAGTCCCACCCCGCCGCTCACTGGAAAAAGAGGGACATCGGCAACGGCAACAGCCAGCTGGTCAACGTCAACTCCGGTAAGTGCATCACCCTCAAAGACGGCAACGCGGCAGAAGGCGTGTCGTTCGTGCAGGCCGGCTGTGACACGGGGACCAACTACTCCTACTTCACCATCCGCCGACCCAACTTCGGCTGAGAACGACCAGACGCCCCCGGGAGACCGGGGGCGTCTGCCTTCCTCCCGGAGGAAGGCAAGTTCCCCGACATTGTGTGGTAACGTGCTACCCGCTGCAAGCTATAACGCATGCAGCGGGTATTCGTTGCTGTGTGTGTCGGCCGTGTCATGGGGGCTTTCTGGGGAAGCTCTCTCGGTTGGACCACGGTGATGTCTTCGTCGGCCTGAGGGCCGAACTCTGATGACTGGGGAACAAATCATGGGGAAACATCTTGCGCTCAGGCGCGCCCGGAAGACGGCCATCGGCGTCGTCGTCGGGGCTTTGGTCATGGCGGGGCTGGTCTCGCTGAGTGGTGGCGCGGCGGCGGCGGACGTCTCACCAGACCTGCCGCCGTTGCTGCAGCGTGACGGCAATGTGGTGACGTCGGACCCGATTCCGACCGTGCAGATCGACAACGGCTACGTCTGGTCCCAGACGACCATCGGATCGACGGTGTACGCGGTCGGGAAGTTCGATAACGCCCGCGAGCCGAAGGCGGCGCCCGGTACGGCGTTGACGGCACGCTCCAACGTGCTCGCGTACGACATCACCACCGGTGCGCTGCTGCCGTTCGCCCCGCAGGTGAACGGGGTGATCAAGGCGGTCACGGCGTCGCCCGACGGCAGCCGGATCTACATCGGCGGGTCGTTCAGCTCGGTGAACGGACAGGCTCGGTGGAACATCGCCGCGCTCGACGCGACCACCGGCGCACTGGTCCCCGGTTTCGTACCGTCTATCGGCGGATCCGGGGTGTATGCGCTGACGACGTCAGGATCGAGCGTCTACGCCGGTGGGCTGTTCACCCAGGCCAACGGCACCGCGCGCAAGAACCTCGCCGCGTTCGACGCGACCGACGGCGCGGTGCTGGGATGGGCGCCGCAGACGGACCTCCAGGTGGATGCCTTGGTGATGGACCCGGCGGGAGCGGACACCGTCATCGGCGGACGCTTCTCTCAGATCAACGGCGACACCGGGAAGAACGGGATCGCGGCGGTTGACAAGGCCACTGGAGCCGTGGATGCCGCATGGGAGGTTCCGAACACGATCCACAACGGGTTGAACGGCGGTGTGGACGACGGCATGACGGGCATCTTCGCGCTCGCGACGGACGCCACCGGTGTGTACGGCACTGGTTGGTCGTACGGCCTGAGCAAGCCGGGCAGTCTCGAGGGCACGTTCGCGGCAGAGGCGGGAACGGGAAAGATCCGGTGGATCGCCGACTGCCTGGGCGACCACTACGGCGTCTACTCCACCGGCAAGGTGGTCTACACGACCAACCACACCCACGCCTGCAGCACGATGAACCTCCAACCGGAGCAGAATCCTCGGACTTTCCACTACGCGGAGGCGTATACAGCCGACGCTCGAGGAACGCTTGGCCACCAGACGAACACGTCGTATTACAAGGACTGGGCCGGGTCGCCTGCGCCCTCGCCATACGCCTGGACACCGGACTGGGCAGTCGGCGTCACTTCCGGTCTGGGACAAGCGGGGCTGTCGATCACCGGTGTGGGCGACATGATCTCTGTCGGCGGCGAGTTCCGGTCGGTCAACAACGGACAGTTCGAGGGGCTCGTTCGCTTCTCGACGAACCCGCCGGGAGGCGCGAAAGACAAACCCCGCCTCTCCGGTGCCGACTGGAGGGGCACCGCGGTGCGGGCTACTGACGATCCGAGTCACGTGACCGTCTCGCTTCCCGCCGACTGGGACCGAGATGACCTGACCTTGACCTACGAACTCCACCGCTCCGGCACGGCCGCCCCGGTGGCGACTGTCGAGGCCGATGCGACCTGGTGGAACCGCCCCGACGTCACGCTCGTCGACCCGGCGGCACCCGCCGCGACGACGCTGCAGTACACGGTCGTCGCGAAAGACCGCGACGGAAACTCTGCGACCAGCGCGCCGATCGTGATCGACGAAGCCGTGACGATCCTCTCGCGCGTCAGCGGGAAGGTCGTCGGAGTCTCGGGTGCGATCCGCGACACCCCGGCCGTCCAGCAGACGTTCTCCGGCGATGCGTCGCAGGAGTGGAAGCTGAATCCGAAGGGGAACGGCACGTTCGAGGTCAAGAACACCGCGACGGGCGAATGTCTCGCTGTCGGCGGGCCGAGCGCGGACGACGGTGCGCTCGTCGTGCAGTACGACTGCCTCGGCGAATCGAACTTCCTGTGGTCGCTGAAGGACGCGGGTGAGGGTTACACCCACCTCGTCGCCGCCCACTCCGGCAAGTGCCTCGCTGTGAAAGACGCCGACACTGCGGACGGAGCGACCTTCGTTCAGAACGACTGCGCGTCCACGCCGGCTGCGAACACCCAGTTCACGGTCTCGTCGCCGCGTGCCACAGCGATCGTCTCCCGAGTGAGCGGCAAGGTGGTCGGGGTGCCCAACTGGGAGAGGGACGCGCCGACCGTGCAGCAGACGTTCACGGGTGATGCCATGCAGCAGTGGAACATGATTCCGCATGCGAACGGCGCATACGAACTGAAGAACACCGTGACGGGCAAGTGCCTCGCGGTCGGAGGTCCGAGTATGGACGACGGCGCGAGCGTGGTGCAGTACGACTGCCTCGGAGAGTCGAACTTCCTCTGGACTCTGAAGGACGCGGGAGACGGCTACCGGCAGCTGGTCGCCTCTCATTCCGGCAAGTGCCTCGCCCTCAACGGTGGTGACACCGCAGACGGAGCGACCTTCGTGCAGTATGACTGTGCCGCTGCGCCTGCTGCGAACATGCAGTTCATGCTGCGTCCGACCAGCTAGGTGCCCCACACGCAGCCGGCCCCGGGAGGAAGCTCCCGGGGCCGGCTGCGTCTGGCCGAGAAGTTGCACGGATAGGATGTTCACCGCTTCGTCCGTGCCGCTTCGGGAACGCTCCGATGTCTGCGGTGCGGTCGACGAACGGTGAGGGGGTGCGGCGTGACTGGTCTTTCGACACGCCCCGCAGCCCCGGCGCACGAACCCCAGGACGGATCAGGGGATGCGGCCGCGCTGCTCCGGTCGAACCGCCGTCGACGCGCCGTCCGTCGGTGGGTCGCGATCGGCACTCTCCCGCTCACGCTCGCCGCATTGCTCTTCGTGGGCAAGCTGCTGAGCATGTACGCGTTCGCCCATCAGGCGATCACCGCCTACGTGGTCGACGACTTCGCGGGAGCCGAGGGATCGGCGCGCGGACAGGAGTTCCTGAACTGGTTCGAGCCATACAAGGCCCCGTTCAACATCGGTACCGCACTCGGAGCCGCAGAGCAGCTGCCCGAGGCCAGGGCGGAACTGGAAGAGGCGCTCGACCTGGCGACCGGGCTCGAGGTGTGCGGCGTCCGGATCAACCTCGCCCTGGTCATCGAGCGGATGGGTGACGCCGCGCGGGCTGACGGCGACGGTGCGACTGCCGCCGACCTCTACGGACAGGCGCTGACCGTGACGGTCGAGACACCGGAGGAGTGCCACAGCGACCAGGCGCAGCAGCAGTCGTCCGATCCGCAGCGCGACATGTCGGACACCCTCGACGGCACCGAGGACCGGCTGAAGCAGAAGCAGCAGGAGCAAGAGCAGCAGGAGCAACCCCAGCCGCAACCGGAGGAGAACGAGCAGCCCTCTGAAGACAAGCTGCAGGGGCTCCAGGACAAACTCGAGCAGGGCACACAGGAACGCGACCAGCAGCAGGGCGACGACCCCGGCGGCTCCGGAACGGACAAGCCGTGGTGATGGACCACGAGAAGCAGCGCGCGCGCTACATCGCCGGCACAGAAGGCGCACCTCCTGTGCCACCTCCTGGCGGCTACCGCGGCGCGCGTCGCCACGCCTCAGGGACGGCACCCGCCTCCGCCCCGTCGCCGCTTGCGGCACCCGTCGCCGCGCCCATCGAGACCACGACCCCGGCAGACCAGAAGACGCCCGCGAACGCCCTCGGCTGGATCGCCCTCGCGGCGTCCATCCTGTTCGCCCTCGTCCTCCTCGGAACACTGTTCGCCGGCGGCACCGACATCCTCTACGGGGTCACGATGCTCACGGTGCAGCTCGTGGTCGCGGCGACGATCGTGGCCGCGCTGTTCTCGGCGCGAGGACGCACTCTCGGGGCGATCGCCCTCGTCGTCGCCGCGCTGTTCAACGTCGCCACCGTCGGCGGCATGAGCGCATTGCAGACCTCCGCGTCGGGCAACTACGAAGGCACGAAGTCGGCAGCCCAGAAGCACGCCGAGGCCTACCCCGGCATCAAGGGCACCGACCCCCAGCAGACGCTCGCGCAGCAGTCGCTGGACGACGTCCGTGCGCAGTCCGAGACGCTGTTCGCCGACATCCGCGCACGGCTCACCGAGGAGTTCGGCTATACGTGGACGCAGGTGGGAGACGAGGACCTCCGACCGGAGCGCAACGGCTACGGCGGCGAGTCCATGCTCGTCGAGTACACCTCCCCGTCCTGGGCGACCGAGCAGCCGATCCAGGATTACGACCGCAAGCTCGAGGTCATGGCCGTCATCGACGACGTCGTCCTCCAGAGCGGGCTGTGGGAGCTGTACTCCTTCAACGACCCGACGAACTCCGGCATCGACCAGGGGATGATCGCGAAGCTCTACGGCAGCGACGACCCGCGCACTCAGCACACGTGGGAGTACTACACCGAGAACTATCCGGACCCGTTGCGGTTCTACGCCAATGTCTACGACCTCTCCCAGGACCACGACGGCGGATTCCGCGCCGCACGCGAGGCGCAGAACGCTCGCACCGGAGAGCCTCTGGAGGGGTTGCAGCTCGTGGTCATCGCCAGCGGTGTGCTCAGCGAGGCCGACCGGGCCGAGTTCGAGACGAAGCTGCAGGACTACCCCGGCTTCGAGTAGACCCCCTCTTCGCAGCGGACGCCGGGTGCGATCACCGCCCCGGGTGGCGCGGAGCGCGGAGTCCGCGGAGTTGCACGATCAGGATCGTGGCACGGGCCACTTCGACGCCGAGGACGAGCAGGGCGACCAGCGCCGCGATCCAGTAGAGCTCCGTGACGTTGCCGACCTCGCCGGACTCCGCGTAGTTCGTCGTGGTCGATGGTGCCTCGGGAAGCACCGGTGCGACATCGGCCGTCCGATGCTGATAGTCCACCCCGAGCTGCTCGCCGATCGCTTCGAGGTTCGTCTCGTCGATCACCGAGAGCGCATCGGAACCCTCGTACTGGATGTAGTCGGCACCGTCGTCGGAGACCCCGCCGGTGGTGATGCGCATCGGTCCGCCCTCGACGGTGCCGTAACCGAAGACGGCGCCGGCGTCGGTGTACTCCGCGCTGGCACTGAACGACTCCGGTTCCGACTCGACCGTCTGCTCGCCGTCGCCGAAGTAGAACACCATGCGGGAACGGTCGGGCGACGAGGACGCCGCAGAGGCGAGGGTCTCCGACAGCAGGGGCGCCGCGACGCCGACCGAGCTGCCGCGGGACTGGCTGGTGACCTCGGGGCGCAGCACGTCGAGCGAACCCATCAGCGCCGTGGTGTCGGTCGTCAACGGCATCCGCAGTTCGGCCGCGGCATCCGAGGTGATGAGTGCGAAGCGTGCACCCGGGTACTCCTCGATCAGCGCGCGTACATCCTCACGGATGCCGTCGAGGCGCGGCTCGTCGTCGGCCCAGTCCTCGGCGACGATGCTCGCGGTCGTGTCGACGACGAGCACGATGTCGGTGTCGGTCGCGAGCGTCTGCGTCGCGCCCCCGGGGATGCCCGGTCGCAGCAGCATCGTGGCGCATGCGAGCACCAGCACCAGACGCATCGCCCACAGCGCACGGTGCCCGGCACGGGTGCGCGCGTCGGACACCGTGATGCCGGTCGACGCCGACGGTCGCACGATGATCCAGACCACGAGCGCGGCGACCGGGAGGCACAGCAGCGCGATGAGCAACGGGTTGAGGATCGGCTGGAAGATCACAGTCGCACCCTCCACAGCACCACGACGAAGGCCAGCACGCCCACGGACAGCAGCGCGATCCAGAGGTTCGGCGTGTCCGTCCAGACCACCTGCGCCTCCCCGCGCAGCGCGGTCGCCTCCTGCTCCTGCACCTGGGTGACGATGTCGGAGACCGTCGTCGTGTCACGCAGCCCGAACGCCGCTCCGCCGGTCGCCTCAGCGGCGGCGGCGAGCTCGGCGCTGACATCCGCATCCTTGCCCTGCACCGGGTTCAGTGCGAAGACGCGCACGTCCTTCGCCGCCGCATAGGCAGCCGCCTCCTCGAGAGTCACGATCGAGGCGCCGTTCACCTCGTTGTCCGTGGCGAAGATGACCGACCGCGAGCGCTCGTCGTCGGGGCGATCGAAGCCCATCGTGCAGGCAGCGAGCCCGTCTCCGATCAGAGAGGCGCCGTCTCCGTTCAGAGTGCCCACCCAATGCTCCGGGACCTCGTCGACGTAGTCGAAGCTCTGCGTCATGCTCGCCAGGTGTTCGCGGATGAAGTCGTAGTCGTCGGTGAGGGGGAAGATCTGAACCGGGGAGCTGTTGAAGATCGTCAGCCCGATCCGCTCGCCTTCGAAACCGTCGAGCAGCTCGTCGAAGACCGTGAGCACCTCGACGTCCACCTCGGTCATGGAGCCGGACACGTCGAGGCACAGCATGATGTCTCGGCTCGTGTTGACCGGGTGGATGGTCTGCGCAGACATCGGGCGGGCGGCGACGACACCGGCCACGATCGTCGTCACCGCTCCCAGCGCCAGGATCCCGGAGAGGGCGAGTGCCCGCCGAGCCAGCGCGCGGCGGAACGCCGGAAGTGTGCGCAGTCGCTCGGCTCTGGCGATGCGGGCCGTGTCGCCCCCGCGCGCGCGGCCGCCGCGGCGGAGGCCGACGACGACGCCGACCCCGAGGGCGACCAGCACCACGGCGACCGCGGCGATCAGCATCCACACGTTCGCTAGTGCCATGTGCGCACCACCGTTCGCGCCGCCTCGGCGCCGGCGACCGGATCGATCGAGGGGCCGGGGCGGAAGATGCTGGGGTAGTAGTGCCTGCTCAACGCGTCGATCAGAGCAGGGTGCACGCCCCGTGCCACGAGGTCGTCGAGCGTGAGCACCGGAGCCTCCAGGCCGCTGTACTCGTTCACGAAGGTGCGGACGACCCTGCTCAGCTCGAGGTTCGCCTGTCGCGCGGGCAGTCGGCGCTCGCGGTACTCGGTCTCGATCTCAGCGATGCGCGCAAGGTATTCGGTGCGCAGCTGCGAGAGCACATCGACGACCAGCGGCGCGTGCCCGGCGGCCGGATCCGCGAGGGTCAGGGTGCGCCGCGGCCGGGTGAGCACGATCAGCAGCCAGGCTCCGAGCACCAGGAGGATGAGGATGCCGATCGCGAGCAGCATCCATCCCCATCCGTACTGCGCCGGGGGGTAGAGCTCGTCAGAGCCGGGCATTCGACCTCCGATTCAGCAGCTGCAGCAGCTGCGCGACGGCGTCATCCTGCCCGTCGATGGAGGAGTGGCTGATCTCCATCCGGGTGAGGAGGTCGGCGAGATAGACGGCGTCGGCTTCGCGTTGCGCTGTCAGCTCCTGCACGATCTCGCGGTCGCCCTGCACGAAGCCCGGCACCTGCCAGCGGCTGTCCACGTCGGCGCGGAGGCGACCTGTCGCGTGGTCCAGCACCGGATCGGCGTCGCGGAGCGTGAGCCACAGCACATCGTGCTGCACGCGCAGACGGCGCAGCATCCGCTCGGTCTCGCTCGTGACGGGTGCTTCATCGGTGATCACGACCACGATCATGCGGCGTGAGATCGTGCGGGTCACGAACGACAGCAGGGCGTCGCGGTCACTCGGCGCCGCGCTCTGGTCGATCGCACGGTCGATCGTGCGCAGCGCGTGCTCGAGCGCTCCTTCGCTACGGCCGGGAGCGAGGCGACGCACCTTCGCGGCATCGCCGTACACCGTGGTGAAGTCGTCGCCGTGGCGCAGGGTGAGCACGCCGAGCACGCCCGTCGCGAGGATGGCCAGCTCCTTCTTCGAACGCTCGTCCGCCGCGAGGGCTGACATCGAGCGGCCGGTGTCGACCACGAACATCACGGTGTGCATGCGGGTCGCCCGCGAGCGCTTGACCAGCGGAGTGCCGAGTCGGGCGGTCGCCCGCCAGTCGATGTCGCGCACCTGATCGCCGTACTCGTACTTGCGCAGATCCTCGAAGTCGAGGCTCCGGCCGTGCAGCAGCGACGCGTAGGCGCCGTCGAGCGCGTGCAGCGACTTGCGCGACGAGTGGATGAAGAGCTTGCTCTTCACCTGGGTGATCAGGCTGGCCATGGACGGTCAGGGCGTGGGGACCGACGCGAAGATCTGGTCGATGATCTCCTCGCTGCGGACGCCCTCGGCATCGGCCTCGAACGTGAGCAGCACACGGTGGCGCAGCACGAGGTGACGGAGTTCGCGAATGTCCTCCGGCAGCACGTGAGCGCGGCCCTTGAGCAGTGCCAGTGCCCGCGAAGCCTGCAGGAAGGCGATGCTCGCACGCGGGCTCGCGCCGTACTTGATGAAACGCGCCCGCTCTTCGCCGATGTACGGCGCCGGGTTCCTGGTGACGTAGGCGATCGACACGATGTAGTTGCGGATCGCGGGGTCGACGTAGATGCGGCTCGCGACGTCTTGCAGCAGGTGCACGTCGTCGAGGCTCACGGCGCTGGCGACATGCCGGTCAGGATCCAGCACGCCGGAGTCGATGCGGCTGAGCACCTCGAGCTCCTCGGCGGGACTCGGGTACTCGACGATCTCCTTCAGCAGGAAACGGTCCATCTGCGCCTCGGGGAGCTCGTACGTGCCCTCCTGCTCGATGGGGTTCTGCGTCGCGATCACGAGGAACGGTTTCGGCAGGTGATGGATCTCGCCGCCGATCGTGGTCTGGTGCTCCTGCATCGCCTCGAGCATCGCGCTCTGGGTCTTCGCGCTCGAGCGGTTGATCTCATCGAGGAGCACGAAATTCGCGTGCACAGGGCCGAGCACCGTGCGGAAGCTGCCGGTCGCGGCGTCGTAGATCTGGTTTCCCGTGATGTCGCTCGGGAGCAGGTCGGGTGTGCACTGGATGCGCTTGAACTGCGCCTTCACGGTGTCGGCGAGGGTGCTCGCCGCCGTGGTCTTCGCCAGGCCGGGGACGCTCTCGAGCAGGATGTGACCGCCGGCGATGAGCGCGACGAGCAGGCTGGTGCGCAGCCGCTCCTGGCCGACCATCTTCGCGGAGTACGAGGAGGAGACGATCCTCAGGACCTCGGTCGCCCTGGCCATCTCGGCATCCGTGGGTGCCGCGGGGGCCGGTGCTGGGGCGGCGGTCGGCGCGGATGAATGCGCCGAAGTGGGGGCGGGCGGCGGCGGGGGCGCGGAGATCGTCGGCGGATTCTGCACGTCGGGCTCGTTCATCGTTTCTCGCGTCTCCCTCGTTCGTGCGCGGCGACTGCCCGGCGCACCCCTCCGCCGACCAGCGTAATCGCAACCCCTTGGAGGTCGTCCAGGGCCCGCGTCCCGCCCGCCCTTGGCTCGTCTGCACGATCCGGGAACGGATGCACGACGAACTTCCACGACGCGTCGTGCATCTGGGGATCGATCGTGCACGTGGCACCTGAATGTCCCGTCGTCGCGGAGCGAGTATAGTCATATGTAGACATAGAGTAGTCAAAAGGGACTGTGCGCCGCCTCGACGACGTGACCTCAGCGGGGTGAGTCGTCGATCCGGCGGCACGGGCAGGAAAGGCGATCCATTGTGAAGGCGCGACAGCCCGGCCTCTGGGACGTTCGCGACTACCGGGCGTGGTTCGCGGGTGACACGCTCACGCAGATCGGTCTGAGCGTCGGGGCGTTCGCCTTCACGCTCCTCGGCTACCAACTGACGGCCGATGCCTTCCTCGCCGGGCTGATCGGGACGGTATCCGCGGTCGCACGCGGAGTGTCCATCCTTCCTGGAGGCGTTCTCGCCGACATATTCGACGCCCGGCGGTTGATGATCTGGTCAGGGGCGACCGCCTTCGTCATCTACGCGGGGCTGTCAGGGCTGTACCTCGCCGGTCTCCTGACGACGGGCACGCTCATCGTGATCGCGGCGGGAGAGGGCCTTGTCGTCGGCCTCTTCTTCACTGTGACGGATGTCGCCCTACCGCGGATCGTCGGCAAGCAGTTCCTTGCCGATGCGTCGGCGGCGAACCAGGCTCGCGACGCGGCCCTCAGGGCTCGCGGCATCCCCCGTGTCGGGCTTCCTCTTCGGGGTGCACCCCTCGCTGCCGCTCCTCATCGCTGCCGTCGCTCGACTCGGAGAAGTCGGGTCCGCTCTCGCGATCCGAAAGGACCTGAGCCCCGAAAGTCGCGGGGACGAGAGGATGCTCCGATCGCTCGCCTCAGGTGGGCGGTGGCTGGCGACGTGGCACCAGCCGCGTGTCCTCATCGGCCTCATCGTGATGGTCAACTTCGCCCTCGGGGCCTGCGGTATGACCATCGTCCTGAGTCAGCAGCAGGCAGGCACCCCCGCGTGGCAGATCGGCGCGATCCAGACGATGCAAGGCGTCGGCGTCCTGATCGGAGGTGCTGCGGTGGGGTCGACGCTTCGTCGTCTCAGCGGGCGCGTGATCGTGCGGCTCTCGATCGGCACGATGGCCGCCGCCTTCACCGGCCTGCTCTTCACTCAGGCCGTCTGGGCCGTGGCGGTCATCGGACTCATCGCGTCGATGCCGCTGATTCCTCTGAACGCCGTGCAGGGCTCCTACCTCGCGTTGATCATCCCCGACCCGATCCGCGGTCGCGTGCTGTCGCTCTCGTCGTTGCTGGGAGCGCTCGCGGGAGGGCTCGCGCCTCTGCTGGCGGGGACGCTTCTCGAGTACGCGGGCTACGCCGTGGCCGTCGGCGTCCCGCTCGTCATCCTCGGCGGGACAGCGGTGGCCGCCGCGCTCTCCACGGCGGTCGGAGCGATTCCCCGAAGGAGCGGCTTCGACGCCATCGAACCCCTTCCCCTGTCTGCTCCCCCTGAATAGGTCGCAGCCCTGCCCGGCGGGCACGGATGCACGATCCGGGAACGGATGCACGACGAGCTTCCACGGCGCGTCGTGCATCCGGGGATCGGTCGTGCAGGCGGGACGGGCCCTGCCCCGGGGCCGACCGCCGACACTGATAACGTCGAAGAGCAGCCGCGTCCGGGCAGGTCGAGCATTCCGCTCCCGCCGGGACTGAACTGTTCCTCCCTCGGATGCGGCCGCGCCCGATACATGACTGAAGAGTATGAGGACGATACGTGACGAGTAGAGAACGAGTAGCGATCATCGGCGCCGGCCCCTCGGGGATGGCGCAACTGCGGGCCTTCGAATCCGCGGCCCGCGCGGGGGCGGAGATCCCCGACCTGGTCTGCTTCGAGAAGCAGGCCGACTGGGGCGGACAGTGGAACTTCACCTGGCGCACCGGACTGGATGAGTTCGGCGAACCGGTGCATTCCAGCATGTACCGGAACCTCTGGTCGAACGGTCCCAAGGAGGCCCTGGAATTCGCCGACTACAGCTTCGACGAGCATTTCGGCCGCCCCATCTCCTCTTACCCGCCGCGACCCGTGCTGTGGGACTACATCGCCGGGCGGTTGGAGAAGACCGACGTGCGCGACCTGATCCGCTTCCAGACGGTCGTGCGATGGGTCGAGTTCGACGACGAGCGCCAGGTGTTCACGCTCACCAGCGAGCACCTTCCGACGGGCCGATCGACGACCGAGGAGTTCGACCGCGTGATCATCGCGAGCGGACACTTCTCCTTCCCGAACGTGCCGGACTTCCCCGGCATCGAGACGTTCCCCGGGTACATCAGCCACGCTCACGACTTCCGGGGCGCCGAGGCGTTCGCCGACAAGGACGTGCTCGTGATCGGCGCGAGCTATTCCGCCGAGGACATCGGCAGCCAGGCGTTCAAGATGGGCGCCCGCTCCGTCACCGCGAGCTTCCGTTCGGCGCCGATGGGCTACGACTGGCCGCAGGGGATCGAGGAGCGCCCCGTCGTGGAACGCTTCGAGGGGAACGTCGCCTTCTTCGCCGACGGCACCTCGAAGCCTGTCGACGCGGTGATCCTGTGCACCGGATACCTGCACAAGTACCCGTTCCTGCCGCACGACCTCGCCCTCGTCTCCCCGAACAACGTGTACCCCGACGGCCTGTACCGCGGAGTGGTCTGGCAAGGCAATCCGCGTCTGACCTACCTCGGCGCGCAGGATCAGTGGTTCACGTTCAACATGTTCGACGTGCAGGCCTGGTACGTCCGCGATCTGATCCTCGGCCGCATCGCGCTGCCCGAGGAGCAGGAGCGCGCAGCGTCCATCGCCGAGTGGCGTGCACGCTTCGCGCAGATCGACTCGGCTGCGGCGGAGATCCGCTTCCAGGCCGACTACATCCGTGACCTTCTGGAGCTGACCGACTACCCGGAGTTCGACATCGACCGGGTCGTGGAGATCTTCCTCGCGTGGAAGCGCGACAAGAAGGACGACATCATGGGGTACCGCGACCGCGTCTACGAGTCGGTCATGACGGGGACCATCGCCGTCGTGCACCACACACCGTGGCTCGAGGAACTCGACGACTCGCTCGAGCGCTATCTCGACGTGGATCCGGATGCCGTCGAGGCGGAGCGCATCATCGCCGAGCAGCGTCGAGACGACGACCGCGAGGCGCTCGCCGCCGTCTGACCGCCGTCAGCGTGCCTCGCCCCTCCGCTCGCCCGCGGGCTCGAGGGGCGAGGTCGGCGCGGACTCGACGGTTCCACGGCGACGGCCGACCCAGACCACGAAGGCGGCCGTCGCGACGATGATCGCCGCGATGAGGAGCACCCAGAGCGCGACGCCGCCGTATCCGCCGTTCAGGCGCGGGTCCAGGAACGGATAGGGGTACCACCACGAGTTGCCCGTCGACGGGGCGATCACGAGGTTCGCCCGGATCAGCGTGTACACGACCCACACGATCGGGAAGATCGCGGTGATGGCCACGGCGCTCCAGCCGAGCGCGCGGCGACGGGGTGCGAAGAGCAGGTCGGCGAGCATGACGAGCGGGATGACGACGTGCAGCACCTCGTTCGACCAGCCCACCGTCGACCCCTGCGGCAGCTCGATGCCGCGCAGCAGGGTGTTGTAGACGATGCCCGTGACGATCATGTACGTGCTGGCGCACACGAGGAGGAGCGCCAGCCATCGCGGTTCCGCCGTCGTGCCGCGGTGCGTGAGCGCCCAGATCGCCCCGACCGCGAGGGCGACCGCGGCCGCCACATTCGAGAGGATCGTGAAGAAACTGAAGAAGTTCGCCACGACGGTCGGCAGGTGGCCGCCCCACTCCGTCTCCGCGACGAGGGCGATCTCCAGGGTCCGGACGAGTTGCGCGACGATCGCCGCGACGGCCAGGACGGATGCTGCGAGTCGTGCGTAGGGCCACCAGGTCGTCATTTCGCCTCCGACGCACACTGTAGCGCCACACCGCCGTAGACCGCGGGACCGGTATATCGCTATCGTCGGTCCCAGCACGCAGGACGCGCATGGCGGAGGGGCAGATGAGCGACAGCGGTACAGAGCAGATCGGTGTGCACGCGACGAAGAGGCGGAGCTGGCGGGGCCGGGCGGGTCTCAGCATCCAGTCGAAGCTCCTGATCATGCTGCTGGCGGTGAGCCTCGTCTCGTCGGTGATCGTCGGCGCCATCGGATTCATCAACGGGCGGCAGTCGCTGCACGACTCGGCGGTTGACCAGCTCATCACCATCCGCTCGATGCGCGCGGCCGAGATCACCACCGCGATCGAGAGCGTCCGCCGCGACGCTTCGCTCAACAGCCGCAACCTCAGCGCGCAGAGCATGTCGGCGGCCGTGAACGCCGGATACGCCGACCTCGCCGACGTGGACCTCGAAGACAGCCGCCGCGCCGAGCTGGCGGCGTACTACGAGGACGTGTTCATTCCCGAACTCGAGCAGCGCTCCGGCGAGGAATACGGCGACACGGCCTTCATCCCCGAATCGACGGCCGGGCAATATGTGCAGCGGCAGTTCGTGACGGGCAACGAGGACTTCGACGCCGACTACGACGCGCAGCTCGAGCTCAACGACAGCGGAGACGGCACGACCTACTCCGCGGCGACCGAGCGCTACGGCGACTACTTCACGCGCCTCGTCCAGGAGGCCGGGTACGAGGATGCGCTCCTGCTCAACACCGACGGTGACGTCACCTTCTCCGCATACAAGGGCGTCGAGCTCGGGACGAACCTCCTCACCGGGCCGTACCGGGACTCTGCGCTCGCGGAGGCCTACGCGGAGGCGATGGCGACGAACTCCGTGAACACCGTCGTCCTGACCGACTTCGACCGATGGATCCCGTCACTCAACGTTCCGGCGATGTGGGTCGTCTCCCCGGTCGGAAACGACGCCGGCATCACCGGGGCGATGGCGTTCCAGATCTCCATCGACACGATCAACGACGTGATGACGGGCAAGGAAGACTGGAAGGCCCAGGGCCTCGGCGACACCGGCGAGGTCTACCTGGTCGGCCGAGACGACCTCATGCGCAGCACGGCGCGACGCCTCGTGGAGGATCCCGACGACTACGTGAAGCGACTCATCAGCGGCGGCATGGCGCCGACGATCGTCGATCGCATCGCCGCGGTCAAGGGCACCGTGTTGCTCCAGCCCGTCGACACCCAAGCGGTGGAGGGCGCGCAGGCCGGACGCAGCGGCACGATCGTCGGGCGGGACTTCATCGGCGGCGAGAGCGTCACCGCCTATGCGCCGCTCGAGATCGAAGGCCTCGACTGGGTCGTGATCGCGCGCATCGACACCGCCGAGGCTTTCGAGCCCGTGACCGTCTTCACCCGCAACGTGCTGCTGTCGCTGCTGGGCATCTTGCTCGGCGTCTCGCTGCTCTCGCTCCTGCTCGCACAGGTGTTCACGCGTCCGATCCACCGCCTCGTCGGCGCCGTGCACCGGGTGGCCGAGGGCGACCTCGACGTGCAGGTGCCGCAGGGTTCTCGCGACGAGTTCGGCGACCTCGGCAGCGCGTTCAATGACATGGCCTCGAGTCTGCGGATCAAGCAGGACCTGATCGAGGAGCAGCAGCGCGAGAACGAGAAGCTGCTGCACACGCTGATGCCGGAGAGCGTCGCGACGAAGTACAAGCAGGGCGACGAGGCCATCACCGAGGCGCATGAGAACGTGTCGGTCGTCTTCGCCGAGCTGGTCGGCTTCGACGACCTCGCGCGGGAGGTGGGCGCGGAGCAGGAGATCAGCCTCCTCAACACCCTGATGCGCGGGTTCGACGAGGCGGCCGAGAAAGCCGGTGTGGAGAAGGTGCGCACCCTGCGCGGCGGCTACCTCGCCTCGTCGGGACTGGTCGTGCCGAGGGTCGACAACATCCGGCGAGCGGTCGACTTCGCCCGCAACCTCCTCGGGGTCCTCGAGCGGTTCAACGCCCAGCACGGTACCCAGATCTCGCTCCGCGCGGGCGTCGACACCGGAACCGTCACGAGCGGACTCGTCGCGCGGACCAGCCTTGCCTACGACCTCTGGGGCGATGCCGTGAACCTCGCCTACCGTGTGCGCTCGGTGACCGGTGAGCCCGGCATCTACGTCAGCCAGACCGTGCGTGACCGTACACAGGAACTCGTCACGTATGTCGAGGCGGGGACGGTGGAGACCCAGGGCAGGACCGAGACCGTGTGGAAGGTGGTCTGATCATGGGCGACGTGTTCGCGGGAGGATGGGGCTGGTGGATCATCGGCCTCGCGGTCGGCGTCCCGGCACTCCTCGTCGTGCTCACCGAGCTGATCGGCGCGCTGACCCGGCGCGGCAACCCGGTCGCGAAGCCGCTGCGGATGCTGCGCAACTGGGTGATCCCGGTGGGAGCCCTGTTCGCGCTCCTGGTGTTCGCGATCCAGTCGCCCGCGGATCAGGTGTGGACCCGCGTCGTGGCGACGGTGTTCGGGTTCCTGGTGATCCTGCTCGTGCTCTCGGCGTTCAACGTCGCGCTCTTCGCCAACGCGAAGCCGGGTTCGTGGCGGGAGCGCATCCCCTCGATCTTCGTGGAGATCGGACGCCTCGTCCTGGTGGGCCTCGGCCTCGCACTGCTGTTCTCGTGGGTGTGGGATGCGGATGTCGGCGGCCTCTTCACAGCGCTCGGTGTCGGGTCGATCGTGATCGGCCTCGCCCTGCAGAACGCGGTCGGCGGGGTGATCTCGGGTCTGCTACTGCTGTTCGAGCAGCCGTTCAAGATCGGCGACTGGCTCGATGCCGCCGGCGTGAAGGGCCGTGTCGTCGAGGTGAACTGGCGGGCTGTGCACATCGACACGGGAGCAGGCATCCAGATCGTGCCGAACTCCTCGCTGTCCGGGGCCTCGTTCACGAACCTGAGCGAGCCGGAGGGGCCGTACTCCGCCGAGACAGCCGTGAAGTTCTCGACCGACGACCCGCCGCACGAGGTCATCGCGCTCCTGATCGAGGTGGCCGACTCGCTTCCGATGAGGCTGCAACGCGAACGGGCGAGCGTCGACTACTCGGGTGCGGGCGCGTACGCGGTGTCGATACCGGTGGCGGGTCCGGCAGACGCGTCACGTGCTCTCTCGATGTACCTCTCGTGGCTCTGGTACGCCGCGCGGCGCCGCGGCTTCGCGCTCGACGGCGACTCCACTGACCCGTTGGCCGAGCCTCAGCGGCTGGTCGAGGCCATGAACGAGGTCGCGCCGACGCTGCACCTGCGCGAGGAGGACTTCGAGGAGATCCTCCCGGCGGCGCGACTGGAGCGCTACGGCGTCGGTGAGATCGTACTGCCCAGCGGCGTGGTGCCCGACGAGGTACGTGTGGTGGTGTCCGGTCGGGCCGTTCTCGCCCTCGACGTCGATGACGGACGGGTCGAGTTCGCGAGTGCGGAGAAGGGTGATCTCATCGGGCAGACGGCCCTCACGAGGGAGCGGACGCAAGCCGTGACAGTGGCGGGTGAGATCCTCACGGTCGTGGTGCTGCCGCAGGCCACGATCGACACCCTGATCCGCACGCGCCCTCGACTGGCCGCCGAGATCGGGGAGTCGCTCGAGCTCAAGCGCACCCTGGCCGCGAGCAGGCTCGCCGAGCTCGGCATCGCGCGGGGCATCATCACCGGACGTTGAGCCGCGGCTCAGGGCGAGTGCCCGAGCTCATAGGCTCTGCCGAAACAGGATGACCCGCCTAAGGCTCATGCTTGCCAGAGGCAGAGGGCATCCCAGTCGCCAGGTGCACCGAGCGACTCGATCGTGAGCGACTCGGAGCTTGGGAAGCTCCGAAACAGAGCCGCGGCGCGCGTGGCCCAGCTGGTGTCCGGGTCGATCGCTGGGAGCAGATACGCGATCACTGCCAGCGCGCTGTACGTGCCATATACCTGCTTGGGGTGCTCTGAATTGCGTAGATGGTCGAGCGCAGGGATCTGGCCAGTCTTTGGCCTGGACGGCGCGTTCTGCAGTTTCCGGTTGAACAGCCGAGAGTGGTGAGCCGCGACATTTCGCATGTAGTTGAGGCTGGCGAGCCAACTCGCCATCAGCCTTTTCGTTGGGACGCCAAATGCGAGAGCGACCTCTTCAGCGTCCACCTGGTTCATTCCCCGGTAGAGAACGGAGAGGTGGCCAAGTTCGAGGATCTCGGTGAGTGCCCAAACGGGCATTCTGTCGTCATACTTCTCTCGGAAGTGTTCGACAAACCTCTCATCGGAGCTCGCTTGGCGAGAACTGACTCGTTGCAGCCACTGCACATGCGTGCTCGACCTCGGGTCGCGGATGTCGGTGTCGTCGGTGGTGAAAGCTGCCGTGAACCGGGTCGGATCTTCGTAGGCGAAGGCGGAGGCCCTCCCCAAGACGTAGCCGAGGCGCATCCGGACAGCCACCTCGATGCGTTCGATTCCGTCGAGAACGAGGAGCCGGAGGCGTCGATCGAAGTCGAGGAGTTCCTCGGCATTGGACAGCCGCGTGCCCGGGCGGTAGCGGCTGAGGACGCGTACGCGAGTGCGATCCTTGTCGTCGATGTACTTCTCGGACATCCGGAACGGATAGAGGTAGCCGGTGAGGCGGTAGTAACCGATCGCTGCCAAGACCTTCGCAGCGCGATTCCTATCTGGTATCTGGAGACCGTGCTCGATGAGACGCTCGACTTGCTGTTCCACGGACAACCATTTTTTCGCGTACTCAACCATGAACTCCCCAGAAAGAAAATCAGCCCGCGCCTTTCGGCAACGGGCTGATCATGATGTCTTCATCGTAGTGCAACGATGACCCCCGGGCTAGTAACGGCGGCGCGTATATCGGACGTTCCGTGCGTGCGGCCGCGATCTTCCTGATGCCGCGGTTCGTGTTGTGGGGTCAGGTTCGGCGCCCCCAGCGCAGTCGGGTGATGAGCACCCCGAGCAGACAGAGCGCGCCGCCCAGGAACATCAGGGGAGTGGGCACCTCGCCGAGGATCGCCCAGGACATCAGGATCGCGATGGCCGGAACGACGTACGTGGTCGCCGAGGTCTGCCCCGCGGTGCTGCGCTGAAGCACATACGCCCAGGTCGTGAAGGCGACGGCGGTGGGGAAGATGCCGAGGTAGACGACCCACAGCGTCGCGTCGAGGGGAGCGGTCTGGAGTGAGTCGACGAGGCTGCCGACCCAGGGCAGCAGCGCGATGGTGCCGACACCCGCACCCAGCCAGGTGAGAGTGGTCGGGTCGACGCCAGAGGTCAGCAGGCGCTTCTGCACGAGGGTGCAGCCCGCGTACATGACGGCGGCGAGGAGCGCGAGCAGCAGGCCGGTGATGTCGGGTCCGGCGCTCGTGGAGGAGTTCATGCCGATCAGCACGACCCCGAGGAAGGCGATGGGCGCACCGATCACGAGCGGCTTCGGGAAGCCCTCGCGCAGGAACAGCCCGCTGAAGACCACGACCATGAGCGGGGCGAGGTTCACGACCATCGCCGCGGTACCGGCGTCGAGGGTGAGCTCCGCGCTGTTCAGGGCGAGGTTGTAGACGCAGAACCAGCCGATGCCCCACACGGCGATGAGCAGCCAGTGCCGACGCTCCGGGGTGCGGATGCCGTGGCGCACCGCGATGATCGTCAGCACGACTGTGCCCACGGCCATGCGCAGCAAGGCGAGTGCGCCGGGGTCGTAGTGCGGCCCTGCACCACGGATGCCGATGAACGCAGACGCCCACAGCACCACAGTGACCAGGGCTGCGACGAGCACGAGCGCCCCCTGCTTCGAGGGTGTGTCGGTGCTCGCGCGGAACCCGGGATCGCCGGATGGGGCTGTGGCCATCCTTCGATCCTGGCAGGGCCCTCCGACATCGGTCGACCGTTCGAACGGCCATCCATCGACGCTTTCCCGCCGGAGCGGTCGCGGGCGTGCGAGGAAGGGCGTCCGACCCCTCCCGATAGGATGGGACCGCCCGAAGAGGGCCAGCTCATCGGCCGGTGCGAACCCGGCGAAAGCCAGGGGGTTACCCATGCCAGGAATCGTTATCGTCGGCGTGCAGTGGGGCGACGAAGGAAAGGGCAAGGCCACCGATCTTCTCGGTGAGCGCACCGACTGGGTGGTGAAGTTCAACGGCGGCAACAACGCCGGACACACCGTGGTCGTCGGCGACGAGAAGTATGCGCTGCACCTGCTGCCGTCCGGCATCCTCTCCCCGGGCGTCACCCCCGTGATCGGCAACGGCGTCGTGGTCGACCTCGAGGTCCTCTTCTTCGAGCTCGAGGCGCTCGCGGCGCGGGGTATCGACATCTCGCGGCTCAAGGTGAGCGCGAACGCGCACATCATCACGCAGTACCACCGCACGCTCGACAAGGTCACCGAGCGCTTCCTCGGCAAGCGCATGATCGGCACCACCGGTCGCGGCATCGGCCCGGCGTACGCCGACAAGATCAACCGCGTCGGGATCCGCGTGCAAGACCTGTTCGACGAGAACATCCTGCGCCAGAAGGTCGAAGGCGCCCTCGACCAGAAGAACCACCTGCTGGTGAAGATCTTCAACCGCCGTGCGATCACCGCAGATGAGGTCGTCGAAGACCTGCTCTCGTACGCCGAGCGGCTGCGGCCGATGGTCGCCGACACGGGGTACCTGATCGCCCAGGCACTGGATCGCGGCGAGGTCGTCGTGTTCGAGGGCGGCCAGGCCACGATGCTCGACATCGACCACGGCACCTACCCCTTCGTGACTTCCTCCTCGGCGACCGCCGGGGGGGCGTCGACCGGCGCCGGCGTCGGTCCTGGCGCGCTCGACCGCATCGTCGGCATCGTCAAGGCCTACACGACCCGCGTCGGCTCCGGTCCGTTCCCGACCGAGCTCTTCGACGAGCAGGGCGAGTGGCTGCGCAAGCAGGGCTTCGAGTTCGGCACCACGACCGGCCGTCCGCGCCGTGTGGGCTGGTACGACGCGCCCATCACGCGCTACGCCACGCGCATCAACGGCATCACCGACCTCGTGCTCACCAAGCTCGACATCCTCACCGGTCTCGAACAGATCCCCGTGTGCGTCGCCTACGACGTCGACGGCGAACGGTTCGACGAGGTGCCCGTCAACCAGACCGACTTCCACCACGCGAAGCCGATCCTGGAGTACTTCCCCGGCTGGAACGACGACATCTCCGTCGCTCGCACCTTCGAAGATCTGCCCCAGAACGCGCAGGACTATGTGCTGGCGCTCGAGAAGATGAGCAACACGCGCATCTCGGTCATCGGCGTCGGCCCAGAGCGCGACCAGGTCATCGTCCGTCACGACCTGCTCGACTGACCCGGCACTCCATGACGCGATTCTGGCTCGGCGGGTACGGCGCCGGCATGGACGGTTCGGCCGATGGCATCGGTCTGCTCGCGGGGGATGAGGGCCGGGAGGCCACAACTCTCGCCTACCGTGGTGCGGCTGCCGAGGCGCCGTCGCCGTCGTGGTTGGCGCCGCATCCGACGCTCGACGTGGTCTACGCGGCCCTCGAGGGCGACGCGGCAGTGCAGGCGTTCGTCCGCGCGGGCGAATCGGTGCTTGCACCGCTGGGGGCGCCCGTGCCGGTCGGACAGTACGTCTGCCACATCGCGGTCGCCCCGAACGGCTCCGCCCTCGTGGCCAGCTGCTACGGAGATGGCCGTGTCGTGCGGTTCGACCTCGACGCAGAGGGCCGCATCCTGCCCGCGAAGCCGGATGCGGCAGCGGCCCTCCGCGCGGCACTGTTCGGTGACGACGTGGACCCCGACGCCCCTGCACCCACTCCCCCGGGAGACGGTGTCGCCGCAATCGACCCGTATGCGGCAGGTGGCGACCGGGCGTCGCACGCGCACGCCGCGGTGTTCCTGCGCGATGGGCGCATCGCCACGACCGACCTCGGGTTCGACCTCGTGCGCTTCTGGCGGCAGAGCGGCAGCGGTCTGGTGCTCGACCACGAGGTCGTGCTCCCCCTCGGCACGGGTCCGCGTCATATGGTGCTGCACCCCAGCGGCCACCTGCACGTGGTCACCGAGTACTCGTGCGAGGTGTTCACTCTCGCGGAGGCGCCGGATCGCACGTGGAGTGTCGTGTCGTCGACCCTGTCGAGCCCGATCGCCCAGGTCGGCACCGACTTCCCCGCCGAACTCGCACGTACGCGTGACGGGCAGTTCCTCTATACGGCACTGCGCGGCAGCAACACGATCGCAGCACTGCGGGTGCGCGGCGGCGGCGAGGCGTTGGAGTCGGTGGCGCTCGCCGACTCCGGTGTGGACTGGCCGCGTCATCACCTGGTGCACGAGGGCAAGATGCTCGTCGCGGGGCAGCGCTCCGACACGATGACGCTGCTCGACCTCGACGAGCGTACGGGCGCGCCCCTCGGCATCCGTCATGAGGCGCAGGTGCCGACGCCGACCCACTTCCTGCCCGTGCGCTGAGCACAGCCGAAAGCAGCGCTTGACCTCAACCTCACTTGAGGTTCTAGCGTCGTCACCATGACGACGGAGACCGGACAGGTGACGACGCCGGGCGCGGCCGCACCGCGCATCATGAGCAGTGACTACCTGTGGATCACCATCGGCGCGTGCGCCCTCGTGTTCCTCGGGGCGTTCGAATCCCTGGCCGTCACCACGGTGATGCCGACGGTGAGCGCCGACCTCGGAGGTGAGCGGCTCTACGCCCTGGCGTTCGCGGGACCGCTGGCGACCGGAGTGATCGGCATGGTGTTCGCGGGCAACTGGGCCGATCGCCGCGGACCTGTGGCGCCGTTGTACACCGCGGTCGCGATGTTCGTCGTCGGATTGCTGATCGCGGGCCTCGCGCCGAGCATGGAGGTGCTGGTCGCCGGACGGTTCGCGCAGGGTCTCGGCAGCGGCGGTCTGATGGTGGCCCTGTACGTCGTGGTCGCCCGCGTCTACCCACAGGAGCTTCATCCCGCGATCTTCGCCGGGTTCGCTGCGGCATGGGTCATCCCGTCGCTCATCGGACCCACCGTCGCCGGAGCCGTGACCGAGCTCTGGAGTTGGCATTGGGTGTTCCTCGGCGTGGTGATCCTCGTGCTCGTCGCGCTGCTGATGGTGATCCCCGCGCTCCGCGGCCTCGCGAACGAGGGGGACGCGACGGCGCCGTGGGCGTTCGGCCGACTGGGATGGTCGGTGCTGGCGGCGGTCGCCGTGCTCGGATTGAACCTCGTCGGTGACCTCCCCGGTGTCGGTCCGGTGCTCGCCTTCCTCGCGGTCGTGGTCGCGCTCATCGCCGTGCGGCCCTTGGTCCCGCGTGGGACGTTCCGTGCGCGTCGGGGGCTGCCCTCCGTGATCCTGGTCCGCGGGGTGACGGCGGCCGCGTTCTTCGGGGCGCAGGTGTACCTGCCGTACCTGCTCACCGACCGCTACGAGCTCTCGCCGACGCTCGCGGGGCTCGCGCTCACCGGTGGCGCGCTCGCCTGGTCGGCCGCCGCGACGATCCAGGGGCGGATGGGCGCTCGGCTGTCCAGCGTGACGGCGGTTCAGGTGGGCACGGTCCTGGTGCTGGTCGGCATCGTGCTCACGGTCGCGACCGCCGGCTTCGGCTGGGGCGCCGTGATGGCGGCGGCGGCCTGGGTGGTCGCGGGGGCGGGGATGGGACTGATGAGTCCGCGCACGAGTGCACTCACGCTCGCGCTGTCTCCTGCGGAGGATCAGGGATTCAACAGCGGTGCCATGACCGTCGCCGACTCGTTCGGCAGCGCGTTGGCCCTCGCGGTCACCGGGACGCTGTTCACCGCGCTCGCCGGTGCCGACCCGTTCCTCGGCGTGTTCGCCCTGGCCGCGGTCGTCGCCCTCGCCGCGGCCGTCCTCGCGCCGCGTGTCCGTGTCGCGGCATCCGGCTCCGATGGAATGAGCGGGCGTGGATGACAGCAGCGCCGTGATTTGCGCGTCGATGGCGGCATCCGTACTCTGGTGAACGGTGTTCAGGTGAACACCGTTCAGGAAGGATGAGCGATGCCCGCTTCGACCCGCGACACCAGTGCGACCCTCGGCCGAGTGGCCGTGTTCGCCGCCCTCATCATCGTGCTCGGTGCCGTCGTCGTCCCGCTGCCTGGCGGCGTGCCCATCACCGGACAGACCCTCGGCGTGATGCTCGCCGGTCTCGTGCTGGGTCCCCGCGTCGCGCCGTGGTCGATCGCGATCGTGATGGCGCTCGCCGCCGTCGGGCTCCCCGTGCTGGCGGGCGGTCGCGGCGGACTCGGTGTCTTCGTCGGACCGACCGTGGGCTACATGATCGGCTGGATCGCGGGCGTCATCGTGATCGGGCTCCTCATGCGCACCGGGCGCTTCACCTGGTGGCGTACCGCGATCGCAGCCCTGGTGGGCGGTGTGCTCGTCGTCTACGCGTTCGGCATCCCGGTCCAGGCGTTCATCATCGGAGTCCCGCTCGACCTCACCGCGCTGTCGAGCCTGGCCTTCCTCCCCGGCGACCTGATCAAGGTGACGGCGGCGACCCTCGTGGCCATCGCCCTGCGCCGCGCCTACCCGCGCGCCTTCGCCGACACCCGCCCGGTCCCGCAGTCCGCCACGGCCTGACCCCGCCCCCTCACCTGTCAGGCGGGCACGGCTGCACGACCGGGGCACGGATGCACGACCGACGCAGGCGTGTCGGGTGCGCATCCGTGCTTCCGTCGTGCATGTGGCCCGACTTCGCGCACATGCCTCCGACCCGCCACCGGGAACAAGTCACCCGTGACTCGGCGTTGGTCTTGAGCGAGACTGGGCGACGGAGCCCGGCGACGGTTCCGGCGACGAGAGGTGCGACGCATGACTGCTGCGGACAAGACCGACGAGTACGACCTGATCGTCCTGGGCGGAGGGCCGGTGGGCGAGAACGTCGCCGATCGCGCCGTGCAGGGCGGGCTCACCGCGATCATCGTGGAGAGCGAGCTCGTCGGCGGGGAGTGCTCCTACTGGGCCTGCATGCCGTCGAAGGCGCTGCTCCGCTCCGCGCAGGCGCTCCGGGCTGCGCAGCACGTCGGCGGGGCGTCGCAGGCGGTGACCGGGAAGCTCGACGTGCGCGCGGTCTTCGACCGCCGTGACTCGTTCACCAGCAACTGGTCCGACGACGGGCAGGTGAAGTGGCTCGACTCGGCCGGTATCGACCTCGCCCGCGGGCACGGCCGACTCACGGGCGAGCGCGAGGTGACCGTGACGGATGCCGATGGCCTGGAGCGTGTGCTGCGGGCGCGTCACGCGGTCGCCGTCAGCACAGGATCGGATGCCGTCATCCCGCCGATCCACGGTCTGCGCGAAGCCGCGCCGTGGACGAGCCGGGAGGCGACCAGCGCAGAGGAGCTGCCGGAGAGTCTCGCCGTGATCGGCGGCGGCGTGGTCGCGGTCGAGATGGCGACGGCGTATGCAGCCCTGGGTTCGCACGTGACCGTGATCGCACGCAGCGGCCTGCTCGGCGGCATGGAGCCGTTCGCGGGCGAGCGCGTGGCCGCAGGACTGAAGGAGCTCGGCGTCGACGTGCGCACAGGCACCGGCACGACGGCCGTCCGCCGCGGAGACGACGGCGTCACCATCACGCTCGACGACGGCACGGAGATCACTGCCGCCGAGGTGCTCGCCGCGACCGGCCGCTCCCCGCGCAGCAGCGACATCGGCCTGGAGGTCGCGGGCCTCGAGCCGGGGCGCTGGATCGAAGTGGACGACACGCTCCGGGTGCCCGGCTCCGACTGGCTGTACGCGGTCGGCGACGTCAACGGGCGCGTACTGCTCACGCACCAGGGCAAGTACCAGGCCCGCGCCGCCGGCGACGTGATCGTCGCGCGCGCGAACGGCGACGACGTCGATGACGCTCCGTGGGGGCGCCACGTCGCGACCGCCGACGCCGCCGCCGTACCGCAGGTCACCTTCTCGATCCCCGAGGTCGCCTCGGTCGGTCTCACCGAGGCCGCGGCGCGCGAGGCGGGGAAAGAGGTGAAGAGCGTCGACTACGACCTGGGCTGGGTCGCCGGCGCGAGCCTCTACGAGGACGGCTTCGAAGGCCAGGCGCGGCTCGTGGTCGACACCGACCGCGATGTCGTGGTCGGCGCCACGTTCGTCGGCCCCGAGGTGTCGGAGCTCGTGCACGCCGCGACCATCGCGATCGTGGGGGAGGTCCCCATCGCCCGCCTCTGGCACGCGGTGCCGTCGTACCCGACCGTGAGCGAGATCTGGCTGAGACTCCTCGAGGGCTACGGTCGCGACTCCGCCTGAGCCGGCGGCAATCCGTTTTCGAGGTCAGGCCGAACAGCTGACGGATTGTTTCCCACATTGACGGCCCGCGCGCAACCCGCCAGCCCGATGTCGCCGCCGTCTTATACGCTCGAACCCACATCCGAGGAGGCAGGACCATGAAGGCTGTACTCGCAGGAACCGTCATCGCCGAGGCCGACGAGAGCGATCTCGTCCGCATCGAGGGGAACTGGTACTTCCCACCCGCATCCGTCACCCCCGGCGTGCTCGTCGAGAGCCCCACCCCGTACACCTGCCCATGGAAGGGCGCCGCTCAGTACTACTCGGTGCAGACCGAGGGTGAGCTCCACACCGACTACGCCTGGTCGTATCCGAACCCGTATCCCTCGGCCTTCGACCGCGTGGGCACGGACTTCTCGGGATACGTGGCCTTCGACCCGCGCGTCGAGGTCGGACCGTAGCCGTTCCCGCTCTCGCATCGATCGACCGACTGGAGAACAGCCCATGATCGAGTTCCGCAACGTCACGAAGCGGTTCCCCGGCGGCGCGCTCGCCGTCGACGACTTCAGCCTGGTGCTGCCGTCGCGCAAGACCACCGTGTTCGTCGGTTCGTCCGGCTGCGGCAAGACCACCCTCCTGCGGATGATCAACCGGATGGTCGAGCCGACCTCCGGTGACGTCGAGATCGACGGCGAGAGCGTGCTCGAAGGAGATCCGGTGGCTCTGCGTCGACGCATCGGCTACGTCATGCAGAACTCCGGACTCATGCCGCACTTCACGGTGATCGACAACGTGGCCACCGTGCTGCGCCTGACCGGTGTGAAGAGGGGACCGGCGCACAAACGGGCGCGAGAACTGCTCGACACGGTCGGCCTCGACCAGGCGCTCGCCGACCGCTATCCGAGCCAGCTCTCCGGGGGGCAGCAGCAGCGCGTGGGCGTCGCCCGTGGACTCGCGGCCGATCCGAACATCCTGCTCATGGACGAACCGTTCGGCGCGGTCGACCCCATCGTGCGGGCCGATCTGCAGCAGGAGACGCTGCGTCTGCAGCACGAGCTCGACAAGACTGTCGTGTTCGTCACGCACGACATCGACGAGGCGTTCCTGCTCGGCGACCAGGTCGTCATCCTCGACAAGGGTGCGCGCATCGTCCAGGTGGGCAGCCCCAGCGAGATCATCGAGAACCCCGCAGACGACTTCGTCGCCGCGTTCATCGGCGCCGATCGCGGACGCCGGGCGCTGCACCTCAAGCAGACCCCGCGCGGCACCGTCGTGGTCGACTCCGAGGGTCGCACGCAGGGCGCGATCGTCGACGTGCCGGATGCCGTGACCGATGCGCTCCTGAGCGAGGAGAGCGCGACGAAGGGCGCTCCGTGAACTGGGTCGTCGACAACCTCGGGCTCATCTTCGAGCTGACCGCGATACACCTCCAGCAGAGTGCGATCGCGATCGTGCTCGGCTTCGTCCTGTCGCTGCCGCTGGGGTGGGTCGCCTGGCGATATCAGTTGGTGAAGGGACCGGTCATCGTCCTGACCGGTCTGCTCTACACGATCCCCTCGCTCGCACTGCTGATCCTCCTGCCGTCCGTCGCGGGCTATCCGGCTCGCAGCCCCATCAACCTCATCATCGGGCTGACGATCTATGCGATCGCGATCCTGGTGCGCGCGGTCTCCGACGGCCTGGATTCGGTCGACCCCGCGATCAGACAGTCGGCCACCGCGATGGGGTACGGCGGATTCCGGAGGTTCTGGACGGTCGACTTCCCGCTGGCCGGTCCCGTCGTGCTCGCTGGACTGCGGGTCGCAGCCGTGAGCACGATCTCCCTCGCCACCGTCGGCATCCTGGTGGGCGTCACCAACCTCGGGTATCTGTTCACCGACGGTCTGCAGCGTCGCATCCTCGCCGAGGTGTTCGCGGGCATTGTCGCCGTCGTGGTCATCGCCCTCGTGATCGACCTGTTGCTGCTGTTGCTGGGGCGGGCTCTGATGACGTGGACCCGAGCCGCGAAGACGCCGTCGTCTCTGCGGCGCACCGTCACGCTGAGGACCGCCGCATGAACGTCTTCGCCGACGCCTTCGCCTGGCTCTTCTCCCCTGAACGGTGGGAGGGCGCCTACGCGCTGCCCGTCCTGTTCGGCCAGCACATGTTCTACACGATCGTGTCGGTGCTGATCGCGGCCGTCATCGCGGTGCCGCTGGGCTGGCTCATCGGTCACACGGGCCGTGGGCGGGAGATCGCGGTCGCGGTCTCCGGTGCCGCGCGCGCCATCCCGTCGTTCGGTCTGATGGTGCTGCTGGTGCTGCTTCTGGGTGTGCTCCGCATCCCCGAGGCGGCCATCATCACCTTCGTGCTGCTCGCCATCCCGTCGTTGCTCGCCGGCGCGTACACGGGCTTCGAGGCGGTCGACCGGCGCGTACTCGACTCCGCGCGGTCGATGGGCATGACCGAATGGCAGGTGTTCTGGAAGGTGGAGGTGCCTCTGGGCATGCCCCTCCTGGTCGGAGGCCTCAGGGCGGCACTGCTCCAGGTGATCGCCACCGTGACGATCGCCGCCTACGTCAACCTCGGCGGTCTCGGCTGGCCGATCATCCAGGGCATCCCGCTCCGCAAGTTCGACCAGGTGCTCGGCGGCGCGATCCTGGTGGCCGTCCTGGCGCTGATCGTCGACCTGCTCCTCGCGATCGCCCAGCATGCGGCCGTGCCAGCGGGAGTGCGCGCCGCGCCCCGACCGCGGGAGTCGCGTTCCACTGCCAAGGCCACGGCCGCGGCCCCCGCCTGACACCGACCCACAGCATCCATCCCGTTGTCCCAGAGAAGAGGAAGTCCCATGTTCACAGCACGTAAGTCACGACTCGCCCTCGCCGGCGGCGTCTCGCTCGTCGCGGCGCTCGTCCTCGCCGGCTGCGCGAGCAGCAACCCGCTCGACGCACCCACCGACGACTCCGGCTCCGGTGCGAGCGACACGATCGTGATCGGCTCGCAGGCGTACTACTCGAACGAGATCATCGCCGAGATCTACGCCCAGGCGCTCGAGGCGGCCGACTTCGAGGTCGACCGCCAGTTCAGCATCGGACAGCGCGACGCGTACATGCCCGATGTCGAGTCCGGCGCGATCGACCTGTTCCCGGAGTACACGGGCAACCTGCTCGAGTACCTCGACAAGGACGCCACCGCCACGAGCCCCGACGACGTCTACGCCGCCCTTCAGGACGCGCTGCCCGACGGTCTCACCGCGCTCGACTATGCCGACGCTTCGGACCAGGACACCTACACGGTGCTGAAGAGCTTCGCCGACGAGAACGGCCTCACGTCGATCGGCGACCTCTCCAAGGTCACCACTGCCGTGACCATCGGCGCCGCGCCGGAGTTCGAGCAGCGTCCCTACGGCCCCGCAGCGGCCAAGGAGGTCTACGGCGTCGACCTGGCGTTCTCGGCGACCGGTCCGACCACGCTCGAGTCGCTGCTGGCCGGAGAGATCCAGGTCGCCGACATCTACTCGGCCGACCCGGCGTTCCAGACGCAGGAGATCGTCGCTCTCGAGGACCCGGAGAACATCATCCTGGCGTCGAACGTGGTGCCGATCGTCTCGGACGACGTGGCCGATGACATCTCCGACGTCATCAACGCCATCAGTGCCAAGCTGACCGCCGAGGAGCTCGTCGCGCTGAACGTGCAGAGCACGGTCGACCAGAAGTCGGCTTCCGACATCGCGAAGCAGTGGCTGACTGACAACGACCTCGTCTGAGTCGTCTTCCACGATGAAGCGCCCGGCCCCCCCAGGGGGCCGGGCGCTTCTTGGTGCGGTCGTCTTCCGGTCGCCCTCTCGCACAGCTTCGGAGATCGCACGCGACACGCCGGATGTTGGATCCCGGGGGTGCTCCGTAATCGTGAGCGCAGGCCGATTCGAGATCTTTGCCTCGGTGGTGCTCTGTAGTCGTGGTTGGCGCACCAGAGATTGTGCGGCGCTCGGAAGAGGGAGGCGCTCCTCGAGCTGTCCGCCGAAGAGAGGACAGACATCGCCACGCGTACATGTAAAACGTCACGTGTAAGACATATCTAACCTTCGGATAGAACGGAAGAAACAATGATCCGTAGTTCGCGATTGATCATGCTTGGAAGCGTGGCGGCAACCATCTGCATCTTGGTCCCGCAGTCAGCAATGGCTGAAGAACTGCCAGCGTCCTCCGCGCCCGGGGAAGGGTTGGCGACGTCCAGTATCGACGTTCCAGCGTCACCCGGCGAACAAGAAGTGCGCTTTGGCGCGACGCTCGAGGACTCAATCCTGCTGGGAATGGTCGGACAGGAACCCGAAGCCCCGGGAATCCAATCCTATCCGCATCCACAAACCGTCCCAGGTGACAAGGTGTGTTTCTCGGCGCCCTTCAGGATCTTCAAGGATGGGCAGGTTTACGCGAGTTTCTACGCCAACACGATCGTGTCGAAGACGAACTACATCGTGATTACCGCATACCCGAGCGACAATTCTCAGGCCTCAGCTTGTCTCCAGGATGACTGAGGGCTGCTTTTCATCGACAGGTCTATAGACCGCGTCTCGGGCGGGTATCCGGGCCATACATGTCGAAGTCCCCAATGACGCGGATCGATGGGTCGATCTCTTCGCGGAGGGCAACGACAAGCGAGTTCCCTTCTGCGATCCATTGTCTGCCCACTTCAGGGTCAGGCCAGGACACATCGTCTCGGACCGGATCGAGAACTGTCTGCCAGATGTTGTTCCACTCGCGAAGCCGTCTCCGGAGGTCATCGGAAATCTGGATCGCCTGGGGCACGCGTTCCTGATAGCCCCATTCGGGGAACAGGATGAGGGTCCGCATCCTCTCTTCCGGAGTTAGCTCGATCATGCGGTGAGTCTACGACGGAACAACTGTGACCCCTTTGTGGAGGCAAGACCCGGCGGACGGGGCCCATACACGACCCCGGAGTCGTCACCTCGACAGAAGCGCCCGGGCCCCTCAGGGGACCGGGCGCTTCTCGGTTCGGGCGAGTGTCAGACCCGAGCGTCCTGCTTCGGGACGAGCACCTGCTTGATGATGATGAGGATCGACGCCGTGACGGGCACGGCCACGAGCGCGCCGAGGAGTCCGAGCAGCGTGCCGCCGGCGAGAGCGCCGATCACCACGAGGGAGCCGGGGACCGCCACGGCGCGGTTCATCACACGCGGGGTGAGGACGTACGCCTCGACCTGCATGTACACCAGGTAGATCGCCGCGAAGATGAGGGCCGCGATCGGGTCTGTGAACAGGGCGAGCCCGGTGCCGATGATCCAGAACAGCACGGAGCCGACGAGCGGGATCAGGGTCACGCAGAACGCGATGGTGGCCATGAGGGGAGGGAACGGCAGTCCGAGCACCGTGTACAGGATGAGCGCGAGGGTCGCGTTGCAGAACGCCAGGATCACCATGCCCATCACGTAGCCGCCCACCGAGTCGGTGATCTGTTCGGAGATGTCGGCGGCGCGAGCCCGGTCGCGCGCAGGCGCCAGACGGAGCAGGCCCTGCTTCATGGCGGGGAGGGTCGCCAGGAAGTACAGGGTGAGCACGAGGACGACGATGGCGCCGGAGATGCCGGTGGCGATCGAAGCCCCGACCGCGAGGGCGCCGCCGCCGATCGTGGCGAGGTTGCCGAAGTCGGAGAGGAACTTCTGCACCTCGCCGACGAGGTCCTGGAACTGATCGCCGAACTGGTCGTCCAGAGCCGCGTACAGGTCGGTCCGCGTGAAGTCCTGGATCATGCCGGGAACCGACTTCACGAAGCTGGTGATCTGGTCGATGACGATCGGGATGACCATCCACAGCACGAGCGCGAACACCACGATCAGAGCGAGGATGGTGATGACGACGGCGATCGCGCGGGAGAGGCCGCGGCGCTCCAGGAACCGCACGGCGGGGTCGAGCCCCAGCGCACCGAACAGGGCGAGGGCGATGTAGATCAGGACCGTCGACAGGCTCGAGATCGCGAGGCCGATGACGATGGCGGCGAGACCGCCGAGCGTCAGGAGGAAACCGACCACGAAGGGACGGTCGATGCGGGTCCAGAAGGAGCGGATCGGTGTCGCTGGCTCGGTCGCGACCTGGCGCGTGGAGCCGGCAGACGCAGTCGAGGGAGTGGTCGTCGTCGTCCCGTTCGCCTCCGTGGTGCCGGACTCGGCAGCATCGTCGTCGAGGGGCGCGGGGGCCGACGTCTCTTCGTTGCTCATGTGCTCACGATAGCGGTGCACCGGGTCTGAATCGGGGCGTTCCGCGGCTCTAGAGTAGGGGCATGACCGCCGCCGAGGACCCGAAAGCCGAACTGCTCCGGCTCCGTGCCACCATCGACAACATCGACGCCGCACTGATCTTCATGCTGGCCGAGCGCTTCCGCGCGACCCAGCAGGTCGGGCGTCTGAAGGCGGAGCACGAGATGCCGGCCTCCGACCCGAACCGTGAGGAGCAGCAGGTGGCTCGGTTGAGGGCGCTCGCCGAGGAGGCGCATCTCGACCCGGAGTTCGCGGAGAAGTGGTTCAACTTCGTGGTGGCGGAGGTCATCCGCCACCACACCGAAGCGGCCGAGAGCCGTTGAGAGGTGCCGGACGGGCGACGGTGTGTGCAGCACTCGCCCGTCCGGAGCTGGAGCTTCATCGAACAACTAAGTTCAATGAATAAACTTAGGGAGAGACTACGGATCGCACCGCGATCTGTCAACAGCCCGTGACCCACGGGCCCCGGACGGGAACACATGCTCAGCACGGATGACGGCCTCGACACCCAGGCGTCGGTTCGGCGTGCGAACCTCCGTCGCGCCCTCCAACTGGTGTTCCGCAACCCGGGGACACAGACGCGCGCCGGCATCGCCCGCGCCACGGGTCTGACCGCCGCCACGGCCTCGTCACTCGTGGCCGAGCTCATCGAGAACCATCTGGTCGTCGAGGGGGAGCAGGCCGCGAGCACCGGAGGGAAACGCGCCACCACTCTCAGCGTCGACGCGACCCATCACGTGATCCTGGTGCTGGTGATCCAGCCCGTGCACGCACACGTCGCCCTCGTGGCGCTCGACGGCACCGAGGTCGACGCGCGCCGACTGAGCTACACCGCCGAGACCCGCGACCGCACCCTCGACGAGGCGGTGTCCGCCGTGGCTTCGGAGTTCGGGACGCGGCTGCTCGCCGTTGGGGTCCAGCTGCCCGGCACGACGGATGGCTGTTCCGTGCTGGAGAGCGTGCAGCTCAAGTGGGAAGACGTGCCGCTGGCCGAACGGTTCGAGAAGATGCTCGGGGCGCCGGTGCTGCTCGTCAACGACGTCGACGCCGAGGCCATCGCCGAAGCGGGCATGGACGAATCGCCCTCGGGCTACCGGCTCTTCATCCACCTCGGCGGCGGTGTGGGGGCGGCCGTGACCCTCGACGGGGAGCTCGCACCCGGACCGCGCGATCGGGCGGGGGAGATCGGCCACGTGCAGGTCGTGTTCGGAGACGCGGCGCGCACGTGCCGGTGCGGGCAACGTGGATGCCTGGAGTCGGCTGCGGCGCTGGGGGCGATGCTCGGCGACGAGTTCTCGGACGCCCTCGAGGCCCCCGAGATCCGCGCGCTCGCCGCCACCGCCGACGAGGAGCACCTCGATGAGGGCGCCCGGGCCCTCGCCAGAGCCGTCAAGCTCATCAGCGCCCTCCTCGACCCCACCGAGGTCGTCATCGGGGGGCCGGCCACCGAGCTCGGGCCGCGCTTCCTCGACAGGCTCCGCCGCGAGACCGAGTATCCGTCTCGGGGTACGGCGCAGGTCCCCGTGCGCTACGCCGACCCCCGGGTCTCGATCGCCGCCGGTGCCGCGCAGGCCGCCCTCACCTCGGCGCTCGGTGTGCGGTGGAACCCGGAACAGCTCCGCGCGGCATCCAGCTCCCGCCCCTGACCCTGTCTCGCCGCGTCCGGGATGGCCGTCCAGGTGCGGATGCAGGGAGAACGCACGGATGCAGGGCGACACGCCGTGTTTCGGCCCTGCATCCGTGCATCGGTCCGACAAGTGTCCCGCCGTGCCCGCCGCCGGGGAGACCCGGCCTCGCGATGGGCTACTTCACGCTGCCCGCGGTGAGGCCGCCGACGAGGCGCTTCTCGATGAGCATGAACAGGATGACGACCGGGAGGATGGCCACGATCGAGACCCCGAACACGTACTGCCAGCTGGTCTCGTACTGTCCGACGAACTTGGTCAGCGCGACCGACAGCGGCTGGTTCTTGTCGGTCGACAGGATCACGAGCGAGGCGGCGAACTCGTTCCAGCAGGCCACGAACGTGAACACGATCGCCGTGACGATGCCGGGCCACACCAGCGGCAGGTTGATCTTGAACAGCACGGTGAAGCGTCCCGCGCCGTCGATCTGCGCGGCTTCGTCGACCTCTTTCGGGATGCCGGCGAAGAAGGAGTGCATGATCCACACCGCGAACGACAGGTTGAACGCGGCGTTGATGAAGATCATCGCCATCCAGGTGTCGCCGAGTCCGAGCACCGTGAACTGACGGAACAGGCCAGAGGTCAGCACGGCGGGCTGCAGCATCTGGGTGATGATCACGAGGAACAGGAACACCATGCGCCCGGGGAACTTGAACCTGGCCGTGTAATACGCGGCGGGCAGCGACACCAGCAGGACGAGCAGCGTCGCGAACACCGCGATCACGATGGTCGAGATCAGGTTGTACGGCAGCGGCGTCTCGGGGGTCGACCACATCGTGATGTAGTTCTCCCAGTGCCACTCCGTCGGCAGGTACGTCGGATCGACCGACCGGATCTGCGGCTTCGTCTTCACCGAGCCGAAGAACATGATCAGGTACGGCAGGACGAAGATCGCGAGCACCAGGAACCCGGCGACCGTGCGCAGGATCACGCGCGGCAGGGTGACCTGGTCTTCGGTGTACCGGCGCTTGCGGCCGGGGATGGGCGGGGTGCGGCGTCCACCGGGACCGGCGGTGGTCACGAGGGCGGTCTCGGTCACGGTCATGATCAGACCTCCTTCATGGGCTTGACGATCTTCACGTAGGCCGCGACGATCACGATGACGATGAGGAATGCGACGACCGAGAGGGCGCTCGCGACATCGACCTTCTTCTGCAGCTCGATGTACTTGAAGATCAGGGTCATGATCGTGTCGGCGCCGTAGCCGGGGATCGATCCGGTCATCACCTTGAGGATCGGCAGCGAGTTGAACACGTTGATGATGTTGATCAGCACGGCCACGGCCAACGCGCTGCGCAGCTGGGGCAGGATGATCGACCAGTACGTGCGGGTGGGACCGGCGCCGTCCATCTTCGCGGCCTCGATCGCATCGGCCGGCACCGACTGGAGTCCCGCCAGGATCGTGTAGGTCGTGAACGGGAGCGACACGAAGATCGCGATCACGATCGACCAGATGAACGCGGTCGTCGGGTTCTTCGTCCACCCGTACCCGACCGCATCGTCGGAGAGACCGATGTCGTAGAGGAACTTGTTGAAGACCCCGAAGTACGGCTCGAGGCTGTAGTAGAACACCATCGTGGTCATGACGACCGAGGCCGCCCACGGCACGATGACGGCCATGCGCACGAGCTGGCGCCCGGGGAAGGCCTTGTTGAGGATCTGCGCGAGCCCGAGCGAGATGACGACCGTGAAGAGCACGACCGACACGACCCAGACGATCGTGCGGAAGAAGATCGGCCAGAACTCGCTGAACGTGAAGACGGTGACGAAGTTGTCGAAGCCGACCGATCCCTTGTCGAGGCCCGACAGCGAGATGTCACGCGTCGAGTTGAAGAACATCACCCCGGCGGGGAAGAAGACCACGCCGACGATGAGCAGCACGGCCGGCGCGATCCAGGGCAGCGCCTGGAGGAGGTCCTTTCCGCCCGGCCTGCCGCGAAGGGCATCCGGGGTCTTCGGGGTGCGGGGGCGGCTCTTCGCCGCCCCCGCGAGGTTCGAGGACTCTGTCTTCTGGCTCATTCGGGTACCCGAACCTCTCCGATCAGCGGGCTCAGCCCGCGTCGACCTGCGCCTGGATCTCGGTCAGCACGTCCTGTGCCGGCTTCGACTGGAGCTGTCCGAACAGCGACTTGAACGCGCCGTCGGCAGCCGACCACTTCGGGTTCGTCGACGGGTAGAACTGCGCGTCGGGCAGCACGTCGAGGAACGGCTTGAGGGCCTCCTCGCCGGAGAGCTGCTCGGCGCCGGACTTGGTGACGGGCAGGAAGCCCTCCGCCTGCACCCACGGCACGTACACGTCGGCCGAGTAGAAGTAGTCGAAGAACTTGGTGATGGCTTCCTGCTTGTCGCCGTCGTTCTCGAACGCCATCAGCTGGTCCATGACTCCGAGCGTGAAGGGCGAGCCGTCCTTCGTGGGGATCGGGACGATGGAGTAGTCCAGGTCCGGGTTGCCCTCGGCGATCTGCCCGACCGTCGGCGGGAGTCCGACCTGCATACCGATCTTGCCCTGGACGAAGATGTCCATCAGCGGGGAGCGCTGCGTCGAGCCCGGGTCTGCCTGGGTCGCGCCGGCATCGATCATCTTCTTGATCTGCTCGGCGCCCACCAGGTTCTCCGGGGTGTCGATCGTGATCTCGGATGCGTCGCCGAACGATCCGCCGCCGCCCCACAGCCACACGGCCGCCTCGGCCTGCGCCTCTTCGGAGCCGAGCGGCATGCCGTAGCCGGCGACGCCGCCGCCGAGGGCGGACACCTTGGTCGCGGCATCCAGCAACTCGTCCCAATTGGTCGGAGCTTCGACGCCGGCCTGCTCGAGCAGGGCGTTGTTGACGAACAGGGCGCGCGCCGACGCGATCATCGGCAGGGCGTAGGCGGTGCCGTCGATCTCGGCGTTCTTGAGGAACGACTCCTGGAAGTCGGCATAGGTCTCCTCCGACACGACGTCTTCGGTCGGGTAGAGCAGTTCGTCGCCGACGAAGCCGGCGAAGGGGCCGCCGTTGTAGATGTCGGGGGCCTCTCCGGCCTGGATCTTGGTGGAGACGACCTTTTCGAGGTTGTCCCAGGACTGGACTTCGAGCTTGACGTCGATGTCGGGGTTGGCCTTCTTGAACCCCTCGATCACCGTCTCCCAGTTCGCCTTGGTGCCGTCCGAGTAGCTGGGGACGAGCAGGTCGAGCGTGGTGGATCCGTCTCCGCCTTCGCTGTCTCCGGACGATCCGCCGAACCCGCACGAAGCGAGCGAGAGCGTGGCGACCACCGCAAGGGCGACGGCACCGTACCGCAGTGACTTCTTCATGTGTATTGCATTCCTCACTGTGAGTGTCCCGCTCCGGGCGGCGGGGCCGCTTCGGACGGGGTGTGGTGCACAGTCGCAAGCACATCACGCGACGGTGCGTGGTGATCGCTTCGCCAGGTGGCATCCGCGATCGTTCAAGCCGGGGCTCGGGGTTTGCTCGACGACGAGGGAGGTCGACGTCGAGGGGTGGAACTTGTCCGATTATTTGTCAAGGCAACAAACAAATCAAGCAGAACACCTGGTTGTTATCTAATGACGAAATACTATGATCGAATAAGCACGCAAACAATCACAAGTACGCAACAAATCGGTGGAAAGGCCCCTTCATGACTGAATCGCTGCCCGGCGCGCACATGCGCGAAGAGCTCTTCTCACAGCCGCAGACGTGGGCGACCGCCGTCGACCTCACCGCCGAGCAGGCCCAGCTCCCGGCCGCCGGAGCCCGCATCGCGGTCGTCGGCTGCGGCACGTCGTGGTTCATGGCGCAGTCGTACGCCGCCCTCCGCGAGTCCTCCGGCCAGGGCGAGACCGACGCATTCGCGGCGTCCGAGGCGTTCATCGATCGCGGGTACGACGCGGTCGTCGCGCTCACCCGCTCCGGCACGACCACCGAGGTGCTCGAACTCGTCGAGCGCATCAAGGGGCGGATCCCCACCGTCGGCGTGATCGGCGACCCGACCTCGCCGCTGGTGTCTCTCGTGGACGACGCGATCCTGCTCCCGTTCGCCGACGAGAAGTCGGTGGTGCAGACCCGCTTCGCGACCACGGCCCTCGCGCTGTTCCGCGCGTCGCTCGGCGAAGACCTCACCGCTGCCATCGCCGACGCCGAGGCCGTCCTGACCGAGCCGGGAGACGACGAGCTGCGCGATGCCGAGCAGTACACGTTCCTCGGACGTGGGTGGACCATCGGCCTCGCGCACGAGGCAGCGCTCAAGCTGCGGGAATCCTCGCAGTCGTGGACCGAGGCCTACCCGTCGATGGACTACCGGCATGGTCCGATCGCGATCGCGGCTCCCGGACGCGTCACGTGGCAGTTCGGAGATGCGCCGGAGGGGCTTCCCGCTCAGGTCGAGGCCACCGGCGCCCGCTTCGAGCAGCGGGGGATCGACCCTCTCGCCGACCTCGTGCGCCTGCACCGGACGGCGCTGGACCGCGCCGTCGCGCGAGGACTCGACCCCGACCAGCCCCGCAACCTCACGCGATCCGTCATCCTGGATGCATGACGCAACCTCGCCAGGAGCCGATCATGATCGACGGTGACGCGGCGGTGACCGTTCCCGACGTCGAACGCGATGCCGCGGGTGAGAAGCTCGCCCGCGTGCGCACGCTCGGGACCGGCGCTCCCGTGCTGGCGTTCGACGTCGGCGGTACCGACATCAAGTCGGCGCTGTTCGATGCCGAGGGAACTGCGCTCGGCCTGCGGCGCACGCCCACCCCGATCGTCGAGGGCGACCGCACGCAGGCGCTCCTCGAGCGTCTGGCCGTGCTCGCCGCCGAACTGGGCGCCGCGCATCCCGACGTCGTGCCGCAGGCTGTCGGACTCGTGGTGCCGGGGATCGTCGATGCGGAAGCCGGCCTCGGCGTCTTCGCCAGCAACCTCGGCTGGCACGATTCCCCGTTGCGCGACCTCGCATCCGCGCGCCTGGGGCTGCCGGTGGCGTTCGACCATGACGTCCGCGCGGCGAGCTGGGCGGAGCGTCAGCTCGGTGGGGCCCGCGACTACGCCGATGCTGTGGTGCTCGTGATCGGCACGGGAATCGCTGGTGCCCTGCTCGTCGGCGGCGTCCCGTACACCGCGGGCGGGTACGCGGGCGAGATCGGGCACTCGCCGATCGCGGACGGACCCATCTGCGCGTGCGGCGCGCGAGGCTGCCTCGAAGCGGTCGCATCGGCCGGCGCGATCGCCCGCCGCTACCGCGACGCGACCGGCATCGCGCCCGATGGGGCGAAGGACGTCATCGCCAGGGCGGCCGCAGGCGACGAGGAGGCCGCCGCGATCTGGAACTCTGCGCTCGACGCGCTCACGATGTCGTTGGCACAGCTCACAGCCGTCGTCGCGCCGGAGGCCGTGGTCATCGGCGGCGGCCTCTCGCGTGCCGGAGGTGCGCTGTTCGACGAGCTGCGCGCCCGACTCGCCGCGCGACTCAGCTTCCATCGGATCCCGGCCCTCGTCCCCGCGGAGCTCTCCGGCAACGCGGGGCTGCTCGGCGCCGCCCTCCGCGCACGGGAGCTCACATGATCCTTACCGTCACCCCCAACCCGGCGCTCGACCTGACCTGGCACGTCGACCGGCTCGTTGAGGGCGGCTCGCATCGAGCGGAGGCCGGAGCCACGCGGGCAGGGGGCAAGGGCCTCAACGTCGCGCGGGTGGCGCATGCCGAGGGTGCGAACACGCTCGCGGTCACCACCTCGGGCGGACGCGTCGGCGAGGAGTTCGCGGCCGAACTCCTCGCCAGTGGTGTTCCGCACGCCCTCGTCCCGGTCGCCGCGGAGACCCGTCGCAGCATCGCCATCGTCGACGACGCCCTCGGAGACACCACGATCATCAACGAGCGTGGACGGAACCCGGACGATCCGGAGTGGGCGGCCCTGCTCGCCGAGGTCGTCGAGCGGCTGCCCGGTGCGACGGTCCTCGTCATCTCGGGCAGCGTTCCACCCGGCGCACCGGATTCCCTGCTCCCGATGCTCGTCGCGGTGGGGAAGGATGCAGGTGTGCCCGTCATCGTCGACACCTCGGGGCCCGCGCTCCTCCGTGCCGCGGATGCCGGCGCCACCGTGCTGAAACCCAACGCGGCCGAACTCGTCGAAGCCACGGGGATCGCCGAACCGGTCGAGGGCGCCCGTTCGCTGCTCGCCCGCGGCGCCGAACTCGTGCTGCTCTCGCTCGGCGCGGACGGCATGCTCGCGATCACGGCATCCGACGTCGTGCACGCCCGACTCGACGAGCCCCTCGCCGGCAACCCCACGGGCGCAGGCGATGCTGCGGTGGCGGCATGCGCCGTGCTGTACGCGGAGGGGGAACGCGATCCGGAGCGGGTCCTCCGCCGTGCCACGGCCTGGTCGGCCGCCGCAGTGCTCACCCCGCTCGCGGGCGACATCTCTCCCCGCTGGACCTCACTCGAGCAGCAGCTCCACGTCTCACCCCACCCCGCTCCCGCTCCGCTCCGGAAGGACCCCTCGTGACCCTCGTCTCCGCTCGCGAACTCGTCTCCGCCGCCTCCCGTGCCGGCACCGGCATCGGGGCGTTCAACGTGATCCACCTCGAAACGGCCGAGGGGCTCGTGCGGGCCTCCGCCCTCGCGCAGCTGCCCGTCATCCTGCAGATCTCGCAGAACTGCGCCGACTACCACGGCGGCCTCGAACCCATCGCGCTGGCCACGATGGCGGTCGCTCGACGCGCGCAGACTCCCGTGGCGGTGCATCTCGACCACGCCGAGCGCCCGGGACTGGTCGACGAGGCCATCGCGCTGGGTTTCGGGTCCGTCATGTTCGACGGCGGAGCCCTGCCCTACGACGACAACGTGGCGCTGACGGCCTCGGTCGCCGAGCGCGCCCACGCAGCGGGGGTGTACATCGAGGGAGAGCTCGGCGAGGTGGGCGGCAAAGACGGGGCGCATGCCCCCGGAGTGCGCACCGACCCCGACGAGGCGCGGGCGTTCGTCGAGGCGACGGGGGTCGATGCGCTCGCCGTCGCGGTGGGCTCCTCGCACGCGATGACCGACCGAACGGCCTCCCTCGACCTCGACCTCATCGCCCGGCTGCATGAGGCGCTGTCGGTTCCCCTCGTGCTGCACGGGTCCTCAGGCGTCGCGGATGCCGTGATCGCCGACGCCGTGCGTGCGGGCATGACCAAGGTCAACGTGTCGACCCACCTGAACGGGTTCTTCACGCGGGCGGTGCGCGAGAAGCTCGACGCCGACCCTCGTCTGGTCGACTCGCGCAAGTACCTCGCTCCCGCGCGTGACGCACTGGCGGACGAGGCCGCTCGCATGCTCCGGCTCTTCGCCCTCGCATCATGAACGCGCCGCAGCTCTGCACTCCGGTCGCAGGCGTCCCGGCGACGGCTGCGACCTCGCGCACAGACGGCGTCGGGGGCGGCGCACAAGGAGCACGATGAAACGGGCGGCGCGGCTCAACGCGATCCTCGACCTCCTGGCCGCCAGCGGCGAGGTCACGGTGGACGACCTCGTGGAGCGGTTCGGGGCGTCGTCGGCGACCACCCGGCGCGATCTCGACTCCCTGGCCGAGCAGCGCCTGCTCACACGCACCCACGGCGGGGCGGTCGCTCAGACCGTCGCCTACGAACTGCCGATCCGCTACAAGAGCCACCTGCGCACGCACGAGAAGGCCAGCATCGCGCAGACGGCCGCCGGACTGGTCGCACCCGGCATGGTCGTCGGACTCTCGGGAGGGACGACCACCACGGCGATCGCGGCCGCCCTCGCCGCGCGCGACGACCTCGCGGGGAACGGCGGCGTCACGGTCGTCACGAACGCCGTCAACATCGCCGCCCAGCTCGCCACCCGGCCCGACATCAAGGTCGTGGTCACCGGAGGCGTCATCCACTCGCGCAGCTACGAGCTGGTCGGCCCGTTCGTCGAGCAGCTGCTGCGTGGCGTACGGCTCGACATCGCCTTCATCGGCGTCAACGGGATGGATGCGGCTGCCGGCGCCACCACGCAGGACGAACGCGAGGCCGCCGTGAACCGGATGATGGCAGAGCGCGCCCGCCGGGCGATCGTGGTGACGGACGGCAGCAAGCTCGGCGTCGAGGCCTTCGCGACCGTGGGCGGACTCGAGCTGTTCCCCACCGTCATCACCGACGCCGGGGCCGACTCCGCGGCGCTCGCCGCCCTCCGTGCCGCCGGATACGCGGTGCTCGTCGCCTGAACCCGGACACCCCGAAGGCCTCGACGTCACTCGAGAAGGCGCACGTATTGAGGGCGTGCTCTCATCGCGTGGATGAGCTCCTCCGTGCCGTCGTCCCACACGAGCACGACGAGCTCCAAGAGGCGGCCCCGGGTATCGAATCCGAGGCGGAGCTGTCGACCGGGGTTCTCGTCATCGAGCGCTGCGGTCAGTGCCGGCCATGTTGCGGCGTTGACGGAGTCTTCTGCGGGAATGCCGTGCTTGAATGCGGAGGGGCGAACGATCACGCCGCGTGAGCCCACGCGGCAAGGGCGGCACGGATGGCTTCCGATCGGTTCAGATGCTCCCGCTCGGCGCGTTCCATCACGGCGGCGAGCTCATCGGCGGTGAGACGTACCGGTACGACCTGGGAGGCGGCGCTGGCGCGAGCCGGTCGGCCGCCGCTCCGGCGTCGCAACTCCTCGACGTCGTATCCGGCTTCCGCCTCGGAGACCCACTCGTCGACTTGAGACTCTAAGATCTCTTCGCCCTGCATTCTTCTCGTCATGACTGAATCGTAATACGAAACCGACGCGGGCGAAAGTGCCGCCGGATACGCGGTGCTCGTCGCCTGAACCCGGACACCCCGAAGGCCTCGACGTCCCCAGAACGTCGAGGCCCCCTGAGGGTGTCGCGGCAGGCGCCGCAGCATCCCCGAGCAGATGGTGTCCTTGTCGTACTCACGCTCCCCAGCGCGCGCGATTCCCCAGATCCGACTGCGCCTCCCTCGCGCCTCTCCCTTCGAGGCCCTTCGCATGGCACCTTCCGAAGAACAGGAGCGCCCGGCACCCGCTCTGATACATCGATTGGAGAAAAAGGTCAGAATCCGTCGCCGTGGCATTGGAACGGGGCGCTGAGTCCGGTGTCGTCGGTCGCTCTGGCGAGTGCGACAGCCGGTGCGGCCCCTTCGGAGAGCCCGGTGTGCACGGCGCTCAGCAGCTCCCCGGCCACGTCATCGGGAACCGCGACCGGAGCGGCGATCACGCACGACGAGCCCGCGTGCAGCCAGACCTGCGTCATGCCCAGCGCTTCTTCGCCCCAACGCACCGACGAGCGTCCGAGCTCGCACGCGGAGAGGATCACCGTTTCGGGAACGCGCGGGATGAGGTCGACGTCGTAGCCGAAGAGGATGCCGTCGGCCAGCTCGAAGCCCGAGAACAACGGGTTGTCCACCGCGTGCCGGCCGTGCGCGGCGATGTGCAGTACGTCGGATCCGGCCGCGAGTTCCGTGACCGCCGCGACCGTCGCGGTCGCGCCCGTCACGACCGTCGTGCCGGAGCTGTTCCAGGCCGACGCGGCCCGGTCGACCTCCTCCTCGGCGCGGGGGACGCGGGGGCCGGCCGCGAACCCGATGGTCGACGGACGCGTGCGGCTGTGCGTGCGACGGCCGAGCAGCCGCGACACCGAGGTCGCGAGGGTGAACGGGACGCCTGACATCCCGGGCAGCATCCCCCAGGGCACCCCGCCGAGGGCTCCGGGAACGGTGATCGCCACGCGGTCGGCGGACGACGCGGTGGGGAGCAGCGGGGCGAGCAACGCGGCATCGAGAAGCCTGAGCCGCGCCGTGAGGGCCCGCTCCGTCACCGCGCCCATCAGTCCGCCACGGGTCATGGCGGCCATGTCGAGGTCGGCGCGAAGACCGTCGAGCGCCGCGCGGACCTTCGCCCAAGACAGGTCGACGATCGTCGCTCCCGAGGCGGTCACCATCATCCCGTGCAGCGTGGACCCGGTGAAGACGTAGGAGAGCACGGCGGTACGCGGTGGGAGCAGGGTGATCGCCTCGGCGAGTCCGAGCCGTTCGAGCGTGGGGCCGGACCCGGTCATCGACCACTGCCGCTCGCGCACCCGGTCGCGGACGGCGCGCACCCTGGCGTCCGTCGTCCAGTCGGCGCCGGACAGTTCGGCGCGCAGCATCCGCAGCTCGGCCAGATCCACGGCGAGGGATTCGTCATGCGGAGGACGCACCGGGGCGACCTGCTGGCTGAGATGCCGCGCCCGCTCCGACCACTCGAACAGCGTCGCGGGGTCTCGCAGTCGTGCCGCGGCGGAGAGCCCGGCGAACATCAGGTCACTTCCGTGCATGGCCGCCGACGCCTGGAGGTCGAGGGCGCCGAACGACTGCTGCCACGCGGTGAGCAGGTCGAGTCCGGCGCCGGCCTCGCGCAGGGCCGCACGGTCGTGCCCTGAGGCCGCGGCGCGTGCGGCCCGCACCTCGTGAGCGCGCAGCCGCAACGGCGTCGGTGCGGTGTCGTCGATGCGCGGCAGTCGCCCCATGCCGTCGCGTCGGGCGTCGAGGCGGAGCGCGATGGCCTCGGTGTGGAATCCCGCCCTGTCGAGAGCCCTCGCGGTGCGCGCGAACTCATCCGGGTCCCGCCGGCGCTGAGGCTTCGATCGGTGCAGCGCCTCGAGTCGCACCGCGTGCGCGCGGGCCTCCCATCCATGACTCTCGAGGGCGAGGAACCGCCGGGCGGCCGCCCGCGCCGCTCGCTCCGCCGCCGTCGGATCATGACGCACGAGCGACCGCGCCAGATGGAACTCCGCCTCGGCTCTGGCCTGTCGCATCCGCTGGGCGCCGAACTGGCTGGCCACGTGCGCGAGCAGGTTCTCGGCCTCGGTGGTGAGGCCAGCGTCACGGAGCACCTCGGCGCGGTCGAGGTCGCTGATCGCGGCGGCGAGGTCGCTCGTGGCGGCGAGGGTCGGACGTGAGCGCGTCATCAGGGTGAGCGCGGTCACGAGATCTCCGCCGAGGAGTGCCGCGTATCCGAGGTTGTGCCGTGCCTCCGCGAGCGGCTGTTCGTCATGGTTGGCTTCGTACACGGCGACCGCGCGCTCCAGGTCGTCGACGCACAGGCCCAGCTCGCGCTGCTGCATCCGCACCACCGACCGGTTCATGAGGCAGTTCGCCAGCTCCGTGGTCTCCTCGCCCTGTGCCGTGAGCGTGTCGATCGCGCGGGTGAGCATGCTCCCGGCTTCGGCAAGGGTGCCGCCGTGCATGAGCAGCGTGCCGAGCTGGCCGCTCAGCAGGGCCACCGTCTCCGCGCGGAGCCCCGCCCGACCGAGCGCTGCGCGGCAGAGCTGCTCGGCAGCCGCCGGTCGCCCTGTCTGGGCCAGGACGTACGCGGTCGTCCCGTCGATGCGGGCGCGCAGGTCGGGATCGTCGGTGCGGGCGGATGCCGCATCGAGCACCTGGCGCGCCTGTGCGAACCGGCGCGCGTTCGCCGCTTCGACTCCGCGCCGGTGCAGCTCGATCGCGGACAGGGGCATCGCTCCAGGATGCCCTGCCGGGAGTCTGCGCGGAAGAGCGCGGACGCCCGGCCAGCGAGACACCCCGGCAGCGGGACACCCGTCGGAAGAAAGCACGCTCGTCGGGCGACGCGCCGTGTTCTCGTCCGACAACCGTGCAACCATCCGACAGGTGTCCCGGCAGGAGGGGCCGGCGCGAGGGACCGGCACGACAGGACCGGCACCAGGACGAGCCGCCCGCATCGGTACGGACGGCTCGTCCCGGGGGTGCGTCAGTCGGGATCGACCGGGGTCGGGAGGGACTTCAACACGGCGGCGACCGCCTTCGCCGCCGCAGCCGCGTCGATGCCGGAGACGGGCACCGTGCCGAGCTGCGCGGCGATGCGCCCGGCGACGTACGGCGCTGCGAACGAGGTGCCGCTCCAGATCGCGAAGCCGCCGCGGTAGTCGTCGGGGTCGATCGTCTCGCGGCGGAGACCGTCGACATCCGCCCGCGTCGCCGCCTGCGCTCCGCCGACGAACGCGGGCGAGCAGCTCACGACCGCGGCGCCGGGAGCGTAGGCCTGCACCCAGGGTCCGACGTTCGAGAAGAGCGCGACCGAGCGCGCCGACGGGTTCAGAGCGCCGACCGAGACGAGCGGAGCATCGTGGTCGGGCTGGATGCCGTTGTCGGCGCCCGGCCACGGCCACAGCGACGCCGGGAACGAGGGCCGGTCGATCGCGTCGTTGCCGGCGGAGCACACGACCACGCAGCCGAGTTCCCGCGCCTTGGCGAGCAGTCGATGCAGGGTGAGGCTGAAGAGTCCGTCGGTCGGAGTCTCGTGGTAGTAACTCAGCGACAGGTTGAGCACGTCGATCGGGAAGCCGGTCGACGGGTCGTCGCGGTGGCGGGTCAGCAGGGTGACGACCTGGGCGACGGTCTCGAGCAAGGTGCTCTCGTCGACCACCCCGAGTGCCCCGGCCACGCGGATCGAGAGGATGTCGGCGTCCGGGGCGGCCTGCCGGATGAGTCCGGCGATGAAGGTGCCGTGTCCGGCCACGGCATCGATCTCGCCGTCCAGCTGTCCGTACAGATCGGGGTAGCGCTCCGGGTCGGCGTCATCGGTGAGCCCCACCGGCACCCCGTCGAGGTCGATGGCGCGGGTCACGATGTCGGCGGGCAGCCACGCGTGCTCGCCGCAGCCCGTGTCGAGCACGGCGACGACCGGGCGTCGGCCGCGTTTCGGAGCGGGTCCTCGCGCGGGCGCGGGTCCCAGCCAGGTCACCGGTTGCCTGGCGCCACGGCCCGGCTCGAGGTAGTCGTCGCTTCCGCCCGCACCCGCACCGCGCACCGGGTTCGTGCGCGTGAACGGATTGGTCCGCGTGAACGGGTTCGTGCGCGTGAACGGGTTGAGCCCGACCGGGTCGATCGACAGGACGTGGTCGAGGCTGGTGCGGGGCATGGTCGAGCGGGACATGCGTCGCGCGCGCTGGAGCACACGCCAGGCGTCCGGGGCGACGGGCGACTCTCCGCGCACCGGCTCGTCGAGGGTCCGCAGCCGCGCGCGGAGGAATCCGGGAACCCCCGGCACGAGTTCGCCGTCCGGGGCAGCCACCGCGCTGTCCTCGACCTCGAGCTGCCATCCGAACGTGTCCGCCGCGTCGCGCAGCGTCCGGACCTCACGGTCGAACGCCTCCTGGTCGGCGAGGTTGCGCGTGATCAGCAGGCGCTCCGGCAGGTACGCGGTGGGGAAGGCGCGGATGCCGTCGACCGGTTCCGTGCTCGGATCGAGGGCCGTGCCTCGACGGATCGATCCCTCCGCGCGATCCTGCCAGGTCCATCCCTTGGGCTGCTCCATCGGTCATCCTCTCGGTGCGGTCGCGTCTCGCGTCAACGACGGGCGGGGCCCGCTGTCACAGCTCGAACTGCGGGGTGGCGAGCGTACGCGGCTCGCCCCCGATCTTGGTCGTGAGTCGCACGCGGGTGAGGCCTGGCGGCACCTCGTCGAAGACGAAGCGCCCGGTCTCCTCCGGTGACGTGGTCCTGGTCGTCTCGCCCTGCGTCAGGACGATCTCGGCGGCCGCGGTGTCGACCCAGCCGTCGACGCGACGGCGTCCCGACGAGGTCCGCGTCACGTGCAGGAGGATGCTGGTCGAGCCGTCGCTGAACTGGAGGGTGAGCGCATCGGCGTCGCCGCGCACGGATCCCAGCTGACCCTCGACGAGCGTCAGGAGCGCATACTCCCGATTCAGGCCGTCGGCGGCGACGGCGGCGACCATGCGGTCGATGAGCGCAGCCGGCACGGGGTCGACCTCGCTCCAGACCGTCCGGAGGCGTGCGAACATCTCGGCGTCGTCCTGGGTGCTCATGCCCATCCCCCTGCCGGCGCCGACGGCGGCGCGTCCAGAAGCGCACGAAGCTTGGACAGGCACCGGTTGCGCGTTGGGCCGATGCTCCCCACCGGCATCGCGAGATCGGCGGCCAGCCGCGCGTAGTCGGGGCGGTCCTCGAACGCGATGACGCGCAGGAGCCGCTGGCAGCGCTCGTTCAACCGGCGGACCGCCGCCCACAGGCGTCTGTTCTCGTCGCCGAGGGTCGCGTGCTCCTCGGCGGATGCCTGCTCGGGGAGCAGCATGTCGAGGTCGTCCGACTCTGCCGTGTCGACCCGTCCGTGCGCCTTGGCGACCTTCCAGGCCTCGCGGCGGGCCGTCGTGGTGAGCCAGGCCGACACGGCTCGCCTATCGCTGATCGACCCGTGTCCGCGCACGAGTTGGAGCCAGGTCGTCTGCACGACGTCTTCTGCGAGCGTGCGTTCGAGCCCGTACGCGCGCACCACGTGCCACAGCACGGGCGTCATCAGGCGTACGAGCTCGTCCATCGCGCGGCTGTCGCCCTCGTGCCATGCACCGAACAGATCGGCGGCGCGCTCCCAGCGTGCGCGCCCGTCGTCCGAGGCAGGACCGAGAGCGGCGCCGGGTGCGCCGTCGATCATGAAGCCCATTGTGATCACACCTACCAGGAGCACGGCAAGAGCATCCTGATACATGTCCGGATCCAAGAATTCCGCGGGCTCTCGCGGTCGGTCGGATTCGGTCTCGCAGGGTCAGGCGTTCTCGAACTGCTTCGCGTGCTCCGCCCAGCGCGACTCGACGGGAAGAGCGCGCAGCGCGCGGTTGCCGATGGCGAGTGCCGCGGCGAGGATGCAGAGAGCCGCGCAGAGCAGGAGGGTCCCCTCGCGTCCGAGCCAGGTGAGTCCGAAGCCGGCGATGAGCGGAGCGAGCGGCATCGCCCCCATGGCCAGCACGCCCAGAGCGCTGTTGGCGCGACCGAGCAGGTGCGAGGGCGTCGCGACCATGAAGTAGCCCATCATGCCGGCGTTGAGCGCCGGAAGCAGCAGCACCGATCCTCCGAGCACCACCCCGATCGCCCAGGGCTCTGAGACCATCGACAGCACCACGGCCCCGACCGAGACGACCGACAAGCCGAGGGTCGCCAGGATGCCGGCCCTGATCCGCGGCACGAGCAGGGGTGCGAACAGGGCGCCCACGAGCATCACCGCGCCGAGCACCGCGCTGAGCGTGCCGATCAGGAGCTCGGAGTGTCCATCCTGCTGCAGGGCGTAGACGACGGTGGTGATCGCGGCGTTGAAGCCGAGGTTGATGATGGTGATGATGAGCATCACGCCTGCGAGGTCGCGGCGCCCGAGCAGCCAGCCGAAGCCCTCCCGCAGCTCACGCCACGCGCTCGGCTTCGGTGTCGAGGCCGCGGTGACGCCGAGACCCGGGTCGTCGGGGTTCTCGCCCGCGTCGACGATTCCCGCCCGACGCGCCTGACGCCCCAGCAGCCACGCGGTGGCTGCGGCGACGACGTGGCACAGTGTCATGACCGCGCCGACGAGCCATCCGCCGACGCCCAGCAGGAGTCCGCCGAGCGGACCGCCGGCGAGCTGGAGCGCGGCGTCGCGACCCTGGTTCGCGGCCTGCGCGCGGCCCATGGCGTCGTCGGGGACGAGCTCCTTGATCGCGCTCTCGCCGGCGACGTCGAAGAGACCGCTCCGAGCGGCGAGGAGCACGTCGATCACGAGCAGTGAGGCGAACGTCATGGCGTCACCGAGGGCGAGCAGTGTGAAGCCGCCGGCGAGCACGATGCCGATGAGCGAGCCGAGGAGCATGAGGGCGATGCGTCGATGCCGATCGGCGAGGACGCCGCCCGCCAGCGTCGTGAGGAGTCGCACGACCATTCCCGCGCCGCCGATGATGCCTGCCTGTGCGGGGTCATTCGTGACGATGAGGGCCAGGAGGGGGATCGCGAAGCCGAAGAGTGACGCAGCGAGCCCTTTGCTGGTGTCGCTCACGAGCCAGGTCAGATATCGGGTGTTGCGCCACAGGCGATGGGGCTCCGTCACGGTGGTCATGCGTCGAGACTAGATGCGCAAGAACAATTGCGCAAGTGCAGTTGCGCAATTCTTCCTGCGGGTAGGATCGGCACATGACGGAGGAAGGCCAGCGGGGTACGAGCGGGGATCCGGTATGGATGACCTCCGCCATGCTCAAGGCCTATTCCCATCCGCTCCGGCGTCAGATGCTCCGGCTGTTCTCCCGGCGAGAGTTCCTCCGTGCCGCCGACATCGCCGCGGAGCTCGGAGTGCCGGCCAACAGCGCCAGCTTCCATCTGCGCGCCCTCGCCGACGCGGGGCTCATCGAGGAGGCGGCGGACAAGGCGCGCGACCGGCGTGACCGTGTGTGGACCGGTCGCAAGGGCGCACTCAACGTCGGTGGGCCGGAGAGCCCGGTCGCCGACGAAGCGCTCGGCGTCGTGGTGGTCGCCGCCCTCGTCGAGGATCATCAGGACCTGCTCCGCCGCGTGCTGGCGTGGACGCCGGAGTATGTGGCCGGGCGCACGGCCGAGGTGCACGCCGCCTTCACGCAGCGCACGATCCGACTGACCGAGGCCGAGTTCGACCAGGTGATGGTGCAGATCAACGACGTGCTGAACGCCGCCGACGACGCCCACGACGACGCGGATCCCGCCGGCCGCTACTGGCAGATGGACCTGGTCGCCGGAGACGACACGATCTGACCCGACTACTCGTCCTCCCCGTGCGCCACGGTCGACGGCGGTGAGCTCAGGATGAGGATGCGGCGCAGGTGCATCGCGACCAGCACGCCCGGCCCCATGGAGCGACGCGCATCGATCGTGCGATCGTCCACACGTTCGACGAGGAGGCGGATGGCGCGCGCCGCCTCGCCTCGCCGCCGATGCCCTGCCGGCGAGGCGGGGTCGTCGTCGGCGATCACCTCGGCGACGGCGTGGCATGCTGCGGACAGCGGTTCCGGCAGAGCCGGGTCGAGGGCCAGCGCGCCCGGCCGGTCCCAGATGGTGTCGGCCGTGGCGTCCGAGATGTCGCGGATGAGGTGGGCGATCCGGTCCAGGCTCGCGAGTTCGTCGTGGATTTGCCCGGTCTCGGCGCGGCGTCCCCGTGCGCGCGGATTGCCACGCCTGCTCTCGTCCGCCTCGGCGAGGGCCGTCCGCAGCGACATGGTCGTCTCGGCCAGCGAGGCCGCATCGTCGACCCACTGCTCGTGCTCCGGTGGCCACGACTCCGACACCGCGTAGCCGATGTCATGCAGGTGCGCGCTCAGTCGCGCCCGGAACGCCTCGATCCTCGACGCCGCGACCGCGGTCAGCGGAGCGGGGGCGATCAGGAGGTTCACCACGAGTCCGACGACGACGCCGACCGCCATCTGCGTGAGGTATCCCAGTGAGTAGTCGTCGGCGTTCTGGCCGCCGATGATCAGCACGAACAGTGCAGCCATCGGCACGTACTCGCGTCCGGCACCGAACCAGCCGGTTCCCGAGACGAGCACGCCGAGCCCCACGACCAGGGGGATCGACCACCAGGTCGGACCGACGGTGAGCACGATCAGCGTGGCGAGGCCGATCCCGGCTGCGAGACCGAGCAGGGTCTGCAGGCTCGACTTCGCCGACCCCATCAGCGTGGGGTACATGCTCACGAGGGCGCCGAGCGGTGCGTAATAGGGGTACTCGTCGGTGACGCCCGGCATGTGCGGGGCGATCGCCCAGGCCAGCCCGACGGCGAGCATGGTCTTCGCCACGAGCAGCAGCCGCGCGGGGAGCACAGCCTCGTGCAGGGCGCGGCCGATGCCCGAACGGCGAGCGTCGAGGCGGGGAGAGATCTTCACGCGCACCGAGCGTAGTCGCGGGTGCACCCGACGGACACCGGGTTGCCCGCGCCGAAGCCGACCGCTAGAGAGCGCGGCCCGGCGGGGAACGACGGATGCCGCGGCCACACGGGGTGTGCGGCCGCGGCATCGGCGGGTGATGCGGTGGGGATCAGGGGATCGTGCGGCGGAACGCGAGGAACGAGACGCCCGTGAAGATCGCCGTGAGCAGAAGCCCCCAGAGGGCCAGCCCGAGGGCGCCGAGGTCCATGATCGCCGCGCCGACGTGATTCCACAGATCGAGCCGCGTCGCCAGGAACACGAGTCCGATCAGCACCAGCGAGAGTCCGATGCTGACGATGAGGAGCACCAGCTGTCCCCAGCTCTTGTAGATCGTCGCCCCGGTGAACCCGAGCACGAAGAAGAACAGGGCGAGGGTGAAGTACACCACGAAGGCGCCGAAGGGTCCGGCATCCCACAGCCACGGCAGGTAGAACACGTAGCCGTTCACGCCGTAGCCGTTCGTGGCGACCTCGATGCCGCCGCCGATCAGGAACAGCACTCCCATGAGGGCGCTGCCGAGGATCGCCGTCAGCAGCGTCCCGAAGAAGAACTCCCTGCGGGTGATGCTCATGGCCTGCGAGAACGGGAAGGTGAGGGTCATCGCCGACATGCCGATCGCGAAGAAGTACCACAGCGGGGCCTGGCCGCCCCCGCCGTACTTGGGGGTGTCGACCGGGATCATCGCGTAGATGATGACCGAGATCACGACGGCTGCGGCGAGGATGATCAGCGGATACCAGACGAAGGTGCCCTTGTTGATCAGCTGCAGGCGGATGACGTTGAATGTGCGTCGCATCAGCGCACCTCCTCCTTCGTGTCGGCGTCTCGCGTGGCATGTGCCTCGGTCTTCTGGGTGAGTCGGACGACGAGCTGCTGGAGCGACACCGGCGCCAGATCGAGACCCGATGCCGTGATCTCGACGCGCTCTTCCGCCGACACCGTGCCGAGGACCGTGACGGATGCCACGCGTCCGAGTGCCTCGCGGTGCAGCACCTCGCGGCCCTGGACCCAGGCGTCGACCTTCGCGGCGTCTCCCACGACCGTGACGGCACGGTCGCGGACGGCATCCGTGTCCTCGTTGAGGAGGATCTGGCCGTTGTCGATCACGATCACCTTCTCGATCAGGTTGGACACCTCGTCGATCAGGTGCGACGAGAGGATGATCGTGCGCGGGTGCTCTGCATAGTCCTCGACGAGCCGGTCGTAGAAGATCTGGCGGGCGACCGCGTCGAGTCCGAGGTAGGGCTCGTCGAAGAAGGTGATCTCGGCGCGCGAGGCGAGTCCGATGATCACACCGACGGCCGAGAGCTGACCGCGCGAGAGCTTCTTGATCGTCTGCTTCATCGGCAGCTGGAACTCGTCGATGAGCTCGTCGGCGAGCGCCTGGTCCCAGTTCGGGAAGAACAGGCTCGCGGCCTTGAACGCGTGCTTGGGATAGGCGTCGTCCGGGTACTTCTGGCTCTCGCGGACGAAGCAGATCCGGCTCAGGACGTGGGCGTTCTCGTACGGGTGCTCCCCGAACACCTTGATGGTGCCGGAGGACTCGAAGTTCTGGGCCGTGAGGATCGACATGAGTGTCGTCTTGCCGGCGCCGTTGCGTCCGAGGAGGCCGTAGATCGCGCCTCCTTCGATGGCGAGGGACACGTTGTCGAGCGCTCGCTTCTCCTTGTAGCGCTTGCTGAGGTTCTGCACCTCGATGACAGCGGTCATGCGGGGGTCTTCCCTTCTGTGTCGATGGTCTGTGCGGCACGCTGCCTGAGCAGTGCCGCGAGGTCGTCGGCGCCGAGCCCGAGTGTGCGGGCCTCGGCGAGGAGCGGATCGATGTACCGGTCGGCGAACAGCGCGCGGCGCTCGCCGAGGAGCACCTCCCTCGCACCCTCGGCGACGAACATGCCGATGCCCCGGCGCTTGTACAGCACTCCCTTGTCGGTGAGCATGGCGACTCCCTTCGCTGCGGTGGCGGGATTGATCCGGTAGAACGCGGCCAGTTCGTTCGTGGAAGGAGCCTGGGTCTCCTCCGCGAGCGAGCCGTCGAGGATCGAGTCCTCGATCTGCTCGGCGATCTGGAGGAAGAGCGGCTTGCCTTCTTCGATCACGAGTCCTCCGGGTGGTTAGTGGGTTACTTACTCGACTAAGTAACCATGGAACCCAGACGCGTGTCAACCCCGGTTTCCCTCCGGTCGTCGACGGGCCGGATGTCGGGAGGACGGACGGATGTCGGGAGGACACGCGAGGAACGGTCCGACATCCGTGCATCGACCCGACAGGTGACCCGGCGGCAGCGGTGATCCGTCGACAGCACGACCGGTCGGCGCGGGGACGGTCGGCGCGGGACGGTCGGCGCGGGGACGGTCGGCGCGGGCCGGTCGGCGGGCCCGGCGGATGCGCGCGGTCAGGCGCCGTCGCGGCGGAGGTCGCGCCAGTCCTCGACGATCTGCAGCATCCGGGTGGAGAGGAAGCGGAAGAACTCCGCGAGCTCCTCCGCGCGTTCGCGGGCGCCGTCGTCTTCGGAGTGCTCGGCGGCGATGGCGTCGATGTACTCGGACAGCCGCGAGTACACCGGCATGTTCCCCACGATGGACGCGTAGAACGGATCGTGCACGAACTCGTAGCGGTCGCGTCGGTCGCCGGGACGGGAGCGCCGCTGGATGAAGTGCAGCTGCTGCAGATACCGCACCGCACCGGACACGGCGGCGGCCGAGACGCCGAGCCGTTCGCCGAGTTGAGCGGCCGTGTACCCGCCCTCTGGTGCGGCGACCAGAGCCATCATCACCCGCGCTGGCATCCGCGCCATCCCCGCGGCGGTCATCATGGCAGCTGCCTGCTCGGCGGGCTCCACCCCGCGGTGGTCGGACGACGGGTCGAGGTCGTCCGCGGCGTCGATCGCGTCGTGGTCGCTCCTGTCGTCTCGCATCTCGTCCTCCTCAGGCGCCCGAAGCCAGCTCACGGCGTCGCATCAGGGTGAGGGCGGCTGCACCTCCCGCGGCGAGGGCCAGCACGAGCCACCACAGCCCCCGCACGTCGATTCCCCTGCCGTCCACCACGGGCGTGACCGCGAACGGAGAGAGGTTCGCGGTCCATTCCGGCAGACCGAACAGCGGACCGAACATCCCGAGCATGGCCGCGAGCAACACGAGACTCCATGCGACCGCCGTCGTCGCCCGGGGGATCAGCACGAACACCAGAGCCGTCAGCACCGCGAACACGGCCGCCGCGACGGCCTGCCCGAGTCCCGCGACCGCGACGATGCGGTACAGCGACTCGTCGCCGCCGTTCGACCACACGCCGATCCACCCCGCCAGCACCGCCGCACCGACGACGATCAGCACCGCGACGACACCCACGATCACGAAGTCCGCGAGCCAGCGCACACGTCCGACCGGGGCCGCGAGCACGGACTCGGCGGTCCCGTGCGCCTCCTCCTGCCGCGTCCGGACCACGGTCTGCACGGCACAGCACGCGGCCAGGATGCCCAGCAGCGTGAAGAACACGGTCACCACGACCTCGTCGAGGCCGCCTGTCGCACCGCCGATCTGCGTCAGGATCTCGGCCACGGCCGGGTTCTCTCCCGAGATCTGGTCGACCAGACCACTCAGCGTCGTGGCGAGGATGCCGGTGATCGCACCGCCGGCCGCCCAGCCGATGATCGAGCCCGACGTGAGACGCCACACCAGCGCGTGCGGCGAGGCCAGGGCCGGACGCGCCGACACCCGCCCGCGGCGCTCCGCCACGAAACTCGCGTCGATGTCACGCAGCGACTGCAGGGCGATGGATGCCGCGGCGAGCACGAGCCCGAACACCAGCCCGAGCAGGATCGGCCAGGCGAGGTCGGCGTCGTAGGGGCGCGTCTGCTCGGCCCACCCGAACGGCGAGAGCCACGCCGGCCACGCGCTCGCCATGCTCGTCAGGTCGTCGCTCGGGGTTCCTGCCGCGTTGCCGATACCGCGGATCAGGAACGTGGCGACGAGCACCCAGACCGTGAGGGAGTTCGCCCCGCGCGAGGTGCGCATGAGCTGTGCCGCGAGCAGCCCGATCCCCAGGAAGGCGATGCCGCACGTGCCTGCCGCGGCGCCGGAGAGGAGCGACCCTGTCGTGGGAAGCCCGGTGGCGATCAGTGCCAGAGCAGTGAGCGCGGCGAGGACGACGTTCGCGAGCAGGCCGTGCACGAGGGTCGCGACGGTGGGCAGTCGGCGTCCGGCCGGGGTGGCCCACACGAGTTCGGCACGACCGGCTTCCTCGTCTCCGCGGGTGTGGCGCACGACGAGGAAGGTGCTCATGAGTGCGGCGAGCAGCGCCAGCCACGGCAGCACCTCGAACGCCAGGAACGCGCCCTCCGAGGTGCCGGACGGCAGCCCGCGGAACATCAGGATCACGGGATTCGCCAGGGCCGCGGCGAGGATGTTCTGCCGGTCGGCGAGCGTGGCGTACGACTGGGTCACCCCGGCGTACCCGGCGAAGGCCATCAGCGCGGTGCCCACGATCCACAGCGTCAGCTGGAGTCGGTCTCGCCGCAGTCTCTGCCGCAGGAGGATGCCGAAGGCGTTCATCACGCGCGACCCTTCAGGGCGCGGCGCTCGCGGCGGGTGGCGGGTTCCGCGTCATCCGTCCCGCCGTCTTCCGCGGCTTCGAGTGTCGCGAGGTCGTCGCCGTAGTGGCGCAGGAAGAGCTCCTCGAGCGACGGCGGGGCGACGCGCAGGTCGGTGATGCCGAGGGCGGCGAGCGCAGGCAGCACCGTGGCGGTGCGGTCGCTGTCGACGGCGAGGCGGATCCGGTCGCCGTGCTGCTCGGGGTCGTGCACGTCGGCGATGCGGGCGACCTGTTCGAGGGTGGCTCCGGCAGGGGTGAACGACACGTCGCTGCGCGTGAGGTGTCGCAGTTCCGTGAGCGTGCCGGATTCGACGATGCGGCCGGCGCGGATGATCGACACCCGGTCGCACAGCTGCTCGACCTCGCTCATGATGTGGCTCGACAGCAGCACGGTCGCACCGTTCGCGTGTGCGCGGGCCACTTCGCGCTGGAAGATGACCGCCATCAGAGGATCGAGTCCGCTGGTGGGCTCATCGAGGATGTAGAGGTCGGCGGGAACGGCGAAAGCCGCGATCAGCGCGACCTTCTGCCGATTGCCCTTCGAGTACGCGCGGCCCTTCTTGCGCGGGTCGAACTGGAACGCGTCAATCAGTCGCTTCTTCTCGTGCTGGTAGGTGGCGTCTTTCGTGCGAGCGCCGCGTAGCCGGGCGAGCAGGTCGACGGCCTCACCTCCGGACAGGTTCGGCCAGACGCTGACATCGCCCGGGACGTACGCGAGGCGTCGATGCAGGTCGACCGCGTGGGTCCACGGGTCTTCGCCGAAGACGGACACCTCGCCGGAGGTGCGGCGTGCGAGACCGAGGAGGATGCGGATCGTGGTCGACTTGCCTGCGCCGTTCGGGCCGAGGAAGCCGTGGACCTGACCGGGCTCGACGGTGAGGTCGAGCCCGTCGAGGGCATGGACATGGCCGTAGTGTTTGGTGAGGTCCTGGGTGGAGATGACGGTGGTCATGCGCGGGAGCGTACGCCCGATTCACAAAGTTGTGAATCGGCGAAAAACAACGCATGCGAAATCCTTACGGCGCCCGCGTACAGTGGGCTGGTGCCGGAGTTCCCCTACAGCCGCCTGCGCCGCTGGCCCGACGTCGAGGCGGAGAATCTCCAGGCGTACGACGCCACCGATCTGCTGCTCGTCGAACGGGCGCTCGGGCTCGGCGTCGCAGGCTCCGAGACCGTGGTGATCGGCGACGAGTACGGTGCGATCACCCTGGCGCTCACGGCCGCCGGGCTCGACGGCATCCGTGTGCATCAAGACCTGGCGTCAGGGCGTCGTGCCCTTGCACGCAACGCCGACGAGCTCGGGCTGTCCGGCTTCCACTCGCATGAGCTCGACGCGGACCTGCTCTCCGGGGCGCGCCTCGTGCTGCTGCAGCTGCCGAAGTCGCTCGCGGAACTCGAAGAGATCGCGGATGCCGTTGCTCGGTGGGCTGCTCCCGACGCGGTGCTCATCGCGGGAGGGCGGGTGAAGCACATGACGCTCGCGCAGAATGACGTGCTCGGGCGCAGCTTCGCGCAGGTTCAGGCACAGCGCGCTGAGCGGAAGTCGCGGTTGATCGTCGCCTCCGACCCGCGCCCGGCGCCCGCCGAGCCGCCGTTCCCGGTGACCGCGCGACACGGCGGACTGACGCTCGTCGCGCACGGAGGCGCCTTCGCCGGCGCCCGTCTCGACATCGGCACACGTGTGCTGCTCGAGGTGCTCGGTCTCGGTGGTTCACAACTTCTCACGAACGGGCCGGAGAACGGCAGTTCTTCCGGAGCTGTGAACGGCGACCAGGCGAGCCGCGTGCTCGACCTCGGCTGCGGCACCGGTGCGCTCGCCGTCTCGTACGCGCTCGCGCACCCCGAGGCGCAGGTCACCGCGAGCGATCGCTCGGCTGCTGCGGTGGCCTCCGCCCGGGCGACGGCGGAAGCCAACGGGGTCGCCGACCGCGTCTCGGTCGCACACGACGATGCGGCATCCGAGATCCCGGACGCGAGCGTGGACGTCGTGCTCCTGAACCCGCCGTTCCACCTCGGCACGAGCGTGCACCCGGGAGCCGCGACGCGCCTGTTCGAGGCTGCGACGCGTGTGCTCCGACCCGGTGGAGAGCTCTTCACGGTCTACAACTCGTCGCTCGCTTACCGCCCAGAACTGACCCGCCTCGTCGGTCCGACCGAGCAGCTGCACCGCACCCCGAAGTTCACGGTTTCGCGGAGCACCCGGCGCTGACGACCCCTCGAGGGGTCAAGGAACGCCGCATGTGCGCGCTCGGACGCGGCGTGTCTTGACCCCTCGAGAAGTGTGCGGGAGGGGGCGTGAGCGAGGCGAGGGGGAGGGGACCAATCCCCCGGTCAGCCGCGGAAACGCACTCAGCTCAGCCGGACGGGATTTGCCCCTGATCGGCCATTTCGTTACGTTGGTCTGTGGGCCTGACGGCCCGAAGACCAGTCCGCGACCACGTCCTTCTTTCGATGAGCTGTGCTGCGAAGAGGCGTGGACGTACGGTCGATGCTCTATCGCGGTGGATCCGAAATCCGCCGTCCGTGCCGCCACAGCAGACATGTCGAACGGCCTCGAGAGCGTCACCCGGGCGTGACCGAAGCAGGCTCAGCCACCCGAAGGCGAGCCGCAGGGGAAACGTGTCCGAAATCGCTCTCGAAGCGCGCAATCTGTACAAGGTGTTCGGCAAGAATCCGAGCACCGCCGTCCGTCGCCTGAAGGCCGGTGAGAACCGCGCCGCCGTCTCGGATGCCGGTACCGCCGCGGTCATCGACGCCAGCTTCACCGTCAACCGCGGTGAGATCTTCGTCATCATGGGGTTGTCCGGATCGGGCAAGTCCACCATCATCCGCATGCTCAACGGGCTGCACGAGGTCACCTCGGGGACCGTCACCGTGAACAGCGATCCCATCACCGGCATTCCGGCGTCGCGGCTGCGTGAGATCCGTCGCGACCGCATCTCGATGGTGTTCCAGCACTTCGCGCTGCTGCCGCACCGCACGGTCGCCGCGAACGTCGCCTATCCGCTCGAGCTCAAGGGCACCCCCAAGGCCGAGCGTCTGGCGAAGGCGGAGGAGATCCTCTCCCTCGTCGGCCTCGAAGGACAGGGCGAGAAGCTGCCGTCCGAGCTCTCCGGCGGCATGCAGCAGCGCGTCGGCATCGCCCGCGCGCTCGCGGCTGACAGTGACATCCTGCTGATGGATGAGGCGTTCAGCGCGCTCGATCCGCTGATCCGCCGCGAGATGCAGGAGCAGCTGCTCGAACTGCAGCAGAAGCTGCACAAGACCATCGTGTTCATCACGCACGACCTCAACGAGGCCATGTTCCTCGGCGACCGCATCGCCGTGATGCGCGACGGCCGCATCGTGCAGATCGGGACGCCCGAGGACATCCTGATGGACCCGGCCAACGACTACGTCGAGCAGTTCGTGCAGGACGTCGACCGAGCCCGCGTGCTCACCGCAGCGAACGTGATGGAGCGCCCGCGCCCCGTCGTGCCCCACACCGCGGGACCCCGCACCGCGCTGCGGCAGATGCGCGACGCGTACATGTCGGCCACCTACGTCGTCGGGCGCGACCGGCAGCTCGTGGGTGTGGTGACCGACCGCGACGCGGTCAAGCTCGTGCGCAACGGCGCGACCACCCTCGACTCGATCCTCAAGCCGGTGCTGCAGAGCGTGCGCGAGGACGAGGTGCTGATGAATCTCTTCGTCCCTGCCGTCGAGTCGCCGCTTCCCCTCGCGGTCACGGATGCCGACGGTCGCCTGGTTGGCGTGATCCCGCGCGTCACCCTGCTCGCCGCCCTGGGACCCGGTCCCGGTGCGACCGAGGAGATCACGCTGCCGCTCATGCCGATGCCGCAGGCCGAGATCGATGCGGTGCTGGATGACGGGTGGACGGCCGACCCGGCCGACGCCTCGACCGCGGAGGAGGTGCGCTGATGGACGGCTTCCGCATCCCCGTCGGAACCTGGATCGAATCGGTCGTCGACTGGGTCAAGGACAACCTCGACGGCCTGCTCGACGTGATCTCCTTCGTGATGAGCTTCCTCGTCGACGGACTCACATCCCTCCTGCTCGCGCCGAGCTTCGCGGTCATCATCGTGATCGCCGCGCTCATCGCCTGGCTCGTGCGCTCGTGGCAGCTCGCGATCGGGACGGTCGTGTCGTTCGGGCTGATCGTCGGGATGGACCTGTGGGTCCCCGCGATGCAGACCCTGGCGCTCGTGCTCGTCGCCGCCGTGATCGCGGTGCTGATCGCCGTGCCGCTGGGCATCTGGTCGGCGCGCAATGCGACCGTGCGCGCAGTGCTGAAGCCCGTGCTCGACTTCATGCAGACGATGCCGGCTTTCGTCTACCTGATCCCCGCGATCGTGTTCTTCGGCATCGGCGTGGTGCCCGGCCTCGTCGCCACCGTGATCTTCGCGCTGCCTCCGGGCGTGCGACTGACCGAGCTCGGCATCCGTGGTGTCGACTCCGAGACGGTCGAGGCGGGCCAGGCGTTCGGGGCCAAGCCGGGACAGATCCTGCGCGGCATCCAGCTCCCGCTCGCGATGCCGACGATCATGGCCGGCGTCAACCAGGTCATCATGCTCGCGCTGTCCATGGCGGTCATCGCCGGGATGGCGGGTGCAGACGGGCTCGGGAAGATGGTGGTCGAGGCGATCTCGACGATCAACATCCCCAAGGGCGTCGAGGCCGGCCTCGGCGTCGTGCTCATCGCCGTCTTCCTCGACCGCGTCACCGCGGCACTGGGAGCGCCGGGCGAGAACCGGTCCTCGCTGCTCGGCATGATCGAGCGTCGCCGCAAGCCGCACGGCGGTGGTGGCGGAGCAGCATCCGCCCCCGCCCCCGAGGTCATCGAGCAGCAGGATGCCGCGGCCGCGGCGGAGCGCGCCGAGGTCGCACCGCGCCGCAACGCCGTCGGCGGCGGCGTGCACTGAGAGCTTCACCCCTACGGAACAACACCCATACGGAACGCAAGAGAGAGAAATCACATGAAGAAGAAGATCCTGGCAATCACCGCACTCGGCGCCGCAGCAGCGCTCACCCTCGCGGGTTGCAGCAGCGACGGTGCCGGCGGTACCGGCGGCGGCGACAGCAGCGCGGACGACAAGGGCACGATCACGCTCGGCTTCCTGCCGTCGTGGACCGACGGTCTGAGCACCGCGTACCTGCTGCAGGACCAGCTCGAGAAGATCGGCTACACGGTCGAGATGAAGACGCTCACCGAGGCGGGCCCGCTGTACACCGGCCTCGCGCAGGGTGACGTCGACATGTACCCCTCGGCCTGGCCCGAGCTCACCCACGCCGAGTACATGAAGACGTACGGCGACGACATCGAAGACCTCGGCGCATACTACGAGAACGCCAAGCTGACCCTCGCAGTGCCGGAGTACTCCGACCTGACCTCGATCGAGGATCTCGTGGGCAAGGGCGCCGACTTCGACGGCAAGATCTACGGCATCGAGCCGGGCGCGGGTCTCACCGCCCAGACCCAGAAGATGATGCCGGAGTACGGCCTCGACAGCGAGTACGAGCTCGTCACCTCGTCGACCGCGGCGATGCTCACCGAGCTGAAGACCGCGACCGACAAGCAGGAGGACATCGTCGTCACGCTGTGGCGTCCGTTCTGGGCCAACGACGCCTTCCCCGTGAAGGACCTCGAAGACCCCAAGGGCGCGATGGGCGAGGCCGAGGGCCTGCACTTCCTGGGCACCAAGGGCTTCGCGGAGGAGTTCCCCGAGGCTGCTGAGCTGATCGAGCAGATCAAGCTCGACGACGAGCAGTACGGTGCGCTCGAAGACCTCGTGGTCAACGAGTTCGGCGAGGGCAAGGAAGCGGACGCCGTCGACGAGTGGCTGAAGCAGTACGGCGACCAGTTCGACTGGACCGTCACCAGCTGACACCGCGGACGTCTCCCCGATGGGCGGAGTGTTCCTTACGGAGCCTCCGCCCATCGGCGTGTTCCCGCCCTAGGACGAGTCACTGTGGGGGATCGCCCCGCCGCTTGTTCTTGTTGGGATACCACGTGCGGGTGATGAACGTCACGACGATGACCGCGACAGCTCCCCCGATGTTCCACCACGTGATGGGGTTCCCAGAGAACAGGGGGACCACAAGGATGAACAACGCGATCAGCGAGTTGATCACGAGCCTGCTCGCAAAGGATTCCATCATCGCCTGCAATTCACGGTCGTCGCGTTGATCGATGTCCACCCGATGGGCGGGTTGGACAACGCAAGCCAAGGGTAGTTGATCGCCACACACTTTCCCGCGGCGTTCGCCCGGTTGATCGGGTCGATGAGTGCGAAATAAGCCAGGGCGATCGCCGCACCACATCCCAGCGCAGCGGGCCCGGGAAGCGCTCCACAGACCACGCCGGCGAGTACTCCTGCCCCCTGATTGTTCGCGATCACGGAGGCTGCCTTCTTTGTCTCGGCACGCGTGAGTTGTACGTAGTATCCCCACCACTCTGTACCGAGATCAGGGTCAGCAGTTACGGGAAAAACAGTGTCCGCATCGATGGCGACCGTTTGGATAAGGGTTGTGCCTTCTATGCGGAACGATGTCGGGATGGAATCACCGTTTGCGTCGACAGCCCACGGTGCCCGAAACCCGCCGGTGGCGACTCCAGCGTCATCGGAGATGACCACGGATCCGTCGTCAAAGAGAGCGGCTTGTCCGCCCACGGGCAGATTGAGGGGGAAGCGATACTCACTCGGGGCGGACGCGTCCGGAATCTGGATGAGGGTCTGCACCCCGTCGTCTGTTGCGTAGCTGCTGATGAGTGTTGAATCTTGATTTGTGCTCAGCAGGGCGGGGCCGGTCGCAGAGAGCAAGACCTCGGGGACCTGGGATACGTCCACAACCGATTCTGTAATTTCGCCAGGCATTTGGATGCTGACGTCAATGTCCTCCACCGCTAACGTCTGAGATTCCGGATCGACGATGACAGCCCCCGAGTCTGTCATCAGAGAGTCCGCACCCCATGTGGTTGCGGAGGCAGAGAGCGGTGTCAGGAGCATCGCCGTTGCGATCGCCGCGGAAGCTGTTCCTCGATGGGCTTTTCGTGTGAACTTCACAGCACAACCTTTCTCGCGTATTACTTGGACACCGTATGAAGGGTCGGGCCAGTCTCCATGTCGGCCGATCGGAGGACAGACAAACGTCTATGCTCGGCGCGGTCAGGAACTAAAAGCTAAAACATCACCTGCTAGCGCGTTAAGGTATTTCAAGTCTGGACGAAAGTCCCGGGGTGTGGCCCTCGGGCATCGATCCCCTGACCTGGTCCTGGACGCGTCTCGCCGGGTCGCAACGACATGCCAGCGACGACGAGCCTCAACCCCAGGTCTCCAAAATGGGTCCGCGCGCGGCACCCGCCGTCGGTGTGATCGCGGGGCTCCCGTCGCGCCTTCCGTCGCCTGGCTCCGCCAGCCCGACAGGGAGTGCGACGGGAGCTTTCGTTTGGGCGGAAGCCGTCGGCGGACTAGGATCCTCCGTCGAGGCGGGTATCACAAAGGCAGGTAAAACTATGGAGACAGGATCTGGACCGGGCGAGGCCGGACGGGTTCGAGCGGCTCGATGGGTGGCAGCGCTTCCCAAGGTCGCGCTCGGGGTCTTGGCGTTGGCCATCCTCGTCGCGATCGTGTTCTGGGCCACGGCGACGGGGAGCGTCGGCCAAGACCTCTCGATCGCGACCCTGTGCGTCGGCTTCACGACAACGATCGCAACGATGTCGCTGCGTGAACTCCTCAAGGGGGGTGCGGCGTAGCCATGTTGCTTCAGGGGATCACGTTCAACACCACCATGGCGCTCGTCGCCGGCGCGATCATCCTTCTCGTACCCGTGTTCATGCGGGCAGTGCAGCGCGGTGACCACGCATCGATGGTGGGCTGGGGCTACGCCTTCATCGCTGCGGGCTTCTTCCTCGGTGCCACGGGCCTCTACATGATGCTCACCTGGCCGCTCGCCCAGGTCGACGGTGCGTTCTGCTGCAAGGTCGACAACTTCACCTTCGGGGAACCTGCCGCGCTCTACGGCATCCTCACCTTCGTCGCAGGTCTGATCGTTCTCCGCACGACATCGAGCGCCGACAAGAACGGTGGCGAGGTGTCGCCTGATGCCATGTTCGCGGCGCTCCGACCGCTGCTCTTCGTGGGCGCGATCGGGGGTTTCGGTCTCGTGCTCATCGGCATCGGCGGCATGCACTTCGGCATGTGGCGGCCGCCCGACATCGAGCCGCTCGCACGCCTCATGGCCGGCAGCCTGCTCGAGCCCCTCCTGATGATGGTGCTCTACATCGGCACCGGCGTCACCGCGGTACTCGCTCCGTTCGTCCGAGAAAGCGTGTGGGTCGCGCGGCTCTTCGCGGTTTTCGCGTGGTGCCTCGGACTCCTGTGGATCCTGCTGTCGCTCACCGTGTTCTACAGCCACATCGGCTTCTTCCCGCAGCCGGACGGCTCGTACATCTGACCCGCGCGTCACGGGTTCGCTCCCGTCGCACTCCTCGTCGCCTCGGCACCGCCGTTCCGACAGAGAGTGCGGCGGGAGCTTCTGCTTTCCGGGGAGCGTAGCCTGAGCGCGTGGACGGTTTCGCCGCAGTCGACTTCGGATTCGCGCGCGAGGTGCTGCAGCGGGGCATCGCGGCGCTCTACCTCGTCGCGTTCGTCTCGACCCTGAACCAGTTCCGGCCGCTTCTGGGCGAGCGGGGGCTTCTGCCCGCACCGGCGCTGCTCGAATGGGTCGGGCAGAAGCCGGAGCGGCGGCGGATGCTGCACCCGACGCTGTTCTCGCGCATCCGCTACACCGACCGGCGCCTCGTCGTCCTGTGCGCGGCGGGCGTCGTGGTCTCGGCGGTCCTCGTCGCCGGCATCCCGCAGTGGGGTCCGCCCTGGGTGCCGATGCTGTGCTTCCTCGCCCTGTGGCTCGGGTACATGTCGATCGTCAGCATCGGGCAGACCTTCTACTCCTTCGGCTGGGAGATGCTGCTGCTGGAGGCCGGGTTCCTCGCGGCGTTCCTCGGTTCGAACGACCAGCCGCCGCCGACGGTCGTGATCGTGCTGTTCTGGTGGCTGGTGTTCCGGTTGGAGTTCGGCGCGGGCATGATCAAGATCCGTGGCGGACGGGAATGGCGCGACCTGACGGCGCTGATGTACCACCACGAGACGCAGCCGATGCCGGGTCCGCTCAGTCGGCAGGCGCACCTGCTGCCGGCGTGGTTCCACCGCGCCGAGGTCGTCGCCAACCATGTCGCGCAGCTGGTAGTGCCGTTCTTCCTGTTCGCGCCGATCCTGTCGCTGTGGGTACCCGGCGCGGTGCCGCAGATCGTCGGCGCGGTGGCGGCATCGATCGTGATCCTGACGCAGGCGTGGCTCGTCCTCACGGGGAACTTCGCGTGGTTGAACTGGGCGACGATGGTCATCGCCTTCTCCGCGATCGGGCTGCCGGCCGTGGGGGCGCCCGCGATCGCGCCGGCGACGGACTGGCCGCGAGCAGTGTCCGACATCCCCGTGTACTGGATCGTGATCACCTCTGCTGTCGGGCTGCTGTACGTCGTGGTGAGCGTGCCCTCGCTGCAGAACCTGTTCGCGCGGCGGCAGCTCATGAACGCGAGCTTCAACCGGTGGCAGCTCGCCAACGCGTACGGCGCCTTCGGCACGGTCACGAAGGAGCGCATCGAGATCGTGGTCGAAGGGTCGGCGGACGAAGACGGGCTCGAGTGGCGCGAGTACGAGTTCAAGGGCAAGCCCGGCGACGTGCGTCGGATGCCGCGGCAGTTCGCGCCGTATCATCTGCGCCTCGACTGGCTCATGTGGTTCCTGCCGCTGGGGCGCTCGCTCGACGACTGGTTCACGGCGTTCCTGGTCCGGCTCCTCGAAGCCGATGCGCCGACGCTCGCGCTCATCCGGGTGGACCCCTTCGACGGCGAGCGGCCGCGCTGGGTCAGGGCCGTGTCATACCGATACCGCTTCGCGACCCGCGCCGAGATGCGGGCCGAGGGCGTGCGGTGGGTGCGGACCCGCCGCCGCGAGGTGCTCGGTCCCTTCGGCCTGCGGTGAAGGCCTCGCTGCGACCGCGTGTCCTGGTCAGCTCTCGGCTGTGACCAGAGGATCGGGCGACTGGTGGGACACGACGCCGCCCGACTCGGTGTCGAAGCCGTTGCGCACCCAGTACTCGTATCCTCCGAGCAGTTCCCTGACGTCGAGGCCGGCGGCGAGCAGCACCCGCGCGGTCGAGGTGCCGCCGTTGCATCCGGGACCCCAGCCGTAGACGACGATCGTGCGGTCACGGGGGAGCGAGTCGATCCCGGATGCGATCTCGGTCTTGGGCAGGTGCAGGGCTCCGGCGATGTGGCCGTGCCGCCACGACTCGAGGCGTCGCGTGTCGACCAGCACCGCCTCCCCTGCCTCGACCGCCTCGCGCGCTGCGATCACGTCGATCTCATACGCGAGGCGCGCATCGACGTGTGCGAGCCGCGCACCGAGATCGGTCATGCGCGGGACGCGGTGCCGAGGAGTGCAGCGAGCTGCGGCAGCTGGGCGGGGTCTTCGAGCGCCGACCCGACGGCGACGACACTGGCACCCGCGCGGAGGTACTCGTCGGCGTTGCCGGCGTGCATGCCGCCCGTCGTGACGAAGCGCGCCTGCGGGAAAGGACCGCGCATCGCGGCGAGCCACTGCGGGCCCAGCACGGAGGCCGGGAAGGCCTTCACCCAGGTGAGTCCCGCTCCGAGGGCGGACTGCACCTCGCTCGCCGTGGCGACGCCCGGCATGCTGATGAGGCCTGCGTCGTGTGAGGCGCGGACGACCTCGAGGTCGAGCCCGGGGCTGACGGTGAACACCGCTCCGGCGGATGCGGCCTGGGCGACGTGCTCGACCGACACCACGGTGCCCGCGCCGACGGCCTTGCCGCGCTCACGTCCGGCTGCAGCGACGACGCGCAGCGCCTCCAGGTCTTCCTCGGTCTGGATGGGCAGTTCGACGACGTCGATCCCGAGGTCCCACGCGGTGGTCGATACGGCGAGACTGCGTTCGACGCCCATGCCGCGGAGGATCGCCATCAGCGGTGCGCCGTCGAAGAGCTCCTCGAAGCCGGAGTTGTCCATGGTCATGCCTTCCCTCGTCATCGCGTCCTGGCCTCTTCCAGGTAGGAGTAGGCGGTCACGCGCGAGATGCCGAGCCGCTTCGCGATCGCTTCGACCGACTTGCGCATCTGCGTCGCACCGCGCTGGTCCAGCCGCTCCAGCACCGTGATCTTGTCGTCGCGCGACATGCTCTCGACCGGGCGGCCGATCTCGCGGATGGCCTCGGTGATCATCGAATCCATGACCGATACGAGGTCGGCGCCGAAGTGCTCCTTCGGGGCATCCGCCGGCACGGGAGGGGGCAGCAGGGCATCGAGCGTCGTGCGGGCGAGCAGCAGCGGGCTGAGGTCGACGTTGACGCACAGCGACGCGATGATGTCACCGGCGCGGTTGTGGAAGTACACCGAGGAGCAGCGGAGCTCCCGTCCGTCGCTCGTGTAACCGGTATAGCCGAACGCATCGTGGTTCCCGCGGCGGTCCTTGAGCACATCCAGGCCGAGCGAGGTGGACGGGCCGCCGACGGCGCGACCGGTGACGTGTCCGTTCTCGATGGCCATGATCGTGTGGCCGAGGTCGACGTCGGTGCCGTCGAGGTTGTGGAGCACGACCTCGACGGTGGGTCCGGCGGCGGTGGCGAGCGCTCGCAGCACCGGCCGGTAGAGGCGGAGCACCTCCTCGGCGCTCTCGTAGGTCTCCCGCGCGAGGTCGTCGGCGAGGGCCGCGACCGCGTTCTCCGTTGTCGTCGATGTCGGCATGGTGACTCCAATCGAGAGCAACGATACAGGCGTACAAAAAATTCGGGAGATAGACAGAATGTCTATTTCGCTGTTAGTTTAGCCACGCCCGAGACGATCCGTCGAGGCCGACCGCAACGGATGCGGGCGCGCATCAACCGAGCAAGGAGCCCCGGATGGCCACTGTCGCTTCATCTGGCTTGACCCCTAAGCAGCGCAAGACGATCGCCGGAGGCGCGATCGGCACGCTGATCGAGTACTACGACTACTACCTGTACGGCCTCGCCGCCGCGGCGGTCTTCCCCGCGGTCTTCTTCTCCTCGAACGACCCCGTGATCGCGCAGCTGTCGTCGTTCGCGACCTTCGCCGTCGGCTTCTTCCTCCGCCCCGTCGGTGGCATCATCTGGGGCATCGTCGGTGACCGCAAGGGCCGCAAGGTCGTGCTGATGAGCACGGTCATCGGCATGGGGCTCGCGACGACGGGCATCGGCCTCATCCCTTCGGACCAGGTGATCGGCGTCGCGGCACCGCTGCTCCTGCTGATGTTCCGCCTGTTCCAGGGGTTCTTCGTCGGCGGTGAGATGGGCGGCGCGGCGACGATGGTCGTCGAGGCTGCGCCGACCGGCAGACGCGGGCTCTACGGCGCCTTCCTGATCAGCGGCGCGGGTATCGCCAACGTGGTGTCGGGCGGACTCATGGCCGGGCTCGGCCTCACCCCCGAGTCGTGGTTCCTGCAGTGGGGCTGGCGCATCCCGTTCGTCTTCTCGATCGTGCTCGCGATCGCCGCGATCCTGCTCCGTCGTCAGCTCGAGGAGTCCGACGAGTTCACCGAGACCCAGACGCTCCTGCTCGCCACCACCGGCAAGAAGCACAACCCGCTCGTCGAGGCCTTCCGCCACCCGAAGAACGCGATCATGGGAATCCTGATCGGTCTGCCGCAGTCGATCGCCGGCTACGTCGTCCTCACCTACGGCCTGGCGTTCATGGTGTCGGACAAGCACCTGCCGGCGTGGATGGGGTTCGCGGGAACCATGCTCGTCGGGCTGCTGCAGATCGTCGTCGCCCCGCTGTGGGGAGCGATCTCCGACCGCATCGGTCGCCGCACCGTCTACATCATCGGCTGCCTCGGGTTCGCCGCCATGGTCTATCCCACGTTCATGCTCTTCAGCACCGGGAACATGTGGCTCATCTGGCTCGGTCAGATCCTGGGCTTCGTCGTCTTCGGCGTCGCGATGCAGGCGACGCTCTCCACGATGCTGGTGGAGATGTTCGACCCCGAGGCCCGCACGACGGGCGTGAACATCGGCTACCAGATCTCCAACACCCTCGGCGGCGGCCTCGCTCCGCTCATCTGCACGGCGCTGGTGGCGGCCGCTGGTGGCGCCTTCTGGCCGGTCGTCGTCTACGCGGCGGTGATCTCCGTGATCGGCGTCATCGCGACGATGGTGGCATCGATCCTGCCCGACAAGGAAGGCGCCGGGCGTCTGCACGAACTTGCGCCGACCGGTGCGGTCAAGACGGGAGGCTCGCGATGACGCCTTCGGAACCGGAGCTGCTCACCGCTCGCGACAAGGGTCTTCCCCAGCGGGCGGCGGGTCTCACGGCTGCGGAGTTCCTCGCCACCGAGGCTCGCCTCGACGAGTTCTGGACGCCGCTGATCGTGCTCGACGACGCGGCGATGCGGGCGAACGTGGCGACGATGGCGCAGTGGTGCGCAGACCGAGGGCTCGACCTCATGCCGCATGGCAAGACCACGATGGCCCCCGCCCTGTGGAAGCGCCAGACCGACGCCGGCGCGCGCGGGATCACGTTCGCGACCATGGGCCAGGTGCGTACCGCTCGCGATCTGGGCGTCGACTCGGTGATGCTCGCGAATGCCGCCGTCGATCGACCTGCGCTGGCGTGGCTGGCGCAGGAGCTGGCGGATCCCGGGTTCCGGTTCGTGAGCTGGGTCGACTCGATCGCCACGGTCGAGACGATGGAGGAGGCTCTGCTCTCCTCAGGGACGCCGCGTCCGGTCGATGTCTGCGTCGAGCTCGGCGGCGCAGGCGGTCGCACCGGCGCCAGGTCCATCGAAGAGGCGGTGCGCGTCGCCGAGCGCATCGCCGCCTCCGCGGTGCTGCGCCTCGCCGGGGTGGCCGGCTATGAGGGGAGCCTCGCGCACGATCGCACGCCCGCGTCCCTCGCGGCCGTCCGTGCGTACCTGGAGTCGCAGCTCCAACTGCACGCCACGATCACGCCGCTCTACGACGACGGCGAGCTGTTCGTGACCGCCGGGGGCAGCGCGTACTTCGACGTCGTCGCCGATGTCTGGGCGACGGCGGCGCGCGACGACCGCACGCACTTCACCCTCCGCTCCGGCGCCTACATCGTGCATGACGACGGCTTCTACCGCGGCATCTCCCCCTTCGACGAGGGAGCAGCGCACACGGAGGGATCCCCTCGGTTCGTGAACGCGATGCACGCAATCGCGCGGGTCGTGTCGGCGCCGGAGCCCGGTCTGGCCCTCGTCGACGCAGGCAAGCGGGATCTGCCCTACGACGAGGGGCTGCCGATCCCGCGCGCCGCGGCGCCCGGCGTGACCGGCCCCTGGCAGCCGCTGCAGGCAGAGGTCTCGGCGATGAACGATCAGCACTCGTACGTGCGCTCGGAGCAGGCGCTGGAGATCGGCTCCGTCGTGCGTCTCGGCCTGTCCCACCCGTGCACCGCCTTCGACAAGTGGCGGGTGCTGCCGGTCGTCGCATCCGCCGATTCCGACGTGGTCACGGGCCTCGTCCGCACATACTTCTGAGGGATGCAGTGATGAACCGGGTGGTCCTGCGCGGTGGTTCCGTCGTCGACGCGACGGGCCTCGTGCGTGCCGATGTCGCGATCGAGGGAGAGCACGTCACGGGCGTCGGTCTCATCGAGCCGCGCCCCGGCGACGAGGTGGTCGACGTCTCCGATCGTCTCATCCTGCCGGGATTCATCGACGCGCACTCCCACGCCGATGGCCTGCTGAGCGACCCCGATGTCACGCTGTCTCTGCTGCGCCAGGGCGTGACCTGCGTCATCGCCGGACAGGACGGCGTGTCGTACGCCCCGGGCGACGGCGAGTACGCCTCCGAGTACTTCGCCGCGATCAACGGGCCGCACCCCAGCTGCCGGGGTGGCGGTGTGGATGCGTACCTGTCATCCGTCGACGGAACCTCGGCGCTGAACGCGGGATACCTCGTGCCGGCGGGCACCGTGCGCTTCGAGGTGTGCGGACGGGAGGATCGCCCGGCGACCGAGGATGAGCGCCGACGCATGCAGGCCCTGGTCGCCCAGGGCATGAGCGACGGCGCCCTCGGCCTGTCGACCGGGCTCGACTACACGCCGGGCATCTTTCAGGACGCCGCGGAGATCGCCGCTCTGTGCGCGCCGGTGGCCGAGGCCGGAGGCGTGTACGTGACGCACATGCGCGGAGGATATGAGGCGAACACCGCGGCCGGCGCGTCGGAGATCGCCGAGATCTCGCGCCTCGCCGCGGCCGAAGCCGGTGCCGAGCTCCCCGTGCACATCTCGCACTTCCATGCCGATGCCGACATCGTGCTCGATCAGCTCGACGCGCTGGAGGCCGCGGGGGTCGATGCGACCTTCGACGCGTACCCGTACACCCGCGGGTGCACCCTGCTGGGCATGCCGCTGCTGCCCCCGGAGGTCGCGGCGCTGCCGGTGGCCGAGGCGGTCGCGGTGATCGCGGATCCGTCGCAGCGTGTCGCTCTGCGTGAGAAGTGCACCCTTCGAGCGGCGACGAGCGCGAGTCTCGGCCCCGAGTGGCCCGACATGATCACGCTGGCCCACCTCGCCGCGCCGGAGCTGTCGTGGGCGCACGGCCTCACGCTTCGCGAGGCCGCCACGCACGCCGGCGTCTCCCCGATCGACTTCGCGCTCGACGCGCTCGCCGCGTCTCGCCTCGAGTGCAGCGCCGTCATGGCCGTCCGCAGCCCGCGCTCCGGCGCCGAGCTGGCCCGCATCTTCGCGCACCCCGCTCACATGGGCGGCTCCGACGGCATCTTCATCGGCGCGCATCCGCACCCCCGTGCCGCCGGCTCGTTCTCGCTGTTCCTGCGCGAATACGTGCGGGAGCGGTCGACCTGGACGTGGGCCGACGCCGTGCACCATCTCTCGACGCTGCCGGCTCGACGCTTCGGCCTCGGGCGTCGCGGAGTCGTGGAGGCCGGCGCTGTGGCCGACCTCATCGTGGTCGATCCGGCGACCGTCGCCGACACGGCCACGTACGAGAATCCGCGCGGACGCGGGGTCGGCATCGACGATGTGTTCGTCGCCGGCATCCGAGTGCTCGCCGACGGTGAGCTCACCGGTGCGCTTCCCGGCCGGGGACTGCGCCGCTCACCCCAGACCTGAATCGTCAACGAAAGGAAAGAGAAATGCCGAAGACCGGATTCTACGCAGACGGGGCGCCCACGCCCGCAGGCCCCTACAGCCACGGCGTGGTCGCGAACGGATTCCTGTACACCGCAGGGTTCGGCCCGCAGGACGCGGCGAACGACCACGCAGTGCCCGACAGCGTCGGCGATCAGACCCGACAGGTGCTCCGGAACATCCAGAAGGTGCTCGCCGTGCACGGCCTGACCATGGACGACGTCGTGAAGTCGACCGTGCACCTGCAGGACCTGTCCGACTTCGCGGAGTTCAACGAGGCGTACGAGGAGTTCTTCACCGCGCCGTTCCCTGTACGCACGACCGTGGGCTCGCAGCTCGCGAACATCCTCGTCGAGATCGACGTGGTCGCCGCTCTGCCCCAGGCCTGACCGCCTTCACTGCGCCGAGCGCGGCGAAACGCCCCGGCCGGGGGAGAGTCCCCGGTCGGAGCGTTCCGTCTCGCTTGGCGTCGATCAGCTGACCTTCTTCCGGTAGGAGATGATCGCGAACACGTAGGCGACCACGAGGATGCCGAAGCACCAGGCGAGGGCGATCCAGATGTCGTTTCCGACGGGCTGCTCGGCGAACAGGTGTTTCGTTCTGGAATGCTGATGTACGCGGACCGTCTTTCATTGCTGCCGATGCCCCCTTCACGGGACGGTGGGTGGATTATTCAATCCCATTGAAGAAAGACGGAGTGATTGTGACTATCGACAGCATGATGCGCAGGGTCGCGCGAAAGTTGAAGTCTGGTGTGGTCGTCGGGGCCTTGGTGATTGCAACTGTGCTCAGTGGCGGGTCGAGCGCAAATGCCACCAACACCACGAATCAATGTGCATGGGCCGTGATGATCGGAGTCCGTGGGACCTCGGCGCCTGGCGGCGCGGGAAGTACTCAAGCGGGTCATGGCTGGACGAGCGGCGGAATGGGCGATGTCGTCGGCCAGTTCACGGCCACCTATCTACTTCCCAGCGATCCGTGGAACGAGTACGGCCTCTATGTTGAAAGCCTCAACTATCCGGCTTCCGACGCTGGCGGCTAAGCGCAGAGCGTCACCGCGGGGGTGCAAGCGTTGCAGTCGGAGCTCGAATGGATGGCCTCTCACTGCGCCAGCCCGCCCGCTGTGGTGCTGGCCGGGCATTCTCAGGGGGCACAGGTCATCCTCACCGCGCTCGCCCCGGGGTCAGAAATCAAGTTCGGCGGTGGCTTCTACCCGACCTTGTCTGCTAAAGCGCGTTCGATGGTCCGCGCAGTAGTGGTCTGGGGAGACCCGACCTGGAAAGCTGGTCAGGTCTGGAACTCGCCTGACTCTGTGAAGACCGGACAGGGGATCCTGGCCCGAGGGCAGGCCAGCTTGGACTATCTCTCATCTGAGTACCGGTCCTGGGGGTGGCCGCAAGGAAGTACGAGTACCAATCCGCAGTGGGTGCCGAAGATCCGTTCCTACTGTTACGCGAAAGACTGGGCTTGCCAGGCAGGGTCTCCGATTGACAATCAAATCCATAGCTCCTATAAGAGCTACATGTCCGATCCGCGATCGTTTGTCCGATACATGATGACTGACTTCTCATGACACGGACGAGCAGTTGGGGACCGATCCAGCGCATACCGCGGCGACCCTACGTCGCTGCGGGCCTCTGGGCGTTCGCGCAGATCGCGGTTGCCTGTGGAGGCGTACTTCTCGTCTATCTCGCTGCAATGCGGATGGATGGATGCGCATCTTCGTGCAGGGACGATCTCGCTAACGTGGCGATCGACGGTCTGAGAGTGGCGCTCATCGTCATCGTCGTCGCTCACTTTGCCCTGCTCGTCATGGCACTCATCAAGAGAACATCACCGCACGTGATTGGCGGCGTGGCGATCGGTCTGAGTCTCGGCGCGATCACCGTCGCCTATCTGCTCATGGTCTCCGCGTACCCGGTCCCCTCCTGATGCCCACGCTGAGGGGCCACTGCGCCGAGCGCGGCGAAACGCCCCGGCCGGGGGAGAGTCCCCGGTCGGAGCGTTCCGTCTCGCTTGACGTCGATCAGCTGACCTTCTTCCGGTAGGAGATGATCGCGAACACGTAGGCGACCACGAGGATGCCGACGCACCAGGCGAGGGCGATCCAGATGTCGTTTCCGACGGGCTGCTCGGCGAACAGCGCCTGGATGGTGTTGACGATCGAGGTGACCGGCTGGTTGTCGGCGAACCACTGCACCGGAGCCGGCATCGTGTCGGTCGGCACGAAGGCCGAGCTGATGAACGGCAGGAAGATCAGCGGGTACGAGAACGCGCTCGCGCCGTCGACCGTCTTGGCGTTCAGGCCCGCGATGATGGCCAGCCAGGTGAGAGCCAGGGTGAACAGCATCAGGATGCCGATCACTGCCAGCCAGGCCCCGACGCTCGCGCCGGTGCGGAAGCCCATCAGGAATCCGACTCCGAAGATGATCGCCAGCGTGATGGCGTTCGCCGTCAGTGACGTGAGCACGTGCGCCCACAGCACGCTCGATCGGGCGATCGGCATGGAGTGGAACCGCTCGAAGATGCCGCTCTGCATGTCGGTGAACAGCCGGAACGCGGTGTAGGCGATTCCGGAGGCGATCGCGATGAGCAGGATGCCGGGGAGCAGGTAGTTCACGTAGTTCTCGGTGCCGGTGCTCTGCTGAAGAGCTCCGCCGAAGACGTACACGAACAGGAGCATCAGCGCGATCGGGGTGACGGCCGTGGTGATGATCGTGTCGGGACTGCGGAAGATGTGCCGCATGGAGCGGCCGGTGAGGGTCGCCGTGTCGGCGGCGAAGTGCGTGCTCATGCTGCGTCCTCCTTCGTGGTCGTGGCCTTGGGGCCGATGAGGGTGAGGAAGATCTCCTCCAGGGTGGGCTGCTTCTCGACGTACTCGACCTTGGCGGCAGGAAGCAGCCGCTTGAGGCCTGCGAGCGTGTCGTTCGCGATGATGCGCCCCTCGTGCAGGATCGCGATGCGGTCGGCGAGCTGCTCCGCCTCATCGAGGTACTGCGTGGTGAGGAGCACCGTGGTCCCGCTGTTCGCGAGTTCCTTGACCACGTCCCACGCCTCGATGCGGGCTTCGGGGTCGAGGCCCGTGGTCGGCTCGTCGAGGTAGATGACCTCGGGGTGACCGACCAGACTCATCGCGATGTCGAGCCGGCGACGCATGCCGCCGGAGTAGGTGCCGACCTTGCGGGAGCCGGCATCCGTCAGGCGGAACGTCGCCAGCAGGTCGTCGGCGACCTGCCCGGCGTCTGGCAGGTGCCGCAGTTTCGCGACCAGCACCAGGTTCTCGCGCCCGGTGAGGATCTCGTCGACGGCCGCGAACTGCCCGGTGAGGCTGATCCGCTCGCGGACGCCGACCGGGTTCGCCGCGACGTCGATGCCCTGCACCGATGCTGTGCCCGCGTCGGACTTCAGCAGGGTGGAGAGGATGCGCACCATCGTCGTCTTGCCGGCGCCGTTCGAGCCGAGGAGGGCGAAGATGCTGCCCTTCTCGACCTCGAAGTCGACGCCCCGCAGCACGTGCAGATCCTTGTACGACTTCTCGATGCCGCGCACCGAGATGGCTGCATTCGTCATGACTCCTCCTTCTTCTTCGCGTCGTCGAACGCCTTGATGAGGCGTGCGCGCTCCTTGTCGATCCACTGGCGTCCGCCGTATGCGGCGGCGTAGTTCTCTGCGAACTCGACCGGGTCGTCTCCGACGATCGCGCTGACCGGGGTGCCGTCGATCGCGGCGCGCTCCCAGATGTCAGCGATGTCGAGGAACATCTTCACGATGGTGTCGCCGTCGGTGATGCCCCCGTAGTACATGTTGTAGCGCTGCTGGGCCTTCGCCATCTCGCGGTACGGCTCGGGGAGCGCGTTGATGCGGGCCTGCGCCTGCTTGTACAGCTTCTTCTCTTCGAGCGATCCGGTGATCGTTTCGATCCACTTCGCGGCCATGGTCAGTTCTCCTTGTCGTCGGTGTTGCGCTTTTCCAGCTGTTCGATGTGCGTCTTGAGGAAGCTCCAGGTGGTCCAGAACTCCTCGAGCTCTTGCCGGCCCTGTGCGTTCAGGGTGTACACCTTGCGGGGCGGACCCTTCTCGCTCGGGACCTTCTCGACGTCGACGAGGCTCTTCTGCTCGATGCGCACGAGGAGTGCGTAGATCGTGCCCTCGGCGATGTCGGTGAATCCGTGGTCTCGGATGCGTGTGGTGATCTCGTACCCGTATGCCGGCTGCTCGGCGAGGAGGGCCAGGACGATGCCCTCCAGAGTGCCCTTGAGCATCTCGGTCATCTGCTTGCCCATCAGGTCCTCCTTTCGTTTCGGTTGGTACTCAGTGTTGCTGGGTACCGGTACAAAGTAACACTGAGTACCGGTACTTAGCAACACCGAATACCAAACTTTTTCCGAGGAGATCGTCGGAGGAGTTTCCGGGCGCGCGAGAAAGACCGCCGGACGACCGGCGGTGAGGAAGTCGCTGCTACGGGAACATGCGGCGGAGCAGCGGCAGGTCGTCGTCGCTCAGCGCCTGGGAGATCAGGGCGGCCGTCTCCGGAGGCATGTCCTTCTCCAGACGCTGCCACAGCCACCGCGCGGCACCCAGGTCGGCGGTGGCGACGGCGGTCGAGAAAGCCGCGACGCCGTCGTAGTACGCGATCGTGGAGGAGCCGGGCTCGGCGTTGTACGGCCCGTAGATGTCGACGAACGGCAGCGTCGGATCCGGACGCAGATAGAGGACGTCACCGGGCGCGATCGGTTCGAAGCCGCGCACGTGGTTGTAGCTGCCGACGGTGACGTAGTCGACGCAGAAGCGCTCGCCGATCGCGATCAGGCTGTCGCCCGGCTGCACCTCGTACGAGAAGATCTCCCCGTCGGCATCCAGGGTGACGGGACCGCTCGCCAGTTCCGACTCGCCCATGTCGACGAGTTCGCCCAGGAGCTTCGCGTACATCGGAGAGCCGTCGTCGCTCTGGATGTTGATGAACGCGTTCGTGGTGCAGTCGCCGGGCCCGCCGGCGGGAACGCTGATGCCGTCGCCCAGGTCGACGAGTTCGTTTCCGACCAGGTTCTCGGTATCGGCGGCGGTCGAGGTGGGGGCCGTGGAGGGTGCGGCGGCGAAACGCTCCGATGCCCAGGAGGCGACATCGAGCACCGCGGGCGCGGCGCCGACCACGGCGGGAGCGGCGGCGGCGACCAGGCCGGCGACCGCGACGGCGACGACGGCGGTGGTGATCTTGGTGGAGCGTTTCATCCCGGTCAGCATGGCATCGAAGCGGGTCAGAGCGCCAGAGCGGAAGCCGGTCAGGTGCGCAGATACGCGAGCACGGCGAGGACGCGGCGGTGGCCGCTGTCGCTCGAGGCGAGGCCGAGCTTGCCGAAGATGTTGCCGATGTGCTTGCTCACCGCCGTCTCGGTCACGAACAGCCGTCCGGCGATGGTGTCGTTGTCGAGGCCCTCCGCCATCAAACCGAGGACCTCCCGCTCGCGCGGAGTCAGCGTCTGCACCGGGTCGTCTGCGCGACGGCGGCTCATCAGCTGCGAGATCACCTCGGGGTCCATCACCGTGCCCCCGGCGGCCACGCGGTGCAGGGCGTCGATGAACGCGGCGACCTTGCCGACCCGCTCCTTCAACAGGTAGCCGAGGCCGTCGGCTCCCGCCGCCAGCAGTTCGCCCGCGTAGCGGTCCTCGACGTACGCCGACAGCACGAGCACCGGGAAGCCAGGACGACGAGCGCGGGCCTCGGCGGCTGCCTTCAACCCCTCGCTCGTGAAGGTGGGCGGCATCCGCACGTCGACCACCGCGGCATCCGCCTCGTCGAGCCGGGCGAGGAAGTCGTCCGCGTTGTCGACAGCGGCCACCACGTCGAACCCCTCGCTGCGCAGCAGCAGCGCTAGTCCCTCCCGCAGCAGGGTGTCGTCTTCGGCGATCACGACCCGCATGGCAGCTCCGCTCTCAGGGTGGTGGGGCCGCCGACAGGACTGGTCAGCGACAGCCTGCCCTCGAAGGCCTCGATGCGACGACGGATGCCGGCGAGCCCGCCCCCCGGCCGCTCGACAGCGCCGCCGACCCCATCATCCTGCACCTCGATGAGCAGCACCTCGCCGTCGCGGGACACGCGGACCGTCGCTCGCGTCCCCTCGCTGTACTTGTTGACGTTCGTGAGGGCTTCGGCGACGACGAAGTAGCTCGCGGACTCCACGGCGGCCGGCACACGCCCGACGCGCGTCGTCTCGATCGTGCACGGCACCACGCTCCGCCCCGCCAACGAGGCCAGCGCCCCCTCTAGCCCGAGCTCGTCGAGGATGGGTGGGTAGATGTCGTGCACGGTGCGGCGGAGTCCGGCCAGAGCATCCGTTGCCGCATCCTGCGCTCGCCGCAGCGGCTCGAGCACGTCACCCCCGGTCTCCTGCGCGCGCTCCGCGATGCCGAGCATCATCACCACGTTCACCAGGCGGTTCTGCGCGCCGTCGTGCAGGTCGCGTTCGATGCGTCGCAGCTCCGCCGCATGGGCGTCGAGCGCGGCCGCGCGGCTGAGAGTGAGGGCGTCGACCCTCGCCGCGAGGCGGGACTTCTCCGGTGTCGCGAGCAGCGTCGCCGACACGAAGGACACCAGGCGAGCGACGAGGGGGATGAGGAAGATCGAGAGGATCGCGTAGGCCACCGCGACGAGAGGCATCGTCGCGGCGAGCTCCCACGACGTCACGGGATAGGGCGAACCGACGGGGTCGTCGGCCGGGGCGAACTGCCAGTAGTAGGTGATGGCGAGGCTGTTGACCGCCGCCACGGGGAGTGCGGCGGTCACCAGCGAGACGAACAGCACGGGGAGCGCCTGCACCGCCAGCCACAGGACCTCGCGACCTGTCGTGCGCGAGAACGCGGAACGCAGCCGCTCGTCGATGGTGGAGCCGGGCGCGAGCACACGACCGAGGGGCGGAAGCACCTCGCCGCGGTAGACCCCGACGCGTCGGCGGTTCATATCCGTCCACGCGTGCAGCCCACGTACCGCCGCGGGCATGAGCAGTACGCCGCCCGTGATGATCATGAGGGGGAGGAGGACGAGTCCGAGGCTGAGGAACACCACGGAGGCGATCGAGACGGCTGCCTCGACGGCCACGTATCCCCAAGCGCGCAGCCAGCGTCGCATCCGTCCGTCCCTCACTCTCACAGTCTGCCCGAGCGGTCGCAGCGGCACGGTATAGCCAGCACCACCATCGATGGAGCAGCGGGCGGGATGGGGCGGCGCGGCGGGCGTCCCTAGCGTCGAGTCATGACCTTCACACCACTCATCCGCGGTGGCGACGCTGGGCCCTCTGAAGCCCTGCGGCTGCACTCCGTCGTCAAGACCTACGGGTCGGGCACCAACCGCGTCTCGGCCCTCCGCGGCGTCGACCTCACCATCGCGAAGGGCTCATTCACCGCGATCATGGGCCCCTCCGGGTCGGGCAAGAGCACGCTGCTGCACAGCGCCGCCGGACTCGACCGACCGAACAGCGGCACCGTGCACCTCGGCGGCACCGAGATCTCGGGACTCACGTCGAAGAAGCTCACGGCGTTCCGCCGAGACCACGTCGGCTTCGTGTTCCAGGCCTACAACCTGCTGCCCGCCCTGAACGTCGAGGACAACGTCACCCTGCCCCTGCGTCTGGGTGGTCGTGCGCTCGAGGTTCGGTGGCTCGACTTCCTGCTCGATGCAGTGGGACTCGCCGATTTCCGTCACCGTCGTCCCTCCGAGCTCTCCGGAGGCCAGCAGCAGCGGGTCGCCATCGCGCGAGCTCTCATCACCCGGCCGCACGTCGTGTTCGGCGACGAGCCCACGGGCGCCCTCGACTCCCGCGCCGGCAAGCAGGTCCTCGATCTGCTCGCCCACACGACGAGGGAGCTGGATCAGACGGTCGTGGTCGTCACTCACGACCCGGTGGAGGCATCGCACGCCGACCGGGTGATCTTCCTGGCCGACGGCGCGTTCGCGGGTCACCTCGACGGCGCCGACCCTGCCCGGATCAACGAGCGCATGAGCGCATTGGGGGAATGGTGATGGCGACGGCACTCGGTCTCGGGAGGATCGTCCGTGCGGACCTGCGTCAACATCGCGGCAGTTTCGTCGGAGTCGCGGTCGCGGTGTTCGTCGCGAGCGCACTGGTGACGGGCCTCGGTGTGCTCGTCGAATCCGGGATGCGTGGCGGGCTGGCGCCGGAGCGCTACGTCGCGGCCGACGTGGTGGTCGGCGCCCCGCAGCAGGTGGACGTGCCGGAGGATCTTCCGGTGCCCCTGCGGGAGCGGGCGCCGCTGCGGGCTGACGCAGCGCGGGACATCGCCGGGCTTCCCGGGGTCGAGCGGGTCGTGGCCGACGTCACCGTTCCGCTCGCGCTGCAGGGTGCGGGTGCCGGGGCGGATGCGGTGGACGGCGGTGCTGCCGTCGTCGAGGCGCATCCCTGGGAGGCCACGGCGCTGACCGGCTTCGAGCTGCGCTCAGGGCGCGAGCCATCGGCCTCCGATGAGGTCGTCGTCTCCGCCGGCAGCGAGCGGGCCGTGGGTGACACCGTCGTCCTGGCCCACGGTGGCGTGCCATCGGAGTACCGCGTGGTCGGCGAGGTGTCGGCCCCGGTCGCACCGGAGCGCGGCACGCACGTGTTCCTCAGCGCGCAGCGCATCGACCAGCTCGACCCGCACGGCGGTGCCGCCCAGACGCTCGGCGTCTTCGTCTCGGGGACCGACCCCGAGCAGGCGGCCGCCGCGATCCGCGAGTCGTTCCCCGATCTGGTCGCCCGCACGGGCGATGCGCGAGGCGACGTCGAGTTCCTCGACTCGGGGGCGGCGCGTTCGATGCTCGTCGCCATCGGCAGCGCCTTCGTCGGCACGTGCATCCTGGTGGCCCTGTTCATCGTGGCGGGCACACTCTCGCTGTCGGTGCAGTCGCGACGGCGCGACTACGCGCTCCTCCGTGCCGTGGGCGCGAGTCCATCTCAGGTGCATGCGCTCGTGGCCCGCGAGGTGCTGTGGGTGGCTGCGGTCGCCGCGGTGCTGGGCATCGCGCCCGGGTACCTCCTGTCGACCGTTCTGCAGACGGCTTTCGTCGCCGGTGGTGTGATCCCGGGCGACTTCGCCCTCGCCTTCAGCCCGCTTCCCGCGGTCGGGGCGGTGCTGCTCGTGCTCGCGTCCGCCTGGGGTGCGGCGCGTATCGCGGCCTCTCGGGTCGCGAAGCTCGACCCGGTCGAGGCACTCCGAGAGTCCGCGACGGGTGCTCCGGCGATCGGTCTTCCGCGCATCATCACGGGCATCGTGCTCGCCGCTGCCGGCGTCTCGGTGTCGACGGTGCCGCTCGTGGTGCGCGGGCAGATCGCCGCCGGCGCCGCGGCAGGGGCCGCCATGCTGCTCATCATCGCGCTCGCCGTGCTCGGACCGTGGCTCGTGTCGCTGAGCGTCCGCCTGATCGGAAGCGTGCTGCGCCGGACGTCGTCGGCGGGGTTCCTCGCTTCGGCGAACGCCACGGCGAACAGCCGACGACTGGCCTCGGCGATCCTGCCGATCGCGCTCGGCATCGGGCTGGGACTCGTGCAGATCGGAGCTCCGTCGATCGTCGCCGCCGAGGCCGCGACGCAGGCCAGCGCCGGCGTCATCGCCGACCTGCGGGTGACGGCGCCGACCGGGCTCTCGCCCGCGGCGGTCGAGGCGATCCGCGAGACCCCTGGCGTGACCGAGGCCTCGGGCGTCGCGCTCAGCGCGGCGGTGGTCGACTCCCACGACATCGAAGGGAAGCTTCAGCGCGAAGAGCACGTGCTGCAGGGCATCGATCCTGAGCGGACCGCGAAGAGCCTCGACCTGCGCGTGCGGGAGGGGTCGCTCGCCGACCTCGACGGCGTCACGGCGGTGGCCGTGAGCACGGATGCCGCCCAGAGCCTCGGGGTCGACATCGGCGGCACGGTCTCCGGCCACCTCGGCGACGGTTCGCCGTGGGAGGCGACCGTGATCGCGGTGTATGAGCGCGGTCTCGGGTTCGGTGACCTGACGATGGCCGCCGACACAGTCAGGGCGCACACCACGGCGGGTCTCGATGCGTTCGCGCTCGCTTCGGTGGAGGCGGACGCCCTCGACGAGGTCCGTGCGGCACTGACAGCGCGTGGCTTCGTCGTGAGCGACGGATCGGGTCAGGAGGCGGCGGGTGCGGGTGCGCAGTCGCAGCAGGGATGGGTGAACCTCATCGCGCTGCTGGTGATCCTCGGCTACATCGCGATCGCCGTGATCAACACACTCGTGATGGCGACAGGGGAGCGCTCGAGGGAGTTCGCGCTGATGCAGCTGATCGGCTCGTCCCGCGGACAGGTGCGCTCGATGATGCGGATCGAAGCCGTGCTGGTGGCCGTCATCGGCATGGTGTTAGGCGTCGTGGTCGCCATACCGCCGCTCGTCGGCGTGAGCATGGGTATCTCGGGGCAGCCGGTGCCCGCGCTGCCGCTGCTCGGGTCCGTGGCGATCATCGGAGCGATGGGCGCGCTGGCCCTCGTCGCGCTGGGGATCGGGACGACCGCGACGATGCGGACCCGCCCGATCGACGAGATCGGGTCGCGCCAGTAGAGCCCGCGGATCAGGAGCGCCGCGTCCGTCGACGCCACGGCCCGGTGAGTCGTGCCCACAACCCCGGTCGATCCTCGGCGTCCGGGGCCTCGGGCGCGGCGACGGCGAACTGCACGAACTCCTCGGCGCCGTGATGCACGACACGGTAGAGCGCGGTGCCGATGAGCACTCCGAGGGCGATCGACATGACCGAGATGAGTGCTGAGGCGAAGTCGGCGAGTCCGCTGTCGGTCGCGACCGCTTCGGTGAGGCCCACGAGCCCTGCGGCGCCGGGCACGAGCAGCCAGAACGCGGGGAGGAAGGTCAGCTGCGAGGGGGCACCGTGACGGAGTCCCGCGATCCAGAACACGACGGGCGTCACGGCGACCGCGCCGACGAAGCCGCCGATCGTCGGGTCGATGAACTCGGTGCCCGCCCACTGTCCGACGTAGGCCACGACCAGGGCGAGCAGCACCCAGCCGAACGTCGACGCCGGCGCCGAGAAGTGGAGGTAGTTGCCGAGGGCGAACACGAGGATGCCGAGGGGTGCGACCCACCAGGGGAGGAAGGCGGAGGCGTCGAGAGCCTCGTATGAGCGCGACTCCACGCCGACGACGGCTCCGGCGGCCAGGATCCCGAACGCGAGGAGTGCGAGCTGGACGAAGCCGTACACCAGCCGTGCGGCCCCCGAGATCATCTGCCCTGCGGCGAGCTCGACGGTCGCCGTGGTCAGCACGCCGCCCGGCAGGAAGGTGACCAGCGGTGCGATCAGCAGGCGGATCGGGTCGCCGATCTCGATGCTCTCCGCGAGCAGGAACACCGCGGTCGCGCACACGAACGCCGCAGCTATGGGCAGGATCAGCTGCAGCGTGGGTGAGCGCACGAGTTTGAGCAGACCGATCCCGAAGCCGAGCACGAACGCGACGATCACCCCCTGCCAGGTCGGGGCGAGCAGGAGGGCGAGGCCCGTCGTGAGGATGGCATGCCCGAACGTCCGCGTGACCCAGCCGAGTCTCGGCCGCATGGCGCCGATCTCGTTCAGTCGGCGGATGCCGTCCAGCGGCGGGACCGATCCGGTCTTGGCCTGGTTGATCAGCTCGTACAGCGCCGCGATCTGGTCGAACCGGAACGAGGCGTTGGTCGCGGAGCGTATCGCGACTCGCGACTCGTCGCTCTCTCCCGTCTCGACGAGGATGATCGTGGGCAGCACGACGAAGTCCGTGTCGTCGCCGCCGTTCGCGACCGCGACCTCGGAGAGCGTGTCCCGGATACGGTCAACCGACTCGGCGGAGGCGTTCATCCCCTGGGCGAGCCCGAGGAGGAACTGCCGGAGCGCGGAACGATCGATGCCGTCTGTCATGGGGGACAGCGGTCAGGTCAGGTGAACAGGAACGAGAGCGGGACTCCGACGAGGATCGCGACGGCCACGTAGATCAGGTTCGGCAGCTGGAACGAGTGGTCGAAGACGAACTTGCCCATCTTGGTCGTGCCCGTCTGGTCGAACGCCACCGTCGCGACCTGGCTGCCGTTGGCGGGCAGCGTGTAGATGCCCATGGCGGACGGCCACAGTCCGACCAGCAGTGAGGCGGGCAGGCCGATCGTGATGCCGATGGGGACGATGGCGTTCGTGGCGCTGGACTGGCTCGTCGTGAGCATCGCGACGGCGAACAGGGCCAGCGCGAAGAGCAGCGCGCCGAGGAAGGCCGACGAGCCGGAGACGACGGATCCGAGCCCGTCGACGATGAGGGTCTGGTTCGCCGCGACGAACGTGTTGGCGAGCCAGGCGATTCCGAAGAGGGCGATGGCCCCGACGATGCCGGCGGGGAACGTGGGCTGCTTGGGGACGTCTGCGGCCTTCACCTTGCAGAACACGAAGATCAGGGCGGCGATGATGCCCATCGTGACCTCGATGATGACCGTGACGCTGAGGCGTACCGGGTCGCCGCCGTCATCGGTGCCGATGATCGGACGCAGATTCTCGAACAGGCCGAACAGCACGATGACACCGACGCCGGCGAGGAACAATGAGGCCGAGAGGACGGCGGTCGGAGACAGCTTGTTCTCGTGCGCGTCGGTGACCGGCGGCTTGATCTGCCCCTCGGCCAGTCGGCGCTGGAACTCCGGGTCGTCGTCGAGGTCCTTCCCGTGCCGCATCATGACGAGAGCGGCCACGAAGAGTCCGGCGATCGACGCCGGCCACATGATGAGCAGCAGGCCGCCGAGGTCGACACCCTGCGGGGCGAGCAGCACCACCATCGACGCGGTCGCCGCCGAGACGGGCGAGCAGAGGATGCCGACCTGGGAGGCCACGGCCGAGACCGACAGGGCGCGTTCCGGACGGATCTTCTGCTGATACGAGACGTCGTAGATCACGGGCAGCAGCGGGTAGAAGATGTTCCCCGTTCCGGCGCCGACCGTGAACAGGAACGACATGGCCGGCGCGAGGAACACCACGGACTTGGGCCTGCGCCTGATGACCTTCGCCGCGACCGACACCATCCAGTCGATGCCGCCTGCCGCCTGCATGGTGGACGCGGCGGTGATCACGGTGATGACGATGAAGACCGCGTCGACGGGGGCGTTGCCCGGTGCCTCGCCGAACAGGAACACCAGGACGGCGACGCCGACCAGACCCCAGACGCCGAGGCCGATCCCGCTCGTGCGGGTGCCCATGTAGATCGCCCCGATCACGACGATCAGCTGGGCGACGAGGATCCACACGTTGTCGTTCATGACGACGGCCCCTTCACGATCGGAGCGGAGCCGGTGAGCACGGTGGTCGACAGTGCGGTCTCGACGATCTTCCCGTCGATGGCCTCGACCTTGAGCGCGAGGGCATCCTCGACCGGGCTCACCGCGGTGACGAACTCGGAGTTCTCGAAGTGCAGGGACTGCAGGTTGCCCACGGCGTAGCCCGTCGAGAGCTCCCCGCTGAGAAGCGAGGCGTGGAACAGAGGACGACGCTGGTCTTCGGCGTCATAGTGCGGACAGAAGCTGCCGTGCAGGAAGCCGAGACCCTCGGGCAGCACCTGCAGTGTCGGGCCGTAGCTGTCGGTGGTGCCGCCCTCGAACCAGCAGATGCCGCCGGCGCTGCCCCCGGTGAAGACGACGTTCGAGTTGGGGTCCTCCCACATCTCGCGCATGATCTCGTCGAGTCCCTGTCGCTTCCATACATCGAGCATGTTCGCCGTGTTGCCGCCGCCGACGTGGATCACGTCGAAGCCCTTCACGAACCCGGCGAGGTCGTCCACGGCGCGGTGGAACAGCGGGAGGTGGTGGGGCGCGCACCTGTCGGAGTCGTAGGTCGAGTAGAAGCTCACGATGTACGCGGCATCGTCGCCGGTCGCCGTTCCGACGAAGAGGACCCGCGGTCGTTCTCTGCCGGTGAGTCCGAGGATGTACTCGTGCGTCGGATCGTTCCGACGCTCCATCATGGCCTTCCCGGCCCCTGTTGCGACGACGTGCGACATCGACTACCCCCCTCGACCACGGCAGATGCGCTCAACATACTGGCTCGTCATGCCCGGCGTCCACCGGTTCTGAGGGAGCAGAGAGACCGCTCTCACAGCAATCTCACATGACATGATGTAACATGTTAGCCGTCTGTTGGTTCGTCCGGTTCGCTGGGCGTGGACACTCCGCTCGTCTGGGTCGATGCGATCGATGCTGACGTCGGGCGGCGCAGGCGGCCGTGGTCTCTCCCCCTCCGCCTCGGTCGCCTGCGCTGAGAAGAGCACCCTTCTGGGGAGGGTGTGCCTCTGGGGAGGGCGTGCAGTGGGCCTGAAGGGGAAGGCCCCGCTTTCGGCATGGGGACGCGTTGCCGCGCGCCCCCATGCCGACGCACGAGACGACGCCGGCTCGGCAGCTCGGCCGTTCGGCAGCTCAGCCGTTCAGGCGCCCGCCGACGATGAGTCCTTCGAGCAGCGGCAGCGTGCGCGAGCGGGGCGCCTGCGGCCGCACACCGAGGGCGGTGGCGAGTTCGAGCGCGAGGGCAGCGTGGCCGGCGGCGTTCGGGTGGAACGGGTCGTTCATGAGTCCCCACGGGACTCCGCCTGCGCCGAGGTCGGCGAAGCGCGCGTACTGGTCGACCAGGATCACGTCCTCGCTTGCCGCGACCTGTCGCACGGCGTCCGCGAATTCGCCGATGCGGGCGCGCTCCGGGGCGTTCCGGATGTCGATCGCGGGCGGCGTCTGCAGCACCGGGACCGCGCCGAGCGCACGCACACGCGCGACGAACTCCCGCAGCGAGGCGGCGTAGTCGGCCGCGGAGATGACTTCGCGCGGCCCGCCGTCCGAGGCGTCGTTCGTACCGATCATGAGGGTGACCACATCGGGGTGCCATGAGGCGACGCGGCGGTCCCAGTCGTCGAGGAGGTCGACGATCCGGTTGCCGCTGATCGCCGTGTTGAGCACGACGTCGCGCACGCGCTCCAACTCGCCGCGGATGAGCTCGTGCAGGTGCTCCGGGTAGCTGCGGGCGCCCTGCGTGTGCACGAGTCCGTGCGTGATGGAGTCACCGGTGATGACCCAGTTCAGCGGCTCGGGAGCGGCGAGCGCGGCCGCGATCCGGCGACGGTCGGAGGTGGCGGATGCGGAGGCGGAGGAGTCGGCGTTCGGCACGGCTCCGAGCTTATCGGTCGCGCCCCGTGGGATACGGTGGACGCGTGAGCCCTGAGTCGGACAGACCGTAGATCGCGGGTCGAGCGCGCGTCGCGTGCTCCCCGCATCCTCGTCGACCCTTCCGCTCGTTCGCCGCCCGCACGCTCCCGCGTTGCCGACGGTGTCCCTTCGTCTGGATGCCTCATGCCTCTGCTCATCCCTGTCCTCGCTCTGGCGATCTTCGCCCAGGGCACCAGCGAGTTCATGCTCGCCGGTCTTCTCCTCCCCCTCTCGTTCGACCTCGGCGTCGAGCCGTCCGTCGCCGCACTGCTGACCTCGGCGTTCGCTGTCGGAATGGTGGTCGGCGCGCCGGTCATGGCGCTGTTCGGCAGCCGGTGGCGCCCGCGCCGGGCGCTGGTCTTGCTGCTCCTCCTCTTCATCGCGGCCCACGTGGTGGGGGCGCTCGCATCCTCGTTCTGGTTGCTCCTGCTCAGCCGCGTGCTCGCGGCATTGGCGAACGCCGGCTTCCTCGCGATCGCGCTCGCGACCGTGCGCGGCATCGTGGCTCCGGAACGTGTCACGCGCGCGGTCGCGGTGCTCCTCGCGGGGACGACACTCGCCACGATCGTCGGCGGTCCCGCCGGCGCCGCGCTCGCGAACGCCTTCGGCTGGCGGTCCACGTTCTGGGCGGTCGTGCTGCTGTGCCTCCCTGCGGTGATCGCGCTGCTCCTCGATCGGACGCTCGGTGCGACGCCCCATCCGCCGAAGATCCGGCTGCGGACGGAGGTCGCCGAACTGCGTCGTCCCCCGGTGCTTCTGGCCGTGGTGCTCGCCGTCCTCGTGAACGCCGCGACCTTCGGTGCGTTCACCTTTCTGGCCGTGATCGGCGCGGATGCCGGGGTGGAGGATGCGTGGATCCCGCTGCTCCTCGCCGTGTTCGGGATCGGAGCCTTCCTCGGTGTCGCCGCGACGGGGCGGTGGGCTGCGCGCGTCGGCCGCGCGTGGGTGTCGGTCGGCGCCGCGGCCGGGACGGTCGTGTGGGTGCTGTGCGCCCTGGGAGCGGGTTCTGTTCCTGCTGTCTTCCTTGGCGCGATGGTCGGTGGGATGGTGTCGTTCGCCGTCGGCGCCGCGCTGATCGCGCGCATCGTCGGCGAAGCCACGGGTGCGCCCGTGCTCGGTGGGGCCTATGCCACGGCGGCGTTGAACCTGGGTGCTGTCGCCGGACCCGCGGTCGCTGGCGTCGCGTATTCGAGCGTCGGCGCGCCCGGTGTGCTGTTCGTCTCGGCGATCCTCACGGCTGCGGCGGCGCTGCTCACGCCACTGCTGCGGGGCCGGTGATCGCCCGTGTCGTCGCCGGATGCGAAAGACTGGACGTATGACCTCGCCTGTGCTCGACAACCTCCTCGCCCGCATCGTCGAGACCGGGTTGCTCGAAGACCCGATCGCAGAGAACGGCCTCGTGTACGGCCGTGCCAGCATCGACGCGGCCGGCACCGTGGTGAACGTGAACGTCGATCCGGAACTCGAGGACGACGACGACGAGGCGGGTGAGGATGTCGATCACGAGGCGCTGATCGCGGCGCTGTCGCGCGTCCTGTCGGTCGGCGAGTCCCGGTGGCGCGCGGTGATCGATGAGGTGGCGACCGAGATCGACGACGCCGTGGACGATGAGCCCGTGATCGAGCAGATCGACCTGCGTGACGATCTGGAGGCGACGTCGGTGGTGGTGTTCGCGGATGCCGTGCTGCTGGCGTTCCTCGCCCCGAAGCAGTTCCCCGAGTCGCGGATCCTCGTGCAGCTCGACGAGGAGCTCGAGGTCGACGGCGTCGAGGTGCGCGAACTCGACGGGTCCGAGACCGTCGACTTCGACACCCTGGACGACCTGCTCGACGACATCAGCCGCGACGAGGACTGAGCGCGCCGAGCGCCCGACGCGACTGCACGGCATGCCTTCTCGATCCGTCGCCGAACCGGCACCCCGCCGCACCACGAGAGCGAACGCCTTCCTGGTCGCGCTCGCCTCGGCGGTGTTCGGCCTCGTGGGCACGTGGTGGATCACCGTCGTCCAGCGGGTTCCCGTGCACGCCGACGCCGACCTCGCCGCCGTGCGGTTCGGGTTCCCGCTCCCCTGGGTCACGCAGGATCATTCGTCGAACCCGTTCGCCGCGTATCCCAACGACGTGGTGCTGCGTCTGACCGGGCGCACCGGGATCAGCTACCCGACCGAGTACGACTGGGTGCCGTTCGTCGGCGACGTCGTCATCTGGGGCGCCGGCTTCTGGGTGGTCGCCGCGGTCGCTCTGCCCGCCGTCGTCAGGATGGCCCGGCCGACAGGCGGCGCTCGTAGTCCGCGCTCTCGTCTTTGAACTGCGCGAGGACGCGCGGTGTGAAACGCCTCACCTGCAGGCTGAGGATCGCGTCCGCTGCGACCTCGCTGACACCGAACGCCCGGCCGACTGCCGCTCTCAACTCGTCGGAGTCCCCCGAGCCGCGCGCGCAGACGCGAAGGAGCTCCTGGGGGTTCTCGAGCGCCGCGATGTATCCGTCGATGATCTCTTTGCGCATCAGCAGATTCTCTCGGTCCTCGTCCACGCGGCGATCCTATCCCGCGCCTCCCACCCCTTCATCCGTGTGAACACCCCGCGCAGTCGGGTCAACGGAAGCTGATCCCCGCGGCGGATCAGGCTGTCGCGCCGCGTGAAGACTGCGTGCTCTCGACGGCCGGTGTGCCTAACCGCGATTCAGCGCGCCGTTCATCACGAGATTCGTGATGAGAAGTGCGATCAGTGTGATGGTGATACCGGCTGCCGGGAGGATCCACGCCGAACGGAGTCGAGATCTTGTGAAGAGGTACGCGACCGTGGTGAGGGCGAAGACGATCAGGTCAGTCATCCAGAATCCGCGGGTTACGGTCTCGAGTGTCGGGTACTCGCATTGACCGGAGCAGCCCGCGATCTCGAGGGTCCGCGCCAGAACGAACAGAGCAGAGACGACCGCCACGAAGAGACTCACCCACGCCAGGTTGTCACCGATCCGCGGTGGTGCGCTGCGCTGGTCGTCCATCATGCTCCTGGGCCTAGTCTTGCGAGGTCAGCGTGTACTGGATCCAGCCGGCGACAGAGTTCGCATTCTGCGCGTGCGAGTTGTGGATAGCGTAAGTGCTGTCTGCTGCTACCAGCGAGCCATCCCCAGTCGCCGCGTACGCTGTGCGCATGGCCGGCGACGAGCGCGAAGAGATCCAGGATCTGCGACGTCGACTCGACGAGGTGCGACGACGGCAGCACGAGTCCTGGTTGAGCGGACTGAGTGTCGGAGGCGGTCTCGCCTTCCACGATCAACAGACCCGGCTGGAAGACGAGGCGCGTGCTCTCGAGTCCCGTCTGGTCGAACTCGGTGAGGGGCCGGTCAGTCGCGGCCGACCCTGGTCTTCCCCGGCGCACCCCGACGAGTCACAGCCACTTCTTGTACTTGAACACCCCGTAAAGGCCGACCGCGGACTGAATTGAAAACTACATCGTGAAATGTTACATATGACAGGGTGAGTTCTCCGAATGCCATTCGTGTCGCTGTCATCGGGGTCGGTGCCGCGGGCTTGGCGACAGCACTGACGCTGACAGATCGAAGTCCAGACACCCTGGACCTCACCCTGTTCGATCCCTCCTTCAGGGACCCAGAGCTTTCAGCGCGAGGGCTGGCATACACAGAGGATCACATCGAACCACTCCTCAATGCGCCCGCGACGATGATGTCTATCCGAGTGGAGGACGCAAGCGACTTCTCGCGATGGGTTCGACACAGCAGCATTCATCCGGGTCCGTACGTTCCTCGCTCCGTGTTCGGAGACTACCTGGCTGAGTGTTTCGAAATGCTCAAGCGTCGGTGGGTGGGTCGTGCAGGGACGCTGCATTGCGTTCCTTCACGCGTGATCTCTGTGACTCGAAATGAGCGCGACCTCTATTCGTTGAGCACCGAGACCGCACGATTCGACCAGTTCGATGTCGTCTCCCTCTGCGTCGGATGGGGCTGCCAAGACGAGACCGTCGGTGACGGGGCTCCTGCATATCCCCTGGCGGATACGATCCTTCACGCGATGGCTGCGTCTCATGTCGGCGTCATAGGCACCGGCCTGACGGCGATCGACGTTGTTCGAGGTCTTCTCTCCCACGGCTATCGCGGACGAATCACAATTGCGTCGCGCCGAGGAGTGCTTCCCGGCCCGCGAGTCACGGAGCCGATCGCCCCGGTGGTCCTGACCCGTGCGCTGCTCGCGCAGATGAAGTCCCTTGATCTGCGCCAACTCCTCCAGCTGGTTGAGCGTGAGGCGCAGGAACACGGCATCAGCCTTGAGGTTCCGATACGACTGTTGCGGCACGAGACGAGCCCAGAGGGCTCGCTCAGAACGGGGGGCGGGGCGGAAGATCGCTGGCGTGCACTGCTCGTTTCGCTGTGCGACGAGGCCATGGCGGACGCGTGGCACCTTCTCGACAACCTCAGTCGAAGAGTTTTCCGCAGGTGGCTGCATCCGTACTTCCAGGCGTGGTGCAACCCGATGCCTCCAACGACCGCCGCGATGATCGAACACGCATGGGAGTCGGGTCAAATCCAGGTTCGGTCGAGATTCCGACGCGTGGACGACGGCGCACTCGTGTTCGACAACGCTGAACGAGAAGAAGTCGACTTTCTCATTTCCGCACGGCTCGGAGCAGACGAATCGGTTGCGGACATGAACAGCCCGTTGATGCGGAGCTTGATCGAAGGTGGGCTCGCAATGTGCGACGACTTCGGCGGCCTGCGTGTGAATTACGGAAGCTGGCAAGTAGTCGGTGCGAGCGGAGCGCGCGTGTCGTTGTACGCCATCGGCAGCCTGGCGCAAGGCGCTCGATACTACGTGAACGCGCTCGACAGCATCCTCCGGACCATTCCCGAGGCGGTCGACGACGCGCTGCGACGTCATGACGCGGCGGTGCAGTCGATGTCGCCACCCGCACGCTCGTCGAATGGTCGGTGACGCGTGCGGGGCCGGAGGAAGAACCGCTGGGCCATGTTCGGTGTCGGCTTGTTCTCGCAGATGGTGTTCAGCGCGACGTTCCTCGGCTTGCCTGCTTCGTCGATCCTCCTTCGAAGTTCGCTCGATCTCTCCGCGGTCGGACTCGCTGTGGTGCTGGGTGGGGGCAGCATCGCGGTGGTGCTCACCGAGTTCCCGTGGGGGCTGGCTGCCGATCGCGTGGGCGAGCGTCGAGTTCTCCTCATCGGCGTCGTCGGCGCGGCCCTCGCTCTCGCAGCTCTCGCCGTCGTCTCCTCGAGCGCGCGACCAGCGGTATGGGTGCTCGCGAGCTTGCTGTTCATCGGCGCCGGTATGGGCGGTGCCGTCACGGGCCCCAGCGGTAGTGCCGTTCTCGGATGGTTCGGGACTCGACGTCACGGCACACTTCTGTCATTGCGGGTCGCCGCAGTCCCCGTCGGCGGCGCGGTCGGCACGCTCGCCTATTCCTGGTTGCTCACTGGGTGGGGACCCGCGGCGACCTTCGGTGTTTTCGCGGTCGCGTGCGTATCGTGTGCCCTTCTCGTCTGGGTCATCGTGTTCGACCCGCCGAAACGTGCGGAACCGACCGCCGTCGTCGCGCGGAATCCTGCGCGGTCTGCGCTTCGCAGGATCGGGGTCTGGCGGGTCGCCGCGAGCGGGCTGCTCCTCGACGTATCCCAGTTCTTCGTCTTGACGTTCGCGGCGGCGCTCCTCGCCGAGGAGCACGGGTATCCGCCGCTCGCGGGTGTGACAGCCGCCGCCATGATGCAGCTCGTCGGTGGCGCGCTCCGTGTTGCTGCGGGAGTCGGCACCGACGTCATTCGATGGATGAGCCGCGCTGCGGTTGTCCGGGCGTCGGCCATCGTGCAAGCTGTCTGCCTCGTCGTCGTCGCCCTAGGAAGCCGATTGCCCGCTTCGGCGTCGTTCACCGCTCTCGTGATCGCCGGCATCGCCAGCTGCGCGTGGCAGGGCGCTCATTTCGCCCACATCGCCACCCTCGCGGGCCCCGGCCAAGCGGGTACGGCACTCGGACTCAACAACGCAGCCACGTCGCTCGGTGCTTTCGTTCCCCAGGCGGCGGCGGGTGCGCTGGCGCTGCATCTCGGCTGGGGAAGCGCGACCCTGGTACTCGGGTTCATTCCAGCGGCGCTCGCCACACTGGTCTTCCCCGGCGCACCCCGGCGAGTCACAGCCACTTCTTGTACTTGAACACCCCGTAGAGGCCGACCGCGAAGACGGCCATCGCGCCGATGGCCATGGGGTATCCGAAGGCCCAGTGCAGCTCGGGCATCACGTCGAAGTTCATGCCGTACACCGTGCCGACCAGCGTCGGGGCGAAGATGATGGCGGCCCAGGAGGAGATCTTCTTGATCTCGTCGTTCTGAGCCAGCCCGGCCTCGGTCTGACGGCGGGCGACGAGTGCGGAGTGCACGGTCAGCGCGTTCTCGAGGATCGCGCGGAAGGAGTCGATCTTCTCGTTGACGCGGATCGTGTGGTCGAGCACGTCACGCAGCGACCGCTGGAGTTCCTCGTCGATGCGGTACTTCGCTGATCCCCGACGCAGCCACTCCAGCATCCCGGTGAGGGGGTGCACGGCCCGCTGGAAGTTGATGACCTCGCGCGAGAGCTCATAGATGCGGCGGGAGAGCGCGCTGTCGTCCGCACCGTCGCCGAAGAGCTGGTCCTCGATCTCGTCGATGTCGTTCAACAGCCCGGCGACGATCGGCTCGTAGCCGTCGACGACCTCATCGAGGATCGCGTACAGCACCGCCTCCGGTCCCATCGCGAGCAGTTCGGGGTGGGCCTCCATGCGGGCGCGCACGGCGGCGAGGTTCGGTGACTCGGCGTGCCGGATGGTCACCACGAAGTCAGGCCCGACGAAGAGGTGCAGCTCGCCGAACTCGATCGACTCCTCCTTGTCGCGGTACCGCGCCGGGCGCAGCACGGCGAACAGGGTGTCGCCGTAGCGCTCCACCTTCGAGCGCTGGTGCCCGGAGAGCGCATCCTCGACGGCGAGCGGATGCAGGTCGAATTCGCGAGCGACCGACGCCACCTCTTCGGGGCTGGGCCGATACAGGCCGATCCAGGCGATGCCGCCGGCGGCATCCAGCATCCGGTAGGTCTCGTCCAGGTTCTTGGGGGTCTCCACGCGACGTCCGTGGACGTACACGCCGTTGTCGATGAGCGCCATGATGCGGCTCCGTTCTCGCAGGTGCACGGCAGCAGAGAGCACCGTGCGCGGATTCGTCAGGGGGCGGATGACGCCGCCGACGGCTGCGGAGAAGGACGTGCGGATCGCGGACCGGGGGTCAACGCGAGAGCGCAGGGAGTCGCGACGCAGCGGTGGCGGCGTCGTTACTATCGTCGGACATCGCCATCACCGCCTTCCGGGACTCATTCGGACCGGGTCGCCCGACGTGCCAGCATACTCCCGTCGCCTGGGAGGTGCCCGCGCGAGTTCGGGGGCGGAGCACCTGTCGGACGGATGCACGCTTGCAGGCCCGACGAGCGGCGTGTCGCCCGACATCCGTCCGCTCTCCCGACATCCGTACAGCGGAGCCGGAGCGGGGGAGCCGGGGGCGGGAGGAGGGGCGCACCGGGCGGGTGTGCGCGTCCGTTCAGGGGACGATCGAGTCGATGTACCCGCCGTCGACGCGGACCGCGGCCCCGGTCGTCGCCGAGGCGAGGGGCGAGGCGAGGTAGGCGACCATGTTCGCGATCTCCTCCGGCTCGATCAGCCGTTGCAGGAGCGACTGCGGGCGGTGCAGCCGCATGAACTCGCGCTGTGCCTCGTCCCACGGGAGGTTCGGGTCGACCAGGGAGTAGACGAAGTCCTCGACCCCGCCGGTGTGCGTCGGACCGGCGAGCACCGAGTTCACGGTCACGCCCGTGCCGGCCGCCTCCTTCGCGAAGCCGCGCGACACCGCGAGGAGAGCGGTCTTTGACATGCCGTAGTGGATCATCTCCGCGGGGATCACGACCGCAGAGTCACTCGCGATGTCGAGCACCCGGCCCCAGCCGCGCTCCATCATCCCGGGCAGCGTCGCGCGGATGAGTCGGACCGCCGCGAGCACGTTCACGTCGAAGTAGCGGCGCCATTCGTCGTCGGTGATGTCCATGGCGGGGGTCGCGCCGAAGATGCCGAGGTTGTTGACGAGGATGTCGATGTCGCCGGTCGCCGCCAGCACCGTATCCGTCCCCGCCGGCGTCGTGACGTCTCCGGCAGCGGCGATCAGGTCGCGATCCGGGTTCTCGGCCCGCAGCTCGGCGATCACGGTCTCGACGGTGTCGCCTCGTCGACCGTTCACCGCGACGCGCGCACCGGCATCGGCCAGTGTCGTCGCGATCGCCCGTCCGATGCCCTGCGTCGAGCCGGTGACGAGTGCGGTCCTGCCTGTCAGATCGATGCGCATGGTGTTCCCTCCGTGACGGATGCTGCCTGCTGATGCAACCGTAACGGGGGAGTTTTCATGCCCGAGGCTCGAATGGACCTCAGGGGAGCAGGGCGGCGGCGTTGCCGGACGTGATCGCACGCAGCGTCTCGGCCGGGAGGGCGGAGGCCGCGAGCTGAAGGGCCGTCGCCTCGGGGGTCTGCACGGGGAATCCGCTGCCGAACACCCACCGCTGCGGGTCTTCGGCCAGGCGGTCGGCGACGTGGGTCGGGCCGTTCACATGCCACAGGTCGAGTCGCACCCGCTCCGGCGCGGCATCGCCGAGGTGCCGGTTCAGCTCGATCCAGTCCGCGCGGTTCAGTCCGCTGAGCAGCATCGGCAGCGTGGGGGCCTCGCGCACGAGGTCGGCGATCCGGTGCACCTCGATGTCGACCGCGGGGGAGAGCGGATGCCGAACTCTGGCATCGTCGAGCCGGGCGATCAGCTGCAGCGGGATGCCGTGTTCCCCGCAGGCTTCGAGCACGGGTCGCACGCCGGCGACGTCGTAGCGGTGGAATCCCGGGGCGACGCGCACTCCGCGCGCCCCGGAGCCGATCGCCTCGTCGAGCTGTGCGGTCCAGTCCGCATCCCGCGGATCGATCGTCACGACCACGCGGAAGAGCGGGTCGTCGGCGCAGGCGGCGAGCACGGCCTCGTTCCCCGTGCGCGTATCGAAGCCGAACAGCGACGCGAGGTGCGAGACCCAGATGGCGCGCAGCCCGAATCGCTCGGCGTGCGCGCGCAGGTCGTCGGCATCCGCGGCGGCGCCGAGCCGGTACGGCCACTGGCCAACGAAACAGGTGGTGTCGACCGCTCCGAGGTCGGCGAACGCACCGAGCATGCGCCGCGCCTGCCCGGTCATGCGGCGACCTCGGCGAGCCAGCGGGCCACGGTGCCCCCGAAGACGCGCTTCTCCGTGTCGGCGTCGAGCCCGGCCCCGAGCACCTTGCCCACGTTGGCCGCGAGGTCGATGTGGTGCAGGTCCGAACCGAAGACCACCCGGTCGGAACCGAGGCGCTGCACGGCGAGAGCGACCTCGCCAGCGCCGATGATCGTGCCCGAGGTGTCGACCGCGACGTTCGGACAAGAGCGCACCGTGTTCACCGCCGACTCCGGTTGCCCGCCCAGGTGCGCCATGAGGAATCGCACATCGGGGTGGCGGCGGGCGGCGGCGGCGATGTGGTCGGCCGTGGATTCGTAGGGGAAGCGTCCGACCGTCTTGCGCCACGCGTGCGCGAGCACGATGAGGCGGTGCTCGGCCGCGTACTCGAGGATCGGGTCGGTGACGGGGTCGTCGGCGAGCGTCGCGATCCAGAGCTTGATGCCGACCATCCCGCGGTCCTCGACGTTGCGCCGCAGATCGTCGAGGCTGTCGCGGCCGAAACGCGGGTTCACGTAGCAGTAGCCGCGCAGCCGCTCGGGGTGCTTCCGCAACTCGCCGGCCAGCACCGTGTTCATGTCCCGCACGTCGTCGAGGCTCGGGTGCGGTCGAAAGTCGCCGAGGTTGCTGCACAGGAACAGGTCGATGCCGAGCCGGTCACCGGCCACGAACACCTCGGGGTCGAAGCGACCGTCGTCGAGGTGGGTGTGGGCGTCGATGCCGATCACGCCGTCGTCTCCTGCACGACGCGCTCGACCCGGCGCAGCGTCTCGTCGATGTCGGCATCGGTGTGCGCGGCGTTGACGTACACCACGCGGTAGAACGAGAGCCCCTCCCGGAAGGATGCCCGCAGGAACTTCCGGATCTCGGCATCGGATCCCACGAACTGCGGACACGCCGGGTGGCCGACCAGTCGGAGCCCCCAGCCGCCGTGAGCGAAGAGCTCGTTCATCCCGACCTGCAATCGCATCCCCGTGGCGTGCAGCCGCGCGGTCACATCGCGGTCGCGGATCGCCGTCATCGTGGCGGTGGCCGCGGCGAGCGACAGGGTCTCGCCGCCGTAGGTCGAGGTGACGACGACGTCTCCCCGGTCGAGGACGCCCAGCACCTCGCGGCGACCGCAGTAGACGGAGAGAGGCATGCCGTTCGCGATCCCCTTGCCGAACACCGAGAGGTCGGGAAGCACCCCCGTGGCCTCGGCCATCCCTCCGATCGCCACCCGGAAGCCGGTGACCATCTCGTCGTAGGCCAGCAGGGTGCCGTGCTGGTCGGCGAGGTCGCGCAGGTACCGGTAGAAGTCCGCCGCCTCGGGGATGGACGGGTAGTCGGCGGCGACCAGGATGACCGCGATCTCGGATCCGCGTGTGAGGAACAGGCGGTCGAGGGCGCCCCGATCCTCCCAGTCGACCGCGTGATGCAGCGCCGCGAGAGCCGCCGGCACGCCCGGAACGGCATCCGAGGTCGCGCCGGGGAGCACGCGTGCGCCGGCGGCGAGGGAGTTGAGCCAGCCGTTGTAGCCGATCTGCACGACCCGGTCCCTGCCCGTGTGCGCGCGGGCGATGCGGATCACGGCGGCCAGCGCCTCGCCGCCCGTCTTGAGGAATCGCGCGGCCTCGGCGCCTGGTACGAGCGCGCAGAAGAGCTCGGCTGTCGTGGTCTCGAGCGGGTGTGGATGGCCGAAGAGGATGCCGTCGTCGAGCTGGGTGCGGATCGCCGCATCGACGGTCGGATCCGCGTATCCGAGCGTCACGGGTCCGAGCGCGCACCGGTAGTCGATGAACTCGCGCCCGCGGTCGTCCCAGACGCGGCAACCCCTCCCGCGGACGATGACCTCCGGTTCCTCCGGAAGCAGGGTCGGCGCCTTGGAGTTCGTGCTCGATCCGACCGGCATCACCGCCAGGGCGCGCTCGCGCCATCCGGTGCCCGCCGGGGGAGTGTGCATGCCTGGCCTCTCTGCCGTCGGCGTCTTCGGGGTGTGATCTAGGAGAGCGCGACGACCGCGCCGCCCCGAGCGACCGATGCCAGCGCGGCCGTGGCGATCTCGACCGTGCGGATGCCGACGCCGGCGTCGGGCTGCGGCTGCCGCCCCTCGCGCACGGCGCGGACGAACTCGGCGAGCAGCAGGGCGTCGAGATCGGCTCCCACCGGACTCCAGGTCTCGCCGTGCGCATCGTGCCCTGCCACGCCCTTGGCGAAGGGGCTGACCGTGACGGTGCCGCGCTCGGCCACGATCTGCAGCGTGAGACCGCCCCAGGTCGGTGAACTCGTCGGCCAGCTCCACGAGCAGTCGATCGTCGCGACGACGCCGCTCGGGTACTGGATCGTCACCAGGCCGCCGGTCTCGACCTCGAGCTCGCGCTGCCCGTACAGGATGCTGTTCGACACCGCGCGCACGGATCCGGCGCGCTCGCCGAGGAGCTCGTCGAGGATGTCGGCGCAGTGCACGACGTGGTCGACCAGTGCGCCGCCCCCGGCCAGCTCCGGGTCGGTGAACCAGGCGCGGTCCTGGGGGAGCGTGCCGTTGTTGATCCCGGTGACGCCGAGGATGCGCCCCAGCCGACCGCTGCGCAGCTCCGCCACCGCGTCGCGCACGCCCGGCGCGAAGCGCACGGGGTAGGCGACCATCAGGATGACGCCGGCACGCTCGCAGGCCTCGCGCATCGCGATCGCGTCGTCGACCGTCGTGGCCAGCGGCTTCTCGCACAGCACGTGCACCCCGGCGGCGGCCGCCCGCTCGACGAGACCGCGATGGCGGGAGTTCTCGGCCGCGATGACGACGGCATCCGGCTTCCAGGCGAACGCCTCGTCGTAGGTCTCGACGTACGCGACACCCAGCTCGGCGGCCAGCGCCGCACCGCGAGGGGCGTCGTCGGGCGCTGTGGCACCGTCGGGGTCGGCGGCGATCAGCTCGATCCCCGGCATCCCCTTCAGGGCGTGCACGTAGCTGAGAGCGTGCGTGTGCGCGAACGACAGCACGGCGATCCGCAGCGGGGCAGGAGCGGTCATCGGGTGGCCTCCTCGGCATCGGCGGCGGAGTCGACGGCTGCGGAGAGTGCGACCGGGGCGCCGGAGGCGATCGACGCGTACGCGGCCTCGGCGACGGCGACGGCCTCGATCCCGTCGTCAGGGCCGACCTTCGCCTCGCGTCCTTCACGGAGGGCGGCGACGAAGTCGGAGATCTCCGCGAAGTACGGACTTTCTTCGGGCGACATGGGCGGGAGGTAGTCGGTGGCGCCCGCATCGAGCACGGCATCCGTGCGAAGGGAGTGGTCCTCGGCGCTGTCGTAGCGCAGTCGCCCTTCGGTGCCCGACGCCTCGACGCTCGTGCGGAACGGCATGCCCGGAGCGACCCAGCTCGCGTGCAGATGGCTGATCACGCCGTTGCGGTGGGTCAGCACCACGTGCGCGGTGACGGGTGCGGGCACACGGTCGTCGACGGTCGGCGGGTTCTGCACGGCGTAGACCGTGGCCACGGGCCCGGCGAACCAGACCGCCTGGTCGATGTCGTGGATCATCAGATCGCGGATGACGCCGCCGCCCGTGCTCTCCCGGAAGAACCAGGGCGTCTGGGGTGCGGAGCCGGCGCGGCTGAACCGCTGCACCGCGAGCGTGCCGATGCGCCCGGCGTCGATGCCGGCCTTGATCTGCGCGTACTCGCCCATGTAGCGCACCACGTGGGCGGGGAACAGGCGGACACCGGCATCCTGCGCGGCGCGGGCGACGGCGGTCGCTGCCTCGGCGGTGGCGGCGAGGGGCTTCTCGCAGATCACGTCGCGTCCCTCGGCGATGGCTCGCAGGGCGAAGTCGGCGTGGGTGCTGCTGGGGGTCACGATGTCGACGAGGTCGACCAGCTCGATGAGCGCGTCGACGTCGGAGACGAGGTGGAAGCCGTACTCCTCGGCGATCTCCTCCGCACCCGCGAGGGACGTGACGTACCCTTCGGCGCCCAGCGCGCGCCAGGCATCGGCGTGCACGCGGGAGATGCCTCCGGCGCCGATGAGTCCGACCTTCAACGTGCTCACTGCTTCTCCTCGGTGTCTTCGTCGTCCGCTCCGGCCGATTCCAGCGGCAGGGGCGTGATGGGCGGGGCCGGCATGTCCGCGATCCCGTAGATCTCGCCGGAGTGGCGCTGGAACGCGTGGACCACGGCTCCGTGTGCCGCGGCCTCGGCCCCCAGGCGCGCCTCGGCGATCGGCACCTGGAACGGCAGTCCGAGGTGACCGGGCAGGGCGGCGCGGAGCGGGTCGAGCAGCTGTTCGTGCGCGGCGGAGAGTCCGCCCCCGATCACGATCATGGCCGGGTCGACCGTCATCGTCAGGGTCGCGATGCCGTGGGCGAGCTCGTCGATGAAGGCGTCGAGCTCCTGCTGGGCGGCCGGGTCGCCACCGCGTGCCTTCGCGAAGACCTCGGCGGCGGTCGGGGCGGTCTGCCACGAGATCTGACCGGTCTCGGTGTTCAACCCGCGGAATGCGAGGCGGCCGATGTCTCCGGCGGCGTTGTGGATGCCGCGACGTGGACGACCGCCGAGGATGAGGCCCATCGCGATGCGGTTGCCGACCGAGAGGTAGATGACGTCGTCGACGAGCTGAGCGACGCCGAGGTGGTGCTCGGCGACGGCCGCGAGCCGCACACCGTTGTCGACGGCGACCGGACAGCCGAACGCCTGGCGGAGCTGTGACCCGATGTCGATCCCCGACCACTCGGGGATAACGACCGAGGTGGTCACGCGCCCCGCATCGTCGACGATGCCGGGGAGCGAGACGCCGACGGCCCGGACCTTCGAGGGAGGTATCGAGACCGCGGCGAGGGTGCGGCGCACGTCGTCGATGACGGCGGCGAGCTTCGAGGCGCCGTCGGGCTGCGCGGCGACGCCCGAGTAGCTGCGCTGTGCGATGACGAGTCCGGCCAGGTCGGCGAGGACGACGCGCACGCTCGCCACGCCGATGTCGACGCCGACCACGGTGCCCGCGGCGGCATGGAACGAGTAGCGGCGGGCGGGACGCCCGGCGCCGCCGCCGTTCTGCACCGGTGCGTCGACGATCAATCCGGAGTCACCGAGAGCGGTCACCGCATTCTCGACCGAGGTGCGCGAGATCTCGAGGGACCGCGAGAGGTCGTTGACCGTCGCGGGACCCGCGTCGCGCAGGTGAAGCGCGGAGCGGGCGACGATCGAGAGCGGACTTGTCACGGCCATGTGCGGTCCCTTCCTCATCTCCGTCGTCGGGTGCGATCAAATTAGCACACCGGATTCTCAGATCAAGCTTTGATGTTGATCCGCAGGAAACACGCTGGAAACAACCGGCTGAGAACTTGTACTTGACGAATTATCCCATCGCAGTGTCATAATGAACCGTACTCAGCACGGTATAAGCAAAGGAGCACCATGCGCGTCAGCAAGATCACCGGCGTCGTCGCGGGAGTCGCGGCCGCCACCCTGTTGGCCGGATGTTCGGCCGGCGGAGGCAACACCGCAGAGGGTGAGCAGGACATCACGGTCTGGCTCTACCCGGTCATCGCCGACGAGGCGGTGCACAAGGACTTCTGGGACTCGACGATCGCCGACTTCGAGAAGAAGAACGAGAACATCAACGTCGACTACGAGATCTTCCCGTGGGCGAACCGCGACGAGGCCCTCCAGACCGCGATCGCGGCCGGCAAGGGACCCGACGTCGTCTACCTGATCCCCGACCAGCTCGCGGCGTACCAGAAGTCGATCGCACCGCTCAACGACCTGCTGAGCGAGGAGCGCCAGGAGGAGCTGCTGCCGAACGTCAAGGAGTCGGTCACCCTCGACGGCGACATCCTCGGCGCGCCGATCCTCACCAGCGCCCAGCCGCTCCTCTGCAACGCCGCGGCGTTCGAGGCGGCCGGCGTCACCGAGTACCCGGAGACCTGGGACGACATCGCCGAGATGGCGCCGAAGTTCGCCGAGAAGGGCATGTACGCCCTGAACTACCCGGCGTCGGCTGAGAACACCCTCAACCTCACCTACTACCCGTTGCTGTGGCAGGCGGGCGGCGAGGCCTACACGAAGGACGGCGACGTCGGCTTCGACAGCAAGGAAGGCGAGAAGGCGCTCACCTTCCTCACCGACCTGGCCGAGGCGGGAGCGCTCGACCCCGAGGCCCTCACCACCAACGTCCCGCTCGAGCAGACCGCCGTCGCTCAGGGCAAGGTCGCCTGCACGTGGAACAACGCCGTGCCCGAGGTCCTGCCCTTCTGGGGCGAGGAGAACGTCAAGGTCCTCGCGCCGCTGACCGAGAAGGAGTCCGTGGCGTACGGCACGGTCGGCTCGCTGTCGGTGCTCAAGGGATCCAAGGCGCAGGACGCCGCGGCGAAGTTCGCCGAGTACGCGACCGGTGCCGACGTGGTCGAGCCCTACCTGAAGGCCGCCGGCTTCTTCTCGGCGCTCAGCACCACCGAGCCCATGTACGCGGACGACCCGCTGCTCGGCGAGGTCGAGAAGTACGTCCCCGACACCACGGTGGGCGAACTCGACGCCTCGTCCCGTGCGCTGATGGGCGTGCTCGCGCCGGAGATCCAGGCCGCCCTCCTCGGGCAGAAGTCGCCTGAGGACGCGCTCAAGGATGCTGCGGCCGCCGCGGCACCGCTGATCAAGAAGTAACAGGATCGGGGGCGTGCGCTCACCGGCGCGCGCCCCCGGCATCCCCCTTCACTCCCCCACGTGAGGTACCACTGATGACGACGGCAACCACGGCGAAGAGGCCCGCAGGGCGGGTCACGCGGATCCTGGCACGGCGTGAGGCGCGCATCGCGTTCCTCTTCGTGCTCCCCGCGTTCCTCCTGTTCATCGCCTTCCGCTTCGGCCCGAGCATCGTCGGTGTCGCGCTGAGCTTCTTCGACTACGACATCACCGGCGAGATCGCCTGGCGTGGACTCGACCACTTCCAGCGCATGATCGCCGATCCGCTGTTCTGGCGTGCGATGGGCACCACCCTGATCTACACGGTGTTCGCGGTGCCGATCGCGCTCGTGCTCTCGACCGTGATGGCCCTCGGCGTGCGGCGCGCGTTCCGCGGTGCCCGCTTCTTCCGCTCGATCTTCTTCCTCCCCGTCATCACCTCGCTCGTGCTCGCCGGCTCGATCTTCGTCTGGATCTTCTCGGCGAACGGCCCCTGGTCGGCGCTGATGACCCCGCTCGGTCTCGGCGGATCCTGGCTCGGCAGCACCGTGCTCGTCATCCCGGCGATCGTGGTCGTCGGCGTCTGGTCCCGCTTCGGCTACGGGATGATGATCCTCATCGCCGCGCTGCAGGACGTGCCACGCGAGCTCGAGGAGGCCGCTCTGATGGACGGCGCCAACGCCTGGCAGCGCTTCCGCTACGTCATCCTCCCCGTGCTGCGGCCGACCTTCTTCTTCCTCGCGGTGATCGAGACGACCGCCGCGTTCCAGGTCTTCGACGTCATCTACGTCATGACCCAGGGCGGGCCGGCCAACGCCAGCTACTCGCTCGTCTACATGCTCTACGACCAGGGCTTCCGCTACTTCGACTACGGCTATGCCGCCGCGATCGGCGTCGCCCTGTTCATCATGACCCTCGTCGTCGCGCTCATCCAGCGCCTGGTGATCGGAAAGCAGAAATGACCGCTCTGATGCAGCCGCCGACGTCGACCGAGACGCCGAAGCCGCCGAAGACGTCGTCGAAGCAACGCCGCGCCTACCGTGCCCTTCAGCCGACCGGATGGGGCATCGTCGGGCGGTGGATCTGGCTGAGCCTCGCCGGCATCCTCAGCTTCTTCCCCTTCTACGCCATGGTCGTGCTGAGCCTGAAGCCCGGGATGGTCGTCGAACTGCCCGGGTCGCTGCTGCCGTGGACCGACATCTCCTTCGACGCCTACGAGCAGGTGCTCGCGGGACAGAACATCCTCGGATGGCTCGGCAACACGCTCATCTACTCGCTCGTCTCGGTCGTCGCGGTGCTGTTCTTCTCGGCACTGGCGGGCTACGCCTTCGCGAAGAAGCGCTTCCGTGGCAAAGAGGTGATGTTCTGGTCGTTCCTCGCGATGGTCATGGTGCCGTTCCATGTCACCCTGATCCCGACGTTCATCCTGATGGCGAACCTCGGCGGCGTCGACACCTACTGGGGCCTGATCCTGCCCTCGCTCGCGAACGCGCAGGCCGTGTTCCTGATGCGGCAGTTCATCTCGGGGCTGCCGGACGAGCTGTTCGAGGCCGCGCGCATCGACGGCGCCGGGGAGTTCCGCATCTTCCTGCGCATCGTGCTGCCGCTGTGCAAGCCGATCCTGGCGACGCTCGGCATCTTCGTCTTCCTGTGGCACTGGAACGACTTCCTGTGGCCGCTCATCATCGCGAAATCCAACTCGATGTTCACACTCACCGTCGGCATCTCGTCGCTGCAGCAGCAGAACGTCCCGCTGAGCACCATGCTCGCCGGATCCGTCGTCGCGCTGCTGCCCATCTTCCTCGCGTACCTCATCGCTCAGCGGTACGTGCAGGAGGGCGTGGCCGGTACGGGCATCAAGGGCTGAGAAGAAGGGAAAGCACCACGTGACTCAGCACCAGTTCACGACGCAGCGCCAATTCACGACGGAGGCGGAGCTCGAGGAGGCGCTCGCGACACCGAGCGCCGGCCTGATCGCCGACCTCTCCCGCGGGGCGGGAGACCTCGTGATCCTCGGGGCGGGCGGCAAGATGGGCCCGACCCTGGCGATGCTCGCGCGCCGCGGGATGGACGCCGCCGGCCGCACCGATGACGCGGTGTACGCGGTCTCGCGCTTCGGCGACGCCGCGATCCGCGAGCGCCTGGAGGCCGCGGGCGTGAAGGTCGTCTCGTTCGACCTGATCGAGAACGACGACTTCGCGTCCCTGCCGGACGCGCCCAACGTGGTCTTCATGGTCGGCGCGAAGTTCGGCGCCGCGACCAACGCGTCGTGGGCATGGGAGGTCAATGCCGCTCTGCCCGACCGTGTCGCCCGCCGCTACCGGGACAGCGCCATCTCGGTGCTCTCGACCGGCAACGTGTATCCGTTCCTTCCCGCCTCCTCGGGCGGGGCATCCGAAGAGGTCCAGCCCGCGCCGATCGGCGAGTACGCCCAGTCGTGCCTGGGCCGCGAGCGGGTGTTCGAGTTCGGCGCGCAGGAGCGCGGCACGAAGGTCGCGATCATCCGTCTGAACTACGCCGTCGATCTGCGCTACGGCGTGCTGGCCGACATCGGCAGCGCCGTGCACGCCGGGCAGCCCGTCTCGGTCGCCACGGCCAACGTGAACGTGATCTGGCAGGGCTACGCGAACGAGGTGGTGCTGCGCAGCCTCGTGCATGCGTCGACCGCGCCCTTCACGATCAACCTGACCGGTCCTGAGCTGCTGAGCGTCGAGTCGATCGCGCGTCGCTTCGGCGCGCTGTTCGACCGTGAGGTCGCGATCGTCGACGAGCCGCAGCCGACCGCTCTGCTCAGCGACGCCCGCCGGTGCATGGCGCTGTTCGGCTACCCGGCGGTCTCGGCCGAGACCCTGATCGGCATGCAGGCCGAGTGGATCACCGCCGAGCTCCCCATGATCGCGAAGCCGACCAAGTGGGCCGTGCGGGACGGGAAGTTCTGATGGCGATCTCCACAGCGCGCACCGCGACCGTGCCATCGCTGCGCCCCGAGGCCGCGGCGACCCTGGCCCGTGGCGCCGTGATCCCCGCGCATCCGCTCGCCCTCACCGCCGACCGCACACTCGACGAGCGTCGCCAGCGCGCCCTCTCGCGCTACTACCTCGACGCGGGAGCCGGTGGTCTCGCGGTCGGCGTCCACACGACCCAGTTCGAGATCCGCGACCCCGAGCACGCCCTCTTCGAGCCGGTGCTCGCGCTGGCCGCGGAGGAGATGGATGCCCGCGACGACGCGAGTCTCGTGCGCATCGCGGGCGTCGCCGGAGACACCGCACAGGCCGTGGCCGAGGCCGAGCTCGCCCGCTCGCTCGGCTACGACGCGGTGCTCGTGAGTCCTCGCGTCGCGGGCGCCGACGAGCGTGCCCTGCTCGAACGCGCCCGCGCCGTGGGCGAGGTGCTGCCGCTGGTCGGCTTCTACCTCCAGACGGCGATCGGCGGGCCGGTGCTCGACCGCGACTTCTGGCGCGAGTTCGCCGCGATCCCGTCGGTCGTCGCCGTCAAGGCCGCGCCCTTCGACCGCTACCGCACGCTCGAACTCGTGCGCGGGGTCGCCGCGTCGGGTCGGGCGGACGAGATCGCGCTCTACACCGGCAACGACGACGCGATCGTCGCAGATCTGCTCTCCGCGTTCCATGTGGACGCGCCGGACGGTCCTCGCACGCTCCGCTTCGTGGGCGGGCTGCTGGGCCAGTGGGCAGTCGGCACCAGGGCGGCGGTCGCGCTGCTGGACCGGGTCCGTCAGGCGATGGACGGCGATGCCGAGGCCTACCGTGAGCTCGGACTCCTCGCCTCCGACATGGTCGACGTCAACCAGGCCGTGTTCGATCCGGGGAACGACTTCCACGGGGTGATCGCCGGGGTGCACGAGATGCTGCGGCAACAGGGGCTGCTCGACGGCATCTGGTGCCTCGACCCGGCGGAGGGGCTCTCGGCAGGACAGGCCGAGGAGATCGAGCGGGTGCGCCACGCCTACCCCGCCCTCAACGACGACGCCTTCATCGCCGAGAACCTCGAGGACTGGCTGCGATGACCGTCTCGACGAGCGCACCGGCCGTGGTCGCGGTCGTCTCGGAAGAGCTTTTCGCTGAGTTCTTCTCTGTCGCGGACGCCGAGCGGCTCCGTGCCGCGGCCGAGCGTCTCGGCGGCGGTTTCGTGCGCGTCGACCGGCTCTCCGACGCCGAGCTCGGCGCGGCGCGCATCGTCATCACGAGCTGGGGTGTCGGGCCCTTCGACGCGGCCGTGCTCGCATCGCTGCCGAAGCTCGAGCTGATCGCGCACACCGGCGCGACGATCAAGCCCTTCGCGACCGACGAGCTTTTCGACCGCGGCGTCCTGGTCACTCAGGCCGGAGCGGGGATGGCGCGGTCGGTGGCAGAGGTGTCGCTGACCTTCACGCTCGCGCTGCTGCACCGCGTTCCCGAGATGCACGACGCGCTGCGTGCGGGCGACGGCTGGCACGACGCCGCTGCGGCGGGGGTGCAGCACGAGATCCTCGGTGCACCGATCGCCGTGATCGGGGCCTCGCGCACCGGACGGGCCTACCTGGAGCTGATCCGTGCCCTCGGGGCCGAGCCGCTGCTGGTCGACCCCACGATCGACGCCGCCGCTGCCGCCGCGCTCGGGGCCGAACTCCTCTCCCTCGACGACGCCCTCCGCCGTGCGCAGATCGTCGCCGTGCACGCCCCCACATTGCCGGAGACCCACCACCTGATCGGTCGGCGCGAGCTCGCGCTGATGCGCGACGGCGCGGGACTCGTCAACACGGCGCGCTCCTGGCTCGTCGACGAGGCCGCCCTGATCGAGGAACTGCGGCGCGGTCGGCTCAGCGCCGCGATCGACGTGTTCGACGAGGAGCCCCTCCCCGCGGACAGCCCCTTCCGTGCACTCCGCGGAGTCCTGGTCACCCCGCACCGCGCGGCCGGTACCCGAGAGGGACGACTGCGTCAGGGGCGGATCATCGCGGATGAGGTCGAAGCCTTCGTCGAGGGACGCCCGCTCGTGCACGCGGTCGACCGCGCCCAGCTGTCGTCGATGGCATGAGCCTCGAGCCGATGAGCGGGGCCACGATCCGTCCGGCCCGTGCCGAGGATCAGCCTGGGCTCACGGCTCTGTGGGCGACCGTGTTCACGCCCGCGCTGGCGCCGGATCAGTGGCTCGTCGACGCACAGCGCCTCGCGCACACGCTCGTGGCGCAAGACGACGCGGGCGTGTGCGGATCGATCTACGGCCTGCCCAAGCGGCTGCGCGAATCCGATGGCGGGGTCGCGGACGTGCACGCGATCGGCAGCGTCGCGGTCGCGGAGCGCGCTCGGGGGAAGGGACTCGCCCGCCGGCTCGTCGCCGCGACGCTGGAGACAGCGCGCGACGCCGACTGGGCCCTGCTGTTCACGGGTACGCCGGACGTGTACCGCTCCAGCGGGTTCGCGTCGTTCTCGATGCCGCGGACCCTGCGTGGCCCGTGGACCGCTCCCGCGTTCGCGGAGGCCGCGGGCCGCGTCGAGCGCGAGACCGTCGGTCTGGGAAGCCTCGGTTCTCTGGGCGGGGTCTACGAGCGCTCGCGCGCGGGTCGCGTCGTGCTCGCGCCGGTGCGCGACGACCGGGACTGGACGATGGCCGAGGTGCGGATGCGCGGGGCCCGCCTGTACCGCCGGGTCGAGGGCTCTGCGGTGCGGGGCTACGCGATCGCCGACACGGACGGCGATCTCGGCAGGCTGCTCGAGAGTGCCGTGCTCCCCGAACCCGGCGGATCTGCAGCCGTGTACCGCGAGCTGTACGCCGCGGTCGCCGCGGACTGGGCTGCGGCCGGCGTGCGTGCGTGCGAACTCGCCGTTCCCGCGCTGCCCGAGGAGGAACGGGTGGTCCACGACTTCGCGCCGCACGCCGTGCGACAGGAAGACCGCACCGGGATGGTGCGCCCGCTGCGACGCGAGGCCCGACTGCACGGCATCCGTCACTTCACGGCGGGCGACTACTTCTGAGCAGCTGCTCGGAGAGCTGGGGATGGGGAACGGATCGGAGAACGCGGTCCGGCCACAGGGCCGGACGCCTGACCGCGGCGAGGACGCCGCAAGGAGGAAGAGCATGACCCAGCTGGACAACATCGAGACCGACACCGCCGCGCTGCGCAGCCGACGCATGCTGCTCGCCGGTTTCGGCGCGGCGGCACTCGGCGGCGTCGTCGCGGTCGGTTCGCAGACCCCTGCCCAGGCGGCCGGCCCCGCGGCGCCGCTGAGCTCGTCGGGCGCGGCGAACGTCGCCAACGGCGGCACCGCGACCGAGCTCGCCACGCGCAAGGGCAAGGACGGCGACCTGGTGCGTACGACCGGGTACGCCGCGGCGGGCGACGGCGGCGACGGGCTCTATCGCTTCGTGAAGAAGGATGCCCCCGCGGCCAACGGCGGCACCGTCCTCGCGGCGCCCAAGGGTGGTGCATGGGTGCTGGTGCACGACGGCGTGGTCGACTTCCGGATGTTCGGGGTCATGGATGCGACCGTGAACGCCGACGACGCGCTCGACGCGATGGTGAAGGATGCGCGCATCCACCGGGTCGAGGCGCACAGCGACCTCAACTTCGTGCGCCGGCACACCTTCTCGCGGTCGAACATCGCGTTCGACTTCGGCGGGCACCTGATGACCACCGTCGGGATCGAGAACGCGGGCAAGGACGACCCGTTCGCCGCGGTCATGTTCTTCCGCGGTGAGGTGACGGATGCCGTGCACGAGGCGCGTCTGAACGAGGTCGTCCCCGATCTCGGCGACATCTTCCCCGTGGCCGACTCCTCGTTCTTCGCCGTCGGCTCCTGGTACGCGGCCGAGGTGAACGCGCTGTCGGGCCGGTGGGAGCGGGAACTGCAGCGGATGGTGCAGGTGACGCAGATCGTCGACGGCACGCACATCCGCATCAACTACAAGAACGGCTGGCCGCTGGGCAAGGACCGCACGATGACCTGGCGTCACGTGAAGCCGGTGCAGGACGTCACGGTGTCGAACCTCAAGTTCCTCGGCACCGGCACCGACGAGTACACGGGCTCGCACCCGCTGGCGTTCGAGTATGCGGTGCGCTGCGACGTCGACCACATCGACGGCACCGGTACGTTCTGGCCGCTCATCCAGCGACGGTGGAACACGTACTACTCGACCGTGAGTTGCACGCTGAAGAACCCGACCTCGGTCACCTGGGGCGGGGCGGGATACCTCACGCAGCAGATCTACTGCCTGTACGGATATGTGGCCAACTGCCACACCGCGAACTCCCGGCACCTGAACGACTTCACCGCGAGCGCCTACTGCCTGGTGGAGAACTGCCACGGCGACGGCGACGACCAGGGTCCGTTCGTCACCCACGGACAGTACGAGCACGACCTCACCTACACCGGCAACTCGGGGCTGATGACCTTCGCCAACTCGGGTGCGGCGTGGGGGTCGGCGGCCAAGCGCATCACGGTCCGCAAGCACGTGTGCTCGTGGTTCGTCGCGCGAGTGCGCATCACCGACCTCACGCTCGAAGACGTGCAGGTGATCGGCAAGCCGTCTCTCGCGGGCTCAGGCATGCTGTGGATCAACGCCGACGGCGCACAGTTGCGGGGGTGCACCGCATCGGACACGCTCATCATCACGCAGGCCTCGGACAACTCGGCGCGGCCGACCGTGATCGCCGACTCGCACTTCACGTTCGTCGCCCCTGGCGAGCTCACGAACGCCACCGTGAAGACCCCGGTCACCTTCGTCGACACCGTGCTCGACCGGGTCGGCGGCATGAAGATCGCGGGTTCGGGTGCGGTGACCTTCCGCGGGTCGACGTTGTCCGCTGCAGACGACGCGGCGCCCATCGCGACGTCGTCGGAGCGGTTGCGCATCGAGGGGTCGACGCTCCGGAACGCCCGTCTCGCCGCGGCCAGGAGCGAGCGTCAGGCGATCGAGATCGCCGGTTCGGATGTGGCTCTCAAGGGCGGCACCGGCGTGGCACGGACGGGTGACGGCGAACTGCACCTCACGCTGAGCGACAACACCTTCCGCGCGGACGGCGCGGCCACGCACGTCGCGGTCACGAAGGGCGTGACCCACTACCGCGCGACCGGGAACCGCTTCGAGGGTGGCGCGCTGGAGTTGGCGGATGCCGCGTTCGGCGCCTCGTCCACGCTGCTGCACACCGGCAACGTGGAGTCCGGCGTCACCCGCACGGCCTTCCCCGCCGAGGGCGACCGCGTGGTCGACACGGCCAACCTCGTGGTCTGACCCCCACCCGCCCCCGGCGCCCGTCGGGGCTGTCGGTATGCGGCATCCGTCGGGAGGATGTCCGGATGTCGGGCCGGAAACCGTGTTCCGGCCCGACATCCGTGAAGAGTCCCGACAGATGCGCGGGCGCCGGGGTGTCCGGGTGGCGGCGGACGCGAGGGAGGAGGGGGGTCAGCGTGAGTGCCGGGGGCTGTCGGGGTTCATGAGCGAGTGGTGGCGGCCGTACTCGAAGTACACGATCAGTCCGATGACGAGCCACACGCCGAAGCGCACCCACGTCTCCCAGTGCAGCTGCGAGATGAGGAAGAGCGAGAACGCGACACCGACCACCGGGACCAGCGGCATGAACGGCAGTCGGAACGTGCGCGGGGCGTCGGGCTTCGTGTAGCGGAACACGATCACAGCCACGCAGACGACGACGAAGGCTGCCAGGATGCCGATGTTGGTCAGGTCGGCGACGACCCTGATCGGGAAGACCCCCGCGAAGAACGCTGAACCGAGGCCGGCGATCCAGGTGACCCGCTGGGGCACTCCGCGCCGGTCGACCGCGGCGAACCACCCGGGCAGCAGGCCGTCGCGGCTCATGCTGAACCACACGCGCGTCGCGCCGAGCAGGAAGGTGAGCATGACGGTGAGGATCGACAGCACCGCGAACACCGAGATGATCGACGCGATCACCGGGAGTCCCACGCTGGAGAACGCCGAGGCGAACCCCGCCTTGGGGTCGATGTCCTCATAGTTCTGCATGCCGGTGAGCACAAGGGTCGCCGCGACGTAGAGCAGCATCGCGATGACGAGCGACAGGATGATCGCCTTCGGCATGTGCTTCCGGCCGTCCTTCGCCTCTTCGGCGGCCGTGCTCATGGCGTCGTAGCCGAACACCGCGAAGAAGACCGTCGCCGCACCCGTGAACACCGGGCCGAAGCCGCTCGGCATGAAGGGGTCGTAGTTGGCGGCGTCGATGTGGAACACGCCGAGTCCGACGATCGCCAGGATCAGGATGATCTTGACGGCGACAGCGACCAGCTCGAAGCGCCCGAACGTCTTCGTGCCGCGGCTGAGCAGGAACGTCACGAACAGGCAGACCACGATGGCGGGGACGTTGACCACCCCGCCGGCTTGATCGAAGGTCTCGGTGAGCGCGGTCGGAAGATGGATGCCGAACCCGGACAGGAACGCGTCGAGGTACCCCGAGATCCCGATGCCGACGACCGCGACGATCGCGACGTACTCGAGAAGGAGGTCCCACCCGATGAACCATCCGGCGAGCTCGCCGAGGGCGACGTAGCCGTAGCTGTAGGCGGAGCCCGCGCGGGGGATCATCCCGGCGAACTCGGCATACGAGAGCGCGGCCGCTGCGGACGCGAGCCCTGCGATGAGGAAGGACACCAGCACGGCCGGACCGACCGCGGGATTCTCGGCATCGCCGTGTGCGACGAGGCCCGCGAGCGAGAAGATCCCGACGCCGATGATGCCTCCGACCCCGATGGCCGTCAGCTGCCACAGCCCGAGCGACTTGAAGAGGCCGCTGTGCGCGGCATCCTCCGTCATCTCGTCGAGCGGCTTGCGCCTCCACACGGACCTGTTCTGCTTCGCTGCACTCATTCGCGGTCTCATCGCCCTTCTTGATGACAGTGACATGTTACACGTCACGAGGGTCGAGGGCTCACCCCGCCCGCCGAGTGCACGGTGTGTTCGCGAGAGCACGGGTTCTTCGCGTTGCGAAGTCGTGCACCCGACACGAAGCCGTGCGCTCGCCGGACGCGGAGCGGGAGCCGGGCGCGGGCGGGGACGGACGCGGGAGCGGGACCGCGCGAGGGCTACGGGCGGATGCCGGTGAGGGCGGCGCTGCGCTGCCAGAGCGCCTCGGCGAGCGCGGCGTCGTCCACCTGCGGGTTCACCTTCGTCGTGAGCACACGCTCGTCGTAGTACGCGCCCGAGAACCAGGTCTCATCCGGGGTCCCCTCGATGAACCACCGCAGCGTCGCCCCGCCCTTGTCCGCACCGATGAGCATGAGGTGCTTGAGCGGCGTGCGGTACAGCAGCCGCATGATGCTCGAGGAGTCCGAGGCGAAGTTGGTCTGCACGGTCCCGGGGTGGAACGCCACCGCACTGAGCCCGTCGGCGTGGAACTTCGTGTGCAGGCTCCTGGCGAACAGCACGTTGGCGAGCTTGGCATCGCCGTAGGCCTTGTTCGGGCTGAAGCGTCGAGCGTTGTCGAGGTCGTCGACGTCGAGGTGTCCGAAGAGGCGATGGGCGATGCTGGAGGTGTTGACGACCGCCCCGCGAGAGCGCAGCAGGGCGGGCAGCAGCAGGTGGGTGAGCAGGAACGGCGCCAGGTGATTGACCTGCATGGTCTTCTCGAATCCGTCGACGGTCGGCGTCGGATCCCCGAAGATGCCTCCGGCGTTGTTCGCGAGCACATCGATGCCGCTGTCGCCGACCGCATCCGTGATCTGCGCGGCGAGGGCTCGCACGTCGTCGAGGCGGGCGAAGTCGGCCGTGAACCAGGTGGCGCCGGTCTCCTCGGCGACAGCACGTGTCTTCTCGGCCGATCTGCCGACGAGGATGAGGCGGTTCGACGGTGCGGAGAGCTGGCGGGCGGCCGCTGCGCCGATGCCGTCGGATGCTCCGGTGAGGACGATGGTCTTCACGGTCGGGCGCTCACTCCGCAGGGACGGAGGGAGTGATGCGTCGGACGGCGCGCGTGACATGCTCGGCGATCACGGCGCGCGCCTGTTCCGGGTCGCCGCTGGCGATGGCGTCGACGATCTGCTGGTGACTGCGCACGTGCTCCTCCTGCTCGGTCGGATCGAGCGCGGAGTTGGCGGCCTGGATGAAACCGGTGATGCGCCCGCGAAGCTGACCGCTGAGCTCGTCGAGGAAACGGTGTTCGGCGAGGTCGGCGAGGGTCTCGTGGAAGAGGCGGTCCTGACGAAGCACCTCGGCGATGTCTCCCGGGGCGGCGTCGGACATGTCCTGGATGATCGCGCCGAGCCGGGCGGCCGACTCCTCGTTCCATCGTTCCTGCACCCGGATCGCCATGAACTGCTCGAGCACGATCCGCAGGCTCGAGATCTCCTCGAGGTCCTGTGCGCTGAGCTGCGCGACGCGCGCGCCACGACGGGGCTCTCGGGTGATCAGGCGCTCCTCTGCGAGACGGGTCAGCGCCTCGCGCACCGGGATGTGGCTGACGCCGAGCCGGTCGGCGAGCTTGCGTTCCACGAGGCGCTCCCCCGGGGCGAGCTCTCCGGAGTGGATGGCCGCGCGCAGCTCGTCCGTGACCTGTTCGGCGATGTTCTGATCCGAGACGCTGCGCACCGTGGCTCTCCTGTCTGTGCCGGAAGCCGCGGGCGGCTCTCGCACGAGTTCCTGCATCGACCGATGCTATGGCAAATCCCTCGGAGTGTCGGGATGACCGCCCGAGGGGCGTAACGAGAACGTAACCGCATTCGCCTCATTCGCACTAGACGCCGCCGCGCATTTGCTACATGCTATAGCGAAACCCTTCCTGACCCGAACGCATCACCCGACCCTTGGAGGCACCCATGTCGCGTCGTCGTGTATTGCTCGGCGGAGCAGCGCTGCTCACCGCCGTGCTCATCACCGCTGGCTGCAGCAGCACCCCTTCGTCCGACGGAGGCCAGGCGCAGGAAGGCGGCTCCCTCACCGTCGCCGCCGCGCAAGGCATCCCGCAGCTCAACCCGGCCATCCGCACGTTCGCCTGGGAGGAGGTGCTGTTCCCGCTGCTGTGGAACGGCCTCACCAAGACCGACGAGTCCGGTGAGATCGTCGGCGACCTCGCCGAGAAGTGGGAGGCATCGGAGGACCAGAAGACCTGGACCTTCACCCTGCGCGACGGCGTGACGTTCTCCAACGGCGACCCCTTCACGGCCGAGGATGCCGTGGCGTCGTTCGAGTACTACCTGGACCCGGAGACGGCGACCCAGGAGAAGAACAAGATCGACATGGTCACGGATGTCACGGCGTCCGACGAGAAGACCGTCGTCATCACCCTGTCCGAGCCGATCGCCACCTTCGCCGCCGGCATCGTGTGGGTCAAGATGCTCGACGTCGACGCGCTCGACACCATCGACAAGGAGCCGATCGGCACCGGCCCGTACATCGTCGACACCTTCACCCCCGACGACAGCCTGACCCTCGTGCCGAACCCCGAGTACTTCGGCGAGGCCCCGGCGCTCGACGAGATCACCCTCGTCAAGGCCGCGGAGTCGACAGCGGCCGTCACCGGCCTGCGCTCCGGCGACATCGACGTGCTGTGGTCCGTTCCCCAGGGCGACGTCGCCGGGCTCGAGGGCGGCGGGGACATCGCGCTCGTCAAGCCCGAGAACCCGAGCCAGTGGCCCTCGTGGGAGGTCGACACGCAGTCGGCGCCGTTCGATGACGTGCGTGCCCGTCAGGCGCTCGCCTACGCGACCGACCGTGAGGCCATCCTGGAGGCCGCGTACTACGGACAGGGCACCGTCTCGCCGACGAACAACGCGCTCGGCGAGGTCAACCCGTGGTTCGGCGGCGACCTGACCGACTACTCCTACGACCTCGACAAGGCCAAGGAGCTGTTCGCCGAAGCCGGTGTCACCGAGGGCAGCACGCTCACATGGTGGGGCGTCGCCGGGCAGTACCCCGAGTGGAACACGAGCGGTGAGATCCTGCAGGCGAGCCTGAAGGAGATCGGCATCACGCTCAAGATCGACAACAACGACATCGGCACCTGGGTCGACTCGTTCTACCCGGCGGGCAAGAGCTTCCCCGGCTACATCGTGCCGAACTTCCAGTCCACGCCTCCGGAGCCCGCGTACTCGCTGAACTTCTACCTCGAGGGCCGCTGCGAGTGCAACTGGGTCGATCCCGACTTCCAGACCGCGTTCGCCGACGCCGTCGCCGAGCCCGACGAGGCCGCACGCGCCGAGAAGTGGGGCACGGTGCAGACGATCATCAACCAGCAGGTCCCGCTGATCGTGCCGCTGCAGTCCACGGTCGTCACCGCGACCAGCACGAAGGTCGACGGCGTCTGGGTCGAGGGCGGCGGGCAGCTGCACCTCGAAGGCGCACAGCTCAAGGGCTGACGTGGCGCTGTCCATCCTTCGGCGGGTGGCGATCAGCATCGCGATGCTGATCGCCACCTCGCTTCTCGTGTTCGTCGTGCTCCGGCTGCTGCCGGGCGACCCCGTCATCACGCGCCTCGGCTCGACGCCGGGCGTGGATGCCGAGATGCTCCAGCGCCTCCGAGAGGAGGCCGGCCTCGACGCGCCGATCATCGAGCAGTACCTGCGGTGGATCGGCGGCGTGTTCACCGGCGACTTCGGCCAGTCGTACTTCAACCAGTACTCGGTGTCCGAGCTCATCGCACAGCGGCTCCCCGCCACCCTGGAGCTCACGCTGATCGGCATCCTCCTCGCGGTGATCATCGCGACACCGGCCGCCGTGATCGCCTCGCTGCGCCCGCTCGGTGTGGTCGACCGCATCCTCACCGCGATCTCGACCGCGGGCATGGCCCTGCCGCAGTTCCTGATCGGCATCGTGCTGATCGTGGTGTTCGCGGTGCAGCTCAAGGTGCTGCCCGCCCGCGGCTACACGCCCTTCAGCGAGGATCCCGGCGACAACCTCGTGCGCATGATCCTGCCGGCGCTCACGCTCGCGTTCGCCGCGGCGCCTCTGCTCATGCGGTTCCTCCGCGCTTCGATGGTCGAGGTGCTCGACGCCCCGTACATCCGCACGGCCCGCGGCAAGGGGCAGTCGGCGAGTGGCGTCGTGATCGGGCACGCACTGCGCAACGCGCTGATCCCCGGTCTCACGATGCTCGGCCTGATCGTCGGCTACACGCTCGGCGGCGTCGTGATCGTCGAGTACGTGTTCGGCGTGCCGGGCCTCGGCTCGCTCGCGATCGACGCGGTGTTCAAGCGCGACTACGCGGTGCTGCAGTCGGTCGTGCTGCTGATCTCCGCGATGTTCATCCTCACCACGCTCATCGTCGACCTCCTCTACGGCGTGCTCGACCCGCGTCTTCGTGCAAGGAGCAGCCGTGGCTGACACCCTCACCCTCGCCCTGCGCGCCGCCCGTCCGCGGCGGAGGCTCGCGCTCGCCTCGTGGATCCCGCTCGCGCTCCTCGCGGTGATCGTGCTGGCGTGCGTGCTCGCACCTGTGATCGCGCCGTTCGACCCCTCGGCACAGTCGCCCGACCGGTTCGCCGGACCGTCGGCCGTGCACCTGTTCGGCACCGACGAACTCGGCCGCGACCTGTTCAGCCGCGTGCTCTACGGCGGGCAGCTGACGATCTTCATCGCGGGCGGCGCCACCCTGGTCGCCATGGTCCTGGGTATCGCCTGGGGGATGGCGGCGGCGTTCGCCCGCGGCATCCTCGACGAGATCCTGATGCGCCTGGCCGACACGGTCATGGCGATCCCGCAGATCCTCTTCGCGCTGGTGTTCATCTCGGCGTTCGGCGCCGACCCGGTCAAGCTGGCCGTGATCATCGGCATCCTGCTCACTCCGACGACCGCGCGGCTGGTGCGTTCCTCGGTGCTGAGCGAACTGCAGGAGGACTACTTCACAGCCGCCGTGGCCTTCGGCTCGAAGCGCAGCAGGCTGCTGTTCGCCGAGGTGCTGCCGAACGCCCGAGGTCCGATCGTGGTGCAGGCGGCCATCAACGCGGCCAACGCGATCCTGCTCGAGGCGTCGATGAGCTTCGTCGGCCTCGGCATCGCGCCGCCGGAGGCGACCTGGGGCACCCTCGTGCAGCAGGGCTACCAGAAGATGTATCAGTCGATCGGGTACGTGCTCTTCCCCGCGCTGTTCATCTTCGTGACCATCTGGCTGCTCAACGTGCTCGCCGACCAGTTCGGCGGCGATCGGAAGGGGAAGGGCCGATGACGGACACCGCTCCCGTCCTGCAGGTACAGGACCTCACCGTCTCCTACGGCGATGCGATGCCGGTCAAGGGCATCTCGTTCTCGGTGCGCCCCGGTGAGCGGATCGGCCTGGTCGGCGAATCCGGCTCCGGCAAGTCGCTCACCGCCCTGTCGATCATGCGTCTGAACGACGGCGCGACGCTCGGCGGCAGCATCCGCCTGCGCGACCGCGAACTGCTCACGCTCAGCAAGCGCGAGATGACCAGGGTGCGCGGGGGCGAGATCGCGATGGTCTACCAGGACCCGATGTCGTCGCTGAACCCCGTGCGCACGATCGGTCATCAGCTCGTGGAGGCGATCCGCCTGCACGACAGGGTGTCGAAGGATGCGGCACGCGCCAGAGCCGTCGAGCTGCTGACCGAGGTCGGCGTGCCGCTGCCCGAGGAGCGCCTGACGCAGTACCCGCATGAGTTTTCGGGCGGCATGCGGCAGCGCGTCATGATCGCGATGGCCATGTCGTCGCGGCCAGCCGTGCTCATCGCCGACGAGCCCACCACGGCGCTCGACGTCGCCACACAGTCGCGCATCATCGACCTGCTCGACCGGCTGGCGGATGAGCACGGCACCGCCGTCGTGCTCATCACACACGACCTCGGCGTCGCGGCCGGCTTCTGCGAGCGCATCCATGTGATGCGGCGCGGGGCGATCATCGAGGAGCAGCCGGTCGACGCGCTGTACTCCGCCCCCGAGCACCCGTACACGAAGGCGCTGCTCGGAGCCGTGGTCGACCTCACGATCGACGTGCATCAGCCGATCCGCACCTCCGCCGAGGTGTTGGAGCGGGGCACGGAGCCGCTCGTCGAGGCCGGCTCCATCAGCGCGGTCGACCGCGCCCGCGAATCGGGGGATGTACTGGTCGACGTGCAGGGCGTGTCGAAGGTGTTCACGCTCGGCTCGGGCCGTCGGGTGACCGCGGTCGACGACGTGTCGTTCCAGATCCGCCGTGGAGAGACCGTCGGACTCGTCGGCGAGTCGGGATCGGGCAAGTCGACCGTGTCGAAGGCGGTGCTGGCCCTCGGCGGCATCGACGGCGGGACGGTCGTGTTCGACGGGCAGCGGCCGCACGAGATGCGCGGCGAGGAGCTGCGACACCTGCGTCGGCGGATGCAGATGGTGTTCCAGGATCCGTTCTCGGCGCTCAACCGGCGCCAGACCGTGTCGCAGATCATCGAGGCGCCCCTGCTCGCCCACGGCATCGGTACCAGGGCGACCCGTGCCGAGAAGGTGCGCGAGGCCATGCATCGCGTGCGGTTGGACGAGGAGTTCGCGCACCGGCTGCCCCGGTCGATGTCGGGCGGTCAGTGCCAGCGCGTGTCCATCGCACGGTCGCTCGTGCTCGAGCCGGAGTTCCTGGTGCTCGACGAGTCGGTCTCGGCTCTCGACGTGTCGATCCAGGCGCAGGTGCTCAACCTGCTGCGCGAACTGCAGGCCGAGCTGGGGCTGACGTACCTCTTCATCAGCCACGACCTCGCCGTGATCCGGTACATGTCGTCGACGGTGGCCGTGATGCAGCAGGGACGGATCGTCGAGATCGGCGCCCGCGACGCCCTGTTCGCGAATCCGCAGCACGAGTACACGCGCGGGCTCATGGCGGCGATCCCGGTGGCCGATCCGGTCTTGGAGCGCCGGCGTCGTGCCGAGGCTGCGGCGCTCTGGCAGGCGCGGGGAGCGGTCACGGGGGCCGTTCCGGCTGGAACCACCCGATGACGAAGGAGTTGTCATGACCGACCGATCGATCGCTGCGGCGGATCCGTACGCAGAGACAGTCGCACCGGAGGGCGGTGCGCGCTCCACGAGTCGGCGCGCGCTCATGGCCGGGCTCGGTGCTGTCGCGCTCGGCACGGCCGGCTCCCTCGCAGGTGCGGCATCCGCCCAGGCGGCGCCGGTCGCCATGGGCGCGAAGGACATCACCCGGGCGGAGTCCGTCGCCGAGCTGGCGAAGATCCGTGCGCGCGACGGTGAGGTGGCGATCGTCGCCGGGTACCGGAAGCCGGGCGATGCGGGGCTGCTCGTGTACGTCGGATCCGAAGATGCGAAGGTCGAGGCCAACGGCGGCACGGTGATCGCCGGCAAGCGCGACACCCGCTGGCTGCTGCAGCACGACGGCACGGTCGACTTCCGCGTCTTCGGCATCACCGGGCCGGAGACCCCCGCCGACGACGCGCTCGACGCCATGGTGAACGACACCCGTATCCGGCGCATCGAGGGGAACACGGACCTGCTGTTCCGGCGGCGGCATCGCTTCACGCGCTCGCACCTCGAGATCGACTTCGGCGGTCACCTCCTCACCACGGACGGGATCGAGGCGAACACCCACGACAACCCGTTCGGCGCCGTGATGTTCTTCACCGGGGTGTCGAAGGACGTCGTCGTCGAACATGCGCTGGCGGAGGCGTGGCCGGAGCTCACGGACGCAGTCGCCGTGCCCGACGCGTCGAAGTTCCCCGTCGGCTCCTGGTGGGCGGTGCAGTGCGATCCGGTCGCCGGGGGCGGCGCGGATGAGCGCGAGCTCCAGCGGTTCGTGCAGGTGACGCAACAGATCGACGGGAACCACATCCGGATCGACTACCTCAACGGCTGGCCGCTGGAGAAGGGCCGAAAGCTCAGCTGGCGGCAGATGGACCCGGTGGCCGGAGTGCGCATCTCGAACATGCGCTTCCTCGGCGCGGGGCCGTTCGACGGACCGACGGACGGCTCGTTCCCCGACTCCCGGGAGCTCACCGGCTCCCACCCGATCGCGTTCGAATACGCGATCCACTGCGACGTCGCGGATGTGCACGCCAGCCGCACCTGGTGGCCCGTGATCATGCGGCGCTGGAACACGCACTTCACGACCGAACGCTGCTCCGTCGAGAACCCGCCGACGGTGATGTACGGGGGCGCGGGGTATCTCACGCAGCAGATCTACAGCCTGTACGGGCGGGTGAGCGACTGCACATCCTCGAACGCACGGCACCTCAACGATCTGACCGCCAGCGCGTACTGCATCGTCGAGAACTGTCACGGCGACGGTGACGACCAGGGCGGCAACCCATTCACCACGCACGGGCAGTACGAGCACGACCTGACCTTCATCGGAAACTCGGGGCTGATGGACATCGCCAACTCCGGCGCGCAGTGGGGCACCTCCGCGAAGCGCATCACGGTGCGCGACCACGTCTGCTCGTGGTTCGTCGCCGGCACGAAGATCAGCGACCTGACGCTCGAGAACGTGCGGGTGATCGCGCGCTCGACCTTCGACCCGCAGGCGACGATGACGATCAACGCCGACGGCGCCCAGCTGCGGGGATGCACCGCCGGGCTGTTGGCCATCGGGCAGCGGTCGACTCGATCGTCGCGACCGACCGTCATCGAGGACTGCACCTTCGCCCTGCCCAAGGACCAGGTGCTCGTCCAGACGCCGGTCACCGCTCCGGTGAGCTTCGTGCGGTGCACGATCACGGGGATCGACGGAGCGAAGGCGCGCGGTTCCGGACCCGTCGAGTTCGTCGACTGCCGCCTGAGCGGTCCGGCGACGGGCGCGCCGGCGGAGTTCGGAGCCGCGAAGGTGACGATCCGCGGCGGTTCCGTGCGCGATGTGGTGCTGAGCGCGACGGCGGTGCGCGACCAGTCCGTCACGCTGGAGGGCGTCGAGCTCGGCACCGAGCGCACGGAGGGCGCCCTGCTGACCAGGGCCGCCGGTTCCGGGGTGGTCTCGTGGCGGGTGAATGGGGTGACGTCGACGGTGCCGAAGGGTGCGGCCCATATCGACATCGGTGCGGGCGTCAACCACGCCCGCGTCACCGGCAGCCAGTTCGTCGGAGGACGGCTGCGGATGGCCGGGGGGTTCGCGGAGCCGTCCACCCTGCTCTACAGCGACTGCGTCGAGCGCGGGGTCGAGGCAGACCTCTCCGAGCCCGGTGAACGCGTGCTTGTCGCCGACGTGCTCACGAGCGCGTGAGCGGCGGCATCATGGAGAACATGGAGGACCTGTCTTGAGCGACACGGTATCGACGACGCGCATCGGAGACCGCATCCGCGTCCCTCGCACTCGCGCGCGCATCGGCGTGGCCCGACGCGACATCACTCCGCCGATCGGCATCCGTGCGAAGAACTGGGGACCGGCGGACTGGGAGCGGTCGGAGGGCGCGCACCGTCCGTTCGAGCTCACCGCCCTCGCCGTGATCGCGCCCGACGACCGGCCGCGCGTGCTCCTCGCGGTCGACGGCACGTGGTGGCGTCGCGTCGCCGATGAGCAGGGTGTGCGCGGAGCGATCCTGTCAGGACTCGGACTCGAACCCGACCAGCTGATGCTCTCGCTCTCGCACACGCACGCGGGTGCGGTGCTCTGCGCGGCCGACGCGCACCTGCCGGGCGGGGAGCTCATCCCCGGATACCTCGAGGCGCTCGCCGCCGCGGGCGTCGCCGCAGGACGCGAGGCGCTCGACGGCGCGGTGCCCGGACTCATCGAATGGACGACGGGCACCTGCACGCTCGCTGCGGACCGTGAGCTCGACATCGACGGCCGGGCGCTCGTGGGGTACAACCCCGCAGCGACGGCGGACGACACCGTCACGATCGGCCGCCTCAGTGTGGATGGCGCCGTGCGGGGGACGCTCGTCAACTACGCCTGCCACCCGACCACCCTGGCCTGGCAGAACCGCGAGGTGTCGCCGGACTACGTCGGGGCGATGCGCGAGATCGTCGAAGCCGCCACCGCGGCGCCGTGCCTGTTCGTGCAGGGAGCGTCGGGCGAACTGGCCCCGCGCGAGCAGTACACCGGCGACGTCGGGGTGGCCGATCGCCACGGACGCTCTCTCGGACACGCGGTGCTCGCCGCGCTCGACGCCCTGCCCGTTCCTGGTGCGGAGCTGACGTTGAAGGGTGTCGTGGAGTCGGGCGCTCCGCTCGCGATCTGGGCCGGACGTGCCGCCTCGGGTGGGGAGGGCGCCGGGGGATCGGTGTCATCCGTGGACCTGCCGCTGCGCGACCTGCCGACGCTCGACGAGCTCGCCGAGGAGTGGAAGGACATCGACCCCCGCTCCCGCGAAGAGCGCCTCGGCCGCGCCCGCAACCTCCGCGACGGATACATCGACGGTCCGACGGTGCAGCACCCCGTGTGGGCCTGGCGGCTCGGCGACGCGGTGATCGTCGGTCACCCCGGCGAGGCGTACTCCCGCTTGCAGACCACGCTCCGCGCGCGGTTCCCCGACACGCCGATCGTGGTGATGAACCTGACGAACGGCCCCGGGTTCGTCTACCTGCCCACGCGCGACGCCTACGAACGCGGCGCGTATCAGGCGTGGCAGACCCCGCTCGCGCCCGGTGCGCTGGAGCTGCTCGAGGAGCATGCAGTCGCCGCCGTCGAGGCGCTGCTCGACCGGTGAGCCGCCCCCTACTAGACTTGCTATAGCAAAATTCCGAACCCTGAGGAGAGCAATGACCGCGCCCGTCGCCATCGTCACCGGAGGCTCCGCCGGCATCGGCTGGGAGATCGGTCAGCGCCTCGCCGCCGACGGCTACCGCGTCGTCGCCGCCGACCGCGTGCCAGGACTCACCGCGGGTGGCAACGCCGCCGGCATCCTGTGGCGCGAGCTCGACGTGACCGACCACGCCGGCGTCGACCGGGTGTTCGGCGAGATCGAGGCGGAGCTCGGTCCGATCGAGGTGCTCGTCAACAACGCGGGCATCCAGCGCCACCGCGGCATCGAAGACCTGACGTGGGACGAGTGGTCCGCCGTGGTTGATGTGAACCTGCACGGGGTGTTCGCAGCGCTGCAGGCGGCGGGCAAGCGGATGCTGGAGCGCGGCGATGGGCGCATCGTGAACATCTCGTCGATCTCCTCTCGTGGCTCCGCGGGGCGCGCGCCCTATGCCACGACCAAGGCCGCCGTGATCGGACTGACCTCGACGGCAGGTGCGGAGTGGGCGTCCCGTGGAGTGCGAGTCAACGCGGTCGCGCCCGGCTATGTCGACACGGGCGTCTTCCGTCAGGGTGTCGAGGCGGGAACCCTCAGCCTCGACACGATCCTCTCCCGCATCCCCGCGAAGCGCCTGGCCGAGGCGAGTGAGATCGCCGCCGCCGTGAGCTTCCTCGTCTCCGACCAGTCGCGCTACATGAACGGCCAGACGCTCTACGTCGACGGCGGGTTCATGGTCGACTACGGCGTGCCCCTGGCGAAGAAGCCCGACTGAGACCTGCCGCGACCTCGGGAGGCCTCCGGAGGAGGTCTCACCGCAGGTACGCGTCGACGAGGAGCGGGCCACGGATGGTGCGCAGCTCCTCAATGATGCGCGTGATGCTCGCTGCGCCGGTCGAGGAGAGCGCGAGGTCATGCGGCCCGAGGGGTTCGAGCTTCCCGGTGCGGACGCGGATGACCTCCCACCCGGCGGCGCGGAGGGCGCGGTCCTTCCGCAGGTCGGCGTCTTGCCGCTTGCCGACGTGCTCCAGGCCGTGGCGGCCGACCGTGTCGTACTCGAGCGCCACCCTGAGCTCCGGGAACACGATGTCGGGCCACACCTCGGTGTGGCGGAAGAACGGTCGAGACACCTTCACCGCGTTCACGGCCGTGTCGAACGCGATCCGCGCCGCGAGGGCGGCCCGGAGTCGACCCTCCGCCGCTGAGGCGGGGCGCGGCGCGCACGCGCTCACGAACGCGGTCCCGGTGGGCAGGTCGGGGGTCTTGGTGCAGAGCTCCGGTGCGGGGCGGCGGGGCTTCCGGGGCAGGGCCCGTGCTTCGCCGAGCACGACCGGCTGCGGACGGGCGAGCGCGGAGCAGTCCGGGCACCACGCCGAGCGGCGGCGCACCTGCCCCGGGCGTTCGCGCTGCTCCGTCGGGGTGGCGGCGAATCGGTGCCCGAGCGGGCACTCCCAGCACAGCAGCACGTCGGCCGCGAGTGGGACCTGCGACAGCGCGATCCCGTGGTTGAGCTCGGGGTGGTACTGGCGGATCAGTTCTGGGTACGCCGCCCAGCCCGCACGATACGTGCCCACCTCATACGGAACAGCGCGACCGCGGGAGAACTGCCGTCGCGCCCACCACTGCATCACCGGTTCCGGCACGCGCCGACCATACCTGCGGGCACGGACACCGCACTCGGCGGATCCCGATGTCCCCGGTCCGTGCGACGATCCGCACGTCGACGGGAGAACGGATGCGTGGGGAAGCCACGGTGCTGCACGCCGACCTCGATGCGTTCTACGCGTCGGTCGAGCAGCGTGACGCCCCCGAGCTGCGCGGTCGACCGGTCATCGTGGGCGGAGGCGTCGTGCTCGCCGCGAGCTACGAGGCGAAGGCGCGCGGGGTCCGCACGGCGATGGGCGGTCGACAGGCGCGGGAGCTGTGCCCCGACGCGATCGTCGTCCCGCCGCGGATGGAGGCCTACTCGGCCGCAAGTAAAGACGTGTTCGCGATCTTCCGAGACACGACACCGCTCGTCGAAGGGCTGTCGATCGACGAGGCCTTCCTCGAGGTCGGCGGTCTGCGGCGGATCGCCGGCACTCCGCACGAGATCGCGGTGCGATTGCGCGAACGGGTGCGGGCGGAGGCGGGGCTGGCGATCTCGGTCGGGGTCGCTCGCACCAAGTTCCTCGCCAAGGTCGCCAGCGCGGTGAGCAAACCCGACGGACTCCTGGTCGTCGAGCCCGACCGCGAGGAGCAGTTCCTCCTTCCCCTTCCCGTCGAACGGCTCTGGGGCGTGGGTGCGGTGACGGCCGAGAAACTGCACCGCTACGGCATCCGTACGGTCGGCGAGCTCGCCGAACTCGAGGCCGCGACCGCCGAGCGGATGCTGGGCAAGGCGACGGGCGCCCACGTGCACGCGCTTGCTCGGCTGCGGGATCCTCGGCCGGTCGACACCACCCGGCGACGCGGATCCATCGGGTCGCAGCGCGCGCTCGGCAGCCGTACCCGCTCGGCAGAAGAACTCGACCTCATCCTCACCCAGATCGTCGACCGGCTCGCTCGACGGCTCCGCGACGGCGGCCGCGTCTGCCGCACGGTCGTGCTGCGTCTGCGTTTCGGCGACTTCACGAGGGCCACCCGCTCGCGCACGCTTCGAGCGCCGACCGACCGCACCGCCGTCGTGCTCGCCGTGGCGCGTGCCCTGCTCGACGCCGCGCAGCCCGAGATCGCCGCGCGCGGCATCACGCTGATCGGCTTCTCACTGACGCAGCTCGACCGCGTCGGGAACGTGCAGCCCGAACTGCCGATCGACTGGGGTGACGAGGCGCGCCTCGACACCGTCCTCGACACCCTGCGCGACCGCTACGGCGCCACCTCCGTGTCGCGTGCGGCTCAGCTCGGACGCGACCCGGGGTGGTCGTCGCCCCTCCTGCCCGAGCACGAGTGAGCTTCAGGCCAGAATACTGGCCATAAATCACGCCAGACTTTAGCCTAAAATCATGGTCATGCAATCAGTGTCGGTCAGTGAAGCGAAGGACAGGTTCTCGCAGCTGGTGGAGTCGATCGACACCACACACGAGGCGGTGACGATCACGCGCCACGGACGCCCCGCGGTCGTGATGCTCAGCGTCGACGACCTGGAGGCGCTGCAGGAGACCCTCGCGCTGCTCCAGGATCCGCATCATCGCGATGAGGTGGCGGAAGCCGATGCGGACATCGCTGCGGGACGCACGCTGAGCCTTGCCGAGGTCCGCGACCAGCTGGGCCGCCGGTGACGTCGGGACCCTACGACGTCCAGCTCACCGGACCCGCCGTGCGAGCTCTGCAACGACTGGAGCCGAAGCTCGCCGACGCGGTGCTTCGCTTTCTCGATGGACCGCTGGCCGAGAACCCGATGCGCACGACCAAAGCGCTCGGCGCCGAGCTCGCGGGTCAGCGCAGTGGCTATGTCGGCATCGCGTACCGGGTCGTCGTCCGTGTCGACGAACCCGCACGGACGGTGTACGTGCTGCGTATCGCTCACCGCGCAGACGTGCACCGGAGGATGTGAGCGCCCCGACCTCGGCTCAGGCCTTGAGCATGGAGGCGCGCGCGATCAGGCCGTCCACGACGTCGAATGTCGCGATGGTCTCGGTGGCCACACCCGCGTTGATGACCTGCTCCTGCGCGACGACCCACCGCGCGCCGAAGAGCACACTCGTGTCGATGACGCACGACAACTCGGGATTCTGCAGCCGCGGCTCGTAGAACGCGCGGATCGCGGCCGACCCGACCACGGGCTCGGGTGCGACGCCGGTGATCACGGCATCCTCCGCGTAGGTCGCGACGAAGACGTCGAGGTCGTGCTCGTTGAAGGCGTCGAGCTGCGCCTGCACGGTCTCGAGAGCGGTGCGGTGGAAGACGGTGCGGTCAGTCAATGCGAACTCCTCCGTTGACGTCATACGTCGCTCCGGTGATGAAGCGCGCGCGCTCCGAGGCGAGCGATGCGATGATCCAGGCGACGTCCGCCGGCTGGCCGAACGCGCCGAGGGGGATCCCGGCCTCGAGCTTCGCGCGGCCCTCGCCCTGCAGCTGGTCGGTGATGGCGCTCGCGACCGGACCGGGGGTGACGGCGTTGACGCGGATGCCCTCCGCCGCGAGGTGGCGTGCGAAGCTGCGCGTGATCGCGAGGATCGCCCCCTTGCTCGCGGCGTAGTGGATGCCCGTCTGCAGCGCACCGACCTGACCGGCGATCGAGGCGATGTTGATCACGGAGCGGTCGCCCTCGGCGGCCCGGAGCAGGGGGAGTGCACCCCGGGTGAGGAAGAAGGTGCCGCGGGCGTTGGTCTCGAGGACCATGTCCCACTCGTCGAAGTCGATGTCGTCGTACGCGGTGTACGGGCACACGCCGCCGTTGTTGACGAGCACGTGCAGCGAACCCCAGGTGGTCGTGATCTCGCCGATCAGGGCGTCGATCGACTCGCGCTCGCGCAGATCGAGGCGGGAGACGTGCACCTCGGGCGCCCCGGCTTCGCGGCACTCCTCGGCGACGCGGGCGGCTTCGGCCTCGCGCCCCGTGTACGTGATCCAGAGGGAGACGCCCTCGCGGGCGAGGTCGAGGGCGGCGGCGGTTCCGATACCGGAACTGGCACCCGTGATCAGTGCGCGGCGAGTCATGTGCTCGATGCTATAGCAAGATTCCCATGCTGTACACGCATTTGCTAGATGCTATAGCATCGCTGTCATGACCGAGCCCTTCATCCTCGTCAGCGACTGCGACCTGCCAGGAACCGTCATCGAAGACACCCTCCGGCAGGCGGGACTCCGCGCCGACCGTGCGGCATCCGGCAGTCTCGACGACATCGCCGCCCGCGGAGCCGACGCCCAGGGGCTCGTCGTCCAGTGGGCGCAGATCACCGGTGAGGTGATGGACCGGATGCCGAACCTCCGCATCATCAGCCGCGTCGGCATCGGCTACGACATGGTGGACGTCGAGGCGGCGACCGCTCGCGGCATCGCCGTCGCGAACACCCCGAGCTACTGCATCGAAGAGGTCGCCGCCCACACGATCGCCATGATCATGACGCTGGCCCGCGGCCTCCCCGCCTACGACCGTGCGGTGCGCGGAGGCACGTGGAAGGCTGTCGACGCGCGCCCGATGGCGGTGCGCCCCTCGACGACCACCGTCTCGGTGCTCGGGTTCGGCCGCATCGGCTCGATCGTGGCCCGCGGCTGTCGCGCGCTGGGCTTCCGCGTCGTCGTCGCCGACCCGTACGCCTCCCCCGAGGCCGTGCGTGCGGCAGGATGCGAGCCCGTCGAGATCGCGGATGCCGTGGTGCGCGCCGACATCCTGACGCTCCACGTTCCGCTCACCGACGCCACGAGGCACCTGATCGACGCCGAGGCGCTCGCGACCATGAAGCAGGGCGCCGTCGTCGTGAACACCTGCCGTGGTCCGCTCATCGACGAGGACGCGCTCGCCGCCTCGCTGCGTGCCGGACACGTGGGCGCTGCCGCCCTCGACGTGTTCGCGGGTGAGCCGCTCGCCGCCGATTCTCCGCTGCGCGACCTCGACCAGGTGCTCCTCACCCCGCACGCCGCCTGGTACTCGCCCGAAGCACTGGCGGATCTGCCGGTGCACGCGGCCGACAACATCATCCGCTACCTTGCCGGCGAGTCGGTGCCGATCGTCAACCCGGCGTTCGCCGCGGCGCGCTGACCGCTCCCACCCGGCGGCCTGTGTCCGGGGCACGGTTCCTTGTGCTGAGTGCACCGTGTCCCGGGCAGAGGCCGTCGGTGGTCGCGGCGCGCCGGCTCAGGCATTCCTGCGAGATCAGGCGACATCGCTGCGAAGCGGCCTGTTCTGGCGCGATCGCCTGTGTCGGCCGCGAGTCGTGCGGCGCGAAGACCCGCGGGCGTCAGCCGGCGAACGGGGTGACCGGGATGCCGCGTGCGCCCGGCCGCACAGCGAACACCGATCCGGCCTCCGTGCCGTGGTCGGCGGGCAGACCCTGTGCCGAGGTGGTGATGTAGAGCGTGCCGAGGTCGTCGTCGCCGAACGTGCACGCCGACACCTGGGGGACTGGGAGCTCGATGGCCGCGATCTGCCGGCCGGACGCGTCGTATCCGTGCACGGCGCCGCCTCCCCACAGCGCGACCCACACGCTCCCGTCGGCCGCGACGGTGAGGCCGTCCGGCAGACCCTGCTCCTCCGGGATCACGGCGAACGACCGGCGGCCGCGGAGATCTCCCTCGACGACGTCGAACACGTCGACGCGGTGGGTCATGGTGTCGACGTAATAGGCGCGTCGGCCGTCCGGAGCGAAGCCGATCCCGTTCGACACGGTCGCCCGCGGCAGCACGGTCGAGACCTCCAGGTCGGGGTCCATCCGCAGCACGCTCCCCGCATCCGGAGTCGCGTCGTACGCCATCGATCCCGCGAGGAGGCGGCCGCGAGGGTCGCAGCATCCGTCGTTCATGCGCACCCGGGGGTCCTCGAACAGCGTCGCGACGGCATGGGTCTCGCCGTCAACGTCGTCGGCCAGGTACACGGTGCGCGCGCCGACCGCCACGAGGCCGCCGCCGGTGCGGGGCCGGGCGAAAGCCAGGTACTCGTCGTCGATGTGCTGCCTGGTCACGCCGTCGGGCCGCAGCGCGAGCAGGTCTCCTGCCTCGCCGTCGACCCAGCGGAGCCCACCCCACCCCGCCCACCACACGGGTCCTTCGGCGTGGTGCGCGACCGGACCGGTGACGTTGTCCGGGGTCATGCTTCTTCGCGGGGCTGCATGCGCGGCGGTGCGGGGCGCAACGGATCGACGATCGGCATCCGCTCAGGCTCTGCGGCGGGAGCAGGCTCCGGGGCGCGGGCGGCCTCGGCGTCGGATGCGGGAGACGCGGTGCCCTGCGCCGGCAGCTCCCGCGCGACCTGCTTCTCGAGCACGGTGACGGCGGCATCGGAGAGCAGGATGAGCCCGTCGAGCTCTTCGCGCACCCTCTTGTAGGCGACGTTGCGCTCCGCCTGTGTCGCCGACTCGTCGACCGCGACCTTGAGCAGTTGCTGCGCCCGTTCGAGTCGCTTGCGCTCCGGGCCCGTGAAGGTCGAGTCGCGCAGGCGCCTGGCGTCCTTCTCCGCGATCTCGAAAGCGACCGCGTAGTCGCCAACGGCCTGCAGGTACTCGGTGATCTGTTGCTCCGACACCTTCGCGTCCGCGGATGCCGGGCGCAGGGCGTCTGCGGTCTTCTTGGCGCGCAGGAACGCGGCGGTCAACGGCTGGCGTCCGTCGCTCATCGCGGGGAAGGCGATCAGTTTCGCGACGTCGAGCTCGTAGTCGAGCCAGCGGGCGGTGATCTCGTCGTGCTCGGCGAAAAGCCGTGCGACGAGGTCGTTAGGGACGACGGATGCCGTGGTGTCGACGACCGAGGGCCCGCGGCGCTTGGACTGCTGGGTGAGCGCGCGCGCCTCGATCTCGGCGGTCTTCAGCTGCGCTTTCATGCGGAGCGTCTCCAGGCGGCGCTCGTGGCGGCGCTTGGAACTGCGCTCCCACGACTTCGCGATACCACCGGCCATCGCCATGACGGGGAAGATGAGCCACCAGTAGTTCTGCGCGAAGGTGCCGAGGCCCCGGATGAACTCGTCCATGATGGGTTCAGCCTACTGCGCGGTCCTCTCGCATCCGGGCTCGGATCCTCGGCGCCGAAGGGTCAGACGGCGACGGGTGGGCGCCGTTCGGGGCACGGCGATTCAGCGCAGCGCATGCCTGTCCAGCCAGCGGCCGACGGCGTGCCCGATCTCGACCGGTCGATCCTCCGCGGCGTGGTGCCCGGCGGCGCCCACGTGCTTGATCTCGAGGCCGGCGAACAGCCCGCGCGCCCAGGCGGTCGCCCCCTCATCGATCAGCAGCGTGGGAGAACCCTCGAACGTCAGCAGGAGCAGAGGCAGGTCGTGCGCGGACGCGAGCCGAGCGCCCGCGTTCTCGAGCCGTTCGATGAGCTCGGCGGGCGGGGCGGCCAGCTGCCGGGCCCACGCCAGCAGCGGCCGACGGCTCTCTCGCGAGTCATACGGTGCGAGGTACGCGGCGAGGTCTGTTTGCGGCACGGGTGTCAGCACTCCGGCGGTGAAGGCCTGACGGATGGCCGCATCGGTGTCGAGGAACATCGCCTCGCCCTCGGCCGAGAGGATGAGCTCTCGACGCGCGCGGGCCTGCGCCGACAGGTGCTCCGGCCGCGGCGGGCGCAGGACCGCTTCGAACACGGCGACACCGCGCACTCTCTCGGGGAATCGGGTCGCCCGGTCGATCGCGAGAGCGCCTCCCCAATCGTGCCCGACGATCACCGCGGGTCGTTCGCCGAGGACGGCGTCGAACCAGGCATCCAGGTATCGGGCGTGATCGGCGAACGAGTAGGCCAGGTCGGGCTTGCCGGAGGCACCCATCCCGATGAGGTCGGGCGCGAGGAGTCTCCCGGGTCCGACTGCGGGAAGGACGTTGCGCCACACGTGCGAGGAGGCCGGGTTCCCGTGGAGGAAGACGATGGGCGTCGTCGCTTCTCGGTCCGACGCCCCGTCGGGGGTGTGTTCGATGAAGTGCATGCTCGAGTCGAGGACGGTCTGTTCAGGCATGGTGCTCTCCCTCGTCCGTGGTGGCGGCGAGCAGCGCACCGAGGGTGACGACGAACTCGGAGGCCGCTTCAGTGTCACGCCCGCCGAGCGGGCTGAGCATCTTCTCCAGCAGCTCCTGTACCGTCTGCATCGCCGGACCGATCGTCGTCGACGCGCGGGCGGTGAGACGCAACCGCACGATGCGGGAGTCATGATCGTCGCGGGTGCGGTGGACCATGCCGTCCGCCTCGAGCGCGCGGATCAGCCGGGAGACGTACTCGGTCTCGATGCCGGAGGCGGCGGCGAGTTCCCGCTGGCTCGGGGCTGCTTCCACCGACCCGGCGGCGTCGGTGGAAAGGGAGTGCAGCGTGGTGAGCAGCACGTACGTCGCGTGCGTGAGGCCGTGCTCTCGCACGGCGCGGTCGACGGCCGTACGCCATCGATTCGCCAGGCGCCAGACCATCGCGCCGGCCGTCGCTCCGGAAGGACCGTTCATGGTCTCACTGTACGAAGAAACAGTTGCTATGACAACTGTTTCTTCGTCGATCCGACTCTACCAGTCGTGGACGGTGCCGTCGAGAAGGCGGTTGTACGGGAGGTATGCCTGCTCGTACGGGTAGGTCCCTGCCTCGTCGACGTCGAGCTCGACCCCGAGGCCGGGCTTGTCGCCGGGGTGCAGGTAGCCGTCGGTCCAGGTGAACGACTGCTGGAAGACCTGGTCGGTGCGCGCGCCGTGTCGCATGTACTCCTGGATGCCGAAGTTGTGGATCGACAGGCCGAGGTGCATCGCGGCGGCCATGCCGACCGGGGAGATGTCGGTGGGTCCGTGCATGCCCGACTTGATCTGGTACAGCGCCGCGTAGTCGAGCGTCTTCTTCAACGCGCTGATGCCGCCCATGTGGGTGACGGCGCCTCGCACGTAGTCGATGAGCTGGTCGCGGATGATGTCCTTGAAGTCCCACACCGTGTTGAAGATCTCCCCGATGGCGAGCGGGGTGGTGGTGTGCTGACGCACGAGCCGCAGGGCTTCCTGGTTCTCTGCCGGGGTGCAGTCCTCGAGCCAGAACAGGTCGTACGGCTCGAGGTCCTTGCCCAGCCGCGCGGCCTGGATCGGGGTCATGCGGTGGTGGCCGTCGTGCAGCAGCGGGATGTCGGGGCCGAACTCGTTGCGCACCGCCTCGAACACCCCGGGGAGGTGGGTGAGGTAAGCGCGGGTGTCCCAGTCCTCTTCGACCGGCTTCGCGCCGCGGCGGGCGGGTTCGTGGTCGTAGCGCACGCTCGCGTCGCCGACATCCGCACCCTGGGCGGCGATGCCGTAGATGGCCTTGAGCGTCGGCACACCGGTCTGCACCCTGATCGCCTTGTACCCCTGCTCCTGGTGCGCGCGGATCGAGTCGAAGAGCTCGGGGAGCTCCTTGCCCGAGGCATGCCCGTAGGCCATCAGCCCGTTCCGGCTCGCGCCGCCGAGCAGTTGGTACACCGGCATCCCCGCGACCTTGCCCTTGATGTCCCACAGCGCCATGTCGACCGCGGCGATCGCCGCCATCGTGACCGGACCACGTCGCCAGTACGCGCCCCGATACAGGAACTGCCACGTGTCCTCGATGCGGGACTCGTCGGCGCCGATCAGCAGCGGCACCACGTGCTCGCGCAGATACGCCACCACGGCGAGCTCACGTCCGTTGAGAGTGGCGTCGCCCAAGCCCGTCACGCCGTCGGCGGTCGTGATCTTCAGGGTGACGAAGTTCCGGTCGGGGCTGGTGACGATCACCTCGGCCTTGTCGATGGTCATCGGTGGCCTCCTGCGGTGGCGGTCGTATCGGCGGCGGCGGTCGTCGCGGTGTCTCCGGCGAGGAGGACCTCGCGCGGAGTGATCGCCGAATCACCCGGGGCCCAGTCGAACACCAGCACGTCGGCGCGCGCCCCCGGGGTCCAGTGCGGGCCGTCGTCGAGGACGGCGGCGGGGGCCGTGCTCGCGAGCCGCACCGCGGTCGCGAGAGATCCGGTGAGACGCGCGACGGTGGCGACACCGACATCGAGCGTCTGGACGGAGCCGGCGAGGAATCCGGTGGACACGTGCCGCAGCGCGCCGTCGTCGGCGAGGTGCACGCCTCCGCCGACCGTCGACCGTCCGCCCTCGGTCAGGGCCGCAGGAGTGGCGACGGCGTCGCTGACGAGGAAGATGCCGTGGTCGCGCTTCGCGGCGATCATGGTCGCGAGCGTGCTGTCGGGCAGATGGTGGCCGTCGGCGATGACCCCGGCCGCGAGCCGGGGCTCCGCGAGCTGCGCCCAGAGATAGTTCGGGTGTCGGGGGAGCACGGCGTGCGCGCCGTTGCCGAGGTGCGTGGAGAGCGTGGCGCCGGCGTCGACCACCGCGGCGATCTCGGCATCCGTCGCGTGGGTGTGTCCGACCGCGACCCGGACACCGTGCGCGACGAGGAAGCGCGTGGCCTCGGCGGAGCCGGGGTGGTGGGGGGAGAGGGTCACCACGCGCAGGAGCCCCGGTGCGGCGTCGAGCCAGGACTGCAGCTCGGCGATCGCCGGTGGACGGATGTGCTCGAGCGGGTGCACGCCGCGGGGTCCGTCCTGGTCCGACAGGCTCGGCCCTTCGACGTGGATGCCGGCGACCGCTCGTGAGGTCGCGGTGGACGCCCGCACGGCCTCGTCGATCGCCCTGATACGCGCGAGCATGTCGGCGGGAGATGCGGTGATCACGGTCGGGAGGAACCGGGTGACGCCGTGCTGTGCGAGCGAGCGCGCCATCGCGGCGATGTGCTCGGGTGCAGGGTGCGCCGCGTTGGCGTCGCCGTCGAGGTGTCCGTTGACCTGCAGGTCCACGAGCCCAGGGCCGATCCACGGCGACCCGTCACCGGGGTCGGGGATCGTCGTGAGCGCGCTGATCCGGCCGTGCTCGACGACGACCTCCAGCCCTCCGGAGCCGAGTGCGTTGCGCCCTCGCAGTGCCCGCGCCGTCATCGCGCCGCCTGCGCGGCGGCGGGGAGCGGATGCAGCAGCGATGCCGCGTCGCGGTCGACGTGCACCTCGCAACGAGGGTGACGCCGCAGCACGGTGCACGGCCAGTGCGAGTTGATCGGCTCTTCGACCAGAGCCCGCACCGCCTCGGCCTTGCGGGCATCCGGAACCGCGCACACGAGGTGGGCGCCGCTCATGAGGGCGGGGATCGTCAGGGTCAGCGCGTGCGTGGGCACGGCGTCGAGCGTGTCGAAGCACTCGTCGTCGACCTGCTGCACACGGCTGGCGAGGTCGAGCTGCACCGTGCGCACCGGGCACGGGTCGCTCAGGTCGGCATCGGGCGGGTCATTGAACGCGATGTGGCCGTTGACGCCGATGCCGAGGCACACGAGGTCGATCGGTCCTTCGTCGAGCAGGGCGGCGTACTCGTCGGTCGCGGCCCGGGTGCCGAGCTCGGTGCGGATGGGGTGGAAGGCGGCGGGGTGCACGATGTCGACCAGATGGGTGCGGAGCCAGATGCCGAAGCGCTGCGGCGCCTCGGGGTCCAGATCGAGGTACTCGTCCATGTGCAGGATCGTGACGCGGTCCCACGGCACGTCCGGTTCCGCGGCGAGGGCGCGGTACACGTCGAGCTGGCTCGGGGCGGCTGCCGCGATCATCCGTGCGGAGCCGCGGGCGGCCACCGCTTCGCGCAGCGTTCGCGCCGCCGATCGCGCGGCGGCGGCGCCCATCGCGGTGCGGTCGGGATGGGCGTGCAGGGCGAACGTCGTCGTGCTCATGATTCGCAAGAGTAATGCAACCGCTTGCAAAGTCAAGCCTCGATTCCGGATCCGCCTGTCGCGTCCGGGGCCGGCGCCCGGCGCGCACCCGGGTCCCGGTCGCGCGCGGCCGCGGTGCACGGGCTTAGTGTGTGTGACGTGACTGGCAACAACAGGAAGACGACGTCGACGTCGGTGACGATCGGCGACATCGCGCGCGTGGCCGGTGTCTCGCGATCGACGGTGTCTCGTGCGTTCAGCCGACCGGAACTGCTCAACCCCGAGACGGTGCGACGGGTCAAGGCGGCGGCCGACGAACTCGGGTATGTCGTGAACCACGCGGCCAGGGCGCTGTCGACCGGACGCTTCGGCAACGTCGCCGTCGTCGTGCCCGACATCGCCAACCCGTTCTTCCCTCCGCTCGTGCGGCGGGTGCAGACGCTGGCGGATGCGGCAGGGTACGCGGTGTTCCTCGGCGACTCCGACGAGATCGCCGACCGCGAGGCCAATCTCACCTCACGCCTCAGCGCACAGGTCGAGGGCTTCGTGCTGGCCTCCCCTCGACTCGACGAGGAGCGCATCCGCGAGCTCGATGCGGCTCGGCCGGTCGTGCTCGTGAACCGCGACATCGACGGCCTTGCCCGGGTGCTGATAGATCCCAGCGGCGGGCTCGACGAGGCGGTCGCACACCTGCACCGCCTCGGTCACACCCGAGTCGTGTACCTCTCGGGGCCGCGGGAGTCGTGGTCGGATCAGCAGCGCAGGGCGGCCCTGGCCAGGGCCGCCGAGCGGGCGGGGCTCGACGTCATCGTGCAGGAGCTCGGCCGCCCCAGCTCGGCCGGAGGGCGCGACGCCGTCGGCGGCATCCTCGCCTCGGGGGCCACCGCCGTGATCGCCTTCGACGACGTCGTCGCGCAGGGCGTGATGGCGGGGCTGGCGCTGCGGGGGATCGAGGTCCCGCACGACATCAGCGTGATCGGATGCGACGACACCCTCGCCTCCGGCACGCATCCGGCGCTCACGACGATCTCCGCGGCGTCGGCGGCGGCGGGCGACGCGGCGGCGGAACTCCTGCTCGGCATCCTCTCCAGCGGCGAGCGCTCGGACGCCCGCGTGACGATCGCCACGCACCTCGTGATCCGGGCCACGACGGAGGCCGCTCGAACGCGGAGAGCCTGATCGACGGTTGACAGTGCAACCGGTCGCATGATTCACTGTCGCCCATGCTTCGGATCGCGATCATCGGCGCCGCCCATCCGCACGTGGACTACGTGCCAGACGAGTTGACGCGCTCCGACCGCGACGGGTTCGTGCTCGTCGGGGTGCACGACCCCGACCCTGCGGTCGCCGAGCATCACGCCGCGCGGTTCGGCGTGCCGGCGTTCGACCGCGCCGACGACCTGCTGGCCGAGGGCATCGACCTCGCGGTGATCGCCGGGGTCTACGGAGCGCGAGGCTCCGACGTCGTCGCCGCCCTGCGTGCCGGAGCACATGTGCTCGCCGACAAGCCGCTGTGCATCTCCCTGGCCGAGCTCGACGAGATCGAGGCCGCCGCGGCGGAGGCCGACCGCACCGTGAGTCTGCTGCTCGAGAAGCGCGGCTACCCCGAGACCCTCGCCGCGCTCGCCGTGGTCGAGGCGGGGGAGCTCGGCGACATCGTCGGCATCACCTCGTCGGGGCCGCACAAGCTCAACCGCGCTCAGCGCCCCGCATGGTTCTTCGACCCCGCGCAGTACGGCGGCATCCTGACAGACCTGTCGGTGCATGACCTCGATGCCGCGCTGCTCTTCGCGCCGGCCGATGAGGGGGTGATCCGCGGCGCCGTGTCCGCACCGCTCGATGCGACGCAGGGGTTCGCGCGCTACGGCGTCGCCACGCTCACCACGCCGACCGCCGTGGTCTCGAGCGAGGTGAGCTGGCTGACGCCCCAGGCGTCCGACGTGCACGGCGACTACCGCCTGCGCCTGGTCGGCACGCGTGGCACCGCCGAGATCTTCTGGGCTCGCGGACGCGTCGAGGTGACGACGGGTGACCAGCCGATGCGTGTTCTCGATCTGCCGGAAGGTCGGCGTCCTGCGCAGGAAGCACTCGACGCCTTCGCCGCCGGACGCACTCCCGAGGTCGGCACCCGCGACTCGATCGCCGTGACCAGGCTGGCCCTGCTCGCCCAGGCATCGGCGGACCGTGGCGGCGAGGCTCTCGCCTGGTCGCGCGACGCCGACTGAGCCGACACCTCCGGCACTCACCCCCCCACGACAGGAGACACCATGACCGAACCGCTGCGCATCGCGATCGTCGGAGCGGGTGTGATCGGCGCTGTGCATGCGCGCCTGGTCGCGACCCTCGGCGAAGACGGCGTGCTCGCCGCGGTCGTCGACGTGGATGAGTCCCGCGGTCGTGCGCTCGCCGAGCAGTACGGCGTGCCGTTCCATGCGTCAGCGGCAGAGGCGTACCGCACCGAGAAGATCGACATCGCGGCGATCTGCCTTCCCAGTGCGTTCCACGCGGCGGCGGTGATCGAGGCCCTCGAAGCGGGCGTGCACGTGATCGTCGAGAAGCCGATCGACGTGACGCTCGACGCCGCCGACCGTGTGCAGGCCGCCGAGCGCGCCACCGGTCGTACGGTGTCGGTCATCAGCCAGCGTCGGTTCCAGCCCGTGGCCTCGTTCATCCGTCGCTCGATCGACGAGGGTGCGCTCGGGCGTGTGACGTCCGGCGTCGTCGAGTCCGCCTTCTTCCGCGCTCAGGAGTACTACGAGTCGGGCGACTGGCGCGGCACGGCTGCCATCGACGGCGGCGGCGCCCTCATGAATCAGGGCATCCACGCCCTGGATCTGCTGCTGTGGATGCTCGGCAGGCCGGTGTCGGTCAGCGCCAAAACGGGTCGTCTCGCCCACGAGGGCATCGAGGTGGAAGACGTCGCCGGGGCCACGATCGAGTTCGAGAGCGGGGCGATCGGCCTGCTGCTCGCCAGCACCGCCGCATACCCCGGGCTCCCGGTGCGCCTGGCGGTGCACGGCTCGCAGGGCACGGCGGTCATGGAGAACGAAGGGCTGGCCTTCTTCGCCTCGGCCTCCGCACCGCAGCCCGAGCCCGACTCGTTGCTCGAGCGCGATGTGCCGGACGGCTGGCTCGACGTCGACGTGGCGCATCGCCGGCAGTACGTCGACGTGGTGGGGGCGATCCGCTCGGGGAGCCGGCCCGCGATCACCACCGACGACGGACGCCGGGCACTGCAGGTCGTGCTCGCCGTGTACGAATCGGCGCGCACCGGTCGTCCGGTCGACCTCCATGAGTGAAAGAGGATGAGAGACATGGAAACGAAGAACGTCGCGATCGTCGGCATCGAGAACAGCCACGCCGAGGAGATCATCCGCTACCTCAATGTCGAGCGTCCGGCCGCGGTGCCGGTGCGTGTGGTGGCGCTCGTCGCCGGCGAGGCTGAGCGCACGCGTGAGCTCGCGGAGCTCGGCGGCATGGAGCGGATCGTCGCGGAGTCGGGAGATCTGCTCGGCGGCGTCGACGCCCTGATCGTCACCTCGCGTGACGGCGCCCTCCACCGTGCGCACGCGGTGCCGTTCCTCGAGGCGGGTACGCCCGTCTGGGTCGACAAGCCGCTCGCGGCGAGCGTCGCGGATGCGCGGGAGATGGTCGCTGCGGCCGAGCGGGGCGGCACGGTGCTCACCTCGTCGTCCGCGCTGCGCTGGGTGGCCGACACCGACGCGATCGCCGAGAGGCTGACGTCGATCGGTGAGCTGCAGGCCGTCACCGTGACCGGTCCGGCGGATGCCACGAGTCCGTACAGCGGCATCTTCTTCTACGGCATCCACATCGCCGACGTCGCGCAGCGGCTGGTGCCCGGTCACCCAGAGGCCATCGACGTGCAGCGTCTCCCCGGCGGAGTCGTGGCCCGATACCGGGTGGGTGGGGTGCTCGTGACGCTCGAGTTCATCCGCCCGGACGGCGACGGTCAGGTGCCGTTCCGTGCGACCGCGGTCGGCGGTCACGGGGTCGTCAGCCGCGACATCGTGCTCGGCGCCGACTACGTGCAACCCGGCGTCGATGCGTTCGCGCGGATGCTCGCGACCGGCGCCGCCCCCATCCCCACCGCCCAGCTGCTCGCTCCGATCGCGGTGCTCGAGACGGTGGCGCGCGAGGGCGCAGCAATCGCCGTCTGAGCCGTGCAACGCGGTGCAGGGGCTGCGCCAAAACGTCTGCGGTTCCGCGCACCCGGCGTCGCGCACCCAACGATTTAGCCCTGGTAATCAAACAGAAACATAACCGTTACACCCTCTTCAATGAAGAAGCTATTGTAATGCAACCGTTTGCACGTTAGCGTGAGAATCGGTTGAAACACCCGTTCATCGGGCGCCTCTCGGGGCCCGTCGAGGAAGACCATGGAGGAACGAGAATGGCAAGACGCACCTTGATCGCAGCGGCCGCTTCACTCGCCGCGGTGCTGGCCGTCACCGGCTGCAGCTCCGGCGCAGGGAACGACGGAGGAGGCGACGCCGAGAGCGGAGACCTCCGCGTGTGGCTCATGCAGGATTCCGTGTCCGACGATGCGGTCGCGTGGCTCGAAGAAGAGTTCGCCGCCCAGAACCCCGGCTCCACCCTGACCGTCGAGATGCAGCCATGGGACGACATCGTCTCCCGGCTCCAGACCTCGCTCGCCAGCAAGTCCGAGACGCCGGACATCGTCGAGATCGGCAACACGAAGACGGCGACGTTCGCGAACGTCGGAGCGCTCGCCGACATCTCCGACCTGTACGACGAGGTCGGCGGCGACGACCTGATCCCGAGCTTCGTCGACCAGGCGACACTCGACGGCAAGACCTACGCCTACCCGCTGTATGCGGGAACCAGCGTCGTGTTCTACCGCACCGACCTCCTCGAGAAGGCGGGCATCGCCGCCCCCGAGACGCTCGACGACCTCGTCGCGGCAGCCGCGACGGTGCAGCAGGCGAATCCCGACGGCGTCGAGGGCTTCAAGGGCATCTACTTCCCGGTCGTCGATGTGCACGGGCTGGAGGGGTGGCTGTTCTCGCACGGTGCGAACTACGCCGAGGAGAAGGACGGCGCCTGGGTCAGCGGCCTCGACACCCCGGAGGCCAAGGCCGCGCTCGAGCAGATGCAGACGCTCTGGCAGAACTCGGCGCTCGGTGCGCTCGACGCCAAGGAGACCGCCGGCAATCCCTGGGTGCCGTACAACAACGGCGAGGTCGCGATGTTCTCGTACCGCGTCTTCGCGCAGGACAGCATCTCCGAGGACCTCGCTGGGGTCACCGGCGTGATGGCGCTGCCTCCCGTCGAAGCGGGCGGCGAGAGCCACCAGTTCCTCGGCGGGTCCAACGTGGGCATCGCGGCGAACTCCTCGCAGCAGGAACTCGCCAAGAAGGCCATGAAGCTCATCCTCAGCGAGGACTTCATGAGTCAGCTCGCCGAGGACTCCGGATGGGTACCGGGCAACACGCAGTACGCGTCCGCCATCCCCGACGGCATCGTCGACGCCGAGCTGCAGCAGCAGATCGCCGACACGAGCGCCCTCACCCCTGCCGCCCCGAACTGGGCGATCGTCGAGGGCAACAACATCCCGGTCGACCTCTACTCGGCGATCGCCAAGGGCGAGGACATCGACGACGTGGTCACGCGCATCGGCGCGAAGATCGAAGAGACCCTCAACGCCGACTGATGATGTCCACTCCCGTGATCGATGTCGAGGCCGCCCCCGAGGCGACCCCGCAGCAGCCCGCCCCCCGCACGCGCCCGCGTCGCGTGCGGGGGGCACTGCTCCCGTATCTGCTGATCACCCCGCTCCTCGTGGCGGTGCTGATCGCCCTCGGCTGGCCGCTGCTGCAGCAGTTCCTGATGTCGCTGCAGAAGTTCGGGCTCGCCCAGCAGTTCGGTGCAGAGCCGGAATGGGTCGGACTCGCCAACTACGGCAAGATCCTGACCGACCCGAACATGTGGGTCGTGTTCTTCCGCTCCGTGCTCTTCTGCGCCGTGTGCGCCTCGCTGTCGATGGTGATCGGGATGCTGATCGCCCTGCTGCTGACCAAGGTGAGCAGCTGGGCGCGCATCGCGCTGCAGGTGACGCTGCTGCTCGTGTGGGCCACACCGGCGCTGGTGACCATGGTCATCTGGCAGTGGCTGTTCGACGCCCGCTACGGGTTGGTGAACTGGATCCTCGCGCGCATCGGGTTCCCCGACATGGCCGGGTTCCCGTGGACGTCCACCCCGATGGGCGTGTTCACGATCGCTGCGATCACCGTGATCTGGGGAAGCCTGCCGCTCATCGTCTTCATGATCTACTCCGCGTTGACCCAGGTGCCCACCGAGGTGCTGGAGGCCGCCGAGCTCGACGGCGCGGGACCCTGGACGCGCTTCCGGCACGTCACGATGCCGCTCATCACACCGGCGGTCATGATCGTCGGACTCCTGCAGATCGTGTGGGACCTGCGCGTCTTCACGCAGATCTACGTGCTGCAGCAGGCGGGCGTCTCGATCGAGGAGACCAACCTCCTCGGCACCTACATCTACCGGATCGGCATCGGCCAGGGCGAGTACGGCGATGCGTCGGCACTGGCGACGATCGTGCTGATCCTGACCCTGCTGCTCACCTGGAAGTACATCGCGAAGATGTTCGCCCAGCAGAAGGAGGCCGCGGAATGAGCGTCCCGACCATGACCCGTACGACCGACATCCCCGCGGTCGTGCCCCCGCGCTCACGCCGCACCATCGGCAGCCGCAACGACGCGCGGCGGCGCACCTGGAACGGCGTCGCGGTCGCCGCCGCGTTCCTCCTGGTGTTCCCCATCTACTGGATGGTGAACACCGCCCTCTCCGACAACGAGGAGCTCTTCTCGCGCACGCCGCGGTTCTTCCCGTTCCCGCTCAGCTTCGACAGCTTCGCCGGGATCCTCGCCGACAGCGGCTTCTGGTCTGCGCTCGGCATGAGCGCAGCGGTCACCGTGGTCGTGGTCGTCGTCGCGGTGCTGTTCGGATTCTTCGCGGCCATCGCCGTGAGCCGGTTCCGCTTCAAAGGCGGCGGACTCATCATCCTGCTCGTGCTGATCGTGCAGATGATCCCCACCGAGGCGCTGTTCATCTCGCAGTTCCGCATGCTCGACGGATGGCACCTGCTCAACACGGTCGGCGGCCTGTCGCTGCTCTACATCGGCACGGTCGTCCCGTTCACGGTGTGGCTGCTGCGCGGGTTCATCCACGGCATCCCCGCCGAGCTCGAAGAGGCCGCGATGGTCGACGGGTGCAGCCGGTTCGGGGCGTTCATGCGGGTGACCCTGCCCCTGCTCGGACCCGGAATCGTGACGGCATCCGTCTTCGCGTTCCTCCAGGCCTGGAACGAGTACACGCTCGCCCTCGTCGTGATGACGAAGCCGGGCAACGCCACGCTGCCGCTGTGGCTGCAGACCTTCAGCAGCGAGCTCTCGGCCACGGACTGGGCGGGCATCATGGCGGGCGCCACGCTCATCTCGGTACCGGTCGTCATCCTGTTCCTGTTCGTGCAGGGCCGCCTCGGCGCGGGGATGATGGCCGGCGCCGTGAAGGGCTGACGCTGGAGGGGGAAGAGCGCCGGTCCTGCGGGGCCGGCGCTCTCGTGTGCGGCAGGATCAGTCGACGCGGTCGGCGAGCATCCGGCGCACCTCGGGGTCGTCGGCGAGGTCGGGGGCCAGCAGGTCGAGCAGCGCGTGGTGCGGGTCGTCGGCGGATGCCCGCGTCGCCAGGTCGGTCGCGGCCGCGTCGTCGAGCGGGCATCCGGCGACGACCTCGGCGACGACGAACTGCGTCCAGGCGGCGATCGCGGCGATGCCCGCCGCGCCCGTCTCGCCCTCGGCGCGCGCGCGGCGGACCGGGTCGACGATGCGGGCTCGCAGCTTCAGACTGCCGTCCGCGGCGATCTGGCGCAGGTGGTGCGCGATGCGCGGGTTCGCGAAGCGGGTGAGCAGGGCCTCGCGGTAGTCGGCGAGGCCGAGGTCGACGCCGGCCCGGTGCGCGGACGGCTCCAGGCGCCGCTGGGCCAGATCCCACAGGTCGTGCACCAGTGCGGCGCATTCGGTGTCGGCGATGGCCTCGGCCACGGTCTCGTGTCCGCGCAGGGCGCCGTCGTAGGCGAGGAGCGAGTGCGCGCCGTTGAGCATCCAGAGCTTGCGCTGTTCGAAGGGCTCGATGTCCGACACGAACAAGGCCCCGGCATCCTCCCAGCGTGGGCGGTCGGCGCGGATGCGTCCGCTCAGGATCCAGCTGTGGAAGGGCTCGGTGACCACAAGCGCCTCATCGTGGACGCCGGTGCGCGCCGCGATGGCATCGACGTCGGCGGCGGCGGTGCGGGGCGTGATGCGGTCGACCGAGGTGCTGACGATGTCGACGTGCGCGTCGATCCAGGCGCCCAGTAGCGGGGAGGTCACCGAGGCGAGATCACCGAGGGCTGTCCGCAGCGCTGCACCGTTGTCGTCGAGGTTGTCGCACGGGATCAGGGTGATCGTGCTGTCTGGGAGGGCGCGCCGTCGGGCGTCGAGCGCCCAGAGCAGCCGAGCGGGCAGGGACCGCAGGATGCCGTTCTCGATGGCTCCCGGCACGTCGTCGTGGTGATCGGCGAGGGCCCCCGCCAGTGCGCAGATGTCGGCGGTGACGTCGGGGTCGGCGATGTCGAGACGGCCGTCCGTCCGGCGGCGGTAGCCCTTCTCGGTGATCGTGAGCGTCACGACTGCGACCTCCGGGCGGGCGAGGTAGTCGCGCAGCGCTTCCGTGTCGCCGCCGTCGTGCGCGGCGACGATGCTCTCGACGGTCTCGAGCCGATCGCCGTCCGGGCCGCGGGTGAGCAGCGTGTAGACGTCGTCCTGCCGCTCGAGGGTCTGGGCCGCTTCGGGTGAGCGCCCGGTGAACGCGGCGATGCCCCACTCCCGACGGGCGTCCGCGTGTGCGGTGTACCAGGCCTGGTGGGCGCGGTGGAAGGCGCCGAGTCCGAGGTGCACGATGCGGACGGGCGCGCGAGGGGCGGTGCGGTGGGGACTGTCGTGCACGGGGCTCCTCGGCTCGATCGTCGACCCGGGGGAGGGCCTGCATTCAACCTATGATGCGGACGACCATCATGCAAGCGGTTGCAGCGCTCGGGTCGGGACGGGGGCGCTCGACGCCCGCTCCCGCACGACGGGCTGCAGCAGCATCCGTACCGGCGCACGGTCGCCCCCGCGCCCCATCATCCGCAGCAGCGTGCTCGCCGCGAGGCGTCCGATCTCGCGCTTCGGCGGTGACACGGCCGTGAGCGGGAGTGGCGCATCCGCGGCCTCCTCGTCGTCGAAGGCGACCAGGGCGAGATCGTCGGGAAGGGAGAGCCCCGCTCTTCGAAGGTGAGGCAGGAGCGCCGTCGCCTCGCGGTCGCCGAGGCAGACGACGCCGTCGAGCCCCGCGGAGTGCGCCCGGTGCGCGTAGTCCGCGAGTGCCGCATCGTCCCACGAGTCCCGACGCACCACCGCGCCAGGGAGGTCGACGAGGGTCAGGTCGTCGATCGCGCGACGGTAGCCACGCAGTGCGGCGTCGGCCGTCGCGGTGTCACGGCGCCCGAGGAATCCGAGGCGTCGCCGGCCCCGTCGTGCCAGGTGCCGCACGGCCGCGTACCCGCCGGCGACGACATCGGTGCATACCGCCGAGAGCCCGTCATCCGGCGGGGAATCCGCCGGCATCCGCTCCATGAGCACCACCGGCACCGGCAGGGAGCGCAGCAGGTCGAGGCGCGCCGTGGGGTCGGCCAGGTGCAGGGTGGGCGTGATCAGGAGGCCGGCGCACCCGGCGACGAGGAGCTCCCGGATGCACCGGATCTCGAGGGCGTCGTCGTACTCGCTCGAGGCGATGCGCAGGGTCGCCCCCGCCGTCCTGGCCACCTCCGTGATCCCCTCGATGACGGTGGGGAAGTAGTAGGTGCGCGACGGGACGATCACGCCGATCAGAGGGCTCGCGCGCCGGGATGCCTGCACCGACACATACGTTCCGGAGCCCTGGCGACGCACCACGACCCCCTCGTTGACGAGGCGTCCGACCGCTCGCCGCACGGTGTTGATCCCGACCGCATACGTCGCCGCCAGGGCGGCCTCGGTGGGCAGCCGCTCGCCGCCTTTCCACTCCCCGGAATCGATCCGCTCGCGGAGTTGCTGCGCGAGGCTCACAAAGAGCGGCTGCGTGTTCGGGAATGCCCCCATCACGCCCCCCTCGGCTCGATGCTCGTTCGTGCAACCGTATTCATTCTGAGCCGCACAGACAAGAGGGGTGGGCTGCGAGAACTGGCGTCCCGGACTCGCGAGCGTCCGATTCCTTCCTCCAGTCCTTCCCTCTTCGTGTCCTCGCGTTGACCGTCGGGCGCGGTACCCGTCACCGTGGCAGACACGACGACTCCGCGCCCGGCGGAGCGGAAGGAGACACCGATGAGACGCACACGCTGGCTGTCGGCGCTGGTCGCCGCCACCCTTGTCGCGGGAGGGATGGTCGCCGCCGGCGGTGCCGCCTCCGCGCAGACCGTCACGACCGACCTCACGATCACCTCGCCGAGCGACGGCGACACCGTGAGCGGCGCGACGCTCACGGTCGAGGGGACGTTCGCGAACGCCTCCGAGCTCGTGCTCGTCGTCGGGGCGCAGGAACTGGTGCCCATTCCCGTGACCGGAACCGCGGGGACGTGGAGCGTCGACCTCGACGTCTCGGACATCGACGGCCGCCTCGACCTCGCCGTCCGGGGACGCGACCTCACCACGCTCTACACGACCTGGTCGGAGTTCCTCGCCGTGGACGTGCACCGCCCCGCTGCGGCGCGCCCGGTGGTCACGATCGTCTCCCCCGCCGAAGGCGCCTATGCAGGATCGTCGCTGGATGTGGTGGTCGATGTGGACGCGCACCGAGCCCTGTCGGCCGTGGAGGTCCGGGTGAACGGCGGTGCCTGGCAGGCTGCCGTCGCCCAGGGCGGGGGCGCGTACGCGGCATCTTTCCCCGTCTCCGGGGCCGAGTTCGCGAGCATCGAGGCACGCGCGACCGACGTCAAGGGCCTGAGCGCCGAGGCGCCGACCACCTACGTCGCGCTCGGCGGGGCCACCGCCGAGACGCCCGTCGTCTACGACCAGGATCGCGCGATGTGGATCTGGGAGCGTGCCTCGTACGAGGCCGTGTTCGACACGGACGCACGTGACCGCCTCGGCGCGGTCATGGACGACACCGCGACGTTCGGATCCGACCCGATCCGCACGATCTACCTCGGGGTCGACAGGTACGGCACGACCGACATGCTGCGCGACTCGCGTGCCGAGGTCGCCGCGTTCGTGGAATGGGCGCGCCCGCGGCTACCACGTGCAGGCGACCGTCGCCGGTGGCACCCGCCCGCCCTATCTCGGGGCGTTGGAGCAGTTCGAGCACTTCGCCGTCGACGAGTTCGAGAAGGTCCTCGACTACAACCTGAGCGTGCCGGCGTCTGCGCGCTTCGACGGCATCAACGTCGACATCGAGCCCTACATCCTCAGCGACTGGAAGCTGCCGGACAGCGGCGGCCTCCCCAACCGCTGGCTGGAGATCCTCGACACCCTGATCGAACGCCGCGACGCCTCCGGGCTGCCGACGCTGGTCGGCCCGGCGATCCCGCGGTGGCTGGACTCCTCTGCCTGCTGCACCTCGATCACGTGGAATGGGCAGACCAAGCCGCTCAGCGACCACATCCAGGACATGACCGACTACATCGCGATCATGGACTACCGCGACACGGCTGATGGTAGCGCCGGCATCATCGCGCAGGCACAGCACGAGATCGACTACGCGAACCAGATCGGCAAGCCGAACTCGGTCGTGGTCGGCATCGAGACCAAAGATCTCTCCGGAACGGGCGACCCTGAGACGGTGACCTTCTGGGAGGAGGGGCGCACCTACCTGGAGGGCGAACTCGACAAGACCTACACCGCGTTCCAGGACGACGCCTCGTTCGGCGGCATCGCCATGCACCACTACGACGACCTGCTGATGCTGCCATCGGCGTGGGATGACACCCCTCCCGTGTACTACCCGGTGCCCGGTGCAGGACCCGGGGGCCCGGCGCTGCCTTAGGTCCCTCCCGTAGCGGGGCAGTCCTCTTCGGGGCTGCCCCGCTACGACAGAGGGCTTTATGTACATAATGCCTCTAATGCAACTTATGGCTACAATGTAGGCATGACCACCCTCACCCGCAGCATCCCCTCCAAGGATCTTCGCGACAGTCTCTCCGACGTGCTGGGCGGAGTCGCGTATGGGGCGGAGCGCGTCGGGGTGACGCGCCATGGCAAGCTCACTGCGGTCGTGATCAGCGTCGACGATCTCGAACTGCTGGAGGAGCTGGAAGCGGCTCGCGATGCGGCGGAGTTCCGTGCGGCGAAGGCCGCGGATGACGGCGAGCGGGTCTCGCTCGACGATCTTCGCTCCGAACTCTCGTGACGTCGTATCGCGTCGAGTTCACCGCACCGGCCGCGAAAGAGATCCGCAAGCTCGACCCGCAGGTCAGGCGCCGCATCATCGCAGGCATCACCGCGCTGGAGGAGGAGCCGCGTCCGAACGGAGTCCCTAAGCTGACCGGGTTCGACAACGCCTGGCGCATCCGGATCGGCGATCATCGCGTGTTGTACGAGGTCGTCGACGACGTCGTGCTGGTGACCGTCTTCCGGGTCGCGCACCGCCGGGACGTGTACGGCGATCTGTGAGGCGTCCTGCCAGCTCAGTTCTTCGTGAGGTCCTGGGCGAACATCACGAGGATGCCGCTCGGGCCGCGCAGGTAGGTGAGCTTGTACACGTCCTGGTAGTTCGCGACGCCGCGCAGCGGGTGGTAGCCGTGCCGGGCGGCGATCGCGAGGGACTCATCGATGTCGTCGACCGAGAAGGCGATGCGGTGCATCCCGATCTCGTTCGGCAGAGTCGGCTCCGTCTCGATCGCGTCCGGATGGATGTATTCGAACAGCTCGATCTGGCCGCGTCCGTCGGGCGTCTGCAGCACCGCGATCTTCGCGTGGTTGCCGTCGAGTCCGACCGCCGTCGACGCCCATTCCCCGCTCACCTCGTCGCGGCCGAGCACCGTGAGGCCCAGGTCGGTGAAGAAGGCGATGGTGGCTTCCAGGTCGCGGACGGCGATTCCGACGTTCTCGAGTGCGATGGGCATGGGGGGATGCTACTCGCGATCGCCGCTCACGTCAGGGGTCACCGTCCGAGCTTCTCCGCGCATGCGACGCAGTACTCCGCGAACGGTCGCACCTCCAAGCGGCCGACGGGGATCGGACGGCCGCAGTTCGCACAGATGCCGTATGTGCCGGCATCCATCCGTGCCAGTGCCTCGTCGACCTGCCGAAGTTCGTCGGTGGCAGCATCGGCAAGCCCGGTCAGGCGCGACCACTCCGACGAGAGGGTGACGCCTTCGGGATCGTGCTCGTCGTCGTCGTTCGAGCCCTCGCGGTCGTGCATGAGCTGGCCGAGGGTCGCGGCCGTTGTGCGCACACGTTCCTCGGCCTGCGCGCGCCGCTGCTCCAGCAGTGCGCGCAGGTCCGGACTCATGCGCCCCACTCTATGCACGGCCGGGGGACACTCGGCCCCGGTCGCAGATTCGCGCCGGGTTGCAGGAACCTTGCGACCCGGCTGCGGATCTGCGCCGCTGCGACCTCAGCCGCGGGCGGTCGGGACCGAGCCGGTCGTGGTCGGCACGGCCACGGCCTTCATGCCGGGGTGGTCGCGCTCGAGGGCGGCGCCCTCCATGTCGACGTTCGGCAGGATGCGGTCGAGCCAGCGCGGCAGCCACCAGGCCGAGCGCCCGAGCAGGTGCATGAGCGCGGGCATCAGCAGCATCCGCACCACGAAGGCGTCGAGCAGCACACCGAACGCGAGGCCGAAGCCGATCGACCGGATGATGGTCGACTCCGAGAAGATGAACCCGCCGAACACCGACACCATGATGAGCGCCGCGGCGATGACGACCGAGCGCCCGGCGCGGAAGCCCTGTGCCACGGCATCCCGCGCTGACGCGCCGTGCACGAACGCCTCGCGCATGCCGGAGGCGAGGAACAGCTGGTAGTCCATCGCGAGCCCGAACAGGATGCCGACGAGGATCACGGGCAGGAAGCTCAGGATCGGCCCCGTGCTGTGCAGCCCGATGATCTCGGCACCCCAGCCGAACTGGAACACGGCCACGATGAGCCCGTACGTCGCGAACAGCGAGAGCACGAACCCGCCGGTCGCGATGATCGGCACGAGCAGGGAGCGGAACACGACGATCATGATCAGCAGCGAGAGTCCGACCACCACCACGAGGTACAGCGGCAGCACCCCGGCCAGCGCTTCGGAGATGTCGATGTTGATCGCCGCCTGGCCCGCGACCCCGAGCGTGATCCCGTCGGCGATGTCGGGCATCGAGCGCAGGTCCTGCACGAGTCTCTCGGTGGAGGCGCTGTTGGGGCCTTCCTCCGGGACCACCTGGAACGCGAGGAGCGTGTTGTCGTCGGACGCCGCGATCGGCGCGACCGCCACGACGTCGTCCTGGTCGGCGATGGCCTGCGCGATCGTGACCTGCGTCGACAGCAGATCGTCGTCGCTCACCGCGTCGTCGAGGGTCGCCGTCACCAGCAGCGGACCGTTCGCGCCCTCGCCGAACTGCTCGTCGACGGTCTGGAACGCGCGGTAGCTGGTGGAGTCGCTCGGCTCGCTCGAGCCGTCGGGCAGCCCGAGGCGCATCGACATCGCGGGGATCGCGATGATCAGCAGTGCGACGACGCTCACGACCGCGGTGACGACCGCGCGCAGGGTAGACATCCGCTTCACCGGCTTTCCGGCGGCGTGCTCCTGACCGATCGTCGCGCGCGCACGGCGGCTGAGCAGCCGGGTGCCGACGAGGCCGAGGATGGCCGGGGCGAGGGTGATCGCGACGAGCACGGCCACCGCGACGCACACGGCGCCGACCGTGCCCATGAGCCCGAGGAAGGGCACTCCGGTCACGTTGAGTGCGAGCAGCGCGACGATCACGGTCGTGCCGGCGAACACAACGGCCGTGCCGGAGGTGCCGGTGGCGAGGCCGATGGATTCGCGCACAGGGACCCCGGCGAGCAGCTGCTTGCGGTGCCGGTTCACGATGAACAGGGAGTAATCGATGCCGACCGCGAGGCCGAGCATGACGCCGAGCACCGGGGTCACCGAGGCCATGTCGACCACGCCAGAGAAGGCGAGGGATGCCGTGACGCCGACGCCGACCCCGACGATCGCGGTCACGATCGGGAGGGCGGCGGCGATCAGGGAGCCGAGCATCACGATGAGGACGATGGCAGCGAACGCGAGTCCGACCGCTTCGCCGACGCCGAAGATCTCGGGAACGCCCTGCGCGATGTCGGTGCCGAAGTCGACCTCGACGCCGTCGATCGGAGCGGAGGCGAAGTGGTCGATCGCGTCCTGCTTGACCTCTTCCGAGAGTTCGAGGCGCGGGTCGACGAACGAGATGTTGACGATCGCGGTGGATCCGTCTTCCGAGACCACGCCGATGCCGTCGGCCAGCTCGAGGAGCGTCGAACCCAGCGCCACCTGGTCGGCGTTCTCGTCGAGGGTGATGCGGGACTGGTCGAGCTTCGCGTTCTGCGCCTCGAGCTCGGCGGACTGGGCGTTCAGCGCCGCCAGCTGTGCGTCGAGCTCGGCGAGCTGTTCGGGTCCGGCGCCGGCCTGCTCCGCCTGGGTGCGGGCCTCGGTGAGCTGCGTGAGTCCCGCCTCGAGCTGTGCCCTGCCGGCATCGATCTGTGCCTGCGCGGCATCCAGCTGGGTGCGCCCGTCGGCGATCTGGGTCTGGCCGTCGGCGAGCTCCTGCGCCTGATCCGCCTGCTGCTGCTGGGCGTCGAACGGATCGACCACACCGGCGACCCCGTCGAGATCCTCCGCGCTCGCGGCGAGATCGGAGATCTCCTCCTTCTGCGCATCCGTGAAGGGCTCGCCGTCGTCCGTGCGATACACGACCGTGCCGGTGCCGCCGGCGGTGTCCGGCAGCTTGTCGGCGAGAGCGTCGGTCACCTCGCCCGAGGCGGTGCCGGGGATGTCGAAGCTGTTGCTCAGCGTGCCGCCGAGGGTGAGGAAGGCGCCGACGCCGAGGCCGAGGATCAGAACCCATGACACGATCACCGTCCATGCCTTGCGCGCAGCGAACGAACCCAGACGGTAGAGCAGTGATGCCACAGTGGTCTCCTTCAGACTAAATAGAGCATACGGTACGTCTCGTCTAGCGATCTGTGGCTATCCTGAACGCATGGTGAACGAGCATCGGAGCGGGCCTGTGCGCAGCACGGCGGCGCGCGAGGCGATCCTCGATGCGACGTCCCGGCTCTTCCACGCGCAGGGGTACGACCGGCTCACGATCGAAGGCATCGCGAAGGAAGCCGGCGTCGGCAAGCAGACGATCTACCGCTGGTGGCCGACGCGCGGTGCGCTGATCGCCGACTGCCTGGTGGACGGACGCCTGATCCCGGTGGACTTCGTCGTGCCGGATACGGGCGACCTGCTCGCCGATGTCGAGGCGTGGCTGCGCTCCGTGCTCTCGATCCTGGATGCGCCCCAGGGTGATGCGCTGCTGCGCTCGCTGGTCGCGGCGGCCGCCGACGATGTCGGCGTCGGGCAGCATCTCGGCGAGAGCCTGGGGGTCGAGCAGTACCTCTCCGAGCGCTTGCGCGGCGGCATCCGAGACGGTCAGCTCGCTGTCGACGCTCCGGTGGCGCAGATCGGCAGAGCCATCCTCGGAGCGATCATCGTGGAGTCGCTGGGCCGCGAGGCGCGGGACTCCGGAGCGGTCATCGAGCTGGTCCGGTACCTCTTCACCCGCTGACCACATCGCGGGACCCGGCCGCGGCTACTCCAGCCATTCCGTGACGAAGCGGTCGTTCGCATGGATGTGCACGGCTTCGTACGTCCCGCCGTCGAGCACCTCGAAGCGGTGCGAGACGAGAGCGGGCATCACGAGGATCTGGCCACCCGCGCCGACCACCTGCTCCTCGCCGACTGTGAACAGTGCCCTGCCGCGGCGGATCACGAACGTCTCCGCGTACGGATGGCGGTGCAGACGCGGACCCCTCCCCGGCGTCGTGATGAACTCGCGCATGATGCTCACGGGCGAGCCGATCAGGTACCCCTCGATGTCTTCATCGCGGGCGACGTCCACAGGCTGGATGGTCACGGTGCCTCCGTTCCCACCCGAGGGTACGCCGTGTCCGCTCGCTCTCGCACTCGTTCCTCGCGTGAGGGGTCAGGACGCGCCGCGTGCGGAGGCGCGGATGCGGCGAATTGCGCCCCCTCGCGGCCCGCGCTGGCGCGTACGGGGGCTCAGCCGAGGAGCAGCGTCAGCACGGTCGCGCCGCCGCCGCCGAGGATGAGCGCGACGATGACGGTCCACGCGATGATGCGGATGCGCCGATTGCGCTTCTCGCCGAGATCGCCGTAGTCCTCGCTGAGGCCGTCGCCGCTCATCAGGCCACCGGCTCGGTCACGGTCGGGCCGAAGTACGAGGGGAGCGTGGCCTGCGAGCGTTCGCGCAGCTCAGCCGCCGTCACGGTGAAGACGTCCTGCACCTCGAGCTGCGGCTCGCTGTCGGTGACGCCGATGCGGGCGACCGGGTAGCCGCGTCCCTCGCAGAGGCCGCGGAACTTGACGTCGTCCTCACGCGGCACGGTCACGAGCACGCGGCCGGTCGACTCCGAGAACAGAGCGGTCGCGGCGTCCACACCGTCGCGCTCGATGATCTCGTTCAACCAGACGCGGGCGCCGACGCCGAAGCGCATGACGCCCTCGGCCAGAGCCTGGGCGAGCCCGCCCTCCGACAGGTCGTGCGCCGAGGAGATGAGCCATTCGTCGCGCGCAGCCGCGAGCAGGCCGGCGAGGCGCTTCTCCCCGGCGAGGTCGACCTTCGGCGGGCGTCCGCCGAGGTGCTGGTGCACCACGTCGGCCCAGGCCGAGCCCGAGAGCTCGGTCGCGGTGGAGCCGAGCAGGTAGATGTTCTGGCCCTCGTCCTGCCACCCGGAGGGGATGCGCCGCGAGACGTCGTCGATGATGCCGAGCACGCCGACGAGCGGGGTCGGGTGGATCGGCACATCGCCGGTCTGGTTGTAGAACGAGACGTTGCCACCCGTCACCGGGGTGCCCAGTTCGTAGCACCCGTCCGCGAGGCCGTCGACCGTCTGGCCGAACTGCCACATGACCTCGGGGTTCTCGGGAGAGCCGAAGTTCAGGCAGTCGGTGATCGCGGTCGGGGTCGCACCCGTGACGGCGACGTTGCGGTAAGCCTCGGCGAGGGCGAGCTGTGCTCCCGCGTACGGGTCGAGCTGGCAGTAGCGGCCGTTGGCGTCGGTCGCGATGGAGAAGCCGAGGCCGGACTCCTCGTCGACGCGGATCATGCCGGCGTCGTCGGGGAAGCTCAGGGCGGTGTTGCCGAGCACGTAGTAGTCGTACTGGTTGGTGATCCAGCTCGTGTCGGCAAGGTTCGGCGAGGCGACGAGCGACAGGAACTGCTCGCGCAGCACCTCAGGGTCGGAGGAGCGGGGGAGGTTCTCGGCGGCATCCGCCTGCAGGGCGTCGATCCACGTCGGGTACGCGACCGGGCGGTCGTAGACGGGGCCGTCGACCGCGACCGTCGAGGGGTCGACATCGACGATCCGCTGCCCCTGCCAGTCGATGACGAGGCGGCCGTCGCCGGTGACCTCGCCGAGCACGGAGGTCTCCACCTCCCACTTGTCGACGACGGCCATGAACGCGTCGAGCTTCTCGGGGGCGACGATCGCCATCATGCGCTCCTGCGACTCCGACATGAGGATCTCCTCGGCCGTGAGCGACGGGTCGCGCAGCAGCACGTTGTCGAGAGAGACCTTCATGCCGCTGTTGCCGTTGGCTGCGAGCTCGCTCGTCGCGCACGAGATGCCGGCGGCGCCCAGGTCCTGGATCGCCTCGACGAGCTCGCCGCGGTACAGCTCGAGGCAGCACTCGATGAGCACCTTCTCGGCGAACGGGTCGCCCACCTGCACGGCCGGGCGCTTGGTCGGGCCCGTGGAGTCGAACGAGTCGGACGCGAGGATGCTGGCGCCGCCGATGCCGTCGCCACCGGTGCGGGCGCCGAAGAGCACGACCTTGTTGCCGACGCCGGTCGCGTTGGCGAGCTTGATGTCTTCGTGACGGAGCACGCCGGCGGCGAGCGCGTTCACGAGGGGGTTGGCCTGGTACACCGCGTCGAAGACGGTCTCGCCGCCGATGTTCGGCAGGCCGAGGCAGTTGCCGTAGAAGCTGATGCCGCTGGTCACGCCGTGCACGACGCGGGCGGTGTCGGGGTGGTCGACCGCGCCGAAGCGGAGGGCGTCCATGACCGCGACGGGGCGGGCGCCCATCGAGATGATGTCGCGGACGATCCCGCCGACACCGGTGGCCGCGCCCTGGAAGGGCTCGATGAACGAGGGGTGATTGTGCGATTCGGCCTTGAAGGTGACGGCCCAGCCCTCGCCGATGTCGACGACGCCCGCGTTCTGCCCCATGCCCACCATGAGACGTTCCTTCATCTCGTCGGAGACCTTCTGGCCGAAGCGGCGCAGGTAGTTCTTCGACGACTTGTAGGAGCAGTGCTCCGACCACATGACGGAGTACATGGCGAGTTCGCCCGAGGTCGGGCGGCGTCCCAGGATCTCCTTGATGCGCTCGTACTCGTCGGGCTTGAGTCCGAGGGCGCCGTAGGGCTGCTCCTTCTCGGGCGTCGCGATCGCGTTCTCGACGGAGTCGGGGACGTGCTGGGGGGAAGGTGCAGGGGCGGTGGTCACGCGCACTCCAAAGGAAGGGGCCGGCGGGGCAGCTTCAGTCTACCGGCGCGGTCGGTGCGCCTCTCCCGCGGGCGCTTCTCCCGCAAGCCCGTGGTGCAGGCATCACGTGAGGTCTGTGAGGGCCAGGCCATGGGCGCGCGCCGCTGCAGCGAGTTCGTCGTCATACGTGAGGACGGATGTGACCACATCGCTCAGTTCGAGCGCGGTTGCCAGATGCAGGGCATCGAGGGTGCGCAGGCCGCTGCGGAGGTGGACGGCTCGAGCCATCGTGCCGTCGTCGAGGGAGACGAGCGCGACTCGATCGAGCAGGTCGTCCGCGTTCCGGTGATCGAGGGAACGTCGATCCGCCACGGCGTGCAGCTCGACGGCAAGCAGGCGAGAGGCCACGAACTCTGCTCCGGCGCCGAAAGCATCGACGATCGCCGAGGTCTCTGCTTCTTGGACGAGTGCCTTCGCCGCCGCTGAAGTGTCGAGGTAGATCACACGCGGTCCGCGCGGAGGTCGTCGAGGACTTCCGCGGTCGACATCGTGTCGAGAACCGGGGCAAGGGTGAGAGGGCCGCTCTTGGTGGGGAGCGTCACGCGCCCGCTGGCGATCATTCGTGTCCATGTCGTCTCAGCCGGCGGTGTCAGTTCCGCGATCGGACGACCACGGTCCGTCACCGTCAGGTGCTCGCCCGCGGTGACGCGCGCCAGCACCCGCGCCGTCTGCTGATTGAGTTCCGTCTTCGTCACTGTCCCCATCCTTCGACTCTACGTGCTGAGTACTAGAAGTACTAGATCTCCGCGTGCGGATTCTGGTGCGGAGCCGATCGAAGTACTTCTGGTCGACTTCAGATCCCATCTGGCCATCCAAGCGAACGACGAGGCGTGCGAGCGCCGGATAGGGAGCGTCGTTCCGAGATTTGGGGAAACGTCGCAAGAAATCCTGGATCAGGAGGAAGAGTCCGCCGCGCCCGCCGCCGCAAACCGCGTCGTCAACACTCCTGCGGCCTCGCGCAACTCCTCCGGCCTCACGACCGTGAACGGCGCATCGAAGCGCGCGACCGCGGCGAGCGCGCCGACCCACGACCAGGAGCCGACCGTCACACGGCACGAGCCGTCGGGGAGTTCTTCGAGCGCCCCGTCCTCGACCCAGGGTGCGACCTCGCGGGCGGGAAGGGCGATCACGACTGTGCCGACGCAGGGCCAGCGATCGTCGGTGGTCGAGCCCTTCGCCCGCGCCGCCAGATACGTCGCGGCGTCCGCCGCCGGCAGCGGACGTGGGGTGAACGAGGGCCCGGTCGGGATGCGCGGTCGCATCCGATCCAGGCGGAACGTGCGCCACTCGTCCGACTCGAGATCCCACGCGAGGAGGTACCACCGCCCCTCGCGGGCGACCACGGCGTGCGGTTCGGTGCGCCGGGCGGGACGATCGTGGTCGTCCCCGTACTCGAAGCGCAGCACCTGCCGGTCGCGGGCGGCGGCGCTCGCCGCCTCGAGGGTCGAGGGATCGACGCGGACATCCGCGGACGCGCCGGTGAAGCGGATGCCGTCGACGCGATGCCGCAGCCGCGAGGGCATGACCTGCCGCACCGTGGCGAGTGCCCGTGCCGCGCCCTCCTCGATGTCGACTCCGCTCGATGAGACGGTCTGCAACGCGACGGCGATCGCGACGGCCTGGTCGTCGTCGAACAGCAGCGGAGGCAGCTCCGACCCGGCGGCGAGGCGGTATCCACCGTCCGGCCCCTTAGTCGCGCCGATCCGATACCCCAGCTCGCGCAGCCGATCGACGTCGCGGCGCACGGTGCGCGGGGTGACCTCGAGCCGCTCGGCCAGCACGCGTCCTGGCCAGTCCCGCGGCGTCTGCAACAGCGACAGCAGCGCGAGCATCCGTGAGGAGCTTCCGGTCATGTTCTTCAGTGTGCCGGAAGAAGAGGACAGAAACCGACCTCTACTGTCGAGATCGTTGTCTCACGACGGCCCGAACGGCGGACCGCAGCACAAGGAGACGATCATGACCCTCACCACGACCACGCACCTCAACTTCCGCGGCACGGCTCGCGACGCCCTCGACTTCTACCGGTCGGTGTTCGGCGGCACGATCACCGCCGCCACCTACGGCCAGTTCGGCCTGCCGGAGGGTACGCCCGGCTTCGACAAGCTCGTCTTCGGGCAGCTGGAGGCTCCGGGCGGCATCCGCCTGATGGCCTACGACATCCCGGGGCAGGACGACCCCGACCCCGCGGCGACCTCGGGGACGACCACTCGCCAGAACGGCGCGACGATCACCGACCGCACGTTCTTCCAGTCCCTGCGGTCGGACTCCCTCGATGAGCTCCGGGGCCACTGGGAGGGCCTCTCCGAGGGGGCGACGGTCATCGAGCCTCTCGCGGCTTCGGCATGGTCGGCCGGCTTCGGCATGCTCACCGACCGCTTCGGCGTGACCTGGGTCCTCGACGTGCAGCCCTGACCCCGTCCGGGCTGCCGGGGACGGATGCGCGACGGGGACACGGATGCACGACGAAACCGTGCCATTGCTCGTGCACCCGTCCCGGTGTCGTGCATCCGTCCCCCGAGCCGGTGCCGCGGCGTGGTCCCCGGCGTCCCGGCTGCCGAGGACGGATGCGCGACGGGGACACGGATGCACGACGAAACCGTGCGATTGTTCGTGCACCCGTCCCGGCGTCGTGCGTCCGTCCCCCACCGGAACCGTCCCCGGAACCGTCCCCGGAGCCGTCCCCCGAACCGTCCTCGGCGGGACTCACTCGGGCGGCCACTGCGGATGCCGGGCCAGGGCCACGCGCGCCGCGAGGTCCGTGCGAACGGCGGAGCCGGGGGCGTCGAAGCCGAGCACCTCGGCGAGCCCGAGCGCGAGCAGGGCATGCCCCGCGACGCTCGGGTGGAACGCGTCGTCGAGCAGCCCCCAGGGAGTGCCCTCGTTGCCGGGACCGGTCCCCGCGGAGAACTCCGCGAACGCGGCGTGCTGGTCCACGAGCAGCACGCCCTCGCGCGCGGCCACATCACGGATCACCTGTGCGAACTCGCCGATCCGTGCACGATCAGGGGCATGCAGCAGATCGACGGTCGGCGGTGTCTGCAGCACGGGCACGGCGCCGACCTCCCTCACCCGCCGTACGAACTCCGCGACGGACGCGGCGAAGTCCGACACCTCGATCACGGGGTCGAGCCACTGCGTGGTGCAGTCGTTCGTGCCGATCATGAGCGTCACGACGGCGGGCCGCCAGTGTGCGACGCGGCGGTCGAAGTCGCCGAGGATCAGGTCCGCCCGCCATCCCGTGATCGCCGTGTTGATCACGGCATCCTGCACGCGTCCGGCATCGCCCCGGATCAACTCGTGCAGATGGTCGACGTAGTTGCGGGCGCCGCGGGTGTGGATGAGACCGTGGGTGATCGAGTCGCCCGTGAACACCCAGGTGAGCGGCGCTCCGGAGGCGAGCAGCCCCCGGAGCGCCGCACGGTCGTCCGTCATCCGGTGACCTTCAGCTGCACGTCGATGAACCGCGGACGGTAGATCGAGGCGTCGTCGTACACGTCGCCGACGTTGTCGAAGGTGTTGACGTTGTAGGAGACGACGAGGCGGTTGCCCTGACGCAGGTTCGGGTGCTCGTGCGCGTTGTACGTGAACACATCGGGGTCTCCGTAGCTGCCCAGTGCCCCGGTCTCGGGCGTGCGGTACAGCTCGACCGGGTCGGTGAACGGTCCCGTCGGCGAGCAGGAGGTGCGTGCGACGATCCGGGTGCTGAACAGCTCGGACGTGTCCTGCGTCACCAGCAGGTAGCCGTCACGGAAGGGCGCGACGCTGAACTCGTTCGCGACATACGGCACGACGGGCACGGCGTCGGTCTCGGCGGCCGACCACCCCGTGCCGTTCCAGTACGTCCAGGTGCCCTTGAGTCCGTCCGTGCCCTGCACCCTGGCGACATAGGCCGAACGGACGCCACCCGGATCGGCGATGCCGTAGATGTACGTGGTGCCGCGCTCCTCGAGCGTCCAGGAGCCCCAGTTGATGCCGGTCGCCGAGGGGAGGTCGACGATGCCCTCCAGCTGCAGCGTCTCGCCGTCGAGCGTCGCGAGCCGGTTCGCGGTCCAGGCGAAGTCCCACTGCCCGGTGCCGGTGCGGGCGAACTGCAGCAGCGGAACCTGCACCGTGCCGTGTCGTCCGGGTGTGGGGTCGCCGATCCAGTACCACTTGCCGTCGGGCTCCGGGGGGATGATGCCTGCCGGGTCGTCGGGGGTGCCGCCGGTGATGGTGGTCAGCTCGCCGCGACGGTTCTCCACCACGACCGAGTTGTTCACGAACGGGGAGTCAGTGGGGCGCGAGCCGTCGGGGTTCACCGTGCCGAGGAACGTGTCCGAGAAGAACCAGCCCGTCTTCCCCTTGCCGAGCGACAGGGAGTAGGTGCTGTCGCCGCCGGTCCATTCGCCTCCGGTGTTCCCGTAGGTGGTGAACTGTGTGGTCAGGCCCTGATCCACGGTCGAGGTCGCCGTGAGCGTCTTGTCGACCAGCGAGCACTGGCCGGGGCCGTGCCCGTTGCCGTGCCCTCCTCCGGCGGGAACCGCCGCGCTCGCCGGTGCGGCGAACAGTGTGCCGGCGCAGAGGGATGCGGCGGCCAGACCGGCCGCGATCATGCGTCTTCTCATGTCGATCACTCCTTCGTGTTCGTTGGGGTCGTGCGTTGTCGTGCGGTCCTTCGCGGTCAGGGGTGCGTCAGCGGCCGGGGGTCGCGGTGATCCCGCCCGACGCGTCGATGTCGTAGGTGCGGGTGCCGACGCGCAGACCGTGCAGCACGGCGTGCGGATCGAGTGCCGCGACGCAGCCGGCCGCGCGGACCGTGCCGTCGGCGGCGACGGAGACTCCGAAGAGGGCCTCGATCACGAGTTCGACCCAGGCGCCGGACGACGAGCACGACCAGTCGATGATGTACGGCAGCTGCGGTGGGGCCTTGCGGGCACCGCCGCCGAACCCCGGCACGGCCTCGTCCACGAAGTGCGCCTGCCCCATCGGGCCCTGGTTCGCCGTGCGGGAAAGTCCTTCGATCCAGTCGGTCAGCACGCCGGGTGCGCCGAGGGCGGCGAGAGCGCGTCCGGCGTCGGCGGGCCACGCGGGGTAGGCGCCGTTCCACTGGTGGTCGGGGCGCACGCTGTAGCTGGCATCCGGATCCCACGGCGAGAGCGCGCGCATCCAGTTCTCGGTCTGCAGCTCGCGCTGGAAGAAGCCGACCATCTCGTCGCGGATGCCCGGCGCCAGGTCGTCCGCGATCGTGGTGCCGACCACGCTGAAGTCGTAGCAGTGCCGCACCGGCAGACGCGTGCCGTCGGGCTGACCGGCGGCGAAGACCCCGGTGCCCGGAAGGTAGCGCTCGATCACGGCCGGGAGCAGCGCGTCGGCCTCGGCCCGCAACGCGGCGGATGCTGTCTCATCGCCCTGGAGCTCGACCAGGTCGGCGGCCGTACGCATGCTCCACACGTTCGCGGCGTTGAGGCCGGCGACCTCGTGGGTGTACGAGCTCACGCATTCGAGGAGGTTGTCGATCTCGCCGTAGTCGGCGAGGGGAGAGTCTCGGCGTAAGTCCTTCCATGCCATCGCCCACTCCCGTACGGCGGCGGCGACGGTGTGATCGCCGACGATCTCGTCGAGGAAGGCGACGTCTCCGGTGAAGCGCACGTAGTCGTGCACGAGCCGCGTCATGGCGTAGTCGTTGACGGAGTACCAGCGCCCGACGGGTCCGCCGGTGAGCGAGGAGGTGCCGAAGTGCGAGTGGATGTCGAGCGAGATCCAGTGCCGCACCTGATTCCGCATCTCAGCGGGGTCGAGGAGCGCATGGCTGAGGGAGCTGAGGCTGTAGTCCCAGATGAACGTGGTGGTGCCCCAGTAGTTCGGCATCAGGGTGTCGTACGACCGCCCGAGCACGTTGCCGGCGAAGTCGCGGCGGAACCAGACCACGCCCAGCACGGCCCACCAGTACAGGCGTCGCAGCGGGGCCGATGCCGTCTCGAGCACCGGCAGCGCACCCGAGAACTCGCCGTCGTCGGGGTCGAAGGCGGCCCGCAGCTGGCGGTTCCAGAACTCCTCCGCCGCGCGCACCGACCCGGGAACGTCGGCCGTGACCTGGTCGTAGGTGCGCGAGGCGTCGCGTCGGGAGATGCCGACCGCCTGCACGTATGCCGTGTGCGCTGTCTCTCCGGCCGGCACGGTGAGGGTGGTCGAGAGCTCTCCGCCACGACCGTTGCCCCCGATGCCGGTGTCGAACGCGTCGGGCAGATCGGCCACTCCGCTTAGAGCCGCCTCGCCGCCGACGAGTCCCTGCACGCTCCAGGCCTCCTCGTCCGCCGAGGCGAACACGAGGCGTTCACCGTCGACCGTCACGGTGTCGCGCTCGGACGGCGACTCCGCGTCGAGCCAGGCCTCTGCCGACCGGGTCACGCGGGCCGCGGCCGACAGGCCGATCCGCACCGCCCTCTCCTGCGCGCCGGTGTTCCGCACCGCGATGTCGATCGCCACGGCCGTCTTCCCCGCCACGCATACGGTCGTCGTCTCGATCTCGAGCCCTCCCACGGTGGCCCGCCGTACCACCCGGTCCGGCCGCCATTCGTGCGTGACGGGCGCTCCGTATGACGCGAACAGCCGGCCGTCGACGAAGAGCACCGCGGTCTGGGTGAGCCCTTGCGACACGGGTGGGAACTGCACGGCGCTGACGGCGGTGAGGTCGTGGTCGACCCGCACGGTGCCGAGCATGTTCGTCAGGCCCGACGGCGCGATCATGTCGTCGTAGTGGTGGGTGACCGCATCGGCGGACAGATCCTCGACGGTGGGGATGAGCGGATGCATGATGCCTTTCGCGGCGGAGTGACGGCGGTGGATGCGGGTCAGTACTGCCCGAGCGCGAGGCCCTTGGCGAAGAACCGCTGGGTGCACAGGAACAGGATCACGGTGGGCAGCGACACGAGCACGGCCGCTGCGAGCACGACCGACATCTGCGCGCCGCCGTAGGTGCTCTGCATGCCGGACAGGGTGGTGATGATCGGGCGGATGTCGTCGGACTGGCTGAGCGTGAGGCCGAGCAGCAGGTCGTTCCACACGAACGTGGCCTGCAGGATGAAGATCGCGACCAGGGCGCTCGATGCCATCGGCAGGTACATGCGCGAGAAGATGCGCCAGGTCGTGGCGCCGTCGAGCACCGCGGCCTCGAACACGTTGTGCGCGACGCCCGTGAAGAAGTTGCGCATCACGAACGCCGAGAACGGGATCGAGATCACGGTGTAGATGATGACCATGCCCACGCGGGTGTCGAACAGTCCGATGCGCGAGTAGGCGTCGAACAGCGGCAACAGGACCATCTGCAGCGGGAACACCGTGCCGCCGAAGATCACCACGAACCACAGGAACCCGCGCTTCAGGCGCAGCGCCACGATCGCGAATCCGGCCGCGGCCCCCACGAGCACTGCGATGGTGGGCGACACGATCGAGTAGATGAGGGTGCTCAGGATGCTGTTGCCGAGCCCGGAGAGCTCGAACGCCTGCGCGAAGTTCTCGAACAGGTGGAAGTCGGTCGGGATCCAGGACTCCTTCGAGGTGAAGGTGAGCGGGTCCTTCATCGCGTTCACGACGAGCAGGTACGCGGGCAGCAGCCACACGATCCCGAGGATGACGAGGACGGCCGTGCGGATGATCTTCGACATCACATCTCCTTCTTCGGGGAGAGCTGCTGACGCAGGTACAGCACCGACGCGACCAGGGTGATGACGGTGAGGAACACCGCGATCGCCGAGCCGAGTCCGTAGTCGCTGTTCACGAACGTCTCCTTGTACATGGTCAGCGCCAGGGTCTCCGAGACGGTGCCCGGTCCACCCTTGGTCATGCCCCACACGATGTCGAAGGTCTTCAGGCTCGCGACGATCGAGAGTCCGACGACCACCGCGGTGAGCGGGCGGAGCATCGGCCACAGGATGCTCGTGAAGAGGCGGACGCCGCCGGCGCCGTCGATGCGGGCGGCCTCGAGCGGCTCCTTCGGGATGGCCTGCAGGCCGATCGTGAACAGCAGGGCGTTCACGCCGACGCCCTGCCACGAGGAGGCGATGATCATGACGATCGTGTTGAGCGGGGCATCCAGCAGCCACCGTGGCGGATCGGCGACGCCGAAGGCCGCGAGGGCCTGGTCGAGCGCACCGCCGGAGGAGAGGATGAACGACCACACCACGCCGACGCCGATGCCGGAGAGGGCGTAGGGGATGAGGAACGGAAGGCGCAGCCAGACGCCGCCGCCGAGGTTCCAGGTCAGCAGCGCGATCGCCAGGCCGATGCCGACCGGGATGATCAGGGTGCCGATGACCCAGAGCACGGTGTTCATCGCGGAGCCCACGAAGTCGCCGTCGGTGAACATCTCGACGTAGTTGTCGAGCCCGATCCAGTCGGGGCTGCCGAGGCCGTTGTACTTCGTGAAGCTGAGGAACACCGTCCACAGCAGGGGGAGGTAGAGCAGGACCGCGACCAGGATCACGCCCGGGGCGATGAAGCCCCGGGCGGACCACTGGTACGGCGTCTTCTGGTGCGCCATCCGCCCGCTTACTCCTGCTCTGCCCAGTACTTGTCAGCCGTGGCCTGGATCTTCTCCAGGAACGGCATCGGGTCGCCGGGGTTGGCGTTGAAGGCGCCGAACTGCTCGATCGCGGTGGTCACGATCTCGGTCGGCATGGCCTCGAAGAAGCGGTCGTACAGCGAGTAGTCGTCGCCGGCGATCTGCTCGCCGAGTTCGGCCAGCGCGGGGTCTGCGACCTCGGCCTTCGGGTTGAACGCCACGTCGCCGTGCGCGTCGTTCCAGGCGGTCTGCGCGTCGGGAGACATCCACCATTCGGCGTAGGCGAGACCGAGGTCGCGCTGCTTCGAGTTCTCGGCCGTGCAGATCGGGCCCGATTCGACGGCCACCGGCGTGGTGTCGAGGCTGTCATTCACCGCGGGGATCGCGAACATCCCGTAGTCATCGGTCGTCATGCCGGCCCCCTCGAGGTTGCCCGCGAAGAACGTGCCGAAGTTGATCATGGCGTAGTCGCCCTGCTTGAGGCCGACCGCGGGGTCGGTGGTGCTTCCCGCGTCGCTGAACCAGCCGTTCTCCTGCTCTTCGAGCCACACGTTCATGACGTCGACGATCTCGGGGTCGGTGTACTTGACCTCGCCCGTGGTGAGCCCCTCGTACAGGTCGGGGTCGGTCGAGGCGACCAGGTGCTGGAACCACTGGAAGGTGAAGAGCACGCTGGTCTGGTAGTACGGGGTGACCCCGGCATCCTTCAGCGTCTCGGCGGCGGTGTTCAGCTCGTCCCAGGTGGTGGGCACCTCGACGCCGTTGTCGGCGAAGGCGGCCTTGTTGTAGAACATGATCCAGTAGGCGATGTTCATCGGCACGCAGTACTGCTTGCCGTCGAAGGTGTAGCTGTCGCGCAGGTCTTCGCTGACCCAGCCCTCGTCGACGGCCTTGCTCCAGATGTCGGTGGTCTCGGCGACCAGGCCCTCGTCGACCAGCTGCTTGAGCGAGTCGCCGGTGTGCCAGGTGAACAGGCCGGGCGACTTGTCGGTGCGGAACGACTGCTTGATGAAGGCGTCGTACTGGTTCGCGTCCGAATAGCCGGTGGTCTTGAGCGTGATGTCGATGGCATCGCCGCTCACCTCGTTGAGCGACTCGAAGTCAGGCTTCCACGCCGCCTTGTCGGTGTAGAAGTCGAGCGTGCCGGTCACCTCTCCGGAGTCTCCTGAATCGGAGTCGCCGGCGCACCCGGCGAGAGCCAGGGTGCCGAGGAGGAGACCGGCCGCGGCGGCGGCGATCGTGCGTCGCTTGATCATTCAGAACTCCCTTGTTCGTTTGGTATCGTTACCAGAAATCTGGTTTCACGCTACCAAGGTGATGAGTGCGGTGCAAGGGATTCCCGGTCGGGATCCTCGCGATGGTGCGTCATTGCTGTGATTCGGGTGCTGCGTTTTCAGTTGTCGCTCGCGCGCGATCCGCGCACGTACGCCTTGACGGTCGCGAAGCGGGTGCTCTGCGAGTTCTCGGTGCGTTCGATCCGATACGCGCCGACGGCGGCGGGGACGATGAACGTCTCGGCGTAGTGGATCACGAAGGGCGCGAAGGCGTCGGTCGGGCTGACCACCCGCACCTCGTCGCCCTCGACCAGGTTGAGCACGTTGACGGTGCCCTCCGTGTCGTGGTCGGAGCCCTGCGCGAACCAATGCCGGCGCACCTCGATGAACTCGAGCTCGTGCAGGCCCGTGCTCTCCTCGATCACGTCGCCGTCGGTGCGGATCGTCTCGACCTGGTCGAGCAGCTGGTCGCCGACCCAGGCGGTGTCACGGTCCCACTGGATGTTGCGGGCGCCGTGATCGAGGTGCACGGGACGGGGGATGCCGTCGAGGCCGACGCGGCCCCAGTCCCAGAGCTTGAACGTGAAGATGAACGGCGTCGCCGAGATCTCCAGCACCATGGAGTTCGCGCCGGAGCAGTGCACGGTGCCGGCGGGGATCGCGAAGTGGTCGTGCTTGCGGGCCGGGAAGGAGTTGATGTACTTCTCGGCGGGGAACGGGTGCTCGCCGTCCTGGGCCGTCGCCAGGTCCTGCAGCATCTCCGCGCGGTCGATGCCCTCCTTGGTGCCGAGGTACACCACCGCGTCGTCGCCGGCGTCGAGCATGTAGTAGCTCTCGTCCTGCGTGTAGTGCATGCCGAAGGTGTTCTGGATGTAGTCCGTCAGCGGGTGCACCTGCAGGCTCAGGTTGCCGCCGTCCATGGTGTCGAGGAAGTCGAAGCGGATGGGGAACTCGGCCCCGAAGCGCGAGAAGGTCTTCGCGCCGAGCAGGTCGACAGGACGGCTGAAGACGAGGTCGAGCGCGGGGATCTCGATCACGCCGCCTTCGCCCTCCAGCAGCAGCGAGTTCTCCTCCGGCACGCAGTCGAAGCACCACGCGTAGTTGTCCTTCGAGGGGTCGAGACCGATGAGGTTCTTCATCCACTGCCCGCCCCACACGCCGGGGTCGAAGAACGGCACGACGCGGAAGGGCCGGTGCGCGGCGTCCTGCAGGGCCTGACGGAACGCGGCCCCCGTGATCATGCCGGCATCCGGCGAGTCGGGGTGCTGCTCCGCCGGGGCGATCGCGTTGCCGTCGAGCACGAAGTCGACCGTGTCGAACAGGGAGCGCTTGTGCCGGTCGGCGGTGCGCCACTCGACGAAGAAGCCGCGCTTGTACTTGCGCAGGTTGTCTTCGTCGGGGTTGTCGGCGCGCCAGTTCGTGGCCCCGTTCCGCTGACGCAGCTGGATCTCCCAGCGGGCCATGTCGACGAGCACCGTGGCCGCAGGGCCGGCGAGACGCGAAGAGAGGAGCGCCGCACCCCAGCCGACCACCACGGTGGGGCTTCCGGCGATGCTGTCGGCGACGGCGTCGAGCTTCGCGGCGTCGTAGAAGTCGGTCAGCGCGAAGTGGCTCATGACGCCGAACACGCGGTCGTCGGTGAGGTTCGGGGCGATCAGCTGCTCGACCTCGGCCACCGGGAGGGCGGCGGTCTCCACGTCGACGAACGTCCAGTCCGGCAGGGCCGCGCGCACCTGGGCGGTGAGGGCGGGCACGTCGACGCCGGGGTAGGCGTCGACCAGCAGCACGGGCGCGGTGCCGGTCACGCGGGCGCAGGCCTCGGCGAGCTCGGCGGCCGCGGTCCAGCCCTCGGCGCCGCGGAGGATGCGCTCCCCCTCCGGCAGGGCCACGGTCGGCTGGGTGTCGTAGCGACCTCGGGTGGTGTGCCCTTCGTGCATGTCGCTGATCGGGGTGGTCACTGTTCCTCCTGCGGTGTGGCGGTGGGGGTGGTCGCGGTGCGGGCGAGGACGCTGAGTCCGCGGGCGACGGAGAGCTCTGGTTCGGGGGGCACGACGAAGCGCGGTGGGGTGAGCGAGGGCCACAGGTGGGCGCGGACGTACTCCTCGATGGGTGCACGGACGGCGTCGCCCGCGCGCAGGATGCCGCCCGAGAGGATCACGACGGCGGGATCGTAGGAGTGCACGAGCGAGGTGACGACGGCGCCCCACACGTGCAGGTACCGCTCCTCGATGTCGGGGTGGGCGTCGGTGGTGAAGACCTCGGTCATGGTGACGCTCGAGGGGAGGGCCCAGGTGCTCGCGATGGCCTCTCCGCATCCGATGTTGCCGCACGGGCACGCGGGTCCGTCGAGGTCGACCGTGAGGTGGCCGCCGAGAATCCCCGCGTGACCGGTGCGGCCGCGCAGGGGTGTGCCGTCGATCAGGGCCGCGGTGCCGATGCCGGTGCCGAGGGTGACGAGCACCGCATCGCGCTCGCCTGCTGCACTGCCGGATGACACCTCGCCGATCAGGGCGGCACGGGCGTCGTTCTCGACCGTCGCTGCGACGCCGAACTCGGTCAGGGACCAGGCGTTCAGGTCGAGGTCTCGGAGGAAGTCGTACTTCGCGTTGGCGTGGAGCATCCGCCCGGTGCGGGGCTCGACGACCCCTGGCACCGCGATGCCCACGGCGTCGGCAGTGCGGCCGGCTTCGGCGAGGAGTCGTCGGGCCTCGAGAGCCGCGGCGGCGAGGTCGGCGGGGCTGCCCTGCACGGCGATACGGCCAGAGGCGATGACGCGGTCGGCGTCGATCAGGGCGAGCTTGATCTCGGTGCCCCCGAAATCGATGCACAGCTCCATCCGGCCTCCTCGTCGACTCATCCGACGTCCTCGTCGATGATTGGTAACGTTATCAATGACGGTCGAGAGTGTCAACACCTGCCGGGGCGACGGGTCAGCGCACCCCGCGGAGAGAGACCGGAAGCTCCACGGCACGCGGCGCGGCGTCGCGCTCGCCGCGGTCGAGGCGGTCGAGGAGCAGCCGTGCGGCGGTGCGGCCGAGTTCCCGAGGGTCGTGGTCGATCACGCTGATCGGCACGGGGGAGAGCTCCGCCAGCTCGAAGTCGTCGAAGCTCACGATCTCGGGGAAGGCGCTCGCTGGTCGCGAGCGGGAGCCGAGTTGGGCGCTGATCTCCTTGAGCGCACCGATCGCGTTGCGGTTGTTGGCGCAGAAGATCGCGGTGGGCGGATGCGCGGCGTCGAGGAGGGCACGGGTGGCGACACGCGCCTGGTCCACGGTCTGCTGATTCGTCGCGACCAGATCGGCGTCCGGGGCGAGCCCTCGGTCGTGCAGGGCGCGCACGAACCCGGCGTAACGGCGCTCTCCTGTGAAGATCGACAGCGCATTGCCGAGGTAGCCGATGCGGGTGTGACCACGGTCGAGGAGGGCGGTCGTGCCGCGGTAGGCGCCGTCATCGTCGGCGAGCACGACGCTGTCGGCGGCGAGCCCGTCGATGCGGCGCGAGGCGAGGACCACCGGCACCCCCTGAGCCTGCGAGTGCGCGAGATGCGCGGAGCTCGTGCCGGCGGGGACGACGATGAGGCCGTCGACCCGGCGGCCGAGGAAGTCCCCGACGAGGTCGGCCTCGCGCGCGGCATCCTCCGAGGTGTTGCCGAGCAGGATCCGTCGGCCGGTGAGGGCGGCCTCCTCCTCCACGCCGAGCGCGAAGGTGCTGTAGTACGGGTTGGCGATGTTCGTGATCGCGACGCCGATCAGTCCACTCGACTGACCGGGGCGGATGCTGCGGGCGTTCTCGTTGCGGTGGTAGCCGAGTTCGGCGACCGCCTCCATGACGCGCTGCTGCACGTCGGGCTTGACGTTCACGCCACCGGAGAGCGTGCGCGAGACCGTCATGGGGCTCACGCCGGCTCGGCTCGCGACCTCCTTGACGGTCGGGCGGCGCGCTCGTTCACTCATCACTGCCCTCCGAGATGTGGTGCCGACGGTCAAGGGAACGTTACCAGCGGGCGCCGCGCAAAGGGGGTCGACGCCATGCTGACGCCGACGACTCAGGAGCGCCCCGATCGGCGGGCGTGGACGAGTCGGGACCGGCGAGCCCCTTCGGACGTCGCCGTCGCGGTCCCCGGCGGGTACCCGAGGTTCTGATACACCGTCTCGAGCTCGCGCGGGGCGAAGAGGATCGGTGCGAGCGCGCGCTCCCATTCCGCCGACGCGAAGAGGCGAGGGACCCGCAGGTTCTCGGGAGGGACGCCGGCCTCCTTGGCGGTGACACGCGCCGCGTGCTCGAGGTGCTCGGCGTGCATGGCGACCCAGTCCGCACTCATCTCGTGGTTCGGCGATGCGCGCAGGAGTCGCGCCACGGCCTCCAGGATCAGAACCGCGTCCGATGCCGCGCGATCTTCCTCAGTCATCTCATCTCCTCCAGTCCAGGCCCCCAGCGCCGCGTCGTCTGCTGATGATCACGGACACCCATCGAGGATGACACGTAACATTATACGTCGCCTGAATATGTGGTCGTCATGGAAGACAACACCTCGGCGTCATGGACGGAAACGTGGAATGCGAGGGCGAGGGGGCGTCCGTAGATTGGGTCGGACCCGCTGCGAATGGAGTTCCCCGTGCCCGAGATCCGCGCCCCGCGCCCCGCGCCCGAACTGTACCGGCGCCGTCTGCTGAACTGACGGGACCCAGATCATGACCGCGGACCACTCCACGCATCCCTTCGATGCCCGCACGCGCCTCTTCCTCGACCGCCCGCAGAGTCGCAAGTGGAGTCTGCATCCGGGGCGCATCGGGGCGTGGGTGGCGGAGATGGATTTCGGGGTCGCTCCGGAGATCGCGGGCGCGCTGCACCGGGCGATCGACGACGAGAACCTCGGGTACCTCTCTCCCCCGCAGGCGGCGGATCTGAGTGTGGCGACGGCGGACTGGATGCGCGACGAATACGGCTGGGCCGTCGATCCCGAGCGCGTGCATCCGGTGTCGGATGTCATGGCGGCTCTCGGCGTGGCGGTGCAGGAGTATGCGCCAGCCGGCTCACCCGTGATCGTGCCGACTCCGGCATATATGCCCTTTCTGACATATCTGCCGGCGGTCGGGCATCCGGTGATCGAAGCCCCCGGCGTCGTGGTCGACGGACGATGGCAGCACGACCTTCAACGGATCGACGAGGCCTTCGCGGCCGGGGCGCGGACGCTCGTGCTCTGCAACCCGCACAACCCCACGGGGACGATCGCCGGGCGCGCGGAGTTGGAGGCCATCGCCGAGGTCGTGCAGCGGCATGGCGGGCGGGTCTTCGCGGATGAGATCCATTCGCCGCTGCGGTACGAGGGTGCGCCGTTCGTCCCCTACGCCTCGGTGTCGGAGGCCACGGCGGCGCATACCGTGACGGGGACGAGTGCCTCGAAGGCGTGGAACATCCCCGGCCTCAAGACCGCCCAGCTGATCACCTCGAACGATGTGGATCAGGAGCTGTACAAGCGGTTCGGGTTCGCGGTGCAGCACGGCGCGGCCACCCTCGGCGTCGTCGCATCGACCGCGGCGTATCGCCACGGGAGGCCCTGGTTGGCAGACGTGATCGGGTATCTCGACGGGTCTCGGCGGGAACTGGCGGCCCTGGTCGACGAGCACCTGCCCGGCGCCGTGTACCGTGCGCCCGAGGCGACGTACATCGGGTGGATCGACACCGCCGCCCTGGGCATCCCCGGCCCGCCCGCCGAGTTCTTCCGGGACCGCGCCGGTGTCGTGCTCACCGAGGGGCGCCTGCTGGGCAGGGGTGCGGAGCAGTTCGTGCGGGTGGTCTTCGCCACGCCACGGCCGATCCTCGAAGAGGCCTTCGCTGCGATGGGGGCCGCGGTGCGAGAGCACGCCCGTCGCCGCTGAGCCGCATCTCGGACGGCGCGGTCGAGGGTGTCAAGGGGCTCCCCTCGCGTCGGTGGTCCGGCGTAGAAAGGAGTCCGAGTGAAAGGACTCCCATGGCCACCGGCGACATCGAGACGTTCCACCGCAACGGCATCTGGTTCAACCGCATCGAGGGCGAATCGCAGACGTTGGGCAGCAGCTTCGAAGACGAGGCCGAGGCCGTGAAAGTCGGACGCAGTGCGGCGGTCGCGCGTCAGGTCGCCCATACCGTGCGCGCCGAGGAGGGTCCGTCCGAGACGGCGAGCGTCTACGGTCTCCACCCGCGCGAACTGATCGGATGATGCTGCTGCAGGCATGTGTCAACGGTGCGCGCGATGTCGCGGAGCATCCGTGGCTGAGTGCCGACGAGACGGTGGTCGCGGCCGACGCGGCGCGCGCCGTCGCGGCCGGAGCGGGCGAGGTGCATGTGCACCCGAAGAATGCTGCCGGTCGCGACAGTCTTACGGCCGACGACGTCGCTCGTTGGGTGTGGGCCGTGCGGGCTGCGGCTCCCGGTGTTCCGGTCGGCGTCACGACAGGTGCCTGGGCGGAGCCTGATGTCGGGCGGCGACTCGCGGCGATCGAGGCGTGGACGGAGCTGCCGGACCATGCATCCGTGAACTGGCACGAGGCGGGGGCCGAAGAGGTGGCCGCGCTGCTCGTGCGTCGCGGGGTCGCGGTCGAGGCCGGGTTGTGGGACGCGGTGGGGCTCGAGGTGTGGAAACGCTCACCGCTGCGCGGCGAATGCCTTCGTGTGCTGATCGAGCTTCCGGATGAACCCGCGGAGGTGGTGCGCGACCATGCCGAGGCGATGATCGCGCACGTCGAGCTCGAGGAGCCCGACATCCCGATCCTGCTGCACGGCGAAGAGGGTTCCGCGTGGCCTGCGTTCGACCTCGCGGTGGAGCTCGGGCGGGACTCGCGCATCGGGCTCGAAGACACGCTCCTGCTGCCGGACGGCTCGACCGCTCCGGGCAACGCGGCGCTGGTGCGTGCGGCGGTCGGGCGGATGCGGGTCGTCTGACCGCGTCGGCATCCGAGAGCTCGAAGAGAATCCCGGTGCGCTGCGATCTCCCCGATAGGGTGCAGGCATGGACGCGACTCAGGATGCTTCGGAGGCGGCGACGCACGACGAGACTCAGCGCACGACCATCCGGCGTCTGTCGTGGATGCTCGCCTGGGGGCTTCCGCTCATCGCTCTGATCACCGGTATCGCCCTCACGAACACGGGGACGATCGACCAGTCGATGCCGGCCGGCGATGACATGTACGACGTCGTTCTGCTGGCCGTCTGGCCCGCGGGCCTGGTGCTGCTCGGAGTCGGTGCGCTGGGGCTGACGGCGGCGGCCCTCACGTCGGTCGTCCTCACGACGAAGCGCTGACGCCCTCGAAGCGCGCGACACCGCGCGGGCATGGCGTGCGCGCGACAGGGTCGGTGGGGACGCGAAACGCCCCCGCCGTTCGGGTCGGCGGGGGCGTCGGCTTCGCGGGTTGAGGTGCTTACTGCACCGACCATCCGCCGTCCGAGGCGAGGATGGCGCCGTTGATGTTCACGGCGTCGTCCGACAGCAGGAAGGTGATCGACGCGGCCAGGTGCTCCGCCGTGGCGACGGTCGGGATCGACTGCTGGAACGGGGCGAGACGCCCGGAGCCGTACTCCGACATGTTCGGGGGCATCGGGATGCCGGTGGCGACGCCGCCCGGGGCGACGGAGTTCACGCGGATGCCCTTCGGTCCGTACATGAAGGCCGCGGACTTCGTGACGCCGATGATGCCGTGCTTGCTGGCCGTGTAGGCGTTGCCCGAGGCGTTGCCGCGGAGGCCCGCCTCGCTCGACACGTTGAGGATCGCGCCCCGACCGGCCTTCTCCATGACGGGGATGACCGCGCGCATGAGCTTGAACGGGGCGGTCAGGTTGATCGCGATGACGCGGTCCCAGACGGCGTCCGGGGTCTCGCCGGCGGGGGAGAAGTCGTCGTTGATGCCGGCGACGTTCGCGAGGCCGTCGATGCGGTCCCCCGCAGCGGCGAGGACGGCGTCGATCGCGTCCTGCTTCGTGAGGTCGCCCGCGACCGTGACGATGTCGGCATCCGCGAGCTCGGCCTTGAGGGCGTCGAGCTTCTCGGCGGCGATGTCGCTCGCGATCACACGTCCGCCTTCGCGGGCGATGCGCGAGGCGGTGGCCTTGCCGATGCCCGAGGCAGCGCCCGTGACGATGACGGTCTTGCCGGCGAAGCGGCCGGAGGTGGTCTTCTCGGCCCAACCCTCGGAGGCGTCGTCTTCGGGGATCTCGCCGTTGTTCGCGGCGCGCACGAGGTCGTCGACGACCGACTGGGGCAGCTGGCCCTGGCTCATGGCGACGAGCTGCTGCAGAGGCAGTCCGAGCACGGGGGTGAGGAGTTCGGGGTCGGCGCCCGTCTGCTCGAAGAGTCCACGGATGAGCGGGCCGCCGGTCGGGTCGTTCATCCAGTCGCCGATGGTGGAGTGTGCGGTGAGGGCCATGCTCTTTCTCCTTGCTCGGGTTTCGCAACGGTGCGTCTACTTATGTTCCAGTGTACGCCTCTGTACGGTGGAATGGTGCCTCGTCCTCGCAGTGAGAAAGCCCGCCAGTCCGTGCTGGAGGCGATGCGGCGTGCGCTCGCCGCAGACGGGTACGAGTCGGTGACGATCGAGGGTCTCGCCGAGGCGGCCGAGGTGTCGAAGCAGACCATCTATCGGTGGTGGCCGTCGAAGGCCGCGATCCTGGGTGAGGCGCTGCTCGAGGGCTCGGTGCCCGGGTCTGACGCGACGGTGCCGATGACGTCGGATCTCGGCGCGGACCTGCGGGCGTGGTTCACGGCAGTGTCGGCGGGGCTGGCTCGGCCCGAGGGTGTGTCGTTGGCGCGCGCGCTGATCGAGGTGACGGCGGCTGATCCGGAGCTGGGACTGGTGTTGAACGAGAGGCTGGCGGCGCCGATCCGGGAGTGGGTGGCGGAGCGCGTGTCCCGCGGACGGGATGCGGGCGATGTGCGGGCGGATGTGGATGCTGCCGCCGTCGCGGACGAGTTCATCGCGATCGCGTCGTACTCCGCGCTGATCGGGCAGCCGTTGAGTGCCGAGCGCGTGGAAGACACCGTGGTGCGGTTGCTCCGGGGCATCGCGGGGTAAGCCTCGGGCGGGCCTCGTCCGCGGGATACCCCTCTTCGTGGGAACCCTCTTCGTGGGAACCCTCGCGCGGCAGCCCTGCCCGTTCCGGAGGTGTTCCGCCGTTCGGAGGTCACTTCTCCCGAATCTCTCCTCCGTATCGCGGATCTCCTCCCGACCACGGACCACCCCGACGCAGCAAGTCGAGGATGCGGCGCTAGTGTCCGCTGGAGCGTCGCTCGCGCCAGGTGACGCGCACGACCAGGGCGAGCGCGCCGAGCATGAGCGCGAGGGCCGCGAGCCAGAACACCCACACAGCGTCTTGGAACAGGGGCAGCTTCGCGACGACCGGAAGCATGCCTCCGAGGAGGACCATTGCCGCAATGCATGCGCGCTCACGTGCGGTGCCGTGGGGCTTCCCGGCAGTCGCCTGCACATCGTCTTCGCTGTGCATCTCTTCTCCTTGATCAGTCCGGGGAGGTGCTTGTGTCGAGGTCGGGCGTGCAGATGTGGAAGTGGCCGCGATCGCGCTGAGTACGATCGCGGCCACTGCCGCCCGCCCTGCTGCATTCCTGTCACGTTCCGATGGCGAAGCCCTGGGCAGCCCGCCTTTGGTCTGTGCTCTCGTCTGCTGCTCCGTGATCGACCTCATCGTCAACCATCACCATGGAAACACACGTATGAGGTTGTTATCAATATATTTGACGACATCCATCTGATGGTGATTGTGATGTGATGCGTCCCTGTCGTGCGGGCCGCGTCGACGCACAGAGTCCACACTTCGCAGTGCTCTTTTAACGGCGCGAGGAGAATCTCGCCAGCGGTCGCAAGGCGTCGTGGGGCAGCGCCCCGCTTCACCGCTGTCGTATGCGGCGGAAGTCGGCGTCGTCTATGTCTTGGAAGCCGATGGCGATGGGAGCGAAGCGAGTGCTCTTCGCCGTGCCCTCGGTGTCGGTGTAGTCGAGCGTCGGACTGATGACGTAGAAGTCCGCGTCGTTGGTGCAGGACAGCGAAATGTCGATCGCTCCGCGGTCTGGAGCGAGAGCCACATCCTCCGCGGACACATCGGAGGATCCCGTACTGAATTTGCCGACCGAGGCCAGTGGGGGCGGGACTGGGAGCTCGGCCCGGGTGCACTCCGACATGGCGGTGACTTCAGCCTTGGCGTCTGCGGTGGCGAACTCTTCGGGTCGTGCCTCAGTGAGGGTCCATGATTCGACGTCCACGTACTCCGGCTCCGTCGAGTGCGCGTAGACCAGCCCGATCGACTCGAAAGCGATGCCATCCGCGGGGATGGTGATCTCGAAGGTGATGTTCCCCAGCTGGTATCCGTCCACCACCGCGCCTCGGATGACATCGAACTCGCCGGGGCCGACCGACGCATCGCCCGGTAGTTCGACACCGGTCAGGTCGGTCCAGATGGCATCGCTCTCCGGCGCGACGAAGATGAAGTTGACGGGGTAGGGGTGACCGGCGGCGAAGACGACCTCGGCGGCCGTGAGAGCGAATGCCGGAGGGGATGCCGGTCGCGGTTCTGGTGTCGGTGCGCACGATGTGGCGCTGGTCGCGATCGCTCCGAGGGCGATCACGGCAAACGCAGCGCGCCTATTGAGGCTCACGGTACTGGCAGATGTCACTGGTAGTAAACGATGAGGAACTGGTCTTTCGTGGGGGCGTAAAGGTATCCGTAGCTCCACGAGGAACCAGCGAGTTGCTTACCGTCTTGGAAGTAGGCGGACTTGACGTAGTACCTGTTGAAGTTCGAGGCGAGACCGAGCTTGGAGTACCTCGTGCTGCTCGCCGCAATATTTACCGTGATGGAGTAGCTCTTGGTCACACTTGCTGAGACTCCGATGTTGCTGGACGCACCCGCAGCGGACATGCCAACGCTCGAGTCGATGCTGGCGCTTACGGTGGTGGATGAGCTCCAGGCATACCCTGTCGATCTGGCCCAGGCGCCCGTGAGATAGCGCACGAACTTCTTGGATATGAGGACCGGTCCGCTCAGCTTCACTGCCTTCTTGACCGGGACTCCGCAAACGATGCAGTCGGGCGAGTTCGAATCCGTTTGGGCGGCGGCATCGACAGCCGTTGTGCTCGCGCCAACGGCTCTGGTTCCGGCCGCGGCGGGCGACGTGGTGTCGGCGGACGCCGAAGTCGCGCCAGTGAGTGCTGACATCCCGAAGATCGCGGCTAGCGCCAGTGCTGCGACTGCGTTGCGGTTCTTCATAAGTCCCTCCAATAGTCGGCATCATTGCCCTGCATGGACAATGAAACGACACAAATGAGGGCAATAGAAATATATTCGAGGTCGCTGGCGCTGAGGAGTCGCCGCTAGCTTCAGTCTCACCAGGATGTGTCCAGAGGGGTGTTGAACCTCTGAATAGTTAGCGCTCCGCTACTGCCTCATCCCTCGCCTCCGTCCGCCCCTCGGCGAACCGCGCCTGCGCCCGCTCCTGACGTTTCCCGACCTCGACGAGCTCCGTCGCCTTCGGCAGTCCCATCGGCTTCGTCGAGACGTACACGCTCTCCGCGGTGTCGACGCGGAAGGTCTCGTGCCACACCCCCACAGCGCCCGGAGCCTTGCGGGCTGCGCGGTTGAAGGCTGTCCAGGCGGGGCGGTGCTGCTGGCTCGGGCTGGACGCGTAGGCGTAGAGCTTGTCGACGGATGACCAGTACTGCACCACGTAGGGTCCGCCCGAGCCGAAGAGCAGGTGGTAGCCGAGCATGCCCGAGTCGGGATCGGTGGAGAGCTCGCGCAGCATCCCCGGCATGGCGAAGAAGGCCGGCATCCACAGGTCGGGGCGCCACCAGCGGTTGATCTGCATCCCGATGTGGAACACGACGAGCTCGCCCTCGTGGCGGTGGGTCATGCGGCCCGTGATGACTTTCGACATGATGACTCCTTGGTTAGATAGCTTCACTATCCATAATGGATAGCGCTACTATCGAAGTCAAGAGGTGGCCATGAGAATTTCCGAACTGTCAGCCCAGACCGGCGTGACCGTGCCGACGATCAAGTACTACCTGCGCGAGGGACTGCTGCCCGAGGGTGAGCGGTCGTCTGCGACTCAGGCCGCGTACGTTGAGAAGCACGTGGAGCGGCTGCGGGTGATCCGGGCGTTGCTCGACGCGGGGGTGAGCATCGCCGAGACGCGGCGGGTGCTCGGGGCGCTGGATGATCCGCCGGCGAGTGCGCACGAGCTGCTGGGGGCGGCGCATGCGGCGATCACTCCGCCGGTGGATGATTCGCTGGATCTGACGGACGCTGAGGCTCTTGTCGCGGGGCTCGGGTGGAAGCCAGGTATGTGCGATGAGGCGGTGCTGTATGCGGTCGCTCGGGCGCTGCAGGGGTTGGAGCGCGTCGGGTTCACCGTTCCGGATGCGGCGATGGCGGAGTACCTCGCGAGCATGCGGCGGATTGCGGATGCGGAGATCGCGGGGGTGCCGGAGGAGTCGGCGGGGGCTGCGGTGCGGTACGTGGTGTTGGGGTCGGTGTTGGTGGAGCCGTTGTTGTTGGCGTTGCGACGGGTGGCGCAGCAGGTGAGCTCGGGGGAGCGGTTTGGGGAGGGCGAAGCTAGCGCATGAGCGCCGCGGCCAGACGCTCTCTCAGGGCCGGATCACACACGTAGACGTACGTTCCACGCATCCCGCGTGTTAGCAGCACCCCATAGATGTTTCGGATGAACGTCAATAGGTCATCGTCTCCGAACGCATCCTTCAGGTGCCCGGTGTTCTCCTTGCCCTTCTTGTCTCGATAGCTCTCGCGATCAGCGACGATCCGACCGGATGCCGGGTCGAGGTGGAGGTCGGGCCCGATGATAACGCCTGCGTAGTTCAGGTCATACCCCTGAACGGTGTGGATCGAGCCGACCTCTTCAAGCGACCCTTTCGAGTTGATCCAGTCCTTATCTGTGCCGTTCCACCGCATGCGCTCACCGTCAATCTCGATGTCGAATGCGTCTGGGTTCTTCTTCGACACCCAATCCCACGCGTACCCTGCGACGAGGCGGGAAAGGCCGACCTCAGCATCCTTCTGCCGGATGGCATCGCGCATCTCTCCGAGGTCATCGAAGAGGCGGAGTTCATACTCACCGAGGCTGGGGAGCGATGGCTCTTCATCCCGCAGAAGGGCGCGGACGAATTCGACGTAGTCTGCGCCCGCCTGTACGCGCATCTGGGTCGTCAGCCGGAAAAATCGATGCGCATCCTTCGCCTCACTGACCTCTGCATGGAGCGCCGCCGGAGAAAGGTCATGCGGCCGTACGCTCTGCTCCCCATCGACGAGCAGGAGCTGATGTTTGCTGCGAGCCTTGATCCAGTCGAGCTGGGTGTAACGAGGGTCGTCGCTTCCGAACAGAGCCTCGTTGATCTCGCGGAACTTCTTGTTCTGCACGCCTGATGCCTGGTTGGCGCGTTGGCCGAGGCGGTGGGTCTCATCGACGAGAACGAGGTCGTACGTCTCGTCCGATTCGCCGAGCTGGAATGGCGACATCACCATCGCAGCGTCAAGTTTGGGGGTCTTCTTGAAGACCTTCTGCACCGACATCCGCAGAGATTGCTGCGGGATTACGAGCGCCATACGAAAGGTCTTGAGCAGCTCTCGATTCTCCGGGACGAAGAACTCTGAGAACATCGAGTCCGGCTCGATGCCGTCGCGGTCGTCGTAGTCGCGAATGTCGGCGAGCAACTTCATCAGGAAGATCGCGATGACCGTCTTGCCGGTTCCTGGGTTGCCTTGAACGACGAGGGTTGAGCGAGCGCCGGGGTCCTGAAGATCTTCGAGCAGACCCTCCAGGATGTCCATGATCGCGATGCCCTGGTCATCGGTCAGAGCCTTGAAGGGCGAGAGCTTGAACAGGTCAGAATTCTCGATTTGCGGGATGCTCCGCGAGAAGAGTCCCTCTGCTCGCATCGCCTCGAACACGTCGCGGAAAGACTCGCGGTAGAGATCGCGATCGTAATACTGCGCGTCTGTCAGACCGTCGTTGCCATTGAGGATGCGATATCGACCGTCGCCCGAGAACCAGCGGATGAGATGAGACTCGAGGTCGAGACAGACTGACTTGTTAAACGTGTGATCCACGACGACGCGGATCGATTCAAGGGACTCGTTTTTCTTCGAACCGGCGAGGTGCTGACGCATACGTGTTGCCGCGCTTACGGTCTCGCCGACGTAGAGCCCGGGCGAACTGCGTTGGGCGTCGCCTTCGAGCACATAGACGACCGGCCAGTTGGTGTGCCGGCTGTCGTCACGCGCCCACGTATCAACAGCGTCACGGCGGAAAGGAAGGCGCTGGATGCTGAATGCTGTCACTCCGGCGCCTCGGAAAGCTTGGTGTACTTCGTCATGCGCCCCTTCGCCAGCTCGACGGGGTATTTCGCTTTCGTCGACTCCAACTTCTTCATGACGATCTCGTCGAGGTCGACGCCGATCTTGTTCGCGAGATGGATGCAGTAGCTGACGACATCCGCGAGCTCCGCTTCGACCTGTTCTTGGTCGAACTTCGGGGACCACTGGAAGCACTCGAGGAGTTCGCCGGCTTCGATCGCGATGCTCTTCGCGAGGTTCTCCGGCGAATGGAACTGGTCCCAGTCTCGTTCGGCCACGAAGGCGCGGAGGGCGGCGAGGGTCTGCGGCGACGGCATGATGCGAAGGTATCAGGGTCGGGGTACGGGCCCCGAGGACACCCCTGTTAGCTTGCTCTCGGAGGCATAGTGAGCGAGAGCCGTGTTATCGAGGTCGTTGCAGCCATCATCGAGCATGAAGGCAAGATCCTTGCGTGCCGCCGTCGGCCGGAGAAGGCGGCTGGAGGGAAATGGGAGTTCCCCGGCGGCAAACTCGAAATGGGTGAGACGCACAGCGAGGCTTTGGCGCGAGAGATACGCGAAGAGCTCAGCACTTCCATCGAGGTAACCGCGCCGCTTCGAACGGATGACACCGTGGTCGGCGAAAGCACCATCCGCCTCATCTGTCTCCGCGCCAGGTTGCTCGGAGAACCACCGACCCAGAGCCTCGATCATGATGAACTCCGCTGGGTTTGCCCTAGCGATCTGCCGGATCTCGATTGGGCCGCCCCCGACCTGCCATCTGTCGCGGAACTTGCGGCCGGGTCGCCTACTCGATGACCAAGAAGCCCTCGTCGTCGCGGACGATCAGGAGGATTCCCGACTCAGCCAACAAGGCCTCGAGATGAGCGATCGGTCGGCTGGGAAGCAAGATGACGGGAACTGCAGGCCTGCCGGACTCCCGAGCCAGCCGCGAGTAGTCGAGGACTTGCCCAATCGCGGTGCGAACGTATTCACGGGCGGGCGACTTCTTCGCTTCGACGACCCAGCCTGACTCTGAGACGTAGAGATCGGGCTCGATCGTGGCTCCTGCGGAACTCAGGCGAAGGCGCTGAGGAGTTTCACCGCGGGACTTGATCCACTGCCCGAAGTCTCTTTGCAACTCGAACTCGATTCGGGAGACGACTCGCTCAGCAGGGATGAGTGGGGCTCCGACGACGTACGACGAAAACTCGGGAGGTGCCCAAGACGAGGCCTGCGCGATTTCCGTGAGGGGCGCGGATGGCGCATCGAGTGCTTCCACATCGGCGTCAACCGGCACGAGCTTAAAGATGATTCCTTCGCGAGGGTTCCCGTCGGAGTCCGGGATTGTCTTGATTCTGAACGCTGGCTCACCAGTGGTGAACTCCCCTACGTAGGTGACGTAGGTGCCCTGTTTGGTGAACAGGCGGATGGGGCGGCCGTTTTCGGCAGCGTCTCGAAGCGCAGTGTTCCCGCGGGCGAATACTTGCGGACCGTACTGACCTTCGCCCGTGTATAGAAATGAACCGTCTCCCTGCAGCCCTTCAAAGGTGTCGTACCCGTGCCTCGCTCCGCTTTCCGGGCTAGTGATGACGAGTATGTCGGGAATTGACTTGGGCGTGATGATCCCGCCCTGCTCTTGACCCTTGTATGCAGCGTGCAACTCTCGCCGCAGCACGGTGTCGCCGATCTCCAATGTCCAGACCATCGGGTCGGTGGGTCGGAGCTGCCGATCGAACTGAGCCCGCACCGCGTCAGCCTGACTGTCCTCGAGTTCCCACCGGGCGACGCCTTCGGGCAGCCTGCCGTACTGCTCCCGGAGGAAGCTGCGGATGCGCTTCTGGCTGACGTGCAGTTCGAGCGAGAGTCGGGCCGGCGTCGTAGTGCTCACGCGACGCAGCATATCGATATGCTGCGTCGCCCGTCCTTCGCTTCAAGGTCCGCTATCGTCTGGATCAAAGCGTGTTCAAGGACGAACGGAGTAACGGTGGAGTTTTCAGAACGTCTCGATTCCCTCGCAACGAAGGTCAAGAACCAGGCGACGGCGATCGGAACCGAGGAGGCGACGAAGAATGCATTCGTCATGCCGTTCATCTCGACGATTCTTGGCTACGACGTCTTCGACCCGCTCGAGGTTGTCCCCGAGTTTACAGCCGACGTTGGCACGAAGAAGGGCGAGAAGATTGACTACGCCATCATGCGCGACAATGAGGTTCAGATCCTCATCGAGTGCAAGCCGTCGATGGGCTCGCTCAAGATCGAGCACGCTTCCCAACTGTTCCGCTACTTTGCCGTGACCAATGCGCGCATCGCTGTTCTGACGAACGGGGTCGTTTGGCACTTCTACACCGACCTCGATGCACCGAACCGGATGGATGCAAAGCCGTTCCTTGTCCTCGACTTGCTCGACATCGACGAGACACTAATCCCGGAGATTCAGAAGCTCAGCAAGGAGAGTTTCGACCTCGATTCGATCATCAGCGCAGCCGAGGAGCTCAAGTACATCGGCGCGCTCAAGCGAGAGATCGCAGGCCAGTTCCGCGAGCCAACCGACGAGTGGATCAAGTTTTTCGCGACGCGCGTGTACGACGGTTCGTACACGCAGAAGGTGCGTCAGCAATTCACGGGGCTGGTCGGCAAGGCTGCGCATCAGTTCCTGAACGAGCGGGTAAATGACCGTCTTAAGGCCGCGCTCGGGGTAAGTGGGATCGCGCACACCAGCGATCCGTCGCCGGCGACGAGCGCCGAGGTCGTTGAGGCGGATCTCGATCGAGACACCGAGATCGAGACCACTCTCGAGGAGCTTGAGGGGTATCAGATCGTCAAAGCCATCGCCTGTGGCGAGGTGAAGCCTCAGCGGGTCACCCACCGCGATGCCAAGAGCTACTTCGCCGTTCTGCTCGATGACAACAATCGAAAGCCCGTGGCTCGTCTTCATTTCAACGGGAAGCAGAAGTACCTGGGACTACTAGACGAAGACAAGGTCGAGACGCGCCACGCCATCGAGGAGCTCGACGAGATCTACTCGCATGCCGACGGAATTCGGGAAGCCGTTCGTCGGTATAAGGACTAACGCGGCCGAGACGCAGCAGCGACGTATGCCCGGTTGGGGCACGAGGGGTCCTTCTCGTGCCCCGACCGGTCGTTACGGTCTACTCGAACCCACCCGTCAACCGCCCCCGCATCCGCTGACTGCTCTCATTCATCCCGACGATCTCCACCGTCTTCCCCAACGTCGCATACTTCGTCTCAATCGCATCCAGCGCGGCAACGGTCGACGCATCCCACACATGCGACCCCGACAGATCCACGACGACCCGCGCCGGATCGTCCGAGTACGAGAACAACGTCGTCAGGTCATTGCTCGACGCGAAGAACAACTCCCCCTCCACGGCATACGTCACAACGTCACCCGCCTCAGCGAGAACGCGTGTAACTGACACGAAGTGCGCCACCCGCCGCACGAACAGCACCGACGCGACCAGCACCCCACCCACGACCCCGACGGCCAGGTTGTGCGTCACCAGCACCAACGCAACCGTCGCAACCATCACGAACGTCTCGCTCTTCGGCATGCGCTTCAATGTCGAGGGACGGATGCTGTGCCAGTCGAACGCCCCGATCGCGACCATGATCATCACGGCGACGAGCGCGGCCATCGGGATCGTGCCGACGAAGTCGCCGAAAACCACGACCAGCAGGAACAGGAAGATCCCGGCGCAGAAGGTCGAGATGCGGGTCCGCGCGCCCGAGGCCTTCACGTTGATCATGGTCTGACCGATCACGGCGCAGCCGCCCATGCCGCCGAACACGCCCGACAGCACGTTCGCGACGCCCTGCCCCCACGACTCGCGGCTCTTGTTCGAGTGGGTGTCGGTGATCTCGTCGACGAGCTTCGCGGTGAGCAGCGACTCCATCAGCCCGACGAGCGCGACACCGAGGGCGAACGGGGCGATGATCGTGAACGTCTCCCACGTGAGCGGAACGTTCGGGATGAACAGCGACGGCAGACTCCGCGGCAGTTCGCCCTGGTCGCCGACGGTGGGCACCGTGATCCCGAAGGCGAGCACGACCCCGGTCACGATGATCACCGACACGAGAGGCGCCGGCACGATCTTGGTGATCTTCGGCATCACGAGCATCACGACGATGCCGAGCGCCACCAGCGGATAGACCAGCCACGACACGTCGATCAGCTGCGGGAACTGCGAGCTGAACACGAAGATCGCCAGCGCGTTCACGAACCCGACCATGACGCTGCGGGGGATGAAACGCATGAGCTTCGCGACGCCGATCACGCCGAGGATCACCTGGAAGATGCCCGCGAGGATGATGGTCGCGATCAGATAGTCCAGCCCGTACGTCGGCGCGACCGGTGCGATCACGAGCGCCACGGCTCCGGTCGCCGCGGTCACCATCGCCGGACGTCCGCCGAGGAACGCGATCGACACCGCCATGATGAACGACGAGAACAGCCCCACCTTCGGGTCGACGCCCGCGATCACCGAGAACGCGATCGCCTCGGGGATCAGCGCGAGCCCCACGACGAGTCCGGCCAGCACCTCGCGGGTCAGCATCCGCGGATTCTTCAGCGCGGTGAGCACCGAGGGGTTGGCCCGGTAGCGGGAACGATCGTCGACCGTCGTTGCAGACATGGATGCTCCAGGGGAAGGCGCCTCGGAGGAAGAGGCAGACGTTCCAGGGTACGGCCGATATGCAGCGCCGCCGGCACGCCTGTGTCCTTCCTCTCCGACGCATCGTGCGACAGGATGAGAGCGACCGACCTCGAAGGAGACCGCCATGTCGCTCGCGCAGACCCCGTCGGAGACCTCGGCCGCCCCCGGGCTGGCCGGCGTCGTGGTGATCAGGGGAATCCGCCGCGTTCTGATCTGGTCCCTGATCATCGCGTTCCTTTACCCCGCCTTCATGAACGGCAGCAAAGGAATCTGCCCAGGCGGTATCGATGCCGACGGCGGGTTCATCGACGCATCGGGCCGTTCGGTGGACGAGGCTCCGATGTGCGTCCAGCTCACGCTCGGCCCCAGCCCGCTGGTCTACCTCGGCATCGCTCTGATCGTCCTCCTCGCGATCGGTCGCGTGATGAAGGCGACCGACGAACGCGCGGCGCTGCGCACCCTGGAATGGGCTCTGCGAGCGGTCGGCCTGTTCGCGCTCGTCGCGATCGTCGTCTCGCACGCGTGGATGATGATGATCCCGCTCGAGCAGTTCAGCTCCGAGTCCTGGTCGGTCTTCAGCCCGTTCCCGTTCGGGGTGATCGACGTCGATGTCACCCCCATGACCGTGTCCTGACCCACGGGTGCAGCCCTACTGACTACGACCCTCAACGCGGACCAGCGCACCGGAATGCCGCAGGGTGACTCCTGCCTGTCGCCGATCCGCCACTGGCCGCGGTTGTACCGTGATCGCATGCAACCCCGGGCTCCCTCGCAGACCCCGCGATCACGGCGCCTCGGGGAAGAGGCCGACGTTCGCGCGTAGAGCGGATGCCGGGTGGCGACGCCCCGCCATCACGATTCCGATACGTTCACACCCCGGATGCGCGCCTCGGGTTAGCGTTCCGTCATGACACGTTGGCGCGGCGTCGCGATCCTGCTCTTGGCGCCGACGTTGGCGTTGACGGCGTGCACGCCTGCCGTGACCGGAACACTGGGCTTGCTCAGACAGCGGGACGGTTCACTCGACGTTCTCGTGCGCCTCTGCCACGGGTCGGTGGACAGTCTCGAGCTTCGCGCCATCAACTCCTTCCCTCCGAACCAGGACGGCGATTCCGAAGGGTGGCGGAACGTCAAGGCGAAGGAGTTCGCCCTGTCGGAGCCGATCATCGGGGCAGGCGACGTGGCGATGCCGTTCCGCGAGCAGACACTCGGGAAGGACGTGCTCTTCAGCGTGACGGCGTTCGGCGAGAACGGTGAGAACGCCGTATCCGGCCACTTCGCAGCCAGCGAACTGGCGGCGGTGAAACCCGGCGAGGTGCTCACGCCGATCGGGATGTTCGCGTCCGATATCTACGATTCTTCGGATGACCCCGTTGTGAGTCCCGAAGAGTTCCAGCGGTTCGCGGACGACTTCTGCTCGTGAGGCCCCGACGCCAGGCTGCCTACCGCCACGCCCGCACCCGCAGCGTGAACGCGACCGCCGCCAGCGCGATCACCACGACCCCATACCCGACGCACACGGCCTCGAGTCCGACGACCCCGACCAGTGCTCCGGCGATCACGGCCGGGACCCCGAACGCCAGGTACGCGAGCACGTACAGCACCGCGAAGGTGTCCGCCCGCTCCGTCGCCGGGATCCGCGGGGCCAGCGACGCGACCACTCCCGAGAACGCCGTGCCGAACCCCATGCCGGTGACGGCCGCCGCGACGAGGTAGAACGGCAGGGATCCGAGGCCGAGTGCGACGAGCGAGAGCAGCGTTCCGACGGCCAGGGCAGACGTGCCGAACAGCACCATCGACCGCGCCGCGATTTTCCGCAGCACGAACGCCGTCACGGCGCCGACCCCCGCGAGCAGCACGACGCCGAGCCCCTGCCACACGTGCGCCTCGCCACCGAGCTCACCACGCACGATGTTCGCGCCGAGCGACAGGAACAGTCCACCCGTCGCCCACCCCGCGATCACGGCCGGTGCCCCACGCCAGAAGTCCGCCCGGATCGCCGAGGGGATCGACAGCCGGAAGCTCAACGACGCCCACACCCCGGGCTTGCGCGGCGCCGTCTCCGGCACGAGGAAGAACAGGGCGGCGAGCAGCACGTACGCCGAGCTCAACGGCGCGAACACGTCGAGCAGCGCCTCACCGCTGACGTCGAGCATCACGCCTGAGACCAGTGCGCCGAGCGCGAGGCCGATCCCCGGGCTCAACGCGTTCCACAGTGCTGCGGTCCCCGCGCGGCCACCCGGCGTGAAGTCGAGCACCGTCGCCGACAGCGCCGAGATGAGCAGACCGCTCGCGACACCCTGCAGCACGCGGGCGAGGAACAGCATGGCGACGGCATCCGCGTGCCAGAACAGGAACATGCTCCCCGCCAGCAGCAGGAACCCCGCGATCACGACCGGTCGCCGGCCGACATGGTCCGACAGTGATCCGGCGGTGAGGAGCGTGAGCAGCAGCGCGACGGCGTAGACGGCGAACACGGCGCTGATCACGACCGCCGGGAAGCCGATGTCGTGCGCGAGCACGGGGTAGAACGGCGACGGCGCACTCGCCCCGATCATCATCAGGATCTGCGCCACGATCGCCAGCACGAACCCGAACCGCGCGCGGGGAGCTGTGCCCTCCCGTGCTCGCTCGACGACGGCCGGGCGGACGATCGGCTCGGTGCTGGTCATGGCGTCTCCTCATAAGGTTCGAGAATCATCGAACTATCGGAGCGTACTCGCCATCCCGTCATTGTTCAACTATTATCGAACCATGCCTGGCGATCTTCCGCACCCGGAGCGCTCCGAGATCCAGCTCACGGACGTGCTCTTCGCGCTGAGCGACCCCGAGCGCCTCGCGATCACGCGTCAGCTCGCCGACGGCCCGCTCGACATGGCCTCCTGTCACGCCACCGACCCCAACCTGCCGAAGTCGACCAAGTCGCACTTCATGAAGGTGCTGCGCGAAGCCGGCGTCATTCGCAACGAACCCAACGGGCGGCGTCGGATGCTGACGCTGCGGCGCGACGACCTCGACGCCCTCTTCCCCGGACTGCTCGACTCGGTGTTGCGCGGCTGAACGAGACGTCGGAGCGATCTGCCAAGCCAAATTCTGAATCCATGATGATTCAGGTATGTCCTCAGCTCCTCCTGCATGTCATATTGCTCTCGGATTTGGAGCGGCCGGCTCGATAGGCGGATACTTCTCGCATCCGAACCACCCCCATACGGCTCGGGGAATCGACATGGAACCCGCCTCTTCGCTCGCGCCCGCAACGACCATCGCCATCGTCGGCGCCGGTCGGGTGGGTCGCGTGCTCGCCCGGGCTTTGCGTGCCGCGGGGTTCGCTGTTCTCGGACCGCTCCGACGGGAGGAGTCGATGCCAGCGGCCGACATCGCGCTGCTCTGCGTCCCCGACGCGGCGATCCCAGCCGTGGCGTTCGTCGCCCGACCGCACGTGCGCCTCGTCGGACACGTGTCCGGTGCGACCCCGCTGACTGACGTCGACTTCAGCCTCCACCCGCTGCAGACCTTCACCGGTTCGGAGACGCCCGAGGTGTTCCAGGGCATCGGCGCGGCGATCGACGGCCGCACGGACGAGGCGTTCGAGGTCGCCGATGCCCTCGTCCGCGCACTCGGCGCACGTCCGTTCGCAGTCGACGACGAGCACCGTGCGAGCTATCACGCGGCCGCATCGTTCGCGTCGAACTTCGTCCTCACCGTGCTCGATGCGGCGGAGCAGCTCGCTTCGGCCGCACGCATCCCCGAGAGCGAGGCGCGCGAACTCCTCGCGCCGCTCGTCCGGCGCACCGTCGAGAACTGGACGAGCCTCGGCGCTCAGCAGGCCCTCACCGGACCGATCGCCCGAGGCGACACAGACACGGTCGCCCGCCAGAGGTCGGCGGCGGCGGAGCTCGAACTTCAGGACCTGTTCGACGCCCTCGCCGCCGCCACGCAGACGATCGCCTCCTGCACGCCGAAGACCGGGCACGGACGTCGGGAGGGCGCACGGATGCAGGGAGAAACCCGTCCGTTCCACCCGACATCCGTACCTTCTCCCGACAAGACGAGCGCGGAGCCGAAGGAGTCCCCGGCATGAGAATCCTCCGCACGATCCCCGAGGTGCGGGCAGCCGTCGGTCACGCCCGAGGCGATGGCGCGACCGTCGGCCTCGTCCCCACGATGGGCGCCTTCCACGACGGGCACCTCTCTCTGATGCGGGAGGCGCGCGCCGCATCCGACCTCGTGATCGTGTCGCTCTTCGTCAACCCGACCCAGTTCGGTGCGAACGAGGACCTCGGCTCCTACCCGCGTGATGAAGACCGCGACGCCGCGCTCGCCGAGGCCGCGGGCGTCGACATCCTCTTCGCGCCCACGGCATCCGAGATCTACCCCGACGGGTTCGCCACCACGATCCACGTCGCGGGGCTCACCGACGTGCTCGACGGCGCGAGCCGCGGTGCGCACCACTTCGACGGGGTCGCCACGGTCGTCACGAAGCTGTTCGGGATCGTCCGGCCGGATGCGGCGTACTTCGGGCAGAAGGATGCGCAGCAGGTGCTCGTCGTCCGCCGCGTCGTGCGCGACCTCGACCTCGACGTGCGGATCGTCGCGTGTCCCATCGTGCGCGAGACCGACGGGCTCGCCATGAGTTCGCGGAACGTCTATCTCGACCAGGAGGCACGCGCACAGGCGACCGCCCTCAACCGCGCGCTCGACACCGCCGCGGACGTGTTCGCGGCAGGCGCGCGGGATGCCGGCAGCATCCTCTCGGCCGCTCGTCGGGCGCTCGGAGAGGCGGGGATCGACCCCGAGTACCTCGAGCTGCGGGATGCCGAGACGCTGCGGCCACTGGCCCGTGTCGACCGTGATGCCCTGCTCGCCGTCGCGGCGCACGTCGGCGCTGCGCGTCTGATCGACAACCACCTCCTCTCCCTGACCGACACAGCCACCGCCGGCCCGAGCGCCACCGACCCGAAGGGCGACGCCTGATGCGACGCACCATGCTCAAGTCGAAGATCCACCGCGCGACCATCACCGCGAGCGACCTGAACTACGTCGGCTCGATCACGATCGACCCCATCCTGCTCGAGGCCGCCGACATCCTCCCGCACGAGCAGGTGCACGTCGTCGACGTCGACAACGGTGCCCGCTTCGAGACCTACACTCTCGTCGGCGAGCGGGGCTCCGGTGTCATCCAGGTCAACGGCGCCGCCGCGCGCCTCGTCCACACCGGAGACACGATCATCGTCATCTCGTACGCCGACTATTCGCGCGACGACCTCGCGAGCTACGAGCCTGTCGTCGTGCACGTCGACCGCGGCAACGCGATCATCCAGGTCGACGACGCCGTCGATCTCCTGTTGACGGAGGCACGCGCATGAGTGCCCACGCCGCCCCGGCGAAGCGTGTGACGCTCGCCGCGCTCGCCGCGAAGAAGGACGCCGGCGAGCCCATCGTCATGGTCACCGCGTACGATCACCCCGGCGCGCAGATCGTCGAGGCGGCGGGCGTCGACGTCGTGCTGGTGGGCGACTCTGCCGCCATGACCGTCCTGGGCTACGACAGCACAGTCCCGGTCACGATCGACGAGATGCTCATGCTCACCAAGGCGGTGCGGCGCGGGCTGACGAGGCCGCTGCTCGTCGGCGACCTGCCGTTCGGATCATATGAGGCGTCGGACGAGCTGGCCATCGCGACGGCACAGCGCTTCGTCAAGGAGGCGGGCTGCGACCTCGTGAAGATCGAGCGTGGCGGAACGACCGTCGACCGGGCGCGCGCTCTGGTGCAGGCCGGCATCCCCGTGGTCGGACACGTGGGGCTCACGCCGCAGACGGCCACCGCGCTCGGCGGCTACCGTGCGCAGGGCCGCACCGCCGACGCCGCGCTCGCCGTGATCGACGACGCCGTCGCCCTGCAGGAGGCCGGGTGCTCGATGCTCGTCGTCGAGGCGATCCCCTCCGAAGTGACGGAGGTCCTGGTGTCGCGCCTCGACATCCCGGTGATCGGCATCGGCGCTGGAGCGGATGCCGACGGGCAGGTGCTCGTGTTCCACGACCTGCTCGGGCTCTACGACGGGGGAGCGGCCAAGTTCGTGAAGCGCTACGCCGAACTGCGCGTGGCAGCGGTCGCGGGCGTCGAAGCGTATGCGACCGAGGTCCGTGAAGGCGTGTACCCGGCGCCTGAGCACGGCTACGCGATGGCGGCAGGGGAGTCTGACCGGCTGCAGGAGCTGCTGTCCGCCGGTGATTCCATACATCGTGCATAACTTCGAATCTGAGTGAAAGTTGTGCAGGAAGTGTTCCCGGGTGGCGGGGCTGTTCGTGCGGAATCTCGGTATATGATTCGAACAAACCTTCTAGACTGAGGTGCTCCCGCGATACCATGAAGCATGTCCACATTGACCGGGTTGCACGAGGCGATGGCTCACCTCGACGCGGCCTGGGCCGGAGCCGATGAGGCGACCGATCTCTCTCGCGGGCAGCTGATCGCCGTCAACGACGCGATCGGCGCGCTGCAGCGCCGGCTCGATGCCGTGCACGTCGATGTGGCCGCTGGCATCACCCGCGAATCGCGCCCCGAGCTCGGGCCGGAGAGTCTGGCCAAGCAGCAGGGGTTCCGCACTCCCGCCAAGCTCATCGCCGCGACGACCGGAGTGTCGACCGGCGACGCTCTCCGCCTGGTGAAGGTGGGCGAGGCCACGGCCCCGCGCACCGACCTGATTGGATCGCGCCTTCCTGCGCGCTACCCCGTGGTTCGAGAGGCCCTCGGCACGGGTGCGCTCAGCGCACAGGCGGCTGCCCTCATCATCGCTCTCCTCGAGAGGTGTCGAGTCGCGGCCGGTGCCGATCGCATCGCCGCGGGGGAACGGATGCTCACCGAGGCTGCGGAGGGGTTGGCGCTCGACGACGTCCGCAAGCTCATCGTCCGCGCCGAGGCGTGGCTCGACCCGGACGGTGTCGAGCCACGCTCGGAAGAGCAGCGCGCACGCCGTTCCCTCACGATCTTCGAACGCGACGGGATGGTGCACCTGAACGCGCAGCTCGACGCAGAGACCGCAGCGCCGATCGTGACCGCGATCCGCGGATACGTCACGGCGGCCTTCGCCGCGCGCCAGGACGCCCCCGCTGGGACGTCACCGGATGCCGACCGGCGCTCCGTGCCCATGATCCAGGCGGATGCGCTGGCCGTCTTCTGTGGGCATGTGCTCGGCTGCGAGCAGCGGGTGCCTCTGGCCGGCGCGACGGTGGTCGTGCGGATCGGGGTGGAGGAGCTGGAGTCCGGCAGCGGGTCGGCCACGGTCGACGGTCTCGACCAGCCGGTCAGCGTGGGAGCGGCACGACGGATGGCCGCGGGCGGCGGGGTGATCCCGTGCGTGTTGGGCGCCGGGAGTGAAGTGCTCGACTGGGGTCGGGAGAAACGGCTCTTCACTCGGGCGCAACGCCTCGCTCTGGTCGAGCGAGACGGCGGGTGCGCCATGTGCGGTCTGCCGCCCGAGATGTCGAAAGCGCACCACATCCGCTGGTGGAGACGAGATCACGGACCGACCGATCTCTCCAACGGAGTGCTTCTCTGCGAGACCTGTCATCACCGGATCCACGACAACGGGTGGGAGATCCGGATCGAAGGGCCGCGGGTATGGTTCGTGCCGCCGGGATATGTCGACCCCGCGCGGAAGCCGCGTCTTGGCGGGCGGGCTCGCTTCGACATCGCCGCCTGATAGCCGGGGCCAGGATCGGGTGTCGGGTGTTGGGGTCGGTGTCGGTGTCGGTGTCGGTGTCGGTGTCGGTGTCGGTGTCGGTGTCGGTGTCGGTGTCGGTGTCGGGTGTCGGGTGTCGGTCCGGCGATCAGGTATTCGGGGATCGGGTGGCGGCGGCGTCGGGTACCCAGCGCAACAGGTCACCCGGTTGGCACTCCAGCACGGTGCACAGCGCGTCGAGAGTCGTGAACCGCACCGCCTTCGCTCGGCCGTTCTTCAGCACGGCGAGGTTGGTCGGCGTGATGCCGATCCGGTCGGCCAGCTCGCCGACGCTCATCTTCCTCCGCGCCATCATCACGTCGATGTCGACCACGACCGGCATCAGATCACCTCGTCGTCGAGCTCGGAGCGAAGCGACCGTGCTTCGGCATCGCGGTCGATCGCCTGACGCAACAGTGCCTTCATCACGACGACGAGCAGCGCCACGCCGGCGAGCACGACCCCCGCGCCGCCGATCAATGCGATGAGGCCCGGCGCGACCGATCCCGGTGCGAGCAGCGCTGCGAGGATCCAGGTGAGCGCGGCCGCCACGAGGATCGCCCCGATGATCACATCGACGTAGCGGAACGACGACTCCGAGAAGATCGATCCCCGCCGCACCTTCGTAAGCAGCAGCCACACGCAGACCCCGAACACCTGCAGCGTGCCGACCCCGAGCACGACGATCGACACCAGCAAGATCCGGCCCCACAGCTCCTCCTGTGCAAGGTCCAGCCACAGCAGCGGCACGATGACCGTCTGCACCACCAGCGACCCCAGCAGCGCGACCGCGATCACGACCCGCAGCACCACGATCGTCACTCTGCTCATGAGCCTGCCTCTCGTCGAAGAACAGCAGGAATCTATCGTTAATCGTTCGATCAGGCAAGCGGAGCGAGCACGTGCTCGACGCCGAGGAGGTGCCGGGAAACGCCGAGAGTGCCGAGAAGACGCCGCGCTCAGCCCCGGCGGACGGCCTTGCGCAGTCGACGGATGGCACGGCCGGCAGCATCCTTCATCCGACCACCGGGCCACTCTCGGCGCAGTTCCACGACGCCATCCCCCGTCGCCACGAGCGTGCACGGGCGCCCGGCCAGCATCGGAGAGCGACCGAGACGCGCGAGAGTCGCGGGCTCGGCATGGAGCGGAACCTCGAACGTCCAGCCCGCTCGACGCACTTTCACGATGAGGCGACCGCCGCGGGAGTCGTCCTGCGCGTCGAACACCTTTAGCGGGTCGATCGAAACGGCCACCGTGGCGAGGTCGCGAGGTCGACGGCCGGCGAGATGACGATCATCGCCGGTCTCCTCTCGGAGGAACACATCGACGCGGTCGTTGCGAAGCTCGCGATCGACGACCAGGAGGTCTGGGGGCAGGCCGTCGACCGACGACAGCGGCAGCGACGTGAGGCGGGTCGACTTCTTCTGCCCGCTCGCGCTCGAATCGGTATCCGACGCGTCCGTGGCAACCGTCTCGAACACCAGGGCGTCCCGACCGTCGTTCGTGATGTCGACCCGCAGCGTCAGATACAGGCCTCCGCCCCGCGACCAACGCGCCGCCGTCACCACGGCCCGACAGGTCAGCCCCGCCTCGAACCCCGCCAGGGACACGAGATCCGCTCGACGATCCGCACGGAGCAGCGCGGCACGGATCCGGTTCGGGAAACCGAGCCCGCTGTCGACCCCGGGCCCGAAGCGCTTCTGCACCAGCGGCGTGACCACGTCGAGCAGTCGTTCCCGATAGTCGTCGGGGTACTTCACCATCCGCCGACCCGCGACCCGCTTCAAGATCTTCCCGCGGAACCAGTGTCGGAGGAGGCGATCGCGCAGCCGCCCAGGCTCCGTGTGCGCCTCGACGACATCGAGCACCGTCTCGAGGTGCGGGAAGTACGTCTCGGGATCGATGCGCGCAGAGCTCGCGCTCCCCGGCTCCTTGACCCACGCGTAGCAGGGCACGCTCGCGAGAACCGAGATCGTCGACGCCGCGAAGTACGCCCGCATCACGAACAGGTGATCCTCGAGCCGTACCCGCCCCTCCGGGAAGCGGATCCCGTTCTCGCGGAGGAACGCTGTGCGGAACAGCTTGTGCGGCGTGAGCATCTCGAGAAGCGGATCGGTGCCGAGCTTCGCATCGGGGATGTCGCGGCGGAAGATGCGGCTCGGCAGGGGTCGGCCGATCCCGACCTCCTTGCCGACCACCACATCGGACACGTTCGCATCCGCGTAGTCGCACAGCTTCTCGAGCGCGGTGTCGAACAGGTAGTCGTCCTGATCGACGAATTGCACGTACGTGCCGCGAGCGGCGTCGACGCCGTGGTTGCGGGGCATCCCGGGCCACCCGGAATGCGGAAGCGACAGCACGCGCACGTGCGGACGGGTGCGGGCGACCTCGGCCAGACGCGCACCCGTCGGCTCGCCCGATCCGTCATCGCACAGCAGCACCTCGAACGCGGTCGGCGCCAGGCTCTGACGGTCGAGCGACGCGATGAGATCGTCGAATGACGGTCCTGGCCGGAAGACCGGGACGACGACACTCACTCGGATGCCGGACTGACCGCTGCCGCGCTCCGACTGCGCGCTGTTCTCCCCCGTGGCTGACACCCTCAGAGTGGAACACGACTTCCTGTGCGCGTCATCAGGCTTGCATTGCGCCCGGGCGTGTGAAACTCCCACCCCACCCTCAGGGTTAACGATATATCGTTGAGTATCGTTCACGACTGGGAGGTCATCATGAACAACGCATTCCCCTCCAACCCGTTCGGCGGCAACAGCGGCTCCGGGAGCAACGGCGGCTCCGGCGGCCTCTTCGGCGGATCCGGGTTCGGCAGCGGCCCCGGCGGTCCGGCATCCGCGATCTTCGAGGCCATGGACCAGCTGCGCAAGTCGTTCGAATCGCGCCCCTCCGGCGGATCGCGCATGGCCCGCGGCGACGTCCGCACGGCCGTGTTGTCGCTCCTCGCCGAGAAGCCGATGCACGGCTACCAGATCATCAACGAGATCGCCGAGCGCAGTGGCGGCACGTGGAAGCCGAGCGCCGGCTCCGTGTACCCGACGCTGCAGCTGCTCGCCGACGAAGGCCTCATCGAGGCCGAGGAGCAGAACGGCCGCAAGACCTACTCGCTCACCGAGGCCGGACGCGCGGTCGCTGACGAGACCACCGAGGCGCCCGCGCCCTGGGAGTCGTCCGGTAAAGACGGCAACCGCGACAACGCCCGCTTCAGCGCCCTCCCCAAGGCCGGCGTCGACCTCGCGGCCGCAGCGGCCCAGGTCGGACGGAGCGGTTCGCCCGAGCAGGTGCAGCAGACCATCGAGGTCCTCGACGAGGCCCGCCGTAGGCTGTACTCGATCCTCGCGCAGGACTGACCGCGCAGTGCGGCATCGGATGGGGGTCTGCGAGAGGACCACGCGATGACGGATGCCGCGGCACAGGGCGTGCACCGCGCCAGGTACCGCCGCATCCTGTCGTTCGCGGGGCGTGAGTTCGTCAAGATCTGGTGGTTCGAACTCGTCCTCCCGCGCTTCGGGATGAGCGGGATCTCCGAGCGCACGCGAGGGCCGCGGATGCAGAGGTTCGCGCGTCGATTCCACCTCCTCGCCGTCGAGCTCGGCGGTCTCATGATCAAGGTCGGACAGTTCATGTCGTCGCGCCTCGACGTGCTGCCGCCCGAGATCACGAAGGAACTCGAGGGGCTTCAGGACGAGGTCCCCGCCGTGCCGACCCCGGCGATCCGCGCGCTCGCCGAAGCCGAACTCGGCATCCCGCTCGAACGCGCGTACGCCTGGTTCGACGACACTCCGGTCGCGGCCGCGTCGCTCGGCCAGGTGCACCGGGCCAGGCTCTCCGAACTGGACGCCGCAGACACCGGCCTGGACGAGGTCGTGGTGAAGGTGCAGCGTCCGGGGATCGACGAGATCGTGGCGGTCGACCTCGCGGCGCTCCGCCGGGTCGCCCGGTGGCTGACGCGCGTGCGCATCGTCGCCGACCGCGTGGATGCTCCCGCGCTCGTCGAGGAGTTCGCCGCGACCAGCCTCGAGGAGATCGACTACCTGCATGAGGCCGCGAGCGCGGAGCGGTTCCGCGAGAACTTCGCCGACGACCCCCGCGTCGACACCCCGGAGATCGTGTGGGAGCGCTCGACCCGCCGGGTGCTCACGCTGTCGGACGTCACCGCCATCAAGATCAACGACACCGAGGCGCTGCGGGCGGCGGGCATCGATCCGTCCGAGGTCGCCGCGGTGTTCGCCGAGGTCATGTTCGACCAGGTGTTCACGCACAGCTTCGTGCACGCCGACCCGCACCCCGGGAACATCTTCGTGACGCCGGTGCCCTCGGTCGCGGGCGGGGGAGGACGGAACTTCCGCCTCACGTTCATCGACTTCGGCATGATGGCCGAGATCCCCGTCAGCCTGCGCGGCGGACTGCGCACCCTCCTGATCGCAGTGGCCGGCCGCGACAGCCGAGGCCTCGTCGCGGCCGCGCAGGAGATCGGGGTGCTGCTGCCCTCCGCCGACACGGCCGAGCTCGAACGCGCGCTGACGACGCTGTTCGCCCGGTTCGGCGGCATGGGCTTCGCCGAGCTCAGCAAGGTCGACCCCCGCGAGTTCCGCGACTTCGCGGAGGAGTTCGGCGACATGGTGCGCTCGCTCCCGCTGCAGCTGCCCGAGAACATGCTGCTGCTCATCCGGGCGGTGTCGCTGACGTCGGGCATGTGCAGCGGACTCGACCCCTCCTTCAACGTGTGGGATGCCGCCGAGCCGTACGCCGGCCGCCTGCTGCGTGACGAGAGCGGCAACGTGCTGCAGGCGTTCGCGAGCCAGGCCATGGGCACCATGAAAACGACCTGGCGCCTGCCCGGTCGCATCGACGACATCATCACGCGCATCGACGACGGGAACGTCTCGTTCGACACCTCGCGTCTGGAGCGCCGCCTCGACCGGCTCGAGGGCATCGCCCGCCGCATCGCCTCGGGGGTGCTGTTCGCCGCGATGCTCATCGGCGGAGCGCTGCTCGTCCCCTCGGTGCCGCCACTGGGCATCACCCTGATCTGCGTGTCGGTGCTCCCCCTGCTGCACTCCCTGTTCGCGGGGGTCGGCCGCCGCCCGCGCTAGTCACGGCACGCTGCGGCATATCGCGTGACAGGATGGTTTCCCATGGAGACCCCTGACGAGAAGCCCGACGCACGCTCCGCAGGAAAGACCCCCCAGCGCCCGCGGACGGATGCCGTCGGCACAGGCACCAACCGCGTTCCGACCAAAGCGGGCGAGACGGCCCGCAAGATCGTCCGTGAGATGGTCGCGGTCCCACCGCGCAGCGTGCATCCGGCGCTCGTGCCGGGCGTCTCGGTCGAAGAGACCGGCCGCACGTACCGCACCGACCCGCTCGTGTTCGGCATCGCGCTCACCCTCGTCGTGGCCTTCATCGCGTGGGGAGTCCTCGCCGGCGACAACCTGTCGGGCACCACGTCTGCCGTCCTCGGCTGGGTCGTCGAGTACTTCGGGTTCTTCTTCACGACGATCGCCACGATCGTGCTGGTGTTCATGCTCTTCGTCGGCTTCAGCCGGTACGGCCGCATCCCCCTCGGTCGCGACGATGAAGAGCCGCAGTTCTCGATGTTCTCCTGGATCTCGATGCTCTTCGCCGCCGGGATGGGGATCGGACTCGTGTTCTGGGGCGCTGCCGAACCGCTGACGTTCTTCGAGACCCCGCCGCCCGGCACGGTCGAGGCGAACACCCTCGAAGCCATGCACACGGCTCAGGCGCAGGTGCTCTATCACTGGGGCCCGCAGGCGTGGTCGTTCTACGCGCTGGTCGGCGGTGCGATCGCATACGGTGCCTTCCGCCGAGGACGCACCCCGTTGATCTCGTCGATCTTCGCGCCCCTGCTCGGCGAGGGTCGCACCGCCGGACCGCTCGGCCGCACGATCGACGTCTTCGCGATCATCGTCACCCTCTTCGGCACAGCCGCGTCGCTCGGGCTGGGTGCTCTGCAGATCGGGCATGGCGTCGAGCTCGTCAGCGGCATCGGCGAACTCGGCAACGGGGTCCTGATCGCGGTCATCGCCGTCCTCACCGCGTGCTTCATCGCCTCCGCGGTCTCCGGTGTCTCGAAGGGCATCCGCGCGCTGTCGAACATCAACGCCGTCATGGCTCTGGTGCTCGCCTTCTTCGTCTTCTTCGTCGGGCCGACGATGCTGATCCTCAACGTGATCCCGTCCGTCGCGGTGCAGTTCGTGGGCGATCTGCCGCAGATGGTCGCGCGCTCCGCCTCGCAGGGCGACGAGGCTCAGGCCTTCCTGTCCGGCTGGACGATCTTCTACTGGGCGTGGTGGATCTCGTGGTCGCCGTTCGTGGGGATGTTCATCGCGAAGATCTCGCGGGGCCGCACCCTCCGCCAGTTCGTGTCGGTCGTGATCCTCGTCCCGTCGGCCATCTCGCTCGTCTGGTTCGCGATCTTCGGATCCACTGCGATCCAGCAGCAGATGGACGGTGCCGGACTCATCGTCGACCCGCCGGAGGAGGTGCTGTTCGGGGTCCTCGACAACCTCCCGTTCCCGCTCGTCACCAGCATCCTGCTCATCCTGCTGATCTCGATCTTCTTCATCACCGGCGCCGACTCGTCATCGCTCGTGATGGGCACCCTGTCGCAGCAGGGGCGCCCCGAGCCCACCCGGTGGGTGACGATCGTCTGGGGGTCGCTCGTCGGCGTGATCGCCGCCGTGCTGCTCGTGAGCGGGGAAGAGGGGAGCGGGCTGAAATCGCTGCAGAACGTGACGATCATCGCCGCGCTGCCGTTCGCCGTGATCATGGCGTTCATGATGATCGCGTTCATGAAGGACCTGCGGCGCGACCCGATGATCCTGCGCGACCGCTACGCGCGAGCGGCCGTCCGGCACAGCGTCATGTCGGGGCTCGAGGAGTACGGCGACGACTTCGCGCTCGTGCCCGTCGAGTACGACCACTCGGAGGACGACCTGGCCTGGATCGACGAGTCGACCGTCGACGACAGTCTCGCCGAGGTGTACGAGGCTGCGACCGAGGCGATCGACATCATCCCTCCGGCCGAGGTGGACGCGGTGGTCGATGCGGCCCTCGACGATGGTCAGGCGGAGCGACCCCGGGCGGACTGAGTCCGCGTCGTTGCCTCCGCGAAATCAGGCAATCACGCCAAATCAGGATGCTCGGCAGCCGCGGTGATGCGGGCAGCCATGCCGGCGAAGATCGCGCCGTGGAACGGCAGCACGGCGAGCCAGTACAGGCGGCCGGTCAGTCCGCGAGGGAAGAAGATCGCGCGCTGCTCGTAGCGGGCGCCCTTGTCGTCTGGCACCGCGCGCAGCTCGAGCCAGGCCTCGCCGGGCACCTTCATCTCGGCGCGCAGGCGCAGCAACGATCCGGCATCCGTCGTCTCGACCGCCTCGACGCGCCAGAAGTCGATCGCGTCCCCCACGCGCGCGGCGGTGCGGCTGCGGCGTCCCCGGCTGAGGCCGACCCCGCCGACGATGCGGTCCATGAACCCGCGCACCGCCCACAGCAGCGGTGACGAGTACCAGCCGTTCTCGCCGCCGATGCCGAGGATCACCCGCCACAGCTCCGCCACCGAGGCGGTCGTGGCGACGGAGCGGGAGTCGGTGAACACGGTGCGTCCGGCCCAGTCGGGGTCGCTCGGCAGCGGGTCGCTCGGGGCACCGGAGACCTCGGCATCCTGCCAGCTGGTCTCGACGGTGTCGGCATCCACTCGCCCGAGCGCGAGATCGACGGCCCTGCGGTAGGAGGTGAGGCCGCCGTCAGGGCGGGGGATGAGCTCGTCGACCGCATGATCCTTCATGACGCACTCGTTCTGCAGCGACGCCACGAGCGGGCGGGCGATGGACCGCGGCACCGGCGTCACGAGGTTGACCCAGTGCGAGGCGAGCCCCGGCGTGAGCACGGGCAGTGCGGCGATCGCCCGCTGCGGCAGCCCCGCCTCGACCGCGTAGCCGTTCATCATCTGGCCGTAGCGGAGGACGTCGGGGCCGCCGACGTCGACCGCGCGGTTCACGTCGGCGTCGATCCGGGCAGCGCCGAGCAGGTAGTGCAGCACGTCGCGCACGGCGATCGCCTGGATGCGGTTGCGCACCCACTTCGGCGCCGGCATGTAGGGCAGCACGTCGGTGAGGTGGCGGATCATCTCGAACGACGCCGACCCCGATCCGATGACGACCCCCGCCTGCAGCACGAGCGTCGGCACCCCCGATTCCAGGAAGATCTGCCCCACCCGTACCCGTGAGCGCAGGTGCGGCGACAGCGTGACATCGTCGGGATGCAGGCCGCCGAGGTAGACGATGCGCCGCACCCCCGCCGCGGATGCGGCCTCCGCCACGGTGGTCGCCGCACGCTCGTCGCTCTCCTCGAACCCTTTCCCAGCGGACATGGAGTGGATCAGGTAGTAGACCACGTCGACGTCGTCCACGGCCGCGGCCACGGCATCCGCGTCGTCGGCCGAGCCCTCGACGATCTCGCAGTCGTCTCCCCACGGGAACGATTCCGCACGCGCCGCGTCCCGTGCGAGCACGCGCACCCGGTAGCCGGCGTTCAACAGGCGCGGGGTCAGGCGCCCGCCGATGTAGCCGGTCGCCCCGAGTACGAGCGCGCGAGGCTGCGAGCCGTCGTCGCGGGGGACCGCACGCAGGGCCTGTTCACGGCCGGTGGGCTGGGTGAGTTCGGGCATGCCCCGAGCGTAAGCCGCGCGGATGAGGCGAAGAACGGGGTTGCAGAGAGCCGCCTCGGTGAGTAGCGCCTGGCATGGTCGACGCATCGGCGCGCGGCCCGGTACGATCGAACGCATGCCCTCCATCGAATCGATTCGATCCCTGCCGGATCAGGCTTCGCGACGCGCCCGGATCGCTGTCTCCGCTCTCTTCCTGACCAACGGCGCCCTGTTCGCGAACATCCTGCCGCGGTACCCGGAGATCAAGGCGGGGCTCGGGCTCGACAACCTCGGCTACGGCATCGCGATCGCCGCCTTCCCCGCCGGCGCGATCGCCGCGGGACTCCTCGCCGCGGTGCTGATCCGCCGGTTCGGATCGGCGCGCATCGCCGTGATCGGCACCGTGCTCACGAGTCTCGGCCTGCTGTCGGCCGCGCTGGCGCCGACGGGCGTGCTCTTCGCGGTCGCGCTGTTCCTCGGCGGCGCGTCGGATGCCATCACCGATGTGGCGCAGAACGCGCACGGACTCCGCGTGCAGCGCCGGTTCGGTCGCTCGATCATCAATGGGTTCCACGCGATCTGGTCGATCGGCGCCGTGCTCGGCGGCGCGATGGCCGCGGTCGCGATCGCGCTGCAGCTGCCCCTCGGCGTTCACCTGGGCATCTCGACGGCCGTCTTCGCGACGGTCGCGCTCGTCGCCCTGCGGTTCTGCCTCCCCGGCCGCGACGACGAGACCGAGACGGAGGCCGCAGCCGAACCGGCCGACCTCGCCGACACCGTGCGCCGCGGAGTGACGCCCCGGACGGTGATCGCGATCATCGCCCTGACGCTCATCGCGATGGCGGGCGCCGTCGCCGAAGACGCCGGGAACTCCTGGGCGACCCTGTACCTCGCCGACTCGCTCGGGGCTGCGGCCGCCGTCGCACCGCTCGGCTTCATCGCCCTGGTCGGTGCGCAGTTCGTCGGCCGCATGATCGGCGACCCCCTCACCGATCGCTTCGGGCAGCGCTGGGTGGCGCGGGTCGGCGGCATCATCGCGGCCGTCGGCATGACGCTCGCTCTGGCGTTCCCCAGCGTTCCGGGGACGATCCTCGGGTTCGCGGCGGTCGGCTTCGGCATCGCGACGCTGATCCCCGCTGCCATGCACGCGGCAGACGAGCTGCCGGGTCTGCGGGCGGGGGTCGGACTCACGGTCGTGTCGTGGCTGCTGCGTCTCGGCTTCCTCCTCTCGCCGCCGTTCGTCGGGTACATCGCCGAGAACGAGAGCCTGCGAGCCGGACTCTTCGTCGCTCCGGTCGCTGCCCTCGTCGCGGTGCTCCTCGCCGGGTTCCTCGAGAAGCGCCGCACGCGCGCCTAGCCCGGCCCGTCCCCGTCCCCCACCGGTACGGATGTCGGACGGATGCGCGGATGCAGGAGCTCCTCGCGGCGTTTCGTCGTGCATCCGTGAATCCGCCCGACAAGTGAACCGCTGCCGGGGACCATCGGCGGTGATTCTGCAACTCGGAGGTTGCATCAGGGCCCAACATGTGCAACCCTGGAGTTGCAGTTGATCGATCGATCGACGAGAAGTGCACGAAACCCCGAAAGGACCCATCATGGTGAACATGACCCGCAACCAGGCATCCGTCGTCGACGAGGAGACGTTCTCGGTGCGGCGCAGCATCCAGATCGCGGCGCCCGTCGACAAGGTCTGGCGCGCCGTGGCCGAGCCGGAGCACGTCTCGCGCTGGTTCGGACACACAGTGCTCGACGGCGCGGGTGTCGGCGCCACCGGGACGATGACGTTCCCCGACTACGACGTGATCCCGCTCCGCGTCGAGGAGTATGACGAGCCGCGCCGCATCACGTACCGGTGGAACAACGACGACGCCCTCGGGAAGCTCCCCGACAGCATCGACGAGTCGACCTCGACCGTCTTCACCTTCACGCTCGAAGAGGCGGACGGCGGCACACGGCTCACGGTCGTGGAGAGCGGATTCGAGCGCACCTCCGACCCCCGAGCCAACCTCGAGTCGCACCGCACCGGCTGGGACCTGGAGCTCGACAAGATGGTCGCACTGGTGGAAGGCGAAGCATGACCGCAGGAACCCTGACGCCCATGTTCGCGGCACTCGCTGACGAGACGCGCTGGAGCATCCTGGCGGCTCTCGGCGAGGGGGATGCTTCGGCGTCCGCCCTCGCCGGGCGCCTTCCGGTGAGCAGGCAGGCGATCGCGAAGCACCTCGCCGTGCTGCAGGAGGTCGGACTCGTCGAGCCCGTCCGGGCCGGCCGCGAGCTGCGCTTCCGTGTCGTCGGTGCGGAGCTGTCGGCCACCGCGCAGAAGCTCGACGCGATCGGCCGCGAGTGGGACCGTCGTCTGGCTGCGATCAAGGAGATCGCCGAAGGACTCTGAGGTCCCGGGGGTCACTCCGACGTCTCGGGGCCTCCGTGGTCGCGGATCACGTCGCGCAGCTCCTGATCGAGGTCGGAGGCCTCTTCGATCGCCGCCGTCATCCCCGCGAGGAAGCGCGTCACGACGGCACGCTCCTGGTCGGAGAGCTCGTCGACGAGGGTGAGCATCCTGCGATGCATCGCCCCCAGGGTGGCGCGCACCTCCTCGTCGCTGCTGACGCTCGGCACGATCACTCCGGCGCGCCGGTCCGTCGGGTGCGCTTCGCGGCGTACATGGCCGCCCTTCTCGAGGCGGTCGATGAGCGTCGTCGTCGATGCCGTGGAGATGTCGAGCATCCGGGCGATGTCGATCGGGCGCACGATCCGTCCCGCTCGCTGCTCGCGGAGCAGGAAGCGCAGGGCCATGAGGTCGGTCTCGTTCATCCCCATGGAGGCGCGGGTGCGCGCCCGCATCGCGGTCTCGGCGGATCGATAGCGCCGCAGCATGTTGAGCACGTCGACCGTGCTGACGCTCTCGCCGTCGGGGTACCAATAGCCCGAGCGTGCGTAGTCCTGGGACTCGGACATCATGCCACCTCGCCGTCTTCGCTCGCGGCCATCGACTCGCGCTCCAGCATCTCGACCGCGCCGGTCGCGACCTCCGCCGGGACGATGCGGAGGAACCCGCCCGTGATCGCGTCGTTCTCCGCGACGATGATGCTCTCGATCCGATGCCGGGGAACCGCAGGGAACTGTTCCTGGAGATGGTCGAGCAGCTCGGAGTAGTCGATGTACCTCGCGTCTTCGAGGTTGACTCGCTCGAACATGGCTTCCTTTCGCCGCGGATTCCCATCCTCTCATCCCGCAGACGACCTGATCTCTCGGCATTTTGCTAGACGGCCCAGTAACCAGCTGAGCGAGGTACCATGGGGCCGGCGGGTATGGGGAGAGGTGACATGGGGAAGACCCTGGAGACCGCGACGTCGGAGCTCGTGCGGAGTGTGGATGAACTGCGTCGCATCGACGCGCAGCTGACGCGGCGTCTCGTGGCGCAGCGGCAGCCGAACGAGACCGATCGTGCAGCCATGCGCTGCATCGCGGCCGCACCGTCGGATCAGCCAGTGACTCCCGGCGACCTCGCGACGCACCTCGGCGTGAGCACGGCAGCCGTCACCTCCGTCATCCGCCGCCTGGCCGACCGCGGCATGATTGTCGTCGCCCCACATCCCGGCGATGCGCGATCCAAGGTCGTGCGACCGTCGCTGCGTGACCTGCACTCTCCGGCGGACGACATCTCCCGACGCATTGAACGACTCGAGAGCGAGTTCTCGCCGGAGCAGGTGCGGGTCATCTCCCGGTTCCTTCGGCGCCTGACCGAGGAGCTCTCCGACGCGCGGAATGAGCCGACTTCCATTTAGCTAGCTAAACTAGTAATCTATCTTCCATAACATCTCTTTCACGAGGAGGGGTCATGGGAAAGCTCAGCTACGCAGGTGAGGCGCAACGGTTCGAACTCGACGACGAAGTGCTCGCGCATCTCCGGTTGGTCACCGTCACGAAGCTGCGCCGAGGGGAGTCGTTCCCGCTCACCGTTCCGACGAACGGCGAGACATCCGAGACGCTGTGGATCCACGCCTCGATCCCGATCCGCTTCGAGGTCCGCGATGACATCGAGCTCAAGCGTCCGCTGCTGGTCAAGATGATGGCGGCGGCGAGCTCGTCGCACGGTCTTGATCTCACCGACATGGAGCTCGCTCCATCGATCATGGCGCCGCGGATACCCGCGGTCGCGTGAAGGCCCGCCTCCCCGTCGGTCGCGCTCTCGGGCAAAGCAGTGCGACCACGCGGCGAGGCGAACGGTGACGCACCCGGGGGGGGGGGGGGGGTGATCGCGTCACCGCACACGACATCCGGCCATCGGGATTCGGGTTCCCGCTGGCCGGATGTCTGTGAACACCGGATGCCTGTGAGCTCCGGGTGCTTCCGGGTCAGAGAGCCGTGTAGCCGCCGTCGACCAGGTGGTAGCTGCCGGTGATGAAGCTGGCCGCATCGCTGGCGAGGAACGCGACGAGGTTCGCGACCTCGTCGGCCTGACCCAGGCGTCCGATCGGGTGCTTCGACACGAGGAAGTCCTTGGCCGCGGCGTCCATGCTCGCCAGCAGCGGGGTGTCGATGAAGCCGGGGCCGACCGAGTTGACCCGCACGCCCTGTGCCGAATACTCGAGAGCGGCCGACTTCGTCATGCCGACGACGCCGTGCTTGGCGGTGACATACGCGGGGGAACCGGCGAAGCCGACGCTGCCCAGGATCGAGGCGATGTTGACGACCGACCCGCCCCCGTTCGCGAGGATCGAGGGGATCTGCGCCTTCATGTTGCGGAACACCGCGTTGAGGTTGATCGCGATGACCTTGTCCCACGCGTCGTCCTCGTACTCCGCCGTCGGAGCGGTGGCGCCGCCGATGCCGGCGTTGTTGACGCCGATGCGCAGCGGCGCGAGCGTGTTGGCGAGTTCGACCGACGACGCGATCCACGCCGCGTCCGTCGCATCGCCGACCGACGCTTCGGCGGTGCCGCCGGCCGCGCGGATCTCCTCGACGACAGCGTTCGCATGCTCGGCGTTCAGGTCGTTGACCACGACGGATGCGCCGTTCTTCGCCAGCAGGAGGGCGGTCGAGCGCCCGATCCCGCTGCCTGCTCCCGTCACGATCGCCGAGCGGTTCGAGACGTCGTACTGAGCCACGAGAGACTCCACTTCCGGGCGGGCGCGGTGCCGGGAGATCTTCTCGGACGGTCCGTCCTTCCTTCCACCCTACGCCCGATTCGAGGGGGTGGATTCACGTGAATGGATATCGCGCGTCGACGTTCCGGCCACCGCGTTACGGCTGCGTAAATCGTTCGGCTCCTCCCGAGGGTACTCTTGCGCGAAAGAGGATCCACAGGGCAGAATCTCTACCATTGCGAGAATCACCGTTCAGAATGTAATAATTCTACGACTGGTGATCCGCTGTCACGGCGCCGACGCGCGACCGACAGGAAGAGAGATCGACATGACCGAACGTCCACGCCACGCCGAGGTTTCGGGCGGCGGCTTCGCGGGTCTCACCGCAGCCACCGCCCTCGCACAGATGGGGTGGAGTGTGCGACTGCACGAGCGTCGCCCTGAGCTGAGCTCGGAGGGCGCGGGCATCGTGCTGTGGAACAACAGTCTTCAGGTGCTCGACAAGATCAAGGCCGGCCCCGACCTGATGTCGAACTCCATGACGCCGCCGGCGTACGAGACGCGCATGAACAACGTCATCCAGTCGCAGGAAGAACTCCCCGGCATCCGTTGGCGCACGCTGACCCGTCCGCACCTTCACCAGACGCTCCTGTTCGCCGCCCGTGAGGCCGGAGTGGAGATCCTGGCCGGATCCGAGGTGACCGGGGCCACCGCGGACGGCACGATCTCGTTCGCGAACGGCGAGACGGCCGAGGCCGACCTCATCGTCGGAGCCGATGGTGTGGGATCGGCCGTTCGCGACTCGCTCGGCATCCCTCTCAAGCGCGAACGGTCGCGCGACGGGATCACACGGTTCCTCGTCCCGCGCCGCAAAGAAGAACTGCAGGCACTCGAGCCCGATACGGAGTGGGACAACGTCATCGACTTCTGGAATCTCGAACCGCGGGTGCTGCGGGTCCTCTACACGCCTGCGAACGACCGGGAGCTCTACATTGCCCTCATGGCCCCCGCCGCGGACTCGCAGGGTTCGCGTGTGCCTATCGATCTCGAACTGTGGACGTCGGTGTTTCCGCAACTGGCGCCCGTGCTCGCGGACGCGGCGAAGATCCCCGGGCGCTACTACGGGTACCAGACCACACGCCTGGATCATTGGACCGAAGGAAAGGTCGCCCTGATCGGCGACGCCGCACACGCCATGTGCCCCGCGCTCGCACAGGGCGCCGGGTGCGCGATGCAGAACGCGTGGACACTCGCCGCCGCAGCGACCGACGGAGCATCGATCCCCGAGGCGCTGCAGGAGTGGGAGCGGCTCGAGCGTCCGCTGACGGACCTCGCCCAGGATCGCTCGCAGTGGTACGCCGACACCCGTGAGATGGCCAAGGGCAATCAGTTCCAGGGTGACTCCGTGACCACCGCCCTGTACAACCCCACCGATCCGCACCGACACGAGGTCCCCGCATGAGCATCGATCCGCACTACCAGGTCCGCGCCTTCCACTCCTTCGTGCAGGAGACGCTGCACGATGTCGGACCGGCACCCGCCCAGCCACTCGTCAAGGCCGCGGTCGCCGTCGTCATCAAGAACCCGTTTGCCGGACGGTGGGTCGAAGATCTCACCCCGCTCATCGATCACAGTGCGAGCCTCGGCACCGAGCTCGGGGCCCGTGCGCTCGCCCTCCTCGGCGGCCGACCAGCCGAGAGCTACGGCAAGGGCGGGATCGCCGGACTCGACGGGGAGCAGGAGCACGTCGTGGCGTGCGTCACCACCGTGTTCGGGAACGCATTCCGAGACGCGATCGGAGGGGGAGAGGCCTGGATCTCCTCCGCCACCAAGTCGGCTGCGGCAGGAAGCTCGATCGACATCCCCCTCGCGTACAAGGATGAGGTCTACGTGCGGTCGCACTACGACGCGATCACGCTGACGCTCCCCGATGCGCCCCGGCCCGATGAGCTCGTCATCATCGCAGCGGTCGCAACCGGGGGGCGCCCGAACGCCCGCGTCGGAGGCATCACCGTCGCCGAAGTCCTTGCCCGACACTGAGAACAGCGCCCGCACGGGCACCCCTATCCCGAGGAGACAGCGTGACGTACACGCATTCGCAGTATTACGAGGACCAGTCCATCGCCAGCGTGCTCGCGGATGTCGCGCGCGCCCACCGCATCCTCGAACTGGAGGGTCACGGCGACATGTCGATGGGACACCTCTCGTTCCGAGACCCGTTCGGGCGAGGATTGTGGCTCAAGCGCGGCAATCTCGCGTTGAGCGAAGTCGAGGGAGACGACTTCATCCTGATCGACTTCGACGGTGCGGTGCTCGAGGGGACCGGCCTCCGGCACCTGGAATGGCCGCTGCATGCGGAGATCATGAAGGCGCGACCCGACGTCAACTTCGTTGGCCACTCTCATGCCCACTTCTCCACGCTGCTCGGCGCCTCGCAGGAGCAGCTCAAGCCCTACAACAACCACGGCGTGTGGTTCGCGTACGAAGGCGTGCCCCGCTTCGCCGAGACGAGCCACATCATCACCACGGTCCCGCTCGGCGTGGCAGCCGCCGCGGCGCTCGGTGACGCCCAGGCGCTGCTCCTCGCCAACCACGGCATCGCGTTCGTCGGATCGACGGTCGCCGAGGTCACGCTCACGGGGATCTTCCTCGAGAAGGCGGCGCGCTTCCAGGTCGACCTCGGCGCAGCCGGCTTCACCCCGATCGAGCCCACTCCGGAAGAGACGAAGGAGAAGTTCGACCGGATCTACCCCGCGAAGGCCCAGCACAACTTCTGGACCTATTTCAATCGCCGCCTCGATCGGGTCGAAGCCGCCTACGGCATCGGAATCTCCCCCATCGCCCTCCCGCCCGCCATCTGACCCGCACCAACCGAAAGAGAGCAACGATCATGAGCAGCCTTCCCCGCATCGCCACCGTCGTGGGTTCCGGAACCATGGGTCCCGGCATCGCCGCCACTCTCGCCCGCGCGGGCGTGACCGTGCGCCTGTATGACATCTCCACTGAGGCCATCGAGCGGGCCGAAGCAGCCTACGGCGTCGTGCAGGGCGTTCTCGCGGCCGTCGACTCCCCATCCGCGCCCGGCGGGTCCGTCGCGTTCGGTACCGACCTCGACGTCGCGCTCGAAGGGACGGAGCTGATCATCGAGGCCGTGCCCGAGCGCCTCGATCTCAAGCAGAAGGTCCTCGCCGACCTCGAGGCGCGCATCGGCGACGACGTCATCATCGCCACCAACACCTCCGGCATCCCGATCACCACGATGGGCAAGACCATGACCCGTCCTGGTCGGCTGATCGGAATGCACTGGTCGAACCCGCCGCACCTGATCCCGATGATCGAGGTCATTCCCGGCGAGGACACCGACTCCGCACTCGTCGACGAACTCATCGGGATCGTCAAGGCGTTCGACTACGTGCCCGTCCTCGAGAAGGAGATCCCCGGATTCGTCGAGAACCGCGTCCTGTACGCGATCCTCCGCGAATGCATGGCGCTGTTGGACGAAGGCGTCGTGACCCCCGAGGGGCTGGACGCGTGCGTCAAGTGGGGTATCGGCTACAAGCTGTCGGTCGTCGGCCCCACCCGCCTGCTCGACATGGCAGGACTTGACATCTACCAGGCGGTCTCCGGCTACCTCAACAAGGAGCTCGATGCGAGCACCGAGACGCCGAAGCTGATCCTCGACAAGATCGCCGAAGGGAAGCTCGGCTTCAAGTCCGGCAGCGGGATGTACGAGTACGGCCCCGGCGACGTCGACGCCAAGCGCAAGGAGATCATCACGGGCCTCATCGCGGCGCGCAAGACGCTGTCGTCCATCCCTGAGGTGTGATGACAGCCACGGCAGCCGTCGAGCGCATCGAGGACGGACTCTTCCGCACGCGGGGCGCCGATGTCGACATCGCGTTCCGCGTGCGGGGGGAGGGGCCCGCCGTCGTGCTCCTGCACGGCACATCGGCGAACCATGCCGTGTGGGAACCGGTCGGCGACGCCCTCGCCGACCGGGCGACGGTGATCGCCCTCGATCAGCGCGGGCACGGACGCAGCGACAAGCCGGTCGCCGGCTACGCCGCCCTCGACTTCGCGGACGACGTGATCACGGTGCTCGACGCCCTGGGCGTCGCGGATGCCGTGATCGCCGGGCACTCCCTCGGCGGGCGCAACGCGTGGGTCGCCGCTGCCCGGCATCCGGATCGGGTGTCGGGAGCCGTCGTGGTCGACTACACGCCCTACGTCGAGGCCGCGGTCCTCGACGAGCTCGACATCCGGGTCGCGGCCGGCTTCCGTTCGTTCGACGGCGTCCTCGAGATCGAGGACTACCTCCGTGGGCGATACCCCGCGATACTGCCGGGCGCGATCGAACGTCGCGCGCGGTGGGGATACCTGCGAGCGGCCGATGGCCGCTGGATCCCCCGCGCGGACGAGCGGGCCATGAGGCAGCTCATCGAGGGCTTCCGCACCCCGTGGGACGCCGAATTCCGTGCGGTGCCGACGACCATGACGCACCTGCGCGGTGTCGACAGCAGCATCGTGAGCGAGGCCGCGTGGCGTCGCGCGATCGTCGACCGTCCGGATGACCGCTGGGTCGTCGTCGACGATGCAGACCACTACATCCCCGAGGAGCATCCGCTCCTCGTCGCCGCCGAGATCGCCCGCGTTCTCGGTTTCTGACCGAAAGGAAGCCATGCCTCTCTTCATCGACAAGCTCTCCATCTCCAGCTCGGACTTCGACGGCCTCGGTCGGATCCCCGACCGGCTCACCGCTGACGCAGGCAACGAACTGCCGACGCTGACGCTCTCCGGAGTGCCCGAGGGGACCGTCGAACTGGCTGTGATCGTGCACGACCCCGATGCACCGCTCGCACAGGGATTCACGCACTGGGTGGTCTACGGAATCCCCGCCGACGCCGAGACGCTCGACCTCGCTGCCGATGGCGTACGTGAAGCGCCCAACAGCACGACGCAGACCGCGTGGTCGGGGCCGCAGCCGCCCGTCGGCCACGGCGTGCATCACTACTACTTCTGGGTCTATGCGCTGAGCACGAAGGTCGAGGGCACGCCGACGCGCGAGGAGTTCCTCGACTCGTACGCCGACTCGATCATCGAGCAGGCCCGCTACGTCGGCACGTTCTCCCGCGACTGAGGATCCGGTCATGCCGATCACCGACGCCCACATGCACGTCGGGGACTTCCCGACGTTCGGCGTGAGGCTCGACGAGGACCACCTCGCCGAGTATCTGGAGAAGAACGACATCGACACGGGGCTGGTGTTCCACCAGGACAACGCGATGGTGCGCCGGGTCATCCAGGACATCCCCGGCGCGTACGGCCTCTACTGGGCCAACCCCAAGCTGGGGGACCCGATCCCCGAGCTCAAGGACTACCTCGACGATCCGAAGTTCCGCGGCGTGAAGCTGCACCCCTTGATGGACGGCTTCCATCCGGACGACCCCATGGTCTGGCCGATCATCGAACTGCTGATCGAGCGCGACCTGCCGGCGCTGATCCACTGCGGCCACCCGATCTTCTCGTTGCCCTGGAGCATCGAGGAACTCATCGCCCGTTACGAGGACGCGAAGATCATCCTCGGTCACATGGGTCACGGCAACATCATCTACATCGACGCGTCGATCGGCGTCGCCCAGAGGCATCCGAACGTCTGGCTCGAGACCAGTGGGATGCCGATGAGCGTCAAGATCCTCGAAGCCGTGCAGAAGGTCGGGTCCGACAGGGTCATGTACGGTTCCGACGGTCCGTGGCATGAGCCGAAGGTCGAGCAGCTGAAGGTGCAGCTCGCGGGTCTCGACGCCGACGACCTCGAAGACGTCATGCACCGGACGGCACAACGCCTGTTCCTCGGTGTCGACGTCTGAACGGCATCCGAGAGGAGAGAGCCCGGACGCGACCAGATGGTCGGGTCCGGGCTCTCTCGTCGCGTCCGGCTATGCCGGGTAGGCGTCGGCGAACGACTCTGCGATCGCCAGCACGGCCGCGTGCACAGGTCCGGCGGTGATCGAGGGGATCACGGAGGCATCGACGACGTGCACGCCTTCCAGTCCGCGCAGACGCAGGTCGGGAGTGACGGGAGCGTGGTCTTCCGAACCCATGCGGAGGGTGCCGACGGGGTGATGGTGGGTGATCGCCGCCCGTGCGATGAAGGCATCGGCCTCCGTGTCGCTCATCGCGTCGCCCCCCGGGAGCAATTCCTCGTCTCGCCATCCGCCGAGCTCGGCGGACGCGCCGACGAGCCGGGCGTGCGCGAGCGCTGCACGGAAAGCGGCTCTGTCATGCGCGGTGTCGAGGTACCGGGGGTCGATCACGGGGGCGTCGTCGATGTCCGGGCCGGAGATGCGCAGAGAACCGCGACTGGTGGGGTTCGTCACCCCGAACAGGAGCGTGTAGGCCTCGCCGGGCACGGCACGCGCGCGTTCCGATGGGGGGAACGCGTCCGAGATGCTCGGTCCGACCACGCACCCCACGACGATGTCAGCGGCACCCTCGGTCTGAGACAGCCCCGCCAGCGACAAGTAGGTCATCGATTCCGAGAGCTGCAGGCGCGTCGGCGGCACGGCACGTCGCGACCGGTAGACGTTGCCCGCCCCGAGCAGGTGATCGTGCAGGTTCGACCCCACTTCGCGGGACTCGATCTCGGTGGCGACTCCGGCCGCCGCGAGCACGTCGGGGTCGCCGACGCCGGAGCGCATGAGCAGCAGCGGGTCGCCGATGGAACCTCCGGCGAGTATGACCTCGTCGGCCTCGATCACGTCGTCGTGCCCGTCGCGGGTCACCTGTGCACCGGTGACCCGACCGTGATCGATCACGAGTCGGTGCACGGTCGTTCCCACGAGGACGTGCAGGTTCGAGCGCTCGAGGACCGGGTCGAGGTAGACATCCGAGACCGTGACGCGTTCGCCGTCGCGGACGGTGAGGGAGTTCGGGGTGGCGCCGAGCATCTCGCCGCGGTTGTGGTCGGCGATGCGCGGAACGTCGAGTGCCTCCCATGCCGAGAGGTAGTCCGTCACGAGAGGGCTGGAGAGGTCGGGCCCGGGGAGGAGGACGGGCAGGGGGCCGGTGTCGCCGTGCACATCGTCCGCGCCACCGGAGAAGGTCTCCATCCGGCGGAAGAAGGGAAGGAGCGAATCCCACGACCACCGGTCGTCGCCGGTCGCCTCGACCCATCTGTCGTAATCCGCGCGGCACCCTCGCATGTGGGCCATCGCGTGCACGAGGCTCGATCCGCCGAGACCCTTGCCCCGCGCCCAGTCGAGGCGGCGGCCGCCGAGACCCGGCTGGGGCGTCGTCCGGTAGTCCCAGTCGTACGAGCGTCCGTGGATGAACGGCCACAGCTCGGGACGGCGCATGTCGGGGTCGTCGACGCGCCCGCCGGCCTCGAGCACGACGACCTGGCGCGACGGGTCGGCGCTCAGACGGTTCGCCAGAACACTGCCCGCCGAGCCGGCTCCGATGATGAGGATGTCGGCGTGCATGGACTCAGTTGCGTGTGTGCCCGGCATCGACCACGAGCGTCTGGCCCGTGATCCAGCCCGCTTTCTCGGACGCCAGGAACGCGACAGCCGGTGCGACGTCCTGGGGAAGCCCTCGACGGTCGAACGCCTGCATCGGCACGACGAAGTCGAATCCGTTCACATGCGGTCCGGCGAGCACGCCCTCGCTCGCGATGATGCCGGGGGCCACCGCGTTGATGGTGATCCCGTTCTTGCCGAGTTCGCCGGCCAACCCGCGCACCAGGCCGATCGAGGCGCCCTTCGTGGCGACGTAGTGCGCGCAGTTCGGGGTGCCGGCGACGAAGGTGTTCGAGGCGATGTTGACGATGCGGCCGTAGCCTGCGCGTCCCATGACCTCGGTGACGGCATGGGTGATGAGGTACACGCCGTCGAGGTTCACCGACATGACGCGGCGCCATTCCTCGAACGTGATGTCCTCCCACGCGGTGAGCGGCACGAGTGCGGCGTTGTTGACGAGGATGTCGATGCGACCGAGCTCGTCGGCGACTTCCGCGACCACGGCGGCCACAGCCTCGGGGTCGCTCACATCGAGGGCTTTCACCAGCCCTCCGATCCGGTCGGCGACCGCTTCAGCGCCTGCCGCATTGATGTCGGTGACGACGACCTTCACGCCGTCCGCGGCGAGTTCTTCGGCGATCGCCGCGCCGATGCCCTGTGCGGCTCCGGTGACGATCGCGACGCGCTGCTCTTTCTCGGCCATGTCGTGTTGCTCCTTCTGTTCCTGCTGTCGGGTGAGTCGGGGCGGCCGGTCGGCCGCGGGGTCGAGGTCAGTTGCCGCCGTAGTACTCGGGCGCGAGCTTCCAGGTCGAGAACGGTTCGAGTTCATGCGACGGGTACACATCGGCGTTCTTCGTGCGTGCGAGATAGTTCAGGCGGCGGATCGCTTCGACGGACTTGGTCGGATCGAGGTGGAATCCGGCGATCCACTCCTTCTCGAGCGTCGTGCGCGTGTAGGCCGCGTCGCCGCAGAACAGCATGCTCTTCTCGTTCTGGAGTTCCACGAGCAGGGAGTAGTGCCCGATCGTGTGACCGGGGGTCTCGAACAGCCAGACTCCCGGCACCACCTCGTAGTCGCCCGAGATGGGCTTGTACGTCACGGTCTCGTGATCGAATGAGAGGTCGGAGTAGCCGAGGCGCTCGAACGGCTCGGGGACCTTGGCGTGGCGGAGCTCCTCCTTGTGCACGAGTGTCGTCGCCTCGGTCAGGAATCGGTTCCCGCCGACGTGGTCGAAGTGGAAATGGGAGTTGACGACGATGTCCACGTCTTCCGGCGCGTATCCGATCTTCGCGAGCTGTGCCGGGATGGTCTGCTCCGCGGTCTGCTCCGGCAGTTCGAAGGGGAGGACGCGGTTGACATGGTCGAGATCGAAGCCGGTGTCATAGAGGATGAGGGCGTCGGGGTGCTCGATGAGCACGCTGTAGACCGGAAAGCGCACGGGGTTGCCGGCATTGATGTGCCAGTGCACGTCCGACTCGTCGATGACGAGGGTTCCCCCGTCGAGGAGATAGACCTTCGGGTCCGTCATCGCTGACCTCACCTTCGATAGATTCTCATATTGCGGTAATTGACGTTCAAGCTATGAGAACAATGGAAAGGTGTCAAGAGGTTCAGGGCGAGATTCACACGGTCGAAACACCGGTGCGCTCTCGTCGTTCAGCCGGTGCTCACACCCGGGTGGTCTTCGAAGACCTCGGCGAAGTCGTAGTGGGTCCAGCGATAGCAATGGTCGAGCATGGGGTCGCTCGCGAAGTCCCCGATGCAGGTGGTGTCCTGGTAGCGATCGCCCGTCGGTGACGTGTAATGCACACGGCAGAGCACCCGCCAGGCGGTGTCGGAGTCGACGCCCTCCTCCAGGGCGTGCGCGGAAGGAAGCCAGCACTCGGTGCCTGTCGTCGCCTCGGCGGCCACGCCCGAAGTGGGTCCTGCGATCGCATCCAGTTGCGCGAGGGCGGCGGCGTCGCGCTCGGAGAGCGCGGGCTGTGCTGCACAACCGGACAACGCGAGAATGAAAGCCAGCGCGATGCACGCGCTCGGGGTCTTCCTGGTCATGGGGGTAACCTCCACCCTCATCATCGAGGGTTCGTGTTTCTGCGGTGTAAATCCTGGATCTCACCGTTGACGCGCCGCTGCGTTTCTCATACTGTATCGCTATCCCGACACATTGTGAGAAAGATTGCCCTGGCACGGTGACGAGGATCGGGACTTTCCGACTGAGAGGATCTTCGGCAATGCCTTATACCCTGAGCGGCCCACAGCGCCGCAGTGCACGTACAGCCACCGCCGCGACGATCGCGATCATCGCGCTCGGTCTCGCCGCCTGCTCGGGCGGCCGAGGAGGAGACGCATCCACGAGCGAACCGAGCGGCGAAGCGGGAGCGACCGTCGAGCAGTTCGCGCTCGTCGCCCCCGAGAACGAGTCGGACTTCGGATGGAACCAAGCGGGTCTCGACGGCGCGACCGCCGCCTCGGAGTCGCTCGGCATCGAGGTCACGCTCGTCCCCGACGCCGGCTGGGACAACACCGAGACCGTTCTCGGGCAGGTGGCCGACAGCGGAGCGCAGTTCATCATCGCCCATGCCTCCGGTTACGGAGTCGCAGCCACCAGCGTCGCCCAGGCCAAGGACGTGCCGATCCTGATCCAGGACGCCGGTGAGAACATCCCGGGCAAGATCGCCGTCACCAAGACCGAGGCCCAGGAAGGCGGCTACCTCGCGGGCATCGCCGCCGCCATGTCGACCACCAGCAAGACCGTCGGCATCGTCGTCTCGGCCGACGACCTCAACTGGTTCAAGATGTCATCCGGATTCGCCCAGGGGGTGTACAGCGTCGACCCGACGATCTCCGTGCTGTACACCTCCGTCGGCCCGGCGGCATACGCGGATGCCGCCGGAGGGAAGACCGCCGCCGAGCAGCTGATCGCCTCTGGGGCGGATGTCATCTTCGGAATGGGAGACGGGGCGACGCACGGCTACCTCCAGGCCGTCGAGGCGGCAGACGGCGTCAAGTACATCGCCGACATCGGCGACGTGACCGCCGGCCTGAGCAACACCGACGTTCTGCTCACCTCGGTGCTGTGGAACTACGCATCCACGTACGAGCAGGCCATCGAAGACGTCGAGGCCGGGACCTTCGGAGAGCAGGGATACGCGCTCACCGTCGACAACGGCGGACTCTCGCTGCAGGAGACCGACAACCTGACGGCGGAGATCCAGGCCGCCATCGAGACCGCGAAGGCGGGCATCGCCGACGGATCGATCGTTCCCACTGCGGCGGAGAACGCCGCTCAGGTGAACGAGGTCATCGCCGCCAAGGGGGACTGACCTCCCGTTGCAACCATCGGTGCCGGGGCGCGGGTTCCGGCACCGATGCCCCGGCGTACACACCCACCGCAAGGAGACGCACGTGACATCACCCACAGAGCCGAGCGTGATCTCGCTCCATGAGATCACCAAGGCTTTCCCCGGGGTCGTGGCGAACGACCGGATCTCGCTCGACATCGTGAGTGGTCAGGTCCATTGCCTTCTCGGCGAGAACGGCGCAGGCAAGTCCACGCTCATCAGCATCCTGGCAGGAATGCAGCAGCCGGACTCCGGAACGATCTCGATCGACGGCGTGCTCACGCCGATCAACTCGCCGCGGGCGGCGGTCGAACACGGGATCGGGGTCGTGCACCAGCACTCGACGTTGGTGCCGGCGTTCACGGTGCTGGAGAACCTGATGCTGGGCGAGAACGGCTTCCTCCTCGACCGGGCGTCCGCGCTCCAGCGCCTGGAGGAGCTGTCCGAACTGCTCGGCGCGCGCATCGAGCCGCACGCGCTCGCCGCCGATCTCGGACTCGGGCAGCAGCAGCAGGTCGAGATCGCGAAGGCGATGTGGAAGGGCAGCCGCCTGCTCATCCTCGACGAACCGACGTCGATGCTCACGCCGCAGGCGATCGATCACCTCGGGGAGAGCATCGAGCGGGTCAAGGCGCAGGGGCTGGCGGTCGTCTTCATCACTCACAAGCTGCGAGAGGCGTACGCGATGGGAGACTGCGTCACGGTTCTTCGCGGGGGACGCAACGTCGGACACATCTCGGTCGACGAACTCGCCGTCTTCTCCGAGACCCAGGCGCAGGACGCGATCCTGCATGCGATGTTCGGCGACGACCTCGCGAAGGTGGACGACGCGGCCGAGCTCGCCGGGGCGACCGAGACCACCAGGGAGACGGCTCGGATCGATCGGCGCGAGAGCCCGGTGCGCCTGTCGCTCGTCGGCGTGTCCAGCCACGGCATCGGCCGCGACGTCGAAGTCGAGGATGCCGCGCTTCAGGTGCATGAGGGCGAGATCCTCGGCATCGCGGGAATCGACGGGCACGGGCAGGGAGCGCTCGCCGAGGTCGTCGCCGGGCAGCGTCCGGCCTCGCAGGGCACCGTGGTCTTCGACGGCCAGGACGTCACGCGACTCGGCGTGCGAGGACGCCAGCAGCTGGGCCTTCGCTACGTGACGGACGATCGACTGCACGAGGGGACGGTCGGTTCGATGGCGGTCTCGCTCAACCTCGTGATCAAGCGCATCGGACAGCGTCCGTTCTGGAAGTGGGGGCAGATCCAGGACAAGGTCGTGGAAGCCGAGGCCGAGCGCCTGATCGAGGAGTACGGCATCCGCACCCCCTCGCCGTCCACGCGCGCCGGCACGCTCTCGGGCGGCAACATCCAGAAGATCCTGCTCGCCCGCGAACTCACGCACGGCGCGCGGCTCGTGATCGTGAACAAGCCCACGTACGGACTCGATCTCAAGACCGTGCGGCTCGTGCGCGAGCTCCTGATCGACTTCGCCGCGAACGGAGGATCGGTGCTGCTCCTCTCCACGGATCTCGACGAACTCGTCGAACTCTCCCACCGCATCGAAGTGATCTCGCGCGGCCGTCTCGTCGGCAGCGTCGTCAACGACGGACCAGGCACAGCCGAGAAAGTGGGTCAGTACATGACCGGTGCGATCGAGGGAGTGAGCGCATGACGACCACTGCTCCCGGACCGACGACCACAGCAACGATGGCGGTCGTGCCTCCGAGCCGTGCGCGACGCATCGGAGGAGACCTCGCCCGCTCCGTGCTGCCGGTGGTGCTCGCCCTCCTCACGTCGGGGTTGATCATGCTCGCCATGGGCACCAGCCCCGTCGACTTCTTCGTCGGGGTGTGGACCTATGGCATCACGGGCGACAACTGGCAACGCAGCCTCGTGCTGATGGCGCCGCTGCTCATCGTCGCGCTCGGTCTGATCGTCGCTTTCCGCGGGCAGCTGTGGAACCTCGGCTACAACGGGCAGTACCTCCTCGGAGCCCTGGTCGCCTCAGGCAGCGGCCCCGTGCTGTTCGCCGTCATGCCCGCATGGCTCGCGACGCTCATCATCTTCGTCGCCGCCGTCGCACTGGGAGCGGTGTGGTCGCTGATCCCCGCGATCCTGAAGGCGCGTTATGGGACGAACGAGATCATCACCTCGCTCGTGATGTCGTTCATCGCGATCGGCGTCGTCAACCTGGCGATCAAGGGCCCGCTCAAGGATCCGAATACGCCGATGCCGCAGACCCGGGTGATCCCGGACGATCAACTGCTTCCGTACATCCCGGGAACCGAGATACATGTCGGGTTCATCATCGCCCTGCTGCTGGCCGTGCTGGCTCAATTCGTCCTGAGTCGCACGTCGTTCGGGCTGCGCCTCGACGTCTTCGGCGCCAGCCCCAAGGCGGCCCGCCACGTGGGCATCAACTCCACGTGGATGGTCATCCTCATCTTCGCGCTCTCGAGCGGCATCATCGCCTTCGCCGGGGCCATCGACATCCTGGGGCAGTACAGCTATCAGCGCGCGAACTGGAACCCGGCCTACGGCGCCGCGATCCTCCCGTTCGTGTTCCTCGCTCGTCTGAGCCCGGTGGGGTCGATCCCGCTGGTGGCGTTCTATGCGGTCCTCGCGACGGGTGGCACGCTGGCGACCCAGCAGGCCGGACTCAACGTCGACTTCCTGCTCGTGATCGTCGGACTCATCCTGATCTTCATGACCATCACCGAGTACATCGGCGACCGACGCCGTCTCGGTCAGAGCTACCTGCCGGCCGGGTTGCGCCGCACCCTCACGCGCCCGTTCACCCGCGACGGAAGGACGACCTCATGACCGACCTGGTCTCTGCGACGTTCGTGACGGTGTTCCTCGTCACCGTCCTCGCCCAGGCGATGCCTCTGATCCTCGCCGCCACCGGTGAGACCATCGGCGAGCAGGCGGGCGTGCTCAACCTCGGCATCGAGGGCGTGATGCTGATCGGGGCATACTCCGGATTCGTGGCGACCCTCGTCACAGGCAACTTCTGGCTCGGTATGCTCGCCGGCGCAGTGGGCGGAGTCGTCGCGAACCTGGCGATGCTGATCCTGAACGTCTGGCTCGGGCTCAATCAGATCGTGATCGGCCTCGCGGTGACGCTGGTGGGCGAGGGCCTCACGAGCGTGCTGTATCTCCAGAACTACGCCAAGACCACGACGGGTCTGGGCAAGCCCCCGGCTCTCGCGATCCCGGGACTGTCGGAGATCCCGGTGATCGGTCCTGCGGTGTTCCGGCAGTCGGAGATCTTCTGGATCATGCTGCTCCTGGTGATCGCGATGGGCTTCCTGCTCACGCGCACGAACTGGGGTCTGTCGACGCGGGCGGCGGGGCAGAAACCCTCCTCTCTCGACGCCGCGGGCGGCAGCGTCATGAAGACCAGGTCGCAGGCGGTGATCCTCAACGGGGTGTTCGTCGGCCTGGGCGGCGCCTATCTCGCGATCCTCACCACCTCGACCTTCACCCCCATGATCACGAACGGCCTGGGCTTCATCGCGATCGTGATCACGATGCTCTCGCGGGGCCGGATGTCGCTCGTGATCATCACCTCGTTGATCTACGGTCTCGCCGTCGCGATCGGTCCCGCCCTGCAGGTCATCGGGTTCAACGTCCCCGCGGACTTCATCAAGATGCTCCCGTTCGTGGTCGTCATGATCACGCTGATCGTCTTCGCCCGCAGCTCGGTCGTCCCCCCTGCGCTGGGCGCCGCCTACACACGCGGCGCGCGCTGACGCGCGTCGTCCACTCCGAGAGGAACCCTTCCATGGCACTTCCCGATTTCACGCTCTCCGCAGGGCCGGTCACGGTCACCCCGCGGACCCAGGCGGCGCTCGGCCGCCCGATCCTGTACCACTACGACCCCGAATTCCAGGCGGGCTTCCGCCGGACGGAGCAGAAGGTCGGCGAGATCTTCCGCACCCGCAACGACATCATCCTGATGCAGGGTGAGGCGATCGTCGCCCTCGAAGGGGCCCTGCGGTCGCTCATCACGCCGGGGATGCACGTGCTGAATCTGGTGCAGGGAGTGTTCGGCAAGGGGACGGGCTATTGGATCACCGGCTTCGGCGCCGTTCTCCACGAGATCCAGGTGGGCTATGACGACGCCGTCGACCCTGCCCGCGTCGAGGAGTACCTGGATGCGCATCCCGAGATCCAGATGGTCTGCCTCGTCGCCTCCGAGACGCCGTCGGGGACCGTCACCGACGTCGCGGCGATCGGACCGATGTGCCGGGACCGCGGCATCCTCACCTACATCGACACGGTCTCCGGTGTGCTGGGGATGCCATGGGAGACGGACGCGTGGGGATTGGACATCTGTGTGGCCGGCGGGCAGAAGTGCCTGGGCGGGCCCGCAGGAGTCGCCCTCGTCTCGGTGAGCGCGCGGGCGTGGGAGAGCATCTATGCCAACCCCGCGGCTCCGCGTGATTCCTACCTGTCGCTGATCGACTGGAAGGAGAAGTGGCTCGGAGACGGCCGGTTCCCCTATACACCTTCGGTGAGCGACATGTACGGACTCGAGTCCGCGCTCGACCAGGCGCTGGAGGAGGGGATCGACGCGGTGGTCGGCCGCCACGAAGCTGCAGCCCAGGTCACGCGCGCGGGTGCGCGGGCGATGGGCCTCGAGTTCTGGGCCGTCCGCGAGGAGATCATGTCGGCGTGCGTCACGTCGATCCGACTGCCCGATTCGATCGACAACGCGGTCGTCCGCGACCACGCACGGGACGTGTATGGTGTGATGTTGTCGCACGGCCAGGGGGCGGGCAACCTCGTGCGTCTCTCCCACATGGGGCCCACGGCGGGAGGTCTCCACTCCCTCATCGGACTGGCCGCGCTGGGCCGGACGCTCGCGGATCTCGGGGTTCCGGTGGACATCGGAGACGGCATGGATGCCGCACTCGCCGTGTTGAGCGCACGCCGGGTCTGACATGCGGCGATGATGATCATCAGCCGTGACGAGAGCGACGGAAAGGCTTCCGATGGTGAATGAGGCACAGGGACCTGCGGAGCGAGCGGGCGGCGAGAAGCCCGCCGACGCGCACCCGCAGCGCACGAAGGGCGTCGACAGCGCCCGCCGTGCGCTGCAGATCCTGCTGCAGTTCACGGAGTCCGCGCCTGAGCTGACGCTCGAGAACCTGCTCGAGGATCACGACATCTCCGTGCCGAGCGCCTATCGCTACATCTCGCTCCTGCGCGAGATGGACTTGATCGAGGAACGCGAGAAAGGGCGGTTCGTGCTTTCGCCGCAGGTCCTGCGTCTCGCGCGCGCGGCTGAGGCGACCTTCGACTATCGGGCTCAGGCGCAGCCGATCCTGAACCGGCTGGCCGCGACCACCGGGGAGACGGCGTTGTACCTGCGGCGCGTCAACGACTCCGCGGTGTGCCTCGCGATCGCCGAGTCTGACCACCCGATCTCGATCTCATTCCAGCCCGGGCACCTCATGCCCCTGCACAGCGGTGCCGCCGCAAAGCTGCTGGTCAGTTCGCTCCCGCCCGCGAAGCTCAAGCAGTATCTGCAGCGTGTCGGCTCCACGCTGACCAAGCCGGTGCGGCAGCGACTGGAGCGCGAGCTCGACGAGATCCGCGCGTCCGGGTACGCCGAGAGCGCCGGCGAAGTCGATCAGGGTGTCTGGGCCAGTGCCGCCGGCATCCACTCCGAGGGCTCGGTGATCGGAGCGATCACGGTGGTCGCGCCCGCGTATCGACTGTCGGAGGAGCATCGGGCGGAGATCACCGAAGCGGTCCGTGCCGCAGCGACCGAGCTGGAGAGCTCGCTCGCCGCGCGATTCGGGTGAATCCCCCTGTCGAGACCCGGGAGGTGAGCGGCAGTACGTCCAACACCGACTAGCGGGAGCCGTTCACCACACCGATGCGGTGGATGTCGAGATCGGTTCGTCCGGGAAGGATGTCGGCACGCAGCGCCCGTGTGCCCCGGTACTCGCCGTCGCGCAGAGCGCGGTACGGCTGAGACGGCGCCTCCTCGTGAATGCCCGCGAGCCTCGTGGTGAGCCGGTCGCGCTCCGAAGCGACGGCTGCGGCATCGAGGGCGTCGGCATCGTGGATGACGTGGAGATCGAGGGATTCGATCCCCGTGTACCAGAGCGTGCCGTGCGTGATGGGGAACAGCAGTGAATCGAGGTCTCCGCTGACGCCCCGGGAACCGATGCTCCGCGCATCCTCGCCCGCCGTCACGATGATGAGTGCGCGCTTGCCCTTCAGGCCGCCCTCGCCGTAGCGGAGCGGCAGCCCTGTCTCGTCGTCGACGCCGCCGTATGCGAATCCGTTCGTGAACACCCGGTCGAACCACCCTTTGAGGATCGCCGGTGCGCCGTACCACCACAGCGGGAACTGGAAGACGAGCAGCTCGGCGGCCTCCAGTTTTCGCTGCTCGACGCGCACGTCGTCGGGAACGAGCCCGCTCTCGTGGACCTCGCCCATCAGGTCGACGATGTTCCCCTCGCGCCCGCCGATGTCGTGCTGCGCCAGCACCGGGTCGAAGCCCTGGGCATACAGATCCGAGGTCTGCACGTCGTAACGCGGCGTGAGTGCCTCGATCCCCGCGTGGAACAGTTGGCGGTTCAGGGAACCCGACTGCGGATGCGCGTAGATCCAGTGCGCGGTGGGCCGGAGGTCGGCGGTCATGTCTCTCCTCGGATCGTGGATGCAGCGGTAGTGCTCGGGATAGTATTGGAACCTACCAACCGTAACTTACTAACAGTAGCTTTGGGTCGCAAGGGGGGTGGGATGACGAAGGCGAGAGAGGGCGCGCGACCGCGACTGTCGAGGGCCGACCGTCGTGCGCAGCTGCTGAGCGTCGCGCGGGAGATGATCCGCGCGGAGGGGGCAGACGCACTGACCCTCGGCGCGCTCGCCGACCGGGCCGGGATCACGAAGCCCGTCGCCTACGAGCACTTCGGTGACCGACCGGGGCTCTTCGCCGCGTTGTACCGTCAGTTCGACGAGCGCCAGGATGCGTCCCTCGAGGCCGCACTGGCGAGCGCCCGGCCCGACGCCGAGGGGGTCATCGACGTCATCGCGGCGAGCTATATCGCCTGCGCCCGCGCGGAAGGCGTGGAGATGGCGGGAGTAGTCGCCGCTCTCCAGGGCACGCCGGTGCTCGCGCGGATGCGTCACGAGTCGGTGGCGTCATATGCGGAGCGCTGTCGCGCCGCGCTCGCCCGCGTCGTCGGCGCCGAGAACATCGATCCGATCGTCCTGGAGGCGGCGTTCGCATCGGCAGACGTGCTCGCCGGCGCAGTGCTCGCCTCGCGCATCGACGAGGCCGACGCGCACGACACGCTCGTGCGGATTCTTCTCGCCTCGATCGGGAAGTAGCCGAGGCGAGGCGGACTGGCTCATCGCCTGCGGGTCGCCTCAGCGTTGCCGGTCCCCAGCGGAAGATAGTCGTGTCAGAATCGCGATGAAATCGGACTAAGTCCGGTGTAAAGCGGGTTCGCGACTTCTCTGCATTCGAGAACTTCCGCTGAAGAGATCATACGGATAGGGTCCGACAGTCGCCGGGGACGGCGCCCCCTCGAGACCGACGGTTGGCGCCTACTTCTCGACGCGGTAGCCGAGTTTCTTCACGGCTTTCGCTAGGTAAACGTTCGCACTGGATGAGTCCAGGCGGGTGTGCACCGACGGCAGCTGCGGGAACGAGTCCTCGGCGGGCGAGAACAGTGTCACCATCGGGCCGAAGTCGATCGACGACACATGGTAGAGCCCGTCGATGCTCGACCCAAGCTGGTCATGAATCGCATTCGCCCAGTTCCGGGTGTATCGCTTGGGCCCCATCTGAATCGAAGAGGTCGTGCCGTTGATCACAGGCCAGTTGCTGGTGAGGTCCAGCAACTGAAGCTCCCGCGTCGGACGCCAGGCCGCGAGGGTGTTTCCGCGAGCGCGCCGATTGATTAGCCGGCCCTTCTGAAACACCTCGCCGAGAGCTGTTGCAGATCCAGCAGCTGCGTACATCACGCCACAGTCGGGATGATGCTGCTGCGGCTCGGGATGCGGGTCAAAGCGCATGGTTCTGATCGGCCCGAAGTGCCGCAACTCATTCCACGCCTGTGGGTGAGCACCCCTTGTAGCGAAGACCCGCCAGAGCAGCCCATCGTAGGGTCTCAGGTGCTCGCCGGCGTCGAATGTGAGCGGCGCCGGGGGCGTTGCGGGGACCTTCGCGTTCGACGGGCTCACGTGATGTCGGCGTCTTCGAGGATGTCCACTACGAGTGCAGGGTCCTTCGCGGCAGCCAGCCACTCGATCGGCGTCATCCATTCCTTGGGGTCGACAGACTCATCGGTCGACCGCAAGTCGTCTTGAGGTGTCGTCATGAAGCCTTCGACGTCGGCCGGATCCCAGTCGGATGGGATCGCTCGGACGAGCAGGGGGAGGTGGGGGATCGTCGAGACTTTGGCGCCGGGAATGAACTGCCATCGAGGGTAGAGGCGGATCCTTCCGGCCCGGAAGCTGTACAGGGTGTTCTTGCTCTGGCGGTGACGCACACTGGAGGCATCGATGCCGAGTAGCGCTGCGACTTCGGATGCAGTGTACGTGTTGGTTAGGGCTCGCACGTGGGTCTCGCGCTCGAGCTTGGCGAGCCCACCGCTGGTGACGAATGCGGCTGCCTCGGCGAGCTCCTCCGGAGTGAAATCGCCGGACTCGATCAGGAAGTTGGCTTCCTGCTCTGTGAGGCCCAGTTCGGTCGATTGACGGTCGGTCATCGCATCGGCGAGCTCGTCGATGAGTGCGTTGAACACGGACACGTCGACGTTTGACGTCTTCGCCACCTGCGCAAGGCGCTCGACACCGGCTTGTACGTCGGTCTTTGCTGGGGCCTTGGTCGCCCCGACGAGCTTTGGTTTCCCGTCGAGGAATCGACCTGTCACAGTGCCGCGGCTCACAGCGATCTCGTGACCGGCGACGCGAGCCGAGGCGGCACGGGTGCGACTTTTCTTCACGGCCATCTGGCCTCCTCGCGTCGTCATCTGGTTAGCGCGTACACGCATTATCTTACGCGCGCTTTTGCGTGTATGCATCCGAGGAAGGTGTCAAGGTGCGGACGGTCAAGCGCTCCCTGGCGCGGGAGCGGTGGCGCTGAAGGAGGCATATCGTCCGCGCATTCAAGGCGGCACCCCACCCGTTGGCCACCTTCCTCCCCTGCGGGCAACGTCTTCAACGCGCAGCAATCAGCGAGGATGTCGTTGGCCTACGCTTGAATGCTTGCGTGGGGAAGAGCAAAAATTCTCGTAGAAACAAGCGGCCTCGATCTCAACCGCGCGCGGTGAGCGCCACGCAACGGGAGCCAGACGCACTCGAACAGGCCTTTTCAGCGTACGAGCCGGACGAGCTCTGGACGTTGATATTCGCCGCCGCCACTTCCCCGGGCAACAGGCATCGATCGGTGACTTTGGGAAGCAGCTTCGCGGCAGCACTACGAGCCTCCGCCGCTCCGGCATCAGACGATTACCACCCGTTGCCGTCGATCCAAGCACTGTCCGATCTAGCGGCTACCACCTATGGGATCGGCCCGGCGCGTGAGGACTTCATCCCGACCGACCCGACCCGAACAGCCTTCCTCGCAGTCGGCTCGGAGTCGCTGCGTGCAGTTCCTGGCCTCACCGAACGGCCGGTAGCCGACCTCACGCGTGCGCTCAGAATGGCGGAAGCGGTAGACGGTCGGCTCCGCAGGCGATTTCGATTCGGTATTGCGAACGTGGTGAACGTGGCGATGAGGTACGGCGACTACTGCGTCCGCCACCTTGCGGACGCGTGGGTGCCAGCCCCGGATCTCGAGCTCAACGATGAGGTTTCATTGCCGGACGTTGAGTTCGAAGCGACGCGGGCCTTCCTCAATCTGGGCCCTCTCGACCACATCGAACTCGGTGAGGCTGACAAGCGAGCGTTGGAATGGATGACGATCTCCGCAAGTGAGGCCGCATTCGATGCTGAGAGTCCGTCCAGTCCGTTCGGGAGGTTCCTTCGCTTTGCTGACTCAGCGGGCGGATTCCGATGGGTGCCGCCACTCTTCATCCCAGAGATCATGGCTCATGCCGTACAAGAACTGGCATCCGCGCTCGATCGAGACGGGCATGCGCGACGAGCCCTCAGGGTTTCTTGTCTGAACCAGATCCGCCGGGCCCTATGGCGCTTTTCCAACAGCTTGATCGAATCCCCTCCCAGCAGCGAAAGTGTCGATTCCCCGCTTCGAGGGATCGACGTTCAGTGGCTGGTGCCGGTGAACCCATCCACATGCATAGCTGTCTCGGTCATTTATGTTCCCGACCTGGGGTCCACCCCACCGCCGCGCATCGGCTCAGTGGAGCTGGCGAAACAGATGAGGTCGCACGCCGGTCCACTGTCGGTGCGCATGGCGGGCGGACGACAAGGAACCATCAGGCCGGGCGCGGAGGTCATTCCGCTGACGGTTTTCGCCGCGGCCGGTCACATCGCTGTGCCGCAAGCTTTCGGCGAAGCAAACCTCGCGCTCGAAGACCTGACTTGGATCTCAGAAACGGCCACGTCCCGCGATGATCTCTACGCATTCGCGCGGGATCTGAGCGCTCCCGATTTCCCCGAGAGTTTCGGGTGGGAGGCGATCAACTACTGGGAGCCATGGAAGGCCAATGGCAAGTCGTTCTTCAAGGGTGGCATGGTACCCACCGCCATCTACTTTGAAGCCCACGCGGGCGAGGCCGAGTGGGATCGCGCGGTAGAGCTATCGGATCTCGAAGCGTCGCTCCTCAGAGTCGGGCTCCCTCCGCTTCGTGACCTGCGAGCAGCGGAGGTTGCTCCGGGGCCGGTCGCCAATGTCGCGGCGCTCGAAGGTGACGCCACCTACGACGTCGACCGCGGCGTCAATACCGCGCCGGATGTCGTCGGTTGGTCCCTCGCGCTTACCGAACCCCCCGTCGCTGTGGCACGGGCGAGCTCGGAGGACCTGTCCGCCGACTACCGACGGTTCGTCTTTGACTTGTGCGGCGGGCTGATCTACGGCTTTGCTGCGCTTGGTGATCGATGGCGTTCCGCGCACCAGGCGATCGATGTGCCCGGATACGTCCTCTATCTCCACACATCGGAAGCGGTCTCGGGTGAATCATCCGGCGTGGTCACGCCGTATCTCGACCCGCACGCGCGTGCCGTCGATGAACCAGTCAACTTTTTGTGGCGCATCGATGTCGAGGGATTCGCAGATTCGGCGAATGGAGATCCGTACGCGGCGAATCTCCTAACAGGGGACGCAGTGTTCGATCTGCTCCGCGCGGGAGGCGTGGATGTCGAAGCGGCGGCGGCGCTCCGCGACCAGTGGCGCACAGCGAAGCCCTTTCTCATCTTGGAGATGAAGCAGGCGCGGACCACTCTCAATCACCTGCCTGATCCGTGGCGTCTACGACCCTCTGACGAGAGCCGCATGGTTGCGGCTTTGGGGCGACGACTCCACGGTGCCGGCGTCGAACCGGGAGAGTACCGAGCGGACGACGCGAATCGACTTATCCGCGAGCATCTTGCGCCGGTTGCTCTCGAAACTCTGATGGAAGGAATCAAGAGACACGACGTGAGCGAGGTGGTGTTGACGGGGATGGAGCAGCTGGCGAGAGTGATGGACAGCGCTATTCATCAGCAAGACGATCTGTCCCGAGTCGCCGCGAACTTCTCTACCGAATGGGACCCGCTCACCCGCACCGCCGAGCTCTCGGCGGAGACACTTCAGCTTCGTCAATGTAACGAGATCGTGGTGGAAGCTGCCTTACGCATCCTGGACAAGCCGACGGAAGCGAAGCCGATCACTCCTCAGGCGTGGAGCGGTCTTCTTGCCGCCGCAGATGCGTACCTCACCGCGACCACACTGAGCGAGCGGATGTATCACCAAGTCGCGCCCGCAGTCATCAGCCTCAGCCCAATGTACGAGCTCGCCGTCGACGAAGATCCGCATCCCGACGCATCGGCGTGGGGCCTGCGAAACGACGAACTGAGCCGCGCGGCTGCAAGCGTTCGGCTGCATGGCACTCAAGATGACGACTCGCTGCAACAGGCGAACGAAGGAGACGACGTCGAGGGCGCGTTCCAGCAGGCATGGGGAGCGACGTCGCAGGACATGCTCTCCACCCTCGCCGCACTCGCAAAGTGGGAGACCTTCGAGCCGGGCAGGACGACCGCGCACGTCACCGTGGCCGAGGCAACAGCATGGGTCTGTGATGCGCTGGGCCAGGGCGCGGATGAGTCGCAGAGAACGCGTGTCGAAGCCGCTATCCGGATGCTCACCAGCACGCCCGTCCAGATACAAGCCGTGGAGTGGAAGCCCTGGCAAACGCGCACACGGCGTCACCGGCTCCTCGTGCAACCGCTGGTGCAAGACTCGGACGGACGACTTATTGTCAGCCCCCAGTATCTACTGACGTCCTTTCAGGTCTACTACCGCCACCTCCTCCAAGGAGTTCTTCCCTGGGCGGGGGACGTTCCTCAGCCTGTCAGCAACGCGCTTGCGGGCCGCCGTGCGCGCCGCAACATTCGGTTCGAAAGGTTCCTTCAAGATCGGCTAGAGGAACTCGGATACACCACGGTCGCCCGCGTGAAACCCAACGACCAAGCGCGACTCGGGGTGCCGACTCTCACAACCGAAGTTGACCTCGTGTGCGGACGCCCTGGCGATAGCACCGTGTGGCTGATTGAGGCGAAAGACCCCGCATCGGTTCACGGATTCGCCGAGACGGCGCGCCAACTGCGCGCCTTCTTCCGGGACCAGGTAGGAGACCGCGGGACCAAGCCCTGCTACGCCACGCAGCTAGCCCGCAAGGAGAGCGAACTAGCGCTCCACGTCGCGAGCATTGCGACGCGCCTCGGACTCGGGGACCCGCCTGAAGGCGAGCAGTTTCGCCTGAGCACGCTCTTCGTAACCCGAAATCTCACTCCGGCAAACTACGTCGACGAGCGGTATCGGGTTGAGACGGCGACGGAGTTTCTCGCAGCTCGAGGCCAAACGCCGTAGGCGACATGCGAGAGCGGCGGCGCGCATGAATTCGCGTCCCCAGCAGGAGCTCTATCGCCACTTCTGGGCCTCGATGATCCGAGCCAGGGTCTCCGCGTCGCCGCCGCGCCTGAACCATTCCACAGGGCTCTGCTGCCCGTCGGTGACCATGATCGACTGGGGCGTCGCCATGAGAGCCGATACCGACACCCATCCTTTGTCTTTCACAATGTCGATGATCTCGGTCAGGTGCGGCAGGATTTTTCCTGGCGACGAGAGACTGAACTGCCACGACGGAAACCGTCTGGAGTGGGCAACATCGACGGCGTACAACTCGCCACGATCGGCGGCGGCGAAGAGCGAGTCCTCGTCCATACTCAAGAAGGCAGCGGCTGCGGACGCGGACATGGTTTGAAGCACGCCCGTCAGAAGGGTGCTCGCTTCGCTCGCCAGAAGACCGCCGCGAGCAACCCGAGTCGATGTCTTCTCGAACGACTCGGGCGTGAAGGCCTTGGACCGGGTGAGATAGCTGATCTCCTGCGGCGTCAGCTCTTCTTGGTCCGCGATCGGTCGCTCTGCGAGCAGCTGGTCAGTCAGCGCTCGAACGATGAAGTCCCCGTCGGCGTTCAATCGAGCGACGGCGTCAGTGAACGCCGCGATCACATCGGTGGATGGCTGTGCTTGCCAAGGGCGGGGCCGTGGCTGGCCATCGGTTTCATCCATGTGCGACAGCGTAGATGAGCCTTCACCGGAAGGGGAGGTTTCCCTGGGCATTGACGTCGAGGATCCGATCGGTTCAATGGCAGGCGGGCGGAGCTCAGGCCTCGCCCTACTCGGCTCAAATGTGCGCGCTGGTGATCGGATTGGGATCGTTTCTCGTCGCCGGGAGAACCCCGTACGGTCGAACGCGTTCGCTCGCCGGTTCAGCCGGATAGGCAGCAGCACTGGTACAGAATGTCTCTAATGCGCCTCATAGGCGTCGACGTTGACCCGGAGGGACTCTATGGGCCACTACAACCTCAACCGAATGGGCTGGCAGCAGTTCGAGCACATGCTCCAGGCGCTCGCGAAGGCTGAGCTGGGGAATGGCGTCAGACCGTTTGGATCAGGTCGCGACGCACAGCGCGACGCAACCTTCGACGGCCGAGTCGACTTCCCGATTGGCGCGGGCGCGAAGTGGGACGGTTACGGCGTCATTCAAATGAAGTACAACGAAAAGCCGGTCTCGACGACAGCTGACTGGCGGTGGTTTCTTGATGAGGTTCGCTCAGAGTTGCGTGGCTGGCTCGTAAAAAGGAGAGTCGGTGAGAAGACCCCGGAGTACCTGTTGTTCGCCACGAACGTCGTGCTGACCGGGACCAAAGGCGTTGGCGGTCGTGATCAGTTTGATGAGCTCCTCGCGGCCAACGCAGAAGACTTGGGTCTGCGTGGCTGGTACGTCTGGGACTACGACGAGATTCGCGTACTGCTCGACACCCATACCTCTATTCGGCAGCGGTACTTGGAGCAGATCGTTACCGGAGACTTTCTTGCGCAAGTCGCCGAGCTGCTCCCCGAGAAGACGGCGCTGGAGGTAGATCGCCTTGCTGGGCACGCAGTTGCCGAGCTGATCAACAGGCAATGGGTTCGAACGGGCGATGCGGGGTACAACGATGCGTCGAAGGTGCGGCTCGCGGACATCGCTATTGATCTGCCGTTCACTGCCGGGGCGACCGCGGGCGGGGAGGGCCAGCGGCGGATGATGACTGCGGCAGAGACGGTGCAGATCGGTGACCTCCCCTTGTCGACCGTCGCCGGGCGGGGACCCCGTGGAGTGGTCATCGTCGGGGGCCCAGGCCAGGGCAAGAGCACGATCGCCCAGGTGATCGCCCACACGTATCGTGTCGCCTTCCTCGCCGACACGAATATCGGGGCTTACGGCGAGAGAGCACAATCCGCCTTCGATGGCCTCAACTCACGGCTCAGAAAGGCTGGTATCCCGAACCCGCAGAAACGTCGATGGCCGTTTGTGATCGAGCTGGCGAAGGCGGGGGCCGCGATCGCATCCTCCCCGTCGACGTTTTCGTTGCTGACCTACATCGCAGACTCCATCCTGATTCGGGGGAAAAAGTCAGACCCAGGTGCGCTGCTGGATTGGTTTCGCACCTGGCCGTCATGCCTCGTGCTCGACGGCCTTGATGAGGTGCCTGACGCGAAGATCCGCAGCCGGCTAATCGAGGCGGTCACAGCGCTGGTGAGCGAGCTCAGCTCTGAAAAGGCGGACGTGCTCTTCGTCGCCACAACACGTCCACAGGGATATCGACGGGAGTTCGACGATGCGTTTCCCTGCACGCAGATCGCCCTGTCGGAACTCACCGAAACGGAAGCGATCAGCTACTCGGAAGCACTCACCGCGTTGCGGGCAGTCGACGATCCGGACCTCGCCGAGCAGGTTGCACAAAGGCTCATCACGGCGGTCCACGAACGAGTCACGCAACGACTGATGACAACTCCCTTGCAGGTGACGATCATGACTGCTCTCGCCGAAGAAGCAGTCGATCTGCCGACCGATCGATTCGAGTTGTTCGATCGGTACTATCGCGTCGTCTACGACCGGGAACTGGCGAAAAGTGAAGCGTTCACGGAGCTCAAGTCGCTGCGTCCGCACATCGATCATCTTCACGAGCAGGCTGGGCTCAAGTTGCAGGCGCGTACTGAGAGACCAGGGAACTCGGATGCCATCCTCACGAAGTCCGAGATCTCCCGCATCCTTCGCCGTCGGCTCAGCTCGGCTGGATTTGAGGAGAGCGAATCGGAGTCGATCGCGACGACCCTTCTGAAGCTTTCGACGGAGCGACTGGTCATGCTCGTCTCTCCGAAGGCATCGAAGTACGAGTTCGAAGTTCGATCGTTGCAGGAGTACATGGCGGCACGCGCGATCACCGATGGCGACGAACAGGTTGTCTTGCAGAACCTACGCGAACTCGTGCCATCGAGTCACTGGCGCAACACGTGGCTGCTCGCGGCGGGCCGTCTGCTGAAGCGTCGCGAGCACCTCATCGATGACCTCATCGACATCGTCGTTCAGTACGACACCCAATGTGCCGAGTCACCGATTACCGCCCTCGGCGCGAGCCTCGCCGGCGACCTCTACCTCGACAACTTCGGGATCGAGTTCCCGGCGACACGACGCAAACTCCTCAGCGCTGCTGTGAGCCAGTTCGCAGATCTCGCCGATGGCATGCCGGCCAACGTTGCCAGTCTTCTGGCCACTGGTTTGGAGCAAGGCGGTCGCGAGCAAGCCCTCGTTCTTGAGGCACTGCACGAGCTCAGCCGCGAGAATCAATCGAATCTCGCCACCCGCGCATTGAGCGACAATAGCGCGGGTATGTCTCATCTTGCTAAGCAGGCACGAACGACGTTGACCGAGGGACGGAAATACATAAGGCCCGAACCCGGACCGATTCACGCCGACGCGGCGATCCTCGCACATGCACTAGCCCGGGCCTCCAGCCCGGCGGCGGAGGTCCTACTCCTTGTGGAGCAACTGCAGACACCTGGTGCTGTCTGGCGAGGACGTTCCCTCGGAGTCTCGGTCGACATGCTGATCGCTCTCGACCGAAACGCCGCTCGTCCCGCCCTCGCAGTTGCCGCGAAGAGCTTGTCTCAAAGCAGCCCGGCAAGCGCGGCTCTCAGCATAGAGCTCCTCCGTTTGCACGCCGCATCGAAGCTTCGCGGCGACATGTTTGCGAAGTAGTCACGCCCCAGTCCCGCACGTTTCGAGCACCGGCACGTCTGAGGGGCTCGCAAGGTTCGGCAACTAGAATCCTCGCATGACCGCTCAGCCCGCACCGAAGCCTCGGGTCGGAGCTGCGCTCAATCGTGGTGCTGCTGAGGAGCTGGCGCGGACGTTGAGGGCGGTCGCTGATCCGACTCGGTTGCAGATCTTGAGCATCATTCTGGGTTCGGCTGACGAGCGAGCGACAGTTGGCCAACTAGCGGAGGCGTTGGGGTTGCGTCAGCCGACAGTGACCCATCACGTCCGCATTCTGTTGGACGACGGATTCCTGGCACGCGAGCAGGACGGCAAGCTCGGCTGGCTCTCCGTGCACCCGACGCGCCGTAGCGCCGTCGAGGACTTCCTCCGATGAACGAGGAGCCGCCGCACCGAGTGGGGAGCCCCCTCGGGGAGCAGGCTGCCCGGGAACGGGCCGGTCAAGTGTCAGTTCTCGGCAACCCCGATACGCTCCGGGTTCTCAGTGCGCTTGCCTCCGGAATCAAGGCCACGGAGATAGCTGTTGTTCTGAACGCCGATCTATCGGTCGTCGAGCAGGCAATTCACTCGCTGGAGCTCGTTGATCTCATCCGTAGCGATGGCGATGTCTGGGTGCCGACAGCCGACGCCTGGGTCCGGTTCGGGAGATTGCTGTCGAGTGAGTCGATTGAGCCGACAACCCCCGAGGCTTCCGTCACGGCTCTGCCGCGCGCTGTGTCCACCATCGTTGACGACCTCTCGTACCGATTCAGCTCGACGTTCAGCCGCGAGACAGTGGCGGGTTATGTCGCTCAGAGTTACCTCCTTCTGAGCCAGCGGACGCGAGTGCGCGAGCACCTGTTGACTATGACCGCCCGGTACGCGGCCGACCGCCTGGATGCGCTGGCAACGAGTCAGGGTTTGGTTTTGCGTGATACTCCTGAGGTCCTGTTTGTGTGCGTGCAGAATGCGGGGAGGTCGCAGATGGCTGGAGCCTTACTCCGCCATCTGTCTGGCGGCCGGGTGCACGTGCGCACGGCTGGATCCTCACCGGCGGAGGGCGCACACCCTCGTGTTGCCGCGGCACTGGAGGAAGTGGGCGTGGAGCTCTGGGGCGAGTTCCCGAAACCGCTGACCGACGAAGTGGTGCGTGCCGCCGACTACGTCATCACGATGGGGTGTGGGGATGCGTGCCCCGTCTTCCCTGGGCGCCGTTACATGGAGTGGGATCTGCCGGATCCGTTGGAACTCGATGAAGACGGTCTTCGTGGCGTTAGAGACGACATTCGCGCCCGGGTGCTTCAGCTCCTGGTCGAGCTCAAAGTGGAGCCTCAGGACGCGAGTCGGTAGCCGGCCACTCGCACCGTCTCGATGAGGGCTTGTGCGGGGGCAAAAGTCGCCAGCCGGGCCCGCAGTTTTGTCATGGCGACGCGAACAGAAGCGTGCGGATCCTCGAGATCGGAGCCGAACGCGAGGGCGAGTGTGTCAATGCTCACGCTCTCCGGGTACGCGCGCATGATCTGATGCAGAAGTTCGAATTCGCGCGGGGGAAGCAACAGCGCATGCTTCTGCCAGCGGAGGCTGCGGTGCGTGATGTCGAGGGTCAGTTCCCCGAATCGGAGGGTGCGGTCAAGCGGGCCTGTCCGTGGGTGGAGGCGCGCCAATTCACGCAATCGGTCGGGGGTGATGGGGAGGCGGATGGTGCCACGCATTCCTGCTCGCATCGCAGCTTCGATCATCGACGTCTCCGTGTCTTCGCTCACCCCGAAGAAGATCGGTCCTCCGCACACCGGCTCGGCGATCTGCACGATGGCCGCGAGCCGGTCGACCGACTCCCCGCCGGCGAGGACGAGCGAGGCCTCGTAGTCGTGGGCCAAGTCTGCCAGCGCATCGACGATCTCAGCGTGCACCGTTATCGGGACGCCTGCATGTCTGAACTCGGCGAAGCTCCCACGAAGGATCTCCGAACTGCGCCCGTGCAGAACGAACCGCGGATCACCACCAGACAGGGAGGTCATCCGAATCGTCCGCTGATGTAGTCCTCCGTGCGCTGGTCCTGCGGCTGCTCGAAGATGTTCTTGGTGAGGTCGTATTCCACCAGGACTCCTGTGCGGTCTCCGGTGGTCTCGTCGGCCAGGGCGGTGAAGAATGCCGTGCGGTCGGCGACTCGTGCAGCCTGCTGCATGTTGTGGGTGACGATGATGATTGTGTAGTCCTGGCGCAGCTCGTGCATGAGGTCTTCGATCCGCGAGGTGGCGATGGGATCGAGGGCCGAGCACGGCTCATCCATCAGGATCACGTCGGGCTGCACCGCGATGGTGCGCGCGATGCATAGGCGCTGCTGCTGGCCGCCGGAGAGTCCGAACGCGGACTGCTTGAGCTTGTCTTTCACCTCGCCCCAGAGTGCTGAGCGTGTGAGTGCCTCCTCGACGAGGTCGTCCATGTTGTCGACCTTCATCCCTGTGACGCGAGGGCCGTAGGCGATGTTGTCGTAGATCGACTTCGGGAACGGGTTCGGCTTTTGGAAGACCATCCCGATGCGTCGTCGGACCTCGATGGGGTCGACGCCCTTCGCGTAGATGTCTTCCTCTTGAAAGATGACGTTTCCTTCGACGCGGGCACCGTCGACGAGGTCGTTCATGCGGTTCAGGGAGCGCAGGAGCGTGGATTTGCCGCAACCGGAGGGGCCGATGAGCGCGGTGATCTCGTTGCGTCCGAACTCGAGGTTGACGCCTGTGACGGCCCGGAAGTCCCCGTAGTACACATTGACGTCTTCGCAACGGATGAGTCCGCTGGGGGTTTCGGCAACCCGCCGTGAGTCTGCGGCCTGGAAGTGGGTGTGTGCCGCCGTCGGCGCCGCTGCGCTCGTCGAGGTGCTCGTGGAGGTGCTCATGGGTTTACCACCGTTTCTGGAACTTGTTGCGGATGAAGATGGCGAGGGCGTTCATCAGGATGAGAACGGCGAGCAGGAGGAGGCTTGTGGCGCCGGCGAGCTCGTGGAATCCCTCCTGCGGGCGCCCGGTCCAGTTGAAAATCTGGATGGGGAGCGTGGTGTAGCCGCTGAGCAGACCGTTCGGATCGAACGTGATGTAGACGAGTGCACCGAGGACGAGCAGTGGGGCTGCTTCGCCGAGAGCTCGGGACAGCGCGAGGATCGAGCCTGTCGCGATACCGGGGACCGACGCGGGAAGCACCTGCCTCCACGTCGTCTGCCATTGGGTGGCCCCCAGCGCGAGCGAGCCGTCGCGGATCTCCCGGGGTACGGCGCGCAGCGCCTCCCTGGTGGCGATGATGATGACCGGGAGGATGAGGAGCGTCAGCGCGAATGCTCCACCGATGACGATGTTCTTGTTGGTGACTCCGAGCATCGACAGGAAGGCGAGAGCGAGGAGACCGTAGACGATTGAGGGGACAGCGGCAAGGTTCTGGACGTTGAGCTCGACGAACCGGTTGAACCAGCGCTTCCGGTCGGCGAACTCCTCGAGGTGCACGGCAGCGGCGATTCCGAGGGGGAGGGTCATCACGGCGGTGGCACCAATTGCCCAGACCGATCCGAGGATGGCTGGACGAGCTCCGGCTTCCTCCGGGTCTGCGGAGGGGAAGTTCGTCACCAGGTTCCAGGTGAGCTTGTTCTGCCCGGTGATGAAGATCGTGATCAGCAGAGTGACGAGCACAGCGAACGCGACGAAGAGCGACAGCCACAGAAGTACGAGGAAGATCAGCGCAGTGGGACGCAGTTCGCCGTTTCGGCCGGTATTCAGCGGCCGGGTCGCGTTAAGCACACGGGACTCGGGAATGGCGGGCGCGGACATCAGTAGGCCTCCCGGAATCGGCGAACGAAGCGGATGCTGATGAAGTTGATGAGCAGCGTGATGAGGAACAACAGCAATCCGACAGCGAAGAGAGTGTTGTACTCGAGGCTTCCGACGCGGGAGTCCCCGAGAGCGGCGTTCGCGATGAAGCCGGTCATCGTCTGCCCCTGCTGCAGCGGATTGCTCACGAGCTGCGCCTGACTACCCGCAGCGATTGCGACAATCATCGTTTCTCCGACTGCTCGGGAGATTCCGAGAACGACGGCGGCGACGATGCCAGACAGCGCGGCCGGAAAGACCACGCGGAGAGTGGTCTGCATCCGGTTTGCGCCAAGAGCGGCACTTCCCTGACGGAGCGCGCTGGGGACAGCAGACATCGCGTCCTCGGCGATGGATGCGATGGTCGGGATGATCATGACTCCCATGACGAGGCCGGCGGCGAGAACGCTGAACGCCCCGGTGGGGAGCTGCAGCCAATCGCGGAGGACGGTGCCCTGAACGAACTGGAGCGCGAAGAACCCGTAGACCACAGTCGGGATACCCGCGAGGATCTCCAGCAGGGGCTTAAGTACCTTCCGCACTCGCGGTTTCGCATACTCCGCGAGGAGGATCGCCGCACCGAGGCCGAAAGGAACGGCAACGAGGAGCGCGATGACCGTGGTCCACAGGGTGGCGGTGACCAGGGGGAGGACGCCGAAGGAGGCGTCCGCGAATCGTGGGGCCCAGCGTGTCCCGAAGAGGAACTCGAACGGTGAGACCTCTGCGAAGAAGCTCAGGGACGGGACCAGGAGCGCGATGACGATGCCCACGGTCGTGATGACCGTGATGGCTGCGGCAAGGCGCAGGCAGAGTTTGATGAGGAACTCACCGGGCCGGCGGCGGCCTGCGAAAGAGGAGGAGGGGGCGGGGGCCCGGCCGGTAGCCGGGCCCCCGGGCCGCTCAGTGACGGTGGTCATGGGTGGCGTCCTGAGCGACGGGTTCAGCCGAGGGACGCGAGCTCGTCCGAGGCAGTGGTGACCTGCTCCTCGGTGAGCGGCACGAACAGGGCGCGCTCGGCGATGTCGAGCGAGTTGGCAACGTAGAAGTCGACGAACGCCTTCACCGGCTCCTTGTCGACGTACGAGGCGTTGTTCACGTAGATGAACAGGGGGCGCCCGAGCGGAGTGTAGGTGCCGTCCTGGACGGTCTCGGTGCTCGGCATGACGCCGTCGACCGCGACAGCCTTGATGACGCCCTCGTTCTCTTCGACGTAGCTGAGCCCGAGGAACCCGATGGCACCGACGTCACCTGCGACCCCCTGGATGGTGATGTTGTCGTCTTCCGAAGGGCTGTAGTCGGTGCGAATCGCGCCCTCCTCACCGTTGATGGCGTCGGTGAAGTAGTCGAACGTTCCCGAGTCGGTGCCTGCACCGAACAGCGTGATCGCCTGGTCGGGGAAGCTCGAGTCCACCTGGTTCCAGTTCGTGATCTCGCCCTCGGCCTCGGGACCCCAGATCTTGTTCAGCTGCTCGACCGTGAGGTCTTCAGCCCAGTCGTTCTCGGGATTGACGACGACGGACAGGCCGTCGTTGGCCGCGATGATCTCGGTGTACTCGATGCCGGCGGCCTCGCACTCGGCGGCTTCTTCGTCCTTGATGGCGCGGGAGGCGTTGGAGATGTCCGTCTCGCCCGCGCAGAAGGTCTTGAAGCCGCCACCGGTGCCCGAGGTGGCGACGGAGACGTTCACTCCGGACTCCTCATCGCGGAACAAGTCGGCTGCGGCTTCCGTGAGAGGGGCGACTGTCGACGACCCATCGGTGTTCACCGAACCGGTCAGTCCGCCCGATCCTTCACCGGAGCCGGCGGATTCGCCTGCGCTCGGCTGCCCACCACAGGCGCTCAGCGCAAGAACGCCGATGACCAATGCTGTGGAGGCGAAGATCTTTGCTGTGGTCTTTCGCACGATTGCTTCCTTCATCTCAGACTCGTGACAGGCGGCCGATAGACCGCCTCGAATAGATGGTGATCTATTCGACGTATTGATAGAAGGTCATCTATGTGAACGTGAGGTTAACGGACTCGGAAGAACTCCCGCGGGTCGCAGGCAATCGCTCGGTTGACCGCCTAGGAGAACCGAGCGAAGGCGAGCGAGATCGCCGCGAGCCCGACGGCGATGAGGGCCATGGCGGAGTACGAACCGGTGGCTACTGCGAGAAGCGGACCGAGTGCCGGGCCGAACGCCCCGACGAGCGTGATCGGAGCAGCGAAGATCCCGTTGATGGCGCCGTAGTTCTGGGTGCCCCAGCGATCCGCGACGGCGGAACCCTGGACAAGTGTCTGAGCGCCTCGCACGGCACCCGCAGCGATACCTATGGAGATCAGGAGCCACGGAGGCCCGGGAATCAGGGACAGCAAGGTGAGAGAGATGACGCTGAGGCCGGCGGTCACCGTGAGGGGAACCCATGGTGGGGCAGTGTGCGGGACGGCGACGTAGAGGAGTCGCCCGATCACCTGACCGGCGCCGAGGAGTCCGAGGGCCCACGCGGCGAGTTCATAGCTCATGCCCTTCTCGGTGAAGAGCGGGATGAGCGCGAGGGTCACGCTGAAGAGCGCAGCGGCGAGGGCGAACATGGAAAGCTCGAGCATCCAGAATCGTCGGGTGCGCACGACCGTGCTCACCGTGTGAACCTCTGCGGCGTCGTCGTGGCGAACGGGTGACCAGGTGCGCTCCAGGCTGAACCAGTGCAGCGGCGCGGTGGTGAGAAGCAGGAAGCCGGCGAGTATCAGGAACATGGTCCGCCAGTCGGTTATCCCCAGGAGTCCGGCGACAATCGGGGCGAAGATCGTCGATGCGAGCCCGCCGGCCAAGGTCAAGATCGTCATCGCCCCGCGGCGTCGAGCGCCGTACCGGCGAGCGATGACAGTGAACGCCGCTTGGTAGAGCACTGCCGATTGTGCGAGTCCCGCGATGACCCACCCCACGGTGAAGACTGCAAGGTTCGGTGCGAGAGCGACGAGCACGACGCCGAGCGGGCCGACGACGCTGCCAACAGTCATGATGAGGCGCGGCCCCCGCTCGTCGAGCCACTTTCCGACGAATACGCCGGCGACGGCGGAGGCGACCAGGCCCGACGAGAACGACAGCGTGACCAGGGCCACCGGCCACCCGGTGTCATCCGCGACCGCGGGAGAGGCGACGATCAGTGCATAGAACAGGATTCCCCAACTGATGACCTGCCCCGCCGACAGCGCGGCTAGCCGGCCGCCCAGGTGTGGCGGAGGGGCACTCGCTGAGGTCACACCGCGCGGAGAGAGTCGGCAGCGGCATCCATCGCGTCGCTGTTGAGAGCGAAGTACGCCCACTTGCCGCGCTGTTCACGCGTGACGAGGCCGGCGTCGGCGAGGAGCTTCATGTGGTGCGACACCGTGCCCTGCGAAAGCCCCACGGGCTCGGTCAGATCGCAAATGCACGCCTCACCGCCAGCCCCGGCGGCGATGAGAGACAGCAGCCTCACCCGCGTTGGATCGCCAAGCGCCTTGAACACGCGTGCAACCCGCTCGGCATCCGCGACGGTCATGGAGGGGGTGATTGGCGGGACGCAGCAGCTGGTCGATTCGATTGTCGTTGGCAAGCTCACCGGACTAGTCTGGCACGTATTGACAATCTTCGATAGATAGACGACAGTCTTCATATTGAAGTTTTTCGATTTGAGGAGATGTGATGTCTGAGCTTCCTGTCGTCGTCATCGGAGCAGGGCCGCAGGGCCTCGCCGCAGCGGCGCATTTGGTCGAGCGCGACGAGAATGTCCTCGTCGTCGAGCGCGGGCACGGCCCTGCAGCTGCAGTCTCCGAGTGGGGACACGTGCGCTTGTTCTCGGCGTGGCCAGAACTTACGGACGCCGCGGCGCGCCGCCTGCTCGAGCCCACGGGGTGGAGCGCACCCGCCTCGGGGTATCCGACCGGCGCGCAGTGGGTCAGCGACTACCTGACGCCACTCGCGGATGTCCTGGGCGACCGGATCCGCTACGCGACGACCGTCACCGGAGTCGCCCGCCAGGGCCGCGACAAAGTCGTCGACGCAGGCCGCCGGAGCCAGCCGTTCGTCGTCCACACCGTCGATGCCGCGGGCAACGAATCCCGCCTCCTCGCCCGCGCGGTCATCGATGCCAGCGGCACCTGGGGCCTCCCGAATCCCGCTGGGGCGGATGGGTTCCCGGCCCTCGGCGAAGCCGCCGCGTCCGATCTGATTTCGTACCGCATCCCTTCCGATGTGTCGGACCTCGCCGGTTCGCACGTCGTAGTGGTCGGTGCGGGGCACTCAGCCACGCATGCCGTGCTGCGTCTGAGTGAGTTGGCCCGCCGGTCGCCGGGAACGCGCGTGACGTGGCTGCTACGCCGAGGGAGCGCCGCCAACGTCTTCGGCGGCGGAATCGGGGACGAGCTGCCGGAGCGTGCCGCGCTTGGTTCCCGCGCCCGCAAGGTGATCGACGAGGGGGTCGTCGACCTCGTGACAGGCTTCCGCGTCGCCGAGTTCCAGCACGGAGGCGATGGTCTGACACTCGTCGCCGAAGATGGGCGCGAGGTGACGAATGTCGGGCGCGTATTCGCACTCACGGGCTTCCGCCCTGACACCGGGATGCTGCGAGAGCTCAGGATCGACCTCGATCCCACTCTCGAGGCGGTCGCAGGCATTGCCTCCGAGATTGACCCGAACATCCACTCCTGCGGGTCGGTGTCGGCGACGGGAGCGAGAGAACTGGCGCAGCCGGAGCAAGGGTTCTTCATCGTCGGAGTGAAGTCCTACGGGCGAGCCCCAACGTTCCTCGCGTTGACTGGCTTCGAGCAGGTCCGTAGTGTCGCAGCTCACCTCGCTGGCGACCACGAGGCGGCCGCACGCAACGAACTCTCTCTCCCTGACACTGGTGTGTGCGGTGGATCCGGTGCCTTCGATGACAATGTAGGTAGCTGCTGCGCAGCTCCCCAGACCCTGCAGATCGGCGCGCGGCCTGTCACTGTCGGCTGATTGCAACTCATGAGGGGTGGGGCTCCCGAACCGAGCCCCACCTCTCAGCACTTAGCTGACGAGCCGAGCCGCCAAACCACGCACCTTCGCGTCGATGGCGTCGCGGAGTTCGCGGACGCCGTCGGCCTCCCAGTTCGAGGGATCCGGAAATGACCACTCGACCAGCTCTCCGCGCACCGCGCCCGGCAGCGGGAGGCCCGGTTTCATCAAGACCACGACATCGGACGCGTTGAGATCATCCACTGTCACGGCCCGAGGCCTCGCCGCTGACGTGTCGATTCCGAGCTCGTGCAGCGATGCGGCGACGGCCGGGTTGATCGTCTCGGCTGGAGTGATTCCCGCACTCGTCGCGACAAGTCGCCCATCGCCGATGTGTCCGAGAAGATGAGCGCCCAGTTGGGAGCGCCCCGCATTGTGCTTGCATATGAACAGAACCGTCTTGGGGTGGGTCATCTGTGGTCCTCTGATCTCTTGACTGTCTCGAATGCTCCACCTGCATGATCTGTTCGCCAGGTGAAGAGCAAGTGAACTCCGGCAATAACAGTTGCATTCGGTATCGACAGATGTCAATATAGACACATGTCGATTCAAGAGGTTGAGCTGGTCATCATCGGGTCCGGGCCTGCGGGCTACACCGCCGCGGTCTACGCCGCGCGTGCAGGCCTTGCTCCTGTGGTCCTCGCCGGTTCTGTGACGGCGGGCGGCGCGCTGATGACCACGACCGAGGTCGAGAACTTCCCCGGTTTCGTCGACGGCGTGCAGGGGCCCGACCTGATGGAGTCGATGCGCGCTCAGGCTGAGCGCTTCGGTGCCCGAATCCTCCTTGACGACGCCGTCCGCGTCGACCTCGACGGGACCATCAAAACGGTCGAGACCGGAGCAGGGGAGACCTTCCTCGCCCGTGCCGTCATCCTCACAATGGGCTCTGCCTATCGCAAACTCGGCTTGCCGGACGAGGATCGACTCACCGGTCACGGCGTCTCCTGGTGCGCCACCTGTGACGGCTTCTTCTTCCGTGAGCAGGAGATCGTCGTCGTCGGCGGCGGAGACTCCGCGATGGAAGAAGCACTGTTCCTCACCCGCTTCGCGTCGAAGGTCACCGTCGTGCACCGCCGCGACGAGTTCCGGGCCTCGAAGATCATGGCGCAGCGCGTGCTCGACCATCCCAAGATCGAGGTCGCCTGGAACAGCGAGGTCGCCGGCCTCGTGGGCGCCGAGAAGGTCGAAGCCGTAACGCTCCGCGATACCGTCACAGGTGCCGAGCGGACGATCTCGGCCACGGGAGTCTTCGTCGCCATCGGCCATGACCCGCGCTCCGAGATCGTCACCGGCCTCGTAGACACGGATGCTGACGGCTATGTGCTCGTCGAGCACCCCTCCACCCGCACGAACCTCGCGGGAGTCTTCGCCGCGGGCGACCTGGTCGACCACACCTACCGTCAGGCGATCACCGCCGCAGGCACCGGATGCGCCGCAACACAAGACGCCCAGCACTACCTCGCGGCGCTGGACGAGACCGCATCGGTACCGACCGAGACCGAGGAGGTCTTCGCATGAGCGCGCCCATCACCGTCACCGATGCCACCTTCCAGGCCGAGGTCATCGACTCCGAGATCCCCGTCGTCGTCGACATCTGGGCCACCTGGTGCGGGCCGTGCAAGCAGGTCGCACCCCTCTTGGATCAGCTCGCCGCCGAGTACGACGGCCGTGTGAAGATCGTCAAGCTCGACGCCGACCAGAACCCTGAGACGGTGACCGCAGTCGGTGTCACGTCCATTCCCACCCTCGGGTTCTACACGGGAGGCGCGCGCGTCGACACACTCATCGGCGCCCACCCGAAGCCCATCATCGCCACGAAGATGGAGGCTCTCCTCGCATGAGCACCGCCACCGCACCTACCACCGTCCCGACCACCACGCGCCGTCTGTCGACCCTCGACCGGTGGTTGCCGCTCTGGATCGGTCTCGCCATGGTCGGCGGCATCGTCATCGGCCGCTTCATCCCCGGCGTCTCCGGTCTCCTGGCCGATCTTGAGGTCGGTGGAATCTCGATTCCCATCGCCCTCGGCTTGCTGGTGATGATGTACCCGGTTCTCGCTAAGGTCCGTTACGACAAGGTCGCCGCGGTCACCGGAGACAAGAAGCTGCTCATCTCCTCCCTGGTGCTCAACTGGCTCGTCGGACCGGCGCTCATGTTCGTTCTTGCGTGGGCCCTCCTCCCGGACCTGCCTGAGTATCGAACCGGGCTCATCATCGTCGGTCTTGCCCGCTGCATCGCCATGGTCGTCATCTGGAATGACCTCGCCTGTGGCGACCGCGAGGCTGCGGCAGTGCTCGTCGCCATCAATTCGGTGTTCCAGGTCTTCGCCTTCTCGCTGCTCGGCTGGTTCTACCTGACGGTTCTGCCCGGCTGGCTCGGCCTCGACTCCCAAGGCCTGGAGATCTCGGTCTGGCAGATCGCGCTCAACGTGCTGATCTTCCTCGGCATACCCCTCGTCGCCGGATTCGCCTCCCGCTTCATCGGGGAGCGCACGAAGGGACGCGACTGGTACGAAGACCGCTACCTCCCGAAGATCGGCCCCTGGGCCCTCTACGGTCTCCTCTTCACCATCGTGCTGTTGTTCGCGCTCCAGGGCGAACAGGTCACGAGCCGCCCCTGGGACGTCGCTCGGATCGCCCTCCCACTGCTGGCGTACTTCGGGATCATGTGGTTTATCGGCCTCTTCACCGGCAAGGCACTGGGTCTCGGATACGCACGCTCGTCGACGCTGGCATTCACCGCAGCGGGCAACAACTTCGAGCTCGCCATCGCCGTCGCCATCGGCACATTCGGCGCGACATCCGGCCAGGCCCTCGCCGGAGTCGTCGGCCCGCTCATCGAAGTCCCTGTTCTCGTCGGACTGGTCTATGTCTCTCTCTGGGCAGCCCGACGCTGGTTCCACACCGATCCATTCACCGCTGAAAGGATGTAGACATGAACGCCGTGCTGACCACCCAGGGCGACACCTGCAGTCCTGTCGCCAGCCACGCCATAGGCGTCGATGCGGCCACCTCGGTCGCCTCTACTCTGAAGGCGCTGTCGGATCCGCTCCGTCTTCGAATGCTGTCTGCCATCGCATCCGACCCTCGAGGGGAGTCGTGCGTCTGCGATCTCGCCGAGCTCGCCGAGGTTTCCCAGCCGACGGTCTCTCATCATCTGAAGGTGCTCAAGGACGTCGATGTCCTCACCTCGGAGCGGCGTGGAACCTGGGTCTGGTATCGGATCAACCCGAACCTGCGCAGCGCCGTCACGGCCCTGCTGGAATCCTTCGCGCCCGCGACGCTCGCACCGTGGAGTGTCTCTGACGGCCGCGATGAGCCGCGGCCCGACTTCGACGCGCGGGTGACCCATCTCGCAGATGAACTCGCAGCAGAAGTCCCCGAGCTCGACCCCAATGTCGTGCTCACCATCGTCCGCGAGTCCTACACCGCCCTCGCCCGCACCGCGCGAGTCACCTCAGCACTCGTGCCACTGACCGAACGCTTCGCACGTCAGCGACTCGCCGACCTCACACGGGACCGCGACTCTGCTGTGCCCCAGGTGCTCTTCGTCTGTGTCGCCAACGCGGGGCGTTCGCAGCTCGCCGCCGCGCTCGTCAACAAGATGGCGGGCGGCAAGGTCGTGGCTCGCTCGGCAGGATCGGCTCCTGCCGACGTCATCCATCCTCACGTCCGGTCGATTCTCGCCGAGATCGAAGGTGACGCTGCCGTCGAGCGCTTTCCGAAGCCGCTCACCGATGATGCCGTCCGTGCGGCGGACGTCGTCATCACGATGGGCTGCGGAGATGTCTGCCCGATCATCCCCGGCGTCCGTTACGACGACTGGGCAGTCGGCGATCCTGCTCTCGCATCGCGTGACGGTGTCGAAGCCATCCGTGACGACATCGCCGGCCGCGTGCGCGCGCTCGTCGAAGACCTTCTCCCTTGACCAACCCCTCGCACCAGGAGCAACCATGACTGACACGACCACCAAGCCCTCCGTTCTCTTCGTCTGCGTCCACAACGCCGGACGCTCGCAGATGGCCGCCGGATTCCTCCGCGACATCGCCGGCGACCGCATTGAGGTCCGCTCCGCCGGCTCCATGCCCGCCGACCAGATCAACTCGACTGCCGTCGAAGCGATGAATGAACTCGGGATCGACATCACCGCCGAGCAGCCCAAGATCCTGACGACCGAGGCCGTGCAGGCATCCGATGTCGTCATCACGATGGGATGCGGTGACGCCTGCCCGTTCTTCCCCGGCAAGCGCTACGAGGACTGGAAGCTCGACGACCCGGCCGGCCAGGGCATCGACGCCGTGCGTCCCATCCGTGACGACATCAAGGCGCGAATCGAGCAGCTGGTGAGCGAACTCGTCTAACGAGGGGAATGTGCTCGCCGATCCGGGATGCTTTCGTCAGTGATCGAATCGGGAGCTCGAGTCTCTCGATCACTCCCGATTCGCTCGTGTCAGCGTCAGCGCCAAACAGAGAGCTAGCGCTGGATGCGAGGAGGACTCAGCGCCACGAGTAAAACCCCAGACGAGGTTCGCATCGGGTCCTGTTACTACTTGCGACATTCGGGGCAGTGGGCGTGAGGTCTGCGGGTTCTGGTCTGAATCTTGGACGGCCACGAATATCCGCACGCACAGATCCACATGACTTTTCGACCCGACCCGACGGTGACCTCGGTAGGAGAGAGGGCGTTCGCTGGGTCCCATTGCTTGGCGAGGTCGGGGCGCAGAGTCGCAAGGTCGTTCTCGCCAGGGATGGGCAGCTTTCCTGCGCAGTAGGGGCAGCCGTGGCCGCACGTCCGATTCTTGACTGTCGCCGGCCACGAGTGGTTGCGGTGGCAGATCCATGACACTTTCACGTGGGAGGAGACTGTGACCTGATTCGGTGAGCAGTCGTTGCTGGGGTCCCATTGTGCGGCGATATCCGGTCGGCGTGTCGCGAGGTCAGTGGCTCCCGGGATGGCGACCCGTCCGGAGCATGAGGGGCACCCGGAGCCTGCGTGTCGGTTGGCGACTGTCGCTGGCCACGTGTGATTCTCAGCGCAGCGCCACTGGGCTTCATAGGAGCTACTAACGGTCACTTCGGAGGGTGTTCGGTCGTTCGCCCCCGCTTCATGGTCCCACTCCGAAGCCAGACGAGGGTCGAGGGTTCCCAAGTCGTTGAATCCCGCGAGGACGACCCGATTCGCGCACACGGGGCATCCCGTCTTGTCCGTCGTGCGACCCCAGACGGGAAGCTCCCACGTGTGGCTCAGCGCGCAACGCCATACCGCAGGGTAATCCGAACCCGCGGTGACCTCTCGCGGAGTCTTGGAGTTCGAGGGGTCCCACTGGCCGGCGAGTCGAGGGTGGGTGGTGGCCAGGTCATTGAAACCGGCGAGGGTGCGTTGATTTGAACAGTACGGGCACCCGTATCCCGAGCAACGGTCGCCGACGGCCGCGTCCCAGCTGTGGTCGCAGGGGCCGCGCCACCAGACGACACGGTCCGATCCGGGGGTGACTGTCTCCGGAGTGATGGAGCTGTCGTTGCGTTCGCAATCCCACTCTGCTGCAAGGCCCGGGTGAAGTGTGGCTAAGTCTGTTTCACCCGGTATCGCCCGGCTACCGCTGCAGTAGGGGCAGCTGGTTTCTTGCGTGGTGCGGGAACGCACCTGGGCGGGCCAGGTGTGCTCTCGAGCAGTACACCTCCAGTTGATTCTCCGGGCAGAGGTGACGCTGACGTGATGGGGGTCCCCGCGGTTGGCTCCTGAGGTGGTGTCCCATTCCGCGGCGATGTCTGGCCGCAGGGTGCCAAGGTCGGTGTGTCCAGGCCAGAAGTCCATGCCGATGCAGTACGAGCAGTTTGTCTCGGCAAAGCCTCGCACGTGGGGGCTTGCTTCCCAGGAGTGCCCCTCCTCGCACAACCACCAGGCTTTGTGGGAGACATCTACTCCCGACCAGGGGTCGCGGGTGGGCGGGTTGCGATCCCAGTCCCATTCGGAGATGGCTTTCGGGTGGCGGAGGATCCACAGCGGGTAGTTGGCGGTGGTGTCGAGGATGCGGGGGACGTCGACAGTGTCGAGGGCAGCTTCCAGGGGGCGGAACTTCGTGGGGATGGTGTGGCGGCGGAGGGGGCGGAGCCAGAGAATCACCCGTTCGACGAGGACGTCGCTGTTGGTGAAGCCCAACGTTGCCTTGATGTCGAGCCGTAGATCTGCCGCCGACTGAGTGCGCCATCGTGCGCAGTGCGAATGATTGGACAAGATCTGCAGAACGCGCACCGTCGCGCGGTACAGATGTGCGCGGCGATCGATCTCGCGTACCGCGCTCATCAAAGACGGACTCTGCCCGGTCTCTGCGTTCTGGGCGGAGAGCGTGTCGTTGTCGCGCACCATGGCCCACACCTGACCGTGCATTTGCGTGGTGACCTGACCAGTAGCGACGAGTCGACGGAAGGAGAGTTCCGCGTTCCGAAGAGAGGGATCGAAGGGAACGATCACCTGGGTATCGGTTTCGGTTCCGGGACCGAACCACACCATCTGCCCCGGGTGTCGGAGACAGAAGTTCTCCCGATCGTGGGGAATCTGCTCGATCGTCTCCCCGGCACTGCATAGGCGGCACAGGAAGCGCTGCGGGTAGGCCCGTGTGGAGTCCGGTTGCGCTAGACGTTTCATGCGGAGGTAATGACCGGCTGGGCGCCCCGCCGTCGCCTCGACCGTCCGAGCGGCCGCTTCGTCGTCGATCCAGACGCGGTGGATGTTCGGTTGCGCTCGGTTGGTCAGTGCCCTCTCGGCGAAGTCGAACGGCACTCCTGCGGCGCGGCATTGCCGCTGCGCGTAGGAGCGTGGCGTCTCAAGATGATGCCACTTGGGTCGTTTCGCCCACGCCTGCGTGCTGATCATGCGGCGTCAACCAAGTCGTCCAGGGTGACGTTGTGTTTGTTGAGCGTGGTGCGCCGGAGAGTATCGAGAACCCCGAAGAGTCGCTGGCGGGTTACGGTCTCAGAGGTGCGCGATTCGTCTCGCAAGATGGACGCGACGAGGCGGTCCACAATCATCGCGAGTACGGCGAGCTGCCCGTCGGCGGCGTGGACTAGCGTGCCGGCGTTGCGGGTGAGAAGGCCGTGGGAGTGCCCGCATAGTGGTAGGAAGCTGTCGAAGGTGGCGACCCATTTGATCCATTGTTCGAAGTCCTCTTTGACGTCCGGGTCGATCTTGTCGAGTGTGACGAAGTCGCAGCGTGCGCTGACTTGCAGGCCGTCGCCCGTCTTGAATGCTTGGTCGAGACTGATTCCAACCAGGACGACGGTCGCACAGGACTCGTTCTGGAGGGCTTTGATGACACTGGAGGGTTCAGTCCCGCCGAGCTTGTGCGCTTCGTCGATCAAGAGCAGCTTCGTGCCGTGACGGTGGAGGGCTTCGACGGCAAGCTTCCGCAGCCTGTCGGTGGCGATTTGTTTGGGGAGAACGATGGTGGGGGCGAGAAACTCCACGATCTGGGCAAGGAGAGCTTTCCCGGTCGAGTGTTCGGTCATCTCCACCCAGACGACCGGTGCGTCTCCGTCTCTGAGGTAGTCGGGGTGTTGGGCTGCGTGTCTGCGTTCTACGGATCGAGCCAACAGGAGAGCGAGCTCTGTCTTGCCGGAGAACATCGGCGCGGATATCATCAGCCCGCGCCGCGAGTTCTTTAGCCGAGGGTTGATCCGGATGAGGTCCTCCAGAATGCGAGCGCAGACCGCTTGCTCGCGTGTCTTCACCCTCAGTGTCAGTCGGAGAAAGTCTTCGCGAGCTTGGTCGTATAGTTCTCGTGCTTCACTGTCCAGATTTGTGTACTGCCGGAAGGTGATCTTCGGCGGGGATGCGGGCTCGGCGTCGAATGCTTCTCGAAGCCCTGCAAGGCTGGTCTTGCGGTCATGGCGGAGGACGAGCGGGGTGATCTTCATGAATCAAGCTCCTCTGCTTGCGCGAGATGTATGTCGGGGGATGTCCAATCGATGCTGGTGATGTCGACGGGTTTGGCCCATTGCCGTAGTGGGATCGGTGTCGTTGTCGAGGGGCCTGGTTCACGTTGCGCTTCGACCTTGAGGCGCTGTTGCTCTCGTTTGTGCTGGGTACGTTTCCGTTTGTCTCCTCGTTCGCGACTTTCGACGTGGTCGATCCACTCGCGGCGGCGGTCGGGATCGTCGATTGCGGCGTCGGGGTATCGGGCAAGGAGTTTCATGTCGATCTCGGCGACCATCGGTGCTGTCTTCTCCCGCAGAGCGATGTCCCAGCACTCGATCCACACACCGGTTTCTGGGTGACGCACCCAGACGGCATTGGCGTTGTAGGGGTCGAAGCTCACTGGGAATTTCCTGGCTTTCGCGGATCCCGGTTCAGCGCCCGTGAGGGAGCGATTGCGGAGATCTTCCAGGTGGGGTGAGTCGTAGCGGCGATTGTGGAGTTCGATCCCTGCACGACCGATCATGCGCCGTTCCGTGGGCAAGAGCGCGAGGTACTCCTCAACTCCGAAAGGCACCGGGACGCCGGGTCCTACAGCGAACAGTTCGGTGTACATCTGATTCGGGGTGAAGATGCGCCCTGGGGAGCTCGTCGACTTCAAGCCACGGTGAGGCCTGTTCAGGTAGATGTTCGTTATCCAGCTGTCGAGGATGAGGCGAAGCGAATCCAGGGTGAGGGTGGGGTCGTCTTTGGCGGCCCGATGGGCGACGGAGTTCCCCACGAAACCGGCCAGCCATGCGGCGAAGTCTGTCGAGAGGGTGCCGAAGTTGCGCTCTACGTGTGGCTTTACCGTCGGCGTTCTGGAGGGGGCAAGTTCCCTGTGGATTCCGTACGCACTGCAGGCATCTCTGAACGTGCGGGACCGAAAATCTGCTCCGCCGTCGATAGTGATCGATCGCGGGAAGATCCACGGGAGGGCCAGAGAATCGTCGGTGAGGTAGGGGTTCACCTGCTTCATCAGGTCAGAAGGCAACGTGGCTGATCCCGCGAGGGTGGCTGCTCCCGAACCAGGTACGGCTTTGCGCCCGATGACAGCCCGGGCGAGCAGGAGTGCATGGTCGAATCCGCCAGGGCTGTCCGCGTGAATCGCCCAAGCGAGCGGTACCCGGCTTGCGACATCGAGAAGCACGGTGAGCGTCGGCCGGAACTCACTGTTCTCATCCCAGACGAGAACGTCGAGTTTCGTTGAATCGATCTCGCATCGCTCCCCAAGTTGATAGGCAGCCCCGGAGTAGTACTGACGCTTGGGGCTGTTATCGGTGTTTCGCCGGGTGGTCGCTTTGTCGAAGCTGTAACGGCCGGCCGCCCGCTCGTTGATGTAACCCTGGAGGGTGCGAGCCTTGATCTCGCATAGAGGATCGCCCGGGTAAGTGGTCTCGAGCTCTCGCCTCACCAAGACAGCGCACCGGCGTTTGCTGCTCGTCGACTTGTCCGTTTGGCGATCGAGGAATCGATCGATGATCGTCACCAGCCGTGCATCTGCCCGGCTGATGGAGAGTCGCTGCTCGCCCTTGCGATGCATGCGGGCATTCAGCCCGGCTGCACCGTCTTGCTGGTACGTCTTCCACAGGAGGTGAAAGGTGCTGCGCGCTCGCCCAAGTGACGTGCCTTTTAGCTCGAGCAGCTTCGCGTCAACGCGTGCGTTCTGAGTTGTCAGCGCAGGGTCGTATTGTGCCCGAGAAGCGGAGGCCAACGGATCCATCGGCCTGCCCGTGAACGCCTCAAGGAGATGGGCTTCCATATCGCATACGTCGGTCGGCCATGCATCCCCGTCCGGTCGAAGAGATACGCTGCGATCCCGTTGGGCTGTTCCGGCCTGGAGCAGGAACTCGTCTACGGACATGATCAGGTGTCGATCGGGCGCGTGTTCAGAGCGGAGCTTCACCTCCAGGCCAGGAATGATGTGGACCCAGACCCAGCTCTCGCCGTCAATCTCGAAAGAGTCTCCGAGCTTCAGTTTGCGTTCATCGGACACTGATCGCGTCCGTTCTCTCCCGATGTGCGGTAGTCAGTAGCGTGTTGCTATTGAATACGGACGACAAGTCGAGCGCGAGAAGTCTGCGCCAGGCGAGGTTGTCAACCCATGCGCACGCTAGAAGCGGGCAATCTGGAGACGCCAGCTCACACAACTCCCGGCGTGTTTTGCCCTGAGTAGCTGCGTCGAGGATCTTGTCCTCGATGTCCGCCGACGGCCTGCAACGGTCATGACGCGACGCCGACAACCATTCGACCACGCGAGTCGCATGGACGCTGTGACCGGAGAGCACCTCGTAGTGCCAGCCGAGCGTTGCCGACAGCCGTGCGGTTTCATCGAACTGCAGTTGCACGGACTCGTCGATGCGTTCCTTCGGCTTCACATCTCGGACGGCGTAGGAGCCGTCCGACATCTGCAACAAGAAATCCGGCACGTGCCAATGACCGGCCATCGGTGAGCGGACGCCGAACACCACGCCAAACGGCTGCGACCACACCCTTTCGACCTGTCCGGCAAAATCGAGCCACATCAACTCGTCGCGCTCGAACTGAGACTCACACCACACGTGGCTGCGGGTGCGACTCCAGAAGTACTCAGATCCTGTGAAGAAGTGGCTGGCGCCCTTCGATACTCGAACCTTCATGGGGTCGATGACAGACCAATCCAAACGGCCGAGACTTCGGTCGACCGGTGCGAACGAGGTGTTGTTCGCATAGCCAGTCTCCGAACGATGATCACGCGGCACCCAGTGCAGCTCCGACTCTTTCGAGAACCGTCGACGAGCGATCATCCGTGCGATCTCAGCTGGCTTCATCATCACTCCCGGAGGGAGGCGGAGTGCCGGTAGGCACATCTTCGTCGCCTGCGCCCAGGATCAGCCCGGTCGGCTTCGACGGGCTTCCGACACACCGGCGCGGACCGGATATCGTTCGATCTGATCTCGAGTGGCCCGACGTGAAGCGAGAACCGCATCGTTGGTCGCCCGATGTCACTCGGGACTCCACCGGCTTCCGTCGCAAGGTCTAGGCAACGCAAGGCCAGACTTGAACGAACGAGGGGAAAGCTCCCCCACTAGCCTTCGGGTGAACAGTACTCGCCGCCGGCTTCCGGTGAACATTGCCGGCTCCGGCGCTGCGGCAGACATTGAGATGCCGGTCGGCGTTGCCGTCCCGGGCGCTCACGCCTTGGCGTCCGCGGAGACCGTTGCGGACCCCGACCTCGTGAGACTGACCATCCCGCTCCCCCAGTGCAGGACCCGTCCCGCACGAGATGCTCGACGGGAACCTCGTCATCGACAAGGTGAACTACTGACCGCCACCGACGGGGTTCTGGAGGCCCTCGACTTACACAACGAGGGCCTGCACGTGTGCACGTGCAGGCCCTCAGGTTCGATTAGACGCGCTGGCTGATCGTGCCGCCCGGGTTGCGGTTGGCGGTCGATTCGGTGACGAACCGGCCCGACGACGCGGAGCGGTGCACCGTGGTCGAGTTGCTCGTGCCGGAACCGACACGTTCGGTGGTGGTCTTTCCGGGCCAGCGGGCCGCAGCGGCCTTGGAGACGAAACGACCGGTGGATGCAGAGCGACGAACGGTTCCCATGGGAACTCCTTCACTGATTGGTGCCGGGGTGCCATGAGATGGAGCGCCGCTAGTCTGCGGCTGCCAACTCCGGTACAGTCAGTGCTCTGGATGAGACCTGACCTTCTCAGGGCTTGTGAGCCGTCCCGTTACCGCGGGGCGGCTCTTTTCCGTTGTGATCCCGACATCTCGGTATATGTCCGCCGCTGGTCACTTCCCCTCGCGGCCTCTCAACTGCTTCGATTGAGTCTTGCCCGTCATCGATCGCGAGACGAGCGACTGCGCTTTGTTGGCGGAAACGGTTCGGCGTGCCGCCTTCGCGTTCTGGGTCCCGAAGGACGAGCGCTCGATCTTGCCTCGAAATTCACTGCTCATGCGGACTCCCGGTTCTGTCGTACTTGCTGACGTGCGCGCGCGATCGCCGACTCCACCGCTTTCGCGGTCATGCCAAGCTTCTCGCCGATCTCCGCGTGCGTGAAGCCATGCGTCACGTTCAGATAAAAGGCTGAGCGGACACGCTCGTCCTTGATGCTCCCGAATGCACGACGCAGCTCGTCCTTGATGTGCGCCGCCTCGCTCGCGTCGGGAGCAGCCGACGTCGACGGACCCTCCTCGAAGTCGTCGGCCCAGGCCGCTGCGGGCGGCGGAGCCTGCGGCTCCGCATATGAACGCAGCTCTTCTCGACGCCAACGCTTGTAGACGTTGCTGAACTGCAGAAGGCACTGGCCCACGAAGAACGTGCGCAGGGAAGCTCCCTTGGCGGGGTCCCACTTGCCCGGGACGAGCACCTTGTCTCGGAACGCGGTGAGGGCGAGCACGATCGTCTCATCCGCCAGGCTCTCGGCCTCTTCGATCATCGAGCCCGGGCGGGGCTCAGGCTCCAGTGCGCCGAAGCCTTTTCGCTTCACCTCGCCACGAATCTGCCCTTTGTAGATCCACCCGCGGATGACAGCCCATCCGTACTTCGCGATCTCATTCGCGAACAGATCGTAGTTCCGGCCACGGTATCCGCTGGCCTGGAGTGCGGTCGCGAGTTCGCGGTCTCCAGCGAGCCGGTCGAAACGTTCCTCGGCGCGATCGCGGTCTGCCTCGGCCAGCCAGGCCTGATCCGTTGCCCACGCGATGAGAGTAGGAACGCCATCGGGGGACGAATGCCCTTCGGGCTCGTCGTTACCGGTCATAGCGTTCCCTCACGATCCTGGTCAGCTCATAGTCACCACGATCCCTCATATGTCCGACATTGCAGACTTCCCCTCGCCTCTCGCAAGAAAATGTTGAGCAACCTCACGGTTCGGTGCCGCCCGCCGTACACGATCGTTTGCGGCGTGGTTTCGCATTCGGTTCTACTGGTGGTGCCGCAAGCGAGGCCTCGGACCCATCTCCGCTTTCCAAAATCTCCCGCTGAAGACGCGAGGGAGCACAGCAGGAGGGAGCGTGCAGCAGACGACCCGCCGAAAACGATCGTTTCCGGCGAGTTCGCGTCGCCCGTCATCGTGCGCCCGCCGTTAACGTTCGCCGGTATCTGCTTTCGGCAGACGTTTCCGGCGTTCAGGTAGCGGGTCTCGCTCGTCGTCCGCCGATGCGAGTTGGCGAGGATGGTTTCGTTCCGCGCGGAGTTGTTGCTCGATCTTGGCGTGTGCTTTTCGTTCGTTGCGGTCGGCTCTGATGATGGACCGCAGGACGAACCAGAATGCTGCGACGACGGCGATCGTGGGGATGACGGACCAAAAGGCGTTGGTCCAGTAGTCATTGAGATTCATCCGCGCCTCCCGGGGGTTCACGCAGCACGAGCGCCAGTCCGACGATCGCGAGGATGAACGCTGTTTCGTAGCTTCCGAGCGTGTATGCCCAGAGTGACCGTTGGTCTGGAACGGTTGTGTCGATGAGGAGATGAGTTGCGATCAGTGCGACGGCGGCCAGGAGAAGGAAGGCCCCGATACGTACGAGGCGATCGTGACGCCGCTGTGGGGACATGTGGCTGGTGCGCGTGGGAACGTGTGCTCGTGGACGGTGCCGAGCTGGGTGCAGGTGGCGGGTCATCTGAATATGGCTCCGATGAGGTAGAAGCTCGCAAGGGCGAGAAGCAGGGCGAGGACTGTGGCGCACGCGATGAAGACGGATATGCGTCGGAAGGGATTGCGGCGGGGGACCATGGGTGGCCGTTCTGGTGGTGGCGTTCTCTACCGGGCGGGGGCGAGGATGGTTGTGTCGTCGGCTGTGATCTGGACGATGCCGCGGTCGTCGACAACGATGAAGCGTTCGTCATCGATCGCGGTGAAGGCCTGAGCGGCCCCTTGAAGCGCGTCGAGGCGTTGCCATGTTCCTTCGGTGTTCTGTGACCAGAGGGCACCGTCGGTTCCGACTCCTGCGAGCGAGCCATTGGGTTTGGCGTCGAGTGTGTAGAGCAGCGGGGCGTCGGCGACGGGGGTGAAGGTGGCGCCGTTGTCAGTGCTGAGGAGCAGTCCTTCTTCCGCGGCGGCGTAGAGACCGTCGCCGGTGGCGGCGAGGTCTGCCGCGGCAAGTGTTGCGCCGCGGGTCCATTCGAGACCGTCGTCAGTGCTGATGAGCAGATCGACGCCATCGGAGGCGATCCCGTAGAGAGTGCCGTCTGGTCCGGCGGTGAGGACATGGAAGTCCGTACTGCCAGTGAGGGCGATCGGTGACCACGATTCGCCGAAGTCGTCACTACGAATGACACCTAGGTTCGGGGAGCCGAGCTCTGCGGGTGTCTGTGTGCCCGGGTGACCGGATGCGAAGAGGGCGTCGTCGAGGACGGTAAAGCCCATCGCATCGAAATCGTGGCCTCCGATGGGACCGGCGATCGCACCTTCAGGATTGAGGGTGAAGAGTCCTCCGTGGGTGGCTATGAAGAGGTCCTCACCGCGGGGGTCAGCGGCAACACCGTGAATGTGTTGGATAACGGGGGGGACCGCGTTGGTGCCGGAGGCCTGCGGCACGGCGCAGCCGGTGAGGGCGACGGCTGCGAGAGCGATCGCGAAAGCGGGTAGGGGCGAGTGGCGGTTCATGAGACTCCGACGTGAAGAAATGCATGCAGGTGCGCGAGCGGTACGCGAATGAGAGTCGCGACATGGCACCAGCGCGGTGGCGTGGGTTACTGCGAGAAGGCCAGTTCGGGGGTGCGGGCGAGCGCCGCACCCCCGAAGGTAGATCAGAGTGTGTCGAGGAGGTCTTTCATCGTGGCGATCTCCGTGGTCTGTGCCTCGATGATCGTCTCGGCCAGGGCGACCGCGTCACTGTTCTGGCCGTTGTCGACTTCGTCTTGGGCCATTTCGACGGCACCCTGGTGGTGCTCGATCATCTGCTCGAGGAACAGACGGCTGGCGTCCGCCCCGGTGGCATCTTCGAGGGCCTGCATGTCGTCGTCGGACATCATGCCGCCGCCGTGGTCCATGCCTTCCATGTTGGAGGTATCAGCGCCCCACTCTTCGAGCCACTGCTCCATCTTCTGGATTTCGGGGCCCTGCGCTGCCTTGATCTCTTCCGCGAGGGCGGCGACGCGCTCGTTGACGCCGTCCTTGCTGAGGAGCATGTCAGACATCTCGATGGCCTGAGCGTGGTGCTCCTTCATCATGCTGGCGAACATGATGTCGGCGTCATTGGCGTCCGCCGACGCCGGGGCGGAGCTGCTGCTCTCGTGATTCATGCCGGGCATATCGCCTCCGCCGGAGGTGTTTCCAGCGCAGCCGGCAAGGGCGAGCACAGCAGTGAGAGTGAGTGCGGCGGTCGCCGCAAAACGGGTCTTCATGATGGTTCTCTCCAAGAGTCGATGATGGTGCCCAGCGAGACAGGCTGGGCGAGGGGGCGTTGCCCATAGAACGGGCATGCCAGCCATCAGGTGCGACTGATGCAGAGAACGGTGAGAGACGGCGGCCGCAGCGGGTACAGCGCGCCGCGAAGCGCAAAACGTGAAAGGAGCGGACCAGGGGTTTCGGTGAGTGAGCGCCACCAGGCGGGCGGCCGGGTGACCAGCACTACGGCGATGAGGAGCGCGAGAACGCAGGCCATCCACGACATGCCGTGATCGTCAGAGCACGTCGCACAGCCCGTCTCATCCATCGCTGCAGCTTCGCCTGAGGCGTGTGCGGGGTGAGCGTCGGCATGCGCGGGTGCGACCGCGATGGTTTCGCTGTGCCCGGAGGGCATGGTGTGCGTGTTCATCGAGTGCATCGCCAGAAGCCCGAAGATCACGGAAAAGGCGACGGCGACGACGGTCAGGAGGGTGCGGGTGAGGGTGCGCTGGTCATGCACGCGCCGTGCGATCGTCGTCAACACTGTCCCACCTCCCTTTCTTCCAGGGTACGTCGCCGCCGCCCGTGCGCCTACTTGTCGACGACGGCGTCCGGGCTGAGGTTCAGCCGTCGCAGCAACTGCGCATTCAGCGCGACAACGATCGTGGATAGTGACATCAACACTGCACCGACCGACATCGGCAACACGAACCCGACGGGGGCGAGCGCACCGGCAGCCAACGGCACCGAGAGAAGGTTGTACCCGGCGGCCCACCAGAGGTTCTGTTTCATCTTCCGGTAACTGGCCCGCGACAGCTCAATCACGGAGATCACCGATCGGGGGTCGTCGCTGGCGAGGATGACACCTGCGGAGGCGATCGCAACGTCCGTTCCTGCACCGATCGCAATCCCTACGTCTGCCTGGGCGAGGGCGGGGGCGTCGTTCACGCCGTCACCGACCATCCCGACCTTGCGGCCTTCGTTTTGCAGTTCTTTCACCTTGGAGGCTTTGTCCTCCGGACGGACCCCTGCGAAGTACCGGTCGATACCCAGCTCGCCGGCGACGGACGCGGCGACCGCGTCAGCGTCACCGGTGATCATGACCACCTGCACGCCGCGCTCGTGAAGCGCAACGACCGCGTGACGCGACTCGGAGCGGATTTCATCCGCGAGGCGCAGCGCGCCCGTCACCTGACCGTCGACGAGCACGTGGAGGATGATCGCACCCTCACCGCGCCACTCGTCGGCAACCGGCAGCTCGGCGGCGTGTTCTTGCTCGAGCATGTACGGGCCGCCGACCTGCACGACGTGTCCGTCGACACGGGCACGCACCCCCACGGCGGGGGAGGATTCAAAATCGGTCGATCGCGGAACGGTGAGGTTCTTCTCTTTCGCTGCGTTGACGATCGCACGGGCGAGGGGGTGCTCGGAGTCCGCTTCCGCGGCCGCCGCCCACGCGAGCAGCTGATCGGCGTCGGCCCCTGTGACGGGATCGATCGCGGTCACGGCGGGGGTGCCCTTGGTGAGCGTGCCGGTCTTGTCGAACAGGATCGTGTCGACGGTGCGCATGCTCTCCAGGGCGAGACGATCCTTGATCAGCACACCTCCACGGGCGGCGCGTTCGGTCGCTATCGACACGACCAGTGGGATCGCGAGACCCAGCGCGTGCGGGCAGGCGATGACCAGCACGGTGATGGTGCGGATCACGGCTGCCTCGGGCTGGCCGACGAGAGTCCACACAATCGCGGTGATCGCGGCAGCGCCGAGCGCGAACCAGAACAGCCACCCCGCTGCCTTATCCGCGAGTCGTTGCGCCCGCGACGATGAACTCTGCGCCTCCGTGACCAGTTTCTGGATGCCCGCGAGTGCGGTGTCTTCACCAATGGCGGTGATCTCTACCCGCACCCCGGAATCGGTGGCTACGGTTCCAGCGATTACCGGGTCACCATCGCTGCGGCGCACCGGCCGAGACTCTCCGGTGATCATCGACTCGTCCATGCTGGCCGAACCCTGCACGATCCGCCCATCCGCGGGGACCCGCCCGCCCGGACGCACCACCACCACGTCTCCGACCTGCAGATCAGCCGGTGCGACGGTGACAGTGGTGTCTCCATCGACCTTCTCCGCCTCGTCGGGCAGCAATGCGGCGAGGGAATCCAACGCCGACGTCGTCTGGGCGAGGGAACGCATCTCGATCCAGTGGCCGAGCAGCATGATCACGATCAGCAGCGCCAGCTCCCACCAGAAATCCAGCTCGTGGTGCAGCAGCCCGATGCTCGCCCCCCAGGAGGCGAGGAACGCCACGGTGATCGCGAGGGCGATCAGCAGCATCATCCCCGGTTTGCGGGCACGAAGTTCACCGACCGCACCGGTCAGGAACGGGGCACCGCCCCACACGTACATCACCGTTCCGAGAGCCGGTGACACCCACGCGACCCACGCCGCGTCCGGCAGCGGGTACCCCAGGATCATCGAGAACATCGTCGAGAATCCGACCACCGGCACGGCGAGGAGCAGCATGATCCAGAACAGGCGCCGGAACTGCCCCACATGATCCCCGTGGCCGCCATGCCCGCCGTGACCGGCGTGATCTTCGTGGCCGCCGTGCCCGGTGTCTTCGTGCGGTGCAGCGTGATCGTGGCTCATCGCCCCATGGTCGTGCTCCGTCGTTGCCGCCGCCGTGTGGTTGCGGTGCGCGGTGTGATCGGTGTGTTCGTCGTGCTGGCTCATCGGAGACTCCTTGCTCAGGTGCGCCCGGGGTAAGCCGGACGCCGACAGATGCAACTCAGGGCTGGCTGGTCGCGAGAGCGTAGCCGGCCTCCTCCACCGCAGCCTTCACAGCGGCGGGGTCAACCGGGGCGGTGCTGCGGATGGTCACCCGGGAGGTGCCACCCGCGTTGAGATCCACGGTGACGGACTCGACACCGTCGACAGCGCCCAGCTCCTCACTGACGCTCGATGCGCAATGCGAGCATGTCATCCCGTCGACGAGCACCTCCGATGTGACCGCAGAATCGTCGTGGACGGCTGTCTCTGTGTTCGATGGGGCAGCGCAGCATGCGCAACCAGCGTTCGCATCCGTCAGTCCCAGCTCGATGCGATCAGTCATGGTGTTCTCCTTTACTAAACAGACGTGTGGTCATGAACGAACCAGGCGGGCGATGGCTTCGTTGGCCTCACGAACCTTCTCCGCTGCGAAGTCGCCACCCTCAGCACTTGCCTGAGCGACGCAGTGACTCAGATGATCGCTCAGCAACGACAACGCCACCGTCTCCAGGGCCTTCGTCGCCGCAGAGACCTGCGTAAGGATGTCGATGCAGTACTTGTCCTCATCAACCATCCGGGAGATCCCCCGCACCTGGCCTTCGACGCGATTCAACCGCTTGCGCAGGTCGTCCTTGCTTCCGTCGTACCCGTTCATGCCTCGAGCATACCCCCTGGGGGTATCTAACTCAATGTTTTCGCTTCTATTCCCGCTAGGCGAACGTGGTCGCCGACTCTGTTCAGCTCACAGGCTGATCTGCGCAGCGCGGCGGCTTATCAATACCGGGTTACCAGACCCCAGCGGGGTATTCAAGGGCCTCAGTGCGCGGGCGATGCGAGCGTACTTTCGTGGCTCACGAAAGGAGTTCTCTCATGACCGTCACCGAAGAAATGCTCAGCACGTATCCGAAAGATCTGGGCGGAATTGATCAGAAGAAGCTCGTCGACTGCATCGACGCGTGTCTCGCGTGCGCGCAAGCCTGCACCGCATGTGCCGACGCTTGCCTCAGCGAGGACATGGTTGCTGACCTAATCAAGTGCATTCGCGCGAACCAGGACTGTGCAGACCTTTGCGTAACCACCACCCGGATCCTCTCCCGTCGCACCGGGCACGACGCCAGCGTCACCCGTGCCGCGCTCGAAGCTTGCCGAGCGGCGTGCCTGAGCTGTGCTAACGAGTGTGAACAGCACACCATGCACGAACACTGCACGATCTGCGCTGAGGCATGCCGACGCTGCGAACAGGCGTGCGTTGCACTGCTGGAGTCGCTATGACAAGCCGGCACGCCGACAACGGTTCACGCCCGCCGGCCGGCCACTCCCAGGGGAAGAATCAGGGCGGGATGTCGAGCTACCTTAAGCTCGCCGTCTCGCTATCGCTCAGCTTCGTTGTGATGTACTTCCTCACGTTTGCGATGATCAACGTCCTGGACGATCTCTTCCTCAACATCAGCAACCTCTACATGGCACTGATGATGGTCTTCCCCATGGGCATCATCATGGTCATCGTCATGTGGAAGATGTTCCCGAACAAGGCCGCGAACATCAGCTTGCTCGTAGGTTTCGCCGCGCTTTTCCTTGTCGCCTTCTTCATGGGACGCTCGGAAGCGTTCGTCGGTAACGACCAGTTCCTCCGTTCCATGATCCCGCATCACTCTCGAGCGATTCTGGTGTGTGAGCAATCAGACATCAGCGACCCGGAGATCCAAGATCTCTGTGAGCAGATCATCTCGTCACAGCAGGAAGAGATCGACCAGATGAATGAGATTCTCGACCGTCTCGACGATTAGTGGGGCGTCGGCACCACCCTTGCGACGAGTAGACCGGCTACCGCGCTCATGACGAGCGGACCGGATCACCGCCGTCGACAGGGTCCGGGTCGACCAGGCAACCTTACGCCTCAGCCTTACGCGAGAGCTGCCGAAAACGATCGTTTGCGGCGCGGTGAGTGAAGGCACACCAGATCGAATGCCAGAAACGTGCGCCGTAAGCGGGTTTCGGTAGGCGTATTCGGTGGGGTGTGAGCCGGATGTACTTACACCCAGGCCCCAGAGATGTCGCCTGGGGTGAAGCCGTTCCAATAGGTCATCAATCACTGTATAGTTCAGTGTGTGCTGACTATTTCCTCACGCCTCGATGTCATGAACCGGCTCGGCCGGGCCATGGCCGATCCCACGCGTTCCCGAATCCTAATGTCTCTGCTCGGTGGACCGAGCTACCCGGCTGTGCTCTCTCGTGAGCTGGAGCTGACGCGTTCGAACGTGTCGAACCATCTCACCTGCCTGCGTGACTGCGGGATTGTCGTTGCCGAGCCGGAGGGTCGCCAGACTCGTTACGAGATCGCCGACCCGCATCTTACGGCTGCGCTCGTCGCGCTCGTGGACGTGACGCTGGCGGTCGATGAGCACGCGCCGTGCGTGGACTCTGCGTGCACGGTGGCTGGCTGCTGTGGGACGGGGGCGGACGCGTGAGCGCGGCGTGTGGCTGCGAGCACGAGCCTGCCCAGCCTGCCACTGCGGCGGAGGATGAGACCGAAGAGGTTGTGCGGCCCTGGTGGAGGGACCGTGGGATCATGGTGCCGGTCTTCTCCGGTGTCGCATTCCTGGCCGGTCTGATCCTTGAATGGTCCGGCCTCGAGATCCCGGCGCTGGTGTTGTTCTGGGCCGGTCTGCTCCTCGGTGCGTCGACGTTCACGCCCGGCGCGATCCGGAAACTGTTCAAGGGCAAGCTCGGTATCGGGCTGCTGATGACGATCAGCGCGATCGGCGCGGTCATCCTCGGCTACGTGGAGGAGGCTGCGGCTCTGGCGTTCTTGTACTCGATTGCTGAGGCGCTCGAGGACAAGGCGATGGACCGTGCCCGGGGCGGGCTGAGGGCGCTGCTGAAGCTCGTGCCGGAGACAGCGACCGTGCTGCAGAACGGCGTCTCTGCGCAGGTGCCCGCGAGAGAGCTGACGGTCGGCCAGGTCATGGTGGTCCGTCCCGGCGAGCGGATCGCAACCGACGGGATCGTCCGTTCTGGCCGCTCCAGCCTGGACACCTCGGCGATCACCGGGGAGTCGATCCCCGTCGAGGTCGAGCCCGGCGATGCGGTGTCGGCCGGTGCGATCAACAGCGCCGGCGCGCTGGAGGTCGAAACGACCGCTGCGGGCACCGACAACTCGCTCACCACGATCGTGGAGCTGGTCGAGAAGGCGCAGACCGAGAAAGGCGAGCGTGCACGTCTCGCGGACAGGATCGCCCGCCCGCTCGTACCCGGCGTTCTGATCCTCGCAGCGCTCGTCGCGATCATCGGGTCGCTGCTGGGCGATCCAGCGGTGTGGATCACCCGCGCGCTTGTCGTGCTGGTCGCCGCTTCTCCGTGTGCGCTGGCGATCTCGGTGCCGCTGACGGTCGTCGCCGCGATCGGCGCAGCAAGCAAGTTCGGCGTGATCATCAAGTCCGGCGCCGTCTTCGAGCGCTTCGGCACGGTCCGCCACGTCGCGGTCGACAAGACCGGCACCCTCACCCGCAACGAACCTGCGGTCACCGCGGTGCTCACTGCGAACGGCGTGACCGAGACACAGGCGCTGGCCTGGGCGGCCGCACTGGAGCAGCACAGCACGCATCCCCTTGCCTCTGCGATCACCGCCGCGGCCCCGGGCACACCGGCAGCTGCAGATGTGACCGAGCAGGCCGGGCACGGCATCGACGGCACTGTCGGCGGATCGAGAATCACCGTCGGCAGTCCTCGCTGGCTGGACGCGGGCGACCTCGGGAAGCAGGTCGCGGAGTTGGAGGAGCAGGGCATGACCGTCGTGATCGTCCACCGCGACGGAACCCCCGTCGCCGCGATCGGCGTCCGCGACGAACTGCGCCCTGAAGTCCCCGAGGTAGTCCGGACGCTCACCAACCAAGGCGTCGGCGTGACGATGCTCACCGGAGACAACGCCCGCACCGCTCGTGCACTGGCCGCGCAGGCCGGGATCAGCAACGTGCGCGCGGAACTGCGTCCCGAGGATAAGGCAACCGCGATCGGCGAGCTGTCAAAGGCGGGGCCGGTCGCGATGATCGGCGACGGAATCAACGACGCACCGGCCCTCGCTGGCGCAGACATCGGTATCGCGATGGGCGCCACCGGCTCCGACGCGGCAATCGAATCCGCCGACGTGGCCTTCACCGGCCATGATCTGCGCCTCATCCCGCGAGCGTTCGATCACGCCCGCCGCGGTCGACGGATCATCAACCAGAACATCATCCTGTCGCTGCTGATCATCACTGCACTGCTCCCGCTCGCGCTCTTCGGCGTCCTGGGGCTCGCGGCCGTCGTCCTGGTCCACGAGGTCGCGGAGGTCATCGTGATCCTCAACGGTCTGCGCGCCGCACGCACCCGCACGCCACGACTGGAAAGCTGATGCTCGCAACTATCGGTTCAGCGATCGGCCTGTTCGCGGCAACCAACATCGACGACATTGTCGTGCTCACCGTGCTGTTCCTGGCTTCCAGTCGAGGGAAGCCCCGGCCGTGGCAGATCGTCGCGGGCCAGTATCTCGGGTTCATCACCCTCGTCGTGATCAGCGTGATCGCCGCTCTCGGTCTCACCATCGTTCCGGACGAATGGGTCGGTTTCCTGGGTCTGATCCCGCTCGGCATCGGCATCTGGACGCTCATTCGCGGCCTGCGCCGTAACAGCGATGACGATGATGACGACTCCAAGATCACCGCGGTCGGACTATGGGGCGTCGCAGGGATCACGATCGCCAACGGGGCCGACAACATCTCCCTCTACACGCCGATCTTCCGCACCAGCGCCCCCAGCGACGTCGCGATCATGATCGTCGTATTCCTGATCCTCGTCGCGGTCTGGTGCGCGGCCGGCCGGCTGATCGGCACCAACAAGGCTGTTACCGAGGGGCTGGAGCGCGTCGAGCACTGGCTCGTACCGGCCGTGTTCATCGGCCTGGGCCTGTTCATCCTGATCGAATCTGGGGTCATCGTCCGTCTGATCGAGGTGCTCGCATGACCTCCTCCCAGTCAGAGGCTCATCCGCCCGCTGCGCGCAAGCTGTCGTCGACCCGGCGGCGGCAGCTCACTGGTGGAGCGCTCTTGATCGCCGTGGTCGTCGTGCTGATCGATCAGGGAACCAAGGTGTGGGCCGAAGCGACCCTCACCGACCGTGAGCGCATCCCGCTGATCGGTGACCTGCTGGGTTTGCAGCTCGCCTATAACCCCGGAGCGGCATTCTCCTTCGGGGAAGGCTTCACCTGGGTGTTCGCGCTGCTCGCTGTCGCCGCCACGGTCACAGCGATCGTGTTCGCGTTCCGAGTGCAACGCGTGAGATGGGCGATCGTCATCGGCGCGCTCGGCGGCGCTTCCGCCTCACACGCAGGCGACCGCCTTTTCCGGGACCCCGGATTCGCCCGTGGTCACGTCGTGGACTTCCTCGCCTACGGAAACTGGTTCATCGGCAACATCGCCGACATCGTAATCTTCGCCGCAGCGATCACCGGAGCAGTTTTCATGATCCGCGCCGGGGATGAGAGCACCGAGTGAGATCCGTTGTGCGGTGGTGGGACACCCATCAACTCGCCCTCTACATCGGCGCGATCGCCGTGGGCAGCCGTTGAGTGAGTTCACGCTTAGGCAGGCGGGCGGTCGCGATGTAGGCGCAGAGCCACCCACCAGCCGCATCGTCGACAGATGAAAGCGCGATCGTCTCCGAGTGCGTGCAGCTTCTTGCGTGGCAGATGTCGCCCGCAGCACGTGCACGCAACGTCCTCGTCAGTCGCCATGAGCGGAGAGCGCCTCTCGAATCTGTTCAACCGTTGGCATCCCGGCCAGCCCAGCAGGGGTGCTGTAAATACGGCAGGCGAGGTCATTGCTTCGCCCCGACCCCGGAAAGAGATCGTTGCCATCCAGGGTGATCGTGGGGGAGCCCGCGAACGAGACTGCGCCCGCGTCCTCCTCCGTCCGGATGAGTCGGTAGTGAACCTCCGATTCGTCGTGGCCTGTTTCTCGTAGCGCCTCAGAAACACGACGGCCAGCCTCAACCCAGCTGGGGCAACCGGCGATATAAAGCAGCTCAATCTCCACGACTCAATCATCCTCGACTTCGCTGTTGATGTCGTGCCCGGGCTACCACCGAAAACGATCGTTTGCGGCCGGGCACCCGTGGTGGTGCTGGGGAAGTGCGACACGCCGAGCGTCGCCCCTGTGGAGTTGATCGCTCGGTGGCGGTGTTCTGTGATCGCTTGGCGGCGTTAGTTGCCGATGACGAGGATGCTAGCTGCGGCTTCGATGACGTCGTCGGTGATGGTCTCAAGCCCGTTGATCTTCAGCACTCGGGCGATCTGAGGGAAGAGCCGTTCAAGGAGACGAAAGTTGCCACGGGTGATGCGTTCGATCGCAGCTATCGCCTGCGCGTCGGTGAAGTCCTCTGGGTCGAGTTGCTGTCCTAGGTGTTTCCAGTGGCGGTCGAGGACGAAGAGGAGTTCTTCTCGGCCGAGGGTTCGGTAGTGGTGGGAGAAGCCGAGTCGGCTGTAGAGCTGTGGGTAGTGGCGGAACCGTTGGTCGATGCCGGGCATGCCAATGAGGATCATAGAGAGGTGTTCACGGTCGTGGCGGTCGCGGAGCAGCTCGAGCGCAGTCGGTGTGAGCCTTTCGGCTTCGTCGATGATGAGCAGATCCACGAGGTGAGACATGCCGATCGGCGTGGTGGTCGGTTCGGTCTCACGCGAGCGGAGGTGTTCGTCGGCGCAGATCTCGACCTTTGCCTGCCAGCGGTCGATGTCGTGCATGAGATCTTTGGGTCTGCAGAGGACCTCGGGTGTGTAGAAGACAGTCCGGGATCGGTTGGCGAGGGCGTAGTGCTTGGCGTCGTGCTCGCCGCGAGGTCCCCACTTGTTGATGTAGGGCTCCAGAGCGTCCCAGTTTGCGTAGCGGCGGGCGGAGTTGGTCTTGCCGACGCCGGCGTCGCCGTGGCAGATGCCGATGGTTTTCTCTTTGCGGACGGCGTTCGCGAATTCGGTGAAGCGTCGGTGCTCTTTGGTGACGATGAATGGCTGGTTCATCACTCGTCCTCTTCGTAGGTGCGTAGCCGGCGGCGATGCGGAGGTGCCGCGACGTCGCGTGGCTCGTCGCGGGTGACGGCGGTGAGGATGCGGTCGTTGATGGTGTGTCGGAGTGCGCGGCGGCGGGCTCGGCGGGCGGTTTCGATGTCGCGGAGGCTGAGGCGGAGATTGGGGTGGGCTTCGTCGACGGCGATGCAGACGAATGTGTCGCGGTCGTACACGCGGATCTCGGAGATGTCGCGCGGGTCGTAGCGGATTGTGATCGTGTGCCCGACGAAGGGGGCGAGTGTCGGAGCGAGGTAGCGCTGGCCCTGGAAGTGAATGCCGTCGCGCTGCACGACCCGGTTCTTGGGGACCGTGAGCAGGAGGCCGTCGAGTTGTTCCAGACTGTCGGGCATTCGCGGAAGCCAGCCGTCCGCGACCCACGCGTCCCGAGGCGATACTCCGAGCTCCCGGTGCGGGCGTGCGTTGTACATCCCGATGAACCCGCCGATCGCCTGGTCGAGGGCGGCCAGATCTAGAGCGGGGTGAGGATTCCTGTCGCCTGGTCTGAGGTGCCCGGGGAGAGTGGAGAGAAGCTCTGTGTTGATGGTGCGGAAGAAGCGTTCGATCTTGCCGCGGCCTTGGGGCCGAGCCACGGTGGAGTGGATGATCCGGATGCGCAGCTCGATGGCGGTGCGTTCGAGGTGATGGCTGGTAAAGTCGGAGCCGTGGTCGACGTGGAGCACGTCGGGTATTCCACACATGGCCCACGCGGGGTCGGTCTTGCGCCAGATCGCCTGCCTGAGCGCGAGGGCCGTGTTCATCGCTGATGGTGCACCGGTGAAGACGGTGTATCCGCAGATCGCGCGTGAGTGGTCGTCGATCACGATCGTGAGCCAGGGTCGATCAGATTTGCCGCCTACGGCACTGGTGATGAGGATGTCGAGTTCGGTGTGATCGGCCTGCCAGATCTGGTTGGGCCCGTCGGCTCGGCGCCGGTATACGAGCTCGTATCGATCGCGATACGCAATGGGTCCATCCAACGCGAGCGTTACCAGTGCCGGGTCGAGGGACTGCACGATATCTCTGACAGTGGCGTAGCTGGGCACCGCCAGGCCTTGCCGCTCCGCTTCGGTACTCGCAAGGCGGTGCAGCGTCGCGATCGCTGGCCTCGGCCTGGTCAACGCGAGGTGCTCGATGAATCTGACCAATTCGCCCCCCGTGCGACGAATGCCGGCGTCGGCTCTCGGTTGAGGGTCGAGTGCAGTGATGCCGTGGTCTCGGTAGAGCTGGTGCCAGCGTTGGAGCGTGCGCAGGCCAATCCCGGTTTCTCGGGAGAGAGCGGTGAGAGGTATCTGGTCCTCGACGTGTAGTCGAAGAATTCGCCACCGCTCCCCGCCGCTCATCACATCGCTAGATGGTGATGCTCTCGCGGCTGGCGAGGGCTTGCTGGTGGCGGTAGAGCGTGGCGCGACTCCACCCGACGAGCCGTGCTGCATCTTCGGCGGTGCGACCTTTCGCTCGGGCGTCGGCGGCGATCGCGAGCTTGTCGGCGATTACCGCTGGGTCCGAGAGTGGACGACCGAAGCGAGTGCCGCTCTGCCTGGCGGCGGCGATCCCAGCATTTACCCGCTCGACAATCAGTTCACGCTCGTACTCCGCGAGCGTGGCGAGCATGTTCAGCATCAACCGGCCCGTCGATGTCGCTGGATCTATCCCATCCGAGACAGAACGCACATGGATGCCCCGCTCGCGCAGCAGGTTTACGGTGTTCAGCACGTCGATGAGGGAGCGGCCGAGGCGGTCCACGCGCCAGACGACGACGGTGTCACCGGCTTCTGCGTGCTCGAGGAGTTTTTTCATCCCACGACGCTCGATCGCGGTCTTGCTCCCGGAGGTGACATCGGCGAACACGTCGCGCTTCTGAACACCAGCGGCGACGAGTGCGTCGAGCTGCAGCTGCGCATCCTGGCTCGATGTGCTCACGCGGGTGTATCCAAGAAGTCTCACTCGGCCATTGTGCCTCACAAACCCCGCCGCGTCATCGCGCTGAGACACTTTCCGGTGAGACGCATTGTTGAGACAGACGCTGACCGAGGATCACACGGATCAGCGATCACACAGCCGGGATCCGGCCGATGTCTCGAAAAGCTGTAGCTTTTCGAGATGCCCTGCTGGTGCGTACAACGACGGGTTTACGGTAGCGGCCGCGGGATGACGTTGCAGATGCTGCGCTCCGAGCACGTCGCTGGGTCGACGGCCGAACTGGTGGTGAGCATGTCGACGAGTTCTGTTTCGAGACGGGCGAGTTCTTGTTGACGGACCCTGACTTCATTGAGTTTGCCATCGAGCAGCGAGTGCACGTGCGAGCAGGGCGCCTGCCCGTCTTCCCGGAGAGTGAGGACTCCGGCGATGTCGGCCAGCGTCAATCCGGCAGATTGAGCGGCGCGAATGAATCCGACGCGGGAAGCGACCTCATCGTCATAAACCCGGTATCCATTGCTTTGTCGACTCGGTGCAGAAAGTAGCCCTTCGCGTTCGTAGAAACGAAGGGTCTGGGTGCTGACTCCCGTGGTGGCGGCGAGGTCTCCAATGCGCATACCCCCATTTCACCACTTGACCTTGTACCGGGCTGCAACGTTTACGGTCGATGCATGCAGATCACGTTGCAGTACTTCGATGGGTGCCCGAACTGGGAGACGGCCGCGGATCGCCTCGCGGTGATCGCCGCGGAACGATCCGACGTCACGGTGAGCCGGCAGCTCATCGAGACGCAGGAGGAAGCGGAAGCTCTCGACTTCCGCGGGTCCCCGACTCTCCTGGCCGACGGTGTGCCGCTGTTTCCCGCGCCAGAAGCTCCGCCCGGCCTGTCGTGCCGGGTGTATTTGACACCGGCAGGTCTTGCCGGGTCGCCCACGACAGAGCAGATCCGGGACGCCATCAGGACCGTCGAAGCGGGTATCCGGTGAGTGACGCGTTCGATCTGCTGGTCATCGGTGCAGGCATGGCGGGCACGTCCGCTGCGAACAAGTGTGCGGCGCAGGGCTGGCGGGTCGGGATTGTCGACGCGTTGCCCTACGGCGGTACCTGCGCGCTCCGGGGATGCGACCCGAAAAAGATCCTCCGCCGCGGCGCCGAAATCGTCGATGCCGCCCGGCTGATGAACGACACCGGCATCACAGAAGGCGGCCTCCGTGTCGACTGGCCGGCCCTGATGCGGCGCAAGCGCGGCTTCACCGACGGTGTCCCGAAAGGCATGGAAGACGAACTCACCGGCAACGGTGCCACCACTTTTCACGGCCACGCCGAGTTCACTGGCCCGAACACCCTCACCATCGATGGCACTACCCACCACGCCGACCGCTTCCTCATCGCCACCGGGGCCACCCCGAGGCCGTTGACGTTCCCCGGTGCGGCACACCTCATCGACAGCACCCAATTCCTCGACCTCGATGCTCTACCGCAGCGGATCGTGTTCATCGGCGGCGGCTTCATCTCGTTCGAGTTCGCGCACATCGCCGCCCGCGCCGGCGCGCAGTGCACGATCATCGACCACGGCCCGCGACCCCTGCGCGAGTTCGACCCCGACCTGGTGGAGTTGCTGACCTCCCGCACCGAGCAAGCCGGCATCCACGTCTACCGAAACACCAACGTCACCGCCATCGAGGCCACCCCCGCCGGGTTCCAGATCAGCATCAACACCCACGGCACGACCACCCGTCTTGACGCGGACCTCGTCGTTCATGGAGCAGGTCGCGTCCCCGCCCTCGATGGCCTCCATTTGGACGCTGCCGGTATTGCCGGCAGCCTACGTGGAGTCACCGTCGCCGGGCACCTGCAAAGCACCACCAACCCCGCCGTCTATGCCGCAGGAGACGCCGCCGACACCGCGGGACGTCCCCTGACTCCGGTGGCCGTGTTTGAGGGGAAAGTCGCCGCGTCGAACATGCTCAAAGGAACCACCACAGCACCCGACTACACCGGGGTCCCCACGACCGTGTTCACCATCCCGGAGCTGAACCGGGTCGGCCTCCTCGAAGAAGAAGCCGCCACAAGCCACAACACCGCCGTTCGCTTCACTGACACCAGCAACTGGTACTCCACCTACCGGGTCGCCGAAACCACCGCCGCCGCGAAGATCATCATCGATACCGACACCGATCAGATCCTTGGCGCGCACCTGCTCGGCCCCGGCTACTCCGAACTGATCAACACCTTCGGCATCGCCATCAAACTGGGTCTCACCACCCGGCAACTCAAATCCACCACCGCCACCTACCCCTCCCTCGGCTCCGACCTCGGCTCCCTACTCTGACCAACTAACACACAGAGCCGACTACCTCTGCTTTCCGTCAGTTGCCGGCCAGCCACACCCGTCACTAAGCGATCACAAAACACCGCCAAAAAGCGACAATGTCCACACGTCGCCCCGCCGTAACCCCCTGCCGAAACGTTAGGGCGCCGAAACGGGTGGTGTATGGGTTTCGGCGCAGGTTCTGCCGACCGCCAACCATCCGTATTCGGGGTCTGGATGTGCGCGCGTTTTGACCGTCGTCCTGCATGAGTCGGCCTGACGATCTGACTTTCCTCGCGACCGCAGCTGGCTTCATTGCCACTCCGAAGGGAGGCGGCCCCCAGCACTCTGCTTTAGATCGGACTCAGTCCGGCTCAGCCTCGGGTAGTCCGATGTAAAGCATCTAGTCCGATCTAAAGCCGCAAGTCACAAGTCGGCCCTTGACATCCGCCGCGCTCAGGCATAACGTACAACCAAATGGTTGCACAAATAGAACTGAGCGAAGCGGAGGTCGACCGTGTCTTCCACGCACTGGCGACGTCGACCCGGCGCGACATCCTGCGCCGGACAATCGAGCGGGAGCAGTCCGTCTCGACCCTCGCCGCCGACTACGAGATGTCGTTCGCCGCGGTGCAGAAGCACGTCGCCGTGCTCGAGGCCGCGAACCTCATCGTCAAGCGCGCCGAGGGACGCGAGCGGCTCGTCCGCGCGAACCCCGAGATGATCGCCCGCGCCAGGGCGCTCCTCGCCCGGTACGAAGAGCTGTGGCGGTCGCGCATCGCCCGACTCGACGACCTGCTGGCCGAGACGCCTCGGTCCGCCGTATCCGACAGCACCGACAACGCGAACAAGAACAACGAACAAGGAGACTGAAATGCCTGTCACCGACGTCACCACCGATGCCGACAACCTCACCATGACCGTGGTCGCGGACTTCGCCGCCCCGGTCGAGCGGGTCTGGAGCGCCTACAGCGATCCGCGCCAGCTCGAGCGCTTCTGGGGTCCTCCCGGATGGCCGGCGACCTTCACCTCGTGGGACCACACGGTCGGCGGCCGCGCGGTCTACTCCATGAACGGTCCGCGGGGCGAGAAGTCGTCCGGGGCATGGGAGTTCGTGTCGATCGATGCGCCCCGCAGCTTCGAGGTCATCGACTCCTTCGTCGACGAGGACGGCAACCCGCTCGACGGCTTTCCCGCCCAGCGGATGTCGTTCGCGTTCGAGCCGACCACCGACGGCACCCGCATGGTCACGACGAGCCACTTCGACTCGGTCGACGCTCTCGAACAGGTCGTCGAGATGGGCCAGGTCGAGGGCATCAAGATGGCCATGAGTCAGCTCGACGCCGTGCTGCAGGACCTCCGGGAGTACGCGCAGGGCAAGGGCACGAGGGTCGAGCTGCTCGACGACACGCACGTGCGCATCACGCGTCTGGTCGAGGGTCCGCGCGAGCTGGTCTGGCGCGCGCACTTCGAGCCCGAGCTGATCCGCAAGTGGATGCTCGGCCCCGACGGCTGGGAGATGACGGAGTGCGTGGCCGCCACCGAGGTCGGCCAGTCGTACCGCAACTCCTGGGCGCCGGTGGGCGACACCGAGGGCGAGCCGTTCGGGTTCGAGGGCGAGGCTCTCCTGATCGACGCCCCGCGCCGCGCGGTCACCACCGAGCGGATGCAGGGCATGCCGACCGAGACTCTCAACGACCTCAACCTCTATGAAGAGGACGGCGCGACCCTCGTCACGGTGCTCATCGAATACCCCGACAAGGAGACGCGCGACATGATCCTCGCCACCGGCATGGCCGACGGCATGGAGGCCTCGTTCGCCCGCCTGGAGCGGGAGCTGCTCACCGTCTGAGCGCGCACATCCCGCCCCGCGCGTTGCCGCGTCAGGCATTCACGCCGGGTCAGGCCGATCTCCACGGAGACAGCCTGACCCGGCGTTTTCGCCTGACCCCGCGCGCGACGAAGATGCGGAACGAGCGGGATACCGGGTGCGGGACCGAGTGCCCCGCACCGGCACGCAGGTGTTCGGGATAAGGTGGCGGCACGATGAGGATCACGCGCCGCACACTGCTCCTCGGCGCCGGAGCCGGTGTCGCCTCGGTGCTTCTCGCCTCCTGCACCCCGGAGCCCGCGCCTACTCCGACGCCCACTCGTACGCGCGAGCCGGAGCCTCCGCCCGGAGTACCTGCGCCCGCCGGAAGCATCCGCAGCACCTGGACCACCGACCCGTTCGCCCTCGGTGCGGCCAGCTTCACACCCGTCGGCGTGCTGTCGGACACCCGCTCCGCGCTGGCGACGCCGGTCGACAAGCGCCTCTTCTTCGCGGGCGAGGCGACAGACACCGAAGCGCCAGGCACCGTGCGCGGTGCGATCGCGTCGGGGATGCGCGCCGCCGAAGAGGTCTTGGTCCCGGCGACGTCGGGCGAACGCATCGCGGTGGTCGGCGCAGGACTCGCCGGCGCCACGGCGGCGGCGCTGCTCGCCGAGAACGGGATGCAAGTGACCGTCTTCGAGGCGAGGGACCGCGTCGGCGGCCGGATCTTCTCCCGCACCGACGACTCCTGGCCCGTCCCGGTGCAATTGGGTGCGTGGCTCTTCGGCGAAGACGACAGCGATGTGCTCGACCGCCTGAGCAGCGGCGACATCGGCATCGTCGACCTCGCCGGCGCGCGATGGCGGACCCCGGACGGCGACACGGAGCCGGTCGACCCGCAGCCGTTCGACGCCGCCGTGACCACGGCTCAAGCTGCTCCCGAGGACACATCCGTCGCCGATGCGCTGACCGCCGCGGGCATCGACCCCGCAGACCCCGCGACCGCCGCACTTCTCGCGATCCTCGCGGCCCGCACCGGGGCCGGCGCCGACGAGCTCTCGAGCTGGTTCGCCCCGCCCCTGCCCAGTGGTGATCCGACGGCGGCGCGTGACAGCCTCACGCCGTTCGTCGAGCACGCACTCGACGGTGTGCAGGTCGGGCTCAACTCACCGGTCGCGCGGCTCGCGTACGACGACTCCGGCGTCAGCGTGCGTCTCGGCACGGGGGAGGCCCTGTCGTTCGACCGTGTGATCGTGACCGTGCCACTCGGTGTGCTCCAGGACCGCAGCATCGAGTTCGACCCGCCGCTGCCGTTCTCGAACCGCGGGGCGATCGCGGCGCTCGGCATGGGGGCGATCGAGACCGTATGGCTGCGGTGGGACGAGCCGTTCTGGGAGAACGAGGAGGCGATCTGGCACGCCGTCGGAGGCGACGGACTCATCCCCACGTGGATCAACCTCCGCCCCGCGACCGGGGAGAACGTGCTCGTCGGAATCGTGGGAGGGGCGGCTGCGGCGGAGCTCGCGCAGCTCGATGAGGACGAGGCCATCGAAGCCGCCCTCGCATCGCTCTCCCTCTACGTCTGACCGACGCGCTCGTCGACCGGCACCTGCTCCTTCGCCGGTGTCCGCGCGGTGTGCTCCGCCTCGATGCGCAGCCGTCGCGGCAGCGGCATCCTGCTGATGAGTACGAGCACCGTCGCGACGGCGGCGAAGGTGCCGAGGGCGATCGCGGCGGAGACCAGGAACTCCACGGGCCCGCTCACCTGACGAGGGTCGAGGAAGTAGTACGGGTACCACCCGATCAACGGTCCGCGGATCATCGTCGCGATCCCCCACAGCACCGGATACGCGAGAGCCACCGGGACCACCCGCCACGGAACGGAGCGATGGCCCGGAGCGAGCGCCCACGCGGCGACCGTCACCGCGGGGAGCCAGAAGTGCAGCACCTGATCCGACCACGGCACGTCGATGCGGATGCCGCGGAGACCGGCCTGCCACACCAGGATCGCGAACACGAGGCCCGCGGTGATGGTCCAGGTCAGCACGAGCGCGAGCGCGACGGTGAGCCATCGCGGATCCCTCGCGCGACGGAGGGCGATGACGCCGGCGATGCTCAGCAGCACGACGAAGGCGATGTTCGACTGGTTGGTCAGGTAGGCGAAGAAGTTCTGGCTCGCGATCGTGTTCGACGCCAGGCCCCACGCGAGCCGATGGATGAGCGCCACCAGACAGACGGCGGCGGCGCCGAGGCGGAGCAGGCCGAAGACGGTGCGGGCCTTCACCGCTGCGTCACCCGCCGTCTTCTCATCCGCCGAGTCTACGGAGGGGGTGCTGCACGAAGCCTCACCGCGGCCGGTCGATGCGCCCGGTCTCTCCCGGGCACGACAGGGTCAGCGGCGGGGTGTGCGGGTCGACCACAGTGCGAGCGCGACGAGCACCGGCTGGAAGAACAGGCGGACGAAGCGTTTCATGTCGGTGTCGAGGCCGAAGCCGTCGCGATGGTGCATCCACTGCGCCACGTTGCCGGGGAACACCGCGACGAAGAACAGCGCGGCGATCGTGCCGACCGTGCGCCGACGCTTGCGCGCCAGGAGGAGGGCGGAGCCGAGCGCGACCTCGGCCACGCCGGAGGCGAGCACCGTCGTATCCGGATCGAGGGGCAGCGACTCGGGCACCTGCGCCTGGAACTCCTCACGGGCGAGCGTGAGGTGGGAGATGCCGGCGAAGACGAGGGAGGCGCCGAGGAACACGCGGCCGATGGTGCGGGCAGGAGTCGACATGGTGCGAGTGTACGCCTCGGCTTCTGCGCTCAGATCAGGCGTCGGAGCGCCTCCTCGAGTGAGACGCCCTGGGCCTCGGCACGGTCACGCAGCCGAGCATGCTCGTCGGGGGAGAGCGGGATGCGCAGCTCGATCGGGTCGTCCTCGGGGGCGTCGAGGCCGTCGAGCAGGTCCGAGGTCTCGGCCCACAACGGCTCCGCGACCGAGGTCGACGTGGCGGGGGACGACGTGCGTGCCGGTGCAGCGGATGTGTTCCCGGACCCCGACACCGGTGCGGAGGACGGAGCGTTCGCGGCGACCGGAGCCGAGGCGGCGACCGCGGCCCCGGCATCCGTTCCACGGGTGAAGCCCGGTCCACGACGCGGTTCCTGCTTCTGCTGGTACGCCTTCGCCGCGGCGTTCGCACGTTCGTCGGCGGCTTCGTTCAGGGGATGTCCGGCGTGCCCCTTGACCCACGAGAACTCGACGTCACGGCCGCGGATCGCCTCGTCGATGCCCTCCAGCAGGTCGCGGTTGAGCACGGCTCCGCCGTCGGACTTGCGCCAGCCCCTGCGCTTCCATCCCGGCATCCACTTGGTCACGGAGTCGATCACGTAGCGGCTGTCGCACTCGATCAGCAGCTTCTCGTCGGTGCCGGCCGTGGCCCGGAGCAGTTCGAGCACGGCGCGCAGTTCGCCCTGGTTGTTGGTGCCGTGGGGGGAGCCGCCTGCCGCCCAGTTCGCGTCGTCGATATACCAGGCCCACCCGTTGGGGCCGGGGTTGCCCAGGGCGGAGCCGTCTGCGGCGGCGGTGATCGTCATCCCTCAACCGTAGCGGTGGGGGACGACGGCGGAATCACCGCCGGACCACCATGGGGGTGCCGGTGACCGGGTCGGGTGTCACCACCGCGTCGATGCCGAAGACGTCGCCCACGCGCTCTGCCGTGATGAGCTCGGACGGGGTCCCGGTGGCGACAACGCCGCCCTCCTTCATGAGCACGAGGTTGTCCGCGTACCGTGCCGCCTGGTTGAGGTCATGCAGCACCGCGATCACGGTCTTGCCCTGCGCGTTGAGGTCGCGCAGCAGGTCGAGCAACTCGTACTGGTGAGCGATGTCGAGGAAAGTCGTCGGCTCGTCGAGCAGCATCACCGGGGTCTGCTGGGCGAGCAGCAGCGCGACCCAGACGCGCTGCCGCTGGCCGCCGGAGAGCTGGTCCACGTAGCGCTCGGCGAGGTCGGCGGTGTTGGTCGCGGCCAGAGCCTCGCGCGTGGCGGTGTCGTCCGCGGATGTCCATCGCTGCAGCGCGGAGTGGTGAGGATACCTGCCGCGCGAGACCAGGTCGGCGACGCGCATCCCCTCTGGGGCGATGGCATCCTGCGGCAGGAGCCCCATCCGCCGGGCGAGTTCCTTGGAGCCGTACTCCCCGAGCGCGCGGCCGTCGAACAGCACATCGCCGGATTCGGGCCTGAGCACGCGGGCGAGGGCGCGCAGCACGGTGGACTTGCCCGAGGCGTTCGGCCCGAGGATCACGGTGAACGACCCTTCGGGCAGCGCGAGGTCGATGCCGTCCACGACGACCTTGCCGTCGTAGGCGACGACGAGCCCACGGGCCTCGATTGCCGGGTGCGGCGTGGTCATTGTTCCTCCGGGTGTTCGAATCGCCCGAACGGCTCTGCTTCCGTGTGAGAAGGAGCCATTCGAGCGATTCGGATGGGATCAGCGTCAGCCGAGCAGGTCCTCGACCTGATCGATCACCAGGTTCGCACCGATCACGCCGATGCCCACCATCCAGGTGTCGTCCTCGACCTCGAACGCCGTGTCATCCGCGGGGCCGGGCTGTGCGCCCCACAGTCCCGTGATCCGCTCCTGCGTGGTCGCTGTCGGGTCGCCGCCGGGGCTCATGTAGAAGACGACGTCGCCGTCGATCTGCTCGTAGAGCTCGGGGCTGAGCTCCATCATCGAGTACTCGTTCCAGTCACGGTCGGCGCCGAGGTCGAAGCCCATGTCGGTGAGCAGCGAGCCCGAGAACGTGCCGGGCCCGTACAGGCGGAAGTTGTCGGCGCGGAAGCGCACGATCGACGCGGTGGTGCCGTCGGCCTCGACCGCCGTGCCCACCTCGGCCGCTCGATCCTGGACGCCCTCGATGAGCTCGTCCATCTTGTCGCTCTGGTTGACGGCGGCGGCGGTCAGCTCGGCCTGCTCGGTCCAGTTGGTGCCGGTGTCCTCCGAGAAGACGGTGGGGGCGATGGCCGACAGCTCCTCGTAGAGCGCCTCGTGGCGCACCTTCGAGCCGATGATCAGGTCGGGGGCGAGGTTCGCGATCGCGTCGACGTCGGGCTCGGCGATGAAGCCGATCGACTCGGTGCCCTCGAGGTCGTCGGCGAGATAGGCCGGGAAGCCGCGTCCGGCGCCGATCTCCGGGGCGCCGACGGGGGTGACGCCCAGGGCGACCAGGGCATCCATCTGCGGGGAGTCGAGCACGACGATCCGCTCGGGCACGGTCTCGAACTCGGTCTCGCCCATCGCGTGCTCCACGGTGTAACCCGTGTCCACGGTGGGTGCGGATTCCTCCGCGGCGGGGGTGCTCGAGCATCCTGTGGCGATCAGGGCGATCGCGGCCAGGGAGGCGGCAGCGGTGGCGAGCGGACGGAAGCGGGTGCGGAGAGGTCTGGTCACGTGTCACAACCCTAGCCACGTTTGGTTAGGCTATCCAAATATGAGCTCCGCACCCGTCATCGTCGAGCGTCGTCGCGCTCCGGTCGCGGCGTCCCGATTGCCGGCATGGTTCGGCACGGTCCTGGTCGTCGTCGTGCTGGTCGTCTCGCTGGCGCTGAGCCTCGCCGTCGGCGCGCGCTTCGTACCCCTCGACGAGGTCGTGCTCTCGCTTTTCGGCTCGGGGGACCAGAACGTCCTGAACATCGTCGGCGAGCTGCGCGTGACCCGCACCGTCAACGCCGTGATCTGCGGCGTCGCCCTCGGAGCGGCAGGTGTCCTGATGCAGGCACTCACCCGCAACCCGATCGCCGACCCGGGAATGCTGGGTGTCAGCGCCGGCGCCTCGTTCGGCGTCGTCGCCGGCATGAGCGTGCTGGGCGCCCTCGGCGTCGGGGGCATGATCTGGCTCGCGCTCGCCGGAGCGGCTCTCGCCTCCGCGGTCATCTTCTGGTTCTCGGGCACCCGGTTCGCCTCCGGTTCGCCCGTGCGACTGATCCTCGCGGGGGTCGCGTTCTCGGCCATCCTGGCCGGTGCCTCGCAGGCGATCGTGCTGACCGATGAGGCGGTGCTCGACGCGTTCCGGTTCTGGCGAGTCGGCTCCCTCACCGCCCGACCGGTGGAGGAGGCCCTGCCGCTCGTGGCTCTCATCGTGGTCGGCGTGATCCTCGCCCTGCTGCTCGGGCCCGCACTCAACCTGATGGCGCTCGGCGACGACAATGCGATCGCTCTCGGGGTCAGGCCCGGTGCCGTGCGCGCGCTCGTGCTCGTCGCCGTCACGCTGCTGTGCGGCACAGCGACCGCGATCGCCGGTCCCATCGCGTTCGTCGGCCTCGTCATCCCGCATCTGCTGCGCCGTCTCGTCGGACCGGACCTCCGCGTGGTGCTGCCGCTGTCCTTGCTCGCGGCTCCGGCGATGCTGCTGCTGGCCGACACGCTCGGCCGCGTGATCGGCGGAGGCGGCGAGGTGCAGGTCGGCATCGTCACGGCTCTGATCGGTGGTCCGCTGCTCATCGCCTTCGTGGTCGGCAAGCGGACGGCGGGGATATCGTGAGCCTGCGCACCAATGCCCTGACCACCGACGACCGTGTTCTCCGCGGCGCCCGCTGGTCGTTCCGATTCAGCCATCGCACGGCCCTGGTGTGCGGGATCCTCGTCGGCGCCCTGCTGGTGCTGCTGGTCGCCGCGCTCATGATCGGGGAGTACATCGTCACTCCGGCGGCGCTGATCGAGACGCTGCTCGGGCGCCCTCCGGAGCGGCTTGACGGATTCTTCGTGCTTGGACGCCGCCTGCCGCGAAGCCTCGTCGCGATCGTCGTCGGCGCGAGCCTGGCTGTCGCCGGGGCCGTGTTCCAGAGCCTGACCCGCAACCCGCTCGCCAGCCCCGACGTGATCGGTATCAGCAGCGGAGCCTCGGTCGGTGCGGTCGTCGTGATGCTCGTGCTCGGCGGATCCCTGGCGCAGGCGGCGCTCGGAGCGGTGATCGGCGCCCTCCTGATCGCCGGCGTGATCGTGCTGTTCACCGCACGATCGGGGCTCCACGGCGTGCAGTTGATCCTCACCGGTGTCGCGCTGTCGGCCACCGCGATGGCCGTGGTCGACTACGTGCTCACCCAGGTGTTCGTCGCAAGCGCGACCACGGCGCAGACGTGGCTGACCGGCTCCCTGCAGGGCCGGGGATGGGGCGACCTCCTCCCGGCGCTGAGCGCGTTGCTCCTGATCATCCCGCTCCTCGTCTGGGCGGCACCGGCCGCGCGGATGATGGCACTCGGCGACAGTGTCTCGACCGCGCTGGGGGTGCGGACCGTGCGTGCACGATGGATCCTGCTCGCCGCTGCAACTCTGCTCGTGGCTGTGGCCGTCGCCACGGCGGGGCCGATCTCGTTCGTCGCGCTGATCGCTCCGCACATCGCCCGACGGCTGAGCGGTGCGACGAGCTTCCTCGCCTCTGGGCTCGTGGGGTCGCTGCTGCTGCTCACCAGCGACCTGCTCGCGCAGAACATCTTCCCGGCGCCCATCCCGGTCGGCGTCGTCACCATCACCATCGGCGGCGCATTCTTCCTGTGGCTGCTCTGGAGAGAGGGGGCTCGGCGTGGCTGAGCACACCGTCCCGCGCGTCCGTCCGCCCCAGCGCCCTCGCCGCACCGGCGCCCGCGTCTTCGCGGCCGGGGTCACCGCGGTGCGCGATCTGACCCCTCATATGCGGCGGCTCACGATCTCGGCGGCGGAGTTCGCCGACTACGCGCCAGCGGGTCCCGACGAGTACCTCGGGCTGCTGCTGCCTCGCGACGAGAAGGCTCCGCTCGTCCTGCCCGCGAACGATGGGACGGAGAACATCCGCGCGGCCGTCGCGGCCATCCCCGACGATGAGCGGCCGGACCTGCGTTGGTACACGCTGCGCGACCACCGTCCCGACGCTCGTGAGATCGACATCGACTTCGTCGTGCACGGTGACGAGGGGCCGGGCACACGATTCGCCGGCCGAGCGCTTGCGGGCACACCCCTCGGGATTCGCGAGTGCACGGCACTCTACGCGCCGCTGCCAGAGACGAGAGCGCGGGTGATCATCGGCGACGAGTCGTCGCTGCCCGCGATCGCACGCATCCTCGAGTCGACGGAGGCTCCGGAGTCGCACGTCTTCATCGAGATCTCGGATGCCGCCGAGAAGCAGGATCTCGCGGGTGCCGTGACCTGGATCGAGCGCCGGGGGGAGCTGCCGGGTGTCCGACTGCAGCAAGCTGTGCGCGCCGCCGAGCTTCCTGAGGTGATCGACTACGCATGGGTGTGTGGCGAGCGACTCGCGGTGCAGGAGCTGCGCCGTCATCTCGTCGAGCGCGGTGTCTCGAAGGAACGCATCACGTTCTCGGGCTATTGGCGTCTGGGCGAAGCGCGAGGCTGAGGTCGGTCGGGGGCGCGGACCCGGTGGGTCACTCTCCTGCGGGGTCGTCGTTCTCGGGCTCGCGGCTCTCGATCGAGACGGCGTCGGGGGCAGGCGGCGCGACCGGGAACAGCACGGTGCTCAGATCGCCGCTGGCCTCTGCGCCGAGGCCGATCGAGAGCGGGTCGACGACGGGTGCCGTGTCGAGGATCTCCGATTCGGAACGCTCGAGCGGCTCGGAGGGCAGAGTCCACTGGTTCTCTTCTTCTTCAGGCTTGTGCTGGAACAGTCCCATGGGGTCCATTGTGAACCCGTGCTCGGCCGGGAGCGCCGGATTCACACGGGATTGATCGGATGACCCGCCGCGACGAACCGTCAGGCGGAGGCCGCGCGTACGGCTTCGACCAGCGCGCGCCAGGGACCGTCGAGTGCCGAGTCGGGCAGCTCGCGCTCGCGCCGCTCGGAGGGCGTGCGAGCGCGGATGCTCCAGATGAACCGGTCGGCGCCGCTGTCGGCATCGGTCTCCTGATCCCACGGGCAGCTGTCGATGAGGTCGATCCACTCCACGGCGTCGTCGGACTCCGCCTCCACGCGCCACTGACGGCGGATGCCGGCGATGCCGCCCGAGCGCACGACCGCGATGACGACCTGTGCGTCAGTCGGTGGAGGGGACTCGCTCATCCTCATAGACTCCCACGCGCGTCCAGGCGCGTCGAGCGGCGGCAGCAGTGGCATCGTCGATCGCGGTGGCGGCGGCGACCGTCGCATCGGCGAACTCGGTGAACGTCGCGGTGCTCGACAACCCGCCGGTGAGCGCCCGATACCAGGTCGTGCCGGCGCGCTCCCAGGCCTTGCCGCCGAGGTCGATCGCGAAGAGGGCGAACGCGCGGTTGGGGATGCCGGAGTTGATGTGCACCCCGCCGTTGTCTTCGGTCGTGCGGACGAACCCGCTCATGTGGTCGGGCTGGGGGTCTCGGCCGAGCTCGTCGTCGTCGTACGCCGTGCCGGGAGCGATCATCGACCGCAGCGCTGCACCCTCGACCGCATCGGTGAAGATCTCGGCGCCGATGAGCCAGGTCGCCTCGTCGGCCGACTGCCCGAGCGCGTACTGCTCGGTCAGCGCCCCGAACACGTCGGCGATCGACTCGTTCAGAGCCCCCGGCTGACCCTGGTACTCGAGGTTCGCGGTGTGCTGCACCACGCCGTGGGCGAGCTCGTGCCCGATGACCGTGAGAGACCCGGTGAAGCCCTGGAACACCTCGCCGTCGCCGTCGCCGAACACCATGCGCGCTCCGTCCCAGAACGCGTTGTCGTAGTCGACGCCGTAGTGCACGGTGGCATCGAGTGGAGCGCCCGCATCGTCGAGGGAGTTGCGCGCGAACGCGGCCAGCAGCATCTCGAACGTCGCGCCGAGCCCGTCGAACGCCTGGTTCACCGCAGCGTCCGCCACAGGGGCGTCGTCTTCGGCGCGCACCACGACTCCCGGCAGCTGCTGCGTGTTGGCGGCGTCGCTGATCGTGCGGTTCGGTGCGTCGGACAGCTGCGCGACGAGGTCGCCGTTCTCGTCGATCGACAGGTCGATGCGCGCCCGGAACGGCGGTCGGCCGGCGGTCAGGGTCTGGCGCGCCGCCGCCGCCGCTCTGGGGAACCGGCCCGACTCGGCCAGCCGCGCGAGCAGATAGGACGGGACCACTCCATGACGTCGTGCGGATACTGTGCTGCTCATGCTGAGACCCTACGCCGGGGCGCCGACGTCGGGACGATCTTGGTGCCCGGAGCGCGCTCTCGCGCCACCACCGTCGACTTGAGATTGAGAATCGTTATCAATAAGGTGGCAGAGTCATGAAGCTCTCCACGCTGCGCCGCGCCGCGCTCCTCCCGTCCGCCCTGGCTCTGCTCCTCGCCGCGTCCGCCTGCGCCCCCTCGTCGGCGCCGGCGGGAACGGCGACGTCACCCTCGGCGCCGTCGACATCCGATGCGCACGGCATCGACGCCGGAGCCGCAGCCGAGGTCGCGACCCCTGCGCTGGCCCTCGCGATCGCCGACCGGGACGGCGAGGTCATGCTCCTCGACCTCGCCTCCGAGGAACGCTCGACACTCGCTGTGGCGGACTCCGACGTGACGGGCGTCTTCGGCGACGGGCGACTGGTGTTCCGCGCCCACGCCGACGGCGACGAGGCCTCCGTCGAGGTCATCGACTCGGCGCGCTGGACGATGCCGCACGGCGACCACACCCATTCCTTCCGTGGAGAGCCGCGGAGTCTCGGCCGCATCGAGGGCGACGGCGAGGTGCGCGCGACGACGAGCGGACAGCGGACCACGGTCGCCTTCGCGGGCGGGGACCTCGTCCTCCTCGCGCACGACGACCTCGGCGAGACCGTCGATGCGACACCCCGCCTCGTCGTCGACGCGTCTGGGCCGGTCATGCCCTTCGCGGACCGGCTGCTCGTCCCCACCGCCGGCAGCTCGATCGAGATCTTCGACCTCTCAGGCGACCCCGCCCCCGGGGAGGGCGCGGCGTGCACCGGCGCATCCGATGCGGACACCACGCGCGTCGGTGCCGTGTTCACGTGCGACTCCGGCGCCGTGCTCTTCACACGCGAGGTCGGCGGCGCGCTCGCGGCTGAGCCCATCCCCTTCCCTGTCGAGGCCCCGCCGTCGACGACTCTCTCCGGACGCGCGGATCGGCCCGACCTCGCCGGCGTCGCGGGTGAGGTCGGAGCGTGGCTGCTCGATGTGCGCGAGCGGCGGTGGACGCTGCTCCGCTCGGAGGTCCCGCTGATCCGGGCGGTCGCGCTCGGCGACGACGGCAGCCGCACGGCCGCCCTCGACATCGACGGTCGGGTGCGGGTGCTCGCCCCGGATGGGGAGGTGCTCGTCCGGACCGAACCGCTGCTGGCGGCATCCGTCGCCGATCCCGACCTGCGCGACCGCGTGCAGCTCGTCGTCGACGCGCGCCATGCCTACCTCACCGACCCGGCTTCCGGATCCGTGCACGAGATCGATCATCGCGACGGCCGCGTCGCCCGCACCTTCACCGACCTGGACCCCTGGTTCGTCCAGCAGGTCGGCTGAGCACGCGACGGCCGCCGGCCGTCGTCGCGCGTCCGCGCACCCCTGAGAAGAAAGAGAGACGACCCATGTCCCGACCCCGCAGCCGCCTCGCGATCGGCGCCGTCGGCGCGCTCGCCGCCGTGGCGCTCGCCGGATGCGCGACGACCGCGCCCGGTGCCGAGAAGACCGATGCCCCTGCCGCCGAGGAGCACCACGAGGGTGACACCCGCGTCGCCCTGACCTATGACGGCGGGGTGCTCGTGCTCGATGGCGAGACCCTCGACGTCGTCGGGCAGGCGGAACTCGGCGGCTTCCTGCGCGTGAACGGCGCCGGCGACCACGACGGCCACGTCTTCGTCACGGCCGAAGACGGCTTCCACGTGCTCGACTCCGGCCTCGCGTCCGGCACGGTCGAGTTCACCGGCGAGGTCTTCGATGCCGAAGCCGCCGGCCACGCCGTCCCGCACGCCGGGCGCACGGCCCTGTTCGACGACGGCACCGGCGAGGTGCGGATCTTCGACACGGATGCCGTGGGCTCCGGCACGCTCCCGCAGACCGACACCCTCACCTCGGAAGCCGCGCACCACGGGGTCGCGATCGAACTTGCCGACGGCACGACCCTGTCGACGATCGGCACTTCCGAGACCCGCAGCGGCGTGCGACACCTCGCGGCGGACGGCACGGAGCTCGCGCGCGACGAGCAGTGCCCCGGTGTGCACGGCGAGGGGGCGCTGAAGGACGAGGTCGTGATCTTCGGCTGCGAAGACGGTGTGCTCGTGTTCCACGCGGGGGCGTTCACCAAGCTCGACGCCCCGGACGACTTCGGCCGCACGGGCAACGCCTACGTGACGGAGACCAGCTCGATCGCGTTCGGCGACTACAAGACCGACCCGGACGCCGAGGGCTACCTGCTCTCGCAGCTCGTGCGCGTCGACACCGCCGCCGGGGAGATCTCGGTGGTCGATCTTCCCGGTGACCTCCGGTACACGTGGCGCGGTGTCGGCCGCAGCGGGCATGACGATGTCATCGTGCTCGGGGCCGACGGCACCCTCTCCGTGCTCGACGAAGACGGAGCGCTGCAGGAGTCGTGGCCGGTCATCGACGCGTGGGAGAGCCCGACCGAGTGGCAGCAGCCGCACCCGGGGCTGCGCGTGGTGGGCGACATCGCCTACGTGACCGAGCCGTCGAAGAGCCGCATCCTCGCGGTCGACCTGCACACGGGAGAGGTGTCGGCCGAAGCCACCCTCGACGTGGTGCCGAACGAGTTCGTGGTGGTCGGCGCCGCGGGGCATTGACCCGCATCCGTTCGGCGTGACGGATCGTATGCCCTCAGGCCGAGCGTGGCGGGGCGTCAGTCCGGTTCGATGCTCAGGACGGTCGTGCGCATCCCGTCCGACTCGAACTGCACCGGCATCCCGGGGTGCGACACCGAGAACCAGAAGACGCCGTCCTCGGTGTCGTACCGCCGGCAGGTCAGCTCGCCCAGAGGGGAGGAGAGCGTCACGGTCGACACGCTCGTGGTGCCGGCGTCGAACGCCGCGTGCCGCTGCAGCTCGGCCCAGGTCACGCGGCTCGACACGACCGCCTTCGGGTCTGCGGCCGCCCAGCGGTCGAGCGTCGCGCCCTCGTCGTCGACGTCGTGGAAGCGGTTGACGTGCTCGCCGAGCGGTCCGTCCGGCCCCTCCAGCAGCAGGTGGATGGTCGTGCCCTGCCCCGTGGCGTCGCGGATCTCGGCGGCTGTGAACGGCGTCGGCAGGAGCCCGGGGCCGAGCAGGTGCGGATCGGGTTCTGTCATGATGCCAGTCTGCGCCCTCCGGCCGATCGGCAGGGGATGGCGCTTCTCCAGTCCGGGGGCTATCTTTGTTTGACCACCGAAACAAGATGATTCGAGGACACCGTGGCACCGGCGACCCAGACCGTACATTCCGAGGGTGAGATCTTCCGGCTGGTGCGCACCGGAGCGGCGCAGTCACGCGCCGATCTGGCCCGCCTCACCGGTCTATCGCCCTCGACCGTGGCACTGCGCGTGGAAGAGCTGATCGCGCACGGCTACATCGAGGAGAACGGCGAGGGCGAGTCGCGTGGCGGTCGTCGGCCCCGCGTGCTCACGGTGAAGGCCGGCGGCAGCGTCGTCGCCGGTGTGGAGCTCGGCGAGCAGCATGCGACCGTGGCGCTGTTCGATCGCCGCGCCGAGGTCGTCGTATCGACCGTCGCGCAGGTCTCGCTCCTTGACGGCGTCGAGAGCGTCGTCAACCAGGTGTGGGAGTCCGCGCGGGAGCTCGCGAAGGCCAACGGCGGGCTGACCCTCGAGGGCATCGCGATGAGCCTGCCGGGACCCGTGGACTCGCGCACGTCCCGGCTCCTTGCGCCGATGCGGATGCCCGGATGGAACGGCGTCGACGTCGGCGAGGTGCTCGGCTCGGTCACGGGTCTGCCGTTCCTGGTCGACAACGACGCGAACGCGATGGCCGTCGGGGAGTTCATCGAGCGCGGCGGCGAGCAGGAGCAGCTGGTCTTCGTGAAGGCGGGCAGCGGCATCGGCTGCGGCATCATCCTGGAGGGCGCGGTCTACCGCGGGTTCCGCGGCGTCGCCGGCGACATCAGCCATGTCGCCCTGCACAACGCACCGCCGATCATCTGCTCGTGCGGTCGGGTCGGCTGCCTCGACGTGGTCGCCAGCGGCGCGGCGATCGTCGACGCGCTCAAGGAGGCAGGCGTCGCGGTCGAGACCCTCGACGACGTGCTGGCACTCGCGCAGGACGCCCACCCCAAGGCCACCTCCGCGCTGCGCGAGGCGGGCGCGCGCACCGGCGAGGTGCTCGCCACGATCATCAATTTCTTCAACCCGCAGGCGCTCGCGCTCGGGGGACGCCTGGCCACGGCGGACGCGTTCGTCGCCGGTGTGCGTCAGGCGCTGTTCACGCTCTGCCTGCCCATGTCGACCGATGCCCTGGAGATCGGCGTCAGCCGGGCGGGCGCGCTCGCCGGTGCCCGCGGAGTGGCGTGGGAGCTGCTGGAGCGGATGCTCGACCCCGCCCGGATCGATGAGGCGCTGCGCGCCGCGGCTGCCTGACCCGTCGTAGCTTCGAAAATCGATCCAAGTTCCATCTCATTCGCAATAAGACGTCGGGTTTTCTTCGAGCTGCGATCTAGACTCGAAGCATGACCGCGACCTCCACGCTTCCGCGCATCGCCATCGCCGGCATGGCCATCGAGTCCAGCACCTTCTCGCCCCACCGTGCGGGTGAGCGGGACTTCCTGCGGGTGGAGGGCGACGAGCTCATCACCCGCTACGACTCACTGCGCGACGGCGAGCTCACGGACCGGGCCGAGTGGCTGCCGGTCTACTACGCCAGGTCGATCCCCGGCGGTGCGGTGCTGCGCGAGGTCTACGAGAGCATCAAGACGCGCATCTGCGACGGTCTGCGCGCCCTGGTCGCGGACGGGGAGAAACTGGACGGGCTCTTCTTCGACATCCACGGCGCGATGAGCGTCGACGGCCTGGACGACGCCGAGGGTGACCTGATCACGGCCATCCGCGAGGTGATCGGCGCTGACGTCGTGGTGTCCGCGTCGATGGACCTGCACGGCAACGTCTCGCGCACCCTGATCGAGAACGTCGACATCATCACGTGCTACCGGCTGGCCCCGCACGAGGACACGTGGGAGACGCGCGACCGCGCGATCCGCAACCTCGTCGAGGCGCTCGAGAGCGGCGTCACCCCCCGCCGCGCGTGGGTGCGCGTGCCGATCCTGCTCCCCGGCGAGAAGACCAGCACCAGGGTGGAGCCGGCCAAGAGCCTGTATGCGCGGATCCCCGAGATCGAAGCACGACCGGGCGTCACCGACGCCGCGATCTGGATCGGCTACGCCTGGGCGGATGAGCCGCGCTGCCACGCGACGGTCGTCGTGACCGGTACCGATGACGCGGCGACGGCCGCAGCCGCGGAGGAACTGGGCCGTGCGTTCTGGGACGTGCGCGACGACTTCGAGTTCGTCGGCCCTCCCGGCACCCTCGACGAAGGGGTCGCCGCGGGACTCGCCGCGACCGACACCCCGTACTTCATCAGCGACTCGGGCGACAACCCGGGCGCCGGCGGCACGGGTGACGTGACCTGGACGCTCGCTCAGCTGCTGCAGAAGCCCGAGCTCACTTCCGAGGGCGCGCCGGTCACGCTGTGCGCGTCGGTGTTCGACAAGGGGGCCCTCGAGATCCTGCGCGCACACGCCGTCGGCGACAGGGTGTCGGTCGAGGTCGGCGCGCGGGTCGACAGCGGACCGCACGGTCCGGTCCTCGTCGAGGGTGTGCTGCACAGCCTGCATGAGGGCGACGTGGATGCGGGTGGGATCGCCGTCATCCGGGTCGGCGGGCTGCACGTGATCGTCACCGAGTTCCGCAAGGCGTACCACGCCGTCTCCGACTTCACCTCGATCGGACTCGACCCGGTCGCGGCGCAGATCGTCGTCACCAAGATCGGCTACCTCGAGCCCGAGCTCTACGCCGCCATGCGCGGATGGACGCTCGCGCTCACCCCCGGCGGGGTGGACCAGGACCTCGAGCGCCTCGGGCACCACCGCATCCAGCGACCCATGCATCCGTTCGATGCCTTCGAGGCGACCCCCGACCTCTCCGCCGAGATGGTCGGCTGACACAGTCACGGCCTTTCACCTGCCATCGAATGAAGTTAGTTACTTAAACGTAACAAGCCTGACTTTTGCGGCTGACTTTATTCGGGCATGATGCAAAGTACGTCACAAATTGGACGAACGCTTCGGGTGACGGGGCGTTGAACAAGGAGGTTTACATGCGATCTCAGTCGCTGCGCCGCCGGTTGCTCGCCCCCCTGGGTGCGCTCGCCGTCGCGACGCTCGCCCTCACCGCGTGCCAGGCCGGCACCTCGGGAGACAGTGGGGCAGGCGAGAAGGACACGGTCAGCTTCGCCCTTCAGGTGGGCACCGGACCCAACTGGATCCTGCCGATCTCGTCGCCCGACAAGATGGCGACGCACAACAGCGCCATCAAGGCGACGATGTGGCCGCGCCTGTTCGAGTACAACGGCGTCGACGGCGAGATGGGCTGGGACGAGCTGGCCTCGGCCGCGAAGTCCTACGAGTTCTCCGACGACCGCAAGACGATCACGATCACGCTGAACGACCTCGACTGGTCGGACGGCGAGCCCGTCACCTCGCGCGACGTGGAGTTCTGGTACAACCTGGTGCGCTTCAACGGCGAGAAGACGGGCGGCTACTCCGCCGGCCTGATGCCGGACAACATCACCGAGTTCACGACCATCGACGACAAGACGTTCTCGCTGACGATGGACAAGGTCTACAACGAGGAGTTCCTCCTCGGCAACCAGCTCAGCCTGATGTACCCGATGCCGCAGCACGTCTGGGACAAGACCAGCGCGGACGGCGAGATCGGCGACCACGACCGCGACGCCGAGGGCGCAGCCGCCGTGCTCGACTACCTCTTCTCCGAGGCCGAGGACATGAAGACCTACGCCACCAACGACCTGTGGAAGACCGTCGCCGGTCCGTACACGGTCAAGAGCTGGTCGGACTCGGGTCTCGTGGAGCTCACCGCCAACAAGGAGTACACCGGCGAGGACAAGCCGAGCATCGAGAACGTCGAGTTCCTGCCCTTCACCTCGGCCGACGCCGAGATGAACGTCGTGCGTTCGGGTGACGTCGACTACGGCTACGTCACGAGCTCGCAGCTCACGAACGAGAAGCAGTTCACCGACCTCGGCTACAGCATCGAGCCGTGGGCCGGCTGGTCGATCACGTACATGCCGTACAACTTCGCCAACCCCGAGAAGGGCTCCTTCTACAAGCAGCTCTACGTGCGCCAGGCGCTGCAGCACGCCATCGACCAGGAGACCATCTCCGAGGTCGTCTGGCATGGCGCCGCGACGCCCGACTACGGTCCCATCCCGCAGACGGCCGACTCCAACGGGCTGTCCGACGTGCAGAAGGACAACCCCTACCCGTTCGACCTGAAGAAGGCCGAGAAGCTCTTCACGGACAACGGCTGGGTCAAGGGCTCCGACGGCACGCTCGAGTGCGCCGAAGCCGGTGCGGCCGAGGGCCAGTGCGGTGAGGGCATCGCCGCGGGTGACAAGGCGGAGATCGTCGTCACCACGCAGAACGGCTCGCAGGAGACCGACAACATGATGGCCGAGATCCAGTCGTCGCTGGGCAAGATCGGCGTCAAGATGACGATCGACTCCAAGCCGCTGGACACCGTCCTCACGCAGGCACAGGAGTGCAAGACCGGCAGCTCCTGCACGTGGGAGCTCGTCTTCTTCGGCACCGCGGGCAGCTGGTACTTCCCGCCCTACGCCACCGGTGAGCGCGTCTTCGCGAAGGACACCAAGTGGAACGCGGGACAGTACGACAACCCCGAGGCCGAGGAACTCGTCCAGGCGATGGCCTTCTCGACCGACCCGGAGATCGCGAAGAAGTACTCCGAGTACCTCGCGACCGACCTCCCGGTCATGTGGATGCCGAACCCGGTGTACCAGGTCTCCGTCGTCCGTGACGGACTCGACATCGCCCACCAGGACCCGGGCGCGTCGTTCCTTCCGCAGCGTTGGTCCTGGACCAAGTAACGAGCAGGTGACATGAGCGTGGTGGAAGCAGCGCAGAACGCGCAGCAGAAGAAGGAGAGGGCCGGCGGCCCGCGGTTCTGGTGGTACCTGTTGCGACGGGTCGGCCAGGGCGGGATCGTCATCCTCATCGTGACGCTGATCGTGTTCGCGCTGCTCCACCTCGCGATGCCGCAGGGGCCGGCCGCCGGCATCCTCGGCATGCAGGCCTCGCAGGAGCAGATCGACGCCTTCAACAAGGAGAACGGCTTCGATCTGCCCCTGTGGCAGCAGTACTTCCACTTCCTCGCCCAGCTCGTGCAGGGTGACCTCGGGGACTCCTTCAAGCTGAACAGGCCGGTGGCCGACGCGATCGGGCAGCGGCTTCCGAAGACGCTGATCCTCGCGCTGATCTCCATGCTGTTCGCGCTGATCATCGCGATCCCGATGGGCATCTTCCAGGCCGTGCGCCGCGGCAAGGCGGCCGACTACGCGCTGACCACCTGGAACTTCATCGTCTACTCGACGCCGTCGTTCTTCCTCGGGCTCATCCTCGTGATCGTGTTCGCGCAGTGGCTGCGGCTCGTACCGGCCCAGGCGCCGCAGGGCGAGACGGTCGGCGACGTGCTCTCGAACCCGGCGGGCCTCGTGCTCCCGGTGCTCACCGCGGCGCTCGGCATCATCGCGACCTTCTCGCGATACATGCGGTCGGCGACGATCGACAACCTGTCCGAGGACTACGTCCGCACCGCCAGGGCCAAGGGCACCTCGGTGCCCGTCGTGATCACCCGCCACGTGGTGCGCAACTCCCTGACTCCCGTGATCGCCATGCTCGGCTACTACCTGCCGGTCATGTTCGGCGGCATGATCGTCGTCGAATCGCTCTTCAACTACCCCGGCATGGGGCTGCTGTTCTGGACCTCGGCCCAGACCTCCGACTACCCCGTGCTGATCGGCTGCATCCTGGTGATCGCGCTCGCGACGGTCATCGGATCGCTTCTCGCCGACATCATCCAGGCGCTGCTCGATCCGCGCACCCGAGAGGAGCTCTCGTGAGCACGACCACCATCGTGATGCGCACGCTGACCCCGCGTCAGCGCGGCATGCGCCGCTTCCTGCAGAACAAACTCGCGGTGTTCGGCATCGTGACCATCGTCCTGTTCCTGCTCTTCTGCTTCCTGGGGCCGCTGATCCACCCGACGGATCAGGTCCACACCGACCTGCGCAGCACGATGCTGCCGCCCGGCAGCCCCGGGCATCCGCTGGGCACGGACGACGTCGGCTACGACGTGCTCGGCCGGCTCATGGTCGGCGGTCAGATCTCGATCCTGATCGGCCTCGCCGCCGGTATCCTCGCCACCGTCATCGGCACGCTGTGGGGCGCGATCGCCGGCTACGTGGGCGGTGCCGTCGACACCGTGATGATGCGTGTGGTCGACGCGGGCATCGCGATCCCCGCGACCTTCCTGCTGCTGATCCTCTCCGCGATCCTGCGCCCGAGCGTCCCGCTCATGATCTGCGTCATCGGCCTGGTCTCGTGGCTCGTGCCCGCCCGTCTCGTGCGTGCCGAGTCGATCTCGCTGAAGTCGCGCGAGTACGTGCTGGCGCTGCGGGCCATGGGCGGCACGCACTCGCGCGCCGTGCTGAAGCACATCGTCCCGAACACGGTCGGCACGATCGTCGTGAACGCCACCTTCCAGGTGGCAGACGCGATCCTCCTCGTCGCCTACATCTCGTTCCTCGGCATGGGGCTGCAGAAGCCGGCCACCGACTGGGGCGCCATGCTCACCAGCGGCATCACCTACACGTACGCGGGCGCCTGGTGGCTGATCTTCCCCGCCGGATTCTGCATCGTGCTGACGGTGTGCGCCTTCAACAGCATCGGCGACGGACTCCGCGACTTCTTCGACGTGAAGGGGCGTGCCGCATGAGCGACGCACTGCTGTCGGTGACCGACCTGAAGGTCACGTTCCGCACCGAAGACGGATCCGTCGAGGCCGTCAAGGGCATCGACCTCGAGGTGCGTCCGGGAGAGGTGCTGGCGCTGGTCGGCGAGTCGGGCTCCGGCAAGTCGGTCACGGCCATGGCCATCCTCAAACTGCTGCCGCGGACGGCGACGGTCACCGGGTCGATCTCCCTCGCCGGACGCGAACTCCTCCCGCTCGCGGAAGCCGACATGAACGCCGTGCGCGGCGCCGAGATCTCGATGGTGTTCCAGGAGCCGATGACCGCGCTCAACCCGAGCATGCGGATCGGCGACCAGATCACTGAGGCGATCCTCAACCACCGCGACATCTCGAAGGCGGAGGCCTGGAAGCGCGCGGTCGAGATGCTCCAGCGCGTGGGCATCCCCGAGCCTGTGCGTCGGGCGAAGAGCTATCCGCACGAGCTGTCGGGCGGGCAGCGCCAGCGCGTGGTCATCGCGATCGCCCTCGCGTGCGAGCCGCAGCTGATCATCGCCGACGAGCCGACCACCGCGCTCGACGTCACGGTGCAGGCCGAGATCCTCGACCTCATCCGGCGGCTCGCCGCGGAGTCGGGCACCGCGTTCCTGCTGGTCACGCACAACATGGGCGTGGTCGCCGACATCGCCGACCGGGTCGCCGTGATGTTCCGCGGCACCATGGTCGAGGTGGGCGACACCCGTACCGTGCTCACCGCACCCCGTGAGGCCTACACCAAGAAGCTGCTCAGCGCCGTGCCGTCGCTGCCCGACATCGCGACCGTGATCGAGCGGGAGCCCGAGACCGAGGTGCCGGCCGCCGTGCTCGAGCTCGATGCCGCGAGTGTGACCTACCGCCGCGGTGGGCGTCCGTTCCTCGCGCTCGACGGGGTGAGCCTCGCGATCGCACCGGGCGAGATCGTCGGGCTGGTCGGCGAATCCGGGTCAGGCAAGTCGACTCTCGGGCGTGCGGCGCTCGGTCTGCTGCCGCTGTCGAGCGGTTCGATCACCCTCTTCGGCGAGAAGGTCGGACGCGGGGGAGTCTCCGGGCGCCGCGAGCGCGCGCTGCGCGGACGTGTCGGAGCGATCTTCCAGGACCCCGGCTCCAGCCTCGACCCCCGCATGACCGTGGGTGAGGCGATCGCCGAGCCTCTGCTCGTGCAGCGTCGACGCGTCCCGACCACCGCGGCCGGGCGTCGGACCAGGGTGGCCGAGCTGCTGGACGCCGTGGAACTGCCGACGAACTACGCCTCCCGCTACCCGCACGAGCTCTCGGGGGGCCAGCGCCAGCGCATCGGCCTCGCCAGGGCGATCGCGCTGGAGCCGGAGCTGATCATCGCCGACGAGCCGACCTCGGCGCTCGACGTGTCGGTGCAGGCGGCCGTGCTCGAAGTGCTGCGCACCCTGCAGGAGAAGATGCACTTCGCCTGTCTGTTCATCAGTCACGACCTCGCGGTCGTGCACGAGATCTCCGACCGGGTCGCCGTGATGCTGAAGGGCGAGATCGTCGAGACGGGGTCCGCGGATGACGTGCTCCTCGCGCCGCAGCACCCCTACAGTCGACGCCTGCTGGCGTCGGTCCCCGTGCCCGACCCGGACAAGCAGGCGCTGCGGCGGGAGGCCCGTGCGGCCGCACTGGTGATGACGAAGTGACCGCGGAAGGACCGAGCCGAACGAGCAGGGGTGTGCGCCACGCGGGACCCGTCGTCCTGGGGCTCGACGTCGGCGGATCGAGCGTGAAGCACCTGCTCGCCCCCGCGCTGGCGTCGATGGACGCTCCGCCGACACCGCTCGCCCGCGGCCGACACTCGACGCCCAAGGCCGCGCCCGTCGAGGGGCTGTCCGCCATCGTCGACTCCCTCCGCGGCGACGCCGACCTGGAGCGCGTGGTGCTGTCGATCCCGGGGCTCGTGGACGAGGCGGAGGGTGTCGTCGTGCGCTCGACCAACATCCCCTCGCTCGACGGCCGTCCGCTCGGCGCACAGCTCAGCGCCGCACTCGGCGTCCCCGTCGACGTGATCAACGACGGTCACGCCGCGGCCGTCGCTGAGGCCTCGTGGGGTGCGGGCGCCGGTATCGACGATGTGTTCGTGCTCGCACTCGGCACCGGGATCGCGGGGGCGCACGTCGCGCACGGACGCGTCGTGCCCGGGGCGCACGGCTCCGCCGGGGAACTCGGCCACATCACGATCGAGCCCGACGGCCACGTCTGCTCCTGCGGACGGCGTGGCTGCCTCGAGACCATCATCGGCGCCCCCGCTCTGCGCAGAGCCTGGGCGGAGGCCGGGGGTGCTGGCGGCCCGGAGAAGCTGCTCGCGGCCAGCAGTGCCGGGGATGCCGCGGCCAAGGCGATCGTCGAGCGCGCGTCGTCGGCGCTCGCCGAGGCGATCCTCACCCTCTGCGCCCTCGTCGACCCTGGGTGCATCGTGATCGGCGGCGGGCTCGCCCAGGCGCCGCACGAGCTCGTGACGCTCGCGGCGCGGTACGTGGGTGCGCGCGCCTCGTTCCACCGGGTTCCGCCCATCGTGCCCGCGACGCTCGGGGAGTGGGCGGGCGTGAACGGCACGGTGCTCACCGCGCTCCGTCGCCAGCACGCTCTGGTCTGACTCCGCGCCGCTGTTGATTCGCTGAGTGCACGGGTTCGCGCCGTTGCGTCCGTTTCGCTGAGTGCACGGGTTCGCGCCGAGTGCACGGCTTCCGTGCGTCGGTACGCCGTGCGCTCGGCGACAAGCCGTGCACTCGGCGGCGGGACGGATGCTCGGGAGGGGAGGGAGGGGCATATGCCCAGGACACTCGCGTAAAATCGGCACAATGACCGACGCCCCCTCCGACGCTGCACCCGAACTCGGACCGGGCATCGACCCCGACGACCTCGCCACGACCCTGCGCGTGCTGTCCGAGCTGCATGAGATCGACAACGAGCATCCGGACTTCGTCGCCGTGCGCCACGCGACCGCCGCGATGTTCAAGGCCGTCAAGCGCGTGCGCCGCAAGGAGATCCGCGACGCGATCGCCGAAGCCGACAAGGCCGTGGTCGCCCGCACCGCCACCGGGGCGCCAGACCGCATCGACGACGAGACCCGAGGCAACGATCTCGCGACCAGCGTGGTGGACGCCCCGATCGCGGGCGAGCTGCTCAAGCCGCGCAACTGCTACATCTGCAAGCAGCCGTACACGCAGGTCGACGCCTTCTACCACCAGCTCTGCCCTGACTGCGCCCGCTTCAGCCACGGCAAGCGCAATGCTCGGACCGACCTCACCGGCAAGCGCGCCCTGCTCACGGGCGGCCGCGCGAAGATCGGCATGCACATCGCGCTGCGGCTGCTCCGCGACGGCGCGCACACCACGATCACGACGCGCTTCCCCCGCGATGCCGTCCGCCGGTTCTCTGCCCTGCCCGACTCGTCCGACTGGCTGCACAGGCTCCGCGTCGTCGGCATCGACCTGCGCGACCCGGCCCAGGTGATCGGCCTCGCCGACTCGGTCGCGGCTCAGGGTCCGCTCGACATCCTCATCAACAATGCAGCCCAGACCGTCCGGCGCTCGCCCGGTGCATACTCGCTGCTCGCAGATGCCGAGCTGCAGCCGCTCCCCGACGGACCTCTGCCCGAGATGGAGACGTTCGGGCACACCGCAGACCCGCACCCGCAGGCGCTGCAGGCATCCGTCGACGCCCATCCGCTGCTCTCGGTCGCGGCCCTCGGCGGCACGGTCGCCGAGCAGGGCGGCCAGGCGCTGACGGCCGAAGACCTCGCCAGGCTCGCCATGGCCCCCGGATCCTCGTCGCTCGAGAAGCACGCCGACGGCACCGCCATCGATGCGGGCGGCCTCGTGCCCGACGTGAACCGCGTCAACAGCTGGGTGCAGTCGATCGAGCAGGTCGATCCGCTCGAGATGCTCGAGGTGCAGCTCGCCAACACGACCGCGCCGTTCCTGCTGATCAGCCGGCTGCGGGCCTCGATGGCCGCGTCGTCGTCGCACCGGAAGTACGTCGTGAACGTGTCGGCGATGGAGGGGCAGTTCTCTCGCCGCTACAAGGGGCCGGGCCACCCGCACACGAATATGGCCAAGGCTGCTCTCAACATGCTGACCCGGACGAGCGCGGGTGAGATGCTCGAGAAGGACGGCATCCTGATGACCGCCGTCGACACCGGCTGGATCACGGACGAGCGTCCGCACTACACGAAGGTGCGCCTGGCCGAAGAGGGCTTCCACGCGCCGCTCGACCTCGTCGATGGCGCCGCCCGCGTGTACGACCCGATCGTGCGCGGCGAGGCCGGCGAAGACATCCACGGCGTGTTCCTGAAGGACTACGAGCCCAGCCCCTGGTGACACGCGCGGGCGGGTGCGGGCCCCGGTCGCAGCGCCGGGTCGCGTCACGCCGGTCACCTGTCGGGAGGATTCACGGATGTCGGGCGGGAACGCGGTTTCCCGTCCTGCATCCGGGCGAACTCCCGACAAACGGACGACGAAGCGCGGCGCGGTCGCGGATGGCGTGACGCGAACCTCGGGCGACGCGTCAGTGCGCGCGGGCGGCGAGGTTCGTCGAGGCCCACTGCCCCAGCTGGTCGAGGATCGGCAGGAGGCCGGTGCCGCTCGGGGTGAGCGCATACGACACGGTGACCGGCGGGCCGGGGTCGACCGTGCGCGCCACGAGCCCGGCGTCGGCGAGTTCCGCCAGCCGGTCGGACAGCACGGTGTCGCTGATGCCGGCGACGGCGCGGCGGAGGGCGACGAAGGTCGAGGGCCCGCCTCCGAGCGACGAAACGATCATGCCGTTCCACCGTTTTCCGAGCACGCTGAAGGCCAGTGTGACGGCGGCGTCGCACACCTGACGCTCTTCCTCGACCTCGGCCATGCACACATCCTACCCGTGCTACGTTAACCAGTGTCGCTAATAAAAAGCTAGTGACTACGAAAATGAGAGGTAGGCCCATGTCCCTGTTCCGCCTGGATGCCAGCATCCTTCCCGCGTCGTCCGCCAGCCGCGCGCTCGCCGACATCGTCGAGGCCGAGTGGACCGCGTCCCACCCCGACTCGACCGTGCTCCGCCGCGACCTGGCCAGCGAACCGGTGCCGGCGACAGCGTGGGCGGATGCCGTCACTGGCGGATTCGTCGACGAGGCCCAGCGCACCCCCGCGCAGAACGAGGCCCGCGCGCTCGCGACCTCGTTCGCCGATGAGTTGATCGGCGCCGACGCGCTGCTCTTCGCCGTGCCGCTGTACAACTACGGCGTCTCGCAGCACTTCAAGACCTGGTTCGACCTGGCGTACATCGACTCCCGTATCGACCCGACCGGCACGGCGCTCAACGGCAAGCCAGCGACGCTCGTCACGGTCCTCGGCGGCAACTACGCTCCCGGCTCGCCCAAGGAGGGCTGGGACCACTCGACCGGCTGGCTGCGCCGCGTGCTCGAAGACGTCTGGGGCCTCGACCTCCGTGTCGTGCAGCGTCCGTTCACCCTGGTCGGGGTGAATCCGGCCCTCGACGCGTTCGCCGACACCGCCCGCGAGCTCAAGGAGAACGCCGAGGCCGACGCCCGGACCTTCGGCCGCGAGCTGGCCGCGACGCGCGATCCTCGCGTGGCCTGACCCCCCGCCTCCGTCCATCCGTCCACCCGTCCATCCGTCGGACGAGCGGACGGATGTCGGACCGGAAACCGCGTTCCGGTCCGACATCCGTGAATCCGTCCGACATCCGTGCACCCGCGGGCGCGTCAGGAGAAGGCGGGCGCGTCAGCCGAGGGGCGCGGGGTAGGGGTGCGGCAGCCAGACCGTCACGATCAGGCCTCCGTCCGTGCGCGGGGTGAGCACCAGCGTGCCGCCGTGCGCCTGCGTGATGCGGTCGACGATCGCGAGGCCGAGACCGGCACCGGCGTGATCGTCGCTGCGGGTGCGCTCGGCCCCGCGCTGGAACGGCTCCACCAGCGTCGCCACACGGTGGGCCGGAAGCACCTCGCCCGTGTTCTCGACCACGAGTGCGACGGCGTGCGGCATCGCATGCGTGCGCACCGCGACGGAGCCGCCGAACGACAGGTTGTGCACGATCGCGTTGAGCACGAGGTTCGTGACCAGCTGCGGCAGCAGGGCCGCCGAGCCGAGCACCGGAGCGGGAGCGCCGCCCACCTCCACGGCCACACCTCGGCGATCCGCGAGCGGCACCAGCGCCTCGACCGCCTCCTCCGCGAGAAGCGAGAGGTCGACGATCTCGCGGGTGAACGCTCGGCGATCCGCGCGGCTGAGCAGCAGCAGGGCCTCGGTCAGATCGATCGCGCGCGTGTTGACCTCTCGGAGGCGGGAGATCAGCGCATCGACATCGCGGTCGGGATCGTCGCGCGCGACTTCGAGCAGAGTCTGCGAGATCGCGAGGGGCGTCCTCAGCTCGTGCGAGGCGTTGGCGGCGAAGCGCTGCTGCTCGGCCACATGCGCCTCGAGCTGCTCGAGCATCGCGTCGAAGACGTCGGCGAGGTCGCGGAACTCGTCACGGCGACCGGGCAGACTCACCCGGTGCGACAGCGAGCCCTGCGCCGCGAGCCGAGCCGCGTCGCCGATGCGCTCGAGCGGCGCCAGCATCCGTCCGGCGAGCAGCCAGCCCCCGCCGAGGCCCAGCGCCAGGAGGACGACCATGACCGTCGCGGCGACCGGCACGAAGGCGCGGATCAGGTCGGAGCGGTTCGGCACGCGGAGGTCGGTGAGCACCGGGATCTGCACGTCAGGGACGTACCGCAGCAGGTACAGCGCCACTGCGGCGAGCAGCAGCAGTCCCGAGACCACGACGATCCCCGCATAGCTGAGGGTGAGCTTGAGGCGGGCGCTCATCCCGCGGCGCCTAGGCATCCGCATCCGTCCCGATCCGATACCCGACACCCGGCACCGTGAGGATCAGCCACGGCTCGCCCAGGCGCTTGCGCAGCGAGGAGACCGTGATGCGCACGGCGTTCGTGAACGGGTCGGCGTTCTCGTCCCAGGCGCGTTCGAGCAGTTCCTCGGCGCTGACGACCCCGCCGCCCGCGTCGACGAGCACCTCGAGCACGGCGAACTGCTTGCGGGTGAGCGCGACGTACCTGTCGTCGCGGTACACCTCGCGGCGGAACGGATCCAGACGCAGCCCCGCGACCTCCAGCACCGGGGGACGGGCGCGCTGGCGTCGTCGATCGAGGGCACGCAGGCGCAGCACGAGCTCTCGCAGTTCGAAGGGCTTCGTGAGGTAGTCGTCGGCTCCGATCTCGAAGCCCGTCGCCTTGTCGTCGAGGCGGTCGGCGGCGGTCAGCATCAGGATCGGGATGCCGCTGCCCGAGGCCACGATCCACCGGGCGATGTCGTCGCCGGAGGGACCGGGCACATCGCGGTCGAGCACGGCGATGTCGTAGGAGTTGATGCTCAGCAGCTCCAGCGCGGTGTCGCCGTCGCCGGCGATGTCGGCCGCGATCGCCTCCAGGCGCAGGCCGTCGCGCACCGCCTCGGCGAGGTAGGGCTCGTCCTCGACGATCAGCACACGCATGGCTGCGATCCTACGCAGTGCGGTGTATCGGGAGCATATGGAAAAGCGCATACGCCCTGGCAACCGCGCCCCTTCTTCACTGGGAGCATGAACACCCGCACCACCTCCCGTCCCCCACGAGCGCGCCGTCGCCGCCGGGTCGTCGTCACCCTGGCCACCGCGGTCGCCGTGGTGATCCTCGCGTTCGCTCTTCAGCAGTCGTTGTCGGTCGCATTCGCCGACGCCACCCACACCGGACCGTCGCCGTCCCCCACTCCGCGGCACGACGGCGGAGACTTCAGCGGCTCGGTCATGGCGCCGAGCGAGGCCGACGGCGTGATCCGCGACGACGACAAGCCGACCGTGTTCGAGGTGGACCGGGTCGCGATCGGCAACCTCGATCCCGGGCTGTCGGAGGCGTTGCAGCGCGCCGCATCCGACGCCGATGCGGACGGCATCACGTTCCGGGTCAACAGCGGATGGCGCTCTCCCGCGCTGCAGCAGCGGATGCTGCAGGACGCGGTCGTGCAGTACGGGTCGGAGGACGAGGCCCGCCGCTGGGTGGCGACGCCGGAGACCTCGGAGCACGTGACGGGCGATGCGGTCGACCTGGGGCCGTGGCCCGCGCTGGACTGGCTCGCGCAACGCGGATGGCGCTACGGCCTGTGCCAGATCTACGCCAACGAGCCGTGGCACTACGAACTGCGTCCAGAGGCCGTCGACGACGGATGCCCCGAGATGCTCGCCGATCCGACCGTCGACCCGAGGATGACCCGATGACCGCCGTTCTCGTACCGCAGCGTGCCGCCTCCTCGCGGCTGCACGCCCCCACGCTGTACACGCTGCCGACGGGTATCGCGGAGAACGTGCGTCGAGTGCGGGAGGTCACGGCCGCCCGCATCATGGCCGTCGTGAAGGCCGACGGCTACGGGCACGGGGCGGTCACGGTCGCCACGGCCGCGGTCGCCGCGGGGGCCGGATGGCTCGGGGTGACCGACGTCGGCGAGGCACGCGCGCTCCGGGAGGCGGGGCTCTCGGTGCCGGTCCTGTCGTGGCTGAACCCGTCGGGAGTGGATGCCGAGGAGGCCGCGAGGCACCGAGTCGACATCGCGGTCGGCTCCGCGGAGGAGCTGCGCCAGCTGATCGCCGATGCCGGAAAGCCGGTGCGCGTGCATCTGCACCTCGACACGGGCATGTCCAGGGGTGGGAGTCCGCTCGACGAGTGGCCGGAACTGCTCCGCCTCGCCCGCTCCGGGCGCGGCAGGGTCGAGGTGGTGGGGGTGATGGGCCATCTGCCCCGCGCGGACGAGGGGGATCCCGCGGCGAATGCGGCTGCGGTGCTGCGCATGCGGCAGGGGCGTGACGCCGTGCTGCGGGCCGGCTTCGGACCGGTGCTCGTGCACCTCGCAGCGACCTCCGGTGCGCTGACCGATCCGGCGACGCACTTCGGCATGGTGCGGATCGGCGCCGGCCTCGTGGGCATCGACCCGTCGGAGACGACCGTGCTGGCCGGGGCGTCCCGCTGGACGGCGCCTGTCGTGCACAGCGTGCTCGCCTCCCCGGGCACCGCCGTCGGCTACGGCGGTGCGCACGTTACCGACCGGGAGACGCACCTCAGCGTCGTGGGAGTGGGGTACGCCGACGGCATCCCTCGGGAGCTGGCGCCGGATGCGGGCGTCGAGATCGGGGGGATGCGGCACCGGATCGTGGGGAGGGTGTCGATGGACCAGATCGTCGTCGACACCGGGTCGGTGCCCTTCCCCCGCGGCGCGGTGGCGACCGTGTTCGGACCGGAGGGGGGAGCGGTTCCTGCCGTGCAGGACTGGGCGCGCTGGGCAGGGAGCATCCCGCACACGGTCGTCACCGGCATCGGCACACGGGTTCAGAGGAGCGTGGCATGACGACGAACGTGCTGGTCATCGGCGGAGGGCAGAACTCCGAGCACGAGGTCTCGCTGGCCTCGGCGGCCGCGGTCGCCGCCGCCCTGCGGATGGGCGATCACGAGGTCACGAGCGTGACGATCGATCGCGAGGGGATCTGGCGGGTCGACGGGCGTCCGAACGGCGCGACTCCCGCAGAGTCGCTCGCCCTCGCCCTGCCGCTCCTCACCCGCACCGATGTGGTGTTCCCCGCCGTGCACGGCGCGCTCGGGGAGGACGGTGCGCTGGCGGCGCTGTGCGCGCTCGCCGGAGTACGCGTGGTGGGGTCGGGGCTGCGGGCTGGGGCGATCGGCATGGACAAGTGGACGACCAAGCTGGTGGCGGATGCCGTGGGCCTCGGCACCGCGCGGGGCCGGCTGGTCGCGGCAGAGGACATCGGCGACGTCGAGTTCGAGGGGGAGGTCGTGGTCAAGCCCGTGTCGGCCGGATCGAGCCACGGCGTGAGCCTGGTGACCGAGGAAGGGCAGCTGCTCTCGGCTCTGCGGGAGGCGGCGCGCTTCGATCGGCGGATCCTTGTCGAGGAGGTGGTGCGGGGGCGGGAGATCGACGTCGCGGTGCTGCGCGAGAAGGGCGGTGTGCGGTGGGCGGCGCCGCCGTTGGAGATCCACGCGACCGGGTTGTTCGACACGGCCACCAAGTACGACGGCAGTGCACGGTTCACGGTTCCGGCAGCGCTCGACGCGGCGCAGACGGCCGCCCTCAAGCGTGCCGCGATCGCCGTGTTCGATGCGCTCGGTTGCGATGGGGTCGCGCGCATGGACTTCTTTCTCACCGATCGGGGGCCGGTGCTGAACGAGGTCAACACGATGCCGGGGCTGACCGCCGCATCCCAGGTGCCGCGGATGTTCGCCGCCGTCGGGGTGGCGTACGTCGATCTGGTGGCGCGGCTCGTGCGTGCGGCCTCGTGACGGAGGTTCGCCACGTCTCCGGGGAACCCCTCGACAAGCGAGAGCTTCGGGCGGACCATGGAAGCATGGCGGCCTTCACAGCGGACAACGCGTTCAGCGGATTCAGCGTCGACGACATCGACGCGGCGAAAGAGTTCTACGGCACGACCCTCGGCCTCGACGTCGAGGTCAACGCGATGGGGTTCCTCGACCTGCGGCTGCCCAGCGGCGCGTCGATCCTCGTGTACGCGAAGCCGAACCACACCCCGGCGAGCTTCACGATCCTGAACTTCCCGGTGTCGGACGTCGACGCCGCGGTGGACGAGCTCATCGAACGGGGCGTGCAGACCAAGATCTACAGCGACGACGAGTTCCCCTCGGATTCACGCGGCATCGTGCGCGGCAACGGTCAGGGCCCGGACATCGCGTGGTTCCGCGACCCGGCGGGCAACGTGCTCGCGGTCATGCAGGCCTGACGCCGAGGGCGCTACAGCCGGTCGACCGCCGTGACGGTCACGACGGCCTGTCCTGCCTCGTCGGAGGCGGCGAGGTCGATCGTCGCGGTGATGGCCCAGTCGTGGTCACCGGCGGGGTCGTCGAGGATCTGCCGTGCCGTCCACGCCGTCGCGCCCTCGTCGAGGATCAGCAGCTTCGAGCTGCGGGCATCCGCGCCGGTGAGGAGCTCGTCATGGTCGGCGAAGTACCCGTCCAGCGCGTCCGACCACGCATCGGCGCCGAAACCGGGGTCGAGCTCGGCGAGGCCGTCGATGTCTTCCCGTGCCGCCAGCTGCACCCGTCGGAACAGCTCGTTGCGCACGAGGATGCGGAAAGCGCGGATGTTGCTCGTGAGCCGCTTCGGTGCGGGCGGCACGATCGGCTCGTCGGGCGCGTGCGGGTCGAAGCGTCCGTTGTCGACGCCGGCGATCAACTCCTCCCACTCGTCGAGCAGGCTGGAGTCGACCTGACGGACGAGTTCGCCGAGCCACTCGATGAGGTCGCGCAGATCCTCGTCCTTCAACTCCTCCGGAACGGTCTGCGAGGCAGCGCGGTACGCGTCGGAGAGGTAGCGCAGCACCACACCCTCCGAGCGCGCGATCTTGTAGTAGGCGACATATTCCCCGAACGACATGGCCCTCTCGTACATGTCGCGGACGACGGACTTCGGGTGCAGTTCGAAGTCCCTGATCCACGGCTGAGCGGCGCTGAAGGTCTCGAACGCAGCTCCCAGGAGCTCGTCGAGCGGCTTCGGGTAGGTGATCTGCTCGAGCAGCTCCATCCGCTCCTCGTACTCGATGCCCTCGGACTTCATCGCGGCGACCGCTTCGCCCCGGGCGAGGAACTCCTGCTGGCTCAGGACCGCGCGCGGGTCGTCGAGCGTCGACTCCACGATCGAGATCATGTCGAGCGCGTACGAACCGGTCCCCGTGCCGGCGGCGGGATCGGGGTCGAGCAGCTCGAACGCGGCGAGGGCGAAGGGGGACAAGGGCTGGTTGAGTGCGAAGTTCGGCTGGAGGTCCACCGTGAGCCGGATCTCCCCGTCGGCCGTCTGCTCGACGATGCCGGATTCGCGGAGCGTGCGGTAGATCCCGATGGCGCGGAGTGCGAGCTCGCGCCGGCGTTCCCGCGACTCGTGGTTGTCGTATACGAGCGCGCGCATATTTCCGAACACGTCGCCGCCGCGCGCGATGACGTTGAGCATCATCGCGCTGGTGATCTGCATGTGCGAGGTCAGGGTCGCCGGTTCCGCATCGATGAGTTTGCGGAACGAGGGCTCTCCCCACGACACGAAGCCGTCCGGTGCCTTCTTGCGGATGATCTTCCGCTTCTTCTTCGGGTCGTCGCCGGCCTTGCGGATCGCGGCGATGTTCTCGCTCTCGTGCTCCGGGGCCTGCGCGACCACCGTGCCGGCGGTGTCATACCCGGCGCGACCGGCACGCCCCGCGATCTGGTGGAACTCGCGGGCGTTCAGCTGCCGCATCCGGGTGCCGTCGAACTTGGTGAGCGCGGTGAGCAGGACGGTGCGGATCGGGACGTTGATGCCGACGCCGAGCGTGTCGGTGCCGCAGATCACCCGCAGCAGACCGCGCTGCGCGAGCTGCTCGACCAGTCGCCGATACTTCGGCAGCATCCCGGCGTGATGCACACCGATCCCCGCGCGCAGGAACCGCGAAAGGGTCTTGCCGAACGCGGTCGTGAAGCGGAACTCGGCGATCAGGGCTGCGATCTCGTCGCGCTGCTCTCGGGTGGCGACTTTGGTGCTCGACAGCGCCTGTGCACGCTCCATCGCGGCGGCCTGCGAGAAGTGCACGACGTAGATCGGAGCTTGTCCGGTGTTCAGCAGGTCGTCGATCGTCTCGTGGATGGGCGTCGTCTCGTAGAAGAAGTGCAGCGGCACCGGGCGCTCGACCCCGGTGACCGTCGCGGTCTCTCGACCCGTTCGACGGGTGAGGTCGGCGGCGAGCTCGGTGACATCGCCCAGGGTCGCCGACATCAGGATGAACTGCGCCTGCGGGAGCTCGAGCAGCGGCACCTGCCAGGCCCATCCGCGGTCGGGGTCGGCGTAGAAGTGGAACTCGTCCATCACGACCTGCCCGACATCGGCATCCGTGCCCTGGCGCAGGGAGAGGTTGGCGAGGATCTCGGCGGTGCAGCAGATGATCGGAGCGTCGGCGTTGACCGAGGAGTCGCCCGTGACCATGCCGACGTTCTCGGCGCCGAAGACGTCGACCAGTGCGAAGAACTTCTCGCTCACGAGGGCCTTGATCGGTGCCGTGTAGTAGCTGCGGCGCCCTGCGGCGAGAGCGGTGAAGTGCGCGCCGACCGCGACGAGCGACTTCCCGGTGCCGGTCGGGGTAGACAGGATCAGGTTGCTGCCCGAGACGATCTCGATGGTCGCCTCGTCCTGCGCGGGGTAGAGGCTGATGCCCGTGCTCTCCGCCCATTCGACGAACGCGAGGTAGACGGCGTCCGGGTCCGCGGCGTCCTGGACGATGGCGGGATCGAGCCGCGGGGAGGAAGTCATGGTCTTCCGATCATCCCATCCGGCGGGGATGCCGACCTGCGAGGCTGATCAGGCGGCGGTCGCGGCGCGCAGCGCGATGCGGATCATGTCGCCGAAGGTCTGCTCGCGCTCCTGCGCCGTGGTCTCCTCACCGGTGACGATGTGGTCGCTCACCGTGCAGATCGCGAGGGCGCGCCGACCGTGGAACGCCGCGAGCGTGTACAGGCCGGCCGCTTCCATCTCGACCCCCAGGATGCCGTGCTGCACGAAGGGCTCCATGAGCTCGGGGCGGGTGCTGTAGAACTGGTCGCTCGAGAACAGCTGTCCCACGTGCACGATCGATTCGAGCTCGGCGTCCTCGCTCGCCTCGACCGCCGCGCGCAGCAGTCCGAAGTCGGCCACGGGAGCGTAGTCGAGTCCGTGGAAGCGCACGCGGTTGATGCCGGAATCGGTCGACGCACCGCTGGCGATGATGATGTCGCGCACCTTCACGCGCTCTGTCAGCGCACCGCACGACCCCACCCGGACGATCGTCTGCACGTCGTAGGAGTCGAACAGCTCGTTGGCATAGATCGCCATCGACGGCTGCCCCATGCCCGAGCCCTGCACAGAGACGCGGTGCCCCTCCCACGTGCCGGTGAATCCCAGCATCCCGCGCGTCTGCGAGTACAGCTCGGCGTCGTCGAGGAACGTCTCGGCGATCCACTTCGCGCGCAGCGGATCCCCGGGGAACAGGACGACGGGGGCGATCTGGCCTGGCTCTGCGGCGATGTGGGTGCTCATGGCCTCAGCGTAGCCAGCCGGTGAGACGGAGACGACGCGCGCTCACGGGAGTGCGATCGTCGACAGGCGTGCGGGATCGGCGAGGACGTGCAGCGCCGCGATCCGCCCATCTTCGACCTCGAAGCTCATGAGCGACACGAGACGCTCGCCGAACATGGCGGCCACTCCCGGACGGCCGTCGATCAGCACGGGTGTCGAGTGCGCCGCGAGGCGGGCGGCGAGCACGGCCTGCGCGCCGATCTGCTCCGCGCCGTGAAGGGTCTGAGCGCTGGTGCCGTAGTCGGCGTGCAGAGTCGCGTCCTCATGGAGCAGACCGAGGAGCGTCGTCAGGTCGCCCTCCTGCGCTGCCGCGAGCCACGCGTCCACCAGTGTGCGTCCGCGGCGGCGGTCGGCGCGGGCAGGCACGGATGCCTCGCGCAGGCGGCGACGCGCGCGGGAGGCCAGCTGCCTGGCGGCGTCGGGCGACCTGTCGAGGGCGGCAGCCACCTCGTCGAAGGGCTGACCGAACACGTCGTGCAGCACGAACGCGATCCGCTCGGTGGGTGACAGCGTGTCCAGGACCACGAGCAGCGCCACGTTGACCCTGTCGGAACGGTCGACCATGTCGGCGAGGTCCGGTGCGGGATCGACGGGCTCGTCGCGCCAGGGCTCGACGTTCCAGGAGTGCTCGCGCGTCGATCGCGGGGCGCGGAGCAGGTCGAGGCTGATGCGCGAGACGACGGTCGTGCACCACGCGTCGAAGTTGTCGATCCCGGCAGGATCCGTTCGCGCCAGCCGCAGCCAGGTCTCCTGCACCGCGTCGTCGGCGTCGGCGCTCGAACCGAGCATCCTGGTCGCGATCGCCCGCAGCCGTGGCCGGGTTTGCTCGAACCGTCGTGCGAGTTCTTCGTCGTCCATGTCACATCTCCTCGTCGTCGCTCGTCATGATCTCGACGGATGCGACGGCCGAGATGTGACAGGCCGCGCGAGACACGAAAGGCAGACCATCATGAGCACTCCCATTCTCGTCACCGGAGGCACCGGCAACATCGGACGCCACACCGTGCCGCTGCTACGCGCTGCGGGCCGCGACGTCCGCATCCTGACCCGGCATCCGCGAGCGGCGGAGCCGGGCATCACCCATGTCGAGGGCGACACCGTGAAGGGGACCGGGCTCGACGCCGCGCTCGAGGACGTCGAGACGGTGCTGCACCTCGCCGGCGGCGCGAAGGGCGACGACGTCGCGGCGCGGAACCTCGTCGAGGCCGCGCGCCGCGCCGGCGTCCGCCACATCGTGCTGATCTCGGTCGTCGGCGCGGGCAGCATGCCGATCGGATACTTCCGGATGAAGTCTGCGGCGGAACGCGCGTTCGAGGAGTCGGGCATCCCGTGGACGGTGCTCCGCGTCGCGCAACTGCACGACTTCGCGATGCCGATGGTGAAGGCGCTGCCTCGGATGCGTCTGGCGCCACAGGGGCTGCGGTTCGAGCCGGTCGGGGTGGAGGCGGTCGCCGAGCGGCTCGCGGCGGTGACACTGGGCGCACCCGCCGGACGCGTACCCGACCTGGCCGGCCCCGAGGTGCAGGAGATCGGGGATCTCGTGCGGACGTTCGACCGTGCCCGCGGGCGCAGCCACAGGCTCCTGTCGATGCGCATCCCCGGTGCGGTGGGTCGTGCCTATCGCGCGGGCGACAACCTCGCCGACGAGACCGCGGTGCGTACAGGCTCCACGTGGGCGCAGTTCGTGTCCGCCGGCGTCGGGTCTGCGGCGTCCGAGGTCGTGGGGTCGCGCTGAGACACCTGTCGTGGGGAGGGGATCCGCGGTTCGGAGGTGTGAATCGCGGATACGGCCCTCCGAACCGCGGATCACCTCCGCAGCGCGACCGCGGGAGGAGCGCTCAGCCCTCGCGACGACGCACGATCTCGCCGATCCACAGCGGAGCGAACGGGGAGGTGCAGCCGGGAGCGGTCGGGTAGTCGGCGAGGACCTGCAGGCGTTCGCCGATCTCCAACGCCCTCGCACGGTGCTCAGGATGGAAGATGCCGATGTTCGCGAGGGTCTCGTTCATCGCCCACTGCAGACGACTCGGAGCGTCCTTCATGTCGCGCTCGATCAGGTCGAGGAGGTGCGGCAGGTCGAGGCCATCCGCGTCCTTCATCACCCGCACCGTGGTGAGTGACCAGGCGGCGGCGGCCACCGTTGGGTCGGAGTCGTCGAACCATCGCAGCCGGAGCTCCTCGGCCAGCGGCGACTTCTTGACGACGTAGTTCACGAACCAGTCGTTCACCTTCGGCGGCCGGGTGTCGCGCAGCATGGCGTCGAGCTCGTCGGCGGTGAAATCGCGCGGGCGGCAGACCAACAAGGCCAACAGCCGCGCCGGTGTCTCCCCCGTCGCCCACAGTTCCTGCGCGAGGGGCTGGTCGGTCTTGATGCGTTTCGCCAATGCGCGCATCCGGCTGAGATTGATGCCGTGGTCGTCGCCGCGCTTCTCGTTGGCGGCGCGCATCTTCGGGTCTTCCAGGGCCGCGAGCTCGCCCAGAGCCTCGGGCACGGTCATCTCGGACATGCTCTCAGGGTACGCGGACTCAGTCCTCGTCCAGCAGCTCGCCCCGGATGCGGCGGAGGTCTTCCAGGAGCGAGCCGATCAGGATCCAGTGCTGCGACGAGGGCGGCCGCACCACGAGCGGCGCCGTGAGCGCGGGGATGGTCGAGGTCAGGGTGTCCGGCTCGGGGGAGGCCTCCGCGACCTGCACGGCCAACCGCACGTCGTGGCCGGCCCTGCGCAACTGCTCCGCGATGGCCGATACGACGGGCTCGTCGCCGAGGGTGTCGTCATAGTGGTCGAAGTACGCCCTGGTCATGCCGATCGTCTGGGTCACGATGGGCGACAGGCGCTCGAGCAGCTCCCGCAGCTCCCGCAGTTCCGCGCGGTGGGTCGAGCGCCGCGGGTTCAGGGTGAGCGATTCCTCCCCCGCCGCGATGGAGGCGTCAGCGGCGTCCTTCATCGGGCGCAGCAGGCGCACCTCCAGCATCAGCTCCTGCAGCTTCGCGGGTGTCTGCGGTTCGGGCAGCGCGACCGCCAGCCGATCCAGGCTCGCCGCGAGCTCCCGACCGAGCAGGCCGACATCGCGACGGGCGGGCGCGACCAGGACGGGCGGGACGATCAGGGCGTTCACGACGATGCCGATCACCACGCCGATCAGCGTCTCCACGATGCGCGCGAACGCGTACTCCGGGCTGGAGGAGCCCAGCGCCAGCACGAGCATCGCCGAGATCGCGACCTGGTTGCCGGTGCCGGGGGAGGCGCGGAAGATCCACGCCACGAGCATGGCCACCACGATGGCGAGCAGCACGATCCAGCTGGGCGACCCGAGCAGCAGTCCCAGCGCGACGGCGATCACCACCCCCGCGATCACCCCGATGCTGCGTTCGAGCGCCTTCGACAGCGACTGGTTCACGCTGGGCTGCACGACGAGGAGGGCGGCGATCGCGGCGAAGACCGGCAGCTGCGCGGGGAACACCCATCCGGCGATCAGCCACGCCGCGATCGTCGCTGCGGCCGACTTCACGACCTGCAGCAGCGGGGAGCGCTTGGAAGCGCGGATCGCGGCGGGGATGCGCATGACCTCAACGCTAGTCGTGCGGCGGCCGCATGATACGCGCCGGTCGGGGACGCGTCCATCGGGGTGGCCGATCGGCGTCGAAGGCACAGAGTAGGCCGTCCATCCCCGACGGCGAGGAGCCTCACATGTACTTCCACCTGCAGCAGCTCATCAACGAGATCGAGCCGGACGAGCCGGATCCCGCGGCGGCCAACGCCCTGCAGGAAGGACTGGGTGGCCAGTTCGGCGAGATGCGGACGATGATGCAGTACCTGTTCCAGAGCATCAACTTCCGCGGCCCCGCAGGCAAGCCCTACCGCGACCTCATCCAGGGCATCGGCACGGAGGAGATCAGCCACGTCGAACTCATCGGCACCACGATCTCGCGGTTGCTCGACGGCTCGCCGGCGTATCAGGGGAAGAAGGGCGACCCGGTCGACGCCCCTGGTGCCGGTGGTGCCGTGCCGCTGGAGATCGCCCTCGATCACAGCAACATCCATCACTACCTCGTCGGGGCGCAGGGCGCGCTGCCGGTCGACGCGGCCGGGAATCCGTGGATGGGCAGTTACGTCTACAACTCCGGCAACCTCGTGCTCGACCTGCTCTACAACCTGATGCTCGAATCCACCGGACGCCTGCAGAAGTGCCGGCTGTATGAGATGACGGCGAACAAGACCGCGCGCTCGACGATCTCCTACCTGATCGTGCGGGATCAGGCGCACGAGAACGCCTACGCGAAGGCGCTCGAGACCCTCGGGGTGAACTGGCGCACCAGCCTGCCCATCCCGAAGACCAACGCCGAGAGCTTCCCTGAGGTCAAGCGGCTGCTCGATCTGGGTCTGCAGAGCAAGCAGTACTCCTTCGACCTCGACGACAGGTCGGAGGCGGGGCGCATCTTCCAGGGGATGTCGCCATCCGGCGACGGCACCGAGCTGGTGGCCGACGAGCAGGCGCCGGAAGGGGTGCCGTCGACGATCGCCCCCGAGCGCCCTGAGGAGTTCTCTCCCGGCGCGGACGCCGAGCTGCAGGCCCTCATCGAAGCCACCGCCGAGATGGAGATGGCCGACATCGACGCGACGTTCGGTCGGATGTCTGGCAGCTGACGAGGGTCGCGGGATCGGCGGCGGATGTCAACCCCGTCGCCGATCCTCGCGATCACCGGCTGAATGAGAACACACGAACGACGAACAGTGAGGAGCATCCCATGGTGCAGATCATCGAGACCATCGACGTCCACGTTCCCGTCCGCACGGCGTACAACCAGTGGACGCAGTTCGAGAGCTTCCCGAAGTTCCTCGACGAGGTCGAGTCGATCACGCAGATCGACGACACGCATACGCACTGGAAGGTGAAGGTCGGCGGAGCGACGCGAGAGTTCGACGCCGAGATCACCGAGCAGCACCCCGACGAGCGGGTCGCGTGGAACAGCGTCGGCGGCGAGACGGAGCACGCGGGAGTGGTGACCTTCCACACCCTCGACGACACGAACACCCGGGTCACGGTGCAGCTCGACTGGGAGCCCGAAGGCCTGCTCGAGAAGCTCGGGTCGCTGGTGGGCGCGGGCTCGCATGCCGTGAAGAAGGACCTGCAGAACTTCAAGGAGTTCATCGAGGGCCGCGGGGTCGAGACCGGCGCCTGGCGCGGTGACGTCGACGCCTGACGCCCGGGCTTTCGGGTGTCCCCTGCTCGTGCTTGCATGAGCAGATGGAGCGGGACGAGCGGTTGCGCGGCGAGACCAGGGCCGTGTGGGCGACGGCGTTCTGCTTCGTCGTCGGTGCGGCCGCGGGCGTCCTGCTCCTGCGGGGTGACCCGCGGCCGCTCACCGGCGAGGGGTCGCTGGCGATGCCGGCCGCTGCGATCGCCGGTGTCGTCGCGGCTGCCGCATTCCTCACGAGCACGCTCATGCACCGTCGCGGCGAGACGGCGCCGATGCCGCGCTGGCAGGCCGTGGTGTCTGACCTCTCCGCGATCGCGCTGACGGTGGCCTTCGGGGCGGTCACCGTGATGGGGGTGCTGCTCACCGCCGAGGTGCTCGCGGCCGGGCTCCAGGGGCTGCGGCTCGGGGCGGTCGGCGGGGGACTGCTCACCGGTGTCGCCGCGGCGGTCGGCGGTCGGTCGGCATTCGGGGCGGGCATCGATCTGCGCACGACCGATCTCGCCGCGCTCCTGTTCGGCTTCCTCACGATCGGCACGCTCTTCGCCATGGTCACGGCGGCCGATCCGTCCTGGTGGGAGCAGAACTTCTCGCAGCTGGGCGGGTCGTGGGCCTTCAACGGCACGCTCGTCGTGGCCGGTCTGCTGGTCGCGACCGTCGGGTCGTACATCGGACGCGACCTGCATCGGATGCTGGGCGATCCCGCGGTAGCGCGCATCGCCGGGGTCGTCGCCCTCTGGGCCGCCTGCGGGATCGCCCTGGCCGCCGTCGGACTGCTGCCGTTGCACAGGGTGCCCGTGCCGCACGACATCGCCGCTTTCGCGACACTCGTCCTCTTCGCCGCTGCGGCCGCCGCCACTGTGATCGCGATACCCGGGCCGCCCCGCGCCCTGCTGATCACCTCGATCGGCGTCGGAATGCTGGTGGTGGTCGCCCTCCTCCTGTGGATCCCGTTCGGGCTGTACTCGGTCACGGCCGTCGAAGCCGTGATCGTCGGACTCGGGCTGCTGTGGATGTTGACCCTGGTGCGGGTGCTGGCGATCCTGACGCCGACGCAGTCCCGGCCGTCGGCGCGTCCGACCCTCCTGCGCCAGGCGCCGTCGGCCCGCTAGCCCGCGGCATCCCTAGTCGGCCGCTTCCCGAAGATAGGGAGACCGTCCGATGTCGGCGGGGTACCTCAGAGCGGAGTGTAGGGATACAGCGAACCGTCGAGGAGAACCCCATGTACGAGCACCCGTACCTCACTCATCAGATCACCCAGTTCGAGCAGGAGCAGATGGAGCGCGCCGCCGCGCAGCGGCGCTTCCTCATCGAGCACGCCGACCAGATCGTGCCGCGTCCGGCGGGAGCGGTGCGTCGGATGCTCGACCGCGTGCTCGGCGTCGACCGCTCCCGCACGGCGACCGCACGTTCGACGAAGGTCTGCGAGACGGCGGCGCCCGCACGGTGAGCGAGGCCTTCGCGGAACCCGGCCGGCGCCCCGGCCCGAATGTCGGTCGGGAGTGGGACGATGAATCCATGCCTCCTTCCGCTCCGAGCGCCGAGATGGTCGGCCGCGCGGCCGAGCTCGTCGAGGTGCGCCGGTTGTTCGACGGCGTGCGCGACGGCGTACCGGCGGCGCTCCTGGTCGAAGGCGAGGCCGGGATCGGCAAGTCGCGGCTGGTGCGGGAGTTCGCGGCGGGCATCGAGCAGACCGCCGACGTGCACGCCGGCTGGTGCCTCGACCTGGGGTCCGCTCGCACGCCGTACGGTCCGCTCACGGGCATCCTCCGTTCGATCGTGGCCCGCATGGGGGTCGAACGGGTGCGCGAGTCGGTCGGCGTCGGCGCCGAGGCGCTCGGGATGCTGCTGCCCGAACTGGTCGACGCCCCCGCAGACCGCGACCGCACGAGTCCGGAGCGGCTCCGCGACGCGATCGCCTCGCTCATCGAGGCGGCGGCCGAGCGCGCGCCCCAGGTGCTCGTCGTCGAAGACCTGCACTGGGCGGACGAGTCGACGCTCGCCATCCTCTCCTTCCTGCTGCGGGCGCTCGGCCGGGGGCGCATCCTGCTGCTCATCACCTGCCGCACCGACGATGTGCGCCGCGGGGACGCGGTGAGCCGGTTCATCGGCGAGTCGACGAGGGCCCGGCTGCTCGAGCGTCTGACCCTGGGCCGACTGGACGAGCGCGCCGTGCGGGAGCTGGCCGAGCAGATCACGGGCCGTCCGCTCAGCGAGGCGGCGTTGGGGCGCATGCAGGAGCGCGCCGAGGGCGTGCCCTTCTTCATCGAGGAGATCGCCGGGTGCTCGAACGGCCCGTTGCCCGACGGCCTTCGCGATCTGCTGCTCGCCCGGTTCGACCGGCTCGGCGATGACGCCCGCCACGTCGTGCAGGTCGTGTCGGGAGCCGAGCGCCCGCTGTCGCATCCCCTGATCACGCGCCTGGTCGACCTCCCGGAGCAGCGGCTCGACGAGGCGATCCGGGAGGCGACGCGCAGCGGCATCCTGGTCGTGGTCGACGACGACTACCGCTTCCGGCACGCCCTCCTGCGCGAGGCCGTGCACGACGACCTGCTTCCGGGGGAGCGGGCGCGACTGCATCGCTCGTATGCCGAGACCCTCGAGGCGCACGGCGCGGGCTCCGAGAACGGTGACGCCGCGGCGCTCGCCTACCACTGGCAGCTCGCGCAAGACGACCGGAAGGCGCTCGTCGCCGCGGCAGACGCCATGCGCCACGCCAAGGCGCAGTACGCGTTCGCCAGCGCCGCCCGCTTCGGCGAGCTCGTGCTGGAGCTGTGGCCGCTGGTGCCCGATGCGGCCGTGGCCGCCCAGGTCGAGCGCCTCGACCTGCTCCTCGTCCTGGGCTCGGTCCTGCGCAATGCGGGCGACGGCGAACGCGCGCTGGCCGTGGCGAACGTGGCCCTCGCTGAGGTCGATCCCGCGACTGTCGATCCGCGTCTGCATGCGCGGCTGCTGCGCAACAAGGCGCTCTATCTCGTCAACCTCGGCCGGCTCGGAGCCATCCCGCTGCTGCAGGAGGCCCTGGCGATCGCAGAGGAGCACGTCCACGATGACGTCTTCCGCGCCGAGCTGCTCAACCAGCTCGCCAGCCGTCGCATGATCGCGGGCGACCGCGAGGAGGCGATCCGGCTCGCCGATGAGGCCGAGCGTGGGGCCGCAGGCGCGGAGTCCACCGATCAGCTGTCGATCGCGGCGAACGTGCGCGGCGGCTCGCTGGCGCACCTGGGCGAGGTCGAGGCCGGCGTACGCGAGTACGAACGTGCCAGAGCGCTCGCTGCGGGGTCGAATGCCGAGATGCGGTACCGCGTGAACTACTCCGACCTGCTCACACTCCTCGGCCGCTACCGCGAGGCGGTGGAGGTGGCAGAAGAGGGGCTTCGGCGCGCGCGCGAACTCCGGGTCGAGCGCACCTCTGGCTCGATCATGGCGCAGAACATGGTCGTGCCGTTGCTCGAGCTCGGCGAGATCGAGCGGGTGGAGGAGATGCTGGCGCGCGACTTCGTGCAGGGGACTCTGCGCGTGTTCCGCATGTATATGAGCATGACGCGCGTACGGGTGCTGGCCTGGCGTGGCCGATCGGCAGAAGCGGCCGAGATGCTGCGGGACTGGCTTCCGGCGTTCGAGGAGACGGGGGTCTCGGAGCGGCAGATCTGGTACGACCGCGTCATGATGACGGTCGCGGTCGCCGAGAGCGAGGGAGACCTCCGCGGCGCGCTCGACACGATCCTCGGGATGTTGCACGACGACCGCCCTGCGCTGCTCCATCAGCGTCGACTGCTGCTGGAGGGCGCCGCGATCGTCGCCGAGCTGCGCGCAGAGGGCGTCGACGTCGGGGAGGCGTCGGACGCCATCCGCGGGGCCTGGCTCTCGCAGCCGTCGGAACTGCAAGACGATGCCTGGTCGACGATCCTCGACGCGCTGCTCGACCCGCGTCACGATGCGGTCGATGCCGCGGTGCGCCGGGCCGAGGGAGACGACGTGCCGGTCACCCTCCGGGTCGTCCTGCGGCTTGAGCGCGCACGACTGCTGGTGCGGGACGGCGACCGGTCGTCGGCCTCGACGGAGCTCGCCGTCGCCGCCGACATCGCCGAGGCGCTGGGGCACGCGCAGTTGCAGACCGCCGTCGCCCGATTCGCCGCCGTCGCGGGACTCGCTCCGCGGGCGGCTGCGGAATCCGTGCAGGGCGGCGAGGCTCTCACGGCCCGCGAGCAGCAGGTGCTCGAACTCATCGCCGAAGGTCTGAGCAACCGGCAGATCGGCGAGCGTCTGTTCATCAGCGTCAAGACCGTGAGCGTTCACGTCTCGGCGGTGCTGAGAAAGCTCGGCGTGAGCACGCGCACCGAAGCCGCGCTCCTGCAGAGGAGTCCGGCGTTCGGTGCTTCTGCTCAGCCCGCCGTGGTAGCGTGACAGAGCGCGCGTGTCGGATGTTCCGACTCGGCGCAGGCCGTGCGAACGGCCAAGTCAACAGAAAGTAGAAAACACATGGCCACTGGCACTGTGAAATGGTTCAACGCGGAAAAGGGCTTCGGCTTCATCGCTCCCGATGACGGCTCGGACGACCTCTTCGCCCACTACTCGGCTATCGCCGGCTCCGGTTTCAAGGAGCTCCGCGAGAACCAGAAGGTCGAATTCGACGCTGAGCGTGGCCCCAAGGGCATGCAGGCGGCGAACATCCGCGCTCTCTGAGCGCGCGCTGACTTCCTGAAGCCGGCCGGATCCTCACGGATCCGGCCGGTTTTTTCGTACCTCGGAGACGGACTCGAAGTGAGGCGGACCTAACCTCCGTGTTAGATTAGGCCAGGCTTACCAAAGGCTGGGCGCGGCTCTCGCGCCGACACCCACCCCGAAACCCGAAGGGAACGCCTGTGCGCATCTCTCGAATCCTCGCCATCGGCGCAGCCGCCGCGCTCGCCGTCGGCCTCTCCGCCTGCGCCTCCTCCGCACCGCAGTCGACGGCGGAGACCGGTGGCAACCCGGCATCGGACGACGCGTTCCCCGTCACGGTCGAGCACGCCTACGGCGAGACGACCATCTCGGCGAAGCCTGAGCGCGTCGCGACGATCGCCTGGGCGAACCACGAGGTGCCCCTGGCCCTGGGCATCGTGCCCGTCGGCATGAGCAAGGCGACGTGGGGCGACGACGACGACAACGGCGTGCTGCCCTGGGTCGAGGAGAAGCTCGACGAACTCGGCGCCGAGACCCCGGTGCTCTTCGACGAGACCGACGGCATCGATTACGAGGCGGTCGCCGACACGGAGCCCGATGTGATCCTCGCCGCGTACTCCGGCCTGACGCAGGAGGAGTACGACACCCTCTCCAAGATCGCGCCGGTCGTCGCCTACCCCGAGGTCGCCTGGGGCACCTCGGTCGACGACATGATCGAGATGAACTCGAAGGCACTGGGTCTCGAGGATGAGGGTGAAGCACTGATCGAGGAGCTGCACGCAGACGCGGAGGCCGCCCTCGAGGAGAACAGCATCCTGAAGGACAAGAAGGTCCTGTTCGCCTACCTCGACCCGACCGACCTGAGCCAGATCGGCTACTACACGGCGACGGACACCCGCCCCGGATACCTGCACGACAACCTGGGGCTGCCCTACCCGTCGCTCGTGGAGGACACGGCGGACACCGACAAGTTCGACCTGACGATCAGCGCCGAGGAAGTGGCGAAGTTCGAAGACGTCGACGTGTTCGTCACCTACGGTGATGACTCGCTGATCCCGCAGCTGCAGGCGGACCCGCTGCTGTCGAAGATCCCGGCGATCGCCGAGGGACGCATCGCGATCCTCCCGAACGCGACGCCGATCGCCGCATCCGCGAACCCCTCGCCGCTGTCGATCCCGTGGGGACTCACCGACTACCTCGCGATGCTGGCCGCGCCGCTGTCGAAGTAATCGTTCGATCCGCATCGGCGGAGTGAATCCCCCGTGACCTCAGCAACCGTCATCGCACCAGCACCGGGCGCCGCAGACCTGCGACGCCCGGTGCTGGTGCGCACCCTCTGGCTGCTCATCGGGGTCGCGGTGCTGGTCATCCTCAGCGTCCTGTCGATCTCCTTCGGCGTGCGTGCGGTCTCCTTCGACGACATCGTCGCGGCTCTCGGCGGCCACACCGACACGATCGCCCAGGCCGCGATCGTCAAGCGCATCCCTCGCACCGTGCTCGCGCTCCTCGTCGGGGCGGCGCTCGCGCTGGCGGGTGCGACCATGCAGGCTGTGACGCGCAATCCGATCGCCGACCCCGGCATCCTCGGCGTCTCGAACGGGGCTTCGCTCGCCGTCGTGTGCGGCATCGCGTTCTTCGGGCTCAGCAACCCCTATGGACAGATGGCGTTCGCGATCGCCGGAGCCGGGATCGCCGCCGTCTTCGTGTACGCGGTCGGCTCGCTCGGTCGCGGTGGCGCGACCCCGCTCAAGCTCGCTCTGGCCGGAGCAGCCACGTCGGCCGCCTTCGCCTCGCTCATCAGCGCGGTCATGCTGCCCCGCGTCGACCTGCTCCAGACGTTCCAGTCCTGGCAGATCGGCGGCGTCGGCGGGGCGGAGTGGCCGCGCATCGCCCTCACTGCACCCGTGCTGGCCATCGGAGCCCTGATCTGCTTCCTCAGCGCGCGCGGCATGAACTCCCTCGCCCTCGGCGACGACATGGCCAAGGGTCTCGGTGAGCACGTGTTCCGCACGCGCATGGTCTCTGCGCTCGGCGCGGTGATCCTCGCCGGCGCGGCGACAGCGATCGCCGGACCCATCGGCTTCGTCGGCCTCATCGTCCCGCACATGTGCCGGATGCTCGTCGGCACGGACCACCGCTGGCTGCTGCCGTTCTCGGCCATCGCCGGCGCCGCGCTGCTGACCGCGAGCGACATCGTCGGCCGGGTTATCGCCCCGTCGTCGGAGGAGATCCAGGTCGGCATCATCACGGCCATCATCGGCGCCCCGTTCTTCATCTGGATCGTCCGCCGTCAGAAGGTGCGTGAGCTGTGAGCACGACCGAGCACACCGAGCACACCCTCGACCGCGTCGACGAGCCGGCATCCGCCCGCATCGCCCGCATCGTCGCCGGCCGTCGCTCGCGCCACCGCCGGCACGCGATCGCGACGATCGTGCTCGGGGTGCTGCTGCTCGTGCTCTTCACGGTCGCCCTCATGGTGGGCAACACGTTCTATTCGCTCGATGAGGTCATCCGCGTGCTCCTCGGCGAGACCGTTCCCGGAGCCTCCTTCACCGTCGGCGACCTGCGGCTGCCGCGCGCGGTGCTCGCGGTCCTGACCGGGATCGGGTTCGGCATGGCCGGCGTCTGCTTCCAGACGATGCTGCGCAACCCGCTCGCATCCCCCGACATCATCGGCATCTCCAACGGCGCCGGGGCTGCTGCGGTGTTCGGCATCGTGGTGCTGTCGCTCAACGGTCCGCTCGTCTCGCTGCTCGCCCTCGGCGGTGCCGTCGTCACGGCTCTCGCGATCTACCTGCTCTCGATCAAGGGCGGCTTCGCGGGCACGCGCCTGATCCTGATCGGCATCGGCGTCGCCGCGATGCTGCAGAGCGTCATCTCGTACATGCTGTCGCGGGCGGCGAACTGGGACATCCAGACCGCGATGCAGTGGCTGACCGGAAGCCTCAACAACGCGTCGTGGGAGCGGGTGCTGCCGATGGCGATCGCCGCGGCGATCATCGTGCCGTTGATGCTGTCGCAGGGCCGTGCGCTCGGTGCCCTCCAGCTCGGCGACGACTCCGCCGCAGGACTCGGGGTCCGCGTCAACACCACGCGCCTGCTGCTCATCCTCGGCGCCGTCGCCCTGCTCGCCTTCGCGACGGCAGCCACCGGCCCCATCGCGTTCGTCGCGTTCATGGCCGGACCCATCGCCGCCCGTATCACAGGGCCGGGAGCGAACCTGCTGCTGCCGTCGGCCTTCGTCGGAGCCGTCCTCGTGCTCGGCGGAGACCTGATCGGCCAGTTCGTCTTCGGCACCCGCTATCCGGTCGGCGTCATCACCGGCGTGGTCGGCGCGCCGTACCTGATCTACCTGCTCATCCGCACCAACCGCTCCGGGGGTTCGCTATGACCGTGTCGCACAGCCTTTCGGCCGACGGGGTGACGCTCGCCTACGGCGACCGCACCATCATCGACGGCCTCGACCTGCAGATCGCCCCCGGCAGGATCACCACCATCGTGGGCGCGAACGGTTGCGGCAAGTCGACCCTGCTCCGCTCGCTCGCGCGCCTGCTCTCTCCGACCGCAGGGCAGATCGTGCTCGACGGCAAGTCCGTGCACGCGCGGCCGACCAAGGAGGTCGCGCGGGTGCTCGGCCTGCTGCCGCAGTCTCCGGTCGCACCCGAGGGCATCGCGGTGGCGGATCTGGTGGGCCGCGGTCGGCACCCGCACCAGAAGATGCTCGCCCGGTGGAGCACCCACGACTACGAAGTGGTCGCCGACGCCCTCGATGCGACCGGCATCACCGAGCTCGCCGACCGCAGCGTGGACGAGCTCTCGGGCGGACAGCGCCAGCGCGTGTGGATCGCGATGGCGCTCGCGCAGGAGACCGACATCCTGCTGCTGGACGAGCCGACCACGTTCCTCGACGTCGCGCACCAGGTCGAGGTGCTCGACCTGCTCACCGACCTGAGCGTCTCACGCGGCACGACCATCGTCATGGTGCTGCACGACCTCAACCTGGCGGCGCGCTACGCCGATGAGCTGGTGGCCATGAAGGACGGTCGGGTGCACGCGACGGGCGCTCCGCAAGACGTCGTCACCGCCGAGCTCGTCGAAGAGGTCTTCGGCCTCGCCAATCAGATCACCATCGATCCGGTCTCCGGCAAGCCGATGGTCACACCCATCGGGAGGCATCATGTCCGCTGAGACCACCACGACCGAGCGCCCGACCTACATCCTCACCCGCGCCGAGGTGCGAGCCGTCGCCCGCGTCTCGCCGTCGTTCGTGCGGGTCACCTTCGGCGGTGAAGAGCTGTTCGAGTTCGGCACGCCCGGCGAGGTGTTCGACAGCCGCATCAAGCTGGTCTTCCCGCCGGCATCCGGCATCCTCCCCGAGATCGACCGGGACTCGGACAGCTGGTGGCAGGCGTACCTCGCCGTCCCGGAGGCCGAGCGCGGGTCGATGCGCACGTACTCGGTGCGCGAGCTGCGGGTCGATGCGGACGGCGGAACCGAGGTCGACGTCGACTTCGTCCTGCACCTCGAGCCTGGCCTGACAGGACCCGCGTCGCTGTGGGCGAGCCAGGCCGGCGTCGGCCAGGAGCTGTACGTCGTGGGACCGCGTCGTGGCGTCGACGTCGATGCGCACGGCGGAGCGGAGTACGCCCCGGGTGCCGCCGATTCGGTCGTGCTGGCCGGCGACGAGACGGCCGCTCCGGCGATCGCGCGGATTCTGGAGGACGCGCCACGGGACGTCCGCGGAGTGGCGTTCATCGAGGTGCCGTCTCCGGCCGACGTCCTGCGCATCGACGCACCCGTCGGGGTGGAGGTGCACTGGCTGCCGCGCGATGCGGGAGAGCCGCACGGTCTGCGCTTGATCCCCGCAGTGCTCGGATACCTCGGGGACGCCGATGCGACGGATGCGATCAGCGTGACGGACATCGACGGTGAGGACCTGCTGTGGGAGACGCCGGACTACTCCGGCCTCGGGGAGGACATCGCCACGCGGGAGGCCCCGGCGGAGCGGTACTTCTGGATCGCGGGGGAGAGCGGCGTCGTCACCACGCTGCGCCGGCACCTTGTCAAGGACCTCGGCATCGACCGCGGGCAGGTGGCCTTCATGGGCTATTGGCGCCGCGGCGTCGCCATGCGCGGCTGACCCGCCCTCCCCGAGCGGCTGCCGAAACGGAGACGACCCGAGCATCCGTCGGCGTGCCCTGTGTGGACGCGCCGCCCGGATGCCGGGTCGTCTCCGTTCCGGTGGCGGCCGGAGGGGTTACTTCGCGAGGAAGGACTTCAGTGCCGCGTTGACCTCGTCGGCGTGAGTCCACAGCAACCCGTGCGGGGCGCCCTCGACCTCGACATACTCGGCATCGGGGACGGCCTGGTGGAAGCGGCGCGCGGTGGCGTCGATCGGCAGGATGTTGTCCTTCGTCCCGTGCAGGATCAGGGTCGGCTTGCCGGCGGCACGGACGGCATCGACATCGCCGCGGAAGTCCTCGATCCAGGCGGGGACCACGGCGTAGGCGGCCACCGGCGCGCTGCCGACCGCGACGTTCCAGCTGCCCTGCACGGCCTCTTCGCTGATGCGGGAGCCCAGGGTCTCGTCGAGGTTGTAGAAGTTCTTGTAGAAGTCGGTGAACCACGCGAAGCGGTCGCCCTTCGCGGCGGCCTCGATCCCGTCGAAGACCTCCTGCGGCACGCCCTCGGGGTTGTCGTCGCGCTGCACGAGGAAGGGCTCGAGTGAGGCGAGGAAGGCGAGCTTGGCCACCCGGTCGTGTCCGTAGCGGGCGACGTAGCGTGCCAGTTCGCCCGTGCCCATCGAGAAGCCGACCAGCACGACGTCACGCAGGTCGAGGGTCTCGAGCACGGTGTTCAGGTCGGCCGCGAACGTGTCGTAGTCGTAGCCGGACGCCACCTTGGAGGACTGCCCGAAACCGCGGCGGTCGTACGTGATGACGCGGTAGCCCTGGGCGAGGAGCTCGCGGGTCTGACGCTCCCAGCTGTGACCGTCGAGCGGATAGCCGTGGATCAGGACGACGGGCTGGCCGGCACCCTGGTCTTCGTAGTAGAGCTCGATCGGGGTGCTGTTCTCGTTTCCGACGGTGATGTAACCCATGATCCTGGTCCTTTCGGTTCCGGTGAGAACGATCGTTCTCGCTCGATATGACCAACATAGAGAACGTGCGTTCTCATGTCAAGTAGACTTCTGGGTATGACCGAAGACGAGGCACGTGAGCGCATTCTCTCCGCCGCGGAGGAGCTGTATTACCGCAAGGGGTACGCGGCCGTGGGCATGGACGAGCTGCGCTCGGCGGCCGGCGTGTCGCTGCGTCGTCTGTATGCGCTGTTCCCGGCTAAGACCGACATCGTCGCGGCCGTCCTCGCGCGCAAGCACGTCGAGTGGGAGTCCGGACTCGCGGGTGCTGTGACCGACGCGGGCGACGATCCGCGGACGCGTCTCCTCGCCGTCTACGGCTACCTCGAGGACTGGTTCTGTGCCGATGACTTCCGCGGCTGCGCCTTCATCAACGCCTTCGGTGAACTCGGCGGCACGAACCCCGAGGTCGCCGGGATCGTCCGCGCGCACAAGGCGTCGTTCCAGGAGTACATGGCAGGACTCGTCGCCGCGACCGGGGCCCCGGCGGCGCTCGCGGCCCAGCTCTCCATCCTCGCGGAGGGCGCCCAGAGCACCGCGGCGATCTCGTCCGATCCTGCGGTCGCCGTGCAGGCGCGCGAAGCCGCCGAGGTGCTGATCGACGCGGCGTTCGCCCGCCCCTGACCCCACCCCGCCCGCGCCGGCCCCCGCCCCCCCGCGCGCTCCCTCCGCCCGCGCCCCCGCGCCGTCTCCCTGCACGGATGTCGGGGGTTCGGACGGATGTCGGGCGTCGAGGCGGCGTGTCGTCCGACAGGTGTCCATCCGTCCGACATCCGTGCCGGCAGAGTGTCGAACATGGCTAACCTGGTTAGCGAAACCGTGGAGCGCTGTCAAGGCGGGTGCGTCCGAGGATGAGGCTGCCTACGGTCGGGGCATGGAATCACGCAGCAGAGGCATCGTCCGCCAGTCGCTGATCATCGCCGCGGCGTCGTTCATGCTGATCGCGGCCGCGGTGGGCGCGGGCGCTTTCGGCGGAGCATCCGTCGACGATCTGCAGGATGGCGCGCTCTCGGCTCAGGGCTCCTACCTGGCGCCGGCCGGGCCCGCGTTCTCGATCTGGTCGCTGATCTACTTCGGCCTGATCGCGTACACCGTGTGGCAGGCGCTTCCCGCGCAACGGCAGGACGATCGCCAGCAGGCTGTGGGCGGATGGATCGCCGCCTCGATGGTGCTCAACGGACTGTGGTTGGTCACGGCGCGGTACCTCACCCTCTGGCTGACGGTGCTCGTGATCGCGGCGCTCCTGGCCGTGCTCGCGCGGATCATCGTCATCCTCGATCGATTCCCCGCCCGCAACCTCGCCGACCGTGTGCTCACCGACGGCGCGAACGGCCTGCATTTCGGCTGGGTGACGATCGCGACCGTGGCGAACACCGCCGCGTGGCTCACGCAGATCGCGCCAGAGGACTGGGCCGAGGCGGCCGACGCGTGGGCCGTGGCCGTCCTGGTCGTGGTGCTCGTGATCGGAGGGGCAGCGGCCTGGTTCACCGGACGCATCGCCCCGGCCCTCGCGACCGCGTGGGGTCTGAGCTGGCTCGCGGTCGGTCGGCTGACGGGAGAGCCCGAGAGCACGCCGACCGCGGTGACGGCGATCATCGTCGCCGTCCTGCTCGTCGTCGTGGGAATCGTCGCCGTGCTCCGTCGTCGGCGTGAAGCCCCGGCAGCGCGCACGGCGCCGCTCGGACGCTAGAGCACCAGGCGGTAGCCCATCCCCGCCTCGGTGAGCAGATGCACCGGGGCACCGGGCTCGTGCTCGAGCTTCTTCCGCAGCTGCGACATGTACAGACGCAGGTAGCCGGAGTCGGAGACCTGCTCGCTGCCCCAGATCTCCTTGAGCAGATCCTGACGGGTGACGAGGGCCCCGGGGTGCCGGGACAGGTGCTCCAGCATCCGCCATTCCGTCGGGGTCAGGTGCACGCGTGCGCCAGCCCTGGTCACGGTCTTGGTGGCGAGGTCCACCACGACATCGCCGAACGACACGGTCGACTCCCCACCCACCGGCATGGACCGGCGCGACAGGGCGCGCAGGCGGGCGAGGAGTTCGTCGACCTGGAACGGCTTGGTCACGAAGTCGTCCGCGCCGGCGTCGAGCGCCTCCACCTTGTCGGCGGAGCCGGTGCGACCCGACACCACGATGATCGGCACGTTCGTCCAGCCGCGCAGAGCCTGGATGACCTCGATGCCGTCGAGGCGCGGCATACCCAGGTCGAGCATGATGAGGTCGGGGTGGGTCTGCGCGGCAGCCGCGATCGCGGCCGCGCCATCCGGAGCGACGACCACGTCGTAGCCGTGTGCGGCGAGGGTGATCCTCAACGCTCGCACCATCTGCGGGTCGTCGTCGGCGATGAGGAGCTTCACTCCGAGCCTTCCGTGTCGCGGGGTCCTGCGGCAAGAGGCAGGGAGATGACCATGGTGAGGCCCCCGCCGGGGGTGTCCTCGGGTGTCAGGGTACCGCCCATGCCCTCGGTGAACCCGCGCGACAGGGCGAGCCCGAGACCGAGGCCGGTCGTGTTGTCGGTGTCGCCGAAGCGCTGGAACGGCTGGAAGATGCGGTCGCGTCGCTCGGGGGACACGCCGTCGCCCCGGTCGATGATGCGGATCTCGGCGTGATCGAGGAGCGCGCTCGTCGAGACGATGACCTTGGCGCCGTCCGGAGCATGGCGGTGAGCGTTCGCGAGCACATTGACGATCACGCGTTGGAGCAGCACGGGGTCGGCGAACACGGGAGGGAGGTCGGGGTCGAGCGCGAGCTCCACATCGGACGGTCCGAGGCCCAGTTCGTCGACCGCAGCGAGCACGGTGCCTGCGGCATCCATCCGAGAGGCCGAGACGGCGAGCACGCCCGCCTGCACGCGACTCACATCGAGCAGATCGGTCACCAGCGTCGACAGCGTCGCGAGGCTCTCGTCCGCCGTGGCCAGCAGCTCGTCGCGGTCGGCGGCCGAGAGTCGGTGCGCGCCGCGGAGACCGCCGATCGCCGCGACAGCCGAAGCGAGCGGGCGGCGGAGGTCGTGGCTGACGGCGGACAGCAGAGCGCTCCGCACCTGGTCGGTCTCGGCGAGGGACTCGGCCTCACGCGCGGTCGCCCGGAGGTCGGTGTGCTCGATCGCCGCCGACAGCTGCGCCACGATCGCGTCGAGCAGACGCCGTTCGGGCCCGGCCAGCGGGTCGCCGTTCAACTCGAGCACCGCGCGGGGGCCGCCCCCGGGCCGGATGCCGACCGGGATCGTGGTCGCCCGTCCGTCGGCCACGGGCTCCCCATCGCTCGCGAGCACTTCACCGTCGGGCGAGAGCAGACGCACGCCGCTCAGGCCGAACGCCTCGCGCGTGCGACTGACCAGGGCGAGGACCGCGTTGTCGCCGCGCAGCACGTTGCCGGCGACGGCGGCGAGCAGCTCGGCTTCCGCGGCGGCGCGTTGCGCGGTGCGAGCGCGCCGGGCGGCCTGGTCGACGATGATGCTCACCAGGATCGCGATCACGACGTAGAGCGCGAGGGCGAGCACGTGCAGCGGATGCGCGATCGTGATGGTGAACAGCGGTGCGACGAACAGGAAGTCGAGCGTGACGCCCGAGAGCACGGCGGCGAACACCGCCGGACGGATGCCCCCGATGAGGGCGACGACGACCACGAGCAGCTGATACGCGAGCACTTCGGCCGTGATCGACTCGGGGCTGCGGAACGTGAACATGATCCACGACAGCAGGGGGCCGACCACCAGGGCCACTCCGAAGCCGAGCGCCTGCCGCCGCCAGCCGAGGGCCCCGCCCGTGATGCGCGGCAGGGCGATGCGTCCGCCCGCCGCCGCATGCGTGACGATGTGCACGTCGATGTCGCCCGAGCGCCGGATGACCTCCGATCCGATGCCAGGACCGGTGAGCGCCGCCGTGAGACGACCGCGCCTGCTGACGCCGATCACGAGCTGCGTGGCATCGGCGCCCTGGGCGAACTCGACGAGCGCGCCGGGGATGTCGTCGCCGACGACCTGGTGGTACGAGCCGCCGAGCGACTCCACGAGCGTGCGCTGCGCCGCGAGGGCGCCTGGTGTCTCGTCGCGCAGGCCGTCCTGCGCGGTGATGTGCACCGCGAGCAGCTCGCCGCCGGCCGAACGGGCGGCGATCCGAGCGCCGCGACGGATCAGCGTCTCCCCCTCAGGGCCGCCCGTCAGGGCGACGACCACGCGCTCCCTGGCCTGCCACGCACCCTCGATGCCCTGCTCGGCGCGGTAGCTGCGCAGCGCGCTGTCGACCTCGTCGGCGAGCCAGAGGAGGGCCAGCTCGCGCAGGGCGGTGAGGTTGCCGAGGCGGAAGTAGTTCGACAGCGCGGCGTCGATGCGCTCCGCCGGGTACACGAGTCCGGCCGACAGCCGGTCCCGCAGCGTCTGCGGGGCGAGGTCGACGACCTCGATCTCGTCGGCGGCGCGGACGACGGCATCAGGGATCGTCTCCTGCTGCGCGACGCCCGTGATCTTCTCGACCACCGCGTTCAGCGACTCGATGTGCTGCACGTTGACCGTCGTGACCACGTCGATGCCCGCGTCCAGCAGCTCGTCGACGTCCTGCCAGCGCTTCGCGTTGCGCGAGCCGGGGGCGTTCGTGTGCGCGAGCTCGTCGACGAGGGCGATCTCGGGCGCGCGGTCGAGCACGGCGTCGATGTCGAGCTCGGTCAGGGTGATCCCGCGGTGGAGATCGACGCGGCGCGGCACCTCGGGGATGCCGATGGTCTGGGCCCTGGTCGCCGCGCGCTCGTGGGTCTCGACGATCGCGATCACCACGTCGTGGCCCTCGTCGAGCATGCGCCGCCCCTCCGCGAGCATCTCGTACGTCTTGCCGACGCCGGGCGCGGCGCCGAGCAGCACCCGGAGCCGACCGCGGCGCACGGAGGATCGACGGAGTGGTTCTCCGGTCATTCGCCCTCCCGGTCGTCGAGCGCGAGGTTGAGTTCGGCGACGTTGAGGCGCTCCGCACCGAGGAATCCCAGATCCCGCCCTTGAATCCTAGACTCCACGAGCTCCCGCACCTGCTGCGTCGGGAGCCCACGGGCCTCGGCGACGCGCGGGACCTGCAGCAGCGCGTACTCGACGCTGATGTGCGGGTCGAGCCCCGAACCGGAAGCCGTCACCGCATCGGCCGGCACCTGCGACGGGTCGACGCCTTCGCGCTCCGCGATGGCCGCCGTGCGCTCCTCGATGGCGGCCACCAGGTCGGGGTTCTCCGGCCCGAGGTTGCTGCCGCCGGACGAGGCTCCGTCATAGCCGTCGCCGGCCGCCGACGGGCGCGACTGGAAGTACTGCGGCAGGGCCTCGCCATCGGCATCCGTGAAGGGCTGGCCGATGAGCGCGCTGCCCTCGTCGTCGGGGAGCAGCGACCCGTTCGCCTGCCCCGGGAGCAGCACCTGGCCGATCCCGGTGACCAGGAGTGTGTACCCGACTCCGAGCACGAGGGTGAGGACGATCATCGCGCGGACGGCGACCCCGGTGGTGCGGAGGGTGGTGCGGGTGGAGGACATGAGGTGCCTTTCCTGAGGTGCGTGGTCGGAGCAGGGTCAGAAGCCCGGGATGAGACTGACCACGAGGTCGATGAGCTTGATGCCGAGGAACGGCGCGATGATGCCGCCGAGTCCGTAGACCAGCAGGTTGCGCTGCAGGATCTGGGAGGCGCTCGCTGGGCGGTACTTCACCCCGCGCAGGGCCAGGGGGATCAGGAACACGATCACGATCGCGTTGAAGATGATCGCGCTGGTGACGGCGGAGGCCGGGGAGTGCAGCTGCATGATGTTGAGGGCCGCGAGCCCGGGGAAGACCCCCATGAACATCGCCGGGATGATGGCGAAGTATTTGGCGATGTCGTTCGCGAGCGAGAACGTGGTGAGCGCTCCGCGGGTGATGAGCAGCTGCTTGCCGATGCGCACGATGTCGATCAGCTTGGTCGGGTCCGAGTCGAGGTCGACCATGTTGCCGGCCTCCTTCGCCGCCGAGGTGCCGGTGTTCATCGCGACGCCGACATCCGCCTGGGCGAGTGCGGGGGCGTCGTTCGTGCCGTCGCCGGTCATCGCGACCAGGCGGCCGCCCTGCTGTTCGCGGCGGATGAGTTCGAGCTTGTCCTCCGGTGTGGCTTCGGCGAGGAAGTCGTCGACGCCGGCCTCCGCGGCGATGGCCTTCGCGGTCAGGGGGTTGTCGCCCGTGATCATGACCGTGCGGATGCCCATGTTGCGCAGCTCATCGAACCGCTCGCGCAGTCCCTCCTTCACGATGTCCTTGAGGTGCACGACGCCGAGGATCCGGGCGTCGGACCCTGGTTCGCCGGACGCTTGTCGGGAGTTCGCACGGATGTCGGACGACTCGCCGCGGCCCGGCCCGACATCCGTGCCTTCGCCCGACAGGTGTGCAGGGACGGATGCGGATGCGGTGACGGACGCGGCGGACGCGGCGGCGGATGCGCGCACCGCGACGACGAGGGGTGTGCCACCGCTCGCGGCCACGCCGTCGGTCGAGGCGGCGAGCTCGTCGTCGCTGTCGAGTCCGAGCCACGCCCGCACCGCGGAGCCTGCACCCTTGCGGATCTGCGTGCCGTCGGCCAGGTCGAGCCCCGACATGCGGGTCTGCGCCGTGAAGGGGACGACCACGGCGTCGGCGGGTGCCGTCACCCGGATGCCGCGGGCCTCGGCGAGTTCGACGATCGAGGCGCCCTCCGGCGTGGGGTCGGCGAGCGACGACAGGGCAGCGACCCGGAGCAGCTCTTCCTCGTCGACGCCCGAGAGGGGCAGCACCTCGTGCGCGCGGCGGTTGCCGTGCGTGATGGTGCCCGTCTTGTCGAGGAGCAGTGTGGTGACGTCTCCTGCGGCCTCGACCGCGCGCCCCGACATCGCCAGCACGTTGCGCTGCACGAGCCTGTCCATTCCCGCGATGCCGATCGCCGAGAGGAGGGCCCCGATGGTGGTCGGGATCAGGCACACGAGCAGGGCGATGAGCACCGGGATGCTGACCGGCGACGCGGCGTACGACGCGATCGGGTTGAGGGCGAGTACTACCACCAGGAAGACGATCGACAGACTGGCGAGCAGGATGTTCAGGGCGATCTCGTTGGGGGTGCGCTGGCGGCTCGCACCTTCGACCAGGGCGATCATCCGGTCGACGAAGGTCTCGCCCGGCTTCGAGGTGATGCGCACCACGATGCGGTCGGACAGCACGCGGGTGCCGCCGGTCACCGCGCTGCGGTCGCCGCCGGACTCGCGGATCACCGGAGCGCTCTCGCCCGTGATGGCCGACTCGTCGACGGTCGCGATGCCCGCGATGATGTCTCCGTCGCCGGGGATCAGCTCGCCCGCCGTGACGATCACGACGTCGTCGCGCTGCAGCTCGGCCGACGACACCTGCGCGGTCGCGGCGTGCTCTGCGGCGGCATCCGCTGACGGGTCGTAGCCAACCACGCGGCGGGCCATGGTGCTCGTGCGGGTCTTGCGCAGGCTCGCCGCCTGGGCCTTGCCGCGTCCCTCGGCGACCGACTCGGCCACGTTCGCGAACAGCACCGTGAGCCAGAGCCACACGGCGATGCCCACCGTGAAGGGAGCGGGAACCGGCGTGCCGCCGGAGTCGGCGGGGCCGCCGAGGAAGGGCTCGGCGATCGCGAGCACGGTGGTGAACGCGGCGCCGACCCATACGAGGAGCATGACCGGGTTGCGGACGAGGGCTGCGGGGTTGAGCTTGCGGAGCGCGCCGGGGAGTGCCTGCACGAGCTGCGACCAGCCGAAGGAGCGCGACGGCTGCACGGCGGCGGGTGCCGGAGCATCCTGCCGTTCGGAGGGGGTGGTGATGAGAGTCATGGTCAGACGAGTCCTTCGGCGAGGGGTCCCAGCGCGAGCACGGGGAAGTAGGTGAGAGCGGTCACGACGACCGTCACGGTGAGGAGCAGCCCGACGAACTGCGGGCGATGCGTCGGCAGGGTTCCCGAGGTGGCGGGCACCCGCTCCTGGGCGGCGAACGAGCCGGCGAGGGCGAGCACGAGAACGATCGGCAGGAAGCGCCCCAGCAGCATCGCGATGCCGAGCGCGGTGTTGAACCACGGGGTGTTCGCGGTGAGTCCGGCGAAGGCGGAGCCGTTGTTGTTCGCGGCCGAGGTGAAGGCGTAGAGCACCTCGCTCATGCCGTGCACGCCGGGGTTGAGGATGCTGGTCGACTCCACGTCTTCTCGGATGCCGGGGATCGCGAAGCTCAGGGCGGTGCCGCCGAGGACGAGCGCGGGGACCACGAGGATGTACAGGCTGGCGAGGGTGATCTCCCGCGGTCCGATCCGCTTGCCGAGGTACTCCGGGGTGCGTCCGACCAGCAATCCGCCGACGAACACCGCGATGATCGCGAGCACGAGCATGCCGTAGAGGCCCGATCCGACACCACCGGGGGCGACCTCGCCGAGCATCATGTTCAACATCGGCATCATGCCGCCCAGGGCCGTGTACGAGTCGTGCATCGAGTTGACCGCACCGGTCGAGGTGAGCGTGGTCGCGCTGCCGAAGAGCGTGGAGCCGAGGATGCCGAAGCGCACCTCCTTGCCCTCCATCGCGGCCCCGGCGAGTTCGGGTGCGCTGCCGCGGCCGGCGAGTTCGAGCGCCGAGAGGGCGAAGGTCGAGACGAGGAAGATCGCGCCCATGACCGCCGCGATCGCGTAGCCCTGACGGTGGTCGCCGACCATGCGGCCGAAGGTGCGCGGGAGGGAGAACGGGATCACGAGGATCAGCAGCACCTCGAGCAGGTTCGTGAAGCCGGTCGGGTTCTCGAACGGGTGCGCGGAGTTGGCGTTGAAGAACCCGCCCCCGTTCGTGCCGAGCAGCTTGATCGCCTCCTGCGAGGCGACGGGCCCACCCGGGATGCTCTGGGGTGCGCCGGACACCGTGGTGACATCGGTGAGTCCCGCGAAGTTCTGGATGACGCCGCCCGCGAGCAGTGCGACCGCGCCGATCAGGGCGATCGGAAGCAGGATGCGCCCGAGGCCGCGGATCAGGTCGACCCAGAAGTTGCCGATGGTCGTCGAGCCTCGGCGCGCGAGTCCGCGGATCAGCGCGATCGCGATCGCGAGGCCCACGGCTGCCGACACGAAGTTCTGCACCGTGAGGCCCGCGAGCTGCACGGTGTAGCCCATCGTCTGCTCCGGCGAGTACGACTGCCAATTCGTGTTCGCCACGAACGAGGCTGCCGTGTTGAAGGCGAGCCCCTCCGGCACCGCGGGGAGTCCGAGCGACTGCGGCAGGAACGCCTGGAGGCGCTGCAGCCCGTAGACGAGGAGCACCCCGACCACCGAGAACGCCAGCACGCTGCGGGCATACGCGCGCCAGGTCTGCTCGGACGACGAGTCGACCCCGATGATCCGGTAGATGCCGCGCTCCGCTCGCAGGTCGCGCGCCGAGGTGTAGACGTGCGCGATGTAGTCGCCGAGCGGGCGGTAGAGGAGCACGAGCACGACCACGACGGCCGCGACCTGCAGGACGCCGAACCAGATCGTCGCGTCCATCAGAACCGCTCCGGGGCGACGAGGGCCACCACGAGGTAGACGATGGCGGCGACGCCGAGGACGGCCGCGAGGATCTCGAAGACGATCATGCGCGGTCCACCGCCTTGGCGACCAGGGACACGAGGGCGAACAGCGCGAGAGTCAGCGCGATGTAGATGATGTCGAGCACGGATCCGATACAACTCCCGCGGCAGCGCGCGAACGGCGATCCTCACGCTTCCCCTACGCCCCCGGTGCGGATGCATGCGCGTTGCTCACGGCAGCCGCGGTTTTCCGGATGTCGGTCGCGGCCCGGATCGGACATCGCCCTCATTGCGAACCCGACGCTGGTGGTGCGCTATGTCCACGGATGTGATTATTATGTCGTCATATGACGACCATGCGAAGAGAGTTGCCCACGTGACGAAGGTGGAACTGTTCTATGGCGATCTCGACGAGTCCGCTCGCGAGTGTGAAGAGGCGTCGAGCGGACTCCTGTTCGATGTGTCTCGCATCGGCGGGGGCGACTTCGGAGTGGAGGCGCCGGTCGGCCGCCATGGGTTGCAGGTCGAGGTGCACTCCCGGATTGTCGAGCTACACGACGCCGCCGCCACGCATGGCGATGCCGGATCGGCCCTCGCCGCCTCGCTCTTCGCGATCGCGGCGACCTACTCCGAACTCGATGAAGAGCTCGCGGGGGAGGGCGCGCCGTGAACCTGTCTTCGCCACGGCGGGGATACCCCCTGGAGCGGATCGCCGGCGACGTCGGCACGATGTCCCGATCGGTCGATCAGGTTGAGATCGTGGCCGCGCACCTTCGCACGCTGCGCGGCGCGTCAGGACGCGCCGCAGCCCTGCCGGGGCGGGACAGGGCGGTCACCGCCGCGCGCACCGACGCGCGGGAGATCCTGTCGACGATCGGCCCGCACGTCGCGGTCGCTCAGAGGCTCTCGGCGGCCCTGTCGAGGTATGCGAGGGCCTATGACGAGCACGCGCACAGGGCGAACGACCTGATCGAGCAGATCGAGTCGGCGCACGGGTCGTGGCTCGCGCTGAACGCGGCGTCGGATGAGGCGGGTCGGGGTGCTCTCGCTGCCGCGGAGGGCGACGATCCGGTCGTCGCGCAGGCCGCAGAGGAGCTGGCGACCGACCTGATCAGGGATCGCCGAAGGGTGGAGGAGGAGCTCGACGACCTCTGGACCCGCTACGAGTTCCATTTCGGAGCATGGGACGAGGCCTACGACACAGCGGTGCGCGCGCTCGGGGAGAGCGCGGGCGTGAACCTCTCGCACGAGTCGCGGGACCTCCTGCAGGATCTGCTCGCGGCGGATTCGCCGCAGGAGGTGCTCGCCCTGTGGCTCCTGCACCCCGAGTTGCAGGAGGAACTCATCGATGCGGACCCTGCGGCCTTGGGTGCGCTGGATGGCCTCCCCGCGGCTGTGCGGGTACATGCGAATCAGCGGAGCGCTGCCGCATGGATCGAGGAGGCCCTGACGGAGCGTGAGCGTGAGCCGGACGGATCGGAGCGAGCGGCGTTTCTCGCGAAGGAGATCGACTACCTCCGGAAGGTGCAGCACGGCGAGGTGCAGCTGTATCTGTACGACCGCGACTTCTCGCGCATCGTCGAGGTCGTCGGGGATCTCAGTGTCGCGCCGACGCACGTGCTCACGTATGTGCCCGGTACGTTCACGAGCCTCGCGAGCTTCTACGGCGGCGACGTGCAGCAGGTCGCGGGTCAAATGGTGCGAGCGGTGCCCGGAACCCTCGCGTTCGTCTACAAGGACGGTGAGTTCCCTGGCGAGGACTCAGAGGCGGGTGGAATGAACCCGATGCGAATCGGGGAGGCGAACGACCATGATCGTGCCGTCGAGGCAGGGCGGCAGCTGGCTCGGTTCGAGGCCGGGATGCGGGCAGATCCGGCGACCGGTGCAGCGGAGCAGGATGCGTTGGGGCACAGTTGGGGGCTTGCGAACGTGACGAGCGCGGAGGTCGCCGGTGCCGAGTTCGACAAGGTGATCTCGCTCTCCGGAGCCGGGTTGCCGCCGGAATGGTCCCCGGACCCCGACACCGTGTATGCCGACCTCTCCTATCGAGATCTTCTCCAGGAGGGACAGCACATGGGACTCGTCTGGGACGGCAACAACCCGCGCTCTCACCCGGCTTTCGAGCACGGCGGCTACTACGTCGGCCCGGACGACGCGGTGCTCGATCAGGCCGAGGGCGGGAGCGCTCATCCGGGGTACGGTCTCACGCCCGACTACTTCCGGGTGCTGACGGAGAACCACAGCCTGATTGCGAGCGACGATCCCGCTAACTGGGAAGCGCTGCAAGACATTCGGCGGCTGGTAGCAAGGTGACGAGGTGGCTCGGTATGTCGGCGGTAGCGGCGGTGGCAATCATGTTGGGGCTATGCGGGTGCTCTGGAGCGAAAGTGCCACCAGAACGGAACCTGGACCAGAGCTGGGAGGAGGTGAAGGCTTCGACGCAGGCGATGGAGCGGGAGGTCGCGGCCCTCGTGCCGGACAAGGATGTCGTTCGCGTGGATCAGAACGAGAAGGGGGGCCTGTTCAGTTGTGATGAAGCACGGCACCGATGGACGGGGATCACCACAGTCACTCTTGTCCCCGGCGTCGAGATCGAGTCGCTCTTGAAAACGTTGGAGGACCAGATCGCAGATGCGCTGCATCACAGAGGCGAGTTCACCGTGTCGCATCGACGCGACATCTTCGGCGACTATGCGCTGACCGCGCAGTCGAAGACGACGGGAGAGGCTGTTCTTCTCGGGCAAGGCGACGAAGGAACCATCGTGATCGACTCCTGGTCGGTGTGCTTCACGCTCCCCGAGGGCACCTATCCCGGTGGCGACTTCTGAGCGTGGGCTGGACAGGAGGTGGTGCGGTGGCATTCACTGCTGAATGAGGGCACCGGGGGTTGACCTCTCGGGTCAGCCCCCGCATCCTCGCAGTTCAACGCGCCATGAGTTGATCCCGCGCACGCTCTGCTCACCCAGCTGATCGGAGGAACCAGAGATGGCTGAACGCCCGATGGTGATTGTTCCTGATGTGGTCGGCCAACCGGTGGACATCGCCGGCGAAACCGCGGCCGCAATCGGGTTGATTCTGTCGAGCGGAGATCTCGACGGCCCTGGTATCCGCGCACGTACCTGGCCTGGGCTCTTCTGGGTGACGAGCCAAGATCCTCAGGCAGGAGCGATCGTCGAGCGCGGAAGTCCGCTGCGCGTCACTTTTGTGGAGGATGGTCAAGCCAGGAGCGACGTGCCGGCGCAGTCATCCGGGCCGTTGCCGTCGCTCGAAAGCCATGCGGATGACGATCCCGACGAGCGCCTGCGGGGGCGCACGTATCCCGGCGGTGACTTCTGAAGACGGTCATGTCCGACCTCCGCTCACCCGCCGCATCTCCGCCGCGAGTGCCTGGTTCGTCTCCGCCAACCGTGCCGTGATGGTGTCTCGCACCTCGGGCGTCTTGTTCTGGCTGAGCTTGGCGCGCGCGTCGAAGCGGTCGACGCGCATCCGCAGACCCACCGTGCCCTTCGCCGCCCGGCGCGTTCCCTGCTCGTCCTCCGACAGATGCCGACCGTGCTCCTGGCGACTCTCGAAATGGTCAGTCAGACGCGTGAGCATCGCGTAGTTCTCCTCCTCGCCGAGGATTTCGGGGGTGCCGTACAGGTGCGCGGTGACGTGGTTCCACGTCGGGACCAGGTCGCCCGGCGCATAGAGGCTCGACGACACGTAGTCGTGCGGACCCTGGATGATCACCAGCACCTCGTGTCGGCCGAGCTCATGCAGCTGCTCGTCCGGACGTCCGAAGTGGCTCGCGATCACGATCTCGTCCTCGTCCTCGAGCAGCAGGGCCGGGTAGTGCGAGGCGATCAGGCCCGAGCTCGTCGGGGAGACGAACGTCGCCCACGGGTTGCCGCGGATCAGGCGCTTGACCTCTTCGGGGTCGGTCATCAGGTAGCGGGGTGTGTGTCGCATCAGGACTCCTCGGTGCGGGGGCGGGTGGTCAGACGGGTGCGCACGGCCAGGGCGGCACAGGCGATGACGGCGAGTCCGCCGACGGCGGTGGGCCAGCCGATCGGCTCGTGGAGCAGGATCGCGGCCCAGGCGATGCCCATCACCGGCTGCACGAGCTGGATCTGACTCACCTGCGCCATCGGCCCGATCGCGAGGCCGCGGTACCAGGCGAAGAAGCCGAGGAGCATGCTCACGGCGGCGAGGTAGGCGAAGGCGAGCCACTGCACCGGTGTTGCGGATGGCGGCTGTGCGAACGCCGATGTCACGGTCAGCGCTGTCATGAGCGGAGCGGCGACGATCAGGGCCCACGACACCGTCTGCCATGCCCCGAGCTCTCGGGCGAGAAGGCCGCCCTCGGCGTAGCCGACCGCGGCGGCGAGGACGGCCCCGAACAGCAGCAGGTCGGCTCCGGTGAGCGCACCGATCCCGCCGTTCTGCAGTGAGGCGAAGACGACAGCGGCGGCGGCGCCGAGGATCGCGTAGACCCAGAACGAACGAGCGGGCCGTTCGCCCGTGCGCAGCACCACGGCGACCGCGGTGGCGGCGGGCAGCAGACCGATCACGACCGCACCGTGACTGGCCGGGGTCGTGGTCATCGCGAACGACGTGAGCAGCGGGAACCCGGCCACGACGCCGCCGGCGACGATCGCGAGTCGCGCCGCCTGCCTCATTGTGGGGCGCCGCTGACGGGTGGCGGCAAGGGCGATGCCCGCGAGGATCGCGGCGACGACGGCGCGACCCGATCCGGTGAACAGGGGCGACAGCCCGCCGGTCGCGACGCGCGTGAACGGGAGGGTGAAGGAGAAGGCGGTGACGCCGAGGAGTCCCCACCACAGTCCGGCGCGGGTCGATAGCACTGGCGTGCGCGGAGCGATAACGCTACTCTCTACTTTCATGAGTCAGGATAGCAGTGACCGGATCGTCGCGGGAGTCCGTACCTGGATCGCGTCCGCGTCTGCGGGAGCCAGGGTCCCCTCGAACCGGGCGTTGATGGCCGAATACGGGGCGAGCCCTGTGACGGTGCAGAAGGCCATGCGGCAGCTCGTCCGGCTCGGACTTGTCGAGTCGCGCCCCGGCGCCGGGACGTTCGTGCGGGCGACGCCCACCGCGCGCGCAGCCGACTACGGCTGGCAGACCGCTGCTCTCGGCGCAGCGCCGGCCGGACTCGCCGGGCTCTCGTCGACCCAGCGCACCGTGGCGCCTGACGCCATCGGACTGCACTCCGGATACCCGGCGGCAGACCTGCTGCCGGAGCGCCTGGTGCGACAGGCGATCATACGGGCCGCGCGATCCGAGGCCGCGCTGACGCGCTCTCCTGCGGCCGGGAATCCCGACCTCCAGGCCTGGTTCTCGAGCGAGCTCGCCTCCTCGGCCCCGGCGGGGGTGACGCCGGCGTCGGGGCGCGATGCCCTGATCATCTCGGGCAGTCAGAGCGGACTGAGCTCGATCTTCCGTGCGGTCGTCGGCGTCGGACAGCCGCTGCTGATCGAGTCGCCGACTTACTGGGGTGCGCTGCTCGCGGCGGCACAGGCGGGGGTGGTGCTGGTGCCGGTCCCTTCCGGACCCCAGGGTCCCGACCCGGACGAGGTCGAGCGCGCGTTCGCGCTGACCGGCGCTCGGGCGTTCTACGCGCAGCCGACCTTCGCCAATCCGACCGGCGCACAGTGGACGACAGCCACCGGAGCCGCCGTCCTGGAGGCAGTCCGTCGCCACGGCGCCTTCCTGATCGAAGACGACTGGGCGCACGACCTCGGAATCGACGCCGAACCACGACCGATCGCCGCATCGGACGACGACGGCCACGTCGTGTACTTGCGCTCGCTCACGAAGAGCGTCTCGCCCGCGCTGCGGGTGGCGGCGGTGATCGCCAGGGGTCCCGCGCGGGATCGCATCCTCGCCGACCGTGCCGCCGAGTCGATGTACGTGAGCGGTCTGCTGCAGGCCGCCGCGCTCGACGTGGTCACGCAGCCTGCGTGGCGCACACACCAGCGCGGGTTCCGTGAGCACCTGCGCGCTCGTCGCGACCTGCTGGTGTCGAGTCTGGCTGCCTCGGCGCCGCGCGCGCAGGTCGAGCACGTGCCCGTCGGCGGTCTCAACCTGTGGGTGCGGTTGCCCGAGGGGACCGATGTCGGACAGGTCGTGCGCGACTGCGAGGTGCGCGGCGTGATCATCGCGCCAGGGTCGGAGTGGTTCCCCGCCGAGCCCTCCGGTGCCTTCGTGCGCCTCAACTACGCCAACGCCGACCCGGCCCGGTTCCCCGAAGCCGCGGGCATCCTCGGCGAGGTGCTCGACGGGTCGTGACTTCGCTCGCCTGACGGGATCGGGTGACGACGCGCGCTACTCCTGCGGCGGGCCGGCGGGCCGGTGCGCGCGACGACCGGACACGACCACCGGACGCCCCGCGCGTTCCTGGCCGGGCAGGGGACGGGAGCGGCGGCCGTAGATGAGCTCCGACGAGTCGAGCAGCCAGGGCACGAGAGTGATCGACACCCCGTGCACGAGCATCAGCTGGTTCGCGAGGCGACGGGCACGACGATTGTGCAGGAACGACTCCCACCAGTGGCCCACGATGTACTGCGGCAGGTACACGGTCACGACCGACGAGCCGTGCTTCTCGCGATACTGCTTGATGAACTGCGTGATCGGCTGGGCGAAGGAACGGTATGGCGACTCGACGATCACGAGAGGGACGGGTACGAGGTGGTCGGCCCACTCCTGCTGGACCTTCGCGGCATCCTCCGCCGACACGGCCACGTGCACGGCGAGGGTCTTGTCGTGCTTGGCGGCGATCGCATAGTCGACGGCCTTCATGACCGGCTTCTGCAGGTGATTCACGAGCACGATCGCGACGTCGCCCGAGGCGCCGAAGCGCGTGGTGTCGTCGATCGCGATCTCGTGCTCGACATCGCGGTAGTACCGCTTCACGCCCATCATCAGGAAGGCGAGAACAGGGATGGCGAAGAACACGAGGTAGGCGCCGTGCGTGAACTTGGTGATCGTCACGATCACCAGGACGAGCACCGTCAGGGTCGCTCCCGCGGAGTTGATGAGGAGTCCCACCTTGGCCGATCGTCGGTCGGAGGTCGAAGCCCCGTCGATGCCGGACCCCGCCGTGCCCTCCACAGGCCCTCGCAGCACTCGCCGCCAGTGCCGGACCATGCCGATCTGCCCGAGGGAGAACGAGACGAAGACGCCGATGATGTAGAGCTGGATCAGCGTCGTCAGCCGCGCCTGGAACACCACGAGCACCGCGATCGCGGCGATGCCCAGCAGGATCATTCCGTTCGAGAACACGAGGCGGTCGCCGCGGGTGTTCAGCGACTTCGGGGCGTAGCCGTCACGGGCGAGCACGGCGCCCAGCAGAGGGAAGCCGTTGAACGCGGTGTTCGCGGCGAGCAGCAGCACGCACGCAGTCGCCGCCTGGACGATGAAGAACGGGATGCTGCCCCCGCCGAACGTGGCCGAGGCGATCTGCGCCATCAGGCTCGGCTGCGGGTTCGTGCAGTCGAAGCCGATCAGATCGCAGGGGTTCTCGGCGTAGTGCACGCCGGTGATCAACGCGAGTGCGGTGAGGCCCGAGAACAGGCAGATCGCGATCGTCCCCATCAGCACCAGGGTCGACTGGGCGTTGCGGACCTTCGGGGCACGGAAGGCCGGCACGCCGTTCGACACGGCTTCGACACCGGTGAGAGCGGAGCAGCCGCTCGAGAACGCCCGCAGGATCAGCAGGATCACGGCGGCCTGGCTCAGGCTCTCGGCCTGCACCGAGAACTCGGCGCTCGAGGCGACGGGGGCGTCACCGAGGAACGTCCGGATCAGACTGGTGACGATCATGATCCCGACCGACCCGATGAACACGTACGTCGGGATCGCGAACACGAGCGAGGCCTCGCGCACGCCGCGGAGGTTCACGATGATGATCAGGATCACGAAGCCGACCGCGAGCTCGACGCGGAACGGATCGAGCCCCGGCACCGCGGAGATGATGTTGTCGACGCCCGAGGCGACCGACACGGCCACGGTCAGCACGTAGTCGACGAGGAGTGCCGCGGCGACGACCACACCGGGGATCTCGCCGAGGTTCTTCGAGGCGACCTCGTAGTCTCCGCCGCCCGAGGGATAGGCCTTGATGAGCTGCCGATAACTGAGCACGACCACGAGCAGAAGGACCACGACCGCGACGGCGACGAGCGGCGTGAACGACAGGAAGGTCAGTCCGCCGATCAGGAGGATCATCACGAGCTCCTGCGGGGCGTATGCCACCGAGCTCAGTGCATCCGAGGCGAAGATCGGCAGAGCCATCCGCTTCGGCAGCAGCTGATCGTCGACCTGCTGGCTCGTCAGCGGTTCCCCGATGAGGATGCGCTTCGCGCGTGGCGGCGCGTCCACGCTCTCCCTGTTTTCGTCTGACACGTCCGGCGACACTACGCCTGCGCACGGCGTCCTCACGTGATCCTCACGGAATCCCTACGGCTGGATACACCGTCCTCACGAAATCCTTACGGCCGTCATCCGGGCCTCACGGCGACGCCTACACTGACACGTTGTGGGGGATCAGGTGCTGCTCGGCTTCATCGCGATAGCGATCGGCGTGGCCTTCGGCGTCGTGCTCTTCGTCCCCTTCGTGGCGATCAGCTACCGTCGGCGCGGACGACTGGGATTCGGCCGCACGATCCTCTGGCTCTCTGCCCTGATCTACTTCTGGGCGATCTGGACCTACACGCTCCTTCCCCTGCCCGACCCCGACGCGATCCGGTGCGTCGGCGCGATCACCGACCCGATGTCCGTGGTCCGCGACGTGCAGACCGCGCTCGCGGCCCCGGGGAACCCGCTGCGACACCCGGCGCTTCTGCAGCTCGCATTCAACGTGCTGCTGTTCGTGCCGCTCGGGGTGTTCGTGCGTGTGCTCGCCGGGCGCGGCATCGTGGTCGCGCTCGCCGCGGGCTTCGGTCTGTCGCTCCTGGTCGAGACGACGCAGCTGACGGGCGTCTGGGGTGTCTACCCGTGCGCGTACCGGTTCTTCGACGTCGGCGACCTCATGACCAACACGCTCGGCGCGGTCGTCGGTTGCACGCTGGCGCTCGTGGTCCCGCGGTCGCTGCGCGGCAGTGGGGCGCGCCCCGATGCCGACCTGGCGCGTCCGGTCACCCGAGGTCGCCGCGCCCTCGCGATGCTGTGCGATGGTCTCGGCTACTTGTTCGTGAGCTTCGGTGTGAGCATCGCGGTGCAGCTGTGGTTGCAGTTCGTGATGGACGATCGGGCGGCGGTCCTCGACGGGCGCATCGCGAACGCCGCCGGCACGATCACCGCGTCGGCGCTGTGGCTGGTGGTGATCCTCGCCGGCGGCCGCTCCGTCGGCGATCTCGCGGTGCAGCTGCGTTACACGGGTTCGAGGATGCCGGTCCCCGTCGCGCGATTCCTGCGCTGGGTGGGTGGCATCGGCGGACTCGGCGCGCTCCCGTTGCTCGGCGGATTGTTCGAGCCCGCGTCCTCCGCGCTGATCCTCGTCGCGATCGTCCTCCTCTTCACGACCCGCCTCGGTCGCGGGCTGCCGGGACTCCTTTCAGGCCAGCAGCTCTCCGATGCCAGAGCGGATGCCGGACCGGACAGCTCCCGGTAACGCCGGCGCCACGTCGTCGCCGCCGGCCAGCCAGACGTCCTGCCGAGGTCGCCCGCAGAGTCGTGACCGCGGCCCCTGATGCCCGGGACGCCCGGACGCGGAGAGTGGCGGAGCGTCCGCTGGGGGCGCACCGACAGAACAGGAGAGACCCATGTCTCAACTCACCGCCGCGCGTCATCGCGGCACTCGCTCGCCCGCTCCTCGTGCAGGGCGCCTCTGGCTGCTGTGGGGTGTCGCCGCCGGACTCTTCGGCCTCATCGCCACGATCCTCTTCGATGTGCGCCCCTGGACCGAGGCCGACTACGAGCGGGGCGGAGTGCTCATCGCCGCCGCGGAGGACATGCCGAACCTCGATCCGATGGGCAATCGACTGGGCTTCCTGTTCGGGTTCGCCGCGGTCGCGTGCCTCCTGGTGTTCCATGGAGCCTGGCGTGTCCGCACGGAGCGGACACCGGGTTCGGTCGCCGCGCGGGTCTTCGCCGCGGGGCTCATCACCTCCGCCGCCGGACTCACGTTCGGGTACGGGTGGAAGGGCTCCCTCGCCCTGTACGGACACGGCGGTCCCGAGTTCGGCAGCTTCGGCGACGAGGGGCTCCTCATCTTCTACGCCCTGACCGACTTCGGTGCCTTCATCCCGTGGTTCGGGGTGCTCGTGTCGCTGGGGGCGCTCGCCACCATGGCCTGGGTGGAGCGCTCGGTCTCCCGCATCCTGGGGACCCTGCTCGCCGGGATCGTTCTGCTCGTGGCGGCCGGATACATCGTGACGGGCGTCCCCGGACTGGCAGGACCCGTTGGTGGACTCGGCCTGGCCTTCGCGTCGCTGTGGCTGCTCGTCGGCAAGCGCGGAGTGGCCGTCGCGGCCGGGGCCGAGGCTCGTGCTGCCGTGGCGCCCGAGGCGGCATCCGGTGCGGAGCCGCTCCGATGAGGCGGCCGTGGGCATCCGCGGCCGGCCTGGCCCTCGCTGCGGTGCTCCTCGCTCTCGCCGGGTGCTCGGCGACGGACACGGCACCCGCTTCGCCGGATCCCGTCGCCGAGAGCGACGAGACGTCCGAGAACGCGCAGTCCGACGTGCCGGAAGAGTGCGCGACCGCTTTTCCGCAGGCATTCGCAGCGCCCGACCTCTCGGACGTGGAGGCGCTCCCCGCGGACTGGCCCGATCCTCCGCCCGGGTCCACGCTCTGCCTGACGTCGTCCGGGCTGGGCGACGCCGCGACGGAGTCGCTGTCGTACGTCACCGACGCCGAGGCGTCCGCGGTGCTGACACATTACGAGCAGGCACTCGCGGGATACGCGACCGAGCGCACGCCCTCGCCGACCGGAGGCGAGATGCTGACCGGCGACGGCGCGGGGATCGGCTTCCAGGTCCAGCCGGGCACGGGGACGGTCGTCGTCGTCATCCAGCCGGTGGGATAGCGGACGGGGCGGCGGCGCACACCACGACGCGCGTGCCGCCGCCCGACGGTTGCTCCCACCGAACGCGGAGCCCGGACTCCTCGGCCCATTCGCGCATCGAGGCGAGTCCGACCCCCGTGCCCGTCCGGATGTCGAGCCCCCGTCCGTCGTCCTGCACGCACAGGATCGCACCGTCATCGCCGCCGACCGTCACCACGACCGACTCCGCCTCGGCATGCCGCACCGCGTTCACCACGGCTTCCGCCGCGATGCGCAGCAGGATTCCTGAGCGTCGCGGGTCGAGGCCGACGTCCGTCGCCACACGCAGACGCACTCCCGCGCGGGCCCCGGCGAACGACGCGATGAGCACCTCCAGTTCGCCGACGAGGTCGTGCACGTCCGCTGTGCCGCCGCGGGCGAGACCAGCCAGCGTCTCGGATTGCGCGCCGAGGAGCATGCCGACCCTGGCGGCGGCGAGTTCGGCGGCACCGCGGTCGCCGCGCGCGAGATGGTTCGAGGCCGCGGCGATCGAGAACCCCGCCCCCGCGAGCGCCGGCCCCAGGCCGTCGTGCAGCTCCCTGCGCAGTGCCCGCCTTTCGGCGTGCCGGGCCTCGGCCGCGTTCCTCCGCGCGAGATCCAGCGCGGAGGAGGCTGCGGCGAGTCGCACGACGACGCCGATCACGGGGGCGAGGTCGGCGATGGTCTCCCGCGCGCGACGGCCCACCGGGAGGTCGGGATCCGAGCCGGTGACGACGAGTTCGGCGATCGCACCCGTGGTGCCGGATCCGGCGTGCAGCCGGAAGTGCGTCGGCTCTCCGACCGGGTTCCCCACGAGCACGCCGACGGGATCAGCGGTCCCGTCGGATCCGGTGCTGATGCGCACGGAGCCGAGTCGCAGCGTGCGGCGCAGCGCCGACGCCAGCGCACGCAACCCGTCGCTGCCGGTCGCGATCTCGGCGACCTCAGCGCCGAGCGTGTGCACGAGGCGTTCCGGAGCACCCGATTCGCCGTACACGAGCCGGTCCACGCGGCGGTGGATGAGGCGTCGGGCAGGCAGGAGGCCGATCGCGATCACGGCGGCCGTCGTGAAGACGGCGAGCGGCGTCGCCGGCCCGAGACTCTCCAGCGCCGTGACAGTGAGCAGGTATCCGCCCGCGGCCAGGACGGCGAGGATGCTGGTCGTGAGCACAGCGCTCACGGCGACGTCGACACCTCGGAGGCGGTGCTGCAGTCCCATCACCAGGATCGCCGATGGGTAGAAGATCTGGCCGATGATGGGCGCGATCGTGCCGAACAGCCAGACCGGTCCCGCGAGCTGCAGCGACGAGGGCAGCACGGTCACCACGTAGGAGGCCGTGAGGAAGACGTGCCCGACCAGCAGCCAGAGCAGCGGTGACCGCTCCTCCCGTCGCACGGTCATCGCGTGTCGGGCGAGGATGCCCGCCACCACCAGCGAACAGCACATCGTCAGCGTCGCCGCGACCGCATAGGCGAGGGGCAGCACGGCCTGGTAGGCGGGCCAGGCCGGAGCGAGCGGGTTGTCGAGCGGACCGCGACCCTGCTGCGTCATCGACGAGACCGTCGCCACGACCGCGGCGACCGTGACGACCCGCACGAGCATGCGGCGCAACATGCTCCGTCGGCTCGGGAGGAGCAGCAACGGCACGATCGCGGTCAGGAAGGTGCCGGGCACGAACGCCCACCCGCCGGCGTAGGCGAAGAACCCGGCCAGCGGAAGGGAGGGGTGCGCGAGTGCCAGCAGACCGTACTGCACCCCGAACGCCGCGAGCCCCGAACCGACGGCGTGCACACCAGTCAGGATCGCGACGGGCTGCGGACGCCGCAGGAGCAGCACCGCGGCGAGCGGGGCGTACACGAACGCCACCGCGACCCCGATGTCGTCGAAGCGCGCCTGCGCCTCCGGGGGCGCCGGGGAGAGGAAGGTGCCTTCGACCGGCGCCGCTGGCAGTTGGAAGATCCACGCGAGGACGATCGAGGCCGTCGCGAACCCCCACGCCGGGATCAGGACGGCGAGAGCGGCCGCGGTCCGTGCGGGTGCCGGCCGGTTCACGATCGACCTCTCACGGTGACGGAGTCGGGTGGGCCCTGATGATCTGTGCGGTACCCCGTCTCCTTCGCGCGGTCGTGGAGCGCACGGAGGATCGGCCGCGTACGGGTCCGCTCACCCACGACGCGCAACGCCCACCGGTCTGACGAGAGCACGGTCACGTCGATACTGTCGACTCCGCCTCTCCGTCTCGCCCGTAGCATGGCCTCGGCGACCAGGTGGTAGACCGCCTCCGGATGCTCGGGCGCCACGTGCACCGCGGTGTGCAGCGCCGGGCTGTCGAAGCGTGCCCCGAGCTCTGCGAGGGCGCCCGGCAGGTCGCCCGCGTCGAGCGAGCCGGGAAGCAGCGTCCGTGCCAGGTCGCGGACTTCGGTGGTGGCCGCCTGCAACGCCGAGGCCGCACGCCCGAGCACCGCTGCCGGATCGGGTGCGTCCGGCAGTCGTTCGAGGTCGCGGCGGATCCGGGCCAGCGCGGGCTCGATCCCGGCTTCGATCTCGGCACGGGCGAATCGCCGCTCGCTCGCGGCGATCTGCCTGGCTCGATCTCTCGCGTCGCGAAGACCCTCGTTGATAGCGGCGAGGAGAACCGCGACGCTCAGCACGCCTCCGATCCGACGGAGCGCGTCGATCGTGCGCGGCTCGACGCGGCGCCCGGCGGTCCCGCACACCTCGACCGTGCCGCACACCCCGTCTGCCGCGAACAGCGTGATCACCTGGCGGGTCGCCGGATCGACGGCTCCCGCCTCTGCGCGAGCGCCGTCACCGGTCGACGTGATCGCCACGCCGCCGAGTCGCAACGACTGCCGCAGTGCCGCGGCCAGGGCGCCGAGAGATCCGCTCTCTCCGCCGGCGATCTCGGCGCTGACCGTGCGGAGCAGGGCGCGCGGGTCCGCGGATCGCCCGTACAGCAGCTGGTCGACGGCGCGCTGGATGCCTCGGCGTGCGGGCTCGGCCGCTACGGCCAGCAGCACGACGGCGATCATCCCTCCGCTGGTCGGCGTGAGGGGTGCGAGCTGGGCCGCGGTCGCCGCGATCGCACCGTAGGCGACCAGCAGGGCCGAGACGAGCAGGACGCCCACGGCGAAGCGCGCCAGGGGAGGATCCACGGCATCCGGTGCGCGCGCGATGGCCGTCAGCACGAAGGAGGCGGCGGCGAACAGCACGCCAGCCGGAAGGAATGCCGCGGCGAAGGCGGTGGCGACGAGAGAGGGGCCGCCTTCGTCGCCGACGATGTAACCGCCGACGCCGGAGAGCAGCAGAGCGAAATGCGCGATCGCCAGCCAGAGCGCAGCCTCGCGGTCGGGCGACGTTCCTCGCGCGGCCGCCCACAGGATCATCAGCCCCGCTCCGAGGGCGAGAGCGAGCCACACGATCCACAGCGGCAGCGCGAACGGGAGGGCGTGACCGGCCTGGAGCTCCGCGACGCTCACGACAGCGATCACGGTGGAGAGCAGCGTCCCCGCCGCGAGGAGGGAACGCGAGCGGAGCATGACCGCGGCCCCCAGCACACCCGCGACGGTGAGGCCTCCCGGCATCCACGCCACCCCCAGCAGGTCGAGCCAGAGCCCGCCGTCGAGTCCCGCCGCCCGGAGTCCGGATGCGAGGGTCGATGCGCCGGCGCCGACGGCAGTCACGGCGAGCGCGAGAGGGAGTAGCGGACCCCCACGTCCGCCGTGACCGCCCCGCACCGGGAGGAGCGCAGCAGCGCCGCCGAATGCGAGGGCGGCGCTGAGTGTGCCGACGGCCTCGACACCGGATGCCGACGCGAGGCACAGCAGCATCCCGATCAGGGCGGGTGCCCAGGAGAGGGACAGCACGAGCACAGCCGGCAGGGCTCGCGTGGCGCGCGGCGCCGCCGCCGTCGCGCGTCGTGGTGCGGCCGTCGTGGACACGGGCATTCCTCTCTCCGGGCCTCAGTGTGCCGGACGGGCGGCCGCCGAAGCCAGCGTTCTCGGCGTCCCGGGCCGGATCGCCCGGCGCTTCAGGACCCGGTGCCCTCTCGGCTGGGACATCGGGACGCCTAGCCTCGGCACAGGTCGACGGGGTCGCGTCGGCGGGAGGAGGGGCCATGCGCGGTCGAACGGGACGGTCTGCGCGAGCATGGGGGCGGCGCGCGGTCGGCACCCGCCGGCGTCGTGGGGCCGCCGGTCCGGGTGGGCGCCGACCGCTTCGCGCCGGTCGGACGGCACCGCGGCCCCGGTGGGAGCAGATGGGGCTGCTCCCACCGGGAAGCCGGCACCGCGCTCCGGGTGCGGCCCGTACTCCTGGTGCGCGACGGCCGGGGGAGCGCTAGCGTGAGCGGCATGCCGGAGCACCCGATCGACCGAGACCCGTCGGAGTCGGAGAGCGCCGTGCGCATTTTCGTCGTGGATGATCATCCGGTCTTCGCGTTCGGCATGTCGAGCTTCCTCGAATCGATCGAGGGCTTCCAGGTGGTCGGCCGGGCCGGCACCGAGGACGAGGCCGTCGACGGGGTGCTCGCCGCTCAGCCGGATGTCGTCCTCATGGATGTCGACCTCGGTGCGGGGTCGGGCATCGAGGCCACGCGCCGCATCGTGCGGGCGGCCCCTGGCATCGGTGTGCTCATCGTGACGATGCTCGGCGACGACGACTCGGTGTTCGCCGCTCTGCGTGCCGGTGCTCGCGGATACCTCCTCAAGAGCGCACTGCCCGACGAGATCGAGCGGGGACTGCGGGCGGTGGCTTCCGGCGATGTGCTGCTCACGGCGGAGATCGGGCGGCGGGCGATCGAGCTGCTCTCCGGGGCGCGGACGACCGGCCCCGTGGTGTTTCCCGAGCTCACGCACCGCGAGCGCGAGGTGCTCGACCTCATCGCCCGGGGCCTCGACAACCAGGCGGTCGCGCGCCGGCTCGTGCTGTCGTCGAAGACCGTGCGCAACTACCTGTCCGGCATCCTCGCGAAGCTGGCGGTGTCCGATCGCAGTGCGCTGATCGTCCGGGCGCGCGAAGCGGGTCTGGGTCAGGATGCGCCGCCTGCCGAGGCCTGACCGCGAGCGACAGGGAACGCCGCGTCAACCCGTTCGGGAATCGTAGGGACATCGGGGATCCACAGCGGTTTCCGATCACGAACGCGTAACGTCGAGGGCATGACGACCGTTCACGTCACCGAGGACACGATCAACCACGCCCGCGAGCTGCGCGACGAGCTGCAGCGGTTCCTGCGCGAGTACGAGTTCGGGATGCGTGAGGTCGAGACGAAGATCTCGATCCTCCGTGACGAGTTCACACACGACCACGCGTACAACCCGATCGAGCACGTGAAGAGCCGGCTGAAGTCGCCGGACAGCATCGTCGAGAAGCTCGCCCGCAAGGGCATCGACGAGCCCGACTTCGACCGCATCCGTGCCGACATCACCGACATCGCCGGCGTCCGTGTGACCTGCAGCTTCGTGGCCGACGTCTACCGCCTGTTCGACCTGCTCACGGCGCAGGACGACATCACGGTGCGCACGGTCAAGGACTACATCGCGCACCCGAAGGCGAACGGATACAAGAGCCTGCACGCGATCATCGAGGTGCCCGTCTTCCTCTCCACCGGCGCCCTGTCGGTGCCGGTCGAGGTGCAGTTCCGCACGATCGCGATGGACTTCTGGGCCAGCCTCGAGCACAAGATCTACTACAAGTTCTCGAACCAGGTGCCCTCGCACCTCGTCGACAGTCTGTCGGATGCCGCAGACGCCGCCGCCGAGCTCGACAGCCGGATGGAGCGGCTGCACCGCGAAGCCCACGGCGTGCCGCAGCGCCAGCTCGCTCCGGCGCCCCCGCCCGCCCCGCGCACGTCGCCCGCGGCCCCCGAGAGCCCTCGAGTCGTCGGCGTCTGAGCCGGAGCTCAGTCCCCGAACACCGAGGCGAGTGCGGGCCAGGACTCGGCGCGCGCGAACACAGGGACGCGGTCGCGCGTCGTCGAAGCGGTCACCACCGCCCCACCGCGTACAGCGCTCCCGGTCCACACGTCGATCCACTCGCCGGGCGGCAGGTACACGGTCGACGCGGAGACCCCTGGCTCGAGCACCGGCGCGACCAGGAGCGCCTCGCCCAGCATCCACTGGATCGGATGCGCCCACACCTGCTCGTCACCGGGGTGGTCGAAGTACAGGGGTCGCATGAGCGGGCGGCTCGTGCGGATCGACTCCCGCGCCTGTGCGGCGAGATACGGCACCAGACGCTCGCGAAGGTGCACGAGCTGCCGCACCTCGGCGATCACGGCGTCGTCCCCCGTGCGCTCGGCGATGTTCCACGGCGTGCGGTCGCGCGAGGGCAGCCGGTGGTGGTTGAACTCCGAGTGGTACTGCATGATCGGCACGAACACGCTCGCGGCCATCGCCCGCACGTAGAGCTCAGGATCGGGGATGTCGCCCGAGAACCCGGCGATGTCCCACCCCCAGTAGAGGACGCCGCTTGCTGCGGCCGAGAGCCCGGCGAGCATCGACCACCGGAACGCCTCCCACGTCGAGTTCTCGTCGCCCGCCCAGAACGCACCGTGCGCCTGCGAGCCCGTGAAGCCCGCACGGCTGAAGGTCACCGGCGCCTTGCCCGCCGACGCGAGCAGTCGTCCGTATGCCGCGGCATAGGCGACGGGGAACAGGTTGTTCGACACGTCGCCGTGGCTGCCGTCGAGGTAGCGCAGGTCCGCGCCCCACGCGTGCTCGCCCCCGTCGGTCTTGAACCCGTCGATGCCGACCTCCTCCACGAGGTAGCGGCGCTTCTCGGTCCACCACCGTGCAGCGCGCTCATCGGTCAGATCGGGCATGAGTCCCAGCGGGAACCACCAGCCGCGGTTGCGGTAGGGCCGAAGCGACCCGTCGGGGGCGACCTCCTTGATCAGCACGTCCTCTCTGATCGCGGCATCCGCGTCGGCGCGCGCCTGCCCCTGCGGATGCGGGCGCATCTTCATGAGCGGGATCTGCCATAGGTGCACTCGGACGTCGTCGGCGTGCAGGGCGTCAACCATGCCCTTGGGGTCGGGCCATGCGCCCTCGGAGGGGAAGTCGAAGTCGTCCAACCGCAACGGACCGCCGTCGGCGCGCACCTCGTACCGGGCGTCGCGGAACGCCGTGAAGGTGCTCTCGTCGCTCCAGGCTTCGATCACGACGGAGCCGACCGGGATGTCGTGCTCGCGGTGCAGCGCCATCTGCCGCTCGACCTCGGCCTGCGTGTTCCACTCGTTGCCGCTGGCCCACAGTCGGAACACCCAGTCGGGCAGCTCTGTCGGACGCCCGACCTCGGCGAGGAAGGCGTCGAGCACCGCAGTCGGAGTGCCGCCGTAGAGGGCGAGCTCGATGGCGGCGGCCTCGGCGACAGCGTCCGTCTCGGCCTCGACGACCAGACGTGACGCGTCGGAGGCGCCGATGTCGAACCACACGCGTCGCGAGGTGCGCACATGGAAGCCCCACCCCGCGCCCCCGACGACGTGCGCGAAGGGCATGGGCAGGTACGTGCGGCGATGCGCGCCCTGGCTCTTGTACTGCTCGAACACCATGGAATCCAGCCGCTGCCCGCGGTGGTCCACCGTGTCGAAGCGCTCGCCGAAGCCCGTGACGTGCTCGCCCTCGGTCAGCGGGAGCGCGAAGCGCACACGGAGGATGCGCTCCCCGTCATCGAGCACCTCGACCTCGCTCGGGCGCGCAGGTGCGGATGACGCGGCGTCCACACGCACGGCGTCGGCGGCTCCCAGACGCCAGGCAGCGACCCGGCACGAGAACCAGCGGGTGCTCTCGGCGGCACCGTCCCGGCGCTGCGCGGTGAAACGGTAGCGCAGCTCCGCGCCGGAGGGGACGCTCGGCAAGGTCAGCTCCCACCCGCCGGCGGCCCTGTTCTGGCGGGCCTGCGCCGAGGCGAGGTGTCCACCGTCGACCGCCTGTCCGCGGGACGAACGGGCGACGGCGGAGAGGGCATGCCGTTCCACGCGAGTGCCGGCCGCGTCCCGCCATTCCAGCTCGACGTGGACGGCGTCCGCATCGGCAGAGGTGCGGACGCCGAGCCGCAGCGGCTCGCCCGCGACCGGATGCACGGGCGAGCGCTGCTCGGTGTCGTCGGAGTACGGGTGACCGGATCCGGCCGGACGGTGACGGATCACGCGGGGACCTCCCCGAGTTCGACCGCGAGTCGCAGCAGCATCGCATGGCTCCACAGCAGGGGAGTCGCCACGGTGCCCCACCGGTCGATCCACTCCTGACGGAACGACGGGTCGAGCAGGTGAGCGCCGACCTGCTCGGGCAGCATCAGGTCGGCGGTGGCGGTGTTCGCGGCCCATTCGAGCGCCGAGCGGGCGCTGTCGCGGTCGCCGACGGCTGCCTGCGCGAGTCCGAGGAAGCACGTCAGCAGCGGCCATTGGCCGCCCCCGAAGAAGGTGTCGGCACGGAAGCGGTGCACGCCGCCGTCGATCGACAGGTCGCGGCGAACGGCCGTGATCGTGCCCGCGGCCAACGGGTCGGCCGCGGGGATGACTCCGAGCGGCGAGATCAGAGCACTGAGGCTGCCGTCGACCGCGTCGTCGCCGATCCACTTCACCAGGTGTCCGTCTGCCGTGCCGTCACCGTGCAGCAGATCGTCGATCGCGGACCGGGCGTCGAGTGCGGCCTCGAGGCGAGGTCCCTCGATCAGGCCCGACGATGCGGCCGCGGAGAGCCCGGCCGCGATACAGCCCAGCGTCGAGATGTGCACCTGTTCGGAGTGCTCCTCCCACCAGTCGAAACAGGGTCGCTGCCACGAGCTGACCAGGTAGTCGACCGTGAGCTCCGCCGCCCTGCGCCAGCGCTGCGCGTCGAGTCCGTGGCGTTCGGCGTGCGCGACGGCGGCCCACAGCCACGTGCCGTAGCCGTCGAGCTGGAAGTCCCACCAGTCGTCGTGGCCGAGGTCGCCCGCGAAGGTGAAGCGTGCGGGGAGCATCCGATCGTCCGGCACCGGGTGCCCCGCCCGCGCGGCGGCGACGATCTCCTCGATCGTGCCGGCATGCCGCAGCAGCACGTCGGAGCACCAGTCGAAGAACCGGCTCGCGGAGTCGACGGCGCCGGCGGCCGAGACGCCGTCGGCGATGAACGACCCGTCGCGGAACCAGCAGTAGCCGCGGTAGGCGGAGAAGTCGGGGCTGGCGGGATAGGCGCCGTTCGGCTCCTGCAGGGAGGTGATCACGGATCGCGAGTGCGCGAGGAGCGCACCGAGGTCGGTGTGCACGGGGGACGTCATCGTGGGGACTCCTGGGGTCGGAGGGGGCGGGCCGGTCGGCCCGCCCCGGGGTGGGGTGGCCTCAGCCGAGCAGCGCGTTGACGCGCTCTTCAGCCGAGTCGAGGGCTTCCTGCACGCTCTTGCGCCCGGCCGCGGCCTCGGTGAGCTCTTCGCTCACGATGTCCTGCATCTCGGTCTGGCCCTCGCCGATCGAGGGGGCGAGAGCGACCTGATCGAGCGAGTCGAACACGGCCTGACGGTTGGCGGGGTCGCCCTTGTCGAGGTACGCGTCGAGCTGGCTCTCGTCGGCGATCGGCGGCAGTTCCCATCCGCTGTCGAGTCGCACGTCGACCATGGTCTTCGAGCTGGTGAGGAACTCGGCGAAGCGCTGGGCGGCGTCCGCGTTCTCGGTGCCGGCCGAGACGGCGACGCCGTTCGAGAACAGCGCGCTCGCCGGGGTGGTGTCGCCCGGTTCGACCGCGATGTCCCACGCGAAGCCGGCATCGGCGAGGCCGCCGAACATCCAGATGCCGGTGTGCCACATCGCGAGCTTGCCCTCGGCGAAGAGGCCGCTGTCGAAGTCGGGCGTTCCCGCTCCCTGCTCGGCGGTCGGCATCGTGGTGCCGCTCTTGCCGACCAGCCACTCCGCCGCGGCGAGACCCTCGGGGGAGTTGAACGCCACGGCGGAGCCGTCGTCGTTCAGGAAGTCGCCGCCCGCCTGCGCCACCGCCTTGTAGTACTCGTGGTAGCTGATCGGCTGGTAGTCGCCCCAGACGCCCGCGGCGGCATCCGTGAGCTTCTCGGCAGCGGCCTGCTCATCCGCCCAGGTCCAGTCGGCGGTCGGGTACTCGAGGCCGGCGGCGTCGAACAGGTCGGCGTTGTAGAACAGCACGACGTTCGAGAACGAGCTCGGCAAGGCGTACTGGGTGCCGTCCGTGGCGTAGGCCTCGGCGAGGGAGGTCTGGTACACGTCGGTGTCGACGCCCTCGAGCGGTGCGAGCATGCCGTTGGCCTGATAGGCGGCGTAGTTGGCGAACTCGATGTCGAACACATCCGACACCGTGCCGCCTGCCAGGTCGGTCTGCAGCGCGGTGAAGTAGTCGGCGTACGGGAGCGTCGTGACGTCGACCTTCACATCGGGGTTCTCCTTCTCGAAGGCCTCGACGATGGTGGCGAGGTTCTCCTCGTTGCCGCCGTTCGAGATGAAGTTCGAGTAGGTGATGGTGACCTGGTCGCCGTCGCCGGAGGCATCCGTGCCTCCGGACGAGCAGCCGGCGACCGTCAGGCCGACGACGGCGAGGACGGCGACGGTGCCGACCGGGGTCCATGCTGTGCGTGACATGGTGGGGGTTCTCCTTCTCATCGGGTGGTGCGTGATCGGGTGGTGCAGTCGGTGCGGATGCTCCGAGGTCATTTGATCCCGGAGCTGGCGACGCCCTGGATGACGTAGCGCTGGGCGAAGACGTAGATGGCGAGCATCGGCAGGATCGAGACGACGGAGCCCGCCATCATCACGTCCCACTGCGTGGTGTACTGCCCCTGCAGGCCGGCGAGCGCGAGCGGAAGCGTCTGCAGCTCGGCGGATCGCAGGATGATCAACGGCCACAGGAAGCTGTTCCAGCTGCTCATGAACGCGAAGACCGTGAGCGTGGCGATCGTCGGACCGACCAGCGGGAGCACGATCGTCCCGAAGATGCGGAAGTGCCCCGCCCCGTCGAGAGTCGCGGCCTCGTCGAGTTCCCGCGGCACGGAGTTCATCGCCTGCCGGAGCAGGAACACCCCGAAGGCACTCGCGACGCTCGGCAGCAGCACACCCAGGTAGGTGTCGACGAGCTTGAGGTCGCGCATCTGCACGAACAGCGGCACGATCAGCACCTGGATCGGGATCATCATCGTCGCGAGGTACACCGCGAACACGGCGTCGCGACCGGGGAAGGGCATGCGGCTGAAGACGTACGCGGCCATCGAGCTCGTGAGCAGCTGCAGCAGCGTGACGACCACGGCGAGGACGAGCGAGTTGAGCACGACCCTGGCGAACGGCGTGTTCGCGAACAGCTCGGTGTATGCCGAGAACGAGGGGTTCTCCGGGATCAACGGCGGCGTGGAGGAGAGTCCGGCGCCGGGAGAGATCGAGGTCACGATCGTCCACAGGAACGGGAAGAACATGACCAGCGCCCCGAGGATGACCACGGTCGTCAGAGCGACGGTGCCGAGACGCTTACGCATAGTTCACCCACTTCTTCTGGCCGCGGATCTGGATCACGGTGATGAGGAGCACGACGAGGAAGAGCATCCACGAGAGGGCGGATGCCTCGCCGGCCCGCCCGTAGCGGAAGGTGAGGTCATAGATCTGCTGCACGACGACCGTGCTCGCACCGGCCGGACCGCCGCCGGTCATCGCGTACACCTGGTCGAACACCTGGAACCCGTTGATGAGCGAGATGACGATGACGAAGAACGTCGACGGCGAGAGCATCGGCATGGTCACGCTCACCAGTCGACGCCAGGGCCCTGCACCGTCGACGCGGGCGGCCTCGTAGAGGTCGGCCGGGATCGCCTGGAGGCCTGCGAGGAGGATGATCATCACGAAGCCGAGGTCCTTCCACGCCGACGCGATGATGATCGAGGGCATCGCCCACGCGGGATCGGTCCACCATCCCGGGCCGTCGATGCCGACCAGTCCCAGCACCGCGTTCACGATGCCGATGTCGGGGTTGAGCAGCCAGCGCCAGACCAGCGCGACGACGATCCAGCTGGTCACCACGGGGAGGAAGTACACGCCGCGCAGGAAGTTGCGGGCGGGGATCGCGCTGTTGAGGGCCAATGCGAGTGCGAGTCCCCCGACGTAGACGAGGGGCAGGTACCCGACGAGGTAGTACAGCGTGTTGAGGAACGCGCGGTGCGTCGCCGGGTCCTGCAGCAGGTGGATGTAGTTGTCGAAGCCGACCCATTGCATCGGAGACAGCAGGTTCCAGCTGTGCAGGCTCGTCCACAGTGCACCGACCATCGGGTACAGCGTGAACATCACGAGCGGGAGCGCGCTGGGGAGCAGGAAGATCAGCACGGTGATCGCATACCGCGCACGGCGGGAGCGACGGGCGCGTGCCGGGGTGCGGGTGGGAGGCGGGGCCTCCACGGCCGGGCGGGAGTCGAGCGCGGTCATCAGCGGGACTCCTGCGCTCCGTCACGGAGGGAGGGCTCGGTCAGACGTTCGCGGACCAGACGGCCCTGTTCGCCGGTGCGCCCTGCGGCGTCGAACGGCGTCGCGAGCACGAGGCTCGCGGCTCCCTGCGCCCAGCGGTCGTCCTGCCAGGTCTCGACCGCGACGGGAATGCCGCGCTTACGGGGCATGAGCCCGGAGCGCAGCGCCGGCTCGAAACCGTAGGACCAGTGGTTCCAGGCCTCGACGCCTTCGCCGAGGAGGATGAGGATCTCGGGGTCGATCGTGTTCACGACCCCCGCGAGCGCACGGCCGAGGAGGTGCCCGGCGTGTGAGAACAGCTCCTGTGCGGCGGTGTCGCCCGCGTCGGCGCATCCGCGGAGCGTGGACATGCCCGCCGCCTCGCCGATGATCCCGCGGGTGCGGGCCGCCGACACCAGGGCGCCTTCGCCGATCAGCGATTCCAGGCATCCGTCCGCCCCGCAGCTGCACCGGGGTCCGTCCTCCTGAGTGGGGAGGTGGCCGATCTCGCCCGCACCGCCGCCGTGCCCGCGCAGCACGGAGCCGTCGGCGATGATGCCGGCGCCGATGCCCGTGCCGATCGTGACGACCAGCACGTTGTCGTGGCCGCGGGCCTGGCCGTGAAGGAGTTCCGCCATCGCGAGGGCGTTGACGTTGTTCTCGACGAGCACGGGGAGGGCCAGTTCGCGGCGCAGCACGTCGCCGAGGGGCACGTGGCTCCATCCGAGCTGGGTCGAGTCGACGTTGCCGAGGCTCTGGTCGTCGACGTCACCGGGGACGCCCACCCCGACGCCGAGGAGAGGGCGGTCGCTGCCGCCGGCGATGAAGGTGCGCAGCAGGCTCGCGAGGGTCGGGATCGCGGTCGCGGATGCGGCGTCGAAGGGCTCCGTCGCCGAGCGCACGACGGTGCCGTCGATACCGACCTCGACGACGGTGATGTGGTCGGCGACGACCTTGACCCCGATGACGCGGCCGGCGTCGGCGACGAGACCGAGCAGGCGGGCGGGGCGTCCGCCCTGGGAGGGGCTGTGGTCGAGTTCGACCAGCAGGCCGTCGGCGATCAGCTGCTTCGTGACCTGCGTGACCAGGGCGGGCGACACGCTCAGCAGTCGCGCGAGGCTCGCTCGGGACGTGGGTCCGAGCGCGCCGACCTGGGCGAGGACGGCGGAGCGCATGATGTCGGACCGTGCCGAGGACTGAGTCACAGGAACCCCTTTGTTTAGGACTAAATGAACTATAGAAACAAGTAGGGGTCCTGTCAATGCCAGGCCGATTCCGAGAACGCGCTCGACCCGCGTGCGACGATCGGTGAATAGGTCGGCAGTATCACGTAAAGTTTTACTCATGCACGGAGAACAACTTCAACGGAGAAGGTCGATGAGAAGACGCGGACTTTTCTTGGTGGCGGCAGCGCTGTCGGCATTGACGGTGTCAGCGTGTGCCCCCGCGCCCGATGACGACGCGGGGCGTCTTGCCCCGTCGTTGCATGCCCTCATCGAACAGGCGCTGGGGCGAAACGACCTGTCGGAGTGGGACAGGGCAGCTCTGGAGAAGGCGAGTGAGGAAGGCAAGATCTCGCAGGCAGACTACGTCGAAGGGATGGATCTCTTCGACGCGTGCCTGAAATCGGCGGGGATCGAGTTCGACCGGACGGTGCTCCTGAACGGCGTCATCGAGTTCCAGCCGCCGCCCGGGCGCTATTCCGAAGCCGAGATCGATGCGCAGGCGAAGGCGCAGTACGAGTGTTCGGTGAATGCCGCCACCCAAGAGATCTTCACCCTGCAGCAGGCGAATCCTGACCTCTTGGCGGATTTCCCTCAGGCCGCGGTGAACTGTCTCAAGAAGGCGGGGGTGGTGGATGACGAGTTCACCAAGGCGGATTTCGAGAACGCGTCTGGTTCTGGAGCGGGGCCGGCCGAGTATCCGTTCGATGTGATGTCCCCGGAGGCGCAGACATGCCTGTACTCGCTCGGGTACTCCGTGAAGATTGCTGAGTGAGTGAAGCGCGCGCTCATCTGGCCGCCACCCCGAAAAACAGGACCTACCCGGTGAGGTTCGTGGATCTCGTCGACGAACGGACGCTGCCGTCGCGCGCCATCGAACCCGCGGCCTACGAACCGAGGAACTCCCTCGCCGCCGCCGACATCGCGGTGACGCCGACCTCGATGGTGGGGTGGATCTCCGGCGCGAAGAACGGCGAGTGGTTCGTGGGGACGTCGGCCTCCTGGCGGCCGGCGGCGACGGCCTCGGCGAACTTCGCAGGGTCGTGGCCGCCCCAGAACCAGAACACCAGCGGAGCACCGGCGTCCCGCGCGAACCACGACACGTCCTCGCTGCCGGTGAACATGCCCGGGTCGATGACGGATGTCTCGCCGAGCGCGCGCTGCAGGGCTGCGGTCACCCTGGCCGTGGCGTCCTCGTCGTTGATCGTGGCAGGCAGCGTGTGGTCGGTGCGGATCTCGGGTTCGCGCTCCGCCCCCGATGCCGTGGCCTCGGCGCGGACGATGCGCTCGACGCTCGTGAGCACCTTCTCGCGCATCTCGTCGTTCGGGTAGCGCAGGCTGAGCTCGAGCTTCGCCTCGGCGGGGATGATGTTGTTCTTGAGCCCTGCGTGGATCGAGCCGACCGTGACGACGGCGACGCTCTGCGGGTCGATCTCGCGCGAGGTGATGGTCTGCAGGCGCATCACGGTCGCCGCGGCCATCACGACCGGGTCGATCGTGGCGTGCGGGCGGGAGCCGTGGCCGCCGCGTCCGTGCAGGGTCACGGTGAGTCCGTCCGATGCCGCCATCTGGGTGCCGCTGCGCACCCCGATGATGCCGGCGGGGAGCGGGGTGACGTGCTGGCCGAGCACGACGTCGGGCTTCGGGTAGCGGTCGAGGATGCCGTCGTCCAGCATCGCGCGTGCGCCGGCGCCGTACTCCTCGGCGGGCTGGATCAGCACGACCAGGGTGCCCGCCCACTCGGCGCGCTCGGCGACGAGCTTCTCGACCGCGCCGATCATGGCCGTGACGTGCATGTCGTGGCCGCACGCGTGCATGACGGGAACGGTCGTGCCTGCGGGGTCGACGCCCTTCGCGGTGCTCGCGTAGGACAGCCCGGTCTGCTCTTCGACCGGGAGTGCATCCATGTCGGCACGCACCCAGACGACGGGTCCTTCGCCGTTGCGCAGCACGCCGACGACGCCCGTGACGCCGACGCCCTCCTCGACCTCGAGTCCGAGGTCGCGCAGATGCTGGGCGGCGATGCCGGCGGTGCGCGTCTCCTGGAACGAGAGCTCAGGGTGCTGGTGCAGGTCGATGTACAGCGCTTCGAGATCGATCGTCATGGCCCGAGCCTAGTCCGCACGGTCACGACACCGCCTGGTCGAGAAGGTCAGGTGTGCACGTAGGTCTGCAGGGCGGGACCCGGATGCAGCACGGCGTTGACGATGGCCTGGATCGCGAACGCACTGGTCTCGCCGAGGTCGATCTCGTCGGGGTGCAGGAGCCACTGCAGCTGCAGTCCGTCCATGACGGCGAGGATCGCCGCTGCCGCCGACGCGATGGTGTCGGGATCGGACACGCCCTCCTGTGCGCACAGCTCATGGAACGCCGCGGTCACCTCGCGGCGGAGGGTCGTGTACCGCTCGGCGAAGAACGGCCGCGACGGATGCTCGTCGGTGACGGACTCGGCCGAGAGCACGGTGTACGCCTGCACGATGCCGGGGCGCTTCTCGTTGGTGAAGGCCGTGCGCACGAGGTGCAGGAACAGTTCAGGGCCGCCGGGGATGTGCTTCTGCGCCAGGCCGGCGACGTCGTCCTGGTCGCGGTACGCCAGCACCTCGAGCAGCAGTTTCTGCTTCGAGCCGAAGTGATGCAGCACCCCCGCGTGGGTGATGCCGACCTGCTCCGCGACGTCGGCCAGGGTGCCGTTCGTCGACCCCTTGTTGCCGAAGATCTCGATCGCCGCCTTGAGGATCTGCTCGCGTTTCGCGCGTGTCGCCGGGCGCACGCGTACCGTCTGGTCGCTGTCTGCCACTGCGGCTTCCTCTCCCTCGTCGAGCTGTGCTTGCGATCCAACTTACTCCTCGGTAACCTCACGGAAGCTTACTTTCTCGACAGTAAGCAAATCACGACCGTCGGAGGGCTCCCGTCCACCGATGACGCAGCACAAAGACCCGTGCCAAGGAGAAGCAATGAAGCTCAGGAAGTCTCTGATCGCCGTGACCGCGATCACCGCACTCGGCATCTCGGCCCTCGCCGGATGCTCCGCCGGGGGAGGGGACGACGACTCCGGCAGTGGCGCCGGCTCGGCCTCCCTCACCATCGCGAAGCCCGACGGCGCGATCACCACCGAGTCCAACAACCCGTACGTCGGCGACTCGTCCGCCTCGAAGTACGGGTACGGCAAGGTGATCTTCGAGACGCTCGCCCTCGTGAACCAGACCGGCGACCGCGGCGTCACGCCCTGGCTCGCCGAGAGCCTGGAGTGGAACGACGACTACACCGTCCTCACGGTCGTCCCGCGGAAGGATGTCACCTGGAGCGACGGCGAGCCGTTCACCGCCGACGACATCGTCTATTCGTACGAGCTCGCCTCCACGCCTGCCCTCGACACGGCCGGCCTCCAGCTCGACAGCGCCGCGGTCGAGGGCGACAGCGTCGTGCTGACGTTCGCCGCGTCGAAGTTCGTCAACCTGGCCCGCGCCCTGCACGTGCCCATCGTCCCGAAGCACATCTGGGAGAACCTCGACGACCCCGCCACCGACCCCGTCAAGGGCGACGACCTCGTCGGCACCGGCCCCTACGTCCTGTCGAACTGGTCGACCGAGTCGGTCACCCTCGAGGCCCGAGACGACTACTGGGGCGGCGACCTCGCGGTCCCCGAGCTGCACTACGTCTCCTACGGCGACAACACCGCCCTGACCACGGCGCTCGCGCAGGGCGAAGCCGACTGGGCGCAGGCGTTCATCCCGCAGATCCAGGAGCAGTTCCTCGACGCCGACCCCGAGCACAACAAGTTCTGGGCCGCTCCGACCACCGGCTCGGCGACGTTGTTCATGAACCTGCAGCAGAAGCCCTTCGACGACCCGGCCTTCCGTCAGGCGCTCGCCTGGGTCATCGACCGCGATGCCTACGTCGACATCGCCCGCGAAGGCGCCAGCGAGGCCGTCTGGTCGGTCACCGGACTCTCGTCGATCCTCGAGGACGAGATCCAGCCCGAGTTCAAGGGCGTGAACTACTCGGTCGACGCCGAGAAGGCCCGCGACCTGCTCGAGACGGCCGGCTACACCTGGAAGGACGACGCGCTGATCGACCCCGACGGCGCACCCGTCTCGTTCACGCTCTCGGTCCCCTCCGGATGGAGCGACTGGAACACCGCCCAGGAACTGATCGCCGAAGACGTGACCGATGCCATCGGCGCCGAGGTCAAGATCGACATGCCCGACTGGGGCGGCTGGGCGGACCCGCGCGACAACGGCACCTTCTCGGCGATCATCCACTGGCTGGAAGACAGCGGCACGGCCTACGGCCTCTACACGTCGACCATGGACCCCCGCTGGATCTCGGATGGCAAGGCCGGCTTCAACTTTGGTCGTTTCGAGGACCCGGAGGCGACGGCCGCGCTGAACACCTACGCGAACGCGTCATCCGACGAGGAGCGCACGGCCGCACTCGACACGCTGCAGACGATCTTCTCCGAGCAGGTGCCGGCCATCCCGCTGGGCGCGCACCCGCTGCTGGGCGAGTTCAACACGCGCAACTACGTGGGCTGGCCGTCGGAGGAGGACCCGTACGCGTCCGCCGACCCGACACAGCAGAACATCGTGCAGATCCTGACGAAGCTGACGCCTGCCGAGTAAGCACCCTCCTGCCGGGGGAGCCCGTGCCCGCAGCGGCATGAGCTCCCCTGAGCAGGTCGACGAAGGACACCCCATGCCAGATCCTCTGCTCAGCGTGCGCGACTTCTCGGTCGTGTATGACGTCGATCCGCCCGTCGAGGCGGTGAAGAACGTGACCCTCGAACTGCAGCGCGGCGAGATCCTCGGCCTCGCCGGGGAGAGCGGCTGCGGCAAGACCACGCTCGCCTACGGTGTGCAGCGCCTGCTCCGCGCCCCGGCCGTCATCACGGGCGGCAGCGTGACCTTCCACGACGTGACCGGCGTCGACGTCGACATCGACGCCCTCGACGCCGACGCGATGCAGCGCTTCCGCTGGGACAAGGTGTCGATGGTGTTCCAAGGGGCCATGAACGCCCTCAACCCGGTCGCGACGATCGGCTCCCAACTCGAGGACGTCTTCGAGATCCACCGACCCGACATGAACCGCAAGCAGCGTCGTGCCGAGGCCGAGGAGCTGCTCGAGATCGTGAAGGTCGGACGCCAGCGCATCCGCTCCTTCCCGCACGAGCTCTCCGGCGGCATGCGACAGCGCGTGATGATCGCGATGGCCCTCGCACTGCGTCCGCAGCTGATGGTGATGGACGAGCCGACCACGGCGCTCGATGTGCTCGTGCAGCGCGAGATCCTCTCGCAGATCTCGCAGCTGCGTCACGAGTTCGGCTTCTCGGTGATCTTCATCACCCACGACCTTCCGCTCCTGTTGGAGATCAGCGACCGGATCGCGATCATGCGCGAGGGCGAGATCATCGAGCTCGCGACAGCCGAACGGATCTGGACGCAGCCCGAGCACGAATACACGAAGACCCTGCTGTCGTCGTTCCCCCGCCTGACCGGGGAGAGAGGGGTGCTGGCGCGATGACCACGCTCGAATTCCGCCATGTCACGAAGGCCTACAACGTCCGCGGCGCCGGCCAGATCAAGGCCCTCGACGACGTGAGCTTCACCCTGACCTCCGGGCGCACGATCGGTCTGGTCGGCCAGTCCGGCAGCGGCAAGTCCACGATCGCGAAGATCCTGACGCAGCTGGAGACCCCGACCAGCGGTGAGGTGCTGCTCGACGGCAGGTCCATCCCCCGCCGAGGCAAGGGCCTGCGGGCCTACCGGCAGCAGTTGCGCATGGTGTTCCAGGACCCGTTCGCCTCGCTCAACCCGTACCACTCGATCCGCTACCACCTGGAGCGACCGATCCGCCTCGACGCCGTCGTGCCCAAGAAGGAGACCGAGGACGAGGTGCGACGACTGCTCGAGCGGGTGCGACTCGACGCGGATGCCGTGATCGACCGCCGTCCGCACGAGCTCTCCGGTGGCCAGCGGCAGCGTGTGGCCATCGCCCGTGCTCTGGCCTCGCGCCCCTCGCTCCTGGTCGCCGACGAGCCCGTGTCGATGCTCGACGTCTCGATCCGGCTCGGCGTGCTGAACCTGCTCGCCGACCTGCAGCGCGAGGAGGGACTCGGCGTGCTCTACATCACCCACGACCTGGCGACGGCCCGCCACTTCAGCGACGAGATCATGGTGCTCAACCAGGGCCGCGTCGTGGAGTACGGCACGGCTGACGACGTGATCCTGAACCCGCAGGACCCGTACACCCGAGAGCTGCGCGCCGCTTCTCCCGACCCCGAGAAGCACTTCGCCTCGGCGGCATCGAACGGAGGCGCCCTGTGAGCACGGCATTCCCCCAGCTCGACGACAACGACCTCGTCGCCCGCGACGCGCTCGAGGTCGGCACCACCGCGACCACAGCCGAGCGCGGCCGACGGCGCGTGCCGTGGCGGTTCTTCGCCGGACGCGCGGGCTTCTACCTTTTCACGCTGTGGGCGGCCATCACGATCAACTTCTTCCTGCCGCGGCTCATGAAGGGTGACGCGGTCAGCTCGTACCTCGCCCGCAACCGCAACGTGAGCCCAGAGGCGGCCGACGCACTGCGCATCCTGCTCGGCATCGACACCGACAAGTCCATCTGGCAGCAGTACCTGGAGTACTGGGCGATGCTGCTGCGCGGCGACCTCGGCATCTCGACCCTGCATGGCCTGCGCCCGGTCGCGGAGGTTCTCGCCGCCGCGCTGCCGTGGACGCTGGGTCTCGTCGGGATCGCGACCATCATCTCGTTCGCGATCGGCACGGTCGCCGGCGCCTTCGTGGGATGGAAGCGCGGCAGCAAGCTCGACGCGATCATCCCGGTGACGACGTTCTTCAACACGATCCCCTACTTCTGGCTCGGCCTGATCGCGATCGCGATCTTCTCCTCGACCCTCAAGTGGTTCCCGTCATCGCACGCCTACGACAAGGGGCAGTCCCCGGAATGGAGTCTCGACTTCATCGGCCAGGTGATCATGCACGGCACGCTGCCCGCCCTGACCATCGTGGTGGCCTCGCTCGGCGGGTGGGTGCTCGGCATGCGCAACATGATGCTGACCGTGCTCGACGACGACTACATCACGGTCGCGCAGGCCAAGGGCATGCCCAACAGGCGCGTGCTCTGGGGCTACGCCGCCCGCAACGCGGTGCTGCCGCAGATCCAGAGCTTTGCGCTGTCGATCGGCTTCATCGTCGGCGGCACGATCGTGATGGAGATGGTGTTCAGCTATCCGGGCGTCGGCAAGCTGCTGCTCGACGCGACCAACGCCAAGGACTTCGCCCTCATGCAGGGCGTCTTCCTCGTGATCACGCTGTCGGTGCTCGTGGCCAACATCCTCGCGGATGTCGTCTACGCCTACCTCGACCCGCGCACGCGCCAGATGGAGTCCTGACATGACCGTTCCCACCACCGCAGCGAGCACCGCACCCGACGGGTCGGCCGTCGTGTCGGGCATGCCCGAGACCGCGACTGTGCACACCGCCCCCACCGGAGCCCCGCCGCGCAAGACCTTCTGGTCGCAGCTCGCCCAGGCGTTCGCGATGTTCCGCAACCCCAAGTCGATCGCCGGGCTCATCATCCTCGGAGTCTTCGTCCTCATCGCGATCCTCGCCCCCTGGATCGCGCCGTACGGGCCCACCGAGAAGGACAGGACTGCGCTGCGCCAGCCGCCCTCCTGGGAACACTGGCTGGGCACCACACACATGGGGGAGGACGTGCTGAGCCAGATCATCTTCGGCACCCGCGGCGTGATCGTCGTCGGCTTCCTCGCCGCGTTCATCGCCACCATCATCGCGATCACGATCGGCGTGATCGCCGGATATGTGCGCGGGTGGAAGAGCGAGTCGCTGTCGGCGCTCACGAACGTGTTCCTGGTGATCCCCGGCATCCCGCTCATCATCATCATCGCCTCGCAGTTCGACAACCCGCCGCTGATCGTGATCGCCGCAGTGCTCGGGCTCACCGGGTGGGCGTGGGGTGCTCGCGTGCTGCGGGCTCAGACCATGTCGCTGCGCAACCGCGACTTCATCCAGGCGGCGCGGGCCAACGGCGAGCCGCTGCGCCGCATCATCACGGTCGAGATGCTGCCGAACCTCATGGCTCTCATCGCGTCGAGCTTCGTCGGCACCGTGACCGCCGCGATCTTCGGACTCACCACGCTGGCGTTCATCGGCGTGATCCCGGTGAGCAACCTGAACTGGGGCACGATCCTGTTCTGGGCGCAACAGAACGGCGCGTTCCCACGGCTGTGGTGGTGGTACGTGCCCGCCGGCCTGTGCATCGCGATCATCGGCGTCGCGCTGTCGCTCATCAACTTCGGCATCGACGAGTACGTCAACCCGCGACTGCGCTCGGCGGGTGAGTGGGCCAGAGCGATGAAGAAGAAGGGGCTGAACGTCAACGACGCGGTCACGGCCGTCCGCAGCGTGCCCCTGCCCGCGCCGTCCCCCGATCCCGTATCGTCGGCGACCTCGCTCGACTCCTCGACCTCTTCGGCCCCGAACACGAACCAGAACACGAAGTGATGACCTCTCAGACCCTCACCACGCAGCTTCCGTACCAGGACCCCGCTCTCTCGATCCCGGAACGCGTGGCCGACCTCCTCAGCCGCATGACGCTCGAGGAGAAGGTCGGGCAGATGCTCCAGCTCGACGCCCGCGACGACCTCGACGACCACATCGCCCGCCGTCACGCGGGGTCGATCCTGCACACCTCGCCAGAGCGCATCCTGCGCGCGAACGAGCTCACCGCGCAGACCCGCCTCCGTATCCCGCTGCTCGTGGGAGAGGACTGCATCCACGGACACTCGTTCTGGCCAGGAGCCACGATCTACCCCACGCAGCTGGGAATGGCGGCCTCGTGGGATGCGGGCCTCGTCGAACGCGTCGCCCGCGCCACGGCGGAAGAGGTCGCGGTGACCGGCATCCACTGGACGTTCTCGCCCGTGCTGTGCATCGCCCGCGACCTGCGCTGGGGCCGCATCGACGAGACGTTCGGTGAAGACCCGTTCCTGATCGGCGAGCTCGCCTCGGCGATGGTGCGCGGCTATCAGGGCGACGGCCTGGACGATCCGACCGCGATCCTGGCGACGGCCAAGCACTTCGCCGGATACTCCGAGACCCAGGGCGGGCGCGACGCGAGCGAGGCCGACATCTCCCGCCGCAAGCTGCGGTCGTGGTTCCTGCCGCCGTTCGAGCGCGTCGCCCGCGAGGGATGCCGCACGTTCATGCTCGGCTACCAGACCACCGACGGGGTGCCGATCACCACCAACGACTGGCTGCTCAGCGATGTGCTTCGGGGCGAGTGGGGCTACACGGGCACGCTCATCACCGACTGGGACAACGTCGGACGCATGGTGTGGGAGCAGCGGATCCAGCCCGACATCGCCCACGCGGCCGCGGCGGCGGTGCGGGCGGGCAACGACATGATCATGACCACGCCGAGCTTCTTCGAGGGCGCTCTCGACGCGGTCGCTGCGGGCATGCTCCACGAAGACGCGTTCGATGCCGCCGCCGCCCGCATCCTGACGCTCAAGTTCGAGCTCGGACTGTTCGAGAATCCCCGGCTGCCCGGGACCGAGCTCGCCGCGGTGGTGGGCAGTACCGCGCACGCGGAGCTGAACCTCGAGGTCGCGCGCCGCTCGCTCGTGCTGCTCGAGAACGACGGCGTGCTGCCGCTCGACCCGACGGGGCCCCTCAGGGTGCTCGTCGCCGGACCCCTCGCCGACGACGCGCAGACGCAGCTCGGCGACTGGGCGGGCGGCTCCGGTCAGGCAGGGTGGCTCGACGGTCAGCCCCGCGACATGATCACGACCGTGCTCGACGGGCTGCAGGCGATCGACGGCTGGACGGTGACGCACGCCAGGGGTGCCGACATCCTCACGCTCGAGGAGGATCCCCGCGGACGATTCTTCCCCGATCACCAGCCGCGCCCGCCGGTCGTGAAGCCGTGCGAGCCGGATGCGGCGCTGATCGCGGAGGCCGTGGCCGCCGCATCGGAATCGGACGTGGTCGTGGCGGTCGTGGGTGACCGGATCGAGCTCGTCGGCGAGGGGCGATCCACCGCGACGCTCGAGCTCATCGGCGGGCAGAACGCCCTGATCGACGCGCTCATCGCGACAGGGAAGCCCGTCGTGATCGTGCTGCTCGCCTCGAAGCCGCTCGTGCTCCCTCCCTCCGCGTCGAAGGCGGCCGCCGTGATCTGGGCGGCCAACCCCGGCATGCAGGGCGGCCGGGCGTTGGCCGACATCGTCTCCGGCGCGGCCGAGCCCTCAGGGCGTCTGCCGATCTCGTTCGCCCGCCACGTGGGTCAGCAGCCGACGTACTACAACCAGATCCGCGGTCAGCACGGCGACCGGTATGCCGACCTCACGCAGTCGCCTGCCTGGGCGTTCGGCGAGGGGCTGTCGTACACGACTGTGGAGTACGCCGACCTGACGCTCGAGGACACCGCACTCGGGGAGTCCGACACGATCGTCGGGCACATCACGGTGTCGAACACGGGCGCCCGGTCGGTGCGCGAGACCGTGCAGGTGTACGTGCGCGACTCGGTGACGAGCGTGAGCTGGACCGACAAGGAGCTCAAGACGTTCCGTCAGGTCGATCTCGCGCCGGGGGAGACCGCGCGCGTGCGAGTCGAGCTTCCGGTCGCGGAGTGCACGATCGTGGACGCGGCGGGTACACGCCTGGTCGAGCCCGGCATGTTCGAACTCCTGGTCGGTCCGAGCTCGCGCGACGATGTGCTCCTCTCCGCCGAGTTCGAGGTGATGTGACCGTCGGCCGGGGAGGACGTGACGCTGGATCGTTCTCTCAGTCCTGAAGGCGCTGGGGGCCGACGCCCTGGGTACCGAGAGCATCGTCGGGGTTGAGCAGGCCGCAGGCCTTCATCGACAGGCAGCCGCAGCCGATGCATCCGGTGAGTTCGCGCTCCAGGCGTTCGATGCCCTCGCGGCGCTTCTCCAGCTCGCGCTTCCACCGCCGCGAGGCCCGCTGCCAGTCGGCGTGACTCGGGGTCTCGGTCAGCGGCACGTCGGCGAAGGCCGTCTGCACGTCGGAGAGCGGGATGCCGAGGCGCTTGGCGACCGTGATGAGCGAGACGCGGCGCAGCATGTGCCGGGCATAGCGGCGCTGGTTGCCGGGCGTGCGAGTCGACGCGATGAGGCCCAGGGACTCGTAGAAGTGCAGGGCGGATGCCGCGACGCCGGTGCGCCTCGTCATCTCGCCGATCGACAGCGGTTCGTCGGGTGCGTGCGGACTCATCCGGTCGACCTTCCTCGATTTGACCTCAAGTATACTTGAGGTTTTACGGTGGAAACCGTGACCCGAACGAAGACCGACCGATGACCTACGTGATCGCCCTGCCGTGCGTCGATGTGAAGGACAAGGCCTGCATCGACGAGTGCCCCGTCGACTGCATCTACGAGGGCGAGCGCTCGCTGTACATCCACCCCGACGAGTGCGTGGACTGCGGCGCCTGCGAACCCGTGTGTCCCGTGGAGGCGATCTTCTACGAAGACGACCTGCCCGAGGAATGGCAGGACTACTACAAGGCGAACGTGGAGTTCTTCGACGAGATCGGCTCGCCCGGAGGGGCGGCCAAGACGGGGATGCTCTCGTTCGACCACCCGCTGGTCGCCGCGCTTCCCCCGCAGGAGGCGCACGCATGAGTCCGCGCCTCACGATCGTCTGCGTCACGCTCGACCATGCGCAGCCCGCGTCCGTGAAGGAGACCGTCCGATGACCGCCCATGCCCCAGAGCCCGTGCCGCACCCGGCCGCACCCGTCCCCACTCCCGTCGGCGAGGGGCTCAAGGCCGCGTTCCGCACCCACCCCGCCGGCGTGGCCATCATCACGGCGCAGACTCCGGCCGGCCCGGTCGGCCTCACCGCATCGAGCGTGTCATCCGTGGCGGTCGACCCCGCCGCGATCGTGTTCTCGGTGACGCGTGCCACCGGGAGTGCGGGGGCGCTCCTCGGCGCCGAGACCTTCCTCGTGCACCTGATCGACGACGAACACTCCGACCTCGCGCAGAGCTTCGCGGTCAGCGGCTCCGAGCGCTTCACGCCGGAACAGGGCTGGACGACACTGCCCACGGGAGAGCCGCACCTGCCCGAGGCGCGTGCGGCGCTGCGGTGCCGCTCGATCCAGAACGTCCCCGTCGGCTCCTCCACGGTCGTGATCGCCGAGGTGCTCGAGGTGCTGCCGGGGCGCGCCGCCCGTCCGCTGGTCTACCTCGACCGCCGTTTCCACGCCCTCCCGCACGACACCGCCCTCTGAACCCGCTCCACGAAAGGAACACCATGTCCGCGCTCTACACACTCCCCGAGCTGCCCTACGACTACGCGGCGCTCGAGCCGCACATCTCCGGCAAGATCATGGAGCTGCACCACTCCAAGCACCACCAGGCGTACGTCACCGGCGCGAACACCGCACTCGAACAGCTCGCCGCCGCCCGCGACGCCGGGGATCTCGCGAACGTGAACAAGCTCGAGAAGGACCTCGCCTTCAACCTCGGCGGCCACATCAACCACTCGGTGTTCTGGCAGAACATGTCGCCCGAGGGCGGTGGCGCTCCCGAGGGTGAGCTGGCGGCGGCGCTCGAGGACGCGTTCGGGTCGATCGATGCCTTCCGCGCACATTTCACCGCGACCGCCCTCGGCGTGCAGGGGTCGGGCTGGGCCGTGCTGGCGTGGGACAGCGTGGGCGCCCGGCCTGTGATCTTCCAGCTGTTCGACCAGCAGGGGAACGCGCCGCTCGGCGTCACCCCGCTGCTGCAGCTCGACGTCTGGGAGCACGCGTACTACCTCGACTACCTCAACGTGCGCGCCGACTACGTCAAGGCCTTCTGGAACCTCGTGAACTGGTCGGACGTGCAGCGCCGTTTCGAGACCGCCCGCACCGCGACACAGGGTCTGATCGTCGGATCCTGATCCCGCGGGGCGCACCGCGTCCGCCCAGGAATGCACTCGCGTAACCGTCTAGGGTGGAGGAAGGAGCGTCGGGAAGCCTGGTCGACATCATCGTTCGTCGACACCTCGGAGCTCCCATGACAGACGCCCGTCGTTCCTTCCCCGCCCGCGGCAGCTACCGCGAGGTCCGCCGCATCGGCACCCTCCTGCGCAAGGAGAGCGTCGGCGGCATACTTCTCGTGGTGATGGCCGCGCTCGCCCTCGTGTGGGCGAACTCCCCACTCGCGGAGAGCTATTTCGCGCTCCGGGACTTCGAGATCGGCTACGAGCCATGGCACCTCCGCCTCAGCCTCGGAGCCTGGGCCGCAGACGGACTGCTGGCGATCTTCTTCTTCCTCGTCGGTCTGGAGCTGAAGCGCGAGTTCGTGGTCGGCGATCTGCGCGACGTGCGAACCGCGATCGTGCCGGTGGCCGCGGCCGTCGGGGGCGTCGTGGTCCCCGCCCTGATCTACGTGCTCGTCATCGGGCCCGATCCCGAACTGCTGCGCGGATGGGCGGTTCCGACGGCGACCGACATCGCCTTCGCCGTCGCCGTCCTCGCGATCATCGGCTCGCATCTGCCCGCGCGCCTGCGTCTGTTCCTGCTGACGTTGGCGGTGGTGGACGATCTCATCGCGATCGGCATCATCGCGATCTTCTACACCGATGACCTGAACCCGATGCCGCTCCCCGCCGCGATCCTCGGCCTCGCCCTGTACGCGGCGCTCGCACAGATGCGGCAGGGGTTCTTCGCCCGCAACCGCTTCGCGGCCTGGCTGATCCTGCTCCCGATCGGCGTGGTCGTGTGGGCCTTCGTCCACGCATCGGGGATCCACGCGACCATCGCGGGCGTCGCCCTGGGCTTCATGATCCCGGTCCGTTCCGGGGAGACGGATGCCGACGGGATCGAGCGCCCCGGGCTCGCGGAGGAGTTCGAACACCGGTTCCGTCCGTTGTCCGCCGGGTTCGCGGTCCCCGTCTTCGCGTTCTTCGCGGCCGGCGTGGCCGTCGTCGGCGACGGCTTCGTGCAGACGGTCACGCACCCCGTGGCCATCGCGATCGTCTGCGGCCTGGTGCTCGGCAAGCCGATCGGGATCGTGGTCGCCACCTGGATCGCGACGAAGGCGACCCGCGCGAAGCTGGGTGGGGGACTCCGGTGGGTCGACCTGATCGGCGTCGGCATGCTCGCGGGCATCGGATTCACGGTGTCGCTGCTGGTCGCGGAGCTGAGCTTCCCCGCAGGACTCGAGCACGATGCCGCGAAGGTCGCCATCCTCATCGCCTCCGTGCTCGCCGCGGTCGCCGCATCGATCCTGCTGGGCGCGAGAAACCGGCGGTATCGGGCGATCGCCGCGCAGGAGTCCGTCGACGCCGACGGCGACGGCGTCCCGGATGTGTATCAGCGCGAGGAGTAGGCGGCACTCCGCTCAGATGAGCCGCGCCGTGGTGCCGCGCACGTTCAACTCGTACGGCAGCTCGGAGGGGATGTGCACCTCGTCCGGGGTGGCGAGCTTCGCCAGCACGGCATCCGCGGCCCGTTCGCCCTGGCCGAGCGGGAACTGGTCCACCGTGGTCAGGCGGAAGAACTCCCCGAGCTCGTGCCCGTCGATGCCGACGATCGACAGCTCCTCCGGCACGCTGAACCCGAGGTCGCGCGCGGCGAGCAGGGCTCCGATCGCCATCTCGTCGGATGCCGCGAACACCGCGGTCGGGCGGGGCCCAGGGCGTCCGAGCAGCTGCTTCGCCGCCCGGTACCCGCCCTCGACCGTGAAGTCCGCGGGCTCGAGGAACGCGTGGTTCAGGGGGATGCCGGCCGTCAGCAGGGCCTTCTCGAAGCCCAGGCGGCGGTTCGTGGGGATGTGGAAGTCGATGTCGAACTCGGGGTTCGCGCCGATGTGCGCGATGTCGGTGTGACCGAGACCGATGAGGTGCTCGGTGGCCAGTTGGGCGACTGCGACGTCGTCGACCGTGAGGGTGTCGAGCTTCGGGTTCGGGCCGCCGATCGCGATCACCGGAAGTCCGAGATCGAGCAGGTGCTGCGTCTCGTCCTCATCGAGCTCGATCGACACCGCGATCACGGCATCCACCCGCTGACGCCGCAGGAACGTGTCGAACACGTGTCGGCGCACGTCCTTGTCGGCGGTGATGTTGTACAGCGTGATGTCGTAGCCGGCGCGCATGAGCGCCGCCGAGACGCCCGAGAGCACCGTGCTGAAGAACCACCGGTCGAGGAACGGCACCACGACGCCGATGTTGCGCGTCCGACCGGAAGCCAGACTCGATGCGCGGGAGGACACGACGTAGCCGAGCGACTGCGCCGCGGCCTGCACCCGCTCCTTGGCGGACTCCGACACGTGTCCGCGGCCGCTGAGCGCGCGGGAGACGGTCGCGGTGGAGACCCCGGCGAGCCGGGCGACCTCATCGATGCTGGCCATGTGTTCCTCTGTGTGATCCGCTCCCGTCGCACTCCCTGTCGAGCCGTGCGGCTGAGATCGACGGAAAGTGCGACGGGGCGGGATGGCGCGGGTCAGACCTGGGCGGGGGTGGTGTACCAGACCGCGGTGTCGACCGGGAGGGCCGCGCCGTCGAAGGGCTGGCTCTGCAGGATGACCGTCGCGTCGGCGGGCAGCTCGATCGGCTCGGCGCCGAGATTCGCGACCACGTGCACGTCTCCGCGCCGGAAGGCCACCGCGTCAGCGCCGGCATCCTCCCACACCAGCGAGCCGGCGCCGAAGCCGTGCTCGCGACGGGCGGCCAGCAGACGCTTGTACAGCGCGAGGGTCGACGCGGGGTCGACCTCCTCGACATCGCGGGCGTATGTCGCCCACTCCGCCGGCTGCGGGAGCCACGAGAGTCCGGTCTCGTTGAAGCCGAAGGCCGGAGCATCCGCCTCCCACGGCAGCGGGACGCGGCAGCCGTCACGGCCGTAGCGCTCGCCGTTCGTGCGGTACCAGGTCGGGTCCTGACGGAACTCGTCCGGGATCTCCATGGCCTCCGGGAGTCCGAGCTCCTCGCCCTGGTACAGGTACGACGATCCGGGGAGCGCGAGCATCAGGGTCGTGGCGGCGCGGGCACGGGCCAGGCCGGTCGCGGTGTCGGGCTTGTGCGGGGTGTTCGGCCCGATGCCCTCGCCCTGCGGGTTGTCGGCCGTGAGTGCGAGGCGCGATGCGTGGCGCACGACGTCGTGGTTCGACAGCACCCACGTGCTGGGCGCGCCCACCGCGCCGAACTCGTCGAGCGACTCGCGGATGACGTCGCCGAGCCGCTGGGCATCCCACGGCGTCATCAGGTACGGGAAGTTGAACGTCTGGTGCATCTCGTCCGGACGCACCCACAGGGCGGTCTGCTGCAGCGTCGGCATCCAGGCCTCGCCGCACAGGGCGCGGTCGCCGTCGTACTCCGCCAGCACCTTGTGCCAGTCGCGGTAGATCTCGTGAACGCCGTCCTGACCCCAGTACGGCACGTTCGACTCGCCGCCGCCCATCGAGTCGGCATCCGTCGGCGGGGTGTAGTCGGGCAGGCCCTCGGTCTTGATCATGCCGTGGGCCACGTCGACCCGGAATCCGTCGACGCCGCGGTCGAGCCAGAAGCGCAGGATCGAGCGGAACTCCTCCTGCACCTCCTCGTTGTTCCAGTCGAAGTCGGGCTGCGTCGCATCGAAGATGTGCAGGTACCACTGGCCGGGGGTGCCGTCGGCCTCGGTCACGCGCTGCCACATGCCACCGCCGAACACCGACTCCCAGTTGTTCGGGGGCAGTTCGCCGTTCTCGCCCTTGCCGTCGCGGAAGATGTAGCGCGCGCGCTCCGGGCTGCCGGGGGCGGCCTTGAGCGCCTCCTGGAACCAGACGTGCTGGTCGGAGGAGTGGTTGGGCACCAGGTCGACGATCACCCGGATGTCGCGGGCGTGGGCCTGCGCGAGCATCTCGTCGAAGTCGGCGAGCGTGCCGAACAGCGGGTCCACGTCGCGGTAGTCGGCCACGTCGTAGCCGGCATCGCGCTGCGGACTGGTCATGAACGGACTCAGCCAGATCGCGTCGACGCCGAGATCCTGCAGCGCGTCCAGACGGCTGGTGATGCCCGGGAGGTCGCCGATGCCGTCGCCGGAGGCGTCCGCGAAGGAGCGGGGGTAGATCTGATAGATGACGGCGCTGCGCCACCACTCGGAACCGGGGGCTGCGTTCTGCTCAAGCTGTGCCATGCGAAACAGGTTACTGCAAACGCTTACACTCCCGCCAGGGAAGGCATCGAATCGGTTCGGCGTCCCGTCGCGGTGCGTTCGCGGTGAGGTGACCCCGTCGACCTCCTCCCCGCGCCGTCGCGTCGCGGGAGTAGGGTGGCGGCAACCGACGAGTGGAGGCTGTCATGGTTCCCGAGATCAATTACTGGGCGGTCCTCCTGGCCACCGCGTCGAGCATGCTCGTGGGGTCGGTCTGGTACGCGCCCAAGGTGTTCGGCACGCGATGGGCGAAGCTCGCGGACGTCGACATGGATCGCCCGGCCGCGACGGCTGCATGGCCGATCATCACGACCGTGATCGTCAGCTTCATCACGGCATGGGTGCTCGCCGGAGCATCCGCCATCGCCTGGCACTTCTACGGTGGGTCGTTCTTCTGGGGCGCCGTCGTCACGGCGGTGACGCTGTGGGCGGGGTTCACGGCCGCCCGTTTCATCACGCACGACGCGTTCGAAGGCCGCTCGACCAGACTGACCACCCTCAACATCGCGCACGAGCTGGTGACGGTCGTGGTGATGGCCGTGCTGATCGGAGTGTGGCCGCCGGCACTGGTCTAGGTCGTTCGGGGTCGTCGAAGGAGCGCCGACGACCCCGCGTGCTCACGGCGTCGGCATGCCGCCGTTGACGTTCAGCGTCTCGCCGGCGACATAGCTCGACTCGGCCGATGCCAGGAAGACGTAGGCGGGGGCGAGTTCGGCGGGCTGCCCCATGCGGCCGAGCGGGGTGTCTTCGCCGAAGCTCTCGAGCTTCTCCTGCGGCTGGCCGTCGCTGGGCTGCAGCGGGGTCCAGATCGGGCCGGGTGCCACGGCGTTCACGCGGATGCCCTTCGGAGCGAGCTGCTCGGCCAGTCCCTTGGTGAACGCGTTGATGGTCGCCTTGGTCGCGGCGTAGTCGACGAGGATGCCCGAGGGCGAGTACGCCTGGATCGACGTGGTGTTGATGATCGTCGACCCGGCGGGCAGGTGCGGCAGCGCCGCCTTCGTGATCCAGAACATCGCATACACGTTGGTCTTGAACGTGTCGTCGAACTGCTCGTCCGTGATGTCGATCAGCGACTCCTGGTAGACCTGCTTCCCGCCGTTGTTGACGAGGATGTCGAGGCCGCCGAGGGCCGCCACCGCATCGGCGACGAGGGTGCGGCAATACTCGGGGTCGCGGAGGTCGCCGGGGAGAGCGGCGACCTTCACGCCGGCGTCGCGCAGGATGTCGGCGATGCGGCTCGCATCCTTCTCCTCCTCGGGCAGATACGAGATCGCCACGTCGGCGCCCTCGCGGGCGAACGCGATCGCCGTGGCCGCACCGATACCGGAGTCACCGCCGGTGATCAGCGCCTTGCGTCCGGTCAGGCGTCCGGTGCCCCGGTAGCTCTCCTCGCCGAGGTCGGCCTTCGGGGTCAGGTCGGCGTCGAAGCCGGGCTCCGGCATGTGCTGCTTCTCGGGCTCGATGTCGGCATAGAGCTCGGCGGGGTTGGTGAAGGTGTACTGGTCGCGCGTCATGATGCGTCCTTCCTCGTCTGCGGATCGTCCCGCCGTCCGCGACCGCGTGCGAGACGCGGCGCGGGTCCGGGGTGACGAGTGGACTCCCAGCGTGCGGGTCGACGCCCGTCGAGGCAAAAGCCTTGCGCCGGACGGGCCTGGTTGCTACGCGGACGTCGCGGCGCAACCCTCACCGCAGAACTAGACCTTCGCCACTTCTGCGGGCGTCCCCGGTATGCGAATGTTCCTATCGTGGCCGTCCGGCCGCCCACGAACTGTCCGGGTCGTGGTCCTGCCAGAGGGGTTCCGATGCCCGATTCGTCGCGCCGAAGGGTGCCGTCGGTGATCGCCGCTGCGCTCGTCGCCGCGGTGCTCGCTGCCGCCGCGCCGGCCGTGTCGGGGGCCTTCGCTGCCGCTGACGGTGCGCCCTCCGACGCCGCGACGGATCCGTCTGTGTCTGTCGCCCTGGCGTACGAGTTCCTCGACGCGCGCGTGGACGAGTTCTGCGACGGCGCCGGTCGCTGCCTGCCGCGCAGTTACGAGGGCGGGTTCTTCACGACCCCGAGCTGGGACTTCACTCCCTCGTTCGTCTACGACGACGCTCTGGTCGCGATCGCCTACACCGCCCGAGGTCTGCCCGACGACCTCCGCCGCGCGCGAGCGATCGGCGACGCCCTCCTCTTCGTGCAGCAGAACGACCCGATCGGCGACGGTCGCACCCGCGCATCGTACGAGCCGCACGGCATCCGGCAGGGGCGAGTGGAGATCACCGGACCCGGCACGTTCACCGGCAACCAGGCGTGGGTCGGCTTGGCCCTCGCTCGGCTCGCGCACGCGACCGGTGACCCTCGATATCTGGACGGCGCCGTCCGCGTCGGTCAGTGGATCCAGGCCAACACGGCCGACATGGACCGAGCGCCTTTCGGCTACACCGGTGGTCAGCTCGAGGACGGCACCTCGCTCACGTGGAAGTCCACCGAGCACAACGCCGACATCACGGGATTCTTCACGCAGCTGGCGCAGCTCACCGGGGATGCCGTGTGGACCGAGCGGGCGGCGGTGGCCGCGGGGTTCGTGGCAGCCATGCAGAGCGCGGACGGCCACGTGAACACCGGGACGGCCCTCGACGGCTCGACGATCAACACCCGTCCCATCCCGCTGGACGGCCAGACGTGGAGTGCGCTCGCGACGGGAGACCCGCGGTACGGTGCGGCGCTCGATTGGACGCTCGGAAGCCTCATGGCGTCGGATGGCCCGTACACGGGGCCGTCGATCAGCGAGGTCGACGTGTCGAAGGTGTGGTTCGAGGGCAGCGGTCACCTGGCTCTGGCGCTGCGACTCCGCGGCGGAGTCGGCGACGACGACCGGGTCGAGTCCCTGCTGCGCAGCATCCGTCTGGCGCAGCGCGACGCTCCGAACGGCGACGGCAAGGGCATCGTCGCCACCTCGAACGACGGCCTCGACTCCGGCTTCGGCGACCTGTACTACGCGAGCCTGCACACCGGCGCGACCGCGTGGTACCTGCTGGCCGCGTCGGGGACGAACCCGTTCATGCTTCCTGCTGGCTGAGCGGGGCTACGCGGCGACGCGGGCGACGGCGGCGATCGCGCTCGTGAAGAAGTCGAGTCCGTCGACACCGCTGCGCATGGCGGCCGAGGTGTCGGGGCCGAAGCCGGGCTCCGTGGCGTGCTCGGGGTGCGGCATGAGTCCCACCACGTTGCCCGCCTCGTTCGTGAGACCGGCGATGTCGCGGAGCGATCCGTTCGGGTTGACCCCGGCATAGCGGAAGGCCACGAGCCCCTCGCCCTCGATGCGGTCGAGGGTCTGCTCGTCGGCGATGTAGCCGCCGTCGGCGTTCTTCAGCGGGATCACGATCTCCTGGCCGGTGCGGAACGCGTTGGTCCAGGCGGTGTCGGAGTTCTCGACCGTGAGCTTCTGGTCGCGACGGACGAAGTGCTGGTGGTTGTTGCGGATCAGTCCGCCGGGAAGCAGGTGCGCCTCGACCAGCATCTGGAACCCGTTGCAGATGCCGAGCACGGGCATGCCCTTGGCGGCGGCATCCTTGACCTCGGCCATGATCGGCGAGAGCGCGGCGATCGCACCCGCACGGAGGTAGTCGCCGTAGCTGAAGCCTCCGGGGAGGACCAGGGCGTCGACACCCTCGAGGTCGTGCGATCCGTGCCACAGTTCGACCGGCTCGGCACCGGCGATGCGGACGGCGCGCTGCGCGTCACGGTCGTCGAGCGAACCCGGGAAGGTGATGACGCCGATGCGGACGGTCACTCCGCGACCTCGATGCCGACGACGTCTTCGATCACGGAGTTGGAGAGCACCTCGTCGGCGATGCGCTTGGCCTCGGCGAGAACCTCGTCGGTGACCTCGCCCTCGACGGTGAGCTCGAAGCGCTTGCCGATGCGGACGTCGCTGAAGCCCTCGACGCCCAGACGTGCGAAGGCGCCGGAGACGGCCTTCCCCTGCGGGTCGAGCAGTTCGGGCTTGGGCATGACGTCGACGACGATGGTGGGCATGACGGCTCCAAGAGTCGCGGGCGGACGGGCGCCTTCAGTCTACCGCCCCGGGGCGAGTCCCTTACGCGGAGTGGAAGACGGTGTGCAGGTCGCCGACGGTGTCGCGGCCGCCGAGGCCGTCGATCTCGAACAGCACCGAGATGCCGATGACGTGGCTGCCCAGGCCCTCGACGAGTTCGCGACCTGCTGCCAGAGTGCCGCCCGTGGCGAGCACGTCGTCGATGAGCAGGACGCGGGAGCCGACCGGCAGGTCGTCGTGCATCTCGATCGTCGCGGTGCCGTACTCGAGGGCGTAGTCGACGGATGCTGCGGGGCGAGGGAGCTTGCCCGCCTTGCGGATCGGGATGAGCCCGACGCCCGCGGCGATGGCGGCGGCGCTGGCGAGGATGAACCCGCGCGCCTCGATGCCGGCGATCACGTCGAACTGGCCGGCGAAGGGCTCGATGATCGCCTCGGTCGTGACGCGCAGAGCTTCGGCGTCGGCGAGCAGCGGCGTGATGTCACGGAAGATGATGCCCGGCTGCGGATAGTCCGGCACATTGCGGATCAGGGCTTCGGCGCGGACGAGGGCAGGGGAGAGCGTGGCTTCGGGCACCGGACAAGGGTACGCCGGTCGGCCAGGGTTGACGATTCACCGACGCGGTGACGATCCGCGGACGATGTCCCGGCCGCTGTTCAGCGGATCGTCGTGGCATCGGCGATCCGTCGCCGACCGGGCTGGCTTGACACCATGGGAGCGCTCCCATACAGTGGCTACTCAGTTCGTGGGAGCGCTCCCACGAAGTCCCGATGCAGCAACACCGCACGACCACCACAAAGGAGTGAACTGTGAACACACGTGCCCGCCACCGGATCCTCGCGATCGCCGCCGTGGCATCCGTCTCCGCCCTCGCCCTCGCCGGCTGTTCCGGAAACACCGGCGACGCCGACGGAGGCAGCGCCGACGAAGAGGTCACACTGACCGTCACCACCTTCGGCACCTTCGGCTACGAGGACCTCTACAAGGAATACGAGAAGGCGCACCCGAACGTGAAGATCGAGGCGACCAACATCGACACGGGTGGCAACGCCCGCACCGATGCCTTCACCAAGATCGCCGCCGGTTCCGGCCTCAGCGACGTCGTCGCGATCGAGGAGGGCTGGCTCGGAGCGATCATGGACGTCTCCGACACCTTCGTCGACCTGCGCGACTACGGCATCGAGGACCGCAAGGACGACTGGGTCGACTGGAAGTACGGCCAGGCCACCGATGCCGAGGGCCGCGTCATCGGCTACGGCACCGACATCGGCCCGAGCGGCATCTGCTACAACGGCGCCGCGTTCGAGGCCGCCGGTCTCCCGAGCGACCGCGAGTCCGTCGCCGAGCTCCTCAACGGCGACTGGGAGAACTACTTCAAGGTCGGCGCCGACTACACGGCCAAGACCGGCAAGGCCTGGTACGACCACTCCGGGTTCGTGTGGAACGCCATGGTCAACCAGCTCGACGAGGGCTACTACACCGCTGACGGCGAACTGAACGTCGAGGGCAACGACGAGCTCCAGGAGCGCTTCGAGCTGCTGGGCGCCGCGACGGAGGGCGGCCAGTCCGCCGCGCAGACCGCCTGGGACTGGAACGGCGGCAAGTCGTTCGTCGACGGCACCTTCGCGACCTTCGTGTGCCCCGGCTGGATGCTCGGCGTCGTGCAGGGTCAGGTCGAGGCCGGCGGCGGCGACGCGTCGACCGGATGGGACTTCGCCGACGTGTTCCCCGGAGGCGCGGCGAACTGGGGTGGCGCGTTCCTCTCGATCCCCGAGTCCTCGGAGCACAAGGAGGCCGCGGCGGAGCTCGCCGACTGGCTGACGCAGCCCGAGCAGCAGGTGAAGCAGTCCGCTGCAGCGGGCAACTTCCCCTCGACCATCAAGGCGCAGGAGTCCCTCGCCGAGGAGGCCACGCCCAACGAGTTCTTCAACGACGCGCCGACCGGTGCGATCCTCGCCGAGCGTGCCAAGGGCGTCGTCGCGCAGTTCAAGGGCGCGGACGACTCGGTGATCCAGGAGAACGTCTTCGGTCCGGCTCTCAGCAGCCTCGACCGCGGCGAGACCGACACCAAGGGCGCCTGGGACCAGGCCATCGGCCTGCTGAACGATCTCGTCGGCTGACCAGGGTCGGCTGACTCCCTCCTCTCGTCGCAGTCTCTGTCGCCTCCGCGTGCGGTCGGCGACAGGGACTGCGACGGGAACCCTCGGATCCCGGGACAAGGAAACGCACATGACTCTCACCGCCCCGCCTGCGCAGCAGCATGCCGCGGCATCCGCGACCGAGGATGCTCCGCCGAAGCGCTCCTGGCGCCACCGCGTCTCGCGGTTCGACCAGAACGCGTCGCCGTACTTCTACATCTCGCCGTTCTTCCTGTTGTTCGGACTCGTCGGCCTGTTCCCGCTGCTCTACACCGTGTGGGTCGCGGTGCACGAGTGGGACCTGCTCAAGGGTGAGGGCGACTTCGTCGGATTCGGCAACTTCGCCGAGATCCTGGGCGACGCGATGTTCTGGAACTCCATCGGCAACACCCTGAGCATCTTCCTGCTCTCGGCGATCCCGCAGCTCGCGGTCGCGCTCGTGATCGCCTACCTCCTCGACCGCGGTCTGCGCGCCCCGACCTTCTGGCGCATGAGCGTGCTGATCCCGTTCGTGGTCACCCCGGTCGCGGTCGCCATCATCTTCTCGAGCATCTTCAACGAGGCCGACGGTCTCGCCAACAACCTGCTCAACCTCATCGGCATCGCCGACCAGGAGTGGAAGCACAACACCGCCCTGTCGCACATCGCGATCGCGGTCATGGTCAACTTCCGCTGGACCGGCTACAACGCCCTCATCCTGCTGGCCGCGATGCAGGCCGTGCCGCGCGACCTCTACGAGTCCGCCGCCCTCGACGGGGCAGGGGCCGCCCGCCGGTTCTTCTCCATCACGATCCCGACGATCCGTCCGACCCTGATCTTCGTGATCATCACCGCGACCATCGGTGGCCTGCAGATCTTCGCCGAGCCGCGCCTGTTCGACGTGTCGACCGCTGGCGGCATCGGAGGCAGCGACCGTCAGTTCCAGACCACGGTGCTGTTCCTGTGGGAGCTCGCGTTCTTCCGGCGGGACCTCGGAGAGGCATCCGCCGTCGCGATCCTGCTGTTCCTGCTGATCGTGGGGATCGGCGTGATCAACTTCCTCATCTCCCGGCGCATCTCCACCGGAGACGCCCCCAAGAACCGCGCGGCTCGTCGCCGCGCTCGCACCGCCGACACCGCGGCCGCCGCCGCCGCTGCCGGCACGACGATCGCCACCACGACCGAGGAGAACGCGCGATGACCGCCACGCAGGCGCTGAGCGTCCCCGAGAAGATCCGCCGTCGGCGCGGAACGTCGTCCGGCACCGCCGGCATCGGCAGCCGCCCCGGGTTCCTCACCTACGGACTGCTGGCCGCGTTCATCATCGGCAGCGTGTATCCGCTGTGGTGGTCGGTCGTGGTGGCCAGCGGCACGAACGCCACCCGCGGGGAGACGCTGCCCCTGATCCCCGGCGGGAACTTCCTCGCCAACGCGGCCCAGGTGTTCGATGCGATCCCCTTCTGGCTCGCCCTCGGCAACTCCTTCCTGATCTCGGGCATCATCACGATCTCGGTGGTCACGTTCTCGACGCTCGCGGGCTACGCGTTCGCCAAGCTGCGGTTCAAGGGACGCGACGGTCTCATGGTCTTCGTGATCGCTACCATGGCCATCCCGACGCAGCTGGGCATCATCCCGCTGTTCATGCTGATGCGCGAGTTCGGCTGGACCGGTTCGATCGGAGCCGTCATCGTGCCGACACTCGTCACGGCGTTCGGCGTCTTCTTCATGCGGCAGTACCTGGTCGACGTGATCCCGGACGAGCTGATCGAGGCGGCGCGCATGGACGGGGCCAACCAGTTCCGCACGTTCCTCACGGTCGGGCTCCCCGCCGCGCGACCGGCCATGGCGATCCTCGGTCTCTTCACGTTCATGACGGCGTGGACCGACTACCTGTGGCCGCTGATCGTGCTCTCGCCCCAGAACCCGACACTGCAGACGGCCCTCAGCCAACTCCAGTCCGGGTACTACATCGACTACTCGATCGTGCTCGCCGGAGCGGTGCTCGCGACCCTTCCCCTGCTCGTGCTCTTCGTGGTCGCGGGCCGGCAGCTGGTCAGTGGCATCATGGCGGGCGCGGTGAAAGGATGACCCCTATGACCCGCTCCTTCCCCGAGAACTTCCTCTTCGGCGCCGCGACGGCCGCCTATCAGATCGAGGGTGCGGCGTTCGAAGACGGCCGCACGGCATCGATCTGGGACGCGTTCTGCCGGGTGCCCGGCGCCGTGATCGGCGGGGACGACGGCGATGTCGCCTGCGATCACTATCACCGATACCCGCAGGACGTCGCGCTCATGAAAGAGCTCGGGCTGCAGACGTACCGCTTCTCGACCTCGTGGTCGCGCGTGCGACCGGACGGGGGAGCGGTCAACCCGGCCGGCGTCGACTTCTACGAGCGCCTGGTCGACGAACTCCTCGCCGCCGACATCCTGCCCTGGCTCACCCTGTACCACTGGGACATGCCACAGGCGCTGCAGGATGCCGGTGGCTGGACGAACCGCGACACGGTCGACCGGTTCCTCGAGTACGCGGGCACCATGCACGACGCGCTCGGCGACCGCGTGAACGTGTGGACCACGCTGAACGAGCCGTGGTGCTCGTCGTTCCTGTCCTACACGGGTGGTGAGCATGCGCCGGGGCACACCAGCATCGCGGAGGGACTGCTCGCCTCGCACCATCTGCTGCTCGCGCACGGGAAGACCGTGCAGGAGCTGCGCGGGCGCGATGCCTCGCTCAACCTCGGGATCACGCTGAACCACACGGTGGCCGACCCCGCCGACCCGCAGAAGCCGGCCGACGTCGACGCCGCCCGTCGCGTGGACGGGCAGTTCAACCGGTGGTTCCTCGACCCGATCTACCGCGGCGGCTACCCGGTCGACATCGTGGAGGACATCCGCGCGGTGGATGCCGACGCCGTCGCGCAGTTCGAGGCCGCCGTGCACGACGGCGACCTGGAGACGATCTCGCAGCACATCGACACCCAGGGCGTGAACTACTACCACGGCGACCTCGTGTCCGGCACGCCGCCGATCGCGTCTCCCGTGCCGGGAGGGCCCGCCACCGAGCGCCCGGTCCGCAGCCCCTATCCGTCGAGCGCCGGCGTCCACGCGGTCGAGCGAGGGCTCCCGCGCACGGCGCAGAACTGGGAGGTGCAGCCCGAGGGGCTCACCCGCCTGCTGCAGCGCGTCTGGACCGAGTACGCCGAACCGGCAGGCACCGTGCTCTACATGACCGAGAACGGTGCGGCGTATGACGACGTCGTGGTGGTCGAGGACGGCGAGACGCGGGTGCACGACGCCGACCGCACCGACTTCCTGCGACTGCACCTCGGAGCGGTGCTCGACGCCGCAGAGGCGGGTGTCGACGTGCGCGGCTACTTCTACTGGTCGCTCTTCGACAACTTCGAGTGGGCCTGGGGCTACGACAAGCGCTTCGGCATCGTGCGGGTCGACTACGACACCCAGGAGCGGACCGTGAAGGATTCGGGCCGCGAGTACGCGCGTGTCATCTCCACCAGGGCGCTCTAGGGGCGACGCCGAGTCTCGGATCGCGTGAGCGGCGGCAGCCAGATGCCCCCGTTTGCGCGATTCGACACGAGATGCCCACCCGACCGGTGAGAATAGGGCGATGGAAGAGTGCGTACGCTGATGTCGCCCCGAGCGACCATCGAAGAGGTGGCATCCGCTGCCGGTGTCTCCCGGTCGACCGTGTCGCGGGTCGTGAACGGGTCGACGGCGGTGAGTCCGGAGGCGCTCGCCGCTGTGCGCGCGGCGATCGACGAGCTGAACTACGTGCCCAACAGGGCCGCCCGTTCCCTCGCGTCGCGACAGACTCATGCGATCGCGCTGATCGTCCCCGAAGACACGAACCGCTTCTTCGGAGACCCGTTCTTCGCCGCGATCGTCGCGGGGATCACGGGGGCGCTCGGAGGATCCGACTACCTGCTCAACCTGCTCATCGCCAGTGACGACCCCGGCGACAAGATGACCGGGTTCGTGCGCAACGGCGGTGTGGACGGCGCTCTGATCGTGTCGCATCACACGAGCGACGCCTTCATCGACCGGGTGGCCGACGCCGTGCCGGTCGTCTATGGCGGGCGGCCCGTGCGCCGGCGCGACGGCGACTACGTCGTCGATGTCGACAACGTGGCGGGCGCCCGCGAGGCGACTCGGCGGCTGATCGACATCGGTCGGACGCGGATCGCGACGATCTCGGGTCCCGTGACGATGGTCTCCTCCGGTGACCGCATCCAGGGCTTCCGCGCCGCGCTCGCGGATGCCGGGCTGACGCCGTTCGCGGAGGAGGAGGGCGACTACAGCGAGGCCAGTGGAGCGGATGCCATGCGACGCATCCTCGACGTCGGCCGCCCCGATGCGCTCTTCGTCGCCAGCGATCTCATGGCGAGGGGAGCGTTGACGGCCCTGCGCGCCGCGGGTGTGCGTGTGCCCGAGGACATCGCTCTGGTCGGCTTCGACGACTCCTCCGTCGCGGTCACCACCGATCCGCAGCTCACGACCATGCGCCAGCCGATGTACGCGCAGGGCGAGGCCATGGCCCGCATCCTGCTCTCGCGTCTCGCCGGCGAGGATCCGCCGCAGACGACCATCCTGCCGACGGAGCTCGTGGTCCGCGCCTCGGCCTGACGCGCCGGTCCCGGGACCGGATGGACACGGGCACGCCCCTGGCGCCCCCTCCGGGTCAGGGACGCACCCGTGCGTCTGGTTCGGCTGAGCGTGTCAGCCGAAGATCGATGCGGGCAGATCACCGCCGAAGAGGGAGAGGGCGGTGATGCCGGCCGAGATCAGCAGCACCGCGACGGTGCCGGCGACGGCGAGGAGGGAAATCCCGCGACCGCCGAGCCGCTGCCCGCGCAGTCCGACGGCGACACCGGCTCTCGCGGCGATCGCTCCGGCCGCGTCGTCGCGGTACAGCTCCGTGCGGGCGGCGAAGCGGCGATGGAACTCCTCTGCGAGCACGACCGTGGCGGCCATGGTCTCGGCCCGGTCGAAGCGGGTCTTCGCCGGAAGATACACGTACAGCCGATCGGACACGAGCTCGATCTCGGCGCCGGAGCCCAGGTCGAGCACGCGCGCCATCAGGTCGGGCGTGAAGATGTAGAGCGCGTCCTGCTGGTAGCCGTCCGGCACGATCAGGCGGAACGTCTTCGCGAAGTCTCCCTCGAGGTCCAGCCGTGCGGCACCGCGCCCGAGGCCCAGCGTCGGGATGATGCTGCGCGTGCGGTTGGCCAGCACGATATGCGGCACCGACGCGGGCAGCGGCAGCTCGACGAAGGCGAACGGCCGCTGGATCGTGGCACGCTGCTGTCCGCGCGACACGGAATGATGCAGGCCGAGCTCGAACGGCATCCGTTCGTCGTCGCACGCGACGACCGCGCGCTCCCGACCGTGCGCGACCCGGGCGAACGCGGCACCGGGGCGACGTGTGCGCTCGAGCACGTCGGCGTACGCCCATCCGTTCTGCCAGGCGAACGCGGCGACCTTCACGCGGCGGCCCACCCCCACGGCGTACCAGACGAATCCCCCCGCGGCGAGGACCGTGTACCCCACGACCACGACGCCGAGGATCGGCGCGACCGTGAGGATGTCGCCGCGTCCGAGGAACCACAGGCCGGTCAGCATCGCGGCGGCGAACAGCAGGACCGCGGTGAGGATGACCACGAACCGGCGATGCGGAGGGATCCCGCAGAGCCGTTCGTACGCGAGGATGTCGCGGAGCCCCGCGCCCCGTCGCAGCGGTTCCAGGTCTACGGCTACAGGCTCCATGGCAGCGTCGCCCAGGGGCCGTTGCGCTTCTCGGACATCGCGGCCTTGAAGTCGGACCATCCATCACCGAACTTCTCGAACGACTTCTCGTCGACGTTTCCGTCCGACCAGTGCATGACCCGACCGACGAGGTAGCTCAGCCCGAAGTCGGCCCAGGAGGTGAACGCGGGACGACCCTCCTCGTTGATGCGGTGGATGATCCCCCGGGCCTCCGCCACGTCGCCGTGACCCAGCGCGACGCCCCAGGTCGTCATCGCGACCGCCTGTCCGAGTGCGTAGCCGTCGAGCGTGCGCACGAACAGGTCGGGGGTGACGACATCCTTCCCGACGCGCTTGCGCACCTGCGCCTCGGAGTACTCGATCGAGGTCACGAAGGTGCGGGCGTCACGCTTGTCCCCGCCCTCCTGAACGATCGCGGCCAGCCATTCCTTCGCCTTCGGAGTGCGCCCGAGGCGCTCGGCGAGTTCCGCGCGTACCGCGAGGTACAGCATCCACACCTCGCGCCGACGACGGGCGCCCGTGAGCCGCTCGATGTTGGCCAGCCAGTCGCCACGCGTGTGCACTCCCCATTGCTCGACCAGCACCTTCTTCTCGCGATCGCCGAGGAGTGACGCCTTCGGGTCGTTCCAGAGGCCGGACGGGAGGTTCACGATCTGCAGGAAGCCGAGCGCGATCTCGTCGGCCTCGGCATCGGTCGTCGAGTACTCCGGCGCAGCCTTCACCTTCGCGTCGGGGAGGATCCAGATCACGAGGAAGAACAGGACCACGGCACCGACGACGGCCCAGGCCCACCACTGGCCGATGAGCCATTCGAAGATCGACGTGATGCTGTTGAAGTCGACGCTCGCGAAAGAGTGCATGGTGCTCCTGGAAGTGGGTGATGCGTCCGTTATTAGATTGAACGTACATTCAGTGAGTAATCTATACGTCAGGGGACCGATTCGGAAACACCGCAGCCGACGGATCTCAGGAGGTGGACGCCGCATGGCACGCACCGACGCGCAGAATCGCCTGGCCAGAGAACGGGCGCGGGAGAACATCCTGCAGGCCGCGATCGAGGTGTTCAGCGAGCGCGGCGTGTCCGGCGCAAGCATCGCCGAGATCACCTCCAGGGCGGGCGTCGCCCAGGGGCTCGTGAACTACCACTTCGGCGCGAAGGACCAGCTCGTCGGCGCCGTCATCGACCGGTGGTTCGAGACCGTGCTCAGCTTCGCCCGCGTCGAGGGCACGCCGGACGAGATGCTGGCCGCGGTCATCGACGGGGCGCTCACCGCGACCGCCTACGCGATCCCGCTGCAGCGCGCGGTGCTGGCGATGCAGCAGCAGCCCTCCACGCATCGGCTCTTCGCCGAGTCGGAGGCGCGTCACGAAGAGGCGGCGACGGCGGCCGAGGATGCCGTGCGCGACCTGTTCCGCGCGCGCGGCGCCGAAGACCCCGCCCTCGAGGAGGTCATGCTCCGCAGCACCCTCGAGGGTGTCTTCGTGAAGGCTGCGGTCTTCGGCGAGACCTATCCGTTGGAAGAGGCAAGGCGGTGGATGCATCGCCGCTACGGTCTGCCCGATCCGACGACGCCCATCGTGTCGCCGGCACCTCTGCGTGACGGTGAGCCTCGCCCGCGCGCGACCGCGGCGCTCTCTCCGTAACCGCAGAGCGAGGGCGGCTGAGGGTCGCAGCGCCTCAGGTCAGGTTCATGCGGGCGAACGCGCCGAGCACCACGCGCTCGGACTGCACGAGATACCTCTCGAGCTCGGTGGCACCTGCGTGCGGACCCCGGCTGAGGAAGGTGTCGAGCACGGCCCGGTTCTTGCGGACGAAGGGCTCGTGGAGCGAGCGAGGATCGTCGATCTTCAGGAAAGCCAGTCGCAACTCCGCCGCGACGTCGCGGTAGGTGCGCGCCAGACGGGGGCTGTCCGCCAGGTCGACGAGCGCGACGTGGAACGCCATGTTGGCGCTGCCGACCGCGCGCCAGGCGGACGCGTCGTCGTGGCCCGCCCCGGTACCGGCGGCCTCGGCGGTGTCGACGGCATCCTTCATCCGCTGGACCGCGGGGTGCTCGGGCTCCGACTCGCGCAGGGCCGTGCATTCGATCACCCGGCGCGCCCGGTAGATGTCGATCACGTCGGCGATGGCCGGCGACGCCACCGAGACTCCGCGGTGGGGGATGTGCTCGACCAGGCCCTGCTCGGCCAGGACGCGGAACGCTTCGCGGAGCGTGTTGCGCGACACGTCGAACTGCTCGGCGAGCGTCGACTCCGACAGGCGGGAGCCCGGGGCGAAGTCGCCGTCGATGATGCGCTGACGGAGCACGTCGGCGAGCATGCCCTGCTGGTTCATGCCTTCATCGTAGGTGCCGGAGGCGACAAGGATCATGAGAACGCAACCATGCTGTAGCACGATCGAAACATGATTGTTGAACAATCCTCTGTAATACGTTCTACACTGAGTGTCTATCGACACCCACCAACGACGATGGGAATCCCCCGCACATGTCCGATCAGTCCCCCGCATCCTTGTCGCCCGAAGATGAGACCCGCGTCGCCACCGCGAAGAGGCGCGCGGGCCGCAGCGCCGTCATCGGCGCGATCTTCCTCATGGCCACCAGCGCCATCGGCCCCGGCTTCATCACGCAGACCGCCACCTTCACCGCGCAGATGGGCGCCGCGTTCGCGTTCGCGATCCTCGTCTCGATCCTGATCGACATCGCGGTGCAGCTGAACGTGTGGCGCATGATCACCTCGTCGGGAAAGCGCGCGGGCGAACTCGCCAACAGCGCCATCCCCTTCTCCGGTCACGTGATCGCCGTCCTGGTCGTGATCGGCGGTCTGGCCTTCAACATCGGCAACATCGCCGGTGGCGGGCTGGGGCTCAACGCCCTGCTCGGCATCGACCCCAAGGTCGGTGGCGCCCTCACCGCCGGCCTCGCGATCATCATCTTCCTGATCAAGAAGGCCGGTCGGGTGATGGACGTCGTCCTCATCGTCCTGGGCATCGGGATGATCGTGATGACCCTGATCGTGGCCTTCGTCTCCCAGCCTCCGATCGGCGAGGCCTTGCGGCAGACGTTCCTGCCCGATGAGCTGAACTTCGCCACGATCACCACGATCGTCGGCGGCACCGTCGGCGGGTACATCACCTACTCCGGCGCACACCGATACCTCGACTCGGGCCACACCGGGCCCGAGCACGCCGGGTCCGTGATGCGCGCCGCCGCCAACGGCATCCTCGTCACCGGGATCATGCGTTACGTGCTGTTCCTCGCGATCCTCGGCGTCGTCGCCTCCGGTGTCGCGCTCGATCTGTCGGGCCAGGCGGCGAACCCCGCCGGTCAGGCGTTCGGCGCGGTGCTCGGCGACGCCGGGATGCGCATCTTCGGCGCCATCTTCTGGGCCGCGGCGATCAGCTCGGTCATCGGTGCCGCGTACACCTCGGCCACGTTCCTCTCGACCTTCACCGCGAAGCTCAAGGGCGGCTGGGCGCTGCAGCTCGCCACCGTCGCCTTCATCGTCGTGTCGCTCATCGTGTACCTCTCCATCGGCACGGCGCCGGCCGCCATCCTCGTCTTCGTCGGCGGGTTCAACGGGCTGATCCTGCCGATCGGCCTCACGGTGTTCATGTACATCGGCTGGTTCCGCCGCGACCTGCTCGGCACGAAGAGGTACCCGATGTGGCTGCTCGTCGCCGGTACGCTCGTGACGCTGCTCACCTGGTACATGGGTATCGTCTCGGTCGGCCCCATCTTCGCCTTCCTCGGAATCGGAGCGTGATCGCATGACATCCATCGACCTGAACTCGGATCTCGGCGAGAACGTCGCCGACCGGATCGTCAGCGACGATACGAGCATGCTGCGCATCGTCACGAGTGCGAACGTGTCGTGCGGGTTCCACGCGGGCAGCCCGGAGGGCATCCGCGAGACGCTCGCTGCGGCCGTGCAGGGCGGCGTCGTGATCGGCGCACACCCGGGCTACCGTGACTACGAGAACTTCGGTCGCACGAAGGTCGACATCGACTCGGCCACCCTTCAGGCGCATGTCGAGTATCAGCTCGGCGCTCTCCTGGGGCTCGCGTCCGCGGTCGGCGGACGGGTCTCGTACGTCAAGCCGCACGGTGCGCTGTACAACACGATCGCGCGGGACGAACGGCAGTCGAAGGACGTCGTGGCGGCGATCCGCGCGATCGACCCGAGCCTCGTACTGCTCGGTCTCGCGGGCGGTGTCGTGCTCGACGTCGCCGAGCGCGCCGGTCTCGCCGTCGCGGCGGAGGCCTTCGCGGATCGGGCATATCAGCCGGACGGTCAGCTCGTCTCGCGCACCGAGGCCGGCGCCGTGCTGCACGACCCCTCTGAGGTCGCGGAGCGCATGGTGCGCCTCGCGTCCGACGGCGTGATCCGCGCGATCGACGGCACCGACGTGCCCGTGGTCGCGCAGTCGATCTGCGTGCACGGAGACAGCCCCGGCTCGGTCGCCATGGCTGCGGAGACGAGGCGGATGCTGCAGGATGCGGGCATCACGATCGCACCGTTCGCAGGCGCGCGATGACGGTTCTCGCCACAGCCGAGCAGCTCGCCGACGCCCGCGCCGCCCGTGCCGCCATCAGGGCGGGGCGCGCCGAGCCGACCAGCGGGGTCGCCGTCGGACTCACCCAGGCGAACCTCATCGCCGTGCCGGCCGACTGGGCCTTCGAGACCCTGCTGTTCACGCAGCGCAACCCGAAACCCTGCCCCGTTCTCGAGGTCATCGAACAGGGCGATGTGGAGTCCCGGCTCGCGCCCGGCAGCGACATCCGCACCGACATCGGCCGGTACCGCATCTGGCGCGACGGCGAGCTGGCGGAGGAGGTCGACGATGCGATCGAGGCCTGGGCAGAGCACCCCGACCTCGTCGCGTTCCTCATCGGTTGCAGCTTCACGTTCGAATCGGGTCTCGTGCAGGCGGGGATCCCGATCCGCCACCAGGAGCTCGGGAGGAACGTGCCGATGTATCGCACGGCGGTCGCGTGCGTCCCGGCGGGGCGCCTGAGCGGTGAGATGGTCGTGTCGATGCGTCCCATCGCCGCGGATCGGGTGGCGGATGCCGTGCAGATCTCCGGACGCACTCCCGCGGTGCACGGCGCTCCCGTCCACATCGGCGACCCCGCGTCGCTCGGCATCGTCGACCTGGCGCACCCCGACTTCGGAGACGCCCCCGAGGTGCGCGAGGGCGAGGTGCCGGTGTTCTGGGCCTGCGGCGTCACGCCCCAGGCCGCGATCATGGCCTCGAAGCCGCCGTTCGCCATCACGCACGCCCCCGGGTACATGTTCATCACCGACGTCCCGGATGCGGAGTACATCGTCTGATGCGCATCCTCACGGCATCCGATCGCGCCCTGCTCGTCGAGGCCTCAGACCTCGATGAGGCCATGCGGCTGAACCTCGCCTGGCAGGACGTGCCCGGCGTCGTCGAGCGCATTCCCGGAGCCAGGACCGTACTGGTGCGCTTCGATCCCCTGCGGGTGTCGGCCCCGGAGCTGGCGGCGGTGCTGTCCTCGACGGAGGTCGACGCTGATCATCTGCCGGAGACCGGAGAGGTCGCCGTGCCCGTGCGCTACGACGGGGAAGACCTCGACGAGGCGGCGTCGCTGCTCGGCGTCTCGACGGAGGAGCTGGTGCGACGCCACCTCGCTGCCGACTGGAGGGTCGCGTTCTCGGGTTTCGCCCCCGGGTTCGGATACGTGGTGAGCAGCGACCCACTCTTCGATGTGCCGCGCCGATCGTCGCCGCGCACCCGTGTGCCCGCCGGCTCGGTCGCGCTGGCCGGACAGTTCACCGGGGTGTACCCGCGGGAGAGCCCTGGTGGCTGGCAGCTCATCGGCCGCACGGACGCCGTGATGTGGGATATCGACCGGACCCCTCCCGCATTGCTGTCACCCGGGACGACCGTGCGATTCGAACACGTGCGGGAGAGCGCCCGGCTCGGCGGGGACCGCGACGAGCCGCCGTCGGCTGCCTCGCGACCCGCCGACACGGATGCCGGCGCCCAGGGCCTCGACGCCCCCTCCGCCGTGGAGGTCGTCCGCCCCTCGCTGCAGCTTCTGGTGCAGGACGCCGGGCGCCCCGGCTACGCCTCGCTCGGAGTCTCGGCATCCGGAGCAGCCGACCGCCGAGCCCTGCGCGACGCCAACCGCGCGGTGGGAAACGCCGTCACCGCCGCAGTGTTGGAGAGCGTCGGGGGAGCGGTGCTGCGGTTCCGCGGTCCTGGTGTCGCCGCCGTCACCGGTGCCGTCGGCGCGATCACGCTGACCGAGGTGGACGGCGCCGCGCGTGCGATCACGCACGGAGAGCCCTTCGCCACGGTCGACGGTGACGAGCTGACCCTGGACCACCCTGACCGCGGGCTGCGCTATGTCATCGCGATCCGCGGCGGACTCGACGCGACGCCGGCGCTCGGCAGCCGCGCTGCGGACACTCTTGCAGGACTCGGGCCGATGCCCCTGGCGGCGGGCGCCGTGGTCCCGATCGGCGATGTCGCCCCGCACCCTGTCGCCCCCGATGCCCTGGCGCGGGAGCTTCCGCAACCCGGCGACGTCGTCGACCTCGAGATCACACTCGGCCCGCGCGACGACTGGTTCACACCGGCGGCGCTGGCGACTCTCACGGGCCAGGACTGGACCGTCACGCCGCGCTCGGATCGCGTCGGCATCCGCCTCGACGGAGATGTGCCCCTCGAGCGCTCCACCGGGGGCGAGCTGCCCAGCGAGGGCGCGGTCACCGGCGCGATCCAGGTGCCGCCCGACGGGCAGCCCGTCCTGTTCCTGCCCGACCACCCCCTCACGGGCGGCTATCCGATCATCGGCGCCCTCACCGACAGCAGCCTCGATCTCGCGGGCCAGCTGGCGCCGGGCGTGCGCGTCCGCTTCATCGTCAAGGAGACCTCATGACCAAGGTGCTGATCGCCAACCGCGGAGAGATCGCCGTGCGCGTCGTCCGCGCCTGTGCCGAGGCCGGGTACACCTCGGTCGCGGTGTACGCGGACCAGGACGTCGATGCCCTGCATGTGCGTCTGGCCGACGAGGCCGTGGGGCTCGGGGGCGACACCGCGGCGACGACGTACCTGTCGATCGACGCCCTGCTGACCGCCGCGCGGGAGTCCGGAGCGGACGCCGTGCACCCGGGGTACGGATTCCTCTCCGAGAGCGCGGCGTTCGCCCGGGCCGTCGAGGGTGCGGGGCTCGTGTGGATCGGCCCGACGCCCGACAGCATCGACGCACTCGGCGACAAGATGACGGCGCGCCGCATCGCGCAGCAGGTCGGGGCTCCGCTGGCTGCGGGTACCGACGAACCGCTCGCCGGCCCGGAGGAGGCCGTGGCCTTCGCGGAGCAGCACGGACTCCCGATCGCCATCAAGGCCGCTTTCGGCGGGGGCGGCCGCGGGTTGAAGGTCGTACGCGAGCTGGCGGAGGTCGCCGAGGCCTTCGACGCCGCGACGCGTGAGGCCATCGCGGCGTTCGGCCGCGGGGAGTGCTTCGTCGAGCGCTTCCTGGAGAGCCCGCGGCACATCGAGGTGCAGGTGCTCGGCGACGGTCGCGGCGGTGTCGTCGTCGTCGGCGACCGCGACTGCTCGATGCAGCGCCGCAACCAGAAGCTCATCGAAGAGGCCCCGGCCCCTGGGCTCTCGCCCGAGCAGCGGACGCGGTTCCACGAGGCGGCGCGGTCGATCTGCGGCGCGGTCGAGTATCGGGGCGCGGGGACGGTGGAGTTCCTGCTCGCGGCGGACGGCACGATCTCGTTCCTCGAGGTGAACACGCGACTCCAGGTCGAGCATCCGGTGACCGAGGCGGTGACCGGGACCGATCTGGTGCGCGAGCAGTTCCGGATCGCGTTCGGCGAGGGGCCGTCCTTCACCGAGACGCCCGAACCGCAGGGGCACGCCCTCGAGTTCCGCATCAACGCCGAGGACCCTGGCCGCGGCTTCCTGCCCAGCCCCGGTCGAGTCGAGAAGCTCCGGATCCCGGGCGGCCCCGGTGTGCGCTGGGACAGCGGCATCGATGAGGGCGACGTCGTCGAGCCGGCCTTCGACTCGATGATGGCCAAACTGATCGTGTACGCGGAGACGCGCGACGCCGCCCTGGTGCGTGCGAGACGGGCGCTGCGGGAACTCGTGGTGGAGGGCCCGGCGACCGTCATCCCGTTCGACCTGCGGGCGCTCGACGACCCGGCGTTCGCCACGGAGACCTTCGCGGTGCACACGCAGTGGATCGAGAGCGCCCTGCTGCCGAAGCTCGAGATGCAGCCGCGGTCGGCCGCCGTGGCGGACGCCGGATTGCAGCGGTTCCCCGTCGAGATCGACGGGCGACGCGTGATGCTCGGTCTGCCCGCGGCTCTCCTCGCCGGGCTCGGACGTCCGGCGGAACCCGCGGCGGAGCCATCCCTCGCCGATCCGACGGAACTGCGCTCGCCGGTGCCGGGGACCCTGGTGCGGTGGCTCGTCGACGACGGCGCCGAGGTGGCCGAGGGTGACCCGGTCGCCGTCCTCGACGCGATGAAGATGGAGACCACGGTGCCGGCGCATCGCGGGGGGACGCTGTCGCAGCGTGTCGAACTCTCGGCGTCGGTCGCCGCCGACGGGGTGCTCGCGGTCATCGCCTGAGCGCTCCGCCGCCGAACGCAGGGACCCCGGCTGCCTCATGAGAGGCGGCCGGGGTCCTGGTCGTTGTGCGGCGCGTCTCAGGCGGGGTCGCCGCCGAGCGGGCCGACGGCCTCGAGGGGCTTGGGGTCGTCGGCGCCGGTCTTGCGCAGCCGGGCGATCAGGTTGCCCAGGTGGTAGATGAGGATCGCCGCGACCGTGGCGATGACGATGCCGCCGAGCTCGAAGCCGGATGCCTCGTCCTTGATCATGAAGCCGCCGACGGCCATGATCAGCGCGACTGCTGCTGTGTACTGGTTCACCGGACGCGAGAAGTCGACGCGGTTGTCGACCCAGATCTTGATGCCGATGACGCCGATCAGGCCGTACAGGGCTGTCGTCACACCGCCGAGCACGCCGGCGGGCACCGAGTTGATGACCTCGCCGAACTTGGGCGACAGGCTGAGCAGGATCGCGGCCGCACCGGCGACCCAGTACGCGGCGGTGGAGTAGACGCGCGTGGAAGCCATCACGCCGATGTTCTCGCCGTAGGTCGTGGTGCCCGAGCCGCCGAAGAAGCCGGCCAGGGTGGTCGAGACGCCGTCGGCGATCAGCGCCTTGCCGGTCTGCTCGTTCACGGTCGCATCGCCCGTCATGGTCGCGACGCCGCGGACGTGTCCGACGTTCTCCGCGATCAGCACGAGGACCACGGGGAGGAACATCGCGAGGGCCGTCAGCGTGCCCGGCTCGGTGAAGTTCGGGAGATGGAAGGTGGGCAGGCCGATCCAGTCGGCCTTCTCGACCGCCTCGAAGTTCAGTTCGCCGCGGAAGGCCGCGAAGATGTAGCCCGCGATCACGCCGAGGAAGATCGAGATGCGACCGAGGAAGCCGCGGAACACGACCGCGAAGAGGATGGTGATCGCGAGGGTGAAGGTCGCGGTCACGGGGGCTGCGGCGTAGTTGTTGTGCGCGGCCCCTGCGAGGTTGAACCCGATGAGGGCGACGATCGTCCCGGCGAGGACCGGCGGAAGGAAGCGGTCGACCCACTTGACCCCGACCGTGTGCACCACGACGCCGATGATGGCCAGCAGCACACCGACCGCGACGATGCCGGCCAGGGCCGTGCCCATGTTCGCGGAGGCGGTCGCCGCGGTGACGGGGGCGATGAACGCGAACGACGAGCCCAGGTAGCTGGGCAGCTTGTTGCGGGTGACGAGCAGGAACAGGATCGTGCCGACACCGCTGAAGAGGAGGGTCGTGGCGACCGGGAATCCGGTGATGATCGGGACGAGGAAGGTCGCGCCGAACATGGCGACCACGTGCTGGAGACCGATCGCGATCGTCGCTGGCCAGTTCAGCCGCTCATCGGGACGGACGACGGCGCCGGGCTCGACCGTGCGGCCGTTTCCATGCAGCTTCCACAGGGCCATGCGGGCTCCTCAGGGTTCGGGGGATGGCAGGAGTGCTGGAGCAACACTACCGATTCCTGAGTTTTCCCTGAGCGCCGTCTCCCATGGTAGAACGCGCGGTAGAATGGTAGACATGAGCCTGAACATCAAGAACGAGACGACGCATGAGCTCGTCCGTCGCTTGGCGGCCCTCACGGGGCAGAGCCAGACGGGTGCGGTCGAGGATGCGGTTCGTCGCCGGCTCGCCGAGTTGGAGCAGAGCCGAGAGGCGGAGATCGAGCGCAAGCGGGCGGCGATCGACGCCGTGGTCGCGCGAGCCCGACTCATTCCGCGGACCGGCCGCAACACAGAAGAGATCATGGATGAGCTCTACGACGAGGCGGGGATGCCCCGGTGATCGTCGATTCGTCGGCTCTGGTCGCGATCTTGATGGAGGAGGCGGAGGCAGCGGAGTTCTCCTTCCGCCTCGCGACGGAAGATCCCATGATCTCGGCGGCGTCGCTCACCGAGTGCATGATCGTCCTCCATGGCAAGGCCGGAGAGGGGATGGTGCGTGAACTCGATGTCCTGCTCCGCTCCGCTGCCGTGGCGGTGCTTCCGGTCGACGAGGCACAGGCGCGCCTGGCGGGAAACGCCTATGCGCGTTACGGCCGCGGGTCGGGGAGCCCGGCTCGCCTGAACTACGGCGACTGTTTCTCGTATGCGCTCGCGATCACGCGCGACGAGCCGCTGCTGTTCACGGGCGACGATTTCGTGCACACCGACGTGCGACGGATGGAGTCTGCCTGACGGCTCAGGCCCCCAGGCGGTCGATCAGCTCGCGGTAGCGGTCGGCGGTGCGCTCGACCACCTCGTCGGGAAGTGCGGGCGGCTCGCCCTGCTTGTCCCAGTTCGCGGCGAGCCAGTCGCGCACGATCTGCTTGTCGAAGCTCGCCATGCGCTCGCTCGCGGTGGTGCCGGTGCGCCAGGCCTGGGCGTCCCAGTACCGAGAGGAGTCGCTCGTGAGCACCTCGTCGGCCAGTCGCAGCGTGCCGTCGGCATCCGTCCCGAACTCGAACTTGGTGTCGGCGAGGATCAGGCCCTTCTCCTCGGCGATCGCAGCTGCTCGGGCGTAGATCGCGAGTGAGGTGTCGCGAAGCTCGGCCGCGCGGTCCGCACCCACCAGCTCGACGACGCGCTCGAACGTGATGTTCTCGTCGTGCTCGCCCATCGGCGCCTTGTAGGCCGGGGTGAACAGCGGCTCGGGCAGTCGGTCGCCGTTGTGCAGGCCGGCGGGCAGCGGGATGCCGCACACCGTGCCGCTCTCCTGATACTCGGCCCAGCCGGACCCCGTGATGTAGCCGCGCACGACGCACTCGATCGGCAGCATCTCGAGCGACTGCGCGAGCATCGCACGCTCGGCGACGGCCTCGGGAAGCTCTCCTTCGGCGATGTGGTCGGGGAAGTCGGAGAGCTGAGCGAACCACCAGCGGCTCAGTCGCGTCAGCAGTGCACCCTTGTCGGTGATGCCGGGGGAGAGCACGAAGTCGAACGCGCTGACCCGGTCGGATGCCACGACGAGGATGCGCGTGTCCTCCGGGTCTTCCGAGGCGTAGAGGTCGCGGACCTTGCCCGAGTAGATGTGCCGCCAACCGGGGATGCTCTGTGCCGTGCCTTCTGAAGGGGTGCTCACCCGCCCATTATCCCGGAGTCCCGTGCGCGATCCCGCCCGATGACTGTATAGTCCATGTGGACTATTTGAGAGGGATCATGAAGAAGGACGCGGTCGACACGCTCACCCCGCTGGGGGTGATGGTGCTCGCGCTGCTGCGCGAGGGCGACATGCACCCCTATGAGATGGTGCGGCTACTCCGCGCGCGCCACGACGACCGTCTGCTCGCCATCACGAACGGCACGCTGTACCACACCGTGGCCCGCCTCCAGAAGGCAGGACTGCTGGAAGAGGTCGGCGTCGATCGGGAGGGGAACCGTCCCGAACGCACGACCTACACGCTCACGGCCGCCGGGCGGGAGGCGGTCGTCGCCTGGGTGCGCCGCGCGCTGCCTCGCATCGACCGCGACACCGACGCCCGCATCGCGCTCGCCGAAGCGCACAACCTCGAGCGCGACGAGGTCATCCCGCTCCTGCGTGAACGCCGTCACGCTCTCGCCGAATCGCACGCCCTGCACCGCGACGGCTTCTCCGCAGCCATGGCGAAGGGCGTCCCCCCGCAGGTGCTGGTCGAGATCGAACGGCAGGAAGCAGTGCTCGATGCCGAACTGCGCTGGCTCGACTCGCTGCTCTCCCGTCTCGAGTCCGACGCCCTCGCCTGGGGCCCCTCCGCTTTCTCCGACTCCGAGCGCTACCGCGCTCAACGAAAGGCAGCACGACAATGACAGACTCGGCGCGCGACGGCGGCCCCAAGGCATCCGTCCCCACGACGACCGGCACATACTCCGCCGGTCACAAGCCCGCGAGCCCGTGGCCGGCCCTGTGGGCACTGGTGATCGGCTTCTTCATGATCCTCGTCGACACCACGATCGTCTCGGTCGCGAACCCGGCCATCAAAGCCGCGCTCGACCCGAACACGAACAACCTCGACAACGTGGTGTGGGTCACGAGCGCATATCTGCTCGCGTACGCGGTGCCGCTGTTGATCACCGGGCGACTCGGCGACCGCTTCGGCCCGAAGAACATCTACCTCATCGGCCTCGCGGTGTTCACTCTCGCCTCGCTGTGGTGCGGCCTGTCGGAGTCGCTCGAGATGCTCATCGCCGCCCGTGCGGTGCAGGGGCTCGGCGCGGCGTTCATGACCCCGCAGACGATGGCCGTGATCACCCGTACCTTCCCGCCCGAGCGCCGAGGTGCGGCAATGGGCCTGTGGGGTGCGACCGCCGGTGTCGCCACCCTGGTCGGGCCCCTCGTGGGTGGTCTGCTGGTCGACGGGTTCGGCTGGGAGTGGATCTTCTTCGTGAACATCCCCGTCGGCGTCGTCGCATTCGTGCTCGCGTGGCGTCTGGTCCCGAAGCTCGCGACCCACCCGCACCGCTTCGACATCGTCGGCGTCGTGCTGAGTGCCGTCGCCCTGTTCCTGATCGTGTTCGGACTCCAGGAGGGCGAGAAGTTCGACTGGGGTGTGATCTGGGGGCCCATCTCCGTGTGGAGCCTGATCATCGCCGGACTCGTGGTGCTCGCCCTGTTCATCGTGCAGCAGGCCCGCACCCGCAGCGAGCCGCTCGTGCCGCTGGCGCTGTTCCGCGACCGCAACTTCTCCGGGGCGAATGTCGCCATCGCCGCGGTCGGCTTCACCGTGACGAGCATGTCGCTGCCGATGATGTTCTTCCTGCAGAGCGCACGCGGCCTCACACCCACCGAGGCGGCACTGCTCCTGATCCCGATGGCCGTGCTGTCCGGCGCGCTGGCTCCGGTCGCCGGAAAGATCCTGGACCGCGTCGACCCCCGTATCATCCTCATCCCCGGCCTCCTCTGCGTCGCCGGTGCGCTGGTCTGGTACGCGGCCCTGATCAACATGGAGACGGAGATCTGGATGTTCCTGCTCCCCTCGGCGCTCATGGGTATCGGTAACGCCGGCATGTGGGGACCGCTCGCCACCACGGCCACGCGCAAGCTCCCCCCGCGCCAGGCGGGCGCGGGCGCCGGCATCTACAACACCACCCGCACGATCGGTTCGGTCATCGGCTCCGCCTCCATCGCGGCCTTCATGCAGTCCCGGCTCGAGGCGAACCTTCCCGGTCTCGCCGACGCCCCGGCCGGCATCGGCGGAGGTGCGCTGCCCCCGCAGATCGCGGAGGGTTTCGCGGCCGGCATGTCGCAGTCGATCCTGCTGCCCGCGTCCGTGATCGTGGTGGCCCTGATCGCGTCGCTGTTCCTCGGCCGTTACGACACGGCGGATGCGGCCGCCTCCGAGCCCCCGCGTCCGGAGTAGCCCCGCGGGCCCGCGGCGGTTTGCGCGCGGGAGGGCGATCTGGTCTGCTGAGGTGATGACGATCGCCCTCACTCGACCGACCATCGACCTCTTCGACTCCTGGGCCGCCGCCGTGGCCGAGTTCGACGGAGGACACGTCGACGGTGCGGGCCTGGAGCAGGGGGTCGTGCCCGATCGGGCCGCGTGCGAAGCCTTCATCGCGATGGCGGAGCTGTACGCGACCCCGGGCGCCGCGCTGCCGGACGACCGCGTCCCGTGCGATCACTTCTGGATCACGGAGGGCGACCAGGTCGTCGGCTTCATCGCCTTCCGGCGCGAGCTCAACGACTACCTGCGGCGGTTCGGCGGGCACATCGGCTACTCGGTCATCCCGACGCGTCGCCGCGAGGGCATCGCCCGTGAGGCCCTGCGCCTGCTGCTCCGGCGAGCCAAGGCCGACGGCTACGACCGGGTCATGCTCACCTGCGACGACGACAACACCGGCTCGATCCGCACGATCGAAGGCGCCGGAGGCGAGCTCGACGGGGTGGTCGACGCCTCGCAGGCCGGGGCGCCCCGCGTGCGGCAGTACTGGATCGAGCTCCCGCAGAGCTGATGCGGCTCGCGCCGCGGGTCATGCCTGCGTGCTGAAGACCGACGAGAGCACGAGCCCGGCCCCGCCCAGGAGGGTGATCTGGTCGGGGTCGTCGGCGAACATGACCGTCGGGGGGCGGCCGCGCTCCGGAGCGAGACGGGTGACCCAGGTCTGGAGCGCGACGCGCATCGCCTCGCCGCCCGTGCAGGCGTCGCCGTGCATGATGTAGTGGCCGGGAGCCAGGATCTGCTCGTTGTTCGCGATGCCGATCGCCAGATTCCTCGCGTAGAGATCGAGCAGGGAGGACGCGCTCTCCGATCCGGCCTCCGCCAACGCGGCGAGGGCGCGGGAGTCGAGGCTCTCCGCCCCGCGGAGTCCGGCCGCCGCGGCCTGATCGCGGAGCCAACCGAGGGTCGCGACCGTCTCCCAGCATCCGCGTCGGCCGCATCGGCACAGGGCGCCGTCCAGCTGCACGATCGTGTGGCCGGACTCCCCGCCGGCGCCGTTCTCCCCGCGCAGCACCTCGCCCCCGTGCACGATGCCGAAGCCCAGCGCCTCCCCCGTGTAGACGGAGGCGAAGTCCTGCACCTCGCGGCCCAGTCCGAACCAGCGGTCGCCGAGCGCCTGCACGCGCGGATGGTGGTCCACGAGGGTGGTCGTGCCGAAGCGCTTCTGGAGGAGCGCGACGACGGGGAGCCCGTTGAGACCGGGGGTCAGGTGCATCGAGATGACGCTACCCGTGCTGGTGTCGACCATGCCGGCTGCGGCGACGCCGATGCCGACCAGCTGCACTCCCGCGAAGCAGGCGTCGGTCACATCGTGCAGCCGCTCGATGATCTCGTCGGCGGAGGCGTCGCGGCTGTACTCGGCGCGGTTCATCTCGTGGATCGTGCCGTCGAAGGCGATGCGCGCCGCCACCACGAAGTCGGGGGAGAGATGCACGGCTCCCAGCCACGGTCCGTCGTCGCGGAACCAGAGCGGACGGGCGGGCTTGCCACCTGCTTCGGATGGCGCGACGGGGTCGCCCTCGACGAGGGTGGACGAGTCGAGCAGCGGCTGCAGGATCGTCGCGATCGTGGCCCGGTTCACGCCCAGCGACCTCGCCAGTTGAGCGCGGCTGGACGGACCGAGGCGGTGCAGGGTCTCGAGGACCCGACGGCGGTTGGCTGCTCCGATCGCACTCGTGGTGATCAGGGGCCGACGCGCGGACTGGTCGGAGAACACCAGGTCGGGCTGAGATTTGCGGGACGGTGCCATGGCACCTGCCTTTCCGGTCACGACGGGTGGCGGCGATGCTCCGTCTGCGGATCAGTTTACAAGGAAGAATGTATGGTTTAGTGTCATACATACCTCGCGGCGCGCGGGACGATCCATGAAGAAGTGGGGTAGGCAGTGAATCTGAGCAGGTCAGCACGAGTCGGAGTCATCGGCGGAGGGATCCGGGGCGGGATGTTCGCCCGCGCGCTCCAGGAGAACCCCGATGCGGAACTCGTCGCGATCTGCGACCGCAGCCCCGCCGTGCTCGCGGCGATGGTCGACCAGCTCGGAGTGCCGGGTCACGCGAGCACCGAAGAGCTGCTGTCGGCCCACCCCGAACTCGACGCGGTGGTGATCGCGACCCCCGACTTCGCGCATCGCGAGGCTGCCGTGCTGAGCGCCCGCGCCGGACTCCACCTCATGATCGAGAAGCCGTTGGCGACCGAGATCGACGACGCGCGGGCCATCCTCGACGAGGCCGCGGCGGCGGGAGTGCGCGTCATGGTGGGCTTCGAGAACCGGTGGAACGTGCGGTACTCCGCGGTGCGCGACCGGCTCGGCGTCGACGGCGACCCCCGCATCAGCGCCCAGATCATCCACCTCAACGACACCGTGTTCGTACCGACCGAGATGCTCTCCTGGTCGGCGAAGAGCTCGCCGGCATGGTTCCTCATGCCGCACTCCCTCGACCTGGCGTGCTGGATCGGCCGCACCACGCCCGTGTCCGTGTATGCCGTCGGTGCACGCGACCGGCTCTCGGACTCCGGCATCGACACCTGGGACCGCGTCAACGCGATCTTCACCATGGCGGACGGCTCGCACGTGGCGCTGAACTCCTCGTGGGTGCTGCCCGAGTCCATGCCCTCGGTCTTCGACTTCCGCTACGAGATCCAGTCCGCCGCGCACGTCGTGCACATCGACGGTGCCGACGACGGAGTGATCGACTACGGCGCCGACCGCGGGCAGCTCGTGCAGTCGGCGGTGTACGAGCGTGCCGGACGCATCCACGGCGTGCCGATCGACATGGTCTCCGACTTCGTCCGCCTCGTGCGCGGCGAAGAGGTCGAGGTGCCGGACGCGCACGACGGGCTGCTCATCACCGCGGCGATCGCGGCCGTGCACACCGCACTCGAGTCCGGACAGGTCGTCGAGATCTCGGTCTGAACCCCCGCATCACCCCGCACCACCGCATCACCCCGCACCACCGCATGACCCCGCACCACCGCATCACCCCGCACCACCGCATGACCCTGCACCACCGCGTCACCCGATCAACGCGTCACCCCCATCGTCACGAACTTCACGAAGGAGCAAGGAAATGAATGCATCATCGTCGATGAGCCGGGGAATCTCCCGGCGTCAGGTCTTCCAGCTCGGCGGACTGGCCGTTGGCGCGATCGCCCTCGCCGGGTGCGCGCCAGGAGAGCAGCAGAGTGGTGCACCGCTCGCCGGCGGCGGCACGCCGTCCGGGCAGATCAGCATCCTCGACGACAACACCAACAGCGTCTTCAAGGATCAGGCCATCGCCGCGTTCGAGAAGAAGACCGGCATCAAGGTGGTCACCTACCAACAGGGCAACTTCAACGACCTGCACGACAAGATGGCGACGATGTTCGCCGCGCAGGACTCGTCGTTCGACGTCGTGATGACCTGGGCGGGGTGGTCGGCCGAGTTCGGGCAGGCGGGTTGGCTCGAGGAGCTCGACTCCTCGGCGATCCCCAAGGACCTCATCCAGCCGGCCCTCGACGCCGTCTCCTGGCGCGGCAAGGTCTACGGACTGCCGAAGTTCGTCAGCGCGCAGACCATGTTCTGGAACAAGGACCTGTACGGCTCGGCGGGCCTCGACCCCGAAGTCGGCCCCGCGAACTGGGACGAGTTCGTCGCCGCCGCGAAGGCCCTGACCACCGGCGACCGCTACGGCTATGCCTGCGACATGGGCAACCCCGCCGGCGCGTACCAGAACTTCCTGCGCATGCTGCTGCTGAACGGGGGCGAGTTCTACGACGCCGACTACCGGCCGACCTTCGCGGGAGAGGAAGGCGTCGAGGCGCTCACCAAGCTCGTCGAGCTGCTGCAGGTGCACAAGGTCATGGACCCGTCGTCGCTGCAGATCACCAACGCCTCCGACCTCGCCGACCTCTTCGCCCGCGGCAACACCGGCATGGTGTTCAACTGGCCTTTCCAGTACGCGGTGGCCACGGCGGACGGCGCCGCGACCGCGGCCTCGGTCGGCAACGGCCTGCTCCCCGGCATCTCCGTGCGCTCCGCATCGATAGACGGCTCCGAGGGTTTCGCGATCAGCAAGTTCTCGAAGAACAAGGAGGCGGCGCTGGCGTGGCTGCAGTTCGTCACGACCGGCGACGTGCAGACGGACATCGTCGAGAAGGAGGGCTGGTTCCCCGTGTCGCAGACCGTGCTCGCCGACCCGGCCGCGCGCGAGGCGCTGCCCATCCTCTCCACCTACGAGGAGTCCACGGACTACGTCACCAAGCGCTACGGGACGCCGTGGTCCAACGAGCTCGACCAGGCGCTCTCCGTGCAGCTCATCAACGCGATGAACGGCAAGACGTCGCCGAAGGAGGCCCTCGCCTCGGCGCAGAAGACCGCGGAGGACCTCGTGAAGAAGTACCTGAAGTAGGGGCGGGCACATGGGCGTGAACCTCGCGGAGAGGAGTCGTCGGCGCGATCTGCGCTTCGGTCTGATGCTGATCGCCCCGGCGGTGCTCATCATCGTGATGCTGCTGGGGTACCCGATGGGGTACGCCGTGTTCATGTCGCTCCACGAATGGAACGACAAGCTCGGCATGGAGCATCCGTTCATCGGTCTGCAGAACTACGGGCAGCTGATGACGGATCCGGCCGTGCACCGGGCGATGGAGCGCACGGCGTACTTCTCGGTGATCACGGTGATCGGCGGCGTCGCGCTGGCGGTCGCGATCGCGGTGCTGCTGAACCGGGAGTTCCGCGGGCGCACGCTCGCGCGCGTCCTGCTGCTGGTGCCGTGGGCCGTGCCGCCGGTCGTGAACGGCATCATGTGGAAGCTGATCTTCGACGGCAGCACCGGCATCGCCAACACGGTCCTGCGCGGTCTCGGACTCATCGACGAGAACGTGCAGTGGCTCAGCGATCCCGCCCTGGCGATGAACATCCTGGTGTTCGCCGAGATGTGGAAGCTGCTGCCGTTCCTGTGCCTGCTGATGCTGGCGGCGCTGCAGGGCATCCCGTCGAACCTCTATCGCGCGGCGGCGATCGACGGGGCCGGTCCCTGGCGGGCGTTCTGGCGCATCACTCTGCCGAACATGCGCGGCGCGCTGATGTTCGCGCTCATCGTGCAGTCGATGTGGTCGCTCAAGGTGTTCGACACCATCTATGTGCTCACCGGAGGATCCGGGGGGCCGGCCGAGGGGACGACGACCATCAACTTCCTCGCGTATCTGGTCAACTTCAGCAATCTCGACCGCGGCTACGGTTCCGCGATGGCCGTGGGGATCATGATCCTCGTGCTCGTGGTCGCCGTGTTCTGGATCCTGCTGTTCGGCGGTTTCCGCAGGAAGAGGAGGAAATCGCATGCCTGACCTGACCACCACCGCGCTGGTGACGGCGCAGCGCCCCCGCGCCAGGAGGGTGTCCCGACGCGGGCGCAGACGGCTCACGGCCGTCGTGTGCGGCATCCTGCTGATCGGGGTGATGGCGTTCTTCCTCGCCCCGTTCCTGTGGATGTTCGTCTTCAGCGTCTATCCGTCGAGTGCGCTGCAGGGACGCACCCCGGATCTGTCGCCGTCGAACCTGACGGTGCAGTCGTACATCCAGCTGTTGTCAGACGGCACGTTCCTCATCCCCATGGCGAACTCGGCGATCGTGGGGCTGTCCACCACGATCATCTGCATGACCGTCGGCGCGGCCTGTGCCTACGCGATCGCGCGCTTCCGGTTCCGCGGGCGCCAGCCGCTGCTGCTCAGCATGATGACGGTGCAGGCGATCCCGGTGATCGTGCTGGCCGTTCCGCTGTTCATCCTGCTGCGCTCGGTGGGCCTGTACGACCAGATCCTCGGCTTGATCGCGACATACACGGCGTTCATCCTGCCGCTCGTGATCTGGATGCTCGTCGGATTCTTCGAGGACATCCCGCCGAGTCTGGAGCGCGCGGCGCGGATCGACGGGTGCAATCGGCTGCAGATCATGTACCGGATCGCCTTCCCGTTGGCGGCACCCGGCATGGCGGCGACCGCGATCCTGGCGTTCATCACCAGTTGGAGCGACTTCTTCCTCGCGAAGGTCCTGACGTCGAACAACGCGGTGACGCTGCCGGTGAAGACGGCGGCATTCCAAGGGCTGTTCGCGATGGACTACACGTCCGCCGCGACGGCAGGCGTGATCACGGCCATCCCGGTCCTGATCCTGACGCTCGTGGCACAGAAGTGGATCATCCGCGGCATGACCGAGGGTGCGGTGAAAGGCTGATCATGGCTCAGATCGAATTGGTGGATGTCGAGAAGACCTACGGACGTCCGAAGCGGGGACACGAGGCGCGCAAAGCCGTCTCCGACCTCAGCTACGTGATCGAGGACGGGCACTTCGTCTCGCTGCTCGGCCCTTCGGGGTGCGGCAAGACGACCACGCTCAACATGATCGCGGGGCTCGAGGACATCTCCGGCGGCGAGATCCTCATCGACGGGCGCCGGGTCGACGACCTCGACCCCGACAAGCGCGACCTCGCCTTCGTCTTCCAGGACTACGCGTTGTATCCGCACATGAGCGTGTACGAGAACATCGCGTTCGGCCTGCGCATGCGCAAGGTGCCCAAGGACGAGATCGATCGGCGGGTCGTGGATGCGGCGCGCAGGCTCGACATCGACCACGTGCTCGACGTCAAGCCCAAGAGCCTCTCCGGAGGGCAGCGTCAGCGTGTGGCACTCGCCAGGGCCATCGCCCGGCGTCCGGCGGTGTTCCTGTTCGATGAGCCGCTGTCGAACCTTGACGCACTGCTGCGTGATCAGACGCGCAGCGAGTTGAAGGTGCTGCACCGCGAGCTCAACGCGACGAGCGTGTACGTCACGCACGACCAGGAGGAGGCGATGACGCTCTCCGACCGGATCGCCGTGATGAGCAGGGGGCGCCTCGAGCAGTACGGCAGCCCCTACGAGGTCTACCACGAGCCCGCGACCGAGTTCGTCGCCTCGTTCGTCGGCAAGCCGCGCATGAACCTGTTCACGGTGCAGAGGCAGGAGGAAGGACGCTACGTCCTCCCCGGCACCTCGTTCGCGCTCGACATCGGCGCCGTCGGGCAGGACGAGGTCCGCGCGGGCCTCCGCCCGGAGGAGTGCGACGTGCGTGCGCCTCTGCCCGGTGAGGCTCCGCACGGACACGTCGTCGCCGTGGAGCCCCTGGGCAACGTGTCGGACGTGCACGTCGCGGTCGGCGATCTCGAGTTCCTGGTGCGTGTGCCGGGCTTCGGATCGTACGACGTCGGCGATGCCGTGATGATCGACCACCGCGGCGCACGGCTGCACTGCTTCGATCGGACGACGGGGGTGCGGCTTCCCGTCGGCTGAGCCCCGCGGCGGCCGCACCGGAATTCTGGTGGTCCGCCCGGGCAGGGTTAGGGTGGATTCCCGGCGGTCGTCCGGTCGCTGCTGTCGACTCGAGGAGCACACGTCGTGATCCGAAATCCATCCGCCGCGCCCGGCCGCCTGCGTGGGGCCGCACGCACCGTGGGCGCCGCCGCCCTCGTCGCGTTCGTCGCCGTCGGGGCGCTCCTCGCCGGAGCCGCCCCCGCCACCGCCGCGAACGACGGCGAGAAGTACGTCATCGGCACCGACACGACGTTCGCGCCGTTCGAGTTCACGAACGCCGACGGCGAGCTGGTCGGCATCGACATGGACCTGCTCCGCGCGATCGCGAAGGACCAGGGGTTCGAGGTCGAGATCCGCCAGCTCGGCTTCGACGCCGCCGTGCAGGCCCTGCAGTCCAATCAGGTCGACGCGGTCATGGCCGGCATGTCGATCACCGAGGCGCGGCAGGAGACCTTCGACTTCAGCGATCCGTACTTCACGAGCGGCATCCAGCTCGGCGTGCTCGAGGCCAGCGACATCCAGTCGCTCGACGACCTCGACGGCGAGACCGTCGCGGTCAAGACGGGCACGCAGGGGCAGACCTTCGCGGACGAGAACAAGGACGAGTTCGGCTTCAGGGTCACGCCGTATCAGGACACCACCGACATGGTCGATGCCGTCAAGGCGGGCCAGGCGGTCGGCTACTTCGAGGACTTCCCGGTGCTGGCGTACGGCATCCAGCAGGGGTCCGGATTCCGTCTCGTCGGCGAACCGGAGCTGGGCGGCGAATACGGGTTCGCGGTCAACAAGGGGCAGAACTCCGAGCTCCTGGAGATGTTCAACGCCGGACTCGCCAACCTCCAGGACTCCGGCGAGTATGACGAGATCGTCGACACGTACCTCGCGTCGGGCGACGACGCGCAGCAGGCGCAGCCCAGCGACATCATCTCGGTCGCCGTCGAGTACTGGCCGGCCCTCATGCAGGGTCTCTGGCTCACGATCCTCGCCACGATCGTCGCCGTGGTCGCGGCTTTCATCCTCGGCATCGTCTTCGGCTTCGGGCGCATCTCCAAGTTCGCACCGTTCCGCTGGATCGCGACAGCCTACGTCTACGTCTTCCGTGGGACGCCGATCCTGATCCAGGCGTTCTTCGTGTTCTTCGCGATCCCGCAGCTGATCCCGGACCTCAAGTTCGATCCCTTCGTCGCCGGCGCGATCACGCTGTCGCTGAACACCGGTGCGTACATGACCGAGATCATCCGCGGCGGCATCCAGGCCGTCGACCCCGGTCAGGCCGAGGCATCGCGCTCGCTGGGACTCTCGCGCTGGAAGACCATGCAGAAGGTCGTGCTGCCGCAGGCGTTCCGCATCATGATCCCGTCGTTCGTGAACCAGGGGATCATCACCCTCAAGGACACCTCGCTCATCAGCGTCATCGGCCTCGCCGAGCTCACCTTCGTGTCCCGTCAGATCATCGCGTCGACGTACCTGTCGGCCCAGGTGCTGACGATCGTCGCCATCATCTACTTCGTCGTGATCACGCTGCTGACGCTGCTCGCGAACCGCCTGGAGAGGACGTTCAACGCATGAGCAAGATCGAGGTCAAGGATCTGCACAAGTCCTTCGGGGACAACCAGGTGCTCAAGGGCATCGACCTCGCGGTGGAGGATGGCGAGGTCGTCGCGGTGATCGGCCCGTCCGGTTCGGGCAAGTCGACTCTGCTGCGATGCCTCAACAAGCTCGAGGAGCCCACGTCCGGGCACGTGATCATCGACGGCGTCGACCTCACTGACAGGAGCGTCAAGCTCGACGAGGTGCGCCAGCGCATCGGCATGGTGTTCCAGCACTTCAACCTGTTCCCGCACATGACCGTGCTGGAGAACATCACGCTGGCGCCGGTCGAGTGCGGGAAGCTCTCGAAGGCCGAGGCGCGCGAGCGGGCGCTGTCGCTCCTCGAGCGGGTCGGGCTGTCCGAGAAGGCCGATGCCAAGCCTGCCTCCCTCTCCGGAGGACAGAAGCAGCGCGTCGCGATCGCCCGTGCCCTGGCGATGGACCCCGAGATCATGCTCTTCGACGAGGCCACGAGCGCCCTCGACCCCGAGATGGTCGGCGAGGTGCTGCAGGTCATCCGCGATCTCGCCGATGGCGGTATGACCATGGTCCTGGTGACGCACGAGATGGGCTTCGCCCGTGAGGTGTCCGACCGCACGGTCTTCATGGACGGCGGCGTCGTCGTCGAAGAGGCCGCGCCCGCCGAGCTCTTCGGATCCCCCAAGAACGAACGTCTGCAGGACTTCCTCTCCAAGGTGCTGTAACGCGGCGCCGCCCGGCGCGGGTGCGGGGAGAGAGGGGGGCTACTCGGCGACGCGGGCGGCGATGTCGGTGCGGTGGTGCGAACCCTCAAGGCGGATGCGGGAGATCGCCTCGTAGGCGCGGTCGCGCGCGGTGCGGAAGTCCGCGGCCACGGCCACCACGTTCAGCACCCGGCCGCCCGTCGCGATGAGGTTGCCGCCGGGGGCGTCGGGGCTCGCGGTCGCGGCATGCACGAGGCGGACGCCCTCGACGGCGGCGGCATCCGCGAGGCCCTCGATCGGTCGACCGGTCTGCGGCGCCTCGGGGTAGCCCTCGCTGGCGAGCACGACCGTGATCGCCACATCGTCACTGAACACGGGCTCCGGCTGGTCTTCGAGGGTGCCGGATGCCGCGGCGAACAGCAGCTCCGACAGCGGGGTCACCAGGCGGGGCAGCACGATCTGCGTCTCGGGGTCGCCGAAGCGGGCGTTGAACTCGATCACGCGCACACCCGCGGGGGTGAGGATGAGTCCGGCGTAGAGGAGCCCGATGAACGGCGTGCCCTCGGCGTCGAGCTGTCGCACCACGGGGAGCGCCACGTCACGGGTGACCTCTTCGACGAAGGCCTGCTCGCTGCCGAACTGCTCGGCCAGCCAGGGCAGCGGAGAGTATGCACCCATGCCACCGGTGTTGGGTCCGGCGTCGCCGTCGAGCGCGCGCTTGAAGTCCTGCGCGGGGCTGAGGGCGCGCACGGTGTCGCCGTCGCTCAGGAAGAACAGCGAGACCTCGGGGCCCGTGAGGAACTCCTCGATCAGCACCGGGCCCGCGGGGAGATACTGCTCGGCATGCGCGAGAGCCTCGGCGCGGTCGGAGGTCACGATGACGCCCTTGCCGGCGGCCAGACCATCGGCTTTGACGACATAGGGGGCGCCGAGGTCGTCGAACGCGGCCTCGACCTCTGCGGTGCTGGCGGCGCGGACAGCGCGACCTGTCGGCACTCCCGCCGCGTCCATGACCCGCTTCGCGAACGACTTCGAGCCTTCGAGCTGCGCAGCCGCCTTGCCGGGGCCGAACACCGGGATGCCGCGCACCCGCAGCGCATCGGCGACTCCGGCGACGAGTGGGGCTTCTGGGCCCACGACGACGAGATCGATGGCGTGCTCGTGGGAGAACGCGGTGACCGCTGCGCCGTCGAGAGGATCGACCGCGACGGGGGTCGCATCCTGCGCGATTCCCGCGTTGCCGGGAGCGACGAAGATCTCGTGCTCCGTGTGCTCTGCCCGCAGGGCGAGGATGATCGCGTGCTCACGGGCACCGGAACCGAGGACGAGGATCTTCACCTGTCCAGACTACCGAGGGTCGCGGTCCGGGTTTCGGCCCGAGACGGAGGCGGCCGGTCAGAGCTCGATCGGGCGCTCCACCGACGCGTCCCACGGCACCGTCCAGTCGGCCGCGTCGAAGAGGGCGTCGAGGACCATCGCGGTGAAGCCCCAGACGATCGTGCCGTCGACGTCGAATGCCGGTCCGCGGAAGGTGCGGCCCATGCGCGACAGGGTCGAGGTGAATCGGGTCGCCGGATCGAGAAGCTGGGCGACCGGGACCCGGAAGACCTCCACCGTCTCGGCGTGGTCGACCGCGACGACCCGTGACGGCGACTGCCACCAGGCGAGCACCGGGGTGACCAGGTGATTGCTCGCGGCGAGAGGGATGGCGGGGAGCGTCGCGAGGATCTCGACGCCGCGGGGGTCGAGCCCCGTCTCTTCCTCGGCCTCGCGCAGCGCCGTGGCGACGACATCCGCGTCGTCCGTCTCCACGCGTCCGCCCGGGAACGAGACCTGGCCGGGGTGCGATGACAGGGTTGGCGCGCGACGCTGCAGCAGGACGTCGAGGTCGCGGGCGACCGCAGCGTCGGGCGTGGGCGCAGGGATGCGGTCGAGCACACCGAACAGGATGAGGACGGCGGCGTCGTTGGCGCTGTGCGGATCGGCGAGCTGGGGGACACGGACGCCCCACGAGTGATCGGCCACCGCGGCGAGCAGCTCGGCGCGGGCGCCCTGGGGGTGCATGCTCATGCGTCCGAGCTTATGACTTGGTGCGGACTCCCGGTCGTAGGCTGGAGGAATGGCCAGGAAGATCGACGTCGCCGATGGGCGTGCCGCGCTCGATGCCGTGCGGGCGGCCGGTGCCGCCGACGTGAAGCCGCCGCGCATCGACCTCGCCACCGCCGTGCGGTACCTGCTTCAGCTGCTCGACGAGAAGGCGCCGGGCAACAGTGTCGAGGTGCGGGTGCCCCCGTTCGGTGCGGTGCAGGTCATCCAGGGCCCCCGACACACCCGCGGCACTCCCCCGAACGTGGTCGAGATGGACGCGGCGACCTGGATCGCGGTCGCCACCGGCACGGAGCGCTGGGCGGATGCCGCCGAGGCCGGCCGCATCCACGCCTCGGGCACCCGTGCCGATCTCGCGGATGTGCTTCCGGTGCGTCCCTGACGCCTCGCCCCGTCCTCGGAAAGCCACTTTCACGATTCTGATCGCAGATGGATGAAGCGTTCACCTGATGTTGGAGCTGTCGTCATCCGCACCGCCTAACGTGGCGCCGCCGCACCCGCGGCATCCCCTCACAGATGCGGAGCACGCCATGAAGCTCGTCCAGATCACCGACACCCACATCAGCCACCTGGGCGGCAGCCCGTCGTCGAACGCCCAGCGCTTCGTGGCCTTCATCAACGCGATGGAGCCCGACATCGTCGTGCACACCGGTGACGTGACGATCCTCGACCCGGACGAGGACCGTGACCGCGTCGTCGCGAAGGAGATCCTGGCCGGGATCAGTGCGCCGCTGCGGGTTCTGCCGGGCAACCACGACGTGGGGGAGCCCGGCGACGACCCCTTCGGCGACCGTCCGGTGACGAGCGACCGCATCGCCGCGTTCCGTGCGCACTTCGGCATCGACCGGTTCGTCGAGGTCGTCGACGGCTGGGCGGTGGTCGGGTTCAACAGCGAGCTCTTCGACTCCGGGCTGCCGGAGGAGGAGGAGCAGTGGGCGTGGCTCGAGTCGCTTCCCGAGCAGGTCGGCCCGCGCCCTGTCGTGGTCTTCACGCACAAGCCCGTGTGGGCATACGCGCCCGAGTACCAGAACACGCACCTCACGGTCGGCCCCGACTCGCTCCCGCGCCTCGAGGCGGTGCTCGCCCAGCTCGACGTGCGCGCTTTCGGCAGCGGACACCTGCACCACTACGCCCTCACCGAGCGCGACGGCGCCGCGGTCGTGTCGGCGCCTTCGACCGCCTTCGTGCATCGCGGAGCGGTCTCGGCCGACATCGTGGGCCCCGGCCTCGCACAGCTCGGCGTGGTCGAGTACGACCTGGGGGAGCGCGTGCTGCCCTCGTTCCGTGCTCCGCTCGACATCGTCGAGCCCGAGTTCCTCGAGGTGGAACCGGCGCGCATCGCGCTCGACGCGATGGGCGTGACACTCTGACCCTTCCGCCGTCCGCCGCCCGCATCGCGTCGCCGTTCACCTCGGCGTCGCGATGCGGGCACCGACACGTGATAGACCGAAACCCATGAACGTTCGCATCGCCGAGCCGCCGATCGGCGGGACCATCGATCACATCCTCTCCGTGCTGCCTTCGCTCATCCCGAGCGCGCAGCGAGTGGCGCGCATCTGCGCCGAGCGCCCGGAGGACGTCGTGGAGATGTCGGGGGCCGACCTCGCCGCTGCGGCGGAGACCTCGCCGCCGACCGTGAGCCGCACCTGCCAGGCGCTCGGGTTCCAGGGCTTCCAGCACCTGCGGATGCTCCTGGTGCGCGACCTCGGGGCGGCGGCGAGGGCGTCGCGCTCCCGCGAGACGGGGACGTCGGGCTGGCTGCAGGGGATCGCCGACGGCGCGGGGGAGATCCTGCGCACGTCCCTGGCATCCGTCGATGCGGCGGCTTTCGAGTCCGCGGCCGACGCGATCGTCGCGGCTCCCCGGGTGCTGCTGGTCGGCACGGGGGCTTCCGGCCCTGCGGCGCAGGGCATCGCGTTGAAGCTCACGATCAACGGCAGGCCCTGCGAGGCGCCGGCCGACGGTGTCTCCCAGCAGTTGACCGCCAGGGTCCTCCGGCCCGGCGACGTCTGCGTCGTCGTCAGTTCCAGTGGCGCGAACGTGGTCACCCTGGCCGCCGCCGCCGCCGCGCGGGAGGCGGGGGCCACGGTGGTCGGTGTGACGAGCTTCTCCCGCTCCGAGCTGGCCAAGTACGCCGACATCCTCCTGGTCGCCGGAGCGCGGTTCCAGAGCTGGGATCAGGGTGCCGTGGGTGCGGGTCTCGTGCAATACCTCCTGCTCTCGGTGCTCCAGCTCGCGGTGGCGGACCGGATGGACGGCGACGACGACACGGAGCGCGTCCACTGGGCGATCCGCGACGAGCTCGGCGCGCTGGTCGCCGAGTCGACCGACGGGGCCGAGGTCGAGGAGACCGAGACCGACGGGGACGTGTCATAACGTTCCCCGTCGCACCGCACGGCGTTGACCTCTCGTTCGCCGACAATTCACTTTCACTGCCCAGACTCGCTATGTAAGCGAATTCCACGGGAGGGTCCCGCGCGTTAGGTCGCTTGCAGGAGGCGACCCATGGGCACCATCCAGCTCCGCGGGATCGGCCGCAGCTTCAAGAGCACCGCAGCGGTCCGCGACATCACGCTCACCGTCGACGACGGCGATTTCCTCGTCCTCCTCGGCCCGTCCGGATGCGGCAAGACCACGCTCCTGCGCATGATCGCCGGGCTCCTCGAGCCGACCGGGGGGCGGATCCTGCTCGACGGCGACGACATCACCGAGCTCGCGTCGAAGAAGCGCGACCTCGCGATGGTCTTCCAGAGCTACGCGCTCTACCCGCATCTCAGCGTCCGCAAGAACCTGGCGTTCCCGCTGAGGGTGCAGAAGCTCGCCAAGGACGAGGTCGAGCGCCGGGTGCGCGAGGTCGCTGTGTCGCTCGAGATCGATCAGTACCTCGACCGCAAGCCGAAGGAACTCTCCGGCGGGCAGCGGCAGCGCGTCGCGGTGGGGCGCGCGCTCGTGCGCAACCCGAAGGCCTTCCTCATGGACGAGCCGCTGTCGAACCTCGACGCGAAGCTGCGCACCCAGACCCGGCAGGAGCTCACGGCCCTGCACCGTCGTCTGGGTGCGACCTTCGTCTACGTCACCCACGACCAGGTCGAGGCGATGACGATGGCGACGAAGATCGCGGTGCTGAATGCCGGACGCGTCGAGCAGTACGGCACGCCGGAGCAGGTCTACGACCGTCCGGAGTCGGTCTTCGTCGCCGGCTTCCTCGGCAGCCCGGCGATGAACCTGCTCGACGCACGCGTGACGGCGGACGCCGGGCGCATCACGGTGAGCGCCGAGGGTGTGGCGGGCGACCTGTGGGCGGGCGACAGCACCGCGCTCGACGTCGTCCTCGGATTCCGTCCGGAGCACCTGCAGATCGTCGACGCGGCGAGCGCGGCGGCACCGGGAGTGAGCGTCGCCGTCACGGTCGACATCGTCGAGAACCTCGGCGGCGAGCAGATCCTCACCTGCCTCACCGGCGCCGGCCGCGTCCACATGCGCACCTCGCGCGACGTGCGGGTCGCAGGTGGCGACGAGCTGACACTGCACGTCGCCTCCGAGCACGTCCACCTGTTCGACCGCTCCACCGGTCGCCGCCTGGAGTGGGTCCCCGACGCGGTCGACAGCGCCGACCGCACTCCCTCCGCCGAACGCATCCTCGTCCCCTGACCCTCCACGCACCCCAGAGAGAGAAATGATGAACATTCGCATCCGCCGCGCCGCCTTCGCAGGCTTCGCCGCCCTCACGGTCGCCGCCCTCGCCGGCTGCGCCACGTCGGCCGCCTCCACGGAGAACGCCGCAGGGAGCATGGCGACCCTGTCCGCCGACGACGAGGTGACCATCACCTTCGAGTCGTACAACCTTTCCAACGCCGGCATCTGGTCGGACACGATCACGAACCTGATCGACGAGTTCATGGCCGAACACCCGAACATCACGGTCAAGGCGCAGCCCTCGAGCTCGGCGTCCACGGCAGGCAGCGTGCAGCAGCAGGTCCTCGCCGGGGGAGCACCCGACGTGGCCCAGCTCACGTTCAACGAGCTGGACTTCGCAGCCACCACACTCGGCGCGCAGAACCTCAGCACCGTCGTCGGCGAAGAAGGACTCGACGAGGAATTCGGCGGAGACTACCCGTACCACGAGCGGGCGCGCGCGCTGGCGGACTGGGACGGCGCGACCTATGGGATCCCGTACGTGTTCTCGACCCCGGTGCTCTGGATCAACGAGGACCTCTTCGCGCAGGCCGGACTCGACCCCGAGACGGCGGATCTGTCGACGTGGGATGCGGTCCAGGCCGCGGGTGAGAAGATCACCGCGGCGACCGGTCAGCCGTCCGTCAGCGTCACCTGCACCGTGACGGGCGGCAGCTGGTGCATGCAGGGCCTGTTCCTGTCGGACGGGGCCCAGGTGCTCAGCGACGACCGCTCGACGATCGAGTTCGGCTCCGATGCCGCAGTCGACACCGTGCAGACCTTCCGCGACATGTTCGACGCCGGGGTCCTCGCCAACCAGGATTCGGTGTCGATGTACGAGGCCTTCGCCCAGGGCAAGACCGCGATCCACGTGAACACCTCGGCCCTCCAGGCCGCGTTCATGGGCGGCGCCGCATCCGGCGGCTGGACGCTCGACGCCCGCACCCTGCCCGCGTTCGGTGACTCCGCCGTCGTGCCGACCAACTCCGGATCGTTCCTGGCGATGTTCTCGACCGACCCGAAGAAGCAGGCGGCGGCTTGGGAGCTCATCCAGTGGATGACCAGCGAGCACGCCTACGAGATCATCTCGACCGAGATCGGCTACCTGCCGCTGCGCAACACCATGACCGAAGAGGGCGGCCCGCTCTACGAGTGGGTCGAGGCGAACCCCCTCGTCAAGCCCAACCTCGAGCAGCTCGACGCCCTCGAGCCCTGGGTCTCCTACCCGGGAGACAGCTACGCACAGGTCGACACCGTGCTCGCCACCGCGATCGAGGAGTCGATCTTCTACGGCGCCGATGTCGACACGTCGATGCAGGACGCCGCGAAGCGCGCACAGGGACTGATCGAATGAGCATCGCCGAAGGAACCCCCGTCCGTCGCCACTCGACACCCGGCGTCTACAACCTGCGCGACACCGGCGGGTACCGCGCCGCCGGAGGAACCTCCCGCTGGGGCAAGCTCTTCCGTTCCGACGCACTGCACCTGCTGGACGCGTCAGGCCGGTCGCTGATCGCCGAGCTGGGCATCGCGCACGTGATAGACCTCCGGGGCGCCGACGAGCTGCGCACCGCGCCCAGCGCTCTCGACGGGGTCGCGGTGCAGGTCCACCACCTGCCGGTGTTCGATGACGCGGCGCCCGCCTCCCAGGCCGACATGCGTCTCGGGCTCGCGCCGATCTACGACCACATGGTCGACCGGCGCGGCGCCCAGCTGGCGGATGCCGTGCGGGTGATCGCCGCGGCCGACGACGACGAGGCCGTGCTCGTGCACTGCACCGCCGGGAAGGACCGGACCGGGCTCGTGATCGCCTTCGCGCTCAGTGCGGCCGGTGTCGATCGCGACGAGGTCGTGGCCGACTACGCACAGACCGCCGACAACCTACGCGGCGAATGGGCGGAGCGGATGCTCGCGGGATTCCGCGCGAGCGGCGGCGAGCTCACCCCGGAGATCGTCGAACTCGTCACGGCGAGCCCGGCCGAGGTGCTCGACGTGCTGCTCGCCCGCATCGAGAAGGAACACGGCTCCGTACGCAGCTACCTCGGCGCGAACGGCCTGTCCGACCCGGATCTCGACCGCCTCGCCGCGGTCCTGGTCCAGTGACACGAAACCCCTGGAAAGGACCAACCATGAACGATTTCGACGGGCAGTTCCCCGCCCCCGAGCACTTCATCCTGCACGTGTCCGACACGCACTTCGTCGGCGACGGCGACCTGCTGCACGACCGCATCGACTCCGACAAGAACCTGGCGGAGCTGTTCGACGGCTTCGCCAAGTCGAACACCCGCCCCGAGGCGATCGTGTTCACGGGCGACCTCGCCGACACGGGGCGCCCTGACGCCTATCGCCGGCTGCGTGAGCTGGTCGAGCCCGCCGCCGAGCGCCTGGATGCGCAGGTGATCTGGGTGATGGGCAACCACGACGAGCGCGTCGCGTTCCGCCAGAGCCTCCTCGACGAGACCGCTGACGAGAGCGAGCCGGTCGACCGGGTGTTCGACATCAACGGCCTGCGCATCATCGCGCTGGACTCGACCGTCCCGGGGCACCATCACGGGGAGATCACCGAGGAGCAGCTGGCGTGGCTGTCCGACGTCCTCGCCGTGCCGGCGCCTGATGGGACGCTGATCGCCCTGCACCACCCGCCGGTGCCGAGCCCGCTCGGACTCATCGCCCTCGTCGAGCTCAAGAACCAGGAGCGTCTCGCCGAGGTGATCCGCGGAACGGACGTACGCGGCGTGCTCGGCGGTCACCTGCACTACTCGACGCACAGCACCTTCGCCGGCGTCCCGGTGTCGGTGGCATCGGCCACCTGCTACACGCAGGACCTCAACGTGGTGTATCCGGCGGCGCGCGGACAGGACGGCGCGCAGTCGTACAACCTCGTGCACGTCTACGGCGACCGGGTGCTGCATTCCACCGTCCCGATCGGGCAGTACCCGACCGTGTACGAGATGACGACGGAGATGCTCGAGGGGTTCATGAAGATGAGCGCCGAAGAGCGTCTCGCAGCGGCATCCGCGTCGATGCAGAGCTGATCGTGTTCGTCGCCGTCAGCGTCCCCGAGACCCCGACAGAGGAGGTGGATGCGGCCCCGCGCACGCGGCGCCGCATCCGCCCAGGGGCCCTCGTACCGTACCTGTACATCCTGCCGGGGGTGTTCTTCCTGGTGATGTGGACCTACAGCCCTCTGGTGCAGACGTTCTCGCTGTCCTTCTACGACTGGAACCTGCTGCCGACGAGCCCGAAGACCTTCGTCGGGATCGACAACTACACCGAGGTCGTCCAGCTCCCGGAGCTGCAGACCGCGATCGTCAACACGGTCGTCTACATCGCCGCATTCCTGGTCTTCTCACTGGTGCTGCCGATCGTCATCGCCCTGGTGTCGCGGCAGGTGCAGGGCAGGGCGCGCACGATCTACCAGGCGCTGATCTTCGTGCCGTTCCTCATCACGCCGGTCGCGACCAGCGCGGTGTGGCGCTGGCTGTTCGCCGAGCAGGGGGCCCTCCCCACGGTCCTCGCGCACCTCGGCATCGACATGCCGAACGTGTTCCGTGATCCGTCGATCGCCATCTGGGCGGTCATCGTGATCGTGGGCTGGCAGATGCTCGGCTTCGGCGTGCTCGTGGTGGCGGCGGGCTTCGCGGGGATCAGCCCCGACTATGCCCAGGCCGCGTCGCTCGATGGCGCCGGGTTCGCGCGGATCACCCGCAAGATCACGATGCCGCTGCTGAGCCCGACGATCGTCTTCCTGGCGCTCATGACGATCCTGCTGGCCGCGCAGTGGACCTACCCCATCATCGATCTGCTCACGCAGGGCGGGCCGTCGAACTCGACGACCAACATCTACTACCTGCTGTACCAGTTCGGGTTCCAGAACTTCGACGCCGGCATCTCGTCGGCAGCCGGAGTGATCTTCTTCCTCGGCTTCGGCCTGATCGCGCTGCTCTTCCTCGAGCTGCAGGATCGCCTGAGCTTCTACGACAACTGAGAGGTCTGACATGGCATTCGTCACCGTCGCACCACCGGCATCCCTCGCGGGCGGCGCCAACCGTGTGCAGTCCACGACCGAGGATCTCGCCGTCGGGTCCCGTCGCCGCGGCGGCGTGATCGTCGGTCACGTCATCCTGGTGCTCCTCGCGCTCTTCAGCATCTTCCCGGTGTACTGGATGTTCGCGACCGCGCTGCGTGCCCCCGAGAACGCGCTCGACCAGACGCTCCTGCCGTGGCCGTTGAGCTTCGAGAACTTCGCCTACGTGTGGGACACGATCCCGATCGGCGGCATGCTGCTGAACACGTTCGGGATGTCGCTCGTGCTCGCGGTCGCGCAGCTGCTCATCGCGGTGCTCGCGGCCTACGGTTTCGCCGTGTGGGACTTCGCCGGCAAGAAGGTGCTGATGTTCCTCTTCATCGGCTCGTGGCTCGTGCCCTTCCAGGTGACGATGATCCCGAACTACGTGCTGGTCTCGCAGCTCGGACTCCTCGGCACGATCGGCGGCGTCGTGGTGCCGCAGCTGGCCGGCGCCTTCGCCGTGCTCCTCATGGTGCAGCACATGCGGGCCTTCCCCCGGGAACTGCTCGAGGCGTCGCAGCTGGACGGTCGGTCGAGCTGGGCGACGCTGTGGGCGGTCGTCATCCCCAACATGAAGCCGGCTCTCGCGGCGCTCGGCATCATGGCGTTCATCTCGGCCTGGAACGAGTACCTGTGGCCATCGCTCATCATGCGGCAGGGCGACGCCCTGATCCAGGTCGGCGTGCGCAGCTTCCTGACGGCGGAGGGCGACAACTGGGGCGCGACGATGGCCGCGGCCGGACTCGCCTGCATCCCGGTGCTGCTGATCTACATCTTCCTGCAGCGGTATGTGGTCGACGCGTTCGTGCGCTCGGGTCTGAAGTAGGAAGTCGCCCGTCGGTCGCCCGTCGTCAGCGGCGGGCGACCACCAGCGGTACTCCGGTCGCCGGGTGGGGGAACACGTCGACCGCCTGACCGTAGACCTGCTCGATCCGCGCGGCCGTGAGCACCTCTGCCGCCGTGCCCGTCGCCGCCACGCGCCCGTCGGCGAGCAGGGTGACCCGGTCGGCGTGGGCGAGCGCGGCGTTGAGGTCGTGCAGCACGATGGCCACCGCGACCCCGGCCTCCGCTTGCCCACGGATCAGCCGCATGACGTCTTCGTGGTGCTTGAGGTCGAGTGCCGCTGTCGGTTCGTCGAGCAGCAGGATGTCGGTGCTCTGGGCGATCACGCGGGCCAGGGCGACACGCGCCCGCTCGCCGCCGGAGAGGGAGGGGACCGCGCGAGCCTCGAGCGGCGTGACCTCGGTCTGCGCCATCGCCGATGCCACCAGCACGTCGTCGTCCTCCGCGGCCGGAGTGCGGGCCCAGGGCGTCCGGCCCATGCGCACGACCTGCTCGGCCGTGAACGGGAACGTGACGGTGTTCTCCTGCAGGAGCACAGCGCGCTGTTGCGCGAGAAGGCGCGGCTTCACGCGGTCGATCGGCCGCTCGTCGAGGACGACCGTTCCGGCGTGTGCGGTGACGTCGCCGGCGAGCACCCCGAACAGCGTGGACTTGCCTGCGCCGTTCGGGCCGACCAGCGCGTGGACCTCGCCCGCGTGGATCTCGATCGACGCGTCGTCGAGGATCGTCCGCCCCTCGCCGACCCGCACCGTGAGCCCCGTCCCCCGGAGCCGGACGGTCACGCCCATCCTCCCGAGCGGCGGCGGGTGCGCACGAGCAGCCAGAGGAAGAACGGACCCCCCACGAGCGAGGTGATCATGCCGATCGGCAGGTCGGCGAGCGGAACGGCGGTGCGTGCGACGAGGTCTGCCACGGCGATGAGCAGTGCGCCGCCCAGGGCGGAGGCGATCACGAGCGGAAGGTGGGCGGGGCCGATCATCATGCGCATCAGGTGCGGGACCACGAGGCCGGCGAAGCCGATGATCCCGGCGAACGCCACCGCCGCGCACACCAGCAGCGCGACCGTCACGATGACGACCATCCGCAACAGCTCGACGTTGAGCCCGAGATGACGGGCGGTGCGCTCGCCGAGGGCGAAGAGGTCGAGGCCGGGGGCGACGATGAGGGCGACCACGACACCGATCATGACGAGCGGCGCGACCAGCTGGATGTTCGACCACAGGGCGCCGTTGAGCGATCCGAGCTGCCAGAACACGATCTGCTCACGGGTCGACGTGGTGCCGAGGAAGGTGAAGAACGCCATTCCCGCGCCGGCGATCGCGTTGATCGCGATGCCTGTGAGGAGCAGGGTCACGACCTCGGTGCGGCCGCCCGAGCGGCTGATGAAATACACCGAGAACACCGCGATCAACCCGCCGAGGAAGGCGAAGGCGGGGGTCGTCCACATCCCGAAGGTCGCGAGTCCGAACGTGATGCTCGCCGCGGCGCCGAGGGCCGCGCCGGACGACACGCCCACGACGCCCGCATCGGCGAGCGGGTTGCCGAAGATCGCCTGCATGAGCACGCCCGAGACGGCGAGAGCGGCGCCGACGAGGAGCCCGAGCACGATCCGCGGCATCCGCAGGTTGAAGATCACGCCGTAGTCGGTGGAGGCGTCCGGTGCCCAGGCGGTGTCTACCCCGATGCCGCGCAGGAGGACACCGACGAGCGCCGTGGGGGAGAGGTCGTACTGTCCGCTGGTGATCGAGACGACGCCGGTGATCACGAGCGCGAGGACCAGCCCTCCCGTCACGAGAGCGAACCGGGCGCCGCGGTGCTTCGTGGGCGTCGGAGTGATGACCTCCCCGGTCACGTCGTGGGCTCGGGGGCGTAGAGGGCGCGGGCCAGGGCGCCGATCACGTCGGCGGTGCGCGGTCCGAAGCTGAGGATCTCGCTGTCTGCCATGTCGATCACGCGGCGGTTCGCCCCGGCCGGCGTCTCGGCGACGGCGGGGACCCGCTCGATGAGACCGTCGATGCCCCCGACGGATTCGAGCCCATCGGTCATCATCACGAGCACGTCCGGCTGCGCGGCGACCAGTGCTTCCGCGGTCATCGGCTTCATGCCGTCCCAGCCGATCTCGGCGGCGACGTCGACCCCGCCGACCGCATCGATCAGGGAGTCCGCCCCGGAGTCCTCTCCGAAGATGTAGTACACGTTGGCGCTGCCGCGCACGTAGAGGAAGAGCATCCGTGCACGGTCGGCCTCGTCGGCGGGCACGACCTCCGCGATCTCGGCCAGCGTCTCCTCGACCGCGGTGTCCAGGCGGTCGATGAGCGCTTCTCCGCGGGTCGGCACGCCGAGGGCGGCCGCGATCTCGGTCACCAGCTCGTCCGTGGTGTCGAGGCGTCGGTCGCTGGAGATCACGACGACCGCGATGCCCGCGTCCCGCAGCTGTTGGCGCACCTCCTTGGGTCCGATCGTGGTGTCGGTGAGCACCACGGTCGGCGTCAGCTCGAGGATCGCCTCGGGATTGAGGGTGTGCCCGGTCTTGGTGACGACCGGCAGGTCTTCGGTACCGGCGAAGGTCGTGGAGGAGTCGCGACCGACGACACGGTCGCCGAGCCCGAGGGCGAACACGGTCGACGCGATCGTGCCCGAGATGTCGATGGGGAGGATGCGGTCGACGGCGGTGATCTCGACCTCGTGGCCCTCGCTGTCGCTCACCGACACGGGCAGTGCCGGAGGGGTGTCATCGTCGACCGGCGCGATCGCATGGCTCGAGAGGCACGCGGTGGAGGGACCCTCGTGTCCCCGGACGTCGTCGACCAGATCGAGCGACGCGAGGGGCGTGGTCGCCTGCGGGCAGGTGTCCGCCGCGACGGCGGGAGGCGCGGCGTTCGCTCCCGGCTCGGCGCACGCGGTGAGTCCGACGGCGACAGCGGCAGCGAGGAAGACGGCAAGTACGCGGCGCATTAGGCAAGGCTATCCTAAAACTTGACGCGTGGTGGTCCGCGCCTCTACGCTCAGGGTTGGCGGCCTGCTTAGCCAAGCCTAACCAAACCCTACCCTCGCCCGACTGCATTGCGGCACCGCCGGCGCGCGTGCTCTTCTGCGTGCCCGGAGCCGTGGAGAATCGTGAACGCCACAGCCACAGCATCCTCAGGGAGCACCCGCATACGCGTGCTGCTCGCCGCCTTCGTCTCGTTCCTGCTGGTCGCCGCCGGTGCGGTGATCGTCCCGCCCGCTCACGCCGCCGGGGCTTCGGTCACAGCCACGATCGCGTCAGCCGGCTCTTCCGGCATCAGTGTGCAGGTGCAGGCCGCCGGTCTTCCCGAGGTCGAGGGCGCATACGCGGCGCTGATCGTGAAGGGGACCGAGAGCGGTCTCAGCGGCAGCGGGGGATACGCCGCATTCGTGATGCCGACGGTCGCCGGCGGAGCGAGCACGTTCACCCTCGACGCTCCGGCCGGGTCCCTGGATCGCACGAAGTCGTACGAGGTGCTCGTGTGGCAGAAGCATTCCAACCCGAACGAGACCACGATCTACGGCCGTGGGGACGTCGCCGTCTCGGCTGCGCAGTGGGACGCCGTGTTCGGTCCTGTGCCCACGGAGCCCGGGACGGACCCTGGCACGGATCCCGGCACCGATCCCGGTACGGACCCGGGTACCGATCCCGGTACGGACCCGGGTACCGATCCCGGTACCGACCCCGGTACGGACCCCGGTACCGACCCGGGTACGGACCCCGGCACGGACCCCGGCGAGACGCCGTTCTCCCCGGCGATCGAGGTCTTCCTGGCCGACGGCACGACGCCCGCGACGGGCACGGCCCTCGAGGCCGGCGACGAGATCGTCGTGAAGGGCTCGGGCTATGACCCCGCGGCCAACGTCGGAGGCCGTGGCGTCCCGATCCCGAAGGATCTGCCCCAGGGCACGTATGTGGTGTTCGGCAACTTCGCCTCGGCGTGGCAGCCGTCCGCCGGCGCAGCGTCGTCGACCCGTTCGGTCGGAGCACAGGTCTGGGCGCTCTCCGAAGGAGTCCTGAACCAGGTTCCGGCGCAGTATCAGGGCGCCATCCGCGCGCAGTGGGTCGATATCGCCGCTGACGGCACCTTCCGCGCGACCCTGACCCTGAAGGACACGGCGGCGACCCCCGGCTCCTACGGCGTCTACACGTACGGGGCGGGAGGAGTGTCCAACGCCGCCCAGGAGAAGAGCGTCGCGCTCGACTACACGGCCGCACCGAAGATCACCGTCGCCTCGGCGCTGTCGGCCGCCCCGGCCGGCATCACTGCGACCGTGACGGGTGCGGACTTCGGCTCGGCGACCGGCGCCTACGCCGCGCTCATCGAGGCCGGAACCGAGGCTGAGGTCACCGCGGGCGGCGGATTCCTCGCGATGCAGTACGTGCGCGGGATCGAGGGTGGCGCGTTCACGGTCGACCTCACCGCCGCGGCCGACAAGCTCGACCGCACGAAGTCGTACGAGGTGATCGTGTGGAAGCAGCACACGATGCCGAACGCCGACACGATCTATGCCCGCAGCGCGGTCGTGATCAGCGACGCGGACTGGGATGCGCTCACGCCCCCGTCGTTCTCGCCGGCGATCGCGGTGTTCCTCGCCGATGGCGTGACTCCTGCGGGGACGACGGCGCTCAGGGCGGGCGACAAGGTCGTCGTGAAGGGGTCGGGGTATGACCCGGAGGCGAACGTCGGAGGTCGCGGGGTTCCGATCCCGAAGGATCTTCCGCAGGGCACCTATGTGGTGTTCGGCAACTTCGCGTCGGTGTGGCAGCCCTCGGCGGGAGCGACCTCGTCGTCCCGTTCGGTCGGCGCGCAGGCGTGGGCGCTCGCGGAGGGCGTGCTGGATCAGGTGCCGGCGCAGTATCAGGGCGCGATCCGTGCGCAGTGGGTCGACATCGCCGAAGACGGCACGTTCGAGGCGACTCTGACGCTGAAGGACACCGCGGCCACGCCGGGCTCCTACGGTGTGTACACGTACGGCGCCGGTGGCGTGACCAACGCCGACCAGGAGCAGAGCGTCGCCCTGAACTACGGCGTCGGCGCCGCGCTCACCACGACCGTGAAGACGGCCACGGCGAAGGACGGCCTGACCGTGACCGCGGCGGCGACCGACCTCGGCGCGATCACGGGCGCGTACGTCGCGCTGATCGAGGAGGGCACCGAGGCGGATGTCACCGCGGGGGGCGGCTTCCTCGACATGAAGTACGCCACCGGCATCACGTTCGGCACGCTCGCGGTCGACCTCACGACCGCGGCGAAGAACCTCGACCGCACGAAGTCGTACGAGGTGATCGTGTGGAAGCAGCACACCATGCCCACCGCCGACACGATCTACGCGCGCTCGACCGTGACGATCACGCCGGCGCAGTGGGATGCTCTGCTCGACGTGAAGGAGCCCGAGAAGCCCACGACGCCCACAAAGCCGACGACTCCGCCGGCGAGCGTTCCGGGCGGTTCCCTCCGCTGGGCGATCTCTTCGACGTTCGTCGACTACGTCACGAGCGGTATCGCTCAGGGCGCGGTCACGGTCTCGGACGGCGCGACGCGCTCGGGTGGGCAGTTCCAGTTCGGCCAGACCGTGGGCGGCGACTTCGATCCGAACAGCGGACTCGGCAGCGTCAACTACCGCGGATCGGTGCGCTTCACCGGGCACCACGGAGTGCTCGACGTCACCGTGTCGAACCCGCAGATCCGCATCACCTCGTCCAGCGCGGCGACGCTGTACGTGACGAGCGGCGGCGCGCAGGTGGCCTTCGCGACGCTCGACTTGTCGCGGGCGGCGCGCATCGCGGCAGGCGGCGCAGTGACCTACACGGCGGCCCCCGCCTCGCTCACGGCAGCAGGGCGGGATCGGATCCTCTCCGGGTACTCGACCGAGCTCAACCCGGTCACGTTCACGATCGGCTCCGTCGCGGCGGCGCCCTCCGGGACGACGGGCACCGTGGCTGCGGCCGCCGTGAAGGCGAAGACCACCCTGCCCGCCACGCCACCGTCGTCGGACGGGATCGTCGTCGACGAGGAGAACCTCGCGGCTCTCGAGTCGGGGAAGCCGGCGACCATCACGGCGTCCGGATTCCAGCCGAACGAAGAGGGCATCAAGGTGGTCGTGTACTCGACGCCCGTTCTCCTCGACACGGTGAGCGCGGATGCCGCAGGCATCGCCACCTGGTCGGGCACCCTGCCTGCCAGCCTCGAGGACGGCGCGCACACGCTCACGATGCAGGGCTCGGTCGATCGTGGTCTGGCGTTCACGCTCGCTCGTGCACAGACCGTGATCGGGGCGTGCACGGTCGAGGGCGCGACCCTCAAGTGGGGGTACAAGGAGTCGTTCCGCACGTACATCGAGGGCATCGCGAAGGGCGGCTGGACGCTGACCGACGTCGAGTACCAGTACCCCGACTATGTGTGGGCGGGCGGCACCGGCTCCTTCGATGACGCGACCATGACCGGCGCGGTCACCTACGGCGGCGGCATCACGTTCACGGGCCACGACGGCGCACTGAACACGACGCTCGCCAACGCACGGCTCGAGCTCGCCGGAGACAAGGGGTACCTCGTCTTCGACGTGACCGGCACCACGCAGGGCGGCGAGAGCGTCGACCAGAAGGGCGTCCGTCTCGCGGAGTTCGCCCTCGGGGACACCGCGGTCGTCGACGGGGTGCTGTCGCTCGACGCGGTCCCTTCGACGTTGACCGAGGCGGGTGCCGCTGCGTTCGGCACCTATGCCGCGGGAGAGTCACTCGACCCGGTCACGGCCATGATCCCGGTGGACACGGAGTGCGGTGTCGCGGCGGAGGAGGAGGTCGAGGTCGACTCCGACGCCACGGCGGCGGTGACCACGGCGACCGAGCCTGCCGCGCCCGAGGGGGCGCCGGTGTGGCCGTGGATCGTGGGCGGCCTCGTGGTCGTGGCGCTGGCGGCGACCGGAGGGGTCCTGATCGCCCGTCGCAACCGCAAGGCCGAGACCGCCGAGACGACGACCGAGGTCTGAGCCCGGCGGCACGGTGGCCCTCCCGGGGCGGATGCGGGGAGGGCCGTCGTGCGCACTCCGGCGCACCCTCCTTCGTGCGGTGCACCTGTCGGACGCATGGACGGATGTCGGGAGGACCCGCCGCATGCCTCCCGGCATCCGGGCTTCCACCCGACAGGTGTACGGCATCCCCGGACGGTGGGACAATGGAGGCATGGCCCCCACCGATTCCCACCAGACCGTCGAAGCGACCGTGCGCCGTGTGCCGCGGTACGGCGTGCTCATGGGCATCGGAGTGGTCCTCGGCATCATCGCCGCGGGCATCCTCACCTGGACCGGCAGCTTCGACGAGTCGCAGGCCCTCGACGTCGTCTACCCTCCCGGTCAGGTCTTCGGGTTCCTGCTGCTGTGGACCGTGCCGATCGGCATCGCCCTCGGTGGTGTGGCCGGCCTCGTGATGGAGCGCATCGCCCGCCGCCACGACCGCGTGGTGCAGGTCGACCGCGAGACCGTCACCGACTGACCCCGCCCCGCCTCGCCGAGTGCACGGCTTCGTGTCGAGTGCACGGCTTCGTCGCGCGAACTTCCCGTGCACCCGTGAACTTCCCGTGCACTCGGCGCTTCCCGGCGCGCGGGCGGCGCGCGGAGCTACGCCAGCTCGGCGATCACCGGGCGGATCGCGGCGTCGAAGGCCACCACGTCGCGCCGCAAACCGTCGGTCACGGCGACCGTGAGGGAGCCGATCCACCAGATCCCGCGCTGCGTGAACGGCAGCACCTGCACGTTCAACTCGAACGAATGGGCACGGCGTCCGACCTCGCGCTCGAACTCGGCGATCGCACTCGCATACGCACGATAGGCATCGCCGCCGGTGTGACTCTTCATCGAGCTCACGTACCGGTCATGGGCGGCGCGCGCGTAGAGAAGAGCCGATCCTGCTTGAGGGGCGATCGCGGCGGTGAGCTCTTCCGCCCCGGTGGCGGGAAGCGCGACCAGGGTGTCGAACCCCTCGACGAGCTCGAGCGGCACCTCTGACGGGTGTGCTCGGGGCTCGACCGTCATGTCCCAGTACTCGCGCCACTGGGCCTCGACCGCGGGGGAGGCGTCTTCGGCATCCGGTGCACGCACGGCGAGGTCGCGGAGGGCGGGAAGGTCTTCGGGGGCGCGGATCCCCAGCCGCTGCCGCAGCGCGAGCGCGAGGAGCACGGGTACGCTCGCGTCTTCGCGGATGAGCCACTGCGGCTTGTCGGCCATGGCCCCATCGTAGGCGGGGATGAGCCCCGGATCGGAGGTCCGTCTTCGCGGAGAGTCGAGTCGTCCACGGGCGGTAGGCTGGAGGGGTGGCTGCCTCCCCCACCAACCCCTATTCCGAAGCCGGCGTCGACACCGCTGCCGGTGATCTCGCCGTCGAGTTGATGAAGTCGTCCGTGCGCGCGACGCACGGCCCCGAAGTGCTCGGCGGTGTCGGCGGATTCGCCGGACTGTTCGATGCCAGCGCGTTGCGCGACTTCCGTCGCCCGCTGCTCGCGACCAGCACCGACGGCGTCGGCACGAAGGTCGCGATCGCGCAGGCGATCGACAAGCACGACACGATCGGCCAGGACCTGGTCGGCATGGTCGTCGACGACATCGTCGTGGTGGGGGCGAAGCCGCTCTTCATGACCGACTACATCGCCTGCGGCAAGGTCTTCCCGCAGCGCATCGCCGACATCGTCCGCGGCATCGCCGAGGCGTGTGCCGCCACCGGCACGGCGCTCGTCGGGGGCGAGACGGCCGAACACCCCGGGCTTCTCGGTCCGCGCGACTATGACGTGGCCGGGGCGGCGACCGGTGTGGTCGAGGCGGATGCCATCCTCGGCGCGGAGCGCGTGCGCGACGGCGACGCCGTGATCGCCGTGGCATCCAGCGGCCTGCACTCCAACGGCTACTCCCTCGTGCGTCACATCATCACCGGTGCCGGCATCTCCTACGGCGACAACGCCGCGGACTTCGGCACCACCTGGGGTGAGGCCCTGCTCGAGCCGACTCGGCTGTACACGCTCCCGCTGCTCCGTCTGATCGAGCAGCTCGGTGGCGGTGTCCACGCACTCAGCCATGTCACCGGAGGAGGTATCGCGGCGAACCTCGCGCGTGTGCTTCCCCAAGGCAGCTGGGCGGAGGTCGACCGCAGCAGCTGGTCGCCGAGTCCCGTGTTCCGCGTGCTGAGCGATATCGCCGGCTCCACGTTGGAATCGGCCGAGGGCACCTGGAACCTCGGAATCGGCTTCCTCGCGGTGGTCGCCGCCGAGAAGAAGGATGCCGCGATCGCGGCGCTGAACGCGGAGGGCATGCCCTCGTGGCAGGTCGGGACCGTCGGCTTCGGCCAGCGCCCGACCGGTGAATTCGAACAGGGCGCCAAGGGCGTCGACGGTGGAGCGGTGCGCCTGGTCGGCGCCTACGCGGACGGAGCGAAGTAAGAGCCCATGTGCGGCATCGTCGGAATGGTGGGCTCTGCCCCGGTCAATCAGGACATCTACGACGCACTCCTGCTGCTGCAGCACCGCGGCCAGGATGCGACGGGCATCGCGACCGCCGAGGCGAACGGCGTGATGCACAACGCCAAGGCGCAGGGCATGGTCCGTGAGGCGTTCCGCACCAGGGACATGCGCGCGCTGCTCGGCAACGTCGGCCTCGGTCACGTGCGCTACGCGACCAAGGGCACGGCGTCGAACGAAGAGGAGATGCAGCCGTTCTACGTGAACGCGCCCTACGGCATCATCCTCATCCACAACGGCAACCTCACCAACACGCGTGAGCTCACGGCCGACATGGCCAAGCGCGACCGCCGTCACCTCAACTCCTCGAGCGACACCGAGCTGCTGTTGAACGTGCTCGCCGGCGAGCTGCAGAACACCACCTCGACCGTCGACCTCGACCCCGAGCGCATCTTCGAGGCAGTGGCCCGCACGCACGAGCGCATCGAGGGCGCCTACGCCGTGATCGCCGTGATCGCCGGCTACGGTCTGCTCGCGTTCCGTGACCCGTTCGGCATCCGCCCCCTGATCCTCGGTCGCCGTCCCTCCACGGTCCCCGGTGCGGAAGGCCGCGACGAGTGGGTCGTCGCGAGCGAGTCGCTCGTGCTCGAGAACGGCGACTACGAAGTCGTCCGCGAGGTCGAGCCCGGCGAGGCCGTCTTCATCACGAACGACGGTGAGCTGTTCACCAAGCAGTGTGCGGCCGAGACGCACCTGGCTCCGTGCGCGTTCGAGTACGTCTACCTCGCCCGTCCCGACTCCGTGATGAACGGCATCTCGGTGTACGAGTCGCGTCTGCGCATGGGGGACAAGCTCGCCGACACGATCGCGAAGCATGTGCCGATGGACAAGATCGACGTGGTCATGCCCATTCCCGACTCGTCGCGCCCCGCGGCGATGGAGGTCGCCCGCAAGCTCGGAATCGAGTACCGCGAGGGCTTCTACAAGAACCGCTACGTCGGTCGGACCTTCATCATGCCGGGGCAGGCGGTGCGCAAGAAGAGCGTGCGCCAGAAGCTCAACGCGATGTCGACCGAGTTCCAGGGCAAGAACGTGCTCCTGATCGACGACTCCATCGTGCGGGGGACGACCTCCAAGGAGATCATCCAGATGGCGCGGGATGCCGGCGCCGCCTCGGTGACCTTCGCCTCCGCGGCTCCTCCCGTGCGGCATCCGCATGTCTACGGGATCAACATGCCGTCGCGCCACGAGCTCATCGCGCACGGCCGGACGATCCCCGAGATCGCGGAGGAGCTGGGCTGCGACCACCTCGTGTATCAGGAGGTCGACGATCTCAAGGCCGCGATCACCGAGGGATCCGTCCTGGAAGACCTCGACATGAGCTGCTTCGACGGCCGCTACGTCACCGGCACCGTCACCGATGAGTACCTGGCCTGGGTGGAGGGGTCACAGACCTCATGACGATGCCGAGCGCGCGACCGCTGTGGCAGGGTCGGGCTCTCGCACTCGTGGGGATCGTCCTGGTGGCGTTCTCGCTGCGATCGGCGGTCGCCTCGCTCTCACCCGTGATCGACCACATCGCGGCCGAGTTCCCGGTCTCCCCGGTCGCGGTCGGTCTGATCGGCGCCGCTCCGCCCGTGTGCTTCGCGATCTTCGGTCTGCTCACCCCGCTGTTCGAGCGCCGCTTCGGTCTGGAGCGGATGGCCGTGGCCGCGATCGTCCTGATGACGGCCGGGATGCTCCTGCGGGCATGCGCGCCGGAATCCTGGACGCTCCTCGGCGCGACCGCCCTGGTGTTCGCGGGCGTCGGATCGGGCAACGTGCTCCTGCCTCCGCTGGTGAAGAAGTACTTCGCCGACCGCCTCGGCGTCATGATGACGGTCTACTCGTCGACGCTCGCCTTCTCCACCTTCCTGCCGCCTCTGGTCGCCGTGCCCGTCGCGGATTCGCTCGGGTGGCGGGTGTCGCTGGGGATGTGGGGCGTGGTCGCCGCGCTCGCTCTCGTGCCGTGGGTGACGCTGCTGGTGCGCTCGCGCACCGCGCCTGCCGCGCAGCCCGTGACCACCGAGCTGCTGATGCCGGATCCGACCGATGGTGTGGACGACCTGCGCGACGCGGTCGCCGCGGCGACGGGGCCGATCACGACGCAGCCGGCCAGCGCCCGGGTGTTCGGTCGACTGCGGCGCCTCCCGCTGGCCTGGTCGCTCGCATTCGTGTTCGGCACCTCGTCGACCATGGCGTACGTCGCATTCGCCTGGCTTCCGACGATGCTCATCGACATCGGCGGCGTCACCCCGGCGACGGCCGGCTTCCTGTTGTCGCTGTTCGCGCTGGTCGGTCTGCCGTGCTCGATGCTGGTGCCTGTGCTCGTCGTGCGCTTCCAGGCCACGCGGCCGCTGTTCTTCGTCGCCGTGGGCGCGGGACTCGTCGGCCTGCTCGGCCTGCTGCTGGTGCCGACCGTGGCGCTGGCGTTGTGGGTCGCGGTGTTCGGGCTCACCGCCATCATGTTCCCGCTGAGCCTCGTGCTGCTCAGCATCCGCGCCCGCACGCCCGAGAGCGCCGTCGCATTGAGTGGATTCGTCCAGAGCATCGGGTACGGAGTCGCCGCGATCTTCCCGCTGCTGGTGGGGCTCCTCCACGAGACGACCGACGGCTGGCAGGTGCCGCTTCTCGTGGTGATCGGGGTGCTCGTCGCGTCGATCCCCGCGGGCATCGTGGCAGGTCGCCGACGCACCGTCGAAGACGAGTGGGAGCGCCGCCACGGCCGCTGGTAACCCGGGGGCACGACGATCGCCGCGACGCCGGGGTCTCGCGGTGGAGGCTCGACTACTCGCGTCGAGGGCGTAGGACCGCGGCGGCGAAGCCAATGGCGCCGAGAGTACCGGAGAGGGCCACGGCGGATAAAGACCCCGGCAGCGCGATCGGCCACGCCCAGGTCTCGATTCCCGTGGGTGCCCGTCCGATCAGTGCGCACACGAACACGAAGAGGGTGGGGGCCGTCATCGCCGCGGACCAGGAGATGAAGGACGCGACGATGAGGAAGATTCCGGTGAGTCCGCAAATGTCGCGTACGGCGACGACGGCTGCGGGGATGGTGTGGAAGAGAAGCCCGGCGATCAGCGCGGCAACAGCGGAGAGGGCGATGTACGCCAGAATCGTGGCTGCGTCGATGACGCGGAGGTCTCGTGCCGCGGCTCGGTATTCGGCGCGACCGTCGGTGTGAAGGCTCAGCCCGATGGCAATCGGCGTGATCAGCGCGATGACCGCGGTGACGGAGATTCCCGCGGCCACGCCGCCGCGGAGGGTGGGGATGGCGATGCTCAGATCCCCGAGGAGCGGTGCGGCGAACAGGGAGACGGCGACGATCCCTGTCAGCGGGAAGGTATGGCGCGCTTTGAGGAGCCAGATCATGAGGTCGGGAAGGCCGGGACGGGGCGATCACACGTGCCCAGGATCGGCAGAGTCGCGGTGACCCAGTGCACCTGAGACTCGATCGGAACAGTGCGGAAGGGGGCGTACTCGCCATCTGCGTCGTGGGCTTGAGTCTGAATCGCGCCGATGTCCATCCCGTGGCCTCCCTTCTCTTCGATCCACAACTCGGCTACGTAGGCGGCGGTCTGACGCTGCTGATAGTCCGACTCGTCGCAGTATGCGACGCCGGTGGCGGGCAGTAGAGATGAGGTGAAGGAGTACACCACCTCTGAGGGTGTCATCCCCGCTCGGATTGCCATGTGCACGGACTCCGGAGTGCTGTCGCCACGGGCGCCGGTGATGTCTGGGGGCACAGTGAGACCCAGGTCTGTCAGGTTCGTCCACATGGTGTCGATCGTCCGCCGAACCGTCCCGTCGGCGGCGACCTCCGGGAAGAGACAACTGCGGGGCGCCGTTCCGTCGCAGAGTAGCTCCGAATCGGTGCGGTCCTGCACCGGCGTGTATGTCTGAGTGATCGGAAGCAAAAGGGTGACGAGGATCGCGGCAACCCAGGCGGTCAGCACGCGGAGCACGACACTCGCACGTCGGCGGCGACGGGACCGTGCAGTGGTGACCAGTGTGCGGACAAGGGCGAAGAACAAGAACGCAGACACCGCGGCGAACGCGACCGTGACCGCGATGGGGCCGGGCGTCAGCGCTGTATCCACCGTGCAGCACTGCACGACGATCACCCCGGAGAGATACCGCCCCGCGGGGAACGGCATCGCCTGGGTGAATCCCAACCAGCAGTATGAGGCGGTGAGGGCGGCGGCTGCGGCGACGACCCATGGCAACAGCGCTCCGAGGAGCGCTCCGAGCATGGCGTGGAACGCGATCACTGTCACGTACATCGCGATGACGATCCACGGCAGGTCTCCGCCCACCGGCGGGTAGCTCACGATGAGCCACACGATGCCGAACACCTGTACAACCAGGGCGCCGACGACGCTCTTGGAGAGCACGGCGATCATTGTTCTGTTCGACGATCGGGCCTGAGGAACGGCGATCATCCCTGACCGCCGAAGCCGCGCAATCTCGATCGCACTGGAGATCGCGGCGACCGCGCACGAGAAGAGGAGGAAGAAGCCGGCGTTGCCGATCGCGGCAGGGAGATATCCGGCGTAGTCGACTGGATGGACGTACGTGGCGGCGTACACCATGACGCAGACGATTCCGATCGGTGGCAACCACAAGGCGGGCGAGGAGCGCCACGGCAACACGCTGAATCTCATTGCTCGCGCTCAACCCACTTCTCGTACTCGCGGCGCAGTGCCGTCGCGGCGTCGCCTCCTGCCGGATCAGAGAAGACCGCGGAGATCGATCTCTGGGTTCGAACCTGACCTCGGTCGACGACGACGAGCTCGTCGTAGGTGTCTGTGATCTCAGTGAGCAGATGAGTTGAACAGATCACGGAAACCGTGTCGGGCAGCCTCTCGAGTGCTTCCAAGAACTGATCCCGTTGGAGGGGGTCGAGACCGACCGTGGGCTCATCCAGCAGGATCAGGGTCGCGTCGTGCACGAGCGCGGAAGCGATACCCGCACGTCTCAACTGCCCCCCAGACAACGTGGTCGATGCACGGTCCGCGAGATCGCTGAGGCCTACCGTCCTCAGCGCGCCCAGCGCCGAGTCCCAGGCGTCGGTGCGAGACATGCCCTTCAACCATCCGGCGAACGCCACTTGCTCTCGAACCTTGAGCCCCGGATACGCGCGTGTCGCCTGCGGCACCCACGCTACAGACGCGAGATAGTGGCGGCGGCTGCTTCCCCACGGAGCGGGCCCGGTGCCCAGCGCGATCCGTCCTCGTTTCGGTTTCAGGGAGCCGGCGAGAGCCGCCAGTAGCGTCGATTTACCGGCACCGTTCGGGCCGAGGAGAGCCGTGCGCCCGGCGTGGAGCTCGAGATTCAACTCGCTGTACACGGTCGACCGACCATAACCGAGCTCGCACTCCGCGAGTTCCACGACTGCACTCATCTGATTGTCGATCTCTCTGGTGGACTGACAGGTAACCGACTATAACGTTACGTGTGCTCTCAAGGATGAGGAGCGATTGGGGGGTCATGACCCGTTCCGACACCTACCACTGGAGCATTTCCGCGGTGAATGGGTCGAACTGGGCACACCTCAACGTCGGTGCCGTCAACCAAACCTACTGACCGACGGAACCCCGGGGGGTGCTCCTCTGGAGCGCCCCACACCATTGGGTGGTGCCGTGTTCGTCGTGTCGATCCCGCCGGGATCGTCGCGGGTCGTCGCCGCACCGTTGAGGACGAGTGCTGGCGCGGGCCGTGTGTGGTTCGGCTGCGAGCGAACTTCAGCCTTCACACGAACCGTCACGCGAGTCGTCGCCGGGTCCGCGATCGCCCTCGGAGCATGCGCCCGCATCCGGACACGACGAAACACCCGCACGTCGTGCGGGTGTCTCGGTCGAACAGAGAGGCGGTCAGGCCTTCTCTAGCTCGTCCTCGTCTTCGTCTTCATACTCATCGGCCCACTTGTCGACATATGCGTCTTCGTCGGTCGGGTGAGCCAACTCGCGCTCGAGCGCGGAGTAGTTCACCGACGGACTGTACGCCTTGAGTTCGCGGGCGATCTTGGTGTGTTTCGCCTTCTGACGGCCACGGCCCATGCGCGAGACCCCCTCACGAGTTAAGCTGCGGGCTGTAAGGCCCGAGGCATTTCACGACACCGGCGCGAAGCCGGTAAGAGTAGCATTCAGAATAGCACGCGGGGAAGACGCTCTGGCTGAAGCCAGGCTGGTGAAGGGAACGATCTTCATGACCGACAGCACCTCCACTCCGTCCGACGAAGCCGCACAGAACGCGGCGCTGCAGAAGGCCGTCATCGTCGGCATGCAGCTGGATCAGGACCCGCACGTCCTCGCCGAAGCCGTCCGCTACGCGCGGCTGCTGGGCGCGCCGCTCGTGGTCGCCCACGTCGACGTGACGCGTTTCGTGACCTACGAGGATCCGGATGGCTACGTCCACTCGGCTCCGATCGACATCAATTTCGACGCCGGTGCTGCGGAGTTCGAGGCCGTCGAGGCGGCCGCAGCGAAGCAGCTCCAGGGAACGGATGTCACCTGGACCGCGCGTCAGCTCGTCGGCGACCCGGCCCTGGCGATAAAGCAGCTCGCCAACCGGCTCGACGCTCAGCTGATCGTCGTCGGCACGCGCAAGCGCGGCATCGGCGAGTCGATCAGGGAGTTCTTCACGGGCTCGGTCGCGGCGCGGCTCGCCCATCGGCAGCATCGTCCGATCCTCGTGGTGCCGCTCGGCGAGTCGGTGCCGGACGAGCAGAAGGAGATCTGGCCGGAGTGAGGGTGGCGCTCCGCACAGACGAGAGGCCCCGCCGACGAATCGTCGGCGGGGCCTCTCGTCTGCGCCGTCACCCCCAGCGGATGATGACGCCGTGCCGCGCCGTGGATGCGACCTGCGGGTGGGAAGGCGCTGCTCGGTCCTGCCGCGAGACCTCAGGAGGCGAGACCACATCGTGGCGGGGCTCATCCGGGGGTCGCTGATGCGAGTCGGCTCCGCCCGCCGCACCGGTCACGACCGGATGGTGTTCAGGGCGACCGTCACGCCGCGCGCCGCGGTGTCGAGTGCCGATTCCAGGTCGGTCACGACGGACGACGGCAGCGTGCCGCCCTTCGCGATGTGCGTGCGCAGATCGGTGCGCACGCGCGCACGGAACGCGTTGATGATCGCATCGGCCCGGTGCATCTCCTCGCGGCTGACGAGTCGGGAGTCGTCGGTGGCCGACCGGGGACGGCTCTTGGCGGCTGAGCGATCCCCCTTCTCGGCCGCGGCCAGATCGGCACGGAGGCTCTTCATCGCATCCTGCACGCTCTGGCGCACCTCGCTCGCGATCAGTCGCACCGAGTCGGTGATTCCGGCCTCGATGCCCGCGAGGTCGCCCTCACGGGCAGCGAGCTCGGCGCGTCCGGCGTCGGTGATCGCGTAGATGGTGGTGCGGCCGTCGACGGTCTTGGTGACCAGGCCCTCCTCCTCGAGCTTCGCGAGCCGGGGGTAGATCGTGCCGGCGCTCGGCGTGTACGTGCCGCCGGTGCGGTCGGTGAGCGACTGGATGATGCCGTACCCGTGCTGCGGCGCCTCGGCGAGGAGCGACAGCAGGTACAGGCGCAGGTCGCCGTGGGAGAAGACGGCAGGACTCATGCTTCCCACTCCGCGTCGTCGGTGATCGATGCCGGGGTACGGCGCAGCACGGTGACGCCGCCGGAGACCGAGTTCGCGCGCAGGTCGACGAAGCGTCCTGCCAGCTCGCCGGTCGTCCCCGTGTAGTTGCTGGGGCCGGAGGAGCTGCGCTCCACGCCGTCGATCAGCAGGCGGCCGCTGAGCGACCGGATGACGTAGTTCGCGGCGAGCGACTCGTCCAGACGCACCGTGGTGCCTCCGGAGACCGAGTTGATGTTGATGGTGTTCACGTCGCCGGCGGCATCCACCAGAGTGGAGCCCGAAACGATGTCGACCGTGGCGCGACGCACGGCACCCGTGACCGCCACGTCGCCGGAGACGCTGTTCGCGCTGATCGAGCCGGTGAGGCCGCGCACCTGCACGTCGCCGGAGACCGAGTTGACCGTGAGGTCGCCGATCAGGGTGTCGACGATGATGTCGCCCGACACGGTGTTGAGGCGGGCGTCGTTGCGCAGACCCGACACCAGGGCGCCCGCGCTGACGACGCCGAGGTTCAGGGCGATCGCGCGGGGGACGGCGACGCTCACCTCGGCGCGGGGACCACCGGAGCCGAAGTTGCGGAACACCTCGAGGAAGTTGTCCCAACCCAGCTGCGGGTGGTCGATCTCGACCTCGCCGTCGTGGGACTCGATGCGCAGGTCTTTGGTGGTGACGCCGTGCACCTCGATGCGGATGCCCGGTTCGTCGTGGGCGATGATGTCGACCTGCCCTCCGACCAGGCCCACCTTGAGGCGAGTGACGGATTCGATGTCGATGACGCGTTCCTCGCCGGGGGCGATGAGCCACTTCTCGGTCATGTGTGCTTCTCCTGTGTTGGGATCACGATATATCGTGTCTGGCCACCATAACACGATATATCTCGATGGTGTCAAGAGTGCTGACGAAACTCCCAGCCAGCGCCCGCCGGCGCGCTCGCCCGCGCGGGGGGAAAAGAGGTGTTGACATTGACGTTGCGTCAACTTCTAGAGTCGTGATGACACGGAGGGGAGGAGGGGACATGGAGAGAGACGACTGGTCGATCCAGGAGATCGCACGGCTGGCGGGAACCACGAGCCGCACGCTGCGTCACTACGACGACATCGGGCTGCTGCCGCCGACACGCCTGGCCGCCAACGGCTACCGGCACTACGACGGTCAGGCGCTCGTACGCCTGCAGCGCATCCTGCTGCTGCGAGACCTCGGCCTCGGACTGCCGCAGATCGCCGAGGTGCTCAGCACGGCGTCCGATCACGGGTCCACCCGCACCGAGGCATCCGCTCTCGAGACCCACCTCGCGCTGCTGCGCGAGGAGCAGGCACGGTTGGCGCGGCAGATCGCGTCGGTCGAATCCACCATCACGGCATTGAGAGGAGGTGAGAATCTCATGGCAGAGAACATGTTCGACGGCTTCGACCACACCCGCTACAAGGAGGAGGTCGAGGATCGTTGGGGCAAGAAGGCCTACGCCGACAGCGACCGCTGGTGGCGTGGGATGACCGACGCCGAGCGCGCCGACTGGCAGAAGCGGGTGTCCGATCTGGGACGCGACTGGATCGCCGCCGCGGAGAGCGGCATCGACCCCGCATCCGCCGAGGCTCAGGACGTCGCGCGGCGCCACGTCGAGTGGCTCACGGGCATCCCCGGCACACCCGCGGCCGCGCCAGGCGGCGACGTCAAGGCGTACGTGATCGGTCTCGGCGAGATGTACGTCGCGGATCCGCGCTTCGGCGCGAACTACGCGACGTCGTCCGGAGGGACGGAGGGTGCGGAGTTCGTCCGCGACGCCCTCCGCATCTACGCGGAGCGCACGCTCTAGCGGCGAAGGCCCCGTGCGCGCGACCCCTTCGGGTGCGGTCGTGCCCACGGGCCTTCGTGCACCCCGGCCGTTCGTACACAACGGCGCCGCCCGCGCGCAAGGGGTGCGTCGAGGGGAGGGATGCGGCGTAGGGTCGGGGCCATGACGGGGAGCGGGAGCACGAGGGGCAGCGCTGCCGCGTCATCGCTGTTCACGGCGGCCGCGGTGGCCTACGGCGCGAACTGCGCACTCGGGGCATCGGTCGCCACGCGCCTGATCGACACCAGCCGCTTCCGCTGGCTGCACCACGCGCTGTACATCGTCACGTGCACCGCCGTCGCCGCGGCCGTCGTGGTGGGCTGGTCACGAGGACCCCGTTCCTCGGGTCGACGAGCCGCCGTCGCGCTGCTTCCCGCGGCGGTGCCCCTCACCGCGATCCCCTCTCTCGGCAGTCACGGCCGCCGGCATCCTCTCACCGCGCTCGCCGCGGCCCCTTTCCTCGTCGCGGGGCTGATCCTCGCGCATCGTCCCGCCGACCGGAAGTGACAACATGGAACTGCTCGACGCCATCCGCCGCCGCAAGACCACGAACGGGCCGTTCCTCCCCGACCCGGTCTCCGAGGAGCATCAGCGCATCCTCCTGGAGGCGGCCGGCCGCGCACCGTCGCAGCTGAACAGTCAGCCGTGGCGGTTCGTGGTGATCGAGAACCGCGACACGATCGAGCAGATCGCCCGCATCTCCGGCGAGAGCATGACCGAGGCGATGTCGAACGGCACGTTCTTCGAGCGCTACAAGCCGTACTTCCGGTTCAGCGAGGCCGAGATGGAGGAGAAGCGCAGCGGGATGCTGTTCGACAAGCTCCCTGCGGCGCTGCGGCCGTTCACGAACCAGGTGTTCACCAAGCGTGGACAGACGCTGATGAACACGTTCGGGGTCCCCAAGACGCTCGGAGCCGAGAACCGGAGACTCGTCGCGGGGTCCCCGCTGCTGCTCGGGGTCATGCTCGATCGGAGCGAGTACCGCCCCGGACAGCTGTCGTCGTTCTACTCGGTGTTCAGCATGGGAGCTGCGATGGAGAACGTGTGGCTCACCACGGGCGAGCTGGGCATGGGCATCCAGTTCATCTCGTTCCCCATGGAGGTGCCCGGTCGCTGGGACGAGATCGTGCGACTGCTCCGCGTGCCGGACGACCTCGAGCTCATGGCCGTCTATCGCCTCGGATACCTGCCTCCGGAGCAGCGTCGCCCCGCCATCGACTGGTCGAGCAGTCAGCGCAAGCTGGTCTCGCAGTACGTGTTCCGCGAGGACTGTGACACCCCTCAGCAGGGGTGGGACGAGCCGCTGCGCTGAGTCCTCGCTATCGCCGTCGCCGCGTCAGCGATCGGACGTCCGGGATACCTCCGGCAGGTCACGCAGAGCGGGACCCTCGATCCTCGTGCCGTCCGCCGCGAACCGCGACGCGTGCAGCGGGCAGTCCCACGTGCATTCGGCGTCGTTCCAGTCGAGCACCCCGCCGAGGTGCGTGCACACGGCGCTCACCGCGCGCGTGACGCCATCGACCGTGGAGATGCCGACCGGTCGTCCGCCGCGATTCGCCACGACACCCTCGCCTTCACCCGGGCGGGGCACCGGAACGGGCCGACCCTCGGCCTCGACCCATCCCTTCGTCGCCGCAGCCGCGACCTTCGCGCCCTCGACGGCGCCCCGAGCGAGGTCGGCGGGAACGGTCAGCCGCGTGCCGAGGCGGATCATCCACGACGGGCGATCACTCCGTCGCGTGCCGATGATCTCCTCGGTGAGGCGCAGCGCGGCGGCCGGGGCGTTCGACAGCCCCCACTTGGCGTATCCGGTCGCGATGCGGATGCGCCCGAGGCCGCGAGGCAGAGCGCCGACGAACGGGATCAGGTTGTGCGACTGGTAGTCCTGGGCAGACCAGCGGTGGGTCTCCTCGGCGTCGGGGAAGTGCAGGCGCGTCCACGAGACGAGGTCTTCGATCGCCGCCGTCTCGCCGTCCGAGCGGCCGACCGGGTGCCCGTTCCCACCCACGACGAGCTGGGCGGTATCGCCTGGCCCGTCGGCGGGAGAGACAGGCCGGATCGAACGCGTCGGGCCGTCGGCGGAGATGAAAGTGCCATCGGGGACGCCACCCGGAACGCGGAAGGCTACGCAGGAGGACCGCATCCCCTGCACCTTGGAGAAGTAGAGTCCGCGGTCGAGGATCGGCGTCCCGGTGGCGAGCACGATGTGCTCACCGAACAAGGGCCCGGCCTCCGTCTCGATCCGGCCGTCGGGGAGGGCGTGCGCCCCCGTCACGCGGACGCCGGTGTGCAGCGTCCCGCCGCCCGCCAGGAACTCCGTCGCCAGTGCATGCGCCACGGCCACAGGGTCGATCGCCACCTGACCCTCGAGCGCCACGGCGCCTGCAGCGGGGAAGGTGGTCGAGAGCTCGTGCTGTCGGAGGAGCCGGGCATCCAGGCCGGCCTCGCGAGCGGCGGCGTGCTGCTCGCTCACGGCGCGCATGCCCTGGGCGCTCTGCGCATACGTATGGTCCGTCCTGCGGGTGTAGGTGATGCCAGCGGTGTCGGCGAATCCGAGGAGCCAGTCCATCCCCGCACGGTTGGCGTCGACGTATGCCCGCACGAGCGACGCGGGGTGATGGCGACGGATCGTGGCGAGCTGTGTGCCCTGCAGGAGCGAGAGCTTGCCGGTGTTCCCACCCGAGGCGAGCTCCGCGACCTGTCCCGCCTCGACCACCGCGACGTCCATGCCGGCCCTGGCGAGCATCACGGCCGTCGATAGACCGGTGAGCCCGGCGCCGACGATGACGACGTCGTGACGTGCGCCCGCGTCGAACGGCGATCCGGCTGGCAGGGTCTGGTCGAGCTTCCACAGGGGCCTCATGGCAGCAGTCAACGTCGGAGAGCGGACGGACTCCACGCCCTTGACATCGTGCCGACCCGCTGTCAGGCGCTACTACAGTGGCGAACGTGAACCTCCGTCGTCTCCTTCTGGTCGCCCTCGGCGGCACGGTCGGAACGGCGGCGCGGCTCGGCCTCGGACTCGTGCTCCCCGACGGCGGCTTCCCGGCCGCGGTGCTCGTCGCCAACGTGGTCGGGTCCTTCCTGATCGGGGTCCTGGCGGCGCGGCTGCCCGCGACGGCGGAACTCCGACTGCTGCTGGGCACCGGGGTGCTCGGCGGTTTCACGACGTACAGCGCCTTCACGACGGGCACCCTGTCGCTGTGGTCGCACGAGCCCCTGCTCGCCTTCGCCTATGCCGCGGGCAACCTCGTGCTCGGACTCGGCGCTGCGGCGCTCGGGCTCCGCGTCGGCAGGCCCCGGGCGGAGGCCACGACGTGAGCCCCCTCCTGTTCCTGGGCGCTGCGCTCGCCGGAGGGGCCGGTGCGGTGCTGCGGTACCTCGTCGACCGCGGCATGGCTCGGCTCGCCGGACGCCGCTTCCCGTGGGGCGTGCTCGTGGTCAACGTTTCGGGTTCGTTCGCCCTCGGGCTCATCACCGCGGCGCTGCCCGAAGGGGCGATTTTGCTTGGAGCGGGTCTGCTCGGTGGATACACGACCTTCAGCACGGCCATGCTCGACACGGTCGCCCTGTGGCGCGACGGGGAGCGGCCGGCATCGGTGTTCAACGCCCTCGGCATGCTGCTGTGCGGCCTGGTCGCTGCGGGCCTCGGCCTGGCGCTGGGCGCCGTCGTGTAGTCGGGGCCCGCGGCTCCCAGCATCCTCACAAAACGGAAATGTACAAACGTACATGTACGGATGTTGAAGGGGGCGGGATGAAGCAGGCGACACGCCGCAGGCGGAACCCCGAGGCCCGCCGCCGGGAGATCGTCGCCGCCGCATCCGAGCTCATCGTCGAGGTGGGCGCCGAAGCGGTCACGCACCGCAAGGTCGCCGCGCGCGCGGGCGTGCCGCTCGGTGCGACGACCCAGTACTTCGACACCCTCGACGACCTCCGTGGCGCGGCCTTCCGCGCGCTCGCCGATGAGGTCGACGCACGCCTCGACGGGGTCAGGCAGACGCTCGCCGAACGGGGCGACAGTCCCGACGTGATCGCCGCCCTCGTGTTCGAGAGCATGGACGATCACCACGCCGTGCAGGCCGACCGTGCCGTGGTCACCGCTGCCGTGCACGACCCCCGCCTGCGCGATCTCGCGCGTCACCTGTCCGACCGTCTCGTGGAACTGCTCACGCCGACCTATGGCGAAGATCGTGCCAGAGCGGCGATGATCTTCATCGACGGCGTCATGTGGAACACGCAGCTCCGCGACGACCGCCTTGCGCAGTCCTTCATCGAGTCCGCACTGGCGCGGATCCTCGGAGAGTCCCTCTCCTCTTCTTCCGCAACGACAGCCACACCCTGACACCGAGGACACCGCCTTGTCGAAACTCGCCATCCTGAGCCTGAAGAACCGCGCGCTCATCGCCCTCATCACCATCGTTGCGGCGGTGTTCGGAGGTCTCGCGCTCACGAACCTCAAACAGGAGCTGATCCCGTCGCTCGAGCTCCCGGCGCTCGTCGTCATGACGACCTACCCCGGTGCATCGCCCGAGGTCGTCGAGAACGACGTGTCGACCCCGGTCGAGTCGGCCATCCAGGGGGTGCCTGGACTCGAGTCGACCACCGCGACCAGCACGACCAACGCCTCGATCGTGCAGGCGATGTTCGCCTACGGCACGAACCTCGCGACGGCAGAGCAGAAGATCCAGCAGGCGATCAACCGCATCTCGTCGCAGCTGCCCGAGGACGTGACCCCGCAGGTGCTCTCGGTGTCCATCGACGACTTCCCGGTGATCCAGGTCGCCGTCACCGGATTCGAGGATGCCGACAACGCGCAGGCGGAACTGGAGTCCGTCGCGATACCCGACCTCGAAGACGTCGACGGGGTCAACGCCGCCGAGATCGTGGGCGGCGTCGGCCAGCGCATCAGCATCACGCCGGATGTCGCGAAACTCGCGGCGGAAGGGCAGAGCACGCAGGCGATCAGCAACGCGCTGCAGCAGAACGGCACGCTCTTCCCCGGTGGCGACATCACCGAGAACGGCCAGACGCTCACGGTCCAGACCGGGGCGAAGATCACCTCCGTCGACGAGATCGCCGCGCTCCCGCTCGTCGGGACCGCTCTGACCATCGGCGATGTCGCGACCGTCGTGCAGGAGTCCGATCCCGTCACATCGATCTCACGCGTCGACGGCGAGGACGCCCTGTCGATCTCGATCACGAAGCTGCCGGCCGCCAACACGGTCGAGGTGTCGAACGGCGTGATCGCCGCCCTCGACGAGATCGGCGAGGCCTTCCCCGACGCCGAGTTCACGATCATCTTCGACCAGGCCCCGTTCATCGTGCAGTCGATCGAGACGCTGGCGACCGAAGGTCTGCTCGGCCTGGTGTTCGCGGTGATCGTGATCCTGGTGTTCCTGCTCTCGATCCGCTCGACGCTCGTCACCGCGATCTCGATCCCGACCAGCGTGCTCATCACGTTCATCGGGCTGCAGGCGTTCGGCTATTCGCTCAACGTGCTGACCCTCGGTGCCCTCACGATCGCGATCGGTCGCGTGGTCGACGACTCGATCGTGGTGATCGAGAACATCAAACGCCACTATGTGGGCGACGCCGACAAGGGCGACGCGATCCGCCTCGCCGTGCGCGAGGTCGCGATGGCGATCACGGCATCGACCATCACGACGGTCGCGGTGTTCCTGCCGATCGTGTTCGTCGGCGACATGGTGGGCGAGCTGTTCCGTCCCTTCGCCATGACCGTGACGATCGCCATGGTCGCCTCGCTCCTCGTCGCGTTGACGATCGTCCCGGTGCTCGCCTACTGGTTCCTCAAGCCTGGCAAGCCGCTGCTCGACGAGCACGGGAACCCCATCGATCCCGAGCACCCCGACGCACCGCCGACGCAGTTGCAGCGTGTGTACCGCCCGATCCTCGGCTGGACGCTCAAGCACTCCGGGGTCACGGTGATCCTCGCCGTCGTGGTGCTCGGCGCCACGCTGGCGGCCGCGCCGCTGATGAAGATCAACTTCCTCAGCGACTCCGGGCAGAACACCATGACAGTGACGCAGGATCTGGGCCCGACAGCGAGCCTGCAGACGAAGTCGGATGCCGCGGTCGAGGTCGAGGACGCGCTGCTCGACATCGACGGCATCGAGCACGTGCAGGCGTCGATCGGCACGAGCGGCTCAGCTCTCAGCGACGCCTTCTCCGGCGGCGCGGGCGTCACGTACTCGGTCCTGACCGACGGCGATGCCGACCAGGAGAAGCTGCGGGCCGACGTTCAGGACGCGATCGACGGACTCGGCGACGACGTGGGCGAGGTGTCGGTCGCGGCATCGGCTGGCTTCGGGTCGAGCGACATCGAGATCACGGTCTCGGCTCCGAACGGCGACGACCTGCAGACCGCGACGACCGCGCTCGTCGAGGAGCTCGACGGACGCGCGGGTGTCGGACAGGTGACCGACAACCTCGCCGCGTCGCTGCCGTACATCGCGGTCGTCGTCGACAGGGAGGCCGCAGCACAGCGCGGACTCTCCGAGGTCGCCGTCGGCTCGATCGTGTCGAACACCATGCGACCTCAGCAGGCGGGCTCCGTCGAGATCGACGACACCGCCCTGACGGTCTACATCGTCACGCCGAACCCGCCCACCACGGTCGACGCGCTCAAGACGCTCGCGATCCCGACCCCGCTCGGCGTCGTGCAGCTGCAGGACATCGCGACCGTCGAACAGCGCAACGGACCCACCTCGATCACGACCGAGCAGGGGCGTCGCACCTCGACCATCACGGTGCCGCCGGCGTCGGACAACCTCGCCACCGCCACGCAGTCGGTGAACGAGGCGCTCGCCGCGGTCGATCTGCCGGACGGCGCCTCGGCCGAGGTCGGCGGTGTCGCCTCGCAGCAGGCCGACTCGTTCTCGCAGTTGGGCTTGGCGATGCTCGCGGCCATCCTGATCGTCTACGTGGTCATGGTCGCGACGTTCAAGTCGCTGCGCCAGCCGCTGCTGCTTCTCGTGTCGGTGCCGTTCGCGGCGACCGGTGCGATCCTGCTGCAGATCGTCACGGGCGTGCCGCTCGGGGTCGCGTCGCTGATCGGTGTGCTGATGCTCATCGGCATCGTGGTGACCAACGCGATCGTGCTCGTCGACCTCGTGAACCAGTACCGGGAGAAGGGTCTGTCGACCATCGAGGCGGTGAAGGCCGGTGGTGAGAAGCGTCTGCGGCCGATCCTCATGACCGCGCTCGCGACGATCTTCGCGCTGACCCCGATGGCGCTCGGCATCACCGGGCACGGCGGCTTCATCTCGCAGCCGCTCGCCATCGTCGTCATCGGCGGCCTGATCTCGTCGACCGTGCTCACGCTGATCGTGCTGCCGACGCTCTACAACCTCGTCGAAGGGGCGAAGGAGCGGCGGGCCGCGCGCAGGGCTGGTGGCTCGGATGCGGGAGGGACCCCGACCCCGGAGGCTCCGACCGGGCCCGGTGGGTCCGGCGCCGCTGCCGCATCCGGACCGGTGCTGATCGACGCTTCGGGCCTGCCCCACGCGCCCCAGCTCACCCGTCGCGAGTTGCGCGAGCGCGGGGAGTAACCCCGCTCCCGGTTCGCCGAGTGCACGGCTTCGTGTCGAACGCACGGATTCTTCACGCCAGCATCCCGTGCACTCGGCAGCACCCCGTGCGCTCGGCGCACGGAGCGGAAGACGCTCAGGCGAGGGCGATGCCCCAGTGCAGCGTCCAGGTCTCGTCGGGGGCGAGGCGACGGAGGCCGAGGCCGCTGTTGAAGGCGTCGGCCGGGGCGGTCATCGGCTCGATCGCCACCGCCAGGCTCTGACCCGGGTATGCGGGCGTCGTGTACACCTGCACGTAGTCGAAGCCTTCGCCCTGCCAGAGGGTCACGCGGCGGCCATCGGGCGCGGTGAGCGAGTGCCGGACCCGCCCGTCGGGGTCGCGGGCCAGATCCGTGAATCCGGTGTCGAGCGTCACCTCTCCGAGGCGGACGCCGGCTTGGAGAGCGGAGTCGGCCGGTCGCGTGCCGGTGGGGAGCATCCGCTCGTCGGTCACGAACGCCGTCTCGGCGGGAACCCGCAGCACGAGGTCGTGCGGATCGACGTCGCTGATGGTCATGAACGGATGCGTGCCCAGCGCGATCGGGGCTGCGGACGCGGAGCGGTTGGTGAGCGTGTGCGTCACCTCGATGCCGTCCGGCGTGAGGGTGTACGTCACCGACGTCTCGATCAGATACGGGTAGCCGGTCTGCGGCACGATCGTCGCCCGCAGCACGGCTTCGGCATCGGTGTGCGAGACCTCGTAGGCCGTGAACCGCAGCAGGCCGTGACTCGCGTTGTGGAGCTTCGGCTCGGTGATCGCGAGCGCGCGCGGGGTGCCGTCGTCGTCCCACTTCCCGTCCCGCACCCGGTTCGGCCACGGGGTGAGGACCACCCCGGAACACGCCGGCGTGGGCTGATCGAGGGGATACGGCGGCACGAGGTCGACGCCGCCGACGCGCAGCGAACGCAGCGATGCGCCGACCTGGGCGATCTGCGCCGTGACATCGCCGCGGTGGAGGGTGATCTGGGCGCCGGTGGGGGAAACGGTACTCACCTCGTCATCGTACGGCCAGCTCCGGGTCGGCACTCTCCCAGGGGGACCAGGTAGTATCGAACGGTCGGCTTCGGACACCTGCGCGTTGGCGCAGACGTTTTATGTGTGTGAAGTGTGAGTCCAGGGGCCGATGGTGAGCGTCGCTCGACGCTAATCAACCATCACATGAATGGCCCCGGCCGCTGACAGTCCGGAACCCCGCTGGTCGAGTTCGACCATGCGCTGGGTGCATGCGCGTGCGCGCTGCGCTGTTCTCGTGCGAGAACACAGGAAGACATCGCAATGCCGAAGAACAAGAAGCCCCGCGGAGGGCGTCCGTCCGCCAACTTCGAGCCCCGCTACGGGGCCAAGAAGACCTCCTTCCACGATCGTCACCACGCAGCTCCTGCCCGTGACGGTGCGCGCGACGAGCGCGGTGGACGAGCGGATGCCGGCGACCGCCGCTCCGCTTCCGCCGCGGGCGGCTATGACCGCCGCCCCGGCAGCCGGAGTGCCGGCCACCGTGGCTACCGTCCGGCCGAGGCGGAGTCGGGTGCGCCCAAGCAGCGCTGGAACGCGTCGGAGCGTGCCGGCCGCGACGAGGCCCGCGGCATCCGCAACCGTGCCGAGTCGGGTCGCCGTGAGGCCCCGCATCACCGCAACGACGAGCGCTCAGAGCGCCCCCGGTACAACGACCGGTCCGGCGCCGGTCGCTTCGACGAGCGTCCCCGTCGCGACGACCGCGGCGGACAGCGTCCGACCGGTCCGGGTACCTACCGTGACGACCGTGGGGGAGACCGTCCCCGCTACGACCGCGACGACCGTCCGCGTCGTGACGACCGCGGTGCCGGCAGCCAGCGCCAGGGCTTCCGCGACAACGACCACCGCGACGGCGGGCGTCCCCGGTTCAACGACCGTGGTGCTGAGCGCCCCCGGTTCAACAGCGACCGTGGTGCCGAGCGCTCCCGGTTCAACGATCGCGGCAACGACCGTCCGCGGTTCGACCGCGACGAGCGCCCCCGGCGCGACGACCGCGCCGGTGACCGCACCCGCTCGAACGACCGCGGCGCAGAGCGTTCGTACGACGCCGACCGCGCCCGTCGCGCCTTCGACCGCGACCGCACGCAGCGCTCGTTCGACGGGGGACGCGAGCGTCCGTCGACCGGCGGCGCCTACCGCACCGAGCGCCCGCGTCCGCTGACGTCGGACACCCGGGGTCGTCCGGCCCGCAACGACCGCCCGAGCCGCAACGACTGGAACGCCACCGGCCGCCCGGCGTCGAGCGGAGCCAAGTTCGAGCCGACCGACGATGTCGTGCACGAGCGCCTCGAGGCGAAGTCCGTGGCCGCCGTCGAGGTCGACGGCGTGAGCTTCGGCGACCTCGGCCTCGGCTCCAACATCGTCGAGACCCTCGCGAACATGGGCGCGGCGACCCCGTTCCCCATCCAGGCGGCCAGCATCCCGGCCGTCCTCGGCGGACGCGACGTGCTCGCCCGCGGTCGCACCGGATCCGGCAAGACCATCGCGTTCGGTGCTCCGCTCGTCGAGCGCGTGCTGCAGTCGCAGGCAGGCAAGCGCCGGGAGTTCGGACGGTCGCCCCGCGCGATCATCCTCGCTCCGACTCGCGAGCTCGCGCTGCAGATCGACCGCACCATCCAGCCCATCGCCCGCAGCGTCGGCCTCTTCACCACGCAGATCTACGGTGGTGTGCCGCAGGGCCGCCAGGTGGGTGCACTGAAGAAGGGGGTCGACATCGTGATCGGCACCCCCGGCCGCATCGAGGACCTCATCAACCAGGGCAAGCTCGACCTCTCGGACTGCCGCATCGCCGTGCTCGACGAGGCCGACCACATGTGCGAGCTCGGATTCGTCGAACCCGTGCAGCGGATCCTGCGTCACACCGCGGACGGCAGCCAGAAGCTGCTGTTCTCGGCGACACTCGACCGTGAGGTCGCCGCGCTCGTCGACGAGTTCCTCGTCGACCCGGCCGTGTACGAGGTCGCCGGTGAGGACCAGGAGTCCAGCACCATCGAGCACCGCGTGCTCGTGATCGAGCACCGGGACAAGGCCGACATCCTCACCTCGCTCGTCGACCGCGAGGGCAAGACGCTGGTCTTCGCCCGCACCCGTGCCTACGCCGACATGCTCGCGGAGCAGTTCGACGATGCCGGCATCCCGGCTGTCTCGCTGCACGGCGACCTGAACCAGGCCAAGCGCACTCGTAACCTCGAGCGTCTGACCTCGGGCCGTGTGAACGTGCTCGTCGCCACGGACGTCGCCGCCCGCGGCATCCACGTCGACGACATCGACCTGGTCGTCCAGGCCGACGCCCCCGACGAGTACAAGACGTACCTGCACCGCTCCGGCCGCACGGGCCGTGCGGGTCGCTCGGGTCGCGTCGTCACGCTCATCACGCGTCAGCGTCAGCGTCGCATGACCGAGCTGCTCGACCGCGCCGAGATCGACGCCCCCTTCGAGAACGCCCGTCTGGACGACGACATCATCGAGGAGATCACCGGCCGCATGCCGACCGCGGCCGCTCTCACGAGCTGACCTCCTCCGCAGAGGCCCCGCCCCGCTCCCGCGGGCCGGGGCCTCTGTCGTCCCCCGGCCCGCCCCCGCGCCCCCGCCGCGAGTGCACGGGATCGTGCCGAGCGCACGGGATGCTTGCGTGAAGAACCCGTGCACTGGGCAGCATCCCGTGCACTCGGCGGAGCGGTGCGGGGGTGCGGGGTTACGCGGGGAGTTCGTGCACGTGCACGGTGGAGGTCAGGTTCGTGCCGTTGAGGTCGAGGTAGATGACCCCCTCGGTCACGGTGAGGGTCATGGTGTTGCGGCGCTCGATCAGTGCGGCCGCGGTGTCGATGAACCCGGGGTCGAAGCTGTGGACGCGGATGTCCTCGCGGCGATGGATGCGCTTGTCGGCCCACGGTGCGATCACCTTGGCGGGGTCGCGGTGTGTGTAGACGACCGTGCGCTCGGCGAGGCGACTGCCGTAGTGCAGCCGTTCGGCGTCCGGCGCCCCGATCTCGACCCAGGCGGTGATCAGCCCGGTGAGGTCGCGCACCAGGACGGCCGGCTCCTCGGTCGAGGAGATGCTGCCGCCGAACGCGATGCCCTCTCCGAACTCGAGGCCGTAGGCCAGCACGCGGGTGAGCATGTATGCGTCGGTCTCGGAGGGATGCCGCGCCACACGCAGGGAGTAATCCTCGTAGACGCCGCGATCGGTGTCAGCGAGCTGCACCTCGAATGTGTGGACTGTCGAACCGATGGCCATGATCCCCGAGCCTACGCGGACGCGGGAGCGGTCGTCGGACGAGCGCCGGTGCTGCTCAACACGATGCGTATCGCCCCGGCATCCGCGGGAACGGTCGGGTCGAGACCGGTGGCCAGCGCGAACCGGGTGAGCCGGTTCAGCACCGTGTTCCGATGACAGTAGAGGGCGGCGGCTGTCCGGGTGACCGATCCGGTCGCGAGGTATTCCCGTACCGCTTCGATCAGGAGGTTCTGCTCGCGTTCCGGCAGGGCGTGCAGACCCGCGAGCGTCTGCCGTGAGAAAGCTCTGGCGACCGTGCCCAGTCGGTCGGCGAAGAGACGGTCCCACTGTTGCTCCAGCGTGGCCGCGCGATCGGCGGTGTCCACGAGGGCGGACAGGTCCCGCGCGACCCTCCAGAGGGAGCCGATCTCCTCGGCGCCCTGCGCGCTGGGCGGAAGGCCGACGGGCAGGGCGCGGAGGGCCTCGAGCGCGTGCTCCGACAGCGAGCCCGCGTCGAGGATGGCGAACTCGGAACCGTCGAGGCGGTCGACCGGCACAGCGGGGAAGAGGGCCCTCATGCCGGCGCGGAACTCTGCCGCGAACGGCAGGCTGCCGACCACGACGAGGAAGGAGCCGACCGGATCGAGTCCGAGCGATTCGGCGGCCTGGCGTGAGAGGCGGATGTCTCGACTGCCGTCTTCCAGCAACCGGCGGAGGAGGAAGGCGCGGGCGAGCTCGAGCTCGCGGTCCATGTCGGCGAGTTCCGCCATGTATCCGGCGTGCACGTTCATGGTGTGGACCTCGACGGCATCCCAGATCTTCACGACCTCCTCGGCGAACGCCGGAAGGTCCTCCTCGGCCACGTAACCGCGCATCGCGTTCCAGAGGAAACGGAAGTCCATGCGGACCGCCCTCAGGAGGGAGTCCAGCGGGATCCCCTGTCTGGCGCGTCGACGCCCGAGCCGGTCGGAGTGCGCCATCAGCTGGGCGTCCAGGTCGTCGCCGATGATCAGCCCGAAGAGCATCTCCAGCGAGCCGCGCGCCGCACGGAACAGCTCGGCGTCGTCGATCACCGAATCGAGATAGCCGGAGACCTGGCGGACCTCGTGGACGTAGCGCCAGGCCACCTCATCGAGATCGGCGAGGCAGGACTCGGCGATCTGCGCCGCGAAGGATCGTCGCTGATTAGGCATGTGCACAGTGTAGGGCCGAATCTCGGGGCGATCATCGGTTGTGAGTGCAGCATTTCGCTACCAGCATGGAAGCTGCCCCTGCGGATCCTGCCTTCAACGGAGAACTCATGTCGAACCCGACCCCGGAAGTCCCGTCCGGCGCGACCCCGCCGATCAGCGGCGGCGACGCCGCCCGCGTCGCATGGGCGGCGTTCGTCGGAACCGCGCTGGAATGGTACGACTACTTCCTCTTCGGCACCGCCGCAGCCCTCGTCTTCAACAGGCTGTTCTTCACCGACCTCGACGCCACTGCGGCCACGCTCGCCGCGTTCGCGACCTTCGGTGTCGGCTTCGCGGCTCGCCCCATCGGTGCTCTGGCCTTCGGGTACATCGGCGACCGGTACGGACGGCGCCCCGCGCTCCTCATCACCATCGTCATGATCGGCTGTGCGACCGGGCTGATCGGTCTGCTCCCCGACTATCTGGCGATCGGCATCGCCGCACCGATCATGCTCGCCGTGCTGAGACTGCTCCAGGGCCTCGCGGTGGGCGGCGAGTGGGGTGGCGCGATGACGCTCGCCATCGAGCACGCGCCGATCGAGAAGCGCGGCCGCTTCGCTGCGCTCATCCAGATCGGCTCCCCGGCGGGAACCCTGATCTCCTCCGGTGCCTTCGCGCTCGTGCTCCTGATGCCGCCCGCCGTGTTCGATGCCTGGGGGTGGCGGCTCCCGTTCCTGCTCGCGTTCCCGCTCCTGGGAATCGCGCTCTACATCCGCCTCAAGGTCGAGGAATCGCCCATCTTCCAGGAACTCGTCGCTCTCGAAGCGCGGGCCAAGGTGCCCGCTCTCGACCTGTTCCGTCGTGCCGGCGGCCGGCTGGCCGTCGCCGTCGCTGCCGCGATGCTCGGCGTCGGCGGGTTCTACCTGATGACGACGTTCGTCGTCAGCTACGGGGCGAACACGCTCGGGGTCGATCGTGGCCTCATGGTGAACGCGACGCTGATCGCGGCCGGGGTCCAGATCGTCGTGACCGTCTTCGCCGGACGATTCGCCGAGCGCTTCGGACCAGGACGGATGACCGTGGTCGGTGCGATCGCCACCGCCGCGGCCGCTTTCCCCCTGTTCTGGCTCATCGACACCCGGAATCCCTTGGCGATCATCTTCGCGGTCACGCTCGGCATCGCCCTCCTCACGATCGCCTACGCGGTCACGGGTGCTCTGCTCACCGAACTCTTCCCCCCGGAGCTCCGCTACAGCGGTGTCGCCCTCGGGTACAACATCGCCGGAGCGATCACGGGATTCCTTCCGCTCATCGCCACCGCATTGCTGGCATCCACGGGCGGCGCCTCGTGGACGGCGGCGCTCCTTCTCATCCTGATCGCACTCATCACCGCGCTCGGCGGCCTGCTCGGGGAGCGCCTGCGCGTCCACGACAAGCCGGTCGTGCACTGACGTAAGGAACGACGAACCATGAAGCTGACCAGCGAAGTCGCCGACAAGATCTGCGCGGCCGTCGATGCCGCCTTCGAGCAGCAGATCGCCTTCACGCAGGAGCTGGTACGGCATCCGTCCCTCCGCACCAAGGAGGCGTCGGCCCAGGACCTCCTGTTCGACGCGATGCGCGAACGCGGACTCGAGATGGATCGGTGGGACCTCGATCCGGCCGAGCTGGCGCAGCACCCCGGTGCCGGGCGCGTGGCCGTGTCGTACGAGAACGTCGGCAACGTGGTCGGCACGTACACCCCGGCGTCAGAGGAAGGCCGATCACTGATCCTGAACGGACATGTGGACGTCGTGCCGGAGGGGCCGCACGAGGAGTGGGCGCGCTCGCCCTGGGACGCCCCGGTGATCGACGGCTGGCTCTACGGGCGCGGCAGCGGTGACATGAAAGCGGGTCTCGCCGCCAACCTCTTCGCCTTCGATGCCCTCCGTGCGGCAGGATTCACGCCGACCGGGCGGATCCACTTCCAGTCCGTGGTGGAGGAGGAGTGCACCGGCAACGGGTCGCTCTCCGCCTTGCAGCGCGGCTACCGCGCGGATGCCGTGATCATCCCGGAGCCCGAGGAGGACATGCTCGTCCGGGCGAACGTGGGTGTGATCTGGTTCACGGTGCGCGTCGCCGGTCGGCCGACGCATCCGCGCGAGATGAGCTCCGGGTTCAACGCGATCGATGCCGCGCACCACGTGATGGAGCGGCTCAGGGAGGTCGAAGCCCGATGGAACGCCGAGAAGGGTGAGCACCGGTACTTCGAGGACCTGGATCACCCGATCAATTTCAACCTCGGCGGGATCCGCGGCGGCGACTGGCCGTCGAGCGTCCCGGCCTGGTGCGAACTCGACGTGCGCATCGCGCTGTATCCGGGCGTGACGGCGGACGCGGCTTGGGCCGAGATCGAGGAGTGCCTGGCTTCGATCGACGTCGACGAGTCCGGTAACCCCGTCGAGGCCGTGGCGACACGCAACGGCTTCTACTCCGAGGGTTACGTCCTCGAGGAGGGCTCCGATGCCGAGGCGGCGCTGCGCGATGTGCATCGCGAGGTCTTCGGTGACGAGCTGCGGACTTTCACGACGCCGGGCTACCTCGACGGGCGGGTGTTCGCCCTCTACGCGGACACTCCGGCCCTCGTGTACGGCCCCATCTCCGAGGCGATCCACGGCTACGACGAGCGCGTGGACGTGGAATCCGTCCGGCGGATCACGAAGTCGATCGCGCTGTTCATTGCCGAATGGTGCGGCGTGAGTGTGCAGATGCACACCGCGTAGCGAAAACTGAGGGAGGATCTCCCTTGTCGCCCGGGCATCCGCCCCCTCAGAGTTGTCTCACCCGCAGTACCCGACCCCCATTCCCCCTCCTGGAGGATCCATGTCCGCCACATCCCCGTCGGCCTCCTCGCCGACCGAATCAGGTCGCCTCGACCGAGCGAAGATGCGCAAGATCTCGACCGCCAGTGTCATCGGCACGACGGTCGAGTGGTACGACCTGTTCCTGTTCGGCACCGCATCGGCGCTCGTGTTCAACCAGGTGTTCTTCCCCGCCCTCGACCCCGCCGTCGGCACCATTCTGTCGTTCCTCACGTTCGCCTCCGCGTACCTCGCGCGGATCGTCGGTGCGATCCTCTTCGGTCACTTCGGAGACCGTCTCGGTCGCAAGTCGATGTTGCTCATCTCGCTCATCACGATGGGGGCGGCCACGCTCTCCATCGGCCTCATCCCCGACTTCGCCACGATCGGCCTCGCTGCGCCGTTCATCCTGCTCACCCTGCGTGTGATCCAGGGCCTCGCCCTCGGCGGCGAATGGGGTGGCGCGGTTCTCATGACCGTCGAGCACGCGCCGGCCGCCAAGCGCGGATGGTACGGGTCGCTCGTGCAGGTGGGTGTCCCCGCCGGAACCCTGATCGCCAACCTGGCGTTCCTCATCGTCACCGCGATGATCGACGACGAGGCGCTCGTGGCATGGGGATGGCGCGTGCCGTTCATCGGCTCGATCATCCTCGTCGCCGTGGGCATCTACATCCGCCTGAACATCGAGGAGACCCCGAGCTTCCGCAAGGTGCGCGAGCGCGGCGCGAAGGCCAAGCTCCCCTTCGCCTACCTCATCCGCCACTACTGGAAGCAGGTTCTGCTCGGCGGCATCGCCACGCTCTCGACCGGCTCGACCTTCACGCTGCTCGTCGCCTCCGGCGTCAACTACGGCACCTCCGAACTCGGTCACTCCAGCGATCTGATGCTCTGGGCCGTGCTGGTCGCCTGCATCGTGGCGCTCTTCGCGATCCCCGCCTTCGGACGCCTGTCCGACCGTGTCGGACGCAAGCCCGTGATCGCCGGTGGCATCATCGCCGAGGTCGTGCTCGCCTTCCCGTTCTTCTGGCTGCTCGACACCGGGATCGACGCGATGGTGTTCGTGGCCTACGCGCTGATGATGCTCGCGTTCTCGGCCAACTACGGTCCGATCGCCACGTTCCTCGCCGAGCTCTTCGGCTCCAAGATCCGGTACTCCGGGCTCTCGGTCGCCTACATGCTCTCCGGGCTGCTCGGATCCGCCATCACGCCCGCGATCACCGTCGCTCTGCTGTCGATGACGGGCCAGAGCTCGTCGATCGCCTGGTACGTCGGCGGTGCGGCCGTGCTGTCGCTCATCGCCCTCCTCCTCCTGACGGAAGGTCTGCACAAGAACATCGACGTCGTGGGCGTCGAGGAATCGTCCGCGGGCGATGAGCCTGCGCGCGACCTCCCGGAGACGGTCGCACGATGACGATCAGAAGGGTGCGGACGGTCGACGGCCTCGCAGGTCCGGTGGGCCCGTTCTCGCAGGCTGTCGTCGCGAACGGTTTCGTGTACACCTCGGGGCAGATCCCCGCCGGAGTGGACGGCAGCATCCCCTCGGACTTCGAGGAGCAGCTCGAGGCCACTCTGCAGAACCTCCGCACCCTTCTGGACGGCGTCGGGAGCGGTCTCGACCACGTCGTCAAGGTGAACGGCTACCTCACGGACGCCGCCGATCTCGAGGCGTACAACCGCATCTACGTGCGGTGGTTCGGCGAGCACCTCCCGGCCAGGACGACGGTGGGCGTGAGCCTGTGGGGCGTCGCGCTGGAGCTCGAGTGCGTCGCGGTGCTGAAGGATGAGGCGGATGACTGACCTGATACCCGCGACCGCCGACCCTCTCGTCGAGGCCCTGCGGCAGATCGAGCTCCCCACTCTCGGCCACTTCCTCGAAGAGGGCTTCTGCGATCCGCGCATCCGTCCGATCGGCGACGTCGGGCGGATGGCGGGTAGGGCGGTGACCGTCGACCTCACCGCACCCGATGCGATCGCGGTGAACCGTGCGCTCGTGCGTCTGCAGCCTGGTGAAGTGCTCGTGATCCGGGTGCACGGCGGGCGTCATGCTCCGGTCGGCGCGGTGACCGCGGCGGCAGCCATCGCCCGGGGCGCCGCAGGGATCGTCGTGGACGGCCCGGTGACCGACGTGTCGGCGCTCACCGCCACTGCGGCGGCGCTGCCGGTGTTCGCCACGGGCACCACGGCGTTGACGACCAAGAGGCTGGGCACCGCCGTCGAGGGAGTCGGTCGGCCGACGGTCGTCGGAGGCGTACCCATCTCCGAGGGAGACCTGGTCGCCGGTGACGAGAACGGCGTGGTCGCGTTCGGTTCCGACGCGCTCCGCCCTGAGATGCTCGACGCCGCAAGGCGTTCCGACGACGAAGAACCCGAGCTGCTGGCACGCATCCGCCGGGGCGATCCCCTCGAGGACCTCCTCGCCCTGGACACTGAAACACTCTGAAAGGCTCCGCATGACCATCGAGATCACCACCCGCTCGCGCGTGACGGAGGAGCAGGAGCCCGTAGCCGCACCCGAGACGCGTTCCGCCGGGCACCTCATCGTCGCCCAGCTCGAGCGTGAGGGCGTCGAGCGCGTGTACGGCGTCCCCGGGGAGTCGTACCTCGACGTGCTCGACGGGCTCCACGACTCGTCGATCGAGACCGTCATCACCCGCCACGAGGGTGGGGCGGCCTTCATGGCGCTCGCCGAAGGGCGACTGACCGGCCGCGCCGGCGTGGCGATGGTCACGCGCGGCCCCGGCGCCGCGAACGCCTTCATCGCCGTGCACACGGCGTGGCAGGACGCCACTCCGATGGTGCTGTTCGTCGGACTCATCCCGGTGTCCGACCGCGGGCGCGAGGCATTCCAGGAGTTCGACCTCACGGGGTGGTTCGGCTCCACGGCGAAGCATGTCACGACGCTCGACGATGCATCCTCGGCGGCCCGCGTGGTCACCGAGGCCATGCGCATCGCGCGCTCCGGGCGTCCGGGACCCGTGGTCATCGGCCTGCCGGAGGACGTCATCCGGCTCTCCGCCGAGGGCGCGACGACCCTGGAGCCCACCGCTGCCGCCGGGGCCGAAGCGGGTTCGTCGGCGGTCGAGGAGCTGGTCGCGCGTCTCACGCGGTCCGAACGTCCGGTCGTCGTGGTGGGCGGCGAAGGATGGTCCGCCGAGACCGGTCGCACCCTGATCGACTGGGCGACCCGGCATGGCGTCCCCGTCCTCGCGGACTTCCGTGCCTACGACGCCGTCCCGCACGACGGGGCCTACGTGGGCGCCCTCGGCTACGGTCGGGCCGACAACGCGGCCGCCCTGTTCGATGACGCCGACCTGATCGTGTTCATCGGGACAGCGCGCACGGACGTGCTGAGCGACGGCTATCGGCTCGGACACGACGCGGCCACGGTGGTCGTGCTCCCCGGCGAGCCCACCGGGCACTCGGGGCGTCTGGACCAGCTGATCGCCTCCGACGCCGCCAACTTCGTCGCCCGTCTGCCGCAGCTGGGCGTGACCTTCGACGATGCGCGTCTGCAGCGGGCCCGCGATGCCCACCTCCGGTTCTCGACGCCGTCCACGGGTTCGGTCGCGGCTGAGGGATACGTCGACCTCACCGAGGTGATGGCTGCCCTCCGCGAAGAGCTGTCTTCGGACGCGGTGATCACCTACGGCGCAGGCAACCACGCCATCTGGCCGGCGCGCTACCTGCCCCACCAGGCACCCGCGACGCTCGTCGCCCCCCGGAACGGGGCCATGGGCATGGGGATCCCCGCTGCGGTCGCGGCGTCTCTGGCTCTGCCGGGGCGGGAGGTCGTGTCGATCGCCGGCGACGGATGCTTCATGATGAACGGGCAGGAGATCGCCACCGCCGTCGGGTACGACGCTCCCTTCGTCGCGATCGTGGTGGACAACGGCGTGTTCGCGACCATTCGCGAGCACCAGGAGGCCCACTACCCGGGTCGTCCCTCGGGAACGCATCTGACCAACCCTGACTTCGCGGCATTGGCGCGGTCGTACGGCGCGCACGGCGAGACGGTCTCGCGTACTGCCGACTTCCGCGACGCCTACCGCCGGGCCCGCGCGAGCGGCCTTCCGGCCGTGCTCCACCTGAGCCAGGATCCGGCCGTGCGCGCGCCCTCGACGGCCGTCTGATCACCGTGACGATTCGAGGAGCATCCGCCATGACCATCGATCAGGGAGCGGTCGACCGGACCGCCGGAGGGAAAGAGGGCGCCTCCGCGGCGTCCACGCGCGCCGAGGAGTTCCTCGCGGACTTCGCACGGCTCAGTGAATTCGGCGCCACGGTGAACGGCGGCGTCGACCGGCAGGCTGGCAGCGACGCCGACGTCGCCCAACGGCGCTGGTTCGCGGAACTCCTCGAGTCACACGGCCTGCGGGTGGAGTACGACCGCATCGGCAACCAGTTCGGCCTGCTGGAGGTCGTCCCCGGCGCGCCGTTCGTCGTCGTGGGGTCCCACCTGGACTCGCAGCCGACGGCAGGACGGTATGACGGCGCCTACGGTGTGCTCGCGGCCGCCCACGCCGCGTTCCGGCTCGCGGACGAGTGGGCCGCGGACGGCGGGACCGGGCCTCGGTACAACATCGCCGTGGTCAACTGGTTCAACGAAGAGGGCTCGCGGTTCACCCCGTCGATGATGGGGTCGAGTGTGTACACGGGCGTCCTGCAGCTGGAGGATGCGCTCGGCACGTCGGATCGCTCGGGCACGACGGTGGCCGAAGTCCTGGCCCCGGCCGGGTTCCTCGGCGCCGGCGACGGCCCGGAGGCGGTGTTCTGCGCCGAGATCCACATCGAGCAGGGGCGTGTGCTGGAGAACTCCGGCAGCACGATCGGACTCGTGACCGCGAGCTGGGCCGCCAGCAAGTACGTCGTCACCGTGGAGGGGGAGCAGGCGCATTCCGGCGCGACCGTGATGGCCGATCGACGGGATGCGCTGTACGGCGCCTCGCTGCTGGTGGTCTTCGCCCGCGAGCTCGCCGACAGGTTCCCCGGCGTGCTGCACACTGCGGTCGGACAGCTCGACGTGTATCCGAACTCACCGGTCGTCGTGGCGTCGGAGGTCAGGCTGCTGCTCGACCTGCGCTGCGCAGACGAAGCCGTGCTCGCCGAGGCGAACGCCCTGCTGCAGGAGCGTTTCGCCGAGATCGAGGAGATCGCGAGGATCGGCATCCGGCGGTCGCTCTCGCACGAGTGGGGGATCGACCCCTATCAGCCCGAAGGCGTCGAGCTGGCGCGGGAATCCGCTGACCGGCTCGGGTACTCCCGCGAGGAGATCCTCACCGTCGCGGGGCATGATTCGATAAACATGAAGAGGCGCGTGCCCACGGTGATGCTGTTCGTCCCGTCGGTGGACGGGATCTCGCACAACGAGGGCGAGTACACCCGCGACGAGGACCTCGTCGCCGGGCTCGACGTCCTGACGGACGTCGTCAGGCGCCTCGCACAGGGAGAACTGGCGCCGACCCCCGGCGCTGTGGAGGAGCGGACCAGATGACCGACTACGCCGTCACAGACCCGACGACGAACGAGATCGTGCGCCGGTACGACTCCGCGACCGACGCCGAGGTGGAGGCCGCCGTCGCGCGCGCGGCCGAGGCGTATCCCGCGTGGCGGGCGCTCACCGTCGAGGAACGCTGCGGTTATCTCGCGGCGGTCGCCGCGGAGTACCGCGCAGACAGCCATCGCCTCGCCCGCATCATCACCAGGGAGATGGGGAAGACCACGGCGGAGGCGCTCGGTGAGATCGCCATCGTCGCCGACATCTACGACTACTACGCGACCAACGGTCCGACGTTCGCGGCCGACCGGCCGCTGCCGGTCGCGACGGGCGAAGCGATCGTCCGCACCGCTCCGGTCGGCGTGCTCCTGGGCATCATGCCCTGGAACTATCCCTACTACCAGGTGGCGAGGTTCGCCGCCCCCAACCTCGCGGTGGGCAACACGATCGTGCTCAAGCACGCACCGAGTTGTCCGGAGTCGGCAGCCGCGATCGCCGAGCTCTTCACGCGCGTCGGCCTCCCGGAGGGAGCGTACGAGAACGTCTACGCCTCGGAGGAGCAGGTCGCAGACATCATCGCGCACCCCGCGGTGCAGGGCGTCTCGCTGACCGGTTCCGAGCGCGCCGGTCGCGCTGTCGGCGAGCTCGCGGGACGGGCCATGAAGAAGGTGGTGCTGGAGCTCGGCGGCTCCGATCCGTTCATCGTGCTGCCGGATGCCGACGTCGACGCGGCTGCGCGTGCGGCCGTCGTCGGGCGGATGGGCAACGCGGGTCAGGCCTGCACCGCCTCGAAGAGGTTCATCGTCGCGGATGAGGTGTACGACGCCTTCGTCGCACGTTTCACCGATCTCGTGGGCGAGCTTCGTGTCGGCGATCCGCTCGAGGACGGCGTCGCCTTCGGGCCGCTGTCGTCGGAGGCGGCCGCACGGGCCGTCATCGATCAGGTGGACGACGCGACCGCGCACGGGGCCACCGTGCTGACCGGCGGACATCGCCTCGGCCGCGCCGGCGCCTTCGTGGAGCCCACGATCCTGGCAGACGTCACCCCGGAGGCCCGCGCGTATCGCGAGGAGATCTTCGGGCCCGTCGCCGTGGTGCACCGCGTGGGTTCGGTCGATGCCGCCGTCGAACTGGCGAACGACACGCCCTACGGCCTCGGCAGTGTGATCTTCGGGTCCGATCCCGCACTCATCGCCGATGTCGCCGACCGCCTCGACGTGGGCATGGTGTCGATCAACGGTCCCTCGCAGACGCAGGCCGATCTGCCGTTCGGCGGAGTGAAGGCGTCGGGCATCGGCCGTGAGCTGGGCGAGTACGGCATGGCCGAGTTCGTGAACCGCAAGCTCATCCGGCGCCACTGACGGCGAGACCAGCGCCCGGCTGCGGTGTCAGAACAGCATCGGCTGCGCGGGTGCGGCCGCCGTACGCCCGCTGGGGGCGAAGGCCACCGCGCCGGGGGATGAGACACTCGTCTGCACGTGCCCCGGTCCTGGTCGGAGCCCGCGCCGGGGGTAGTCGTCTTCGTGGCGGCCGTCGAGACCGTGCATGCGGATGAGCGGGCGAGCCCGTTTCGCGAGCCACTGCCGATAGCCCTTCGGCGCCTCGGCCGAAGCCCCGGGGTACAGGCCCCGGTACGAGGAGACGAGGTCGGGCCGATGAGCCTCGAGCCATGCGAAAAACCACGGCTTGACGCCGGGGCGCAGGTGCAGGGCGCCGTAGATGACGCTGCGGGCCCCCGCCTCCTTGATACGCACGAGGGCGCTGTCGATCGCGGCGAGCGAGTCGGTCATGTGGGGCATGATCGGCATCAGGAACACGGTCACGGGGAAGCCCGCATCCGACAGGGCCCGCACGGTGTCGAGGCGGGCCTGCGTGGTCGGGGCTCCCGGTTCGATCGCCTTCTGCAGCTCGTCGTCGTACATCGCGATCGACATCTGCACGTCGACGGGCACTCGCTGTGCGGCTTTCACGAGCAGCGGGATGTCGCGGCGGATCAGCGTGCCCTTGGTGAGGATCGACATCGGGGTGCCGGAGGCCGCGAGAGCCTCGATGATGCCAGGCATGAGGGCGTAGCGGCCCTCGGCCCGCTGGTACGGGTCGGTGTTGGTGCCGAGGGCGACGGTCTCGTGCTGCCAGCTGCCCTTGCGCAGTTCGCGCTCGAGCACCTCGACGACGTTGACCTTGACCACGATCTGCGAGTCGAAGTCGGAGCCGCCGTCGAGGTCGAGGTACTCGTGCGTTCCTCGGGCGAAGCAGTAGACGCACGCGTGGCTGCATCCGCGGTAGGGGTTGATCGTCCACGCGAAGGGCATGCGCGACGCACCGGGGACGTGGTTGAGGGCGGACTTCGACAGCACCTCGTGGAACGTCATGCCCGCGAACTCGGGAGTGGTGAGCGATCGCAGCACGCTCGAGCGGTCTTCGAGCCCCGGCAGCGCCGCCGCGTCCGTCTCTCCGAGTTTCTGTCCCTGCCACCGCATTCCTCTATTCGAACAGAAGAACGACAGTGATGCAAGCGACTCTCAGAGATACCTTCGAATGCGAAGATGGACCAATGCCCCTTTCGCCGCACGCTCAGCATGCGGCTCCGCGCTCCCCGCTCCGTGGACCCGCCCTGCCGCTGGGTATCGCCCTGACCGCGGTCGGGATCCTGTTCTCCCTCGGATCCGCCCCCATCGCCTCGTCGGAGGCGGAGCCCATGCCGGAGCCGGTCGTGGTGATGCAGGTGCCGACCGTGCAGGTGGGGGCGACGACCGCGGCCGATCCGTGCGCCGACACCGCCGTACAGCAGGCGCTCGCGAACGGTGACGATGCCGCGGCGATCGCGGGGTTCGGGGGTGGGGCGGCCTTCCGTGAGGCCGTGATCGCCGGCAATGCTCCGTGCGTCTCGCTCAGCGATCCCGCACGCCTCTGGGTCGTGGTCAACAAGAGCCGCCCGCTGAACCCGCCGGAGTACGAGCCCGCCGACCTCGACTCCGTTCCGCTGCAGATGACCACGCTGTCCGGTCGCGTGCGCTCCGACGTCGCGGCTGCCGTCGGGCGGATGGCCGATGCGGCGTCGGCCGCAGGCGTCGGCCGGATCGGTGCGAACAACGGCTACCGCTCCTATGGGCTGCAGGTGACGACCTATGCGGCGCACGTCCGCTCGCAGGGGCAGCAGGATGCGGATGCCGGTTCGGCGCGGCCGGGGCACAGCGAGCACCAGACCGGGCTGGCCCTCGACGTCGTCGCCTGCGGGTCGGGCTGCGGCGGACTCGACGGCTTCGGCGGCACCGCGCAGAGCGACTGGGTCGCCGCGCACGCGTGGGAGTACGGGTTCATCGTCCGCTACGAGCAGGTCGGCACTCCGGTGACCGGGTATGCGCCGGAGCCGTGGCACCTTCGCTACGTCGGCGTCGACCTCGCCACGGCCTATCACGACGGGGGATACCACACGCTCGAGGAGTTCTTCGGGCTCCCCGCCGCCCCCGATTACGCCCACTGAATCGGGCGCGGACCTCCCGCTTGCGGCATCCGACAACCGCGGTACCGAGTGTCACCGTTTATGGGATGCATTCTCACAACGTCCTGTCCCGGCCGCTTCCTGACACGTAGAATCACCGGAGCAACGATGCATGAGACGTTCAGGAGGACGGCATGGAACGCGACATCTACGAAGAGGATCACGAGGCTTTCCGCGACCTCGTCAAGGACTTCGTCAAGCGCCACGTGACGAACGAGGCGATCGAGAAGTGGGACGCCGCCGGTGAGATCGACCGGGCGACCATGCTGGCAGCCGGCGAGGCTGGCCTGATCGGGCTGTCGGTCCCCGAGGAGTTCGGCGGCGCAGGGATGCTGCAGGACTACCGCTTCCGCACGATCGTCATGGAGGAGGTCATCGCCTCCGGCGCCGGCTCGCTCGCGGGTGCCTTCGGCATCCAGGACGACCTGGCCGTGCCCTACCTCGTGCACATGGGGACGCAGGAGCAGAAGGAGAAGTGGCTGCCCCGCATGGCCACGGGCGAGGTGCTCGGGGCGCTCGCGATGACCGACCCCGGTGCCGGCTCGGATCTGCGCGGCATCAAGACCAACGCCAAGAAGGTCGACGGCGGGTACATCCTCAACGGCGCCAAGACGTTCATCTCCTCCGGCACGACGGCCGACGTCGTCGTGACCTTCGTCAAGACCGGCGAGGGCAACCGTCCCGACGCGTTCAGCCTGCTGCTCGTCGAGAAGGGCATGGAGGGCTTCGACCAGGGCAAGAAGCTCAGCAAGATGGGCTTCCACGGCTGGGACACCGCCGAGCTCAGCTTCACCGACGTGTTCGTCCCCGACGAGAACCTGATCAGCGGTAAGGAGGGTCAGGGCTTCATCCAGCTGATGCTGAACCTGCCGCTCGAGCGCCTCTCCATCGGCGTCGCCGCTGCGGCCGCCGCGCAGGCCGCTCTCGACTGGACCGTCGCCTACACGAAGGACCGCGAGGCGTTCGGCGAGCGCATCGCCGACTTCCAGAACACCCGCTTCCGCCTCGCCGACATGTCGGCGACCACCGATGCGATGTGGGCGTACATCGACCGCGCGCTGCTCGCGTACAAGAACAGCACGCTCACCGCCGAGGATGCCGCGAAGGTGAAGTTCTGGGCGACCGAGCGCGAGTGGGAGGTGCTCGACATGGGTGTGCAGCTGCACGGCGGCTACGGCTACATCATGGAGTACCCGATCGCCCGCGCGTTCACCGACGCCCGAGTGCACCGCATCTACGGAGGGACGAACGAGATCATGCGCGACCTCGTCGGGCGCCAGATCGCCGGCAAGCGCTGACGCGATCGCATCGAAGAGGCCCCGGATGTCGCATCCGGGGCCTCTTCGCGTCTCCGCCGAACCCCGGTGGCACCCGCGGTGCTACCGCGGTAGTATCGACGTCATGGCCGCAGCGAAGATCAGCCTGAGTCTGAGTGAGAGCGATCTGGCCTTCCTCGACATGCAGGCGCTGGAAGGTCGATACCTGTCGCGCTCTGCGGCGGTGCACGATGCCCTGCGGCTGCTTCGTGAGAGTCGGCTCGCCGATGCCTACGCGGAGGCCTACGCCGAGGGCTACGACGACGAGTGGGATGTCGCTGCCGAAGACGGCCTGGCCTCAGCGTGAGCGACCCGGCGGTCTCGCTGCTGCGTCGCGGTCAGATCGTGCTCGTGTCGTTCGACCCCGCGGTCGGCTCCGAGGTGCGCAAGACGCGACCGGCCGTGCTGGTGAGCAACAACACAGCGAATGACGTCGCGGCACGGCGACCGCAGGCGACCGTGACCGTCGTCCCCGTCACCTCGAACGTCCAGCGGGTGCTGCCGTTCCAGGTGCTTCTCCCCGCTGCCGTAACCGGGATCGAGCGTGACTCGAAGGCCCAGGCCGAGCAGGTGCGCACGATCTCGGTCACGCGGCTCGTCCGGCCGGTCGGGTGGGTCCCGGCCGAACTGATGGCCGCGATCGACGAGGCTCTGCGGCTGCATCTGTCGCTCTGAGGTGCCGTCGCAGCGCCACTTGTATCGGACCTCGATGTCTCCGCGCCGTCCGTGAGACTCCGACGTTCATGCGCTCGCGAGGAATTGCCGTGTAAAACCCCTGTTCACAGGTTGATTCATCGACCCTGGAAGCGATCGTCGAGACTTTCGTGACTTGTCTCTTCAGGGGATACATGTCCTGCACGATGATCGATACATGTCGGATACGAGATGTCCGGCCCGGGGAACGACGGAGTCCCCACACCCGCTCATCGAAGAGGCCGGAATGTCCACTCTCACCATGCCGCTGCTCGACCGCACGTCGACAGCACCGATCTGGTTCCAGATCATGCGCGCCATCGAGGCCGAGATCGCCCAGGGCACCTGGGCTCCCGGCGACCGGCTGCCGAGCGAGAGCGAGCTGCGCGCGCACTTCTCGGCGTCGCGCACCTCGATCCGCGACGCGCTGTCTCGTCTCGAGAGCGCCGGGATCATCTCGCGCCAACAGGGCAAGGGCGCCTTCGTCGAACGCGCACAGGGGCCTTCGGCGTGGACGCTCCCCTCCGCCCCCAGCCTTCTCGGCGAATACAGCGAAGACGGCCGCAGCGCCCTGAGCTCCGAGATCCTCCGCGCCGGCATCGAGCCGCTCCCGTCGTGGGCGGCCGCGGTCGTCGGACGCGAATCCCCCGACGGCACGGGCTTCGTGCTGGAGCGCGTGCGTGCCGTCGGCTCCCGCACCGCCGTGCACGTCATCAACTACCTGCCGTCGCGCTTCGCCGGGGTGCTCCCCGACCTCCGCGATCCGCGCGCGAGCCTCTACGCCGCGATCCGGAACGTCGCGGGAGTCCGCATCGCCCGCATGCACCGCACGATCGAGGCGGTCGCCGCCGACCGGGTGCTCGCCGCGTTGCTGGAGGTCGAGCCAGGGCATCCGATCGTCGTCGTCGAGGCCGTCGCCTATGACCAGGCCGGCCAGCCCATCGACTTCTCGCGCGCTTCGGTGCGCACCGACCGCCTGCGCGTCAGCGTCGACACCGGGTTCGACGCCGCAGGCATCTCGACCGAGACCGCCTCCGGCCGGTATCCGACCGCGCTGCGCTGACCCGCCTCCACTCACCGACCCTCTGGGAGCCCTGCACATGACCGACCACCGCATCCTCGTCATCGGCGACAGCTACATGAACGCCGAGATCTTCGTCCGCGCGTTCGCCCAGCGCGGGATCGCGGCCGACTCGGCCACGATGACGATCACGACGCCGACGTGGGACACCTCCTCGATCCGGGAGTACGAGGGCGACCCCGCGGAGGTCGCCCAGGTCGCGCGGGGATACGACGTCATCGCGTTCCACGCGGCGCCCGTAACCGCTGACGTGCTCGCCGCCCTGCCCGATCTGCGACTGGTCGGATGCGCCCGCGGCGGCCCGGTGAACGTCGACCTCGACGCGGCACACGAGCGCGGCGTGCGGGTCACGACCACACCGGGCAAGAACGCCGACGCGGTCGCCGACCTGACCATCGGCTTCCTGATCTCCCTGATCCGCAACGTGCCCGCCTCCCTCCGCGACGTCGACGAGCGAGTCGCGGACGGTCGCCCGCTGGCCGAGTCGACCTTCGAGGGTGCGCGGTGGTTCGGCCGCGAGGTCAAGGGCCTCCGGCTCGGACTCATCGGCTACGGCAACGTCGCCCGACTCGTCGCCGCTCGTGCGCGCGCGCTCGGAGCCACGATCACCGCCTACGACCCGTTCGTCGATCCGGCATCCGTGCCCGACGCCACCATCGTCTCCGACCTCGACACGCTGCTCGCCTCCAGCGACGTCGTCAGCGTCCACGCACGCGCGACCGCCGAGAACCGGCACATGATCGGTGCGGAGCAGATCGCGCACATGCCGCAGGGAGCCTTCCTCATCAACACGGCGCGGGAATCGCTCGTCGACGAGCAGGCCCTCCTCGACGCTCTGCGCAGCGGCAGGCTCGCCGGGGTCGCGCTCGACGTGAACGAGCCGGACGGACCGTGGCGCGAGCTGGTCGCCGAACCGAACCTCATCCTCACGCCCCACCTCGCCGGGGCGACCGAAGAGACCCTCGTCCGCGGTGCCGACATGCTCGCCGCCGAGGTCGAGAGCTTCCTGGCAGACGGGAGCCTGCGATGGGAGCGATGACCGAGGTCTTCCTCGCGATCGACGCCGGCACCGGGTCGGCGCGCGCGCTCGCCTTCGACATCGAAGGGCGGCTCGTGACCCAGGCCGCGCGCGAGTGGACGCACGAGGCGGTCGCCGGTCACCCCGGTGGCACGGTCTTCGACACCGAGGGCGGATGGCGTGCCATCGCGGCAGCCGTCGCCGAGGTGGTCGCGCGGCTCGGCGAGCGACGGGTGGCAGCCGTCGCGGCGTCGAGCATGCGCGAGGGCTTCGTCCTCTACGACGCCGATGGGCACGAGCTCTGGGCCTGCCCGAACACCGACGGACGAGCCCGCGCGGAAGCCGACGAACTGGTCGCCGAAGGGGTCGCCGACGAGGTGTACCGCACCGCGGGGGACTGGGTGTCGATCACGGCACCGGCCCGGCTGCGGTGGATCGCGCGTCATGAGCCCGATCTCCTCGCACGCGCACGCCATCTCGGGATGCTCAGCGACTGGGTCACGACGCGCCTCACGGGTGTCTTCGTCACCGAGCCGACCAGCGGGTCGAGCTCGGCGCTGTTCGACCTCAGGGCACGCGACTGGTCGGACGATCTGGCGAGGCTCGTGGGCGTCGACCGGAGCATCCTCCCCCCGGTCGTCGAATGCGGAGAGGTCGTCGGTGCGGTCACGCCCGCTGCCGCCGCCGCCACCGGGCTGCCCGTCGGAACGCCGGTCGTCACCGGAGGCGCCGACACTCAGCTCGCCCTGCACGGCATCGCCGCGAGAGAAGGCGTGCCGACGATCGTCGCCGGCACCTTCTGGCAGACGACGGCGGTGACCTCGGAGCCGCTCGTCGACCCGGAGCGGCGGCTGCGCACCCTGTGCCACGTCGACCGCGGCAGCTGGATGGTCGAGGGCATCGGGTTCCTGTCGGGACTCGCGATGCGCTGGTTCCGCGACGCCATGTGCCCGGATGCCGCCGCCCTGGGCCGTGCGACCGGGAAGTCCGCGTTCGCCGTGATGGAGAGTGGGCGGCCGAGGTGCCCGTCGGCGCGAACGGTGTCGTCGCCACCATGGCGAACGTCATGCAGGCCGACGCGTGGCATCACGCCGCCCCGGCGTTCGTGGGCTTCGACATCAACGATGCCGCACGCTCTTCGCGGGGAGCGTTCATCCGTGCGATCGAGGAGTCGGCCGCCATCGTGGCGAGTGCGCACCTCGACATCCTCGCCGCGCTCACGGACAGACGAGCGGTCGCCGAAGGAACAGTGACCTTCACCGGCGGCTCCAGTGCCGGGGCGCTCTGGCCGCGCGTGATCGCCGGCGTCACCGGGCTCGACACCCGCGTGACCCCGGCGCCTGAGGCGACCTCCTACGGCGCCGCCCGGCTGGCGGCACGCGGCGTGGGCGCCGTCCTGCCCCCGATGGGCGATCCCGACCGCGTCGAGCGCGTCGACCGGGTCGAGTACGAGCAGTACCGGACGGTGACCGAGCGCTGGCACCGCGTGTATCGCGATGTGCTCTCGATCTCCGGATCCGACCTACCCCCGCTCTTCACGCCCCCCGGCGCCGCTCGCGGCCCCCACGACCATTCCCCCACCCGGCTCACGCCCGTCGGCCACGGCCGCTGACGTACACCAGAAGGAAGACACCATGGCAGATCTCGAAGGCAACATCTCCGCGAAGAAGTTCCGCGCCGACACCCCGGCCGTGCGCTTCTCGCAGAACATCCGGGGAGCGGCGAACCTCGATTGGGGCATGCAGAACCGCCTCTCGCGCATCCTCGACCCCCAGACCGGTCGGACCGTCATGCTGGCCTTCGACCACGGCTACTTCCAGGGGCCGACGTCCGGCCTCGAGCGCATCGACCTGAACATCGCACCGCTCGCCGAGTACGCCGACGCCCTCATGTGCACCCGCGGCGCGCTGCGCACCTCCGTGCCGCCGGCGACCAGGGCCGGCCTCGTGCTGCGGGCATCGGGCGGACCGTCGATCCTCAAGGACCTCTCCGACGAGTACACGGCCATGGCGATGGAGGATGCCGTGCGCATCAACGCCGACGCCGTGGCCGTGCAGGTCTTCGTCGGGGGCGAGCACGAGAGCCGCAGCATCCGCAACCTCACGACCCTCGTCGACGAGGGGTATGCGGCCGGCATCCCGGTGCTCGGGGTGACCGCGGTCGGCAAGGAGCTCGTGCGCGATGCCCGCTACCTCGGCCTCGCGACCCGCATGATCGCGGAGCTCGGCGCCCAGCTGGTCAAGACCTATTACTGCGACGAGGGCTTCGAAGACGTCGTCGCCGGGTGCCCGGTTCCGGTGATCATGGCCGGCGGCAAGAAGCTCCCCGAGCAGGAGGCGCTCACCATGGCCTCCAATGCGGTGCGCGCGGGAGCCGCCGGTGTCGACATGGGGCGGAACATCTTCCAGAGCGCCGACCCCGCCGCCATGATGCGGGCCGTGCGTGCGGTCGTGCACGACGACGTCGACCCGACTGACGCCTATGACCTGTTCCGCGACGCCACCGAGACGCGGGTGCTCGCATGAGTTCCGAGGTGCTGCGCGCGGAGGATGCCGAGCTCCGGTTCGGTGACTGGGGTCCCGGCTACCTGGCTCAGGGCGAGGATGCCGCGTTCGGCGTCGTGGTGCTGCGCCCGGGCGACGAGTTCGCCAACCACCTCCACGAGCACCACACCGAGTCGTTCGTCGTCCTGGAAGGACGAGCCGAGATCTGGCTCGACCGCGACACGCGTCGCGTCGTCTCGGCCGGCGACGTGCTTCGCGCCGAACCGCACGAGGAGCACTTCGTGCGCAACCCGTTCGACGCGACGTTCCGCGCCGTGTTCGTCAAGACGCCCTGGGTCGACGGCGACAAGGTCGATCGGCCATGGACGCCGGGCGCTCCCGCATAGACCGAATCACCACCCCACCCGAAGAACATTGAAAGGACAGCACCATGAGTGTGCAACGACGCTCCTCATCCTCCGCGCGCATCGCGCGCCGCACCCTGCCCGTCATCGCCCTGGCGTCCACGGTGGGTCTCGTGCTCGCCGGATGCGCCGGCGATGCCGGTGGCTCCTCCGGTGACGGCGGCGACAAGACCCTCAAGGTCCTCATCGCCGCCCCGCAGGAGGGCGCCGGCGAGATCCTCGAAGCCGACTTCGAAGCCGAGACCGGCGTCGAGATCGAGGTCGAGGTCGTGCCGTACGACCAGATCCAGACCAAGGCGATCCTGGACGCGCAGTCCGGCACGAACAACTACGACGTGATCCAGTACTGGTACACCTCGGTCGGTGCGCTCGCCGACGCGGGGGCGCTCGCCGACATCACCGACTGGGTGGAGTCCGACGAAGACATCGACTCGTCCGACTTCATCGAGGCGATCTTCGGCCCGTACACCCAGTACGAGGGAGCGACCTACGGGTTGCCGATCGACGGTGACACGCACGTCCTCTTCTACAACAAGGCGATCTTCGAGCGCAACGGCGTCGAGGTGCCGACCACGTGGGACGAGTACATCGAGGTTTCGAAGAAGATCACCGACGCCGAGAAGGCGAACGGCGTGTACGGCAATGCGCTGCTCGGCTCGAAGAGCGCGTTCAACATCGGCTCGACCTTCTTCAACCGTCTCGCCACGATGTCGCCCGATCCGATCGACCCGCAGATGCCGCAGCTCGACACGGAGTACGCGGTCGCGGCTGCGCAGTCGATGCTCGACGCCTCTGCCTCGGCGCTGCCCAGCCCCCTGGAGATCGGGTTCGAGCAGGCGCTCCCGCAGTTCCTCTCCGGCTCCGTCGGCATGATCGAGTTCTGGACGGACCTCGGCGTCTTCGCCCAGGACCCCGCGCAGTCGAAGATCGTCGACGGCTGGGGTGTGGCCCCGCTCCCGGTGGGTCCTGAGGGCAAGGTCTCCGGAGCGCTGAACGCCGGATGGGCGATGGGCATCAGCCCCAACGCGAGCGACGAGGACCTCGCGAAGCAGTTCGTGGCGTTCGCCTCCTCGAAGGAGACCAACGAGAAGCTCATCACAACGACCGGTTCCGGCGTCGATCCGACCCGCACCTCGACGCTCGAGAGCCCGGAGTACATCGAGTTCGCCCCCGAGGTGTCGGCCGTCGCCGCCCAGGTGCTGCCGAATGCGCAGTCCTGGCCGACCTCGCCGCAGGCGCCGGAGATGATCCAGTCGCTGAGCGACAACCTCGCGCTCATGCTGCAGGGCAGCCTCAGCGCCGAACAGGCGATGCAGCAGACCTGGGACTCCTGGCAGTCCCTGGCCGGCTGACCCGCGTCGAACCCGAAAGGACCGCTCATGTCGCAGCACGTCGCCACCCGGCGCGTCGCCCGACGCGCGTCGTGGACAGGCCGAGCCCTGCTCGCGCCCGCCGTCATCGCGATCGTCATCATCGCGATCTATCCGCTCGCGTACATCATCGCCGCCTCCTTCTCGGAGTCGTCGCTGGGGCGGCCCTTCTCCGAATGGGTCGGGTTCGACAACTTCGCGGCCATGCTGGGGGACGGGATCACCCTCCCGTCCCTCGGCAGGTCGCTCCTGTTCGCCATCCCGTCGGCCCTGATCGCGCTGGTCGCCGGGCTCGCCGTCGCCCTCTCGCTCGACGCGGCGGTCAAGGGCGGGCGCATCATCCGGGTGCTGCTCCTGCTGCCGCTGATGACCCCGCCGGTCATGGCGGGCGTCATCTGGAAGCTCATGCTGGCCCCGACCGGGGGTCTGCTCAACAACATCGGTCAGTCGTTCGCGCCCGGATCCGAGCCGTTCCTGTTCCTCGGTTCGAGTCCCGCGGCCATGATCTCGGTCATAGTGGTGGACGCATGGCAGTGGACCCCGTTCTGCGTTCTGCTCGTGTTCGCGGCGCTGCAGACGCTCCCGACCGAGGTGTACGAGGCCTCGCAGGTCGACGGCGCCGGAGTGTGGCAGACGTTCTGGCGGATCACGTTCCCGCTGGTGATGCCGAGCCTGATCACGGTGCTGCTGCTGAAGCTCGTCGTCTCGTTCAAGGTGTTCGACCTCGTCTTCATCATGACCAGTGGAGGCCCCGGCTTCGACACCACGGTCAGCAGCTTCGAGATCTACCGCACCGGCCTGCAGACCTTCGACGTGGGATCCGCGGCCGCGCAGACCATCGCCTTCCTCGTGCTGGTCACCATCGTCATCCTGCCGCTCAACGCCGTGCGGCAGCGTCTGCACAAGGAGGGCTGACCATGTCGCTCACGCTCCGCGCATCCGATCGCACCGAGGAGAGGGCGACCGAGACCCTGGTCGTGCCTGCCGCGCGTCGTCGGCGCCGCTCGAAGGTCCGCACGTCCAGCACCTCGCGCCCTGGGCGTCCCTCCGCGGTCGTGACCGCCGTGAAGTGGGTCGTGATCGTGGTCGCGATCACGCTCGCCCTGCTGCCCGTGCTGTACATGGTCGGGATGTCGTTCAAGAGCCCCGACGACATCTTGTCGACGCGGATCCTCCCCTCGCGTCTCGCCTTCGAGAACTGGGTGGCCGCGTTCGACAACTGGCCGATCCTCACCTATCTCCGCAATTCGTTCGGGGCCGCCATCGTGGCCGTGCTCGTCGCGCTGCTGGTGTCGATCCTCGCCAACTACGCCATGGCTCGACTCCGTGCAGGTGGAAAGCAGATCCTCGGGCTTATCGTCTCGGCCTACGTCGCGCCGCCGGTCGTGGCGATCATCCCGCTGTTCGTGCTGGTCAGATCGGCGGGTCTCATGGACTCGGTGGTGGGGCTCGGGATCGTCGAGGGACTGCTGCTCACCCCGGTGGCCGTCTGGCTGCTGGACGGCTTCTTCCGTGCGATCCCGTTCGAGGTCGATGAGGCAGCCCAGATCGACGGATGCGGACCGCTGCGCACGCTCTGGTCGGTGATCCTGCCGCTGACTGCGCCCGGCATCGTCGCCGTGTCGATCATCGTCTTCATCCTCGCGTACAACGACTTCCTGATCCCGCTGCTGCTGACGCAGAGCATCGACTCGCAGACGCTCCCGGTGGGCATCGCCCTCATGCAGGGTGGCCGCGAGGTCATGTTCGGGCAGATGGCCGCCGCGAGCCTCTCGGGACTGATCCCGATCTACCTGCTGGCGCTCTTCCTCCAGAAGTGGTTGGTGGGCGGGCTGACGCAGGGGAGCGTGAAGTAGGGGGCTGGCCGAGAGCGCGGAGGTCTTGTCCACCCGTTCGGGAGTAGTGGATAACTTCTAATCTCGGCAGTTTATGGGGATCGGGTGGCCGTGGGCCCGCGTCGTCATTTCGCGGAATTCCGGCATTCATTCGTAATTAGGTTCGAATCTGACGTGTTACCTCGGTAGAATGAGAGCATGTCCACACTGATCGGGTTGCACGAGGCGATGGCTTGTCTCGACGCGGCGTGGGCGGATGCTGCGGGCGCGGGCGATCTGTCCCGACCGCAGTTGATCGAGGTCGGCGCGGCGCTCGGGGTGCTGCAGCGGCGGCTGGATGCGGTGCACACAGATGTGGCCGCGGGTATCTCGCGGGAGTCGCGCCCGGAACTGGGGGCGGACAGCCTGGCGAAGCAGCAGGGCTTCCGGTCCCCGGCGAAGCTGATCGCCGCGACGACGGGGGTCTCGACCGGGGATGCGGTGCGGTTGGTGAAGGTGGGTGAGGCGACCGCCCCACGTACCGACCTGCGGGGGGAGCGGCTGCCTGCGAGGTATCCGGTCGTGCGCGACGCGTTGACCTCTGGTGTGTTGAGCGCCCAGGTCGCGGGTGTGGTCATCGCCGTGTTGGATCGGTGTCGGGTGGTCGCGGGGGCGGTCAGGGTGGCCGAGGCGGAGCGGATGCTGGTCGAGAAAGCGCGGGGGCTGGCGCTCGATGAGGTGCGCAGGCTCGCGGTGCGGGCCGAGGCATGGCTCGACCCCGACGGCGTCGAGCCGAAAGAGGAGGAGCGGCGCGCGAAGCGGTCGTTGACGGTGTTCGAGCGAGACGGGATGGTGCATCTCAACGCGATCCTCGATGTCGAGACCGCGGCTCCGGTCGTGACCGCGATCCGCGGATACGTGACCGCCGCGTTCGCCGCCCGGAAGGATGCGCCCGACAGTGCGGCCCCGGATGCCGACCGGCGCACGGTGCCGATGATCCAGGCCGACGCGCTCTCCGTGTTCTGCGCCCATGTGCTCGACTGCGACCGGAAGGTGCCGCTCGCCGGGGCGACCGTCGTGGTGCGGATGAGTCTCGATGACCTCGAGACCGGGTCGGGGTCGGCAGCCGTCGACGGTCTGGATCATCCGATCAGCATCGGCGCGGCGCGCAGGATGGCAGCAGGCGGTGGGGTGATCCCATGCGTGCTGGACGGGGCGAGCGAAGTGCTCGACTGGGGCCGGGAGAAACGACTGTTCACGCGGGCGCAACGCCTGGCACTGGTCGAGCGGGACGGCGGATGCGCGATGTGCGGGTTGCCGCCGGAGATGACGAAAGCGCATCACATCCGGTGGTGGAAGCGCGACCGCGGGCCGACCGACCTGGCCAACGGGGTGCTGCTGTGCGAGACCTGTCACCATCGCATCCATGACAACGGGTGGGAGATCCGCGTCGAAGGGCAACGGGTGTGGTTCATCCCTCCGAGCTACGTCGATCCTGCGCGACGACCGCGGCTCGGCGGACGTGCACGCTTCGACATCGCGGCCTGACCGCACGGACGTCTAGCCGCGCGGGCGTCTGACCGCGCGGCCGTCTGACCGGGGTGCCGTCTGACCGGGGTGCCGTCTGATCGCGCGGGACTCAGCGGCGGCCGACACCGGCCTTGCGGAGCCGATCGGCGATCAGGATGCCGAGTGCCGTGGCGCCGACGCAGCTGGCCAGAGTGATCGCGAAGAACAGCATCTGGACGCCGAGCGGAAAGGAGCCGAGATCGAACGAAGCCCAGGCGAGAGCCGGATAGACGACACCGACGATCACCGCGCCCGCGTAGTGCAGCCAGGTGCCCCAGTACCGCCACAGCACGAAGAGGAACGGCAGCTCGGTGAAGGCCGCCCACCACAGATTCGTCGCGACGCTGCCGAACCCATAGCCCGAGAACGGCACGATCACGAGACCGGCCAGCAAGCCGACGAGAAGCCCGACCAGCGGTCGACGCAGGAGGCGGAGGGCGATGACCGAGGGCAGCAGCCAGAGGCCTGCGAGCCCCACGCTGACGAAGGGAAGACCGGGGAACAGGACCGTCGACAGCCAGTTCGCGGGTGCCAGCAGCAAGCCGCCGGCAACGCCGAGCGCAGCGCACGTGAGCAGGATCGCAGTGGGGAAGCGGAATCGCCCGCCCCACCTGCGACGAGGAACCACCCCGTCCGCGCGCGCGGCTTCGCCCGCCGCATCCGCCCCGCTCATGCGAGCGGCTCCGCGGCCGCCTCGCGAGCGGTCTTCGACGCGGGGGAGGCCGCGCCGATCTTCCAGTACCCGCAGAAGCTGACCGCGTTCTTGTCCACACCGCGCGCGCCGACCAGGTGCTTGCGGACGCCCGACGCGAGAGCCTGCTCTCCCGCCGCGTACGCGTGGAACGGCGCAGCCGGCAGCGCCGTGCTCTCCAGAGCCTCGAGGGCCTGCACTCCCGGAGCAGCATCGTGCGGCCGGACGATCCACACGAGTTCCACCCCCGAGGGGCGTGCGAACTCCAGCGCATCCGCCTCGCTCGGCACCTCGACGATCGCCGTGCCGACCGCGTCCTCCGGCAGCGAAGCGCAGATCGACGCGATCGCCGGCAACGCGGTCTCATCGCCGACCAGGACGACCCGATCGGTGCCGCGCTGCGGGTTGAAGGCCAGCCCCTCGTCGATGATCAGCACGTGCTCTCCGGGCTCACAGGTCTCCGCCCAGCGCGACGCCGGCCCGGCCGTCCCTTCGGCTGCGGATCCGTGCAGCACGAAATCCACATCGATCTCGGCGCCGGCCTGCACCGTCGCCGGGCGATACGCGCGGACGCTGTAGTTGCGCATCACCGGGCGCTCCCCATCGGGGATGCGGAGGAACTTCAGGTACCCGAACATCTTGTTGGCCTTCGCCGGCACCCGGTCGAGTCCCGCATCGCCGCCGATCGGCAGGAACAGCCGGAACCACTGGTCGAAGCCCATCGGCCGGAACTTCTCGATCTCACCGCCGCCGAGCGTCACGCGGATCCAATGCGGTGAGAGACGCTCCGTGCGCAGCACGGTGAGGTGGATGAGGTCGCTGGAGTCGGGCTTGACCATCTTGCTGAACGCCATAGTGCGCCTTTCAGGGAAGCTGCCAGGGGAAGAAGGCGATGAAGATGGCCGCCGAGGCCAGCAGCATCGCGACGGTGAACACGGTGTCGCGGATACGGAACGGGACGAGGTGCCGCTCGGTTCGCGTGGGATGCGCGCCGAACGCCCGCGAGTCCATGGCGAGCGCCACCCGCTCGGCATGCCGGATGGCTCCCGCCAGGAGAGGGACGATGTAGCCCCAACCGCGGGCGATGCGCGCGAACGGTCCGCGTCCCCCGTGGTATCCCCGCACGCGGTGCGCCGCGCGGATCACAGCGAGCTCGTGGCCGAAGCGCGGCACGAACCGGAATGCCGCGAGAGCCGTGTAGCCGATCCGATACGGCACCCGCAGCTGCTGGACGCTCGCGCGCACGAGGTCGGGCCCACTGGTCGTGAGTCCGCCCACGAGTGCGAGGGCCACGATGGAGCCGAGACGCAGCGCCGTCGCGAAGCCGATCAGCAGGGCGCCGCTGTGCAGCGTCCAGTCGCCGATCCGCACGAGCGTCGAGGTGTCGGCGACGAGTGCCACGTCGACCCACAGCGAGAATCCGACGCCGACCAGCAGCATGCCCGCCGGCACTCCCACGAGCAGGAGGGCGAGGAGGCGACCGGTCAGGCGTGCGCCGATCAGGATCAGGGCATACGCGAGGACGAGGAACGCCGCGGGAGTCGCGAGGTCGCGCACGAACACGAGCAGCAGCATCGCCGGAGCGAAGCCGGCCACCTTGGCGAGCGGGTTGAGCCCATACAGGAACTGGTGTGGCGATGACGCCGTCATCCGCGCATACGGGTCGAAGGCACGAGGTGCGCCTGCAGCGGTGTGTCCGCCGCCCGCGGCATCCGCGCTCACGAGGTCACCCCGAGACCGGCCGAGGCGAGCACCCGCTGCAGGGCGGGCATGCGGAGCCCCGCGTCGGCGAACACCTTCTCGTCCTGGAACACGTCGGCGGTGCGCCCGGTCGCCCGCACGCGTCCGTCGGCGAGCACCACGACATGGGTGGTGTGCTCGACGACGAGCTGCAGGTCGTGCGTGACGATCACGATCGTCGTCCCGTCGGCGCGCAGGGACTGCAGCAGGTCGAGCAACTCCGACGCCCTGGCGCGGTCCTGTCCGAATGTGGGCTCGTCCAACGCGAGCAACCGAGGGCGTGTGATCAGGGCGGTCCCCACCGACAGGCGCCGCTTCTCGCCGCCCGACAGCAGGAACGGATGCACGTCCGCCTTGTGGGCGAGTCCGAATCGGGCGAGCATCCCGTCGACCCTGGCGGCGATCTCGGCATCCGGCACGTGCCGCAGGCGCAGCCCGTGGGCCAACTCGTCGAACACCGTGTGCGCGAGGAACTGGTGCTCGGGGTTCTGGAACACGAACCCGATGCGCTCGGCGAGCTCGCGGGGCGAGGCCGTGCCTGGGTCCATGCCGTCCACCGACACTTGACCGCGGGGAGGCGGGACCACCCCGGCGAGCGCCTGGATCAGGGTCGTCTTGCCCGCTCCGTTCGCGCCGACGATGGCGGTGAGACTCCCTGGCGCGAGCTCGAGGTCGATGCCGTGCAGGATCTCTGAGCGCCGCCGCCGCACGGTCAGGCCGCGGGTCCGGATGATCGGGACCACTCCGAGGTCTGCGTCGTCTCCATGGTCTGCGCCGGGCGTCGGTGGGAGGGTCGTCGACCCCGCGTCGCCCTCCGTCAGCGGTCGTGCACCGTGCCCACCGGCGTCGGGTGAGGCGAGCGCGGCGGCGAGCTCGGTCGGCGTCATCGGCAGCGGATCGAGGGCGAGGCCCCTCTCGCGGAGGCGGAGTGCCGCCAGCGTGGCGCCGGGGAGCCACACGCCCATGGCCACCAGCTCAGCGGCATGCGCGCGGATGACGTCGGCGGCGGGGCCGTCGAATGCGACCCTGCCCTCATGATCGAGCACGATCGTTCGGGTCACGAAGTCCATCGCGGCGTCGAGATTGTGCTCGACGAGGAGGATCGCGCGATCGCCGGAGGCGACCACATCGGCCAGCGCCGCATACACGTCGTCGATGCCCTGCGGGTCGAGGTTGGCGGTCGGCTCATCGAGCACGATCAGCGGGGACCCCATCGCGAGGGCGCACGCGATCGCGAGTCGTTGCCGTCCCCCACCCGACAGGTGATCGGGGTTCTCCTCGCGGCGATCCCAGAGCCCCACCCGACGCAGGGCCTCCTCGACGCGCGCGCGCACGACGTCGAGGGGAAGCAGCAGGTTCTCCGGCCCGAAGGCCACCTCGTCGTACACGCTGCCGGTGACGATCTGCGCATCCGGATCCTGGAAGACCATCGCGACCCGGGTGCTCAGGGTGGCCGTCGTCGCGGTCGTCGTGTCGACGCCTCCGGCCTGCACGGTTCCGACCATGGTCGCAGGCAGCGCGTGCGGGATCAGTCCGTTGAGCGCCAGGGTGAGCGTCGACTTCCCGGATCCGGAGGGGCCGAGCAGCAACACCACTTCGCCCGGATGGATGTCGAAAGTGACGTCGCGCGGTGAGGGGTGCGACGCATCGGCGTGGGTGAGTGAGAGCTCACGCACGCGGAGCAGGGGCGCGGATGGGCGCACGGCGGAGTCCCGGGTCGGCGGATCGAACCCTTCTAACTTAGCTGAGCCTTACCTGATTTGCCATCGAGTCTGACGGCCCTCGCAGCGCCCGGGAGGCGTCAGCGCCGTGCGACCCCGGCCGTGCGCAGCGCCGAGCCGATCGCGAGTCCCATGGCCGTCCACGCCACCGGCCCGAGGACGGAGATCGCCAGGTAGAGGATCTGCGCCCACAGCGGCATCACCGCGAGGTGCGCGGCGAAGAACACGACCACCGCGACGATCACGCCGATGATCCCTGCCGAGAGGAAGAAACGCCACGGCCCCCAGGCGCGATAGCGGGTCAGGGCCGCGACCCCTTCCTGGATCAGTCCGAACAGCAGGGCGGTGCCGATGAAGCGCAGCGCCCACGCCGGGTTGAACGCGCTCGCGATCAGCGCGGCGAACACGTGCGTGATCAGGGCCACGAGCGGGAGCCGCAGCACCTCCTGCGCGATGATCCCCGGCAGCACGTGCGAGCCGAGGACGAGACCGTACAGGAACAGCAGCGGGCTCGCGAGCAGGACGGGTGTCACCCATCCGGCGATGCCAGCGAGGATGCCGGTGGCCACTCCGATCGCCGCGCAGACGAGCAGTACTCGAGTCGACAGGACGGAGGTGCGGGCCACCTCACCAGCTTACTGTCGACCTATCGGGAGGGCGGCCGTGGAAAACCCTGGCCGATCGGCGAGGGCGGGTTGACCGATCGGCCACATCTCGTATCGATCGCCGAGTGCAGGACTATGTTGAGCCGCGGTGCGGCAACGAGGCCGTACCCCGATCATCGGGAGCACCACATGGGTCGAACACCCCTCCGGATGGCAGCAGCCACCACCCTGGCGACGCTGTTCATCGCATCGACGGCAACCACCGGTTATGCGGCGACCGAGGAGGTGACGCACCCCGTCCCGGTCGCCGGCACCCCCGGTCACTACATCGTGGTCATGAAGGCCGACCCGCTCGCCAGCTATGAGGGCGACGTCAAGGGTCTGAAGGCGACGAAACCCGCCGAGGGCGAGCAGCTCGAGACGCAGTCGCAGGACGCGCAGCGATATGTCGAGCACCTCCAGACCGAGCAGACCGACCTCGTGAGCGATCTGGGTGTCACGCCCGACACGACGTACCAGGTCGTGCTGAACGGGTTCAGCGCCGACCTCAGCGGCGAACAGGTCGATGCGCTCCGGGCGTCCAAGGACGTGTTCGGCGTCTACCCCGACGAGATCCGTCACCCCGACGCGCAGAGCTCGACCGACTTCCTCGGACTCGGCGACGACCGCAAGGGCAAGGGCGGTGTCTGGCAGCAGACCGGTGGCGTGGAGAAGGCAGGCGAAGGCGTCGTGGTGGGCGTGATCGACACCGGCATCGCACCGGAGCACCCGTCCTTCGAGGGCAAGAAGATCAAGAAGCAGAAGAAGCAGCAGAGCCGCCACAAGGGAAACCAGCCCTACACCGACGGCACCTACGTGTACTTCGACAAGTCGGACGGCGGTCAGTTCCAGGCCGCGATGGTCGAGGGCCAGGACTGGGACCACAGCGACTATTCCTCCAAGCTCATCGGCGGACAGTACTTCTTCGCCGGAGCGGAGGCCGCCGGCTTCGACTTCCAGTACGACTACCTGTCTCCGCGTGACGGTGACGGACACGGCTCGCACACCGCCAGCACGGCCGCTGGGAACTTCAAGGTGAAGGCCGAGGTCGAGGGCGTGGACTTCGGCACGATCTCCGGCGTCGCGCCCGGCGCCAAGGTCGCCGCGTACAAGGCCTGCTACGTGGGCCCCGACGTCACCGTCACCGACGACGACATCTGCGCGCTGAGCGACCTCGTCGCCGCGATCGACCAGGCCGTCGCCGACGGCGTCGACGTGATCAACTACTCGATCGGCGGCGGAGCGGCCAGCACGGTCCTCGCCCCGGAGGACATCGCGTTCTTCAATGCGGCGGCCGCCGGTGTGTTCGTCGCCACGAGCGCGGGCAACGACGGCCCCGACCCGGTCACCGCCGACCACGCATCGCCCTGGTACACGACGGTCGCCGCTTCCACCATCCCGACCTGGGAGGGCACGGTGCAGTTCGACGGGTTCGAGCAGGCCGGCGCCTCGGTGAGCGTGCCGTTCGGCGAGAGCGTCACCGGCCCGTCGATCTACGCCGGGGACGCCGCAGCCGCGGGTGCAGCCGCCACGGATGCGGAGCTCTGCCTTCCGGACGCCCTCGACCCCGCGAAGGTCGCCGGACACATCGTGGTGTGCGATCGCGGTGGCAACGCGCGCGCCGAGAAGTCGCAGGTCGTGAAGGATGCCGGTGGTATCGGCATGGTCCTCGTGAACGTGCCCGGTGGGGCCGACTCGCTCGACAACGACTTCCACGCCGTGCCCACCGTGCACCTGAACGCGGTGCACCGCGCCGCCGTGCTCGCCTACGTGCAGGGCGGCGTCGACCGGCCGATCACCCTCGTGGGTGAGAACACCACGGGTGTCACGACCCCGACGCCGCAGATCGCGGGCTTCTCGAGCCGCGGGCCGATGCTGGCCGACGGCAGCGATGTGCTCAAGCCGGATGTCGCCGCCCCCGGCGTCGCGATCCTCGCGGCGACGAACAACGCACCCGGTGAGGATCCGACCTTCGGGATCCTGTCCGGCACGTCGATGGCCTCGCCGCATGTCGCGGGTCTCGGCGCGCTGTACCTCGGCGAGCACCCGAAGGCCACGCCGGCCGAGATCCGGTCGGCGATGATGACGACTGCCTACGACACGGTGCTGCCCGACGGATCGAAGAACACGAACCCGTTCGAGCAGGGCGCGGGGCAGGTCGACCCGAAGCGGTACCTGAACCCGGGTCTGCTGTACCTCAACGGGGTGAAGGACTGGGCGGCGTTCCTCGACGGGAAGGGACTGTCGGACTTCCCCGGCATCGACCCCATCGACGGCAGCGATCTGAACCAGGCCTCGATCTCGATCGGCTCGCTCACCAGCGCGCAGACGGTGACCCGCACGGTCACCTCGACCGAGAAGGGGACCTTCACCGCGAAGGCCTCCGTGCCGGGAGTGAACGTCAAGGTCACACCGCAGCAGCTGAAGTTCGACCGGGCGGGTCAGACGAAGACCTTCACGGTCACGTTCGACAACGCGAGCGCGCCCGTGGAGCAGTGGGCCACCGGCTCTCTGACCTGGACGAGCGCGAAGAACTCGGTGCGCTCGCCGATCGCGCTGTTCCCGGTCACAGCCGACGCCCCGGCCGAGGTCACCGGCACCGGCACCGACGGCACGGCTCCCGTGGAGATCATCCCCGGTCTCACGGGCGACCTGGCGCTCGACCTGTCCGGGCTCACGCCGTTCCAGCTGCTCGCCGATCCGGACAATCCGGTCGATGGGCACTCGGGCGACGAGAAGTCGGGCGATGCGAACAAGGACGTGGCCTGGATCGTGGACGTGCCGGAGGGGACGACCCTCTCGCGGTTCGACCTCGATTCGTCGGACGACAAGGGCAGCGACCTCGACCTCACCGTGTACCGCGTGGTGAGCGCGGACGACCTGCAGTACTACCAGCGCTGGCAGTCGGCGACGGGTTCGGCCGACGAACAGGTCACGATCCCGGCACCGACCGCGGGAACGTACCTCGTGGTGGCGAACATCTACTCGACGACGGGCCCGATGACGTGGGACATGACCTACGCCAACGTGCTGCCGGACGGCGAGGGCGAGCTCACCGCGACACCGAACCCGATCGCCGCGGTGCGCGGACAGCGGACCTCGTACGAGCTCGGCTGGACAGGGCTCACCGCGGGGGCCCGCTACCTCGGGCTGGTGCAGTACGGCGACTCCGAGGTCCGTACCGTGCTGACGGTCGACGTGCCCGCCGCAGCGCCCGACGCGAAGGCCCCGGAGACGGACGCCCCGGAGACGGATGCCCCGCCGACGGATGCCCCGCCGACGGACGCCCCGCCGACGGACGCCCCGGAGACGGAAGCCCCGGAGACGGATGCCCCGCCGACGGACGCGCCCGAGACGGGCACGCCCGAGACGGGCACCCCGACCCCGGCGCCTGAGACGGAGGCTCCCCGAGGGTAGGTCCCCCACAGCGCAGCGCCCCGCGGTCTCCCTTCCGCGGGGCGCTGTGTGCGTGCCCGACTCGCATGCACGACGGGAACACCTGCACGATCCGGGAACGGATGCACGACGGATTCGGCCGTGCGGGACAGGCCGCCGTGTCGGGGTCGTGCATCCGTCCCGGGGCGCAGGGACACGGAGGCGGCCGTTCATCGCGCGATCCCTGCCGCTCGTCGCAGCATCCGGTCGGGGTGCCGCTCGGAGGGCGCCGCGTTCCTAGCGTGGGAGAACGCAACGTCGCGTACCCCGAGGAGACCCCCATGACCGCACCTTCGTCGCGCCGCCGTGACGGCGCCGGACTGGTCGATGCCGACCCGATCATCGTCACCGACCCGGCACTCCCGCCCGTCGCCCTCAGCGAAGAGCACCACGAGAAGTCGAACCGCTGGACCCTGCCCAAGATCATCCTCTGGGCGGCGATCGCCCTGCTCGGAGCGGTCGCCTGGACCATGCTCGCGATCGTCCGGGGCGAGACCGTGAACGCGATCTGGTTCGTGTTCGCCGCCGTGTGCACCTACCTGATCGGGTACCGCTTCTATTCGAAGGTGATCGAGAGGTACATCACCCGGCCCGATGACCGCCGTGCCACTCCGGCCGAGGTCAAGCAGGACGGCAAGGACTACGTCCCCACCGACCGCCGCGTGCTCTACGGCCACCACTTCGCGGCCATCGCGGGCGCCGGACCCCTCGTCGGACCGGTGCTCGCCGCGCAGATGGGCTACCTCCCCGGCACAATCTGGATCATCGTCGGCGTCGTGCTCGCGGGTGCCGTGCAGGACTACACGGTGCTCTTCTTCTCGATGCGCCGCGGCGGTCGGACCATCGGCCAGATGGCTCGACAGGAACTCGGCAGGATTGGAGGCACCGCCGCGATCATCGCCTCGCTGCTGATCATGCTGATCATCGTCGCCATCCTGGCCCTCGTGGTGGTCAACGCTCTCGGCGAGAGCCCGTGGGGCGTGTTCTCGGTCGCCATGACGATCCCGATCGCGCTGTTCATGGGCGTCTACCTGCGGTTCCTGCGTCCAGGCAAGGTCACCGAGGTGTCGATCATCGGCTTCGTGCTCCTGATGGCCGCGATCATCGGCGGCGGCTGGGTCGCCGGCACCGAGTGGGGTCAGGCGATCTTCCACCTCGACCGCACCACGATCGCGTGGGGCATCATCATCTACGGCTTCGTCGCCGCCGTGCTCCCGGTCTGGCTGCTGCTCGCCCCGCGCGACTACCTGTCGACGTTCATGAAGATCGGCGTCATCGTCATGCTCGCCGGCGCGATCGTCTTGGTCCGCCCCGAGATCACCGTTCCCGCGATCAGCATCTTCGGCGAGAACGGCATGGGCCCGGTGTTCGCCGGTCCGCTCTTCCCGTTCCTGTTCGTGACGATCGCCTGTGGTGCGTTGTCGGGCTTCCATGCGCTGATCGCCTCGGGGACCACGCCGAAGCTGATCGAGAAGGAGCGTCAGACGCGCTTCATCGGCTACGGGGGCATGCTCATGGAGTCGTTCGTCGCGATCATGGCCCTCGTCGCCGCGATCTCGATCGACCAGGGCATCTACTTCGCCATGAACGCACCCACCGCCGCCACCGGCGGCACCGTCGAGGGAGCCGTCGCCTTCGTGAACTCATTGGGTCTGACGGGGGTGAACCTCACGCCCGAGATGCTCACCGGCACCGCCACGATGGTCGGCGAGGAATCGATCGTCTCGCGCACGGGTGGAGCACCGACGCTCGCGCTCGGACTCGCGCACATCATGCAGCAGGCCCTCGGCGGGCAGGCGCTCATGGCGTTCTGGTACCACTTCGCCATCATGTTCGAGGCCCTGTTCATCCTCACGGCCGTGGACGCCGGAACCCGCGTCGCCCGCTTCATGCTGCAGGACTCGATCGGCGCCTGGTTCCCGAAGTTCCGCGACGTCTCGTGGCGTCCGGGTGTGTGGATCTGCACCGCGATCATGGTGGCCGGCTGGGGCGCGATCCTCATCCTCGGCGTGACCGACCCGCTCGGCGGCATCAATACGTTCTTCCCGCTGTTCGGCATCGCGAACCAGTTGCTCGCCGCGATCGCGCTCGCCGTGGTGCTCGCGATCGTCGCCAAGCGCGGCCGGTCGTACGTCAAGTGGCTGTGGATCATCGCGCTGCCGCTCGCGTTCACGGCCGTCGTGACGGTGACCGCATCGCTCTACAAGATCTTCTCGCCCGTGCCGGCGATCGGATACTGGGCGAACCACTTCCGCTACCTCGAGGCCCTCAACACGGGCGACACGGCGCTCGGCGAACCCGAGGTGCTCCAGGCGGTCATCCGCAACACCGCGGTGCAGGGCACGCTGTCGATCATCTTCGTGACCCTCGCGATCATCGTCATGATCGCCGCCGTGATCGTCACGGTCCGGGCGATCCGCAACGGCGGTGGCGAGAACACCGAGGATGCGCCCGTGGCCTCTCGCCGCTTCGCCCCGGCGGGCTTCCTCCCCAGCGCCGACGAGCGCGAGCTGGAGAAGCAGTGGGAGCCGCTCCTCGCCGACGAGCGCCGGACGACGACCCACTGAGATGGCCGACACCGTGAATCGGACGGATGCCGCGACCACCCTCCTGCGCACGCTGCTCAGCGCTGCGGGGCGGGTCGGCCGCGGCATCCGCTGGTACATGACCACGCTCATGGGAGACACCGCGTACGCCACGTATGTCGCCCATCAGCGGCGGGTGCATCCGCACGAGGAGCCGATGACCGAGCGGCAGTTCTGGCGGCAGCGGATGGACGACCAGGACCGCAACCCCGGTGCCCGCTGCTGCTGAGGAGGAGCGGCCGGTGCCTAGGCTGAGGTCATGACCGACGTCGTTCTCGCAGCGATCCTCGGCGTGCTCGGCGGTGTCGTCCTCTCGGTGCTCCTGCTGCTCGCACGCCGACTCGCGCGCGGGGCGACCGACCTCGGCAGCGATGCCGAACAGGCCGCGCTCACGGCGCTGCATCAGGCGAGCCTGGCCGCACCGCACCTGCGTGCCGGGCTCTCCGCGCCGGATGTCGTCAAGGCCGCGCGGCATCTGCGGGTCCTGCTCGGCAGCGCGGCGGTCGCGATCGTGAGCGCCGAGGGCGCCGTGTCGTTCGACGGAACCTCCGACGGGCTGGAATCCGCTGCACGCCGCATCGCCACACAGGTCGGCGCCTCCGGCCGGAGGCAGGTCTTCCCCGCTCCAGGAAGGGAGGACGACCTGGAGGCCGTGGGCGCGCCGATCCTCGTCGACGGCCGGGTGGCCGGTGTGGTCGTGGCGTTCGCCGCTCCCGTCAGGGCCGCCCTCGTGCGCGCGGCCGAGGAGGTCGCAGACTGGTGCGCCGCGCAGGTCGAGCTCGGGGGACTCGATGCCTCGCGGACGCAACTGGCCGAGGCGGAACTGCGGTCGCTGCGCGCGCAGATCTCGCCGCACTTCATCTACAACGCCCTCACGGCGATCGCCTCGTTCGTGCTCACCGATCCGGCTCGGGCGAGGGAGCTGATCCTCGAGTTCGCCGACTTCACGCGGTACTCGTTCCGTCGACAGGGGGAGTTCACCACGCTCGCCGAGGAGCTGGGCAGCATCCACTCGTACCTCGAGCTGGAGCGGGCGCGCTTCGGCGATCGGCTGAGGGTGACGCTGCAGATCGCTCCCGAGACGCTCGCGACCGTGATCCCGTTCCTGTCCGTGCAGCCGCTCGTCGAGAACGCGGTGCGGCACGGACTCGAACCAGGGGAGGGCGGCGGCGAGATCCGCATCGCCTCGAGAGACGACGGCACCCACACCGAGATCACGGTCGAAGACGACGGGGTCGGCATGGAGCCGGAGGCACTGCGGGCCACACTCACCGCCGGCGACGACGGCCTGCACGTGGGGCTGCGCAACGTCGACACCCGGCTGCGCCAGCTGTACGGTGCGGAGGGCGGTCTGGTGGTCGAGACGAACACCGACGCGGGGACGCTGGTGCGCCTGCGGGTGCCGAAGTCGCAACCACAGCACGACCCGAGCGCAGAGGGACGCGGATGACCGCGAACGGGGTGGATGCATGATCGACGTCCTGGTCGCCGACGACGAGCAGCCGGCGCTCGACGAGCTGGTGCATCTGCTGCGCTCGGATGCCCGCATCGGCGAGATCCTCACGGCGTCGTCGGGAGCGGAGGCGCTGCGCCGGCTGTCGGAGCGCCGGGTGCGGATCGCGTTCCTCGACATCCACATGCCGGGACTCGCGGGGACGGAGCTCGCGCGGGCACTGCTGCGCCTCGCCGAGCCGCCCGCGGTCGTGTTCGTCACGGCGGACGAGGCCAAGGCCGTCGAGGCCTTCGAGCTCCGTGCCGCCGACTACCTGCTCAAACCCGTGCGGGTGCAACGGCTGCGGCAGGCGGTCGACCGTGTGATCGAGCTCGGAGATGTCGCGGCACCGGGTGACGACGAGATGCTCCCCGTCACGGTCGGGTCCGTGGTGCGGTTCGTGCGCCGCAGCGAGGTGCGGTGGGTGCAGGCGCAGGGCGACTACTCGCGGCTGCACACGGGAGAGGGTGCAGGGCATCTGGTGCGCATCCCGATCTCCGAGCTCGAAGCGCGGTGGGCGGAGGCCGGATTCCTGCGCATCCATCGCTCGTCCCTCGTGCGTACGTCGGCTGTGACGGCGGCCCGGTTGTCGGGGTCCGAGCCGGCCGTGTCGATCGGGCACGTGTCGCTGCCGGTCAGCCGTCGGCTCGTGCCCGCGGTGCGAGAGGCGCTCCTGAGCGGAGAGGGCACCGGATGAGCGAGAAGCCGAAGCGGGTCCGTGTGACGGCCGACCTCCCCGACCGGCGGCCCGCGACCTTCACGCGCGGCATCGCGCTGCCCGGATCCCCGGTCGACGAAGCGGATGCCGTGTATGCCAGAGCCCTCATGCGCAGTCAGCTCCGTCTGGCGCTCGGCACGGTCGCGGGGTTCGTCGTCGTGGTGATCGCGCTCACGCTCGCGATCGCGCTGATCCCCGAGATCGGTGAGGTGCTGGTGTGGGGCCTGCCGCTGTCGTGGCTGTTCCAGGCTTATGCGTTCTATCCGATCATCCTCGTCTTCGGCGTGCTCTACGTCCGCACCGCCACCCGCAACGAGCGGCGGTACCGCGCGCTCAGAGACCGCGAATGAACGCCGTCATGGACCTCGTCGGAGTCGCGTTCGTCATCGTCGCGACGCTGCTCATCGGCGTCTACGGTCTGCGGATCTCGCGTACGACGGGAGACTTCTTCGTCGCCTCGCGCACGGTGCGCCCGGTGTGGAACGCGTCCGCGATCAGCGGGGAGTACCTGTCGGCGGGGACCTTCCTCGGGCTGTCCGGTCTCGTGCTGCTCGACGGCGCCCGCGGCTTCTGGTTCCCCATCGGGTATGCCGCGGGCTATCTCCTCGTGCTCGCCTTCGTCGCGGCGCCGCTGCGTCGCAGCGGGGCCTACACGATCCCCGACTTCATGGAAGCCCGACTGGAGTCGACCTCGGCGCGCCGGGTGACCAGCATCGCGGTGCTCGTCATCGGGTGGTTGTACATCGTGCCGCAGCTGCACGGCGCGGGGATCACCCTGTCCGTGGTGGCGGGCCTGCCGGAGTGGGTGGGGGCCGTGACGGTCGCGGTGCTCGTCGCGGCCGCGGTCGCCGCTGGCGGCATGCGCGCGATCACGTACGTGCAGGCGTTCCAGTACTGGCTCAAGCTCACGGCGCTGCTCGTGCCGGTCGTCTTCATCGCGTTCGCGCTCAGCGGCGGCCCGCACGACTTCGATCCGGCGCTCGTCTTCCCGGTCGAGGCCGGGCCGTCGGGATTCGACGCGTACGAGACGGCATCCCTGCTGCTCGCACTGCTGCTGGGAACGATGGGACTGCCGCATGTGCTGGTGCGCTTCTACACGAGCCCGACCGGGGTGTCGGCGCGACGGACCACGGTCATCGTGATCGGCATGGTCAGTGCCTTCTATGCGGTATCGAGCACGATGGGGTTGCTGGCGCGCATCGCCGCACCCGACCTCGCGGTGCCCGGTGTCGCCGACACGGTGGTGCTGCTGCTGCCGTCGCGCGTCTTCCCGGGTGTGCTCGGCGAGCTGTTGACGGCGCTGATCGTCGCGGGGGCCTTCGCCGCGTTCCTGGCGACCTCGGCCGGGCTCGTGGTGTCGCTCGCGGGGGTCGTCAGTCAGGACGTGTTCTCGGGGTCGGTGCGCTCGTTCCGTGTGTCCGCCGTGCTGTGTGCGCTCGTCCCCCTCGGCGTCGCGCTGCTCACCGCGCCGGCGGGACTCGGGTCGAGTGTCGGCGTGGTGTTCGTCGTCGCCGCATCCACCCTCTCGCCCGTCGTGCTGCTCGGGGTGTGGTGGCGCGGGCTCACGGCCCGTGGCGCCGTGGCCGGCATGGTCTCGGGCGGCGTGGCGACGGGTCTCGCCCTGCTCGTGCATGCGGCCGTCGACGGCGTGGGGGTCGCCGCGCCCTACCTCGCGCAGCCGGCGGCCTGGACGATCCCGCTCGCCGCCGCGGTGACGGTGGTGGTGTCGCTGCTCGATCCGCGGGGCCCGTCGCCGAGGGCGGAGCGCTTCCTCGCACGAGTCCACACCCCCGAGCGCGGCTGACCTCTGCGCCACGGGCGCCCTCCGTACCGCGGATGCCCTCCGTACCGGGGATACCCTCCGAACCGCGGCCCCTCTTTCGGGAGGAGATCCGCGCTTCGGAGGAGCAGTGCGCCGGAGCCGCCCTCCGAACCGCGGGTGCCCTCCGTACCGCGACCCCGCGGAGTCAGAGCTTCCTGCTGCGCGGCATGAGTCGCACGTCGGGAAGCGGCGGGGCGGGGATGCGCACGTCGTGACCGGCCACGACCCCGAAGCGCTCCGACTCCGACTCCCACTCCTCACGCGCCGCGACGATCTCCTCGTGCGTTCGTCCGGCGAAGTTCCACCACATCACGATGTCGTCCTCGAACGGCTCGCCGCCGAGGAGGAACAGCAGGGCGCCGTCGTCGCTCGCCACCTCGACCTCGTCTCGGGAGTCGCCAAGGTAGAGCAGGCCGTTGCGGTCGAGGGGATGCTCGGCCACCACGGTGTCGCCTTCGACGAGCATGAGCGCGTGCTCCCAGTCGGAGCGCAGCGGCAGCCGCACGCGCGAGCCGGGGGCGAGGACGATCTCGGCGCCCACGATCGGGGTGTGCACGGTCGCCGGGGAGTGCACGCCCGCGAACTCGCCGAGCACGACGGTGGCTTGGGCATCCGCTCCCTCCTCCGCCGCGAGGGTGAGCGCCGGAAGCTCCGTGTGCCGCTCGAAGCCGGCTGCGCCGTGCCGGGCGGCCTCCGGCAGCACGACCCAGAACTGCAGGGCGTCGAGGGGGATCGGATCGTCGCCGATCGAGTACTCGGAGTGCGAGATGCCGCCCCCGGCCGTCATCAGGTTGAGCTGGCCGCGTCGCAGATCGGCGTCGCTGCCGAGCGAGTCGCGGTGGCGGATCTCGCCGACGAGCGGCCAGGTCACCGTCTGCAGCCCGATGTGCGGATGCGGCTCGACCCGCATCTTCGTGTCCGCGGGTCCGAATCGGTCGAGGAAGCACCAGGCGCCGATCGTCGGCAGGTTGCGGTGGGGCAGTGCACGCAGCACGTTCATGCCGCGCACCCCACCCAGCGGCACCTCGCGCGGCTCGAGGATGAGGCGGTGCTTCCCGATCATTCCGCGCGGCCCGTCGGGTCCTCGTGCGCGGAGCCTCCCTGTTCGGGGGCGCGCTTCGGCCAGCGGATCTCAGCGCCGGGGACCTCGTGCGTCTCGAGGTACTTCGCGATGTACGGGCACAGCGGGACGATCGCCTCACCGCGCTCGACCGCATCAGCCAGCGCGGTCTCGGCGAGCTTCCCCGCCAGCCCCTGACCCTGGAACGCGGGGTCGACCTCGGTGTGCAGGAAGCGGATGGCCCCGGGGCGGAGGTCGAAGGCCGCGAAGCCTGCCAGCACGTCGCCCGAGCGGATCTCGTAGCGCGACGCGTCGTCGTCGCGGGTCACGGTGATGTCGGTCATCGGATACTCCTTCTGCGCGTGCCTCCAACCTACGCCCCGCGTGCAGCGCGAGGGCGGTCTCCGTCGCAGGGCGCTGTGGATGACACACCGCCCGCGTCGGCGGGGGTCGTTACGCTGGAGGGATGCCGCAGACTCCCCGTGACCCGTACGCGGATCTGCCGTACGCCGATGAGCCCTACGACGACGGGTGGGAGCCGACGCTTCCGCCGGAGCCGATGGACTGGGAGCCGCAGGGCGCGGGCTTCGAGCCGCCGCTCGACTGGGGGCAGGGACCAGTCACACCGGTGAACCGATCGGCCGTGACCCCGCCACCCGCCGCTCCCATCGTGCGCCGTGCGACGCCGAGCCGCTACCCGACCGCGCGCGAGGCCCTGCACACGGTCTTCGGCTACGACGACTTCCGCGGCGACCAGGCCGACATCGTCGAGCAGGTCATCGCGGGCGGAGACGCGGTCGTGCTGATGCCGACCGGTGGCGGCAAGAGCATCACCTATCAGGTGCCTGCGCTCGTGCGCGAGGGCACCGGGCTCGTGATCAGCCCGCTCATCGCACTCATGCACGACCAGGTCGACGCTCTGCGGGCGAACGGCGTCAACGCCGCATACCTGAACTCGACGCAGGGGATCGACGAGCGTCGCGAGGTCGAACGGGCGTATGTCGCGGGCGAGCTCGACCTCATCTACGTCGCCCCTGAGCGTCTCTCCAGCGCCCAGACCACGGCGTTGCTCCAGCGCGGAACCCTCAGCGTGATCGCGATCGATGAGGCGCACTGCGTGTCGCAGTGGGGCCATGACTTCCGCCCCGACTACCTCGCGCTCGGCGATCTGGGCGAGCGCTTCCCCGGGGTGCCGCGTATGGCGCTCACCGCGACGGCGACCCGCGCCACGCACCAGGAGCTCACCGAACGGCTGCGCCTCGACACCGCCAAGCACTTCGTCGCGAGCTTCGACCGCCCGAACATCCAGTACCGGATCGTGCCGAAGGTCGACCCGCGCAAGCAGCTGGTCGCGTTCATCAGATCCCAGACCACGGCGAGCGACGGCACGCAGCCCGCGGGTATCGTGTACGCGCTCAGCCGCAAGTCGGTCGAGCAGACCGCGACCTACCTGGCCGCTCAGGGCCTCGATGCGCTGCCCTACCACGCGGGTCTCCCCGCCGAGGTGCGCGCGGCGAACCAGGCCCGCTTCCTCCGTGAAGACGGCGTCGTCATGGTCGCGACCATCGCGTTCGGCATGGGCATCGACAAACCGGATGTGCGCTTCGTCGCCCACATCGATCTGCCGAAGTCCGTCGAGGGGTACTACCAGGAGACCGGTCGAGCCGGTCGCGACGGCGAACCGTCGGTGGCGTGGATGGCGTACGGCCTCGGCGACGTCGTCCAGCAGCGACGCCTGATCGACCAGAGCCCCGGCGACCGCACGTTCAAGATGCGGATGGGGCAGCACCTCGACGCCATGCTCGCGCTGTGCGAGACGGTCGAGTGCCGCAGGCAGAACCTCCTCGCCTACTTCGGCCAGGAGTCGGAGCCCTGCGGCAACTGCGACACGTGCCTCGACGACACCGAGACCTTCGACGGGCTCGTGCCCGCGCAGAAGCTGCTCTCGACGATCGTGCGACTCAAGCGCGAGCGCAATCAGGCGTTCGGCGCGGGGCACCTGATCGACATCCTGCGCGGGGCCTCGACCGAGCGCATCCGCCAGCAGGGTCACGACAAGCTCGCGACGTACGGCATCGGGAACGACCTCTCCGACCAGGACTGGCGCAGCGTGGTCCGGCAGCTCCTGGCCCGCGGCATCCTGGTCGCGCAGGGCGACTACGGCACCCTCGCTCCCGGTGAGCAGGCGGCCGGAGTGCTGCGCGGCGAGCTGGCGGTGCCGCTGCGCAAGGACACGATCGGTCGTCCGGCCTCCTCTTCGCGGGCGCGCAAGGCCAGCGCTGCGGATGCTCTGGACGCCGGGGATCGCGGGCTGTTCGAGGCGCTGCGCGCCTGGCGGGCAGAGACCGCGCGCGAGCAGGGGGTTCCCGCGTACATCGTGTTCGGTGACGCGACGCTGCGCGCTCTGGCCGAGCATCGTCCGGCTTCTCTCGCCGATCTCGACGGCATCACCGGCATCGGCGCGAAGAAGCGCGAGGCCTACGGCGAAGGCGTGCTGGCGGTCATCGCGGCGGCGTGAGCGCCGACTCGCGCTCGACGCGAGGCAGCACGTCGTCGAGGTGGGCGCGCAGGTGCGCGGCGATGTCGACGGCGTCGCGGTCGTACAGCCACTGATACTGGAGTCCGTCCCACATCGCGACGAGCCAGACGGCTTCGTGCGCGGGGTCGCGGTGTGCCGGCAGGTCGCCGTCGATCTGTGCGAGGCGGAAGAGGGCGGTGAAGTAGTCGATCGTGTTCGCGAACCGGGTCTCGAAGTAGGCGTGCGCGGGATGCGCTGCCGGCACCGCCTCGCAGGAGAGCACGGCGTACACCTCGATCAGTCCGGGTTCTTCTCGCGCGTTGAGTGCCGCGCCGTCCGGGATCCCGCGGAGCAGCTCGCCGGCTGAGGCGGCACCCGTGATCGCCTGGTTCTCGTTGATGGCGCTGTCGCGCTCGGCGAGGACGGCGCTGAGCAGAAGCTCCTTCGAGGCGTAGTGGTGCAGCAGGGTCGACTTCGATACGCCGACGGCGGTCGCGATGTCCTGCAGGCTGGTGTCGCCGTAGCCGTCGCGGGCGAACAGGTGCGTCGCGTCCGCGACGATCTGCGCTCGGCGGCGGCGGCCGACCGCATATCCCGGATCGATCTCGGGCGCCGCGGCGATCGGCAGTTCGGGAAGTGGACCGGCCGCCCCGGCCGAGCCGGCAGGCTGCTCGTCGTCGGGGTCGCGCCACCCGAGCGGCGATGCCCACAGGCTCTCGCGTTCTTCGAGCATCTCCACGACGTCGACCCGATCGGGGAGGTACTGCGAGAGCAGCTGCAACCCGTCCCACCCCGCCGTATGCCGCACGGTCTCGCCGTCGACGTCGCGGTCGGCGGCGATCACGCCGTGGTACTTCGCATCCTCGAGCACGTCGCTGCTCAGGGAGCGCAGTCGGCAGTAGCGTTCGCGCATGCGCTCGTGCGCGGGGTGACCGGGCGCTGATGCCTCGCCGGTGAGAGCGGCGAAGAGCTCGAGATAGCCCTCGGTGCGCGCGTTGCGTTCGGCCAGAGCGGCGAACACCAGGTCACCCGGCTCGGAGGCCGCGGCGATCGCGCTGAAGAACGCCTCGTTCTCGGACTCGAGCTCGGCGACGACCTCGGCGAGCAGTTCGTCCTTCGAGGAGAAGTGTCCGAGGAGCCCCGGGTGGCTGACGGATGCGGCGGCGGCGATGTCGCGCAGCGACGTGGAGCGGTACCCGTTGGCCACGAAGAGCTCGTGCGCAGCGGAGAGGATGCGCTCTCGCGTGGCGGCGGCGCGGGCGTGTCGTGTGCCCATCGATGCCGTCGTCGTCATCACATCCTCCTTCCTCATCCTATCCTCGCTCATTACCAAGTGGTCTACTTTCACTTACCAACTGGTCGAGTTTCGTGTATGGTCATCCCAGAACCGCATCGCCCGAAGATGTGCGGTGAATCGAAAGGACTGTCATGACAGAGTTGTCATCCGCCGCTGCCGCGGCCGCGGTCGGCACGACGGGCTTCAAGGCCCCCGGAACCACGCCGCCCAAGACCCCGCGCGGCTACACGCCGGGTCTCGCCGCCGTCAACTTCGGCGTCTACCTCGCCCTGCTCACCCCGGTCATGGTGTCGATGGCGTTCAAGGTCCAGCACGTCGACCCGGTGAACACCGAGGGCAGCCTCGGACTCGTGATGGGTGTCGGCGCGATCTTCGCCCTCGTCGCCAACCCGCTCGTCGGACGACTGTCCGACCGCACCACCTCGCGCTGGGGCATGCGTCGTCCCTGGATCCTCGGCGGCGCGATCGTCGGACTCGGCGGGTTCGTGCTCATCGGTGCGGCGACCTCCGTCTGGATGATCCTGCTCGCGTGGTGCCTCGTGCAGACCGCCATGAACGCGGTGCTCGCCGCCGCCAACGCCACCCTTCCCGATCAGGTGCCGGTCACCAGCCGTGGCAAGGTCTCCGGCATCATCGGCATCACCACGCCCATCGGCATCCTCGCCGGCAGCTTCATCGTCAACTTCCTCCCCGGCGACTTCGAGCGCTTCGTCGTCCCCGGTGTGATCGCGCTGATCCTCGTGATCGTGTTCGTGCTCACCCTCAAGGACCGCCGCCTGACCGAGAAGCCCGCGGAGAGGTTCACGATCGGGACGTTCTTCGGCTCGTTCGTCTTCAACCCGCGCAAGCACCCCGACTTCGGCTGGACCTGGCTGACCAAGTTCTTCGTGATGTTCGGGTACGCCGGCATCGCCACGTTCCTGCCGCTGTACCTGGTGACCAAGTTCGAGCTCGACGAGCAGGGCGCCGTCGGCACCATCCTCATCGCCAACCTCGCCTCGATGGCGGCCATGGCGATCTCCTCTCCCCTCGGCGGCTTCCTCTCGGACAGGATCGGCAAGCGCCGGCCGTTCGTCGCCGTCGCCGGCGTGATCATGGTGGTCGGCCTCGTGATCCTCGCGATCGCCCCCGACGTCACGACCGTCATCGTCGCGCAGGCGATCATCGGCCTCGGCGCCGGTTCGTTCCTCTCGGTCGACCTCGCGCTCGCCACCGAAGTGCTGCCCAACCCCGACGACGTCGCCAAGGACCTCGGTGTGCTGAACATCGCCAACGCCCTGCCGCAGTCGATCGCTCCGGCCATCGCCCCGGGGATCATCGCGCTCGGCGCGGCCACACCCCTCGGCGGCTACACCACCTGGTACCTGTTCGGGGCGCTCGTCGCCCTCGCCGGCGCCGTGCTCGTGTACCGCATCAAGGGAGTCAAGTGACCATGACTGAGACCACCGTCGCCCGCCCCTGGCTCGACGCCGACCTTCCCGTCGACGAACGGGTCCAGCTGCTGCTGGATGAGATGACGATCGAGGAGAAGGCCGGGCTCTTCTTCCACACCATGATCGCGATCGGAGATCTGGATGCGCCCGACCCCACGTTTGCCACCCCCTCCGCTCGCGAATTCCTCGAGAGCAAGCGGATGACGCACTTCAATCTGCTCGGTGCGGCGCCGACGGGTCGCGAGATCGCGGCCTGGCACAACGCGCTGCAGCGGCTGGCCGCGTCCACGCGCCTCGGCATCCCCGTCACCCTGTCGACCGACCCGCGTCACTCGTTCAGCGAGAATCCCGGCGCGTCGATCCTCGCCGGTCCGTTCTCGCAGTGGCCGGAGACACTCGGTCTCGCGGCGACCCGTGACGAGGTGCTCGTGGAACGGTTCGCCGACATCGCCCGCCAGGAGTACACGGCGGTCGGTCTGCGCGTGGCGCTGCACCCGCAGGTCGACCTCGCGACCGAGCCGCGCTGGGCACGTCAGACCGCGACGTTCGGGGAGGATGCCGAGCTCTCCGGACGACTCGGCGCCGCGTACATCCGCGGATTCCAGGGTGCGTCGTTCGGGCCGGGATCCGTGTCGACCATGACGAAGCACTTCCCCGGTGGCGGGCCGCAGAAGGACGGCGAGGACCCGCATTTCCCGTACGGCCGCGAGCAGGTCTATCCGGGTGGTGAGTTCGAGCTGCACCTGAAGCCCTTCGAAGACGCTCTCGCCGCCGGGACGCGGCAGATGATGCCCTACTACGGGATGCCGGTGGGCACCGAGTACGAAGAGGTCGGGTTCGGCTTCAACAAGTCGGTCGTCACCGGGCTGCTGCGCGAACGGTACGGCTTCGACGGCCTCGTCTGCACCGACTGGGGCTTGATCAGCGACTCCGAGATCTTCGGGCAGCCGTTCCCCGCCCGCGCCTGGGGTGTGGAAGATCTGACCCCGCGCGAGCGCATGGCGAAGGTGCTGGACGCGGGTGTCGATCAGTTCGGCGGAGAGGCGAACCCCGAGCTGCTGCTCGAACTCGTCGCCGACGGGGTGATCTCGGAGGAGCGGCTCGACATCTCGGCCCGCCGCATCCTGCGGGAGAAGTTCGAGCTCGGTCTGTTCGAGAACCCGTTCGTGGATGAGGACGCCGCGGACGCCGTGGTCGGACGCGCCGACTTCCGTGCGGCGGGGGAGGAGGCGCAGCGGGCGTCGATCACCGTGCTCTCGAACGACGGTGCGCTGCCCTTCGCGCGAGGGCTCCGCCTGTACGTCGAGGGCATCGACCCCGCCGTGGCCGCGGCTTTCGGGGTGATCGTCGACGATCCGGCCGACGCAGAGCTCGCGATCATCCGCCTGCAGGCGCCGTTCGAGGAGCGCGAGACGATGTTCGAGAACTTCTTCCACGCCGGGTCGCTGGAGTTCGCGGGCGAGGTCGTCGCGCACGTCCGCGAGGTCGCCGCCGCGGTTCCGACCGTCGTCGACGTGCTCGCCGATCGGCCGCCGATCCTGACGCCGATCGTCGAGACCGCCGCCGCCGTGACGGTGAACTGGGGAGCCTCGGGCGAGGCGCTGCTCGACGTGCTCAGCGGTGCCGTCGCGGCGAGGGGTGCGCTTCCCTTCGACCTCCCCCGGTCGATGACCGCGGTCGAGGCCTCGCGGCCCGACGTGCCGTTCGACACCGCCGACCCGCTGTTCCGCTTCGGCCACGGGCTCTCGTTGAGCTGATCGGGGTCGACCTGTTGCGAGGCGACAACGGGGAGTAGGGGCGTCCGCCTGCAGAGTTGGAGGATGCTCACAGCGGAGTTCCTGTGGGTTTGTCGCAGACCTACCATGGAAGCACCCCTACTCCCCTGGAGGAATGCCATGGTCGACGCTGCCGTCCGTTCTTCGACGACACCCGATGAATCGCCCGAGATCGCGGTCGCTCCGCCGATCGACATCGCACGTGTGAACGAGGCCCTGATGGGCACGTGGGGCGATGTGCGTCGTCAGGCGCGCGAGATGATCAAGGACTCGGCGTTCTGGCGCAAGGATGAGCTCGGCAAGGACGAGCACCGCGAGCGCGTGCTCAGCCAGCTGCACCTGCTGGTCGAGAACAAGGCCGTGCACCGCGCCTTCCCCAAGTCCCTCGGCGGCGAGGAGAACAACGGCGCGAACATCGCGGGCTTCGAGGAGCTCGTGGTGGCCGACCCCAGCCTGCAGATCAAGTCGGGCGTGCAGTGGGGGCTCTTCGGCTCGGCGATCCTGCAGCTGGGTTCGAAGGAGCACCACGAGAAGTGGCTGCCCGGTGTGATGGACCTCTCGATCCCCGGGGCCTTCGCGATGACCGAGATCGGCCACGGCTCCGACGTCGCCGCGGTCGGCACCACGGCCACGTACGACCCGGAGTCCGAGGAGTTCGTCATCAATACCCCGTTCCGCGGGGCGACGAAGGAGTACCTCGGCAACGCGGCCCTGCACGGCGTCGCGGCGACCGTGTTCGCACAGCTCATCACCAACGGCGTCAACCACGGCGTGCACTGCTTCTACGTGCCGCTGCGCGGAGAGGACGGCGTCGACCTGCCGGGCATCGGCCGCGAGGACGACGGTCTCAAGGGCGGGCTCAACGGCATCGACAACGGGCGCCTGTCGTTCGACCACGTGCGCATCCCGCGCACGAATCTGCTGAACCGCTACGGCGACGTCGCCGCCGACGGCACCTACTCCAGCGCGATCGACAGCCCTGGCCGCCGCTTCTTCACGATGCTCGGCACCCTCGTTCAGGGGCGCGTCTCCCTCGACGGCGCGGCATCCTGGGCCTCCGCGCTCGGTCTGCACATCGCGATCACCTACGCGACCCAGCGTCGCCAATTCGACGGTGCGGACGGGCAGGAGGTCGTGCTCATGGACTACGGCAAGCACCAGCGCCGTCTGCTCCCGCGTCTGGCGACCACCTACGCCCAGATCTTCGCGCACGACGAGTTCCTGCAGAAGTTCGACGGCGTGTTCTCGGGTCGCACCGACACCCCGGCCGACCGCGAAGACCTCGAGACCCTGGCCGCCGCGCTCAAGCCGCTGTCGACCTGGCACGCGCTCGACACCCTGCAGGAGGCCCGCGAGGCCACCGGCGGTGCCGGCTTCATGTTCGAGAACCGCCTCGTCGGACTCCGTCAGGACCTCGACATCTACGTCACGTTCGAAGGCGACAACAACGTCCTGCTGCAGCTGGTCGGCAAGCGTCTGCTCACCGACTACGCGAAGCAGTTCCAGGGCAAGGACGCGGCGGCGCTCGCGAAGTTCGCGGTCGGCATGACCGCGGGGAAGGTGTTCCACGGCGCAGGACTCCGCCAGCTCGGCCAGGCCGTCTCCGACTTCGGTCAGGTCAGCCGTTCGGTCGAGCGCGGGCTGCGCGAGGAGCAGCAGCATGATCTGCTCGCGGGTCGGGTGCAGCAGATGGTCGCCGACATCGCCGGCCGCCTGCGCCCCGGCGCGAAGGACAAGCTGCTCGGCGCCCGGCTCTTCAACGAGAACCAGGCCGAGCTCATCGAGGCCGCGCGTGCGCACGGCGAGCTGCTGCAGTGGGAGGCGTTCACCGACGCCGTGCACCAGATCGAGGACGCCGACACCAAGAAGGTCCTCACCTGGCTGCGCGACCTGTTCGGTCTTCAGCTCATCGAGAAGCACCTCGCCTGGCACCTCATCAACGGACGCCTGTCGACGCAGCGCGCCGCGGCCGTGTCGAGCTACATCGACCGGCTGTGCACCCGCCTGCGGCCGTACGCCCTCGACCTCGTGAACGCGTTCGGCTACGAGCCGGAGCACGTGCGCGCGCCGATCGCGAGCGGCATCGAGAAGCAGCGTCAGGACGAGGCGCGGGCGTACTACGCCGATCTCGCCGCCACCGGCCATGCACCGATCCAGGAGAAGACCCTGAAGAAGCAGCGGCGCTGACGGTGATCTCTCGTGCGATTCATGGATTCGGCTGAGTAGTCTCGGCACGTACCCGATCCGAGGAGCACGAGATGTCCATCGTCACCGCCTATGCCGCTCCGCGCGAAGCCGCGCCGCTCGAGAAGACCGTCATCGACAGACGCGAGCTCGGCCCCCACGATGTGCTGATCGACATCGCGTTCGCCGGCATCTGCCACTCCGACATCCACACGGTGCGCGGCGACTGGGGTCCGCAGCAGTACCCGCTCGCGCCGGGGCACGAGATCACGGGCACGGTCGCCGCTGTCGGGTCCGAGGTCACGCGTCACGTCGTGGGCGACCGGGTGGGGGTCGGGTGCCTCGTGAACTCCTGCGGCGAATGCCGGGAGTGCGTGCGCGGTCAGGAGCAGTTCTGCCGTCAGGGCGCGGTCGGCACGTACGGCGCCGTCGATCGCGACGGCAGCATCACGCAGGGCGGATACTCCGAGCAGGTCGTGGTGACCGAGGCCTTCGTGCTGCGCATCCCGGATGCACTGCCGCTCGATGCCGCCGCTCCGCTCCTGTGCGCCGGCATCACGACGTACTCGCCGCTGAGGCACTGGCGGGTCGGGCCCGGGACGAGGGTCGCGGTGGTCGGTCTCGGCGGACTCGGACACATGGGCGTGCAGATCGCGCACGCGCTCGGCGCCGAGGTGACCGTGCTCTCGCAGACCCTGAGCAAGAAGGACGACGGGCTGCGGCTCGGCGCCGACCAGTACCGTGCGACGAGCGATCCGACCACCTTCCGCGAGCTGCGCTCATCCTTCGACGTGATCCTCAACACGGTCAGCGCCGCGGTCGACCTGCGCTCGTACCTCGGCCTGCTCGACGTCGACGGGACGATGGTGTGCGTCGGGGCGCCGGCGGAGCCCCTCGCCCTCACGGTGGGCTCCCTCATCGGCGGGCGCCGCTCGATCGCGGGCTCCAACATCGGCGGAATCCGCGAGACGCAGGAGATGCTCGACTTCTGCGCCGAGAACGGCATCGTCGCCGAGATCGAGGTCATCAGGGCCGCGGAGATCAACACGGCATACGAGCGGGTGCTCGCGTCCGACGTGCGCTACCGGTTCGTGATCGACGCCTCGACCTTCGCGGAGTGACGTCGGCGGCGGCGGATACGTTGGGGAGATGACCTCTCTCCTCACGGGCCCCGACGCCCGCGACCGCTGTGCCTGGGTGGGCGACGACGCCGAGTACCGCCGCTATCACGACGAGGAGTGGGGGACGCCGCTGCACGGCGACCGGGCGCTGTTCGAGAAGATGGCGCTCGAGGGGTTCCAGGCCGGGCTGTCGTGGATCACCATCCTGCGCAAGCGTCCGCGGTTCCGGGAGGTCTTCGCGGGCTTCGGGCCTGCCGCCGTATCCGCGTTCGGGGAAGACGACGTCGCGCGGCTGATGCAGGACCCCGGCATCATCCGCAACCGCGCCAAGATCGAGGCCACGATCGGCAACGCCCGCATCGTCCACGACATGGCAGACGGCGAGCTCGACGAGCTGATGTGGTCGTTCGCGCCGCCGGCATCCGACACGCGTCCCGCCGCGTTCGCCGACGTCCCCGCGGTCACCGCGGAGTCGACGGCCTTGAGCAAGGAGCTCCGACGGCGCGGGTTCCGCTTCGTCGGCCCGACCACGATGTACGCCCTGATGCAGTCCGCCGGGATGGTCGACGACCACATCGCGGGGTGCTGGCGCGCCTGACGCGGAGTGGGGATATCTCCCCATCGAGCGGTATTCCGCGACCCGGTTAGGATGTACGGGTGCTGCACCGGCTCGTCGAGCCCGTGCATGGAGCAATCGGAGTGTCACCCTGGGGGGGAACCGGGAATGAAGGCGTTGTCATGGATGCGCGCGCGACCCAAGACCTTGGCGTCGGCCGCCGGCGTCACCGTCGGTGTCATCGCGATCACCACGATGGCGTTCACCTATGAGGGGTTCCCGACCACCAAGGTCGACCTGAACGACGGCGGCGTCTGGATCACGAAGTCCTCGAGCCTGCTCGTGGGCCACTTCAACAACGAGTCGACCATCCTCGACGGCGGTCTGCGCACCACGAGCGAGAACTACGACATCCTCCAGGCCGCGTCCAACGTGCTGGTCGTGGACGAGAGCGCCTCGACGGTGACGGCGGTCGATCCCGCCCGCGTCTCGCTCGGCGACTCCACCGTCATCCCCTCATCGGCCAAGGTCGCCCTGGGGGCCGAGACGGCCGCGATCCTCGATGAGAAGTCCGGCGATTTGTGGGTCGTCCCCGTGAAGGGGATCGCGTCCTTCGAGATCGAGGCGACGGAACCCATCGCCGAGCTGGGCGAGAACTCCGACGTCACGGTGGCCGACGACGGCACCGTCTTCGCCCTGTCGGCGGAGAAGGGCGAGGTCGTGACGGTCCCCGTCGACAACGAAGGCGTGCCGGGCGATTCGTCTGCGGCGTCGGTCGGCGAGCTCGACCTGTCCGAACGTCCCACGATCACCGCCGTCGGTCGCACACCGGTCGTGCTCGACGAGGCCGCAGGAGTCGTCACCACGCCGGGTGGCTTCCGCACCGAGGTCGCAGGCGCGAAGGACGCGGTGTTGCAGCAGGCCTCCGCCGAGACCGACGCCGTCGCCATCGCCACGCCCTCCGCGCTCGTGCGCGTCCCCCTCGACGGCAGCGAGCCCGAGGAGACCTCCGCCGGCGGTTCAGGCACCGCGGCGGCACCCGTGTGGCTGCGCGGGTGCACCTACGGCGCCTGGGCCGGTTCCGCGACGTTCATCCGCGAATGCCCCGGTGACTCGAACGACGTGAACGCGCCGATCGAGGGCGCCGAGGAGTCCGCGAGCCTGACCTTCCGCGTGAACCGCGACGTGATCATCCTGAACGACGCCGTCGGCGGCGCCGCGTGGATGGCGAACGAGAGCCTGCAGCGCGTCGACAACTGGAACGACCTCACGCCGCCCGAGGGCGAGACGGAGAACCAGGAGGACTCGACCGAGGAGACGGTCGAGACCACGCTCCCGGAGCGCAGCGAGGAGAACACGCCACCGATCGCCGAGGACGACTCCTACGGCGTGCGGCCTGGCGCCACGACGCTGCTGCCCGTGCTCGACAACGACAACGACCCCGACGGCGACGTGCTCGTGGCGGCGCTGGCCGAGGCGCAGCCCTCCATCGGCACCGTGCAGCCGATCAACAACGGCGGCTCCCTGCAGATCGCGGTCGACGAGAAGGCCTCGGGCACCGCGAGCTTCACCTACGAGGTCGACGACGGCCGCAAGGGCAAGGACACCGCGGTCGTCACGCTCGAGGTGCACGACTGGAGCGACAACGCCGCCCCCGGGCCGAAGCGGAAGACATCCCTCGCGGTCGAGACCGGCGGCACGATCTCGTACAACATCCTCCCGGACTGGATCGATCCGGACGGCGACGACATCTACCTCAAGGAGGTCATCGCGGCGCCGGGAGACGAGGTCGACTTCAGCAAGGACGGCCAGATCACCTACAAGGCGACCGCCAGCCTGCAGGGGCGCAAGGACGTGCAGGTGACCGTCGCCGACGCTTTCGGCAAGCTCGGCACCTCGACCATCTCGCTCGACGTCCGCCCGCAGGGGTCGACGAACCCGAAGACCAACGCCGACCACGTGATCACCAAGGTCGGCGAGCAGGTCACGATCGCGCCGACCGCGAACGACACCAGCACCTCGCGCGAGCCGCTGCGTCTGAGCAGGGTCCTCGACACCCTGGGTGCGACGATCGTCCCGAACACCGCCAACAAGACCTTCTCCTTCATGGCGGAGGCTCCCGGCGTCTACTACGTGCAGTACCAGGTCACGACGGGCCCGAAGAACGGCGAGGGACTCGTGCGCGTCGACGTGATGCCGGAGTCGGAGACGGATCTGCCGCCGGTCGCCGTGCGCGACGTCGCGCTGCTGCCCACGGGCGGCGACGTGCTCCTCGGCGTGCTCAACAACGACACCGATCCTGCCGGCGGCATCCTCGTCGTCCAGTCCGTGTCGCTCGAGCCGAACAGCGGCATCTCGGTCTCTGTGCTCAACCACGAGACCCTCCGCATCACCGATCAGGGTGCGCTCGAAGAGCAGGTGCGCGTCAAGTACCGCATCTCGAACGGCTCCAAGTCGGCGGAGGGCGAGGTCGTGGTGATCCCGATCCCCGCGCCGGACGAGCTCCGGCAGCCCGTCGCGAACCCCGACACCGCGACGGTGCGCGTCGGAGACGTCGTGACCATCCCGGTCCTCGACAACGACACCCACCCGAGCGACGACGTGATGCACGTCGAGCCCGAGCTCATCGAACCGTTCGTGGATCCCGAGGACGGCGAGGCGTTCGTGTCGCAGGACACGGTGCGCTTCAAGGCGGGACCCGAGGCGAAGACGGTCTACCTCACCTATGAGGTGTCGGACTCCCGCCAGCAGAAGGCGGCGGGCTACGTCACGATCCAGATCATGCCGATCGACGAGGAGACCAACGCGGCACCGCGTCCGCAGGATCTCGTCGCCCGCGCCCTGGCCGGCACCGAGGTGAACATCGCCGTCCCGCTCGACGGCATCGACACCGACGGCGACTCCGTCGAGCTGGTCGGCATCGAGTCGAGCCCCTCGAAGGGGCGCGTCACGAACGGTCCGAACTACTTCACCTACGAGGCGGCAGACGGCGCATCCGGCGTCGACGTGTTCAAGTACCGGGTGCGCGACCGTCTCGGCAAGGAGGGCATCGCCACGGTGCGGGTGGGCATCGCGCCCGCCGAAGAGGTCAACCAGCCGCCGTACGCGGTCAAGGACGCCGTCGTCGTGCGACCGGGCAGGGAGATCGCGGTACCCGTGCTCGAGAACGACTCCGACCCCGAGGGCGACAAGGTCTCCCTCGTCAAGGACGGTCTCGAGCGGCCCGACGGGCTGGAGGCGCGCGTCTCGGGCGACCGGGTGATCGTGCAGGCGCCGAACGGGCCCACCGAGACCTCACTGCAGTACACGGTGTCGGATGCGCGCGGGGCGACGGCCACCGCGACCCTGCAGATCACCGTCGACGAAGACGTCCCGCTGCAGGCGCCGGTCGCCCGCGACGACAGGCTGCTGCCTACCGACCTCAAGGACGGCGGTCTGACCGCCGACCTCGACATCCTCGCGAACGACGAGGATCCCGACGGCACGACCGAGCGGCTCACGGTCGACGTCGGCGAGGGCGGCACCCGGCTCGAGAACGGCAAGGTGCGTGTCACCGTCACCGACGAGCTCCAGCTGATCCGCTACACCCTCACCGACCGCGACGACCTGAAGGCCTCGGCGTTCATCTTCGTGCCGTCGAGGGCCGATCTGCGTCCGACGCTCACGTCGACGAAGCCGCTCGAGGTGGTCAGCGGCGAGACCGAGACGCTCCCGCTCTCGAAGTACGTCACGGTGGCGGGCGGCGGCGATGTCGTGATCACCGAGAAGGAGCGGATCAGCGCGAACCACGCCGACGGCGCCGACCTGCTGGTCGACGAGAGGACGCTGGTCTACACCTCGGCGCCGGGGTACTTCGGGCCCGACGCGCTCACGTTCGAGGTCACCGACGGCGATGGGCCCGACGACCCCGAGGGGCGCAAGGCGACGCTGAGCATCCCGATCAACGTGCTCCCGCCGGAGAACCAGCAGCCGAAGTTCATCCAGGGCCAGGTCAACGTCGCCCCGGGCGAGCCGGCGACATCGCTCGACCTCGCGGCGCTGACCGACGACCCCGACCCCGAAGACAAGGGCAAGCACGACTACGCGCTCGTCGGCGGGGAGGAGAAGGGCGTCTCCGCGCGCATCGACGGCGGCGACAAGCTCGTCGTCGAGGCGGCGTCGAACGCCAAGAAGGGCACCGCGGTCACGCTGAAGCTGCGCATCTCCGACGGCACCACCGAACCGGTCGAGGGCACGGTCGCGGTCATGGTCACGGCGTCGACCCGATCGATGCCCGCGGCGAACACCGACACGATCGCCGAGGCCGATGCGGGCAAGACCATCACGGTGCCCGCACTCGCGAACGACTACAACCCGTTCCCCGAGACGCCGTTGAAGATCGTCTCGGCCGTGACCGAGTCGGGTGTGGGCGACGTCGAGTTCACCGACGATCAGGTCACCGTGACGCCGGCCAAGTCCTTCGTGGGAACGCTCGTGGTCCGCTACCGCATCCAGGATGCGACCGAAGACGCCGACCGCGAGGTCAACGGCCAGATCGTCGTGACCGTGCAGGACGTCCCGGATGCGCCGGGGGTTCCGACGATCGCCAGCGTGCAGGACCGCACGGTGGTCGTGTCGTTCTCGGCGCCGTCGAACAACGGTGCGGAGATCACGAAGTACACCGTGAGATCGGTCGGCGGCAGCCCGTACTCCAAGGAGTGCCAGTCCACGACCTGCACGCTCGACGGCCTCACCAACAACGTCGAGTACACGTTCCAGGCGACGGCGACCAACCGTGTCGGCGAGTCCGAGCCGTCCGGCCTGTCGGCGCCCGCGCGCCCCGACGCACGTCCCGACACGCCGAACCCGCCGACCCTGGCCTTCGGCGACAAGTCGCTCAAGGTGGCCTGGGTGACCCCGTCGACCCCTGGTTCGCCGGTCGAGCGGTACACGCTCGAGATCTCGCCCGCACCCCCCTCCGGCATCACGCAGAAGGAGGTCACGGGCAACTCCACCACGTGGGAGGGGCTCGAGAACGGATCGGACTACCAGGTCAGGGTGCAGGCGCACAACAGGGCGCCCGATCCGTCGAGCTGGAGCGGCTGGTCGGCGTCCGAGATCCCGGCGGGTCCGCCGCTCCCGCCCGCGGCACCCACCACGGCGGAGCTGTCCCCGGTCGGCGGCCGCGCGCAGATGCAGGTGAGTTGGAACCCACCGGACAAGAACGGCGACGCGATCCGCGGCTACCGCCTCGAGGTGCTGCGCGGCGGCCAGGTGATCGACACCCTCACCCCTGGCCCGGAGGCGCTGAGCCAGACTGTGGTCGTCGACCCGTCGGAGACCGCGTACACGTACCGGATCCAGGCGAACAACAAGGCCGGATGGGGCGATCTGAGCGCCGAGTCCGCCCCGCGACGCGGCGTGGTGCCGCCCGGTGCGCCGACGAGCCTCAAGGTCACGAAGGAAGGCGACCGCGCGCTCACGATCTCGTTCAACGAGGGCTCCCGCGGCGGCGCGACCGCCGGGGAGATCACCAACCAGTACCGCCTCAACGGCGGCGAGTGGAACACGGTGCCGGGCAACAGGATCATCGGCGGCCTCACCAATGGCAAGGACTACCGGGTCGAGGTGCGCGCGGTCGCGAACGTCAGCGGATCGACGTACCCCGGCGCCGTCTCCAACTCGGCGACAGGCAACCCGTACGGCGTCCCGAGCCCGCCGGCGGTGAGCGCGGAGTCGCTCGAGAGCCAGGTGCGGCTGAACTGGAATGCCAACGGCTCCGCGAACGGGCGCAACATCACCGAGGTGCAGATCAGCATCGACGGCGGCGGCTGGCAGGGTGTCGCCGCGACCGGGTCGGTGAACGTCGGCACCTACAGCGAGCACCACACAATCCGCGCCAGGGCGAAGGACTCCACGGGTGTCTGGTCGGATGTGAGCCCGTCTGCCGGTGCGACCGCCCAGGCGAAGCCGCAGCCACGCTGGTGGGCCTCGCAGGGGACCGACTCCGGGAACTGCAGTCCCGACACGTGCTACTACCTGAACCTGAACACGGCCAACGTGCCGGCAGGGCAGTACCGGATCCGCTGCCTCGAGAACGGCACGCCGTACCGCTCCGCGTCGGGACAGACCTCGAACTACAACACGTACAACGTGCCGGCGAACGGCACCATCCGGCTCTCCTGCTGGCACGGTGGCATGAACCGCACGCTGCAGGCCGACATCCAGGGCGTCGGCTGGTCCGAGGCCACCTCCTGGCCGTGACCGTCTCCGGCTGCCCCTGAACTCCCACACGAAGGAACGACACACTCATGACAATGACCCCCGAGCAGGCGGCCTGGTTCCAGGGCACCTTCCAGCGACTGGTCGACAACGTCGACAAGGCCGTGCAGGGCAAGCAGGAGGTCGTCGGCCTCGTGCTGGCCTCGATGCTCGCCGAGGGCCACGTGCTCCTGGAGGATGCACCGGGCACGGGGAAGACGAGCCTCGCCAAGGCGCTCGCGGCGACCGTCCAGGGCACCAGCGCGCGCATCCAGTTCACCCCCGACCTGCTCCCGTCCGACGTCACGGGTGTGACGATCTACGACCAGCAGTCGCACCGGTTCGAGTTCCACAAGGGCCCGATCTTCGCGTCGATCGTGCTGGCCGACGAGATCAACCGCGCATCGCCCAAGACCCAGTCGGCACTGCTGGAGGTCATGGAGGAGTCTCGCGTGACCGTCGACGGCGTCACGCACGAGGCCGGGCGTCCGTTCCTCGTGATCGCGACGCAGAACCCCATCGAGCAGGCGGGTACGTACAAGCTCCCCGAGGCCCAGCTCGACCGCTTCCTGATCAAGACCTCGATCGGCTACCCCGACCTCGCGGTGACTGAGAGCATCCTGGCCGGTGCGTCCGACCGCAACCCGTCTGCGGGTCTCTCGGCGATCATCACGACGAGCGCCGTCGCCGATATGGCCGACCTCGCCGCGTCGGTCCACGTTGAGCCCGCCGTGCTCCGCTACGTCGCCGAACTCGCCGAGGCGACCCGTGAGGACTCGGCGATCCGACTCGGCGTCTCGGTGCGTGGGGCGATCGCGATGATCCGCATCGCCAAGGTGTGGGCTGCGGCTCAGGGGCGCCATTTCGTACTCCCCGACGACATCAAGGCCCTCGCCCGTCCGGTGTGGCAGCACCGTCTGCTGCTCGACGCCGAGGCGGAGTTCGCCGGCACCACGAGTGACACGGTGATCGCCCGCGTGCTCGACGGCGTCGCCGCTCCGCAGGCCCGAGCGGCGGCCTGATGACCGCGGAGGCCCTTCCGGCGTCGCCGCCGCAGACGGAACGCGACGCCGGCTGGCGTGACGTCGCGGCCGTCCTCGGTGCGCGTGCCCTGGTGCGCCTCCGCAAGATCACCGCGGCGATCCGCCCGCTCGCGTGGGTGCTGATGGCCCTCGCGATCGGGTTCTGGGTGCTCGGGCAGCTCGCCGGATGGTCGGAGTTCACGGTCGCGGCCGTCGTGATCGCGGTCGCGGTCGCGGTGTGCGCGCTGTTCCTGATCGGGCGCACCGCGTACGACGTCTCGCTCGACCTCGCCCGCACCCGGGTGGTCGTCGGTGAGCGCGCGGTCGGTGCGCTCACCCTCGCCAACCGTGGCAGCAGGGCGATCCTGCCGTCGCGTGTGGTGCTCCCGGTCGGCTCGGGCCGAGGAGAGTTCGGGATCCAGCGGCTCGCACCGGGGGAGGAGGCGGAGGAGCTCTTCGCCATTCCCACGCAGAAGCGCGGTGTGGTCAAGGTGGGACCGGTGAGCGTGGTGCGCGGAGATCCGCTCGGGCTCTTCGAACGGGCGCACCGGCGTGACGATCCGGTCGACCTGTTCGTGCACCCGCGCACCGTGCTGTTCGACGGACAGTCGCTCGGGTACCTGCGCGATCTGGAAGGGCTGCCGGCGGCGGATCTGTCTCGCGACGACGTGTCCTTCCACGCCCTGCTCGAGTACCAGCCCGGTGACGACCTGCGCCACGTGCACTGGCGTTCGACGGCGCGCACGGGCACGATGATGGTCCGGCAATACGAGGAGACCCGCCGGTCGCACTTCGTGATCGGCCTCTCGCGCTCGGTCGCCGACTACGCCACCGCCGACGACTTCGAGCTCGGGATCTCGGCCGCCGGGTCGATCGGTCTCCGCGCGCTCCGCGACTCCCAGCGCGTCGACGTGCGCGTGCAGGGGCGCGAGCTGCCGGCCGGCACGGGCAAGCAGCTCCTCGACTCGCTCTCGGCCGTGGAGAACAGCAAGGCGAGGGAGGGCGGCATCGCCGACCTCGCCGGAATCGTCTCGGCCACGATGCCGCTCGCGAGCGTCGTCGTGCTCGTCTGCGGATCCCGCGTGCCCTCGGACGATCTCCGTCTGGCCTGCTCCCGGCTTCCCTTCGGCGCGAAGGTCCTCGCCGTCGTCGCCGACACGACGGCGAAAGCCCCGGCGCTCCGGCGGATCGGCGACGCCGATGTCGTCACGGTCGGCGCTCTCGAACAGATCCCCCTCGCTCTGCAGAAGGTGCTCGCATGACCGGGTCCGCCACCGCATCCGGCGTTCTGCCGCTCCGCCGCTGGATCCTCGATCTGGGAGCGTCCGCCCTCCTCGTCCTCACCGCGCTCGTCGGCTTCTGGCCGACGTTCGCCGGCGGGTCGTTCCTCCCGGCCGTGATCGGCGGCCTCCTGCTGGGACTCGGAATCGCGGCCGTCGCCGCATGGCGTCGATGGGGCATCCTGATCATCGCCGGGCTCACGGTCGCCGCGTACTTCGTGTTCGGCGGGGCGCTCGCCCTGCCGCACACGACGATCCTCGGGGTGGTCCCGACGCTGGAGACCCTGCAGAAGCTCGCGGTCGGCACCGTGACAGCCTGGAAGCAGATGCTCACCACGGTCGCCCCGGTGGCGGCGGCGGACGGGCACCTCCTCGTCCCGTTCCTGCTGGCGCTCGTGGCATCCGTGCTCACCGCGTCGCTCGCGCTGCGCCTGCCGCAGGTCGCGTGGGCGCTCCTCCCCGCCGGCGTGCTGCTCATGCTCGTCATCGCGCTCGGCACCCCCGAACCCGCTTTCCCGCTCGTCCAGGGCCTCGTGTTCGCCGTGGTGAGCATGACGTGGCTCGCGCTGCGGCAGCTCTGGGCGCCGCAGAACATGGCCGTGTCGGTCAGCGAGGTCGACCCCTCGCGTGCGGCCCACATGCGCACCCGTCGTCTGCTCGCGGGCGTCGCGGTGCTCGCCGTCGCGGCAGGCACGGGCGTCGCCGCCAGTGCGTTCGCGACCCCGGCGCAACCGCGGCACGTGTTCCGCGACGTGATCATCCCGCCGTTCGACATCCGCGACTATCCGAGCCCTCTGCAGGCGTTCCGCAAGAACGTGCGCGACGAAGCCGACAAGACGCTCTTCACGGTGCAGGGCCTGCCCAAGGACGCGCGCATCCGGACGGCCGTGATGGACCAGTTCGACGGCATGGTCTACAACGTCACCGACGGCGGTCCCACGTCGTCGAGCGCGTTCGCCCCGCTGCGCTCGAACATGGCGCCGGAGGCCGAAGGTGTTCCCGTGACGCTGAAGTTCGCGATCGACGGGTATCGCGGCGTGTGGATGCCGACGGCGGGAGAGCTGTCGGAGATCCGCTTCGAGGGCGATCGCGCCGAAGACCTGCGCCGCGGGACGTTCGTGAACACCGTGACGGGCACGGCTGTCGCCACGCCGAAGCTGGGTGCCGGCGACGAGTACGTGGTCGATGCCGTGATGCCCGCCGTGCCCGATGACGAACAGCTCGCCGAGGTGCCGTTCGGCAAGGTCACGATGCCGAAGCCGAGCAACGTGCCGGAAGAGCTCACCTCGCTCGCTGCCGAGACCGTGTCCGACGCCGAGACCCCGATCGAGCAGGTCAGGGCGTTGGAGAACCTCCTCGCGGAGGGCGGCTTCTTCAGTCACGGCCTTGAGGGCGAGGTGCTGTCGCGCGCGGGACACACCGCCGAGCGCATCTCGACACTCGTCGGCGCCGAGCAGATGATCGGCGACGACGAGCAGTACGCCGTGGCCATGGCCCTGCTGGCTGGGCAGCTCGACATCCCCGCGCGGGTCGTCATGGGCTATTACCCCGACGAGGAGCAGGCGGGTGAGGCGGTGTTCGCCGCCACGGGCGACAACGTGCACGCGTGGGTCGAGGTCAACTTCGAGGGCGTCGGATGGGTGACCTTCAATCCGACCCCGCCGGAGGACCAGGTGCCCAACGACCAGAACACGAAGCCGCGCGTCGACCCGAAGCCGCAGGTCCTGCAGCCGCCGCCCCCGCCGCAGGAGCCCGTCGACCTGCCGCCCACGCTCCCCGACGACCGCGAGTCCGAGGACGAGAGCCTGAATCTCGCCGGCATCATCGGGGCGATCCTCCTGATCGGCGGCATCACGCTCGCCGTGATCGCGGTGCTCGCCTCGCCGTTCATCGTGATCGGCGCATGGAAGGCGGCGAAGCGGCGTTCGCGCCGTGCGGCTGCGCGCGCCTCCGACCGCATCAGCGGCGGCTGGGACGAGTTGACCGACCGTGCGATCGACTACGGCGCCCGCCTCGCGCCCGGCGGCACGCGCACGGAGGAGGCGGCTGTCGTGGCCTCCGCGCTGACGGTGCCGCAGGTCACGGCGCTCGCCGACCGTGCCGACGCCGAGGTGTTCGGGCCGGCCGAACCGACCCCGCAGGACGTGGAGTCGTTCTGGCACGAGGTCGACGAGATCGTGGGCGGCCTCGGCAAGGAGGCCGGCTTCTGGAAGCGCGTCAAGGCAAGGCTGAGCCTTCGTTCGCTGGTCGGGGGAACCGCGATCTCGAACGGTCTGCAGAACCTGAAGGATGCCGCGACCGCGCGCGTTCGGCGCGAACCTGGCACCATCAAGAGCAGCACGACGCCCCCGTCCTCCGAGAGTGAGACCCCATGACGCAGCCCGCGCTCGATCAGATCGCGCCGATCTCCCGTCGCGCGGTCGCGTACCTCATCGATGCCTTGATCGCCGGGGGCCTCGCGATCGTGCTCGGCGGCGGACTGCTGGTCGCCGCCTCGCTCTCCGGCAGCGCCGAGAAGATGCTCGGGATCCTCCTGATCGGCGGGCCGGTGGTGAGCCTCGTGCTCCTCGGCTGGTTCGTCGTCTACACGATCATGCAGGCAGGCGGCGGCTCGATCGGGATGCGGGCGCAGGGTCTGCGACTCGTCTCGGCGGCGGAGGGGAAGCCGCTGGGATTCGGGCGGACCCTGCTGCGGAACATCATCTTCGGCCTCACCGCCGCTGTGGTGGTCGGCTACTTCAGCCCGCTCTTCGACGGCTCCGGCCGTTTCCAGGGGTGGCACGACAAGGTCGCCGGTTCGCTGATGCTCGATGCACGGGTGTCGGCGTCCGCCACGCAGGCGTCCGTCGCTGCGGCGGCGATCCCGCCCGCCCCCACGACGTCGATCCCCGCCGCGCCCCTCGCCTCCGGCGCCGGTCACCCTTCTCCGACCGGATCCCCGGCCCCGGCGATCCCCGGTCTTCCGATGACCTCCGCGGCTCCCGCTGCTCCCTCCGCCGCGGTGCCGGCGTACGTCCCGCCGCGCCCTGCGGCCCCCGCAGCCCCGGTGGCCGACGCCGGTTCGCTGATCGCCTTCGTCCCGGGGGTCACCCAGGACGCACCCCCGCACCCCGCTCCGGCCGTGGAGCCCGAACTCGATGCGACCGTGCAGCAGCGGCCGGAGCCTGCCGTCGTGACTCCGCCGGCGACGTCCGCGCCTGTGCCCGCCGCGCCCGCTCCCGCACCGGCCGCACCTCTCGCACCGGCGGCACCCCCTGCCCCTGCCGCAGCTCCGGCGCCCGCAGCGGCACCCGTCGCCTTCGTTTCCGTCGAGGCCGAGGACGATCTGGAGGACACGCGGATCAGCGTTCCAGGACACCGGCTGGTGTTCACCTGGGACGACGGGACGCGCGTCTCGGTGTCTCGGCGCACGATCTTCGGCCGCAACCCCGCGCCCGAGGAGGGAGCGACGCTCGTGCCCGTGCGCGACGAGACGCTCTCGCTCTCCAAGACGCACTTCGAGGCCGCGGCCGAGACCTCCGGCGGCTGGGTGCGGGATCGCCACTCCACGAACGGCATGACCATCGTGCGCGACGGGCAGCGTATCGCCTGCCCCGCCGGGCAACGCGTGCCGATCCGTCTCGGCGACGCGATCGAGATCGGCGACCGCATCGTGACGATCGGCGGCTACGCGTGAGGGCCGGGCTGGTGGTGACCACCGCGTCGGCGACGCATCCGGGTCTCCGGCGCGCGCTGAACGAAGACGCCCATCTCGCCTCGGCGCCGGTGTTCCTCGTCGCCGACGGGATGGGCGGGCACGAGGCCGGAGAGCGCGCGAGCGCCGCGGTCATCGCCGAGTTCGCACGGTACATCGGTCGCCCTGCGCTCGAGCTCGACGACGTCCGCCATGCGCTGACCCTCGCCAGGGCGAGCGTCGAGGAGCTGTCCACCTCGGGGAACGGCCGCGCCGGCACGACGCTCAGCGGCGTCGTCATCGCCTCGGTCGACGGAATGGGCTACTGGCTCACGGTCAACATCGGCGACTCCCGCACGTATCGCTTCGCCGACGGCGAGCTGGAGCAGATCAGCGTCGATCACTCGGTCGTCCAGGAGTTGATCGAGTCGGGCGAGCTCACCCCCGAGGAGGCCGTCTCCGATCGCCGCCGCAACATCATCACCCGAGCGATCGGGGCGAGCAGCACCGGAGACGCCGACTACTGGATGTTCCCCGCCGAACTCGGCGACCGGATCCTCGTGTGCTCGGACGGCCTCACGTCGGAGGTACCCGATGCCCGCATCCGCGAGGTGCTGGCGACCGAGCCCGACCCGCAGCTCGTGGTCGACGCCCTGACGTCGGACGCCGTGGCAGCGGGGGGCAGGGACAACATCACCGTGATCGTCGTCGATGCCGTCTCGGTGGCCTCCCGTCCGGGCACTCTGCTGGCGACCGACGACACCGACATCGACCTGGACACGCGTCCACGGGAAGCCGCAGCAGGAGGGGTTCGCTGATGCAGACCAACTACCGACCGGGTGACTGGTACCTGATCGTCATCCCCGGCGCGCTCGTCGCGCTGCCGCCGGATGTCTCGGGTGAGGTCGTGGCACGCCTGTGGGAGCGGATGCCGGCGGACAAGACCCTCGCGACGGTCGTCGACGTGCTCACCACGCACGCCGGCGGCTCGTTCACCTCGCTGCCGTCGTTCGTCGCCGCCGTGGCCGAAGGTGCGGACGTGCGGATCGCCCTGCGCGGGCAGGTCACCGCGCACGTGACGTGCGCCGCGGAGACGCTCGAGCTCTCGGGCGCCGAGGTCACGACCTGGAACGAGCGCTTCCTGAGCGAGGCGACGAAGATCGAGATCGTGGTCGAGACGGTCACCGCCGCCGACGCGCTCCCGGTGCAGAGCGGCATCGTGCGGGCGGCTGCGGTCAGTGCCGAGCTCGAGCCGAGCGACGCGGAACCGCTCATCGCCGTCCTGAGCCCGGCGCCTGTCGTGGGGGCGGCGGACGCCGCGTCCGTGCCCGCTGCCGCCGAGGGACAGCCCGAGCCGGAGCCACAGCCGCAGCCGGAGCCGCAGCCGGAGCCGCAGCCCGAGCCAGAGCCCGAGCCAGAGCCAGAGCCGGAGCCCGGCCCGGTGCCGGTGATCGAAGACGCATTCCTGCCGCCGACCGAGGTGACGCTCGCTCCTCCCGTCGATGACGACTTCGATCAGCTGTGGGGCGCGACCGTGCATTCCGCCGGTGCCGCCGCCCCAGCCGCTCCGCCCCTCCCGCAGGTCCCTCTCGCGACGGAGGGCGACCACGACGGGGCGACCGTCTCGGCGGCCGAACTCCGTGCGCTGCGACAGCAGCCCCCGTCCGCCGACGACGTGGCCACCGCCGTGCTCGACGTGACTCCTCCGCCGACTGCGGCGTCGGGGGGACGCATCCGCCTCTCCACCGGTCAGGTCGCTGCGCTCGACCGTACGGTGATCATCGGACGCCGCCCACGATCGACACGCGCGAGCGGGGCGAACCTCCCGCATCTGATCGCGGTCGAGAGCCCGCAGCAGGACATCTCTCGCAGTCACCTCGAGGTCAGGCCCGAGGGCGACACCGTCGTGGTCATCGACCTGCACACGACGAACGGGTCCACCCTGCTCCGCCCCGGCGCCGACCCGGTCCGGCTGCACCCCGGCGAGCAGACGCTCGTCCTCTCCGGTGACGTGGTGGACCTCGGCGACGGCGTGACCGTCGCGTTCGAGGACCTGCCGTGAGTCGTCGCCCCTCACCGCCGCCCGACCTGCCCGGCTTCACCTATGTGGAGCCGCTGGGGACCGGTGGCTTCGCCGACGTCTTCCTGTACGAGCAGGAGATGCCCCGCCGGAGGGTCGCGGTGAAGGTGCTCCTCGCCGACCGCATCTCCAGCAGTGCGGCCCAGGAGTTCGCCGACGAGGCCAACGTCATGGCGATGCTGTCGACGCACCCGGCGATCGTCACGATCTACCAGGCGGGCGTCGCGGGCGATGGCCGCCCGTACCTCGTCATGGAGTACTGCCCGCGCCCGAACCTGCAGATCCGCTCCCGCAAGGAGCCCTTCTCGGTGGCCGAGGCCCTGCGCGTCGGCATCCAGGTCGCCGGTGCGGTCGAGACTGCCCACCGCGCTGGCGTGCTGCACCGCGATATCAAGCCCGCGAACATCCTCGTCACGGAGTACAACCGGCCGGCGCTCACCGACTTCGGTATCGCCTCGACGACGGGGGCGACGGGGGAGGCCTCCGGGATGTCGATCCCGTGGTCCCCGCCCGAGTCGTTCGCCGAGCCGCCGCAGAGTGGTCCTCGCACCGACGTGTGGGCGCTCGGAGCCACGCTCTACACGCTGCTGGCCGGTCGCTCTCCGTTCGAGCGGCAGGGCGAGCGGAACTCGAGCGCCGATCTCATCGAACGCATCGAGCGCGCCGCGCTGCCGTCGCTGAAGCGGCCGGATTCCCCCGAGAGCCTGCAGCGCCTGCTCGAGCGGTCGATGGCGAAGAACCCGGACGACCGCTTCCCGAGCGCGGTGGCCTTCGCGCGCGCTCTGCAGAAGGTGCAGATCGAGCTCTCGCACTCCGTGACGCCGATCGATATCGTCGACGATCATCCGCCCGCAGAAGACCTGGAGGACGACGGCGACGGCCTGACCAGGGTGCGCGAGATCGTCAGCATCGACCCCGACGTGGCATCCTTCACTCGTCCGTCCGCGACGACGCAGCGCAAGGAGGCGCCCACACCGCTCTCGGGAGTGCCGCGCTTCGATGCGCCGGTGGCGGAGGAGTCGACCGTCGAGCAGACGCAGTTGCGCGCGCCGTCACCCGCGCCGGCGCCGGTCCTCCCGCCGAGCGCCGACGATCGGACGATCGCCCGCGCGCCGATGGTCGTCGCACCCGATGCGGCAGCGCCACCGCTCGCGCCCGCCGGACCCGCCGCAGTCCCTGAGCCCCCGCGCGAGCCGCGCAGCCGCAGGGGCCTGTGGATCACGCTGGCCGCGGCCGCGGTCGTGCTGGTGGTCGGCGGGATCATCGGGATGAACCTCCTGGTGGCCGGGGTCGAGCCCGAACCGCAGGAGACGGCTCAGGCGGTCGATCCGAAGGATGTCGGCACGGACGTCGTGCCGAAGGTGACCGAGCTCTCCGGTACCCGGCAGGGTGATCGCGTGGTCTTCACATGGACGAATCCGAGTCCGCTCGAGGGTGACTCCTTCATCTGGACAGAGGTCAAGGTATCGGGCGAGATCGATCCGCAGCAGACGCCGGAGACGACCGCGACGGTCACGGCAGGAGCCGGGACCGTCTGCATCGACGTGATGCTGCGCCGCGACGACGGTCGGGCGTCCGAGACCGTACGGGGGTGCGTGGAGTGAGCGATGGCGGTGGTGCGGGTGGGGTGACCGTCGAGTTCGCCGGGGAGTACTTCCCCGTGCGTCGTGGCGGCCGGTTCATCGTCGGGCGGGAGGGTGACCTCGAGCTCGACGACAACCTGTTCCTGCACCGGCACTTCCTCGAGATCACCGACGCCGACGGCCTGTGGTGGCTGTCGAACGTGGGCACCCGTCTCACCGCGACCGTGACCGACTCGGCCGGCGGTGTGCAGGCCTGGCTCGCTCCGGGGGCTCGGCTGCCCCTGGTGTTCGAGAAGACCACGATCGTGTTCAGCGCGGGGCCGACGACCTACGAGCTCACGCTGCACGCGGCCGAGCCCACGTTCCGGGCCACGAGACGCGAGCACGACGACGGGGGCGCATCCACGATCGGCGACGTGCCCCTCACGCTCAGCCAGAAGCTGCTCATCCTCGCGCTCGCCGAACCGCAGCTGCGCAGGGACGGCACCGGCATGAGCGAGATCCCGACCTCGGCGAAGGCGGCGGAGCGGCTGGGGTGGACGGTCACCCGCTTCAACCGCAAGCTCGACAACGTGTGCGACAAGTTCGACCGGATCGGCGTGCCGGGTATGCGCGGCGGTCAGCGCAGCTTCGCGACGAACCGCCGTGCGCGCCTGGTCGAGCACGTCATCGCCTCGCGCCTGGTCGGCAAGAACGACCTGCCGCTGCTGGACACCCCGCACTCCGCCGACGATGTCGAGGGAGAGCAGGAGTGATCTGGGAGATCGACGACGGCGCTCCTGAGATCGAAGGCCTCGACGCGCAAGGACGCCCTGATCCCGCCTACGCGGCGGCACTGGGGCTGCGACCGGCGGGCCGGGGTGCGCGCGTTCTCGCGGCGCTGCTGGAGTGGACGGTGGCCGTGGTCATCGCGCTGCCGGCGATCATCGCGCTGACCCCGGTGGTCGGACAGGTGGCGTCGGGGCGGTTCGACCCCGCGGAGTTCTTCGCACGGGGCGACCTCGTGTGGATCATCGTCGCGGTCGCGGCCTCGCAGGGCCTGATGATCGCGTACGTCGTCGTGCAGCTCGTGCTGCACGGGCGCAAGGGGGTCACGCTCGGCAAGGCGGTCTGCGGCATCCGGTCCGTCAACGTCCGTACCCTGGAACGTCCAGGATTCTGGCGTGGTGCCGTGGTGCGGTACCTCGTCGCCTACGCCTCGCTCATCGTTCCGGTCATCGGTCCGGTGCTGGTGATCATGCTCTCGCCCCTCTTCGACGTCGAGCGGCGCGGACGCGGATGGCTCGACCTCGCGGCTGCGACCTGGTTCGTCGACGTGCGCGGCGGACTCAACCCCTACGACTCGAAGCGCATGCGCATCGCGCGCAAGCGTGTGAAGACGCCGGAGCACGAGGAGAAGGCGCCGCTGCCGTCCTTGGCCACACCCGTGCACCGCGACGCTCCGGCGGAGTACATCCCCAGCGCACGGTTCTCCGGTGGTGTGATCGGCGCGCACCGCGCCACGTCAGGACCCACGTCCGAGCAGCCGAAGGCCGCGGCATCCGGCTCGATGGTCTCTTCTGTGCCTCCGTCGCTGGCCACAGGAGCCCCGGCTCCCGCGTCGTTCGCACCGCCGGCTGCCGCGGCCCCGTCCCCGGCGCCCGCTCCGGCTCCAGCGGCACCCGCTCAGGCTCCCGCGGCCCCGGCTCCCGTACAGGCGCCTGCTCCGACCCCCGCTCCCGCGACTCCGGCCCCCGCGGTTCCGGCGTCGTCTCCGGCTCCTCCCGCTCCCGCTCCCGCGCCGGCCGAGCCGCAGAGCGACGCACCCCTGCCCGCCCCGGCGGGCGTACGGGCGATCCTCGTCCTCGACACGGGCGAGCGCATCGAGGTGCGCGGGACCACGCTGCTCGGGCGATCGCCGAGTGCCGCCGCCGGCGAAGGCGTCGCGCACCTCGTGCCGGTCGTCGACGACACCCGCTCGGTGTCGAAGACGCACATCGCGGTGATGCCGACGCGGCGCGGAGTGCTCGTGGTCGATCGCGCATCGACGAACGGCAGCGCGATCGTGCGCGGCGGATCCGAGACGGCGCTGCCCGCCGGGCACCCCGCGCAGTTGCAGATCGGCGACACGGTGCGCTTCGGCGACCGGTCCCTGCAGGTGGAATGGGTATGACCCCGATCAGTGTGATGCGCCTCCGGCGCGGTGAGGACGAGCGATGAGAGTCAAGCTGACCCTGCGTCGACCCGCAGCCCCTCTGACCGACGTCGTCGTGACGGCGGACTCGACCGCGACCGTCGCCGATGTCGCGCGGCAGATCGCCACGACCGATCCGACCCGCAGCATCGCCGCGGGTCCGGACGACGTGCTCACGCTCTCCGTGGCCCCGCCGACCAGCGAGCAGCTCACCATGCTCAACCCCGACCTGCTCGTCGGGGACGCCCCGATCGGGTCCGGCTTCCTGGCCGAGGTGATCAACGTCGGGCCGAACAGGGCGTCGACGGGCACCGTGGGCGCACGTCCGGCCGCGGTCCTCCGCGTGGTGTCGGGCCCCGCGACGGGCCAGGAGTTCCCGCTGCCGGTCGGCCATTTCCTGATCGGGCGCGATGCGGCGAACGACATCACGATCGCCGATCCGCTGGTCTCCAAGCGCCACGCGCGGATCGAGGTCGCCGCGACCTTCGTCGAACTGGTCGACCTGAACTCCGCGAACGGCATCCTCGTCGACGGCGGCCTCGTGCAGCGCCTTCGCGTGATCCCCGGACAGAGCTTCGCGCTCGGCGACTGCGAGTTCGTCGTGCACATGGTGAGCGACTTCGACGGCTCGGCCACTGGCGACCCCGTGCTCGAGCGCGGCGGTGCGCTGATGTTCAACCGCAGTCCGCGCGTCGAGGAGCGCTTCAGCGGGCAGGAGCTCGACGAGCCGCGGTATCCGCGGGATCAGGTCCAGCGCCTCTTCCCCTGGCCGATGCTCGTGGCGCCGATCCTGCTCGGACTCGCGATCTTCGCGATGAGCGGCAACCCGCGGTCGCTGCTCATCATCTTCATGTCGCCGCTGATGATGTTCGGCAACTTCATCTCGCAGAAGACCAATCTCGGTCAGCGTCTGCGCAAAGAGGAGGAGTCGTTCGAGGAGCAGTTCGAGCGCCTGGAGGAGAAGCTCTATCACGCGCATCCGCAGGAGCGTGAGGTGCGCCACAACGAGGTGCCGGCCGTCGCCGTGGTGTTCGACGAGGCGATGCGGCTCGGCCCCCTGTTGTGGACACGACGGCCGGAGCACTGGAACTTCCTCGCGTTGCGGCTCGGCGTGTGCGAGGACGAGTCGCGCACGAGGATCAAGCGCACCGAGACGCCGGAGGCGCTCGTCGAATACGTGGAGCGCGTCGACCGCCTCGAAGAGCGCTACAAGATGATCGCGGACGTGCCGATCCTCGAATCCCTGCAGAGCGTCGGGTCGATCGGCGTGGCCGGTCCCACCTCTCTCGCCAGCGACGCCCTGCGCGGCATCGCGGTGCAGCTCTTCGGGATGCACTCGCCGAACGAGCTCGTCACCGTCGCGCTCACCGAGCCGGGGTGGGCGAACGAGCTCGACTGGCTCAAGTGGCTCCCGCACACCTCCAGCGAGCGCAGCCCGTTCAAGGACGTGTCGCTCGCCGACTCCGCGTCGACGGGCGCCGCACTCCTGAGCGGTCTCGAGGAGATCGTGCTGAGGAGGTCGCGTGAGGCGAAGTCGCAGCGCCCGCCGTACGGCGACGACTGGGACCCGATGCTGTTCGGCACCGATGTGAAGCGTGCGGCCGAGGATGCGACGTTCCCCGGGCAGACCGCGATCCTCGTGATCGTCACGAACGATGCGCCGGTCGACCGTGCCCGGCTCACGCAGATCCTCGAGCGCGGCGCCGACGTGGGCGTCTACGGGCTGTTCGTCGCCCCGGTCGTCGCCGCGCTGCCCGCGGCCTGCCGCACGTTCGTCGATGTGAGCGCCGGTCTCGACCACGCCGTCGTCGGCACCGTCCGCAGCGGCGTGGGCTACCGCGACGTGCAGGTCGAAGGCGTGTCGCACGCGTACATGACGATGCTCGCCAAGCGCCTGGCGCCGGTCGTGGACTCCAGCACGGTCATCGAAGACTCGTCAGACATCCCGAACTCGGTGGGCTTCCTCTCGCTGGTCGGATCCGAGGTCGCCGAGGACCCGAACGCGGTGATCGACCGCTGGCGTCAGAACAACACGATCATCGACCGCTCCGGCAGCCCGCAGTCGCGGCTCAAGAAGGCCGGGAACCTGCGCGCCATCATCGGGCAGTCGCAGACCGACGCCATGACGCTCGACCTGCGCACCCAGGGTCCTCACGCCCTCGTCGGCGGGACCACGGGCGCGGGCAAGAGCGAGTTCCTGCAGGCGTGGGTGCTGGGCATGGCCGCCGCGCACAGCCCTGACCGCGTGACGTTCCTGTTCGTCGACTACAAGGGCGGCTCCGCGTTCGCGGACTGCGTCGACCTGCCGCACACCGTCGGTCTGGTCACCGACCTGAGCCCGCACCTGGTGCGTCGAGCCCTGACGAGCCTGCGCGCCGAACTGCACCACCGCGAGCACCTCTTCAACCGGAAGAAGGCCAAGGACCTGCTCGAGCTCGAGAAGCGCCGCGACCCCGAGACGCCGCCGGCTCTGGTCCTCGTGATCGACGAGTTCGCCGCGCTCGCCGGAGAGGTCCCGGAGTTCGTCGACGGCGTCGTCGACATCGCGCAGCGAGGACGATCCCTCGGCATCCACCTCATCATGGCGACGCAGCGCCCGGCCGGTGTCATCAAAGACAACCTGCGTGCCAACACCAACCTCAGGGTGGCTCTGCGGATGGCCGACGAGTCGGACTCGAAAGACGTCGTCGACGACCCCGTGGCGGCGTCGTTCCCGCCCTCCCTCCCCGGGCGCGGCATCGCGAAGACCGGCCCCGGCCGACTCGTGCCCTTCCAGTCGGCGTACGCCGGCGGATGGACGAGCGACGAGGCCCAGGTCGCGGAGGTGCGCGTGGCGGAGCTGCGGTTCGGATCGATCCAGACCTGGGAAGCAGAGCAGGCACCCGAGTCGGACTCGCACGACGAGGATCTCGGTCCGAACGACCAGAAGCGCATCGTCGCCACGCTGGTCTCGGCCGCCGCCCAGGCCGCCATCCCCGCGCCTCGTCGGCCGTGGCTCGACGATCTGGAGCGCGCCGTCGACATCCGCGATCTCCCGATCCACGGCGACGGACGCATCCTCCTCGGCAAGATGGACGTGCCCGAGCGCCAGCTGCAGGAGCCGGCGTACTTCCACCCCGACAAGGACGGCTCGCTGCTCGTGTACGGCACGAGCGGTTCGGGCAAGTCCACCGTGCTGCGCACCCTGGCGATCGCGGCGGGCTTCGACGGGGTCAGGTCGAACGTCGAGGTCTACGGGCTGGACTTCGGCTCCGGTTCGCTCAAGAGCCTGGAGGTCCTCCCGCACGTCGGGTCGATCATCTCGGGCGACGATGCGGAGCGCGTGCAGCGCATCCTGCGCTCCCTCGCCCGCGTGCTCGACGACCGCGGCAAGCGCTTCAGCGCGGCGAACGCGTCGAGCCTCACCGAGTACCGGGAGATCACGGGGAAGGCCGAGTCGCGCATCCTGCTGCTGATCGACGGGTTCCCGCAGTTCCGTGGCGAATGGGAGTCGACCACCGCGCGGATGCCGTTCTACCAGACGTTCATGCGCATCCTCGGCGAAGGACGCCCGCTCGGCGTGCACGTCGTCGCCAGCGCCGACCGTTCGGGCTCGGTGCCCACCGCGGTCAGCGCGAACGTCTCGCGCCGCGTCGTCCTGCGTCTCGCCGACGAGTCGGGCTACGCGATGCTGAACGCTCCGAAAGACGTGCTCGACGAGCGTTCGGCCCCCGGTCGCGCGATCGTCGACGGCCTGGAGACGCAGATCGCGACCCTGGGCGGCACGCCCAACGTGGCCGAGCAGACGAAGCTCCTCGACCGGCTCGCGGAGCAGCTGCGCGCCGGCGGTGCGCGGGAGGTCGCCGAGATCGGCGCCCTGCCGACGCGGTTGTCGGCGCGCGACCTCCCCGACCGCATCGGCGAGTTCCCGGTGCTCGGCGTCGCGGAAGACACGCTCGCGCCCCGGGAGTTCGACCCCGTCGGCACGTTCGTGGTGGCAGGGCCGCCCCTGTCGGGCAAGACGACCGCGCTCAAGGGGATCATCGCGTCGATGCGCCGCCTCGACCCCGAGGTCAAGCTCTTCCACTTCGGCGGACGCCGCGCGCAGCTCAAGGGCTACGTCGACTGGACGCGGAGCGCCGTGACGCCGGAGGACGCGAAGGAGCTGGCGAAAGAGATCGCCGAGATCGCGGTCGACGAGAGCGTCCCGGTGCGGATGCTCATCGTCGTGGAGGACGTGCCCCAGTTCGCCGATGGGCCGGCGGAGCGCGAGATGAAGGCTCTCTTCCAGGCCATCAACCGCAGCGATCACCTGCTGGTGGGCGACGCCGACGTCACGCAGGTGACGAGCGGATTCGGCTTCATCGGCGACTTCAAGGCCGGTCGCAAGGGCATCATCCTCAAACCGGATGCGTTCGACGGCGACGCGATCTTCAAGGTCCCGTTCCCCAAGGTCAAGCGCACCGACTTCCCGGACGGCCGAGGCATCTTCGTGCAAGCGGGGCGCCAGGTCACGGTTCAGCTGCCACTCATCGAAGGAGACACATGGACGCCGGTCCGCTGAGCGCGAGCGCGCATACGCCCCGAACGCGAAGGAGGGGCGGACGATGACGGTCACCTTCGACGACACCGCCCTGCGTGCGCCGGTTGAGCCTGCGCTCGCCCGCCAGGAGAGCCGCGAGCGCGTCGCCCGGGAGGGCCGCCGGTTCGGTGTGGTCCTCGGCTCCGGTTGGGTCGTGTTCCAGTCGGTCGTGCTGGTCGTCGGAGCCGGTGTGCTCGCGGCTCTGGCCGTCGTGGCCGTGCAGTTCATGTTCGGTGCGGACGGCGCCGACGCGACGACGTTCATCCTGGCCGCTCTCATGGTGGCGCCGCTCGCCGTGGTGCGGATCCGTTCGCACCTTCGTGGTCCACGCGACCGCGAGGTCGAGGAGTACCGCCTCGAGAGGTTCGCGGCGGCGAACGGGCTGACCTACCGCACCGGCGAGCTCGATCCGCAGCGGCCCGCAGCCCTCTTCGGCGTCGGCACCTCGCGCGTCGCGAGCGACATCGTGGCGGGGCCCGCCCCGCGCCCCTTCGAGGCGGCCAACTACTCCTTCGACACCTGGGTCGCGCGGGCGCGCATGCCGCATGTCGCCAACTACGCGGCGTTCGACCTGCAGAGCCCGCTCCCGGCGCTGACCCTCGTGACGAAGTCACCGGGGGTCGCGGCATCCGGATGGGAGCCGACTCCGCCGCAGGAGCGTGTGGCGTTCGACGGCGACTTCGCGTCGCGCTTCGAGGTCTTCACGGCCAGGGCGACGGAGGAACCGGTTCGTCACCTGCTGTCGCCGGAGGTGCAGGCTGCACTGATGGCCCTCGCCGAGCGAAGCGACATCGAGATCGTGGGCGATCGCGTGTTCGTGCTCTCGCGGCGGCACCTCCCGATGGCGGAGCCCGCGTACTGGGAGTGGGTCTCCGACCTCGCCGCCCTGGTCTCCGTGCTGGAGGCCCGCGGCCGGGCCGAGCAGCCTGCGGGACTCCCCGACGCGGATTCCGCTCGACGCACGCGTCGGGAGGCGCTGTTCGCCGCACCGAAGGGCGGCCGCGCTGCGGCCATGGGCTGCCTGGTCCCGCTTCTGGTGGGCCTGGCCGCGGCCGCCCTGATCACCAAGATCACGACGGGGTAGGGGTGCGGGCGTCGTCACCGGGGATGGGGAGTTGTCCCCATCGACCGGAGGGCGTCCGTTTCGTAGAGTTCTCGTAGTCGGGGCGACCGCATCGGCGCCACCGACGAGGGTCGGCCGCTGACAGGCAGCTGAACCGACGTGCTTTCAGGGGACGTGCTTCACGGCGGGTCCCCTCGATCTGAACATTCCACGAGGGGGGCTGACATGGGTGACGGTGTCAAGCTGAGATACGACGATCTGGAGCCGTTGCGCACGGAGCTGCAGAACATCATCGAGGAGTTCGAGAACGCCGGCTCGCGAAGCAACGATCTCGAGAGCGCCGTGGGTTCCCCGTACGGCGAGCGTGCCCTGCGCGACGCGGCGTCCGACTTCGAGGGTCGCTGGGACGACCGCCGCAAGCGGCTCATGGACGACTGCAAGAAGGTCGAAGAGCACGTCGCCGCGGTGATCACGGGCTTCCAGGACTTCGACCGTGACGCCGCATCCAAGTCCGAGAACAACGGAGGCTGATCGTGTACGAGCACATGCCGATGACCTCGCCCGCCGGCCACCCCATCGGTGCGCTCACCGGTGACGTCGAGTCGATCCGTGACCGGGGCAACGCGCTGCAGGAACTCGCGAACGCGATGAGCAACTCCGCCACGCTGCTGCAGCGTCTCGTCGACAACGGAGCCGACATGGAGGGCAAGTCGGTCGACAAGCTCGCCGAGGTCTCGGGGAAGATGCATGCCGAGCTGGGTCGCGCCGCCGATCTCTACGACGCTGTGGCCCCTCACATCGTGCAGTACGCGTCCGACCTCGAGTCGTCGAAGACTGCGATCGACCCGATCCTCGACGACCTCGTCGAGCTGTGGGCCACGTACCAGCAGAAGAAGGACGCCGCGGTGACGGCGCAGTCGCAGGTGCCCGACTATCCGACGGGCGCAGACGCCGACGACGATCAGGCCCGTCAGGCGGCGGAGGATGCCCGCGACGAAGCCGCCGACGCGGCCGCCGGTGCCGCCACCGGCGCGCGCGGCGACTGGGATGCCCGCGCGGCCGATTACGACCGCGAATGGAACTCGTGGCACACGGCCTTCACGAACGCGGCGAACAACATCCGCGAAGACACCTCGGACAAGATCGAGGACAGCACGTGGGACAACCTCGACGGGTTCCTGCAGTTCATGTCGGACTTCCTCGCGGTGGCCGGCATCGTGCTCGCCGTGCTCGCGATCATCGTCGGTGGTCCGATCATCGCCGCGCTCGCCGCGATCGTCGCCATCGCCACGCTGATCGTGGCCGTCGCGAGATTGGCGAGGGGCAACGGCTCCGTCATCGACGTCGTGTTCGGGGTCATCGGGGTCATCCCGCTGATCGGCCCGGCGATCAAGTTCGCCCGTGGTCCGATCGCCATGATCCGGGGTGCCGACTTCGGCGCCGACGGCATGCGATTCGTCAACGCCTTCGCCGGCCGTGCACCGCTGAGCACGCTCAGCCAGATCCGCGGTGGTTTCACCACCGGATTCGCCGAGTTCTCGGCGCGTCTGTTCACGGGCAACGGCACCGCGTCGTTCGCCGCGCAGATGACCGGTGTGCAGACGCTCGACATGGTCGGCAACGTCTTCGCCTCGCACTTCGCGATCGCCGGCGGCATCAAGGACAGTGCGGGCGGCGCGTGGTCGGGGACGTTCGACCCTGATCAGAACCCGTTCTCCTGACCGACAGTGGCGCGAGCCGCCCCCATGGAAGACTGAGACGATGAGCAGCCTGCGCGCGGAACTGATGGGGACGACCGGCACGATCATCCCGCCCTATCGGATGCTCCTCCCTCCGGGGTGGGAGGCGTTCGACCTCAGCGAGACGACGGAGCGCGACCTGATCCGTCGGGCCGAGGCGCGTCTGCAGGGCGCGAAGAACTCCGCTTTCGGGCCGGTGCTCGCCGGCAAGGTGCACGAGGTGCTCGAGGGGTTGCGCGCGCGTCAGGGATTCGCCTACGCCTTCGCCGGCGAGGCGGCGCCGAGCTGGGCCATCGGGGCGGCGACGCTGGTGGGGCTCAAGCGCTCGTCCTCTCCCGAGGCGACTCTCGAACAGATCGTGGAGAGCGCGATCCGGCATCACGACGGCGTCGCGATCGGGGAAGGTCAGCGCATCGTGCGATGGACCGAGCGCCGCGAGGTGACGGTCGACGGCGAGGATGTCGCGTCGCTGCTCATCAACTATCTGATCCCGGTCCCGGGGACGAGGCTCACCGAGGCGGTGCAGTGGACGGCGACCGTGACGCACGAGGCCGACCTCCCCGCCGATCATCCGAACCTCACGCTCTGGACCGCGCTGTTCGACACCCACATCAGCACCTTCACCTGGACGGTGCGCTGATGGAGCTCGAGATCACGTACGCGCCCGACCGCGTGATCCCGGTGCCTGCTGAACGACTCTCACCGCAGGAGCAGGCGGCATGGGCGCGTCAGGCCGCAGCGGATTTCACCCGTGACGCCGGTGCGCATTCCTCGACCGCCGCCCCGATCGAGGACGCTCTTCGTGCGGTGATGGCCGGGGTCGGCGACGATCGGCGGCTGCTGCTCATCGTCGGTGTCGACGGCGGCGTGGTCGCCCCGCTGATGATCTCGGTGATCACGCACGAGCTCTCCCGTCAGGAGCAGGCCGACTTCCTCTGGTCGAACACCGCGATCCTGCCGGTCACCCCCCGGCTCACCGAGACGGAGTCGCTGGGCACCGGGTTCTCGTCCACGCTCGCGCAGCGTGAGAACGGTCTCGACTTCGCGACCCGCCGCTGGATCTTCTTCGGCGAAGGGGCGACGGTGTGCGCGATGCTCGGGCCCGTCGTGCCGTACGGGATGGCGTTCGTGGAGCCCTTCGCCGAGGCGGCGTTGGCGTCGGCGACGCTCAGCGGCTTCACTCCGCGGGTCGACCAGGAACGTCTCGACGAGCTCGTCGCCGCGGTGGTCCGCCCCGGCGACGACTGGGTGCTGAACGTCTGACGCCACCGGGGTGGGGTGGATGGGGAGTTGTGCCCATCGACGGTGGTGTGTGGGGTCTCGTAGGGTGGGTGTATTCGGGCCGGAGGGGTCCGTTCCGTTCGATTTCCG